>CAWIXS010000010.1:0-65654 GCA_963840075.1 uncultured Alphaproteobacteria bacterium | reverse complement strand
AGGCGTCGAGCGACAGCCGCTCCGCTACGGCGCCGTCCCGTTGCACGTATCAACCCACAAGACGAAACATGTCCGCTCGACGCAGGCGATCAGGCGCCACATAAATCAGCTCAACACTGCAGTTTTAGCCGCTCCATGCTACTCTCTCGCACCGATCTGATCCGTCAATTTTGCGCCGGGAAGTTAGCTGAGCATCGTGCCTGGACTCTTTAGCCCCAAATCGCGCCTCGCTGCGGCGAGTTCGTCTTCATCGTGGGACCACCAGCCTCGCGTCTTGCATTGAACCAATAGTCGATCGGCCGCTGAAAGAATGCTTCTAACCAAGGGAACGATCTCAACGTCTGCCTTCTGGCAGACGTGGCGCTTCAAGCCAGTTTCGACGAGTTCCATGTGTAGAGATTCGCCTTCGACGGGGCCCAGTGCTACCAAGTATGGACCTTCCATGAAGCGCACGTCGATCGGTCCGTGCTCACCGTCGATAAGGCGAGACAATGCACGACACCACCAAGCAAGGACGACCACGACAAAGTCGCTCCACTCCGGATGCGGGAAGCTTGTGTCGTCTAAGAACACGTGCATTGGTCCGTGCACAACGCCAGCTCTGGAGCGCCCCAAATCTTCATCCGACAGGTCAATTCTTGCACGGGTCATGGACGCCCAACCGGGTAAGCCGTCTCTATCGTTCTCGTAGCGCGATTCCACCACATTTCGATAGTGAGCCTGTCTGACACTCCTCGCAAAAGAATGCGATCGCCCGCACCACCAATTCTCTCGCTGTTTCGGTACGCCTCCCGGATGGCTCCTTCAATTCCCTCCTCACTCATTACCTCCGGAAAAGTCGACCTACCTGCGGCGTACTGACCAGCTACCGTATGACGGGGCAATATGTGTTCCATATCGATATCAACGCGGCGCCACGACGGCAAGTTAATTGGCCGGAGCCTTGCGGCAACCCCCAAGGTAGCGGCGTCAAAAACGGACGCCCCCCAGTACGTAGTTGAACGGAGATAGTTGCCGGCCCGAAACTCCTGCTGCGCCAACATGGCATAGTGAGTTCCCGGGATCGTGTAGAAGAAGGCCTTCAACAGTTCTCCTGCGCTCGGAGGTGGAGCCGGAGGTGTGGCCGCGAGGCAATTCAAACAGTTGCCGCCTATCCTTACGTTTGGTGAGCGTACCTCTCCCCTTAGTTCCGCCGAAATCGTGCGTAACATGAGGTCCAGCAAGGAGTTGGGCCATGACGCAGCGCACCCCGGACGATCTGTGGCGTGATTTTCCCAAGACGGCGACGGAGTTCGAGAAGCGGTTTGCGACCGAGGAGGACTGCCGGGCGTACTGGATCGAGGCGCGCTGGGGCGGCAAGCCGGCGTGCGCGCGCTGCGGCTCGACGTACGTGTGGCCGATCCGCGACGGCACGACGTTCGAGTGCCGCGACTGCGACCACCAGACGAGCCTGACCGCGGGCACGCTGCTGGAGAAGACGCGCAAGCCCCTGAAGATGTGGTTCCGCGCCGTGTTCGAGATCTCGACGCGGCGCACGGGCATCTCGGCCATGGACCTGATGCGCATCATGGGGTTCGGCTCCTACAAGACGGCGTGGAGCTGGCTGCACAAGCTGCGGGCGGCGCTGGTGCGGCCGGAGCGGGAGCCGCTCGGCCCTTTCGTGCAGATGGACGAGGCGCTGGTGGGGGGAAAAGGCGGCCCGCACAAGGAGCTGGTGCTGGTGGCGGCGGAGGCGGACGGCCGCGTGCGCCTCGCCCACGCCGAGACCAACGATAAGGCCACGCTCAAGCGCTTCGCCGACGGCCAGGTCGCGCCCGACGCGCGCGTGGTGACGGACGGGCTCGCCAGCTACGACGGCGACAGCCTGGGCGAGCGGCCCTACGAGAGGGTCGTGCAGACCAAGGCCGAGCGGCGCGAGAGCGACGCCCTGCAGGTCTGCCACTGGACCATCTCGCTGCTGAAGCGCTGGCTGCTCGGCACGCATGCGGGCGCGGTGGCGCCCAAGCACCTGCAGGCCTACCTCGACGAGTTCGCCTTCCGCCACAACCGGCGCAAGACCAACGGCGTCGGGCGGATCGCGGCGCGCGTCATCGAGCAGCTCGTCGCGCGCCAGCCGCTGACCATGCGATCACTGATCGACGACACGCGGCGCTGCCGCTGGTTTCGGCAACCTGAGCTAACGGCATAGGTATGTTTGGTGAGAGGGGTGCCCCCTGGACGTATATGCCCGGCAACTGGGTTTGGTACATCGGCGGTCCATACTGGGCATAGAAGGCGGCCCGCGCATCATCAATGGGCGCTCCTGTAGGGCCCGAGTTCGAAGTGTTGCCTCCCAGCATTTGCCCGACAATCTGGAAGGCCGTGGCGGTGATGAAGGCCGTAACGCCGGCCCTGAACGCCATGCCGAGGTCGCCGCTGGTAACGCCAGTGACAGCGAAGGCGACCACACCGGCACAGGCCGGATTGCCCCCGCACATTGCGGTTGCTGCGACCTGCAGGATCGCGACCCAGTTCCTCTCGAAGAAGTTGCCGATGGCCTTGAACGCGGGCTGCCAGAAGCAGCCCATGAAGCAGTAGCCGGAGGGGTCGGTGAAGTTGACGGGAGAGTTGCCCACGTAGCTGTAGCGGTTCCAGCCCTGCGTGGAGAACGGGCTCTCCGTCATCGGGTCGGGCGAGCCGAAGCGGCCCAAGAGCGGGTTCCCCGGGCTCGGCTGCGCCGACCCGGGGACAGGCTTCCACGCGCCCGTTCATGTGGATCAGGCCGACGGAGTCGAGCTGCTCGTGGCCCGTGAAGCCGCGGCTCGTCCTCGCTGACGATGGAGCCCGCCGGATCGGGCTCGCCGTTCTCATGGCGCCGCTTGCCCCAGGCATTCCCCGGGCTCGGCTGCGCCGACCAGGGGACAGGCTACGCAGAGCCGCTCCACCGTCCCGCCCGCCTCGCTGGTGATGACGGAGATCGAGCCCAGGTGGTCGGTGTGGAAGTAGCGCCTCGCCGTGCTCTCGTCGGCCTTCTGGATGTGCACGCCGACGAGCCGCCCGCCGATGATGAGGTCGTTGGTCCAGCGCACCTCGCCGCTGCCCACGCCCGCGTGGCGCTCGGCGAGCACCCCGGGCCCGGACAGGTAGAGCGTCTCGCCCGAGGGGCGGAGCTGGTCGAAGCGGCCCGGTGCAGGCCGGCCTGGCGGTGGTGCATCGAGCGTGCCCGCATGGAGGGCCGAGAGCGGCGGGGAGAGGGAGCCGCGCATCTTGCGGCAGGCGCACTATTTGCTAGACACTCCCGCGCGGGACAGGTGGCAGAGTGGTTTAATGCATCCGCCTTGAAAGCGGACGAGGGCGCAAGTCCTCCGGGGGTTCGAATCCCTCCCTGTCCGCCAGCCGGGCCTTTGTGCGGCCAGACGCCGGCGGGTGGTCAACGGCGTGGCGGGCGGCGCGGGTCGGGCTCGCACAGCCAGTCGTCGCCGGCGGCCGCGGCGCGGTTGAGGACCGCGCGGGCCATGCGCAGGCGCTCCGCCAGGACGCGGCGGCGCAGCAGGGCGATGTCGGCGGCCAGCTGCGTGCGCGCCGTCGCGCATTCCGCCGCGTTGAGTTGAAGCTGCACGATGAGGCGCCGCACCAAGGCCTCGGCAATGCGCACGCCCGCCCCGGGCGCGGTGTCGGGCGTGGTGCCGGGCGTGGTGCCGGGCGTGGTGCCGGGCGTCCGGGCCCTTGCCGAGGCGCCGGCGAGTGACGTGGAGCGTGGGCGCATCGCGCCGCCCTTTTCCCTGCTGTCGATCGTGCCATTCTGGGACAGCACGGTTAACGATCAGCTACGGGATCGTCTCGGGGCCGCTGTTTTTCCGGAGCGGGGCCCCTCCCGCATCGCACCTTGTGCGCCGCCCACACCCGCCTTGATTGTGCCGAGACACCCCGCCATATTTGGTTGAATTCACCCCTCGAGCCGTAACGCCCCGCGCACCCCGAAGCCGCCAACGCCGCCATGGCCCGCCTGCACCAGCCGTCCGGCACGCGCACGCCCTCGCCCGGCCGGCGCGTGGTGGTTGCCATGTCGGGCGGCGTCGATTCCTCGGTCGTGGCTGGCCTTCTCAGTCGCCAGGGGCACGAGGTGATCGGCGTCACGCTGCAGCTCTACGACCACGGTGAGGCCACCGGGCGGCGCGGGAGCTGCTGCGCCGGCCAGGACATTCACGACGCGCGCCGGGTCGCCGCCCGGCTGGGCATCCCCCACTACGTGCTCGACTACGAGGAGCGCTTCAAGGCGGCTGTCATGCGCCCGTTCGCCGCGAGCTACGCCGCGGGCGAGACGCCAATCCCATGCGTCATGTGCAACCAGCGCATCAAGTTCCAGGACCTGCTCGCGACCGCCGGGGAGCTCGGCGCCGACAAGCTGGCGACGGGCCACTATATCGAGCTGCGCGAGGGCCCGGGCGGCCCGCAGCTCTACCGGGCGCACGATGCCGAGCGCGACCAGAGCTACTTCCTGTTCGCCACCGCGCGCGCCCAGCTCGCCCAGTTGCTGTTTCCACTGGGCGGGCTCGCCAAGGCCGAGGTACGGGCGCTGGCGCGCGACCTCGACCTGCCCGTCGCGGCCAAGTCCGACAGCCAGGACATCTGTTTCGTGCCCGAGGGGCGCTATTCTGGCGTGGTGGAGCGCCTCCATCCCGGCGCGGCCGAGCCCGGCGACATCGTGCATGTGGACGGGCGTGTGCTCGGGCGCCACGACGGCATCATTCACTATACCATCGGCCAGCGCCGCGGACTTGGGATCGCCGGCGCAGAGCCGCTCTACGTGGTGCGCCTCGATCCCGGCCGGAGGCAGGTGGTGGTGGGTCCGCGCGAGAGCCTGCGCATCCGCGCGATCGGCCTGAGGGACGTGAACTGGCTGGGCGACGAGCCGCTCGCCGAGGCGGGCATGGATGTCGCCGTGCGCATCCGCTCGAGCGCCCCGCTGCAGGCGGCGAGGCTCTGTCCCGACGGCTCGAAGGCCAGGGTGCTCCTGGCCGCGGCGGAATACGGCGTCGCAGTGGGCCAGGCGTGCGTGCTTTATGCCGACGTTGGCCCGCGCGCCCGCGTTCTGGGCGGGGGCTGGATCGAGAGCGCCGGCCCAGGCGAGGCGCCGGCCCGCCAGGGCGGGCTCGAGGGATTTGCGGGGGCCGATGCGCCAGCCGCGGGGTGAGGATGGAGCATTGAGGAGACAGTGACCATGGAGCCGATGCGTTCCAGCGAGACGCCGCCGGCGGCAAGGAAGCCGCGCAGTGGCCGCTCGGCCGCGCAGGACGACGCGCGCATGAACGAGGGGGCGATCAGGACCGCCTACCGGCGCTGGGCCCCCGTCTACGACAACACCTTCGGGTGGGTCGCCTCCGAGGCGCGCAAGCACGCCGTGGAGATCATCAACACGCGCTCCGGGCGCGTGCTGGAGGTGGGCGTCGGCACCGGCCTGTCGCTGCCGGCCTACCGCCGCGAGCTGGAGATCGTCGGCATCGACCTCTCGCCCGAGATGCTGGGGAAGGCGCGCGAGCGCGTCGCGGCGTTGGGGCTCACCAACGTCACCGGCCTGCACGAGATGGACGCCGGCGACCTGAAATTCCCCGACGGCTCGTTCGACACCGTCGCCGCCATGTTCGTCATGACCGTGGTGCCGGAGCCCGAGAAGGTCATGCGCGAGCTGGCGCGCGTGTGCCGCCCGGATGGAGAGGTGCTGATCGTCAACCATTTCAGCACCGAGGAGGGGTTCCGCGGCTGGGTGGAGCGCCGCATGGCGCCGTTCGGCGGCAAGCTGGGCTGGCGCCCGGTGTTCGACCAGCAGCGGGTGATGGTGTGCGAGGACCTGGAGCTGATCGAGCGCTACCGCCTGCGCCCGATGGGCCTCTTCACCATGCTGCGCTTCCGCAAGGCCGGCGGCGGCGAGCCCGCCGCCTGAGCCGGCTTCCCGCCCGCGCTGTCAACCCGACCGCACGCTGCTCCACAGCACGCTGCGGTCGACCTCTACCAGCGAGGCGCAGCCGGTCAGCGCCATCGCCGCCTCGAATTCGGCGCGCACGATCGTGATGAGGTGCACGACGCCCACGGCGCCCGCCACCGCCAGCGCATGCACGATGGGCTGGCCGACCATCGCCGCACTTGCACCGAGCGAGGCATTTCAGCACAACGGTGCCGCGCCGGACGCCGCCGTCGACCAGCAGGGGCACCCGGCCGCGCACGCGTTGTGCCACCACCTCGAGCGCCGCGATGCTGGCTGGCAGCGTGTCGAGCGTGCGCCCGCCGTGGTTGGAGACGACGATGCCGTCGGCGCCGGCGGCAATCGCCCGCTCTGCATCGAGTGGGTGCACGATGCCCTTGAGGAGCAGCGGCAGCCGCGTCTCGGCTCTGAGCCAGGCGATGTCCTCCCAGGTTGGCGCTTGGGCGAGCATGCCCTTGAACACGGGACTCTCGCCCGGACCCGCGACCCGTCGAGATTGGCCGGCCGCACGTGCCGCGCCAGATTGAACCCTGCGCGCTGCTCCTCGTTGCGCACGCCGTTGACCGCCGCGTCCACGGTGACCATCAGCGCCCGGTAGCCGGCGGCCTCGGCACGCCGCACGAGGCGCAGCGTGGCCTCCCTCCTCTCCTGCATGTCGAGCTGGAACCAGAGCACGGTCTGCGCCGCCTTGGCGATCTCCTCCATGCGCACGCTGGCGAGCGTGCTCACCGTCATCCACGCCGACGCCGCCGACGCGCCGGGCACGGTTGCCAGCTCACCGTCGGGGTGGGCGAGCCTCTGATAGGCGACCGGGGCGAGGATGATCGGAAACGCGAGCGGCGCCCCGAGGAGCGTGCCGGCCGTGGTTGCGGTCTCGAGGTCGCCGAGAGGTCGGTGCCCGTGGCTGCATCTCAACCCACGCTCCCCCGTCGCCCTCGGAGCATCGTGGCCGGCGCACCGCTTGGGGATGGCCGAGGGCGGCGGGGAGAGGCAAACCGCACGCCGCAAGCTCCACGCGGTCCCGCTTCCTGCGGGCAACCCGGTCACAAGCAGGAAGCGACGGCGGCTTGACAGCGGGGAACAGCACTTTCTATATCGCGCTGGGCTTGGCGTGCGCGGCACGGATCTGGCCGTTCACGCGGCAGCCGCGGCCCGTTGCCCGAAGCGTGGCGGAGTAGCTCAGTTGGTTAGAGCGGCGGAATCATAATCCGTAGGTCCCCGGTTCAAGTCCGGGCTCCGCTACCAAATAAAAGTCGAGCACTTGGGTAGAGTCTGGACTCGTTTCCTGGTCGCGGCGGCCTGCGACAATGCCCCGCCGAGATCGGGCACTGACGAGGACTTACGAGAAATCCTTACGGCAACCGTGCGGCAAGGATAGACCGCGGCATGGCCCGCAAGCGCAAGCCGACCGACCGGGACCCGCCCGCGCCCGACGAGATCGGCGGGCAGATGCAGCGGATTGCAAAGAAGCTGCAGCGCCTCGATCGCTCGGCCAAGGTTCCGCGGCCCGCCGAGTTGCGCGAGACGGTCTCGGCGAGCGACTGCGTCGAGCCAGTGGACGGCCGCGACACAGGCGGGCCGGGGGCGGTCGCCCAGGCCGGGTCGGCATCGCAACTGCGCGGCAGCGCGCGAGGACACCCGCACGCATTCGTTGCCGATCTTGCCATCTTCGGCGGCGCATGGCTGCACGCTCATGGGCTACCGGGGAGGAAGAGGCAGATCGAGCGCGCGCTGCTCGATGAGTGCAGCCGGCGCGGCTGGGAGTACAGCGAGCGCCAGGCGCGAGAGCTTGCCGGCAAGCTCATGGCCGCGCACGCGTCCGCTCTCGGCGCTACCCCTGCACCTCCCGCACCATGCCCCAGCGCTGGACCGTGGCGCGCTCCAGCGTGCCGAAGACGAGGCGCTCGAAGGCGAGGCCGATGAGGCCGATCACCGCCAGCGAGGCCAGCATCACGTCGGCGCGCAGGAACTCCTTGGCGTCGAAGATCACCCAGCCGAGCCCCCAGTCGGAGGCGGCGAGCATCTCCGCCCCCACCACCGCGATCCAGGCCCGCAGAAACGCCTGCCGCACGCCCGTGATGATGAAGGGCGCGGCGCCCGGGAGGATCACCTTGCGGAACAGCGCCGTCGCATCGGCGCCCATGGCGCCGGCCGCGCGCAGCCACAGGGGGTTCACGGCGCGCACCCCCGACCACGCGTTCAGGAGCACGGGGAACAGCGCGGCGTAGAACACGATGCCCACGGCGGTGCCGTTGCCGAGCCCGAACCACAGGAGGAACACGGGTACCCAGGCGAGCGAGGGGATCGGCATCAGCGCGCTGGCAAGCGGCAGCACGAACCCCTCAACCGCGCGCTGGCGGCCCATCAGGATGCCGAGCGGCACCCCCACCACCACGGCGAGGCCCATGCCGATGAGCACGCGGTAGAGCGTGCTCGCGGCGTGGCCGGCGAGCGAGCCGTCCGCCAGCCCGCTCCACAGGGCGAGGCCGATCGCCGGCAGGGTCGGCACCAGGGCCGCAGGGAAAGCCCCGCTGCGCGCCAGGGCCTCGTAGGCGCCTGCCAGCAGCGTCAGGGAAAGGGCGGCGCGGCCGAGCGAGCGGCGGCCGTTCGTTGCTGCGCTCATGACATCATCCCCCAGCGCACCACGGTGGCGCGCTCGAGGCGCTGGAACACCCCCTTCTCCAGCGCCAGGCCGACGGCGCCGATCACCACGACGCCGGCGAGCATCACGTCGGTATTCAGGAACTCGCGCGCGCCGAAGATCATCCAGCCGAGGCCCCACGGCACCGCCGCCAGCATCTCCACGCCCACCAGGATGCGCCAGGCCTGTGCGAGGCCCAGGCGCAGCCCCGTGAGGATGTAGGGCAGCGCGCCCGGGAGCACCACCTTGAGGAACAGCCGCCCCCCGCCGGCGCCCATGGCCATCGCCGAGCGCAGCCACACCTCCTTCACCGCCTTCACCCCGGTCCAGGTGTTGAACACGACGGGGAAGGCCGACACCACCGCCACCAGGATCACAGTGGAGACGCTGCCGGGTCCGAACCACAGCAGGAACAGCGGCGCATAGGCGATGCCGGGGATCGGCGCCGCCATGCTGACGGGCGCCAGCAGCAGGTCCTCCGCGAGGCGCCAGCGGCCCATCAGGATGCCGACGGCGACGCCTGCCGCGGCCGCGATGGCAAAGCCGGCCAGCAGCCGCAGCAGGGTATCGGCGGCGTGGTGTGGCAGCACGCCCGACGCCGTCAGCCGCACGAGCTGGGAGAAGACCGCCTCCAGCGAGGGAAACAGCCGCGGATGGAAAATGCCGGCGCGCGCCACCGCTTCCCACAGTGCCCCGACCACCAGAAACGGCAACGCGGTGCGCACAATGCCGCGCCAGCGCCCTTTCCGCGCCGTCGTCCGCCCGCCGACAGCCGGCGGCGGCACGGCGTCGATTGCATGCGACATCGCGGCTCCTCCCCGAGCGAGACGTGCCGATCCTATCGCATTTCTGCCGCAGAGCGACGGGGGAAGCGGGCCCGCGCGGCTTGGCACCGCCCGCAGCGACAGAGCCGGGCAAATGTGCCACGATGCCCGGCGTCGCGGTCGCGGCCACGACGACGTAGGCAATGCGGAGAGATGCAAGACCCCAATGAAGGACACCCCGAGCGACGAGCTGCTCTACGAGGTGAAAGGCGCCACCGGCATCGTCACCTTCAACCGGCCGGCGGCGCACAACGCCTTCACCTTCGCCATGTACGACCGCCTGGGCGAAATCTGCGCCGGCCTCGCCGTCGACGGCCCGGTGAAGGCGCTGATCCTCACCGGCGCCGGCGGGCGCGCCTTCGCGGCGGGCACCGACATCTCCCAGTTCCGCGACTTCCGCT
The DNA here is from genome assembly GCA_963840075.1 of uncultured Alphaproteobacteria bacterium. Lineage (GTDB taxonomy): Bacteria > Pseudomonadota > Alphaproteobacteria > Rhizobiales > Hyphomicrobiaceae > AWTP1-13. The sequence continues at coordinate 55,829 of CAWIXS010000010.1, read as the reverse complement.
CGGGCGAGGACGGGCTCGCCTACGAGGCGCGCATGGAGGCCATGTTCGCCAGGCTCGAGCGCTGCGCGGTGCCGGTGATCGCCGCCATTCCCGGCATCTGCACCGGCGGGGCTGCGGTGATCGCCGCCGCCTGCGACCTGAGACTCGCCACCGGCAATCTCAAGTTCGGCTTCCCGATCGCGCGCACGCTCGCCAACTGCCTCTCGGCCGCCAACATCGCCCGCGTCGCCCTGCTGACCGGCGTCGGGCGCGCCATGGACATGCTACTGACCACCCGCCTGATCGAGGCCGACGAGGCGCTCGCCATCGGCCTCGTCAACGAGCTGTTCGATTCGCCCGAGGCCCTCATGCTGCGCGCCCACGCCCTCGCCGACCAGATCGCCACCCAGGCGCCGCTCACCATGCGCGCCGGCAAGGAGGTGGTACGCCGCATGCGCGACAGATTTGCCGGCTTCGACGACAAGGACCTCATCGCCGAGTGCTACGGCAGCGCCGACTTCCGCGAGGGCCTCGACGCCTTCCTCGCCAAGCGCAAGCCGAGCTTCAAGGGCCGTTAGGGGTCGACCGGGGTCAGACCCTGCGGGTCTGACCCCAGGGCACCACCTCAGACCGCGGCAACACACGCAACCCTGTGGAGCATCTTGCGGGAATGGCTATGCTCGGACAAACAGATGCGGATGGAGCAAGGGGTCAGACCCGCAGGGTCTGACCCCGACGGAGGAAACAATGGCCAGGATCGGGTTCATCGGGCTCGGCAACATGGGCGTCCCCATGGCCGGCAACCTCGTCAAGCAGGGGCACCAGGTGAAGGGCTTCGATCTCGTCGCGGCCAACGTCGCCAAGGCCGAAGCGCGCGGCGTCGCCAAGGCCGCGTCCGCAGCCGAGGCCGCCAAGGACGCCGAGGTCGTCGTCACCATGCTCCCCGCGGGCAAGGATACCCTCGCCGTCTGGAGCGGCGGCATGCTCGAGGCCGCAGCGCCGGGCACGCTCATCGTCAACTCCTCCACCATCGACGTGGCCTCCGCCCGCACCGCCCACAAGCTCGCCGCCGAGGCCCGGATGGTCTCCCTCGACGCCCCCGTCTCCGGCGGCGTCGGCGGCGCCGAGGCCGCCACGCTGACCTTCATGTGCGGCGGCGCCAAGGAGGCCTTCGACCGCGCCAAGCCGGTGCTGGAGGCGATGGGCAAGCGCATCGTGCACTGCGGCGAGGCCGGCGCCGGCCAGGCCACCAAGATCTGCAACAACATGATGCTGGCGGTCGCCATGATCGGCGTCTGCGAGGCGTTCGTGCTGGCCGAGAAGCTCGGGCTCTCGCATCAGGCGCTGTTCGACGTGACCTCCGTCTCCTCGGGCCAATCCTGGGCGCTCACCAGCTACTGCCCGGTGCCCGGCCTCGTGCCCACCTCGCCCGCCAACAACAGCTACAAGCCCGGGTTCGCCTCCGCCCTGATGCTGAAGGACCTGAAGCTCGCCCAGGAGGCGGCCTCCGCGTCCGGCGCGACCACGCCGCTGGGCGCAGCCGCGGCGCAGATGTACGGGCTCCACAACGCCTGGGGCGAGGGCGGCACGGACTTCTCAGGGATCATCCATCTGATCCGCGGCAAGGCCTGATCCGCGGGCGAGGCGAGGGAGCATTCCATGGCCATCTACGTCTTCGACGCCTACGGCACGCTGTTCGATGTGCATTCCGCGGCCGAGCGCCAGAAGGACGCCATCGGGCCCAAGTGGCGCGAGCTCTCCATCATCTGGCGCGCCAAGCACCTGGAGTACACCTGGGTCTACAGCCTGGCGGGCCGGCAGGCGATGTTCTGGATGCTGGCGCAGAGGAGCCTCGACTTCGCCATCGCCGAGGTGGGCGGCGGCATCTCCACCGACGTGCGCTCGCGCCTCCTCGCCTCCTACCGCACCATGGGCCCCTATCCCGAGGTCGGCGAGGTGCTCTCCACGCTGAAGGCGCGCGGCGACAAGCTGGCGATCCTCTCCAACGGCGACGCCGACATGCTCAACGACGCCGTGCGCGCAGCCAAGCTCGACAAGGTCCTCGACGCCGTGATCTCGGTGGTCCACGCGGGCATCTTCAAGCCGGCGCCCAAGGTCTACGAGGTGGCGCTTGCCAAGCTCGGCGCCACGCCCGCCGGCGTCTCGTTCCAGTCCTCCAACCGCTGGGACATCGCCGGCGCCAAGGCCTTCGGCCTGCGCTGCGTGTGGGTCAACCGCCTCGGCGCCCCGGACGAGTACCCCGACCTGCGCCCCGACCGCACCGCCCGCGACCTGCGCGCGCTCCTCGATGCGTAGGGTGCCACTCTCAGGGCCATCGTCCAAGCTGGCACCTCTGGCGTGAGCGAATGGTCGATCGCTCTGGTCACGACCGATGGCGCAGTCCTCAGCGAAGCCAAGACCAAGGTGTTGATCGTCCCGCCCAGCTCCGCGCCAGCGGGCAGGACGACGCCGCACCGCCCTCGGCGTTAACGCCCGATTCGCCACGACCGCAGGCGGCCACCCCCTTCTTTCTCCCGACGGGTCCGTGACCCCTTACAATTCGCGCGTCGCCAGGCCCGCATGGCCGCCGGCTCGCCGGCAACCATTGCGAACCGCGCAAACGGCCGCCTCCGGCGTCCGCGCTCTTTGACATCGTGAATCACATCGGCGCCGGTCCAGGTTCGGCCGGCAGCCGGCGCGCGTGGGGTCAGACCCTGCGGGCCTGCCCGGCGAAGGCCCGGGTCTGACTCCACTTCCTCGAATTAGAACAATTCAAAGCATACGCCGCTTTGATCCGGCAAGGCCCGGAAATTCTTGACAGTCGCAGTACACTTTCGCACTAGATACGTCGAGTGCGGGGCGGGCGTCGGAAGCGCGCCCCGCCTGCGATGCCGGGCTCTTGCCCCCGATCTGGAGGAGATGATGCAGGCCACATTCAAGGCGCGCGGCACCTACGCCACTGCAGGACTGGCTCTCGCGCTCGCTGGGCTCACAGCGCTCGTCCCTCCCGCGCTGGCGCAAGGCGAGGTCAACATCTACTCCTACCGCCAGCCCCAGCTGATCGACCCGCTGCTCAAGGCCTTCACCGACAAGACCGGCATCAAGACCAACGTGGTCTACGCGGCGGCCGGGCTCAACGAGCGCCTGGCGGCGGAGGGCCGCAACAGCCCGGCCGACCTCCTGTTCACGGTCGACGCCGGCCGCCTCTCCGAGGCGAAGGATGCGGGCCTCACCCAGCCCATCGAGTCGGCCGTGCTCGCCGGCGCCATCCCGGCGCAGTTCCGCGACCCCGACAAGCACTGGTTCGGCCTCACCATGCGCGGGCGCGTCGTCTACGCCTCCAAGGAGCGCGTGAAGCAGGACGCCATCACCTACGAGGACCTCGCCGACCCGAAGTGGAAGGGCAGGCTGTGCATCCGCTCCGGCCAGCACGTCTACAATACCTCGCTGATCGCCACCATCATCGCCCACAAGGGCGAGGCGTTCGCGGAGCAATGGCTGAAGGGGGTGAAGGACAACCTGGCCCACAAGCCGGCCGGCGGCGACCGCGAGCAGGCGCGCGACATCGCCTCGGGCAAGTGCGATCTGGCGCTGGGCAACACCTATTACATGGCGCTCATGACCAAGAACGAGAAGGTCCCTGAGCAGAAGAAGTGGGCCGCCGCCATCAAGCTCCTGTTCCCGAATGCCAAGGACCGGGGCACCCACGTCAACATCTCCGGGATGGCGATGGCCAAGCACGCCCCGAACAAGGCCAATGCGGTCAGGCTCATGGAATACCTCGCTTCCGACGAGGCGCAGAAGCTCTATGCCAACGCCAACAACGAGTACCCGGTGAGCCCGAAGGTGCCGCCGTCGCAGATCGTGCAGAGCTGGGGGCCGATCAAGGCCGACCCGCTGCCCTTGGAGAACCTCAGCAAGCACCGTCGCCGGGCCTCGGAGCTGGTCGACGAGGTCAACTTCGACGCCGGCCCCAGCTCGTAGCGGACGGCCGGGCCGAGGGGGGCGGAGATCATCCGCCTTCCCGCGGTCCGCCGGGGACGCCACCCCCGGCGGACCTTGCTTTTTTCGCCACCCGTCATCCCGGTCGAAGCGATGCGAGCCACAGGCGAGCAGCGCTTAGGACCGGGACCTCGTAAAGCGAGTCGGAGCCCGGCCTCCCGAGGTCCCGGACAGCCTCGCCCCGGCTCGGCGGTCGGGGCTCGGCTTCCGGGTCGACGGGCTCGCATGAGGTCAGACCCGCAAAGGTCTGACCCCCTCAAAGTTGGCCCGAATTGTCAGCCAGGGCGCGGCGATAGACCTCGATGGCCAACGCGTTGGGATTGCTCCGGCACAGATAGCCCAGTTGACGTGCGGCTTTGATGTGCCGCTCCGTGTCGAAGATCGTCACCCCCGCTCTGCCCGCCAAATATCCGCTCATCCACATCAGGTTCGCCCCGCCGGGGTCGCTTGGAAGGGCCTGCAGCAGGCTCTTGCAGGTCATCCTCGACATATCGATCTGCGCAGCCTGCGTCGCGTAAGAGATCGCCACGACAGCGACCACTGAAGCGACCACGCTTGCGAGAGCATGCCTCCTCATGTTCGGTTCTCCTCTAAGCCTCCAATCCGAGTTGGGGTCAGATCCTGCGGGTCTGACCCCATCTCACACCGCGAGAAAAGCCACCGGAAGGAGGCAAGCTGACGGCGTCCGGATCAGACCCTGACGGCCCGACACCTCCTCACGATTGCATGGAAGTCGGCGCGCCGAGCGTGTAGCTATGGAGGCGGAACGAAGGGAAGGAGACCGCCCCATGCAGCGCATCGCCATCGCCGTGCTCGCCGCCCTCTGCCTGGCGTGCGCCGCCACCCTCGCCAGCGCCGGCAATACGCCCCAGGAGGAGGCCAACAAGAGGATCGTGCTCGACCTCTACGACAAGGCGCTGAACCAGCACGACTTCGAAGCCGCCTCCAAGCACCTGGGGGCCTACTACAAGCAGCACAACCCGATGGCCGAGGACGGCGCCGAGGGGCTGAAGAAGTTCATCGCCTGGCGCAAGCAGAAGTTCCCCAAGGCGAGGAGCGAGATCAAGCGCGCCTTCGCCGACGGCGACTATGTCATCCTGCACGTGCATTCGGTGCGCGAGCCCGGCGAGCGCGGCGTCGCCATCGTCGACATCTTCCGCCTGCAGAACGGCAAGGTGGTCGAGCACTGGGACGTGATCCAGCCCGTCGCCGAGAAGCCCGCCAACAGCAACGGCATGTTCTGATTGGATTCGGCGAATGACGAATGGCGAAATGGCGAGTGGGGGGTAGACTGCGCCATTCGCCATTGGCCATTGGCCATTGCCGGCCCGACTTGCCGCGAATAGGGGGCTCCTTTGCCCGAAACGTCCTACTCGACGCCGCTGATCGCGCTCGACGCCGTCGCGCTCGACACCGAGACCACGGGGCTCGACTCGCGCAATGCGCGCATCGTCCAGATTGCCGCGCTGCCCCTGGCCGCGGGCCGCATGCGCCCCGACGACCGCTTCGAGCGCCTCGTCAACCCCGGCACCCCGATCCCCGCGGCGGCGGTAGCCGTGCACGGCATCACCGACGCCAAGGTCGCCTCCGCGTCCCCCTTCAGCGACATCGCCGGCCTGCTCGAGGCCTACATCGGCCGCGCCATCGTGATCGGCTACGCCACCGCCTACGACCTCGCGATCCTGGAGCGGGAGTATCGCTTGGCGGGCCGCCCGGTGCCGCGCTTTCGCGCGCTCGACGTGCGCACGCTGGCGAGGCTCGCCTCGCCGACGCTCGCCGACTACGGGCTGGAGGCGCTGTGCCAGTGGCTCGGCGTCGCCTTGCGGGGCCGGCACTCGGCGCTCGGCGACGCGCGCGCCGCGGGCGAGATCTTCCAGGCCCTGATCCCGCTGCTCCGCGCCAAGGACATCCGCACGCTGGCGGAAGCCGAGGCGGCGAGCCGGGCGCTGGCAGAGCGCGACGCCGCCGGCATCGGCGGCTACACGCCGGCGGCGCAGGCGCCGGTCGACGCGAGCCCCGTGCTCGCCCGCATCGACAGCTTCCCCTACCGCCACAGGGTGCGCGATGTCATGAGCGCTCCGCCGGTATTCGCCAGCCCGGAGACGACGGTGCGCGAGGCCATGCGCCGCATCATCGAGAAGCGCATCTCGAGCGTGTTCGTGCGACTGGCCTCCGGCGCGGCCGGCATCGTCACCGAGCGCGACCTGTTGCGCGCCATCGACGCCGACGGCGAGGCCGCGCTCTCCAAGCCCATCGGCCCCCTGGCCAAGGCGCCGCTGCAGACGCTCCCCGACGATGCCTTCCTCTATCGCGCCATCGGCCGCATCGAGCGGCTGGGCTTCCGCCATCTGGGCGTCACCGACGCCACCGGCGCGATCGTTGGGGCGGTGACGACGCGCAACCTCCTCGGCCATCGCGCCACCACCGCCATCGTGCTGGGCGACGCCATCGACAGCGCCACCGCCGCCGCGGAGCTGGCAGCCGCCTGGGGGCGCCTCACGCTGATGGCGCGGAGCCTGATGGAGGAGCAGGTGGGCCCGCTCACCATCTGCTCCGTGGTGAGCGCGGAGATCTGCGCCATGACCCGGCGCGCCGCCGAGCTCGCCGAGGAGGCGCTGCGCCAGGAGGGCTTCGGCTCGCCGCCGGTGCCCTACGCGGTGCTGGTGCTGGGCTCCGCCGGGCGCGGCGAGAGCCAGCTCGCCGCCGACCAGGACAATGCCATCGTCTACGCGGAGGGCGCCGAGAGCGGACCGGAGGACCTCTACTTCGAGCAGCTCGGCATCCGCATGAGCGAGACGCTCGACGCCGCCGGCGTGCCCCTGTGCAAGGGCGGCGTGATGGCGAGGAACCGGGCCTGGCGCAAGAGCGTCGCGGACTGGCACGCCACCATCGACAAGTGGATGACCGGGGAGCGAGCCACCCACCTCCTCAACGTCGACATCTTCTTCGACTGCGTGCCGGTGCACGGCGACGCTCAGCAGGCCGACCAGGTCTGGGCCCATGCCTACGACCGCGCGCACGCGGCCATCGACTTCCAGAACCTGCTGATCGAGGCGGCGCGCCGGCGCGACAACCCTTTCACCATGTTCGGCCGCTTCAGGGTCGACGAGAAGGGCCGCATCGACCTGAAGAAATACGGCCTGATGCCGATCTTCACGGCGGCCCGCGTCCTCTCCATCCGCCACGACGTGCGCGCCCGCGCGAGCGCCGAGCGCCTCAGAGAGGCTGCCAACAAGGGCGGCCTCCCGCGTGCGATCGTCGAGGCCGTCATCGACGCCCAGCGCACCCTGCTCGCAACCGTCATCGGCCAGCAGCTCGCGGATACGGAGATCGGCGTGCCGCTCTCCACGCGCGTGGCCGTGGACCGGCTCAACAAGGCACAGAAGGTCCGGCTCAAGACCGCCCTCAAGGCAGTCGACGAGGCCATCGAGCTGATCGCGGAAGGGCGGATATGAGGCGGCTGGCGCGAGGCGCAGGGCACAGGGACCCTTTTCGCGCGCGTCGTCGTGGAATCAGAGGCAGTGAGGCGGCGGGCCGGACGCGGGCTCGTCATCGCTTCGGCTGCTTGCGCGACCACTCCAGGAACTCCTGGAACAGGCGTTCCTGCACCCCGGCGTCATGTTGGGATGGCTCCCTGGAGGCCGGCGGGCGGGCCGGCTTGCCGTCCACGACCGTCGCCGTCGCCTTCGCCTTGGCGGCGACCTCGGCGGCCTGCCGGTCGAGCCATTGCTGGGCGGCGGGGAACCTCTGCCAGCCGCGGACGCTTGCGGCGATGTTGGTATCCTTCCAGGCCGGCGGATGCGGCGGCTTCCTGAGCTTGTCGATGTTCGAGAAGAACGCGTGCACGAACTTCTCGATCTTGCGGTATCGGTCGGAGCCGGGCTGCCAGTTGTAGGCGATGAGCACAGTGCTGGTGCCGACGGTCTGCACCTTCGTGCCGGGCGGGACCAGGTTCGGGTAATGCTCGCTGGTCAGACTTGCAGGCAGGAAGACCTCTTCGAGCTCCGGGATGTAGGGAACCTCCAGATACTTGAATCCGAGATCCGACTTCACCCCGGCCAGCGCCGGCACCGGTATCGGACACACACACAATGCTGCATCGATCTCGCCCGTGCGCATCAGCTGGACGGCGTCGTTGTGCGTGTGATTGACCGGGATGATCTCGACGCCGAGCGCCTTGAATATCTTGATCCCGTAATTGGAGGTGCCGCTGCCCTTCTGCAGGACATTGACCCTTTTCCCGCTGAGCTCCTTCACGGACGTGACGTCGGCCCGCGCCAGAACGTGAAGCGGGCCCACCGTGAGCGGCGCGATGTAGGCGATGCGCCGTTCGAGGTTGGGTCCATGCTCCCCGGACGCCTTGAGACCGTTGAGCGCCTGCAGGGATGTGATGGCCAAATCCACCCCGCGCAGCAGCAGGACGTCGCGGACATTCCCCATGGCGCCGTCGCTGGCAAGGGGAATGACGCGCACCTTGTCCTTCTCGTTGACGCCCGTGGCGATGTCTTGGGCAAGCTGCATGTAGGGGCCGCCCGCCGTGCCGCCCAGCAGCATCAGGACGTTCTCGTTCGCCTTCTCGCGCTCGGCATGATGAGCGTAGGGCTGGACTTTCGCCGGCTGGGGGCCCTTCTTGTGAGGCTGGGCATTGGCCGCACTGAGCCCGAGCGGGCTCAATGCCAGAACAAGTGCAGCTACGATCACGTCTCGCATGTTGGCTATTCCTCTGCGCTTTTCTGAAGCGACACCCATCTTCGCGAGAGTCCGGGGTGCGCGCCCGACACTCCGCCATCCCGCCCGTCCCGGCCTCGGACGCAGTCTCGAGCCGGCTCGCGGGGCGGCTCGTTTCTCCGCCGCAACGCGTGGTTGCAGACAGTCCATCCGTTTACACCGTCCGCGCACATTGATGTGGCTAAAGACGGAATAAGGACCTCTCGATTGACGACATCAAGGCCGTCTTCGTCGCCACCGTCATCGCGCTTTGGCGCGCGCCATTGGCTGCAATTTGCCGGGGGTGCGGATGTCCTCTGCGCATCGTTGAGACAGGGCGTCGGACGCTCTGGACCAGCAATTCATGGTTGAGAGCCGGGCTGGCGGCGCCACGCCGCCGTCATTGGCGGCAGAAGCCCGCCGAGCACGTCGAGTCCGGTATCATGAGCGGCCGGGGACGGCGAAGGACGCCGCCCTCCGGGCAAATCGGCGCGCGCCGCGTCGGCTCGTCCGGCCGGCCGGCCTCACCGCTTCGGCCTGTTGCGCGACCACTCCAGGAACTCCTTGAACAGGCGCTCCTGCTCGGCCGTGTCGTTCGGCGCCGCCTTGGCGGCCTGTTGGCGCGCCTGGGTCACGTCGATGCCGCTGCTCGGGGGCACCTTGGCCTTGGCCTTGGCAGCCTGCGCCGCCAGGGCGGCCTGCCTGTCGAGCCATTGCTGTGCGGCCGGGAAGCGCTGCCAGCCGCGCACGCCCGCCGCCATGTTGACGCTGCGCCAGGCAGGATGCCGCGGCGGCTGCCTCAGCTTGTCGAAATTCGTGAAGAAGGCGTTCACGAACTTCTCGATCTTCTTGTAGCGATCGGTGCCGGGCGCCCAATTGAAGGTGATCAGAATGGTCATGGTCGCCACGGTCTGGACGTTCGTGCCCTTCGACGTCAGGTTCGGATAGAGGTCGCTGGGCAGGCTCGCGGGCAGGAAAGACGCCTCCTCCAGTCCTGCAGCGTAGGGAACCTCCATGAACTTGAAGCCGAGATCCGCGCTCAGGCTGGTGTATCCCGGAACCGGGACCGGGCAGTAGCATGCAGTCGCGTAGATCGTGCCGGCGCGCATCTGCTGCAGGGCGTCGGCGATCGTGAGGTTGACCTCGTCGACGACGATCCCCAACCCCTTCAATGTCTTGGGAACGAGAGCCGAGCTGGCGGACCCCTTCGGCATGACGTTTATCTTCTTGCCGTGGAGGTCTTTCAGAGACTTGATCTCCGGCCGCACCAGCACATGCAGCATGTCGACCGCGAGCGGCGAGATGTATGCCACCCGGCGCTCGAGGCCTGGTCCGTACTCGCCGGACGCCTTGAGCGTATTGAGAACCTGGTCCGTGGTAATGGCCAGGTCCACCCCGCGCAGCAGCAGCACGTCGCGGACATTCTTTATCGCCCCGTCGCCTGCGACGGGCAGAACCCGCAGGTTGTCGCCGTCGCTGACGGTCAGCCCAATGTCCTGCGCCATCTGGATATAGGGGCCGCCCAGCGTCCCGCCCAAGACCATCAGAAGATTTTCGTTCGCCTTCTCTCGTGCAACGTAGTGAGAGAATGGCGGGGCTTTCGGCTGTTGAGCACCCTTGTTCTGGGTCTGCGCGCCGGCATCGACCGCTAACGCACCAACCGCCAGAAGCAACGCCAATACAAGCGAGACTCGCATCCTGCGATACCCCCGAGCTTGCTGAAGCGGCAGCTTCCCCTCTCGCGAAGGCCACGGATTGCGCATCCCTGCCCCCGCGTCTGACGCCTCCGTGGTTTCTGATCCGCTTGGCGCGGGCCCCTCCCACAACCACCGGTCGACGGCGCCCGTCCAGCAACACAAGTCCGCCAATACCTTCGTGTGGCACTTTTTTCGCGAACTGGCAGGCGCCTCGGAAGAACGGTATAGCGAACCTTCCCGATTGACAACATCGATGCGATCCTCGTTGCGTGCGTTGCTCAAGAGCACGCAGCGCTCGATAGCGGGTTGCAACGCGGCGATGAAATGCTTTAGGCTGAAAGACGAAGCACCAGAAAACCAGGGGGACCATGATCATGCATTGGCGGATAGCCGTCGCAGCCCTTGCCTTGCTGTCGTTCGCAAAGCTCTCGATGGCCGACGCCCAGGACTGGCCGAACAAGCCGGTCCGCATTCTGGTCGGGTTCGGGGCCGGCGGCGGAACCGACATTGTCACGCGCGTCGTTGCCGAGAGGTTGTCGGAGGTCCTCGGTCAGCAATTCGTGGTGGAGAACCGGCCCGGCGCCGGCGGCTCGATTGCAGGCGGCGTCGTCGCCAAGGCACCCAATGACGGCTACACCGCACTCGCGCTCAGCACCGGTCACTCGGTGTCGGCGGTGATGGTCAAGCAGGTTCCGTACGATCCCGTGAAGAGCTTCGAGATGGTCGGCATGATCGGCCAGTCCACCTACGTGGTGATGGTGCCGAAGGGCTCGCCGGCCACCGATCTCAAGAGCCTCATTGAGTACGTCAAGCAGAATCCCGACAAGCTGAACTATTCGACGGTGGGCGTGGGTGCGACGCAGCATCTGATTGCGGAGGATCTACTGCAGCGCACGCAGATGAAAGTGCGGCACCTGTCGTTCCGCACGACCGGCGAGGTGGTCACCGCGCTCTTGCGAAACGATATCGCCTTCGCCCTCGACCTCTTCCATGCCGTACGCGGCCAGGTGGACTCCGGCAATATCCGGCTGCTCGCCGTATCGACCCCCAAGCGCTGGCCGGCGGCTCCGAACGTGCCGACGATCGCGGAGAGCGGCCTGCCCGGCTTCGGCTACATCGGCTGGTATGGCTTCGTATTCCCCGCCGGCACGCCGCAGCCGATCATCGACAAGATGCACAAGGGCCTGCAGCAGGTGCTCAGCAATCCCGACGTGATAAGGAAGCTCGAGGGCGCGGGCGCGATCGCGACCCTCTCGACGCCCAAAGAGTTCGGCGACCTCATCGATTCGGACATCAAGAGCTTCCAGGCGGTGGCAAGGAAAGCCGGTCTGCAAGCGAAATAGCCAGCGAGGCGTAGGTCGCGTAGCGCATGCGGCGCGCGGCGCGGCCTCCCTCTCCGCGCTAGCCGGGAGGGGACCCGATGGCGCCTGCGGCGCGCTATTGCTTCGTGTTGGAGCCCAGCCGCTGGAGCCGCTGGCCGGCATCCTTCGCGCCGAGCGCAAGCGCACGCTCGTACCAGCGCTTGGCCTGCCCGGCATCCGGCTCGATGTTGCTCAAGTTGAGCTTGCCGAGCTCGGCGGCATCATAGGTTGCCGCCAGCGCCATCGCTGCCTGGGATATCCCCATCTCCGCCGCCCGCTCGTAGAGCACACGGGCGGAGGCCACCCGTCCGTCGCCCAGCTCCTCGTCCCCTTTCTTCACGAAGCGGAGTGCGCGCGCGCGCTCAGCCGCGGTGAGCGCGGGGGGCACCTTCGGGTCCGGGTCCGGGCTGGCGCTCGCCGCCGGCTCCTTCAGCCTTTTCTCAGCTCCGGGTTTCGCCGCAGCGGCGGTGGTGGCAAATGCCGCCGGCGGCGACCGCGACGCGCTGCCATCCCACAGGCGCGCCAGATGCTTCTGGACGATGGTGGCGTACGCCCCGCTGTCCTTGAGCTTCTTGAGGCCCCGATTGATCGCGCCGATCAGCTCGTCGGCCTTGACATTGTCGCGTGCGATGACGGCATGCACACCGCGTGTGGCGAGCGGCCTGGCCTGCATGGCAAAGATTTCCGCCAGCCCCAGTCGCGTGAGCAGGAAGCGCCCTTCCAGATCGGTGGCGGCAAAGGCGTGGGCCGCGCCCACTTGCACCTCTGCCACGCAATCGAGCGGCGTCTGGCGGCGCAGCACAGTCACCTGCTTGAGCGACACCCAGCCGCGGCCGCCGCCGTTGAGCGAGGCCACATCGTGGTCCTGGGCGACGCAGATCGTCTTGCCGACAATGGCCTGGTCGCTGTCGAACTTGAACGTGCTGTTCGCGGGCGCGAACAGCACGACCACAACCTGCAGCAGCGCGTCCGAGAAGACGGCGCCGTCGCACAACACCGCCAGCGACTGCGTGAGAGCGTTGGGCTCGTCGCAGTTCGGCCCCTCCACGGGCAGCGTCACCTCGGTGCGCTGCGCGTCCAGCCGGGGCGGAGCGGGCGCTGCCTTCGTCCATCGCAGGTCCAGCTCCATACCCGCGTAGATGCCGGGCCCCGACTGTGCCAGGCTGGCACGCACCAGCGCCACGATCAGTCCGCCCTCGGCCAGGTGCTCGTCGGCCAGCGGGGTGCGCGCGATGGCGAGGACCCGCATCTTGCCCTTGTCGGTTGCACCCGGCGGGCCTTGCCCCTGCGCGCGGGGCAGCAGCGCGACCAGACCCAGCACGCCGGCAAAGGCCAGCAGCATGAAGCGGCGAACTGGCCAAAGCCCCTTGGTCGGATCGTTGGTCCCCACGGTATCCCCTCACCATGCCACCGGCGACCATTGATGACCTTTGTGGCATTGAGACGGCCAGTGTACCAACAAATTGAGCCGGCGCGGCAACTTGCTCGGCCTGCTCGGGTGCCGCTGCCGTGGCCGGGGACGCAACGCCCTTGCCATCGCCGCGGCCTCCCCGCATGGTCTGCAAGGCCACGGGAAATGGACGAAAAATGGCAGTCGAAGTCGCTGTGATCGGCACCGGGTGGTGCGGGGGGATACGGTCCGAGACGCTGTCGCGGTCGGCCCTGGTGAGCAAGCTGCACATCTGCGAGATCCGCCCCCAGCGCCTGGCCGAGGTGCAGAAGCTCACGCATGCGGCGACGGCAACCCTCGACTACCAGGACATCATAAGGAACGCCGACATTTCCGCCGTCTACATCTGCACCACCCCCGAGCACACGCATTTTCCCATCGCGCGGGACTGCCTGCAGGCCGGCAAGCATGTGTTGCTGGAAAAACCCATCGCACTGGAATTATGGGAGGCGGACACGCTGCTCACGCTGGCGCGGCGCGGCAACCTCAAGTTCACCATCGGCTATTCGCAGCGGTTCAATCCCAAGATCGCCTACGCCAGGAAGAAGATCGCCGACGGGACTCTGGGCCGACCGGTGAGCGTGATGGTGAGCCGGCATCTCTCGCGCAGCCTGGGCAAGAAGATCGCCTCGCGCGTGCGGCTCTCTCCGGCGGCCATGGAGTCCACCCACGACCTCGACTTCGTGTTCTGGCTGCTCGAGCCGGCCAAGCCCGTGCGCGTCTACGCCCAGGGCGCCTACGGATACATGCAGCCCGTCAACGGCTCCTACGACGTCATGTGGACCACGGTGACCATGGACAACGGCGTGCTGGTCGCCATCGGCGGCGGCTGGAACCTGCCGCCGAGCTATCCCAACTACTGCGCCACCTGGATCGAGATCACCGGCACCGAGGGCTCGCTGTTCCTCGACGACACCCAGCGCGACAACTGGCTCAACACGGTGTCGGACGGCACGCGCTTCCCCATGTCGACCATGCCGGGCGAGCAGGTCGACCACGTGTTCGCCGGCCAGATGGGGCCCGAGACCATCCACTTCCTGGAGTCCGTGATCCTCGACCGCCCGCCGATGGTCAGCCCCGAGAGCGCGCGCGCCGTGATGGAGGTCTACAGCGCCGCCGACCTCTCCGCCGAGCGCAACGCGCCCATCGACCTGCCTCTGTCCAACGAGGCGCTGGCGGGGATCGCGGAACTGGCGGCGGCGCGGAAAGGCTAGGGGGGCGGTGGAGACCTTCGACTACGTCATTGTCGGCGCCGGCTCGGCCGGCTGCGTGCTGGTCAACCGGCTGAGCGAGGACGGCTCGGCGAGCGTGCTGGTGCTGGAGGCGGGCCCGAGCGACTGGCACCCCTACATTCACATCCCCGCCGGCTTCATCAAGACGTTCTACGATCGGCGCGTGAACTGGCTCTACAGCATGGAGCCCAGCGCGTGGACCGGCGGCCGGCGCATCCTCGCCCCGCGCGGCAAGACGCTCGGCGGCTCCAGCGCCATCAACGGCCATATCTACAATCGCGGCCAGCGCATGGATTTCGACACCTGGGCGCAGATGGGCAACCGCGGCTGGGGCTACGCCGACGTGCTCCCCTATTTCCGGCGCATGGAGCGGCGGCTCGGCGACGGCGACCCGACCTTCCGCGGCCGCGACGGGGCGCTGACCGTCTCCGATCTCGAGTGGCGCCACCCGCTGTGCGAGGCGTTCATCGCCGGGGCGGAGAGCCTCGGCATCCCGCGCAACCCGGACTATAACGGCGCTGTGCAGGAGGGTGTCGCCTACGCCCAGCGCACCATCTCCAACGGCCGCAGGGTGAGCGCCGCCACCGCCTTCCTGCACCCGGCGCGCAAGCGCGGAAACGTCACGGTGCGCACGCGGGCGCACACTACCCAGCTGCTGCTGGAGGGCCGGCGCTGCGTCGGTATCGCCTACGCGGTCGGCGGCCGCGGCGGGGCCGCCCGCAGCGTCAGGGCCGCGCGCGAGGTGATCCTGTCGGCCGGCGCTTATAACTCGCCGCAGCTCCTGCAGCTGTCCGGCATCGGCCCGGCGCCGCTTCTCCAGTCGCTCGGCATCCCCGTGCGTCATGCGCTCGCCGGTGTCGGCGAGAGCCTGCGCGACCATTACGCGCCGCGCTTCACGGCCCGTGTAAAGAACATCGACACCATCAACGAGCGCGCCCGCGGGCTCAAGTTGGTACGCGAGGTGATCCGCTACGCGACCACGCGCAAGGGCATCCTGGCCCTCAATCCCACGCTCATCTACTGCTTCTGGCGCTCCGAGCCCGGCATCGCCAACTCTGACCTGCAATTTACCTTCACGCCGGCGAGCTATCGCGAAGGCGTGCAGGGCGAGCTCGACCTTGCGCCCGGCATGACCATCGCGTCGTGGCAGCAGCGGCCCGAGAGCCGCGGCTGGGTGCGCCTGCGCTCGGCCGACGCGTTCGAGGCGCCGATCATCCAGCCGAACTATCTGGCCGAGGAGAGCGACCGCCGCGTGCTGCTGGCGGGCATGAAGCTGGCGCGGCGTCTGCTCAAGACCGAGCCGCTGCTCCCCTACTACGACCACGAGGACTTCCCCGGCGAAAAGGTGCAGAGCGACGAGGAGCTGCTGGGCGCCGCCAAAGAGCGGGGCACCACCACGTTTCACCCGTCCGGCACCTGCCGCATGGGGGCCGCGAGCGATCCGCTGGCGGTGGTGGACGATGCGCTGCGCGTGCACGGGCTCGACGGCTTGCGGGTGATCGACGCCTCGATCATGCCGACCATGCTCTCCGCCAATCTCAACGCCGCCACCATGATGCTCGCCGACAAGGCCTCCGACCTCATCCGCGGACGGACGCCGCCCGAGCCGGTCGTGCTGGGCTGACGCCGCGAGGTAGCCGTAGGGCGGATTACGCGTCGCAAATCCGCCCTACTCGCTCTCACGCGGGTTTGGCGGGCGCCTTGCCGTAATCGGCGTCGCTGACGGGCTCGAGCCAGGTGGTGGCCTCGCCCTTGTCGTTGGTCTCGGACAGGGCCATGTGGACCATCATGTGGTCCGGGGCGGCGCCGTGCCAATGCTTGACGCCGGGGGCGATCACCACGGTGTCGCCTGGCTGCAGCACCTGCGCGGCCTCGCCCACGGCCTGGTAGCGACCCACGCCGGACAGCACGTAGAGGACCTGGCCGACTGCGTGGGTGTGCCAGTTGGTGCGTCCGCCGGGCGCGAAGCTGACGCGCGAGGCGCGCAGCCGCGAGGGCGCCTCGGGCGCGAACACTTCCTCGTGCAGGACGAGGCCCGTGAAGTTCTCCGCGGGTCCCTTCTTGGTCGGCCTGTCCCCTGCCCGAATGATCCTGGCGTGCATGATCCTCCTCCTCGATCCACTTGCCGCAACAGCCGCCTCTGGTCATGCTTCGGTGTAGCGTTCCAGGCGGCCCCGAGCCAAGCGGTTCTTCGAGCGGCGTCCCATGCAGCGCAGAGAGGGAGCAGACGATGAAAGCGGTCTACATCGAGCGCCACGGCGGACCGGAGGAGCTGAAGTACGGCGACGTGCCGGACCCGGTGGCGGCGCCCGGCGAGGTCGTCGTCGACATTCATGCCGCAAGCGTCAACGGCGCGGACTGGAAGGTGCGCACCGGCCAGTCCTATCAGCAAGAGCCAGTTCCCGCACGTGCTGGGCCGCGACTTCTCGGGCGTCGTCAGCAGCCTGGGGGAAGGCGTCACCGATTTCAGCATCGGCGACCCGGTGTTCGGTGTCACCGAGGCGAGCAAGGAGGGCGCCTATGCCGAGAGGATCGCCATCAAGGCAGCGATCGTCGCCAGGAAGCCCGACAGCGTCTCCCACATCGATGCCGCCGCCCTGGCGCTCGCCGGCCTCACGGCGCTCGTCTCGGTGGAGGACACGCTGCAGCTCAAAGCTGGCGAGACGATCCTGATCCAGGGCGGAGCGGGGGGCGTGGCCGCCTTCGCCATCCAGCTCGCCAAGCACATCGGCGCCCAGGTGATCACCACCGCCCGCGCAGCCAACCACGCCTATCTGCGCGGTATCGGAGCCGATGAGATCATCGACTACACCGCTCAGGACTTCACCAAGGTGGTCCCGGCCTGCGATGCCGTGTTCGACACGGTGGGCGGCGACGTGGCCCAGGCCTCGTTCGCCGTGCTGAAGCCTGGCGGTCGTGCGGCCTTCATCGCGTCGGGCCAGCAGGCCCCGCAGCCGCCGCGCTCCGACGTGCAGTCGCTCCGCCCCAACGTCGCCCGCGACCGGGCGCATCTGGAGCGCATCGTGGCTCTGGTCGGCGCCGGCGCCGTGAAGCCTCCCGAGGTCACCCTGTTCCCGCTGGCAGAGGCCGCCGCCGCGCACAGGGTGAGCGAGGGCCGCCATTTCCGCGGCAAGCTGGTCTTCCAGGTCCGTAGGGCGGATTAGCGTAGCGCAGCGAAGCGTAATCCGCCGCTTCTCGCGCCCAGATCGGGGGATTACCGGCTTCGCCCTAATCCGCCCTAGCTTGCTATTGCACCCCGCCTTCGTCGGTCAGCCTCGTGCGCCAGTCCCTGCGGGAGGCCCAGGAGAGCACCGCCAGCGCCAGCAGCACGCCGGCGATGGCGAATAGGGCGGCAGCAATCGGGCGCTGGCCCGAGAAGAAGATCGCCCAGTCGCCGTTCGACATGACCAGCGACTGGCGCAGGCTGAGCTCCAGGATGGGGGCGATGACGAGCCCCAGCACCAGCGGCGCAGGATCGAAGTCGAATTTGCGCAGCAGGTAGCCGACCACGCCCATGATCAGCATGATCCACACGTCTACGATCGAGCTGTTCACCAGATAGACCCCGACGATGCAGAACATGATGATCAGCGGATAGAGGTAGGCGTAGGGGATGCGCAGCACGCTCACGAACAGCCCGACCAGCGGCAGGTTGAGCGCCAGCAGCATCGCATTGCCGACGTACATGGACGCGATGAAGCCCCAGAACACCTGCGGATGCTCGGTGACGAGCTGCGGCCCCGGCGGCACGCCGTGGATCAGGAGCGCGGCCATCAGCACCGCCGTCACCGGCCCGGTGGGGAGGCCGAGCGCCAGCATCGGCACGAAGGCGCCGGTGGAGGCCGCGTTGTTGGCGGATTCCGGGCCCGCCACGCCCGCCACGGCGCCCTGGCCGAACGCCTCGGGCGTCCTGGAGAGGCGCTTCTCCACCGCGTAGGAGAGGAAGCTCGCGATGATGTGCGCCGAGCCCGGCACGATGCCGACGAGAAAGCCCAAGACCGAGCCGCGCGCGATCGGCGCCGCCGACTGGCGCCACTCCTCGCGGCTCGGCATCAGCTCGGCGAAGCGCGGGGCGGCGACCTTGTCGGTGACGGTCTTGCTGGGCGTGGAGAGGATCTCGCCCAGGCCGAACAGGCCGACGGCCACCGGCACGATGCCGATGCCGTCGCCCAGCTCCTTGATGTCGAAGCTGTAGCGGAAGTGCCCCGTCATCACGTCGATGCCGATGCAGCCGAGCAGGAGCCCTGTGCACGCCATCACCAGCGTGCGGACGAGGGACGTGGACGACATGTAGGCGAGGAACACGAGCCCCAGCACAAGCAGCGCCGTGTACTCGGGCGGCCCGAAGCGCAGCGCAAAATTGGCAAGCGGCGGCGCCACCAGGGTGAGCAGGATCACCCCCACTGTCCCGGCGACGAACGAGCCCACCGCGGCGATGGCGAGCGCGGCCCCAGCGCGGCCCTTGCGGGCCATGGCATAGCCGTCGATGCAGGTCATGACGGAGGCCGCCTCGCCCGGGATGCGCATCAGGATCGAGGTGGTTGAGCCGCCGTATTGCGAGCCGTAGTAGATGCCGGCGAGCATCACGATCGCCTTGGTGGCATCGAGTCCGAAGGTGGCGGGCAACAGGATGGAGATGCCGGCGAGCGGCCCGATGCCCGGCAGCATGCCGACCAGCGTCCCCACCACGCAGCCGAGGAACGCATAGAAGAGCACGTCGGGACGGATCGCCACCGAGAAGCCGAGCATCAGGCTGTCGAGGATGGCTTCCATGGCTTGCGCCCGCTAGAGCCCCAGGAGCGCGCGCAACCCGAAGAGATCGCGCGGGACGGGCGGCAGCTGGACCTTCAGGAACCAGGCGAACAGCGCGTAGGCCAGCGCCGGCACGCCGATGCTGAAAATCGCCGCCAGCAGGATGGGCTTGCGCTCGACCACGAAGGTGAGGGTGAAGAGCAGCAACGGCACTGTCACCAGGAACCCCAGCATGGTGTAGAGCGCCACGGCGACCGCGACGAGGAGGCAGACGCGAAGGGCGTGCGGGAGGTCGGACCAGGCAGTGCTCGCGAGCGGCGGGCTCGATCGCGCGCCCGCCAGCAGCAGGCCGCCGAACGCCATCAACAGGACGATCACCAGGGTCGGCAGCATGCCGGCGCCAGGCGACGCCAGCGTGCCGAACGGCAAGTCGCCGCTCACCGCCAGCACCAGCGCACCGGCGAGAATGAACGCACCGCCGGCCACATGGTCCCTGCGCACGACCATGGTCATGCTCCTCCCGTTGCCTTGCGCATCAAGTCCGATGTTGCGATCCTGCTGTAGCCGAGCCGCAGGTAGAAGACTTGGGCGCGCTGCGTCGACAGGGCGACCGAGCCGAGGCTCCTCGCCCTGGCCCAGGCCTCGGCCGTCTCCATCAAGGCCCTTCCGATCCCCCCGCCACGCGCTCTCACATCGACGACGAGCGCCTGCACCACGGCCTCGCAGGGTTTCTCGAGGGCCGGGCGCTCGAATACGTGCAGAAGGCCCACGACCTGCCCATCCTCCTCGGCCACTGCGAGGTAGTGGTCGGCTTGCCCAAGCACGCGCCCGACGCGGCTGTCGAGCTCGGCGGCGGCAATCTCGGCTCCAAGCTGCTGCAGCAGCGCTTGCGCGGCGGACGTGTCGGAGCGGCGGAATGGACGGATGGGCATGGGGCGGTGCAGGCTCGCAGTTGAAATTGCGCCGCCACGCATGGACCCGATCAGCCTGCCGCGGCAAGAAAAAGCGACGCGGCCGCGCTGCGTCGGCTGGTTCAAACCCTGCCGATGGACTGCACGGCGTCCTCGACGCGCCGTGCGTCCTCGTCCCAGAACTTGGCGAACTCGGGCTGGTCGAGGTGGGCCACCACATCTCCGATGTTCTGGATGGTCTTGGTGAACTGCTCGCTGGCGACCGCCTTGCTGGTCTCCTCGCGCAGCTTGCGGACCACGTCGTCCGGCGTGCCCCTCAGCGCGAACAGGCCCGCCCAGATGGAGAACAGGACGTTGTAGCCGAGCTCCTTGAGGGTCGGCACGTTGGGCATCGCCGTAAGCCGCCTCGGAGAGAAGCAGGCCAGCGCCTTCAGCTTGCCCGCCCTGACGTGGCTGCTCGCCGCGGCAATCGAGGTGACCAGCACCTGCGCGTTGTTGCCGAGGATGGCGATCAGCGCAGGCCCACCGCCGTTGGTCGGCAGATGCCGCATCTGGATCCCGGCCGCCTTGGTGAACAAGGCCGTCGGCAGGTGCAGGGCGCCATAGAGACCGGAGGAGGAGAAGATGAGCTCGTTCGGGCGCTTCTTGGCGTCGTCGACGAGCTCCTTCAAGGTCGAATATGGCGTCTTGTCGTTGACGACCAACAGCAACGGCCCCTCGGTGAGGCGTGCGATCGGGACGAAGCTCGCACGCGTGAACTTGGGGGTGCGGCCGAACAGCTTGTCGACGGCTTCGAAGCCGGAGATCGACGGCAGGTGGGCCAGCAGGGTGTAGCCGTCGGGCTTGGCCGAGGCGGCGAACTGGGCGCCCACCGCACCGGCCGCGCCGGGCTTGGTCTCGATCACCACCGGCTGTTTGAGGAGCGGCTCCAGCGCAGCCGCGAACGGCCGGCAGACGACGTCGACGGCACCGCCGGGAGGAAATGGGTTGACGATGGTAACGGAGCGCGAGGGATAGGCCTCCTGCGCGCCGGCCTCTCGGACCGCGAGCGCGGCGGCGGTTGCGGCCGAGCCGACGACGAAGCTGCGTCTGTCCATCTCATTCCTCCCTATGCGAGGCCTAAGTGTTGTTTGAGGGTGCCTCGTCCGGCGCGCATCGTAACGGCGCAGCTTCCATGGGGTCAACCGCGGCTCCTTACCGACGTCGGACAGGCGACGGAGCCGGCTTGACACGCGCTCTGTCCGGCCCGAAGCATTTTCGGGGCTGGCGTGCATAAACCAACGATCGGGAGGACGGCTATGCCTCGACAGTCGATTGCATCTGTGGCGATCGCGGCTTTTTTCAGTCTTGCGCCCCTGACTGCACAAGCTCAGCAAAAGGCGTCCGGATTGCCTGAAGGAGCGGACAAGGCGCTGGTGGAAGGCGTCTGCAGCGCCTGCCATCCAGTGAGCCAGATCGTGCAGAGCTCCGGCTACACCCGCGAGGGGTGGCAGGAGCTGGTCGGCACGATGATCAACCTGGCCCCGACGCCGGCGGAGCAGGACAAGATCACGCAGTATCTGGTGACGCATTTCCCGCCCAATGCCAAGCGGGCACCCAAGCTGGTCGCCGGCGACGGCAAGATCAGCTTCAAGGAGTGGCAGGTGCCGACGCTCGGCCAGCGCTCGCGCGATCCGATCGAGGCTCCGGACGGCAGCATCTGGTGGGTGGGCCAGTGGTCGGACCTGATCGGCCGCATCGACCCCAAGACCGGCGCGATGAAGGAATATCCGCTACCGTCGAAATCGAAGCCGCATACGGTGACGATCGATAAGGCGGGCGGCATCTGGTACACCGGCAACGGCAACGCCACGATCGGCAAGATCGACCCCGCCAGCGGCAAGGTCACCGTCTACAAGATGCCCGACCCTGCGGCGAAGGACCCGCACTCGGCGAAGTTCGACTCCAAGGGCATCCTGTGGTTCACCCTGCAGAACAGCAACATGATAGGCCGGCTCGACCCGGCGACCGGTGACATCAAGCTCGTCGCCATGAAGACGCCGAGCTCCAAGCCCTACGGCATCAAGATCGACGCGCAGGGCACGCCCTGGATCGCCTGCAACGGCAGCAACTGCCTTGTGAAGGTCAATCCGGCGACGATGGAGCTGACGGAGATCAAGCTGCCCACGCCGGGGACGACGGTACGGCGGCTCGACTTCGCGCCAGACGGCCTGATCTGGTACGTGAACTCCGGGAAGGGAAAGCTCGGCAGGCTCGACCCCAAGACGGGTGCTATCAAGGAGTGGGACTCGCCCAGCGGGCCGGATTCGCACCCCTACGCCATCGCGGTCGTCGGCGGCTACGTCTGGTACAACGAGTTCGGGGACGAGGCCGGATGTGCTCGTGCGCTTCGATCCCAAGACGGAGAAGTTCCAGAGCTGGCCGATCCCGTCGGGGGGCGTGCATGCCGGCATCGTCAGGCATATGCGGCCGACCCGTGACGGCAACCTGCTGATCCACCAGGGCAGCACCAACCGCATCATCCTTGTGACGCTGAACGCCGGCGCGGCGACCAGGTAGCCGAATTTCCGCCCGTCATCTTGCCGGGGCGCAACGCGTGATGCTTCAGCGCTCCGAGCAGCCCGTCTCGAGTCTGCGCCGTTCCCCGGGAGCAACTTTCGAACAGCGGCGTAGGCTCGCCCCCGAAGACGAACTTGCCGTCCTTGATGAGCGCAACGCCGTCGGAGCCGACCGATTGCTCGCTGCGGAAGCGCTCCCCCACCTTCACCAGTACGATGTCGAAGGAGCGTCCCTGCGGGGTGCCCACATAGAGCAACGCCAGCCGGTCGGGCGCAATGCGGTGCACGTTGCGCAGATCGGCCGTCAGCCTGACGCCGGGGCCCATATCGATCGTCTCGGTGGGTTGTCCCGGCGTCGATATCGCAAAGAAGGCGTGGGGATTGTCGGCACTCGGCGGCCGCCTGCAGTCGACCGCCCAGGCTCCGAGGAGCCCGAATCCTATCACGCCATCGGCATCCGAATCCGCCGTCGCCACACCGCCGGCAAGCAGCGCAAAGCCGATACCCGCAATCAACCGTCGAATTGGAGCGCGCATGCATCCCCCCATGCGGCATCATGTTGGCGTCGCGCCCAAAGCCGCCATCGGCTATGCCCGGACTGTCCATTCTGCGATCGTCGTGATTTGGGCCGAGCACCTTTGGTAGAGCAGCGTCGGCGCACCCGAGGCGACGAACCTGCCGTCCCTGATGACTGCAGTCCCGTCGACGCCGATGGTCTCCTGGCTGCGAATGGCCTCGCCGACTTTCGCGATGGTCATAATCTGCATCTGCCCGGTGGCGACCTCCGACAGGTAGACGAGACGATCTGGCGCCGCAATGTGCACGTCGCGCATCGCCATGACGGGATAGGCACCATTCACCCGCAGCGCCCTGGTCGGCTTGCCGTTCACGATGGCAAACCTGACGTAGGCATTCGAGCTGGACGGCGGCTGCGTGCAATCAGGGGCCCAGACCCCGACAAGGCCGAACTTGATCACTGCATCCGTGTCGGGATTCTGCGATCGCCGAGGCGGCCGTCAGAACCGCAAGGCAAGCAACCGCAACCAGATGTCTGCACATCTGCTCTGGCCCCCCTTGGCGTGCGACCGCGCCCATCACGCCTCGTTCAATGCAGCACGGGGCCCTTGAGCAGCCGGCGGCGGTCGGTGGACTGCACGCTGACCTCCAACGTCCTGCCCTCGCGGTTGATGGTGAGCGGCACCGTGACGCCGGCGTCACCCAGCGCCCAGACGCGGCGGAAGAGCCCGGCGAGGTCGCTCACCGGCGCGCCCGCCACCGCCAGCACGATGTCGCCCTCGCGCAGGTCGGCCTTGCGCGCCGGCCCGCGGCTGGCGACGCCCAGGATGGCGACGTTGCTGTCGATCTCGGTGGCATAGAGGCCGAGCCACGGCCGCGGCGGGCGATTGGGCCGGCCGATGGTGGCGAGGTCGTCGAAGATCGGCTTCAGCAGATCGATCGGCACCATCATGTTGGCATCGTCCGCCTGCCGTGCCTGGCGCACGGGATTGGAGCTGGACGCCTGGATCTGCAGCGAGCCGATGCCGAGCAGATCACCGGCGGGGCCGATGAGCGCGGTTCCACCCCAGAACGGATGCGCGGGCGCTGTATAGATCGCCTGGTCGAGAACGTACTCCCAGTAGCCCGCATATTCCTGCTTGGCGATGATGCGCGCGGCCACCGCCTTGCTGCGCCCACCGAAGCCTGCGACCACGACGCGCATGCCGACCACCGCCTCGCTGGAACGGCCGAGCGGCAGGGCCGGCAGATCGAGATGGGCGAGCGCCTGCACCAGGCCGAAGCCGGTCTCCTGGTCGTAGCCCAGGACGTGGCCTGGAACCGTGTGGCCGCCGCTGAGCGAGATCCAGATGGTCTCGGCCTCCGTGATCAGGTAGCCGATGGTGAGGACGATGCCGTCGCTGCGGATGAGCGCGCCGTGGCCCGCCCGCTCGGTGCCGAGCACCTCCGCCGTGAAGGCATCGGACGGCACCAGCGCGCGGATGCCCACCACGGAGGCCAGGACCTCGTCCAACTCGTAGTCGTAGTCCTCAGGCTTTGGCTGCACGGCTTCTTCACCGACTCGGAGAGCGGGCATTCCTGCGCGCAATCTAGCGCCGTTGCAACCGGACCGCCACCGCCTAGCCACGCCGGTCTGGCGCCGGCCCGAATCTCTCTGCTATGAACCGGCCGCGCCCCGTGCCCAGCGTAGGAGCAATTCCATGCCCGCTCTGTTTGCCTTTCTGCACCACGTCGCGGCATTCGCGCTGTTCGCCGCGCTGGTGGTCGAGCTCGTGCTCATCCGAGGTGCGCTGACGATGGAGAGCGCGCGCAAGCTCCAGGTGGCCGACGCGATCTACGGCATCTCGGCAGTCCTGCTGTTGCTGGTGGGGCTGGCGCGCGTGTTCCACTTCGAGAAGGGGGCGACCTATTACCTCCACACCTGGACGTTCCTCGCCAAGCTGGCCCTGTTCGTCGCCATCGGGCTCGCCTCCATCATCCCGACCATGGAGTTCCTGCGCTGGCGGCCGGCGGTGAAGGCGGGCCAGGTGCCCGACGTGAGCCCCGCGAAGGTGAAGCAGGTTCGCTCCATCATCCACTACGAGCTGATGGCCGCCGTGCTGATCATGCTCCTGGCCGCGCTGATGGCCAGGGGGATCGGGCTGTTCTACTGACGGCAGCCTGGGGACGCTCACGGTGGCGACCTGCGCGTGCATCGCGCCCAGCAGCGCAACGACCATCAGCGGCGGCATCCAGGCGAGCCAGGCCGCCAGCACATAGGCCGCCTCGAACCGGTCGCCACCCCGGGCCGCAAGCCAGGTCGCCAGCCGCAGCCACACCGCGCCCGACGCGACCGCCGCCACGGCCAGCATCAGCCACATATGGCGCACGCGGTTGCCCTGGCTGATCGCATGCACCCCGGCCAGGGCCAGCGCGATCCATGCGAGGGCCTGCACCAGGAGGCCGGCCCGCGCCAGCCAATGCGCCTCGCTCGCCAGCGCCACCGGGAAGCTCATGCTCTTCGTCCAGGGCGCTACCGACGGCGCCTTTCAGCCGTTTCGCCGCACCTACCCGATTCAGATGCTCTTGACCCGTGCCGGCGATGCCGTCTGCCACGCCGATGCGAAGCTCTCCTGAGGCTGCGCGGCTACGCAGAATCCGGAGCCAGCCGCTCCACCCACGTCACGTGCTCCTCGAGCGCCATGCGCTCCGGCGAGAAGGTGTTCACGGGGTCGTCGGGGTCCGGGTAGCCCAGCGCCATGCCGCACACGATGGTCTGCTCGGGCGGGATGGAAAGCCGCCGCTGCAGCACGTCGTGGAAGATCAGGAACGCCGCCTGCGGACAGGTCTCGAGCCCGAACGGGCGCGCTGCGATCATGATGTTCTGCAGGAACATGCCGTAGTCGAGCCAGGAGCCCTGCTCCAGGTAGCGGTCGATGGAGAAGATGAGCCCCACCGGCGCATCGAAGAACAGGAAGTTGCGCCGGTGCTGGGCGTGCATCTTGTCCTTGTCCGCCCGCCCGATGCCGAGCAGCCCGTAGAGGCCCCAGCCGCAGGCGCGGCGGCGCTCCAGGTAGGGCTCGCGCCACTCCTCGGGGTAGTAGTTGTACTCGCGCTTGGAAACCTCGCCGCGGTCGTAGCGCTCGACGAGTTCGCGGCTCATCTCCTCCTTCACCGCGCCGTCGAGCACCCACACCTTCCACGGCTGCACATTGGAGCCCGAGGGCGCGCGGCCGGCGATCTTAAGGATGCGCCCGATCAGCTCGCGCGGCACCGGCTTCGGCAGGAACGCGCGGAAACAGTGGCGGCCGGTAACGGCCTCCTCGACGGTCATGGTCATGCGGGGAGTCCTGGACGCGATGGCATGCTGATCTCGCCGGACCATGACACGGTGCCGCGCGCAGGGTCAATCGCGTGCGGCGCGTGCCGCGGGAGGGAGCCCCATGACCTTCAGCGAAGCCCACATCAAGTGCTCTCGGTGTTCGGCGAGACGCTGGACGGGCCGCTTGCCGATCTCGTCGTGCGCAGCTGGGGTGCGCTGATCGCACTCATCGGTGCCATGCTGATCTACGGGGCGTTCGTCCCCCGGATCAGGGCTATGGTGCTCGTCGTCGCCGGCGCCAGCAAGCTCGCCTTCGTCGCCCTGGTGCTGTCGCACGGCGGACGCTACATCGGCCGGCAGGCGGGCATTGCCGTTGCCATCGATCTGGCCTCGGTCACCCTGTTCGCCTGGTATCTGTTGGCGGCACGGACGGCACGGGCCAGAGTGCAAACCTGAGTGCAAGCAAGCATACCGGCAGCCATTGCGCGCCGTTCCATGGGGAGGCTTCACACGTGAGCTTCGAGCGCCTGTTTCACCCCCGGTCCATCGCCATCATCGGCGCTTCCGCAGACCTCACACGCATCGGCGGGCATCCGATCAAGGCGCTCAAGAACGCGGGCTACAAGGGGGTCATCCATCTCGTGAACCCCAAGTACCCCGAGCTGCACGGGCTCAAGTGCTACCCCGATGCGGTCTCGATCGGGGAGCCCTGCGACCTTGCCATCGTCGCGGTGCCGGCCCCGGCCGTGGGTCAGGCGCTGCGCGATTGCGGCAAGGCTGCCATTCCCTTTGCGGTGGTCTTGACGGCGGGCTTCCGTGAGACCGGCGCGGAAGGGCGCGCGCTCGAGGAGCAGCTCAAGCGCGCCATCGTCGAGAGCGGCGTGCGCATCGTCGGACCCAACTGCCAGGGCATGCTGTCGCTGCAGTCGCGCGTCTATGCCGCCTTCGGCAGCGTCGCCGACGAGACCGACTTCCGCCCCGGCAGCGTGTCGTGCGCGTTCCAGTCGGGCGGCTTCGGCTATGCCGTGGTCAACCTGGCCGAGGCCCAGGGCGTGGGCTTTCGCGTCTGCGTCTCCTCCGGCAACGAGACCGACATCGACATGCCGGAGCTGCTCTCCGCCTTCCTCGACGATCCCGGCACCTCGCTTGCCTTCGCCTACCTGGAGGGCACTCCGGACGCCCGGCGCCTCATGGACGTCGGGCGCAAGTCGCTCGAGACCGGCAAGCCGGTGCTGATCTGGAAGGCCGGCGCCACGGAGGCCGGAGTGAAGGCCGCCGCCTCGCACACGGCCAACATGACGGGCAGCTACAATCTCTACCGCGCCGCGCTGCGCCAGGCCGGGCTGATCGAGGTGGACGACGTGGAGCCCATCGTCGACATCGCCAA
The DNA here is from genome assembly GCA_963840075.1 of uncultured Alphaproteobacteria bacterium. Taxonomy (GTDB): domain Bacteria; phylum Pseudomonadota; class Alphaproteobacteria; order Rhizobiales; family Hyphomicrobiaceae; genus AWTP1-13. The sequence continues at coordinate 27,976 of CAWIXS010000010.1, read as the reverse complement.
GCTGTTTGCGCAGGGGCGACTGCCCAAGGGCAATGCGGTGGGCGTCTTGTCGATCTCCGGCGGCTCCGGCGTGGTCTATGCCGATGCCGCCGTGCGCGGAGGACTGACGCTGCCGCCATTCTCCGATGCCACGCTCGCGGCGCTCAAGAAGATCGTGCCGTGGTTCGGCTCGCCCGAGAACCCCGCGGACACCACGGCCAACGTCGTCAACGACATGGGCCTGCTGACCGAGGCGCTGGAGATCGTGGCGCAGGACCCGCGGCTCGACCAGCTCTCCATCCTGCTGGCCTCCATCTCCGGCACTTCCGCCCAGCGCATGGCAGAGGGCATCGCCGCGGTCGCGGCCAAGACCGACAAGCCGATCCACGTCGCCTGGTCCGGCCGGCATGCCAAGTCCCCGGAGGCCCTGAAGCTGCTCACCGACGCCGGCGTGCCGTTCATTACGACGCCGGTGCGCCTGGCGCGCGCCGCCGCAGTGCTGGCCCGCTTCGCCGCCGACCAGCGCCGTCTCCTGCCGCGCCGGGTGCCCGAGGTGCATGTGCCTGCGGGTCTCGACCTGCCGGCGGGCGCCGTGACGCTGAACGAGGCGGAGAGCAAGGCGGTGCTGGCCGCGTTCGGCATCCCCACGCCGAAGGAGGTCTTCGTCGCCGCCGGCGCCCATGCCGCAGCCGCCGTGCGCGACCTGGAGCCGCCGTTCGCCGTGAAGATCGTCTCGCGCGACATCGCCCACAAGACCGAGGCCGGCGGCGTGAAGCTCGGCGTTGCCCGCGCGGGCCTGGGCGATGCCATCGCGGAGGTGACGGCCAACGCCGCCAAAGCCGTGCCGGATGCCAAGATCGACGGCGTCCTCGTTGCTGAGATGGCGCAGGGCACCGAGGCGCTGATCGGCGTCATCAACGACGAGGCGTTCGGGCCGGTGGTGGCGCTGGGGCTCGGCGGCGTGCTCACCGAGGTCTTGAAGGACGTGACCTACCGCGTGGCGCCGTTCGATCTCGACACCGCGCGCGAGATGATCGCCGACCTGCGCGGGGCAAAGCTGTTCGACGGCTATCGCGGTAAGCCCGCCGCCGACAAGGAAGCGCTGGCCCGCACGCTGGTCGCCGCCTCGCACATGGCCGCCGCACTCGCACCGAGGCTCAAGGAGCTCGACATCAACCCAGTGTTCGTCGGCCCCTCCGGCGCCGTCGCCGCCGATGCGCTCGTGGTGCTCACGTAGGTTGGGTCAACCCCGGCGAAGGCCGGGGCCAGACCCAACGCTGTCGTGGTTCTCACGGTGGTGTTGGGTCTTCGCTGACGCTCGACCCAACCTACGACCCAACGACATCACAGCCCACGTCACAAATTCGGCAGAAAACGCCGCTACCTCGCGGCTGACGGGGGTGCGCTGTATCCGATCACGTTGGACGCGCACGGGCTGCGCCGGCGAAGCCAGCCATTCCTGCAGCGATCCGTCTGCTCGCAGTCAACGGGGAAGGACAATGAGCACAATGCACATGAAGTCGGCAATGCATGTCTCGGTAGTTTGCGCACTGCTTGGGGGACTGGCAGCATGCGGCGAGTTGGGCAGCGATTCCAAGATCGTCGAGAAATGCGTTGCCGACGGAGGAAAGAAGGAGTCCTGTCGCTGTGTCGACAGGGTTTTCCGCGCGGAGTTCACGGCGGAGGAATACCAGAAGGTGGAAGGCCTCATGACCTTCAACAAGAAGCTGGAAAAACTGGGCCCCGGTGATCTCCAAGGCCTTCTCGAGCTTACGTCGAAGGAAGCCGGTAAAGGGCCAAAGGGTCTCGAGGCGACCATGGCATTCTACATGAAGCTGGCGAGCACCAGCGAGAAGATCATGAAGACGTGCACCCGGGCATAGGCCCTGCTTTGACCTGCTCGCTGGCTCGGCGGGTCGCTTTCCCACCCCCTGACGCAGGATGGTGCAGCGATCTCCTCCTGCTTGCGGGATGGGTTGGGTAAAGGGCAGAAATAGGTCTGGGTCAGCGCCGGCGAAAGCCGGAGGCAGGCCCGACACGCTTTTGTTGGGTCATGGCTGCCGCTCGACCCGGCCTACGCAAGGAGGAGACGATGGCGACCGTCGGGACGATCCTCACGCCCGAGGAGGCGGAGCGCCTGCGCGCGTTCGAGCGCCGGCGCCACGATGCGATGGCGGTGACCTATCACGGCTTCTTCGCCAACGTCACCAGCCTCGCCATCGAGCCGCTGCTCGCGGCCGCAGGCGTTGGCACCGGAACCCGGCACCTGGATGTGGCGACGGGTCCGGGCCTGCTCGCAGCCGAGGCGAGGAGGCGCGGCGCGCACGTCACCGGAGTGGACCTTTCGCCAGGGATGATCGAGCTTGCCGGCAAGCTCCATCCCGGCATCGAGTTCAGGGTCGCGGAGGTGGAGCACCTGCCGTTTCCGGACCAGTCGTTCGATGCGGTGACATGCAGCTTCGGGCTCGGCCATTTCCCCTACCCGGAGACCGCGGTGGTCGAGTGCGTGCGCACGTTGAGGCCCGGCGGGCGCGTCGCCTTCTCCTGGTGGGCCGAGCCCCGCCGGCAGCGCGTGCAGGGCCTGTTCCGCGACGCGGTCGCGGAGGTCGGCGCGGGCCCGCCACCCGAGCTGCCGAAGGGCCATTCGAGCCTGCGCTTCTGCGACATCGAGGAGCTGCGTCGCCTTCTCGACGGCGCCGGTCTCGCCGAGGTGACCATCGGCGACCACGAGAGCACGCATTGCGTCGCGGACGCGGACACCCTGTGGCACGGCGGGCTGGGCGGCCTGGCGCTGAGCGCCTCGGCGATCCGCAATCAGGATGCCGCGACCCAGGCAGCGATCAAGGCGGCGCTGGAGAAGCGCGCCTCCGCCTACCGGACCGCGCGGGGGCTGGAGATCCCCGTCGCGTTCCGAGTCGGCGCCGGGCGGAAGACGTAACACCCCGATTCCCTGTCCCCGCTTGCGGCGTGAGGGTTAGGGGCAGGATCTTGCGCCGACGTCGGAGTGTGTGGCTGCCCCTCTCCCCGCGCTGATGGAGCGCGAGGCGAGGTCGGCGATGCGCGGGGAGAGGGAGGCCCGCTACGCCAGCACGTTGATGGGCTTGCCCGCCAGCCACGCCTCGATCGCCTGCACCATGCCGGCGTAGAAGTCGCGGTAGGTCTCCTCGGTCACGTAGCCGAGGTGGGGCGTGAGCAGCGCGCGCGGCTCGGAGCGCAGCGGGTGGTCGCCGGGCAGCGGCTCGATGTTGTAGGTGTCGGCGCCGAAGCCGGCGATGCGCTTCTCCCACAGCGCCGCCAGCAGCGCCGCCTCGTCGATGATGGGACCGCGCGAGGTGTTGATGAGCAGCGCCGTCGGCTTCATCAGGCCGAGCTCGCGCGCGCCGACGAGGCCGCGCGTGCGGTCCGACAGCACGAGGTGGACGCTGATCACGTCAGCCTGTTTGAACAGCTCGTCCTTGTCGACCCGCTCGGCGCCGCGCTCCTTCGCCTTCTCTGGCGTGAGGTTCTCGCTCCAGGCGATCAGCTTCATGCCCATGGCGGCGCCGATCCGGCCCACCCTGGCGCCGAGGTTGCCGAGCCCCAGGAGCCCCAGCGTCTTGCCTTCCAGGTCGAGGCCCACCGTGGTCTGCCAGCCCCCGCCGGGGCGCATGGTGGCGAACTCCTCGCGGAAGTGGCGGGCGAGGGCGATCATGAGGCCGATGGACAGCTCCGCCGTGGAGCGCCCCGCGCCGCCCGTGTTGCACACCATCACACCGTGCGCCTTGGCGGCCTCCAGGTCGATCGCGGCGTTGCGCTTGCCGGTGGTGACGAGCAGCTTCAGCTTGGGGAGCTTCTCGATGAGCGCGCGCTGGAACGGCGTGCGCTCGCGCATGACGCCGATGATCTCGAAGTCGGCGAGCGCCTTCGCCGCGGCGTCCACGTCGGGCAGACGCTCAGTGAACGCTACCACCTTGTGGCTCTTCTGCAGGCCGGACCAGTCGGCCAGGCTGAGCGCCACGTTCTGGTAGTCGTCGAGAACGGCAATGCTGGCCATGCTGTGCCTCCGGCTCGGGTTCGCCCCAGTTCAGTTCGAGTTGCCCGGATCTGGCAAGCGGAATTTGTCGAGCTCGGAGACCGAGGCGAGCCGGAACACGCGGGCCCCGCGCTGCTCCTCCCTGGCAACGAGGCTGCGGATCTCGGGCATCCAGGCCTGGTCGACCTCCCAGATCGTCCGGAACAGGGCTTGCGTGCGCGGCATCGCCGCGATGCCGGCTGGCGGCGTCTCGAGGGTGCCGGCCGCCCACTGGATCTGCCGCTCGGCGGCAAGCCAGAAGTGCATCCACAGCGGCATGTCGACGAGGACGACCTCGGTGGAGCGGGACAGACGTTGCGGGATCGACTCCCGGCGGCCCAAGCCGTCGATGATCCAGCGCTCCTGGGCGATGAGGCGCGCATGCTCGGCCTCGTAGGCCTCGGCGGGGGTCAGCCGCCACCCCGGCTGCCACAGCACCGTGTCGATCTCGATGCAGGGGCAGGCGATCTGCAAGGCCAGGCGGCGGGCGAGCGTGGACTTGCCCCCGCCGCCGTTGCCGATGACGACCACCCGCCGCATGGCTCAGCGCCGCGCTACTCGAGCTTGAAGGTCGTGCGCAGGAACGCCTGGACGGCCTTCACCGAGGCGCTGTGGGCCTCGGCGTTGTAGGCGAGCGTCGGACCACGCACGACGCAGGGGTCCTCCATGGTGAAGGGCGCCTTGGTGTCGGCGTTGATGAGCCGCCCCTGCAACTCCTCCACCACCCGGCAGGCCCGTGTGCTCTGCGACTGCTCGGCCTTGACCGGCTTCACGAGGTGCGCGCCGTCGAAGACATGGTAGGCGCCGGCGTACTCGGTGAGCACCACGTCCTTGCCCGCCTTGCGCAGCCGCTCGACGTAGGACCGGCAGGGTGCAACCGGCACATAGTCGTCGGCGCTGCCGTGGAACAGGCGGATCGGCCTGTCGGCGATGCTCTCGTCGTCGATGAACCTGGTGCCGCAGTTGGCATAGAACGGAATGTAGGCGGCGAACTCCGCATTCGCCGGTCCGTGCATCTTCTGGAAGCGCTTCATGCTGGCGTAGAAGATGGCTTGGCCGCCGCGCGAGAAGCCCAGCGCCGCGATGCGCGCGGAATCGACGCGGGGGTGCTTGGCGACGACCTCGAGCGCGCGATAGGCGTCGTAGGTCTGCGCCAGGCGGCCGAGCCGCCCCTGATTGGCGCTGACCGACACGAGGCCGCGCGCGGTGAAGCTGTCGACCAGGAAGGTCGCGAGCCCCATGCCGTTGAGCATCCGCACCCAGTCGTCCGAGTTGCGACCGATGCCGCCGGAGCCGTGGATCACCACCACCGTCGGCAGGCGCGCGGCGCCCGACGCAGGCAGGCGCAGCTCGCCCGAGATGACAACCTCCCCGCCCGCCTTGGCGCCGGTGAGAAACTGCTGGTCGGTGAGGGTCAGGGTCTTGAACGAGTGGATCTCGATGCGATTGACTTGCGCACCTGCACTGCCCGCCATGAGCCCCGCAACCGCGGCGCAGGCGATGCCGGCGGCGATGCGGCTCAGTCGCGCGAATGGCGTCCGCATGGTGTTCCTCCCCAAAGATGTCGGTGTGCTTCTTGGTGTCAGAGAAAGATAGCGCAATAATCAGTGTCGGTAACGTCGCGAACACGCTGCGGCCGGCAGCTATGCACATCTAGAAACGTAGAAACGTAGAAACGCAGGGTGCAATAAGGCGAAGCCGCATTGCACCGATAACCCGCTTACCCAGGCCGGCGCCGCACTTGGCGAGGTCGCTCGGTGCAATACGGGCTGACGCCCTATTGCACCCCGCGGCTACTACGCTTGCGTCGCATCAAACGACGCTGTCGCGCGCCAGCTTCTCTGCTTCTGCCGCGCTGTAGCCGAGCAGCTCCGTCAGCACGGCGCGGGTGTGCTCTCCGAGCTGTGGCGGTGCCTCGTAAGCGTCGAGGGGCGTGCCGCTCAGGTGCACGGCGTTCTTCACGGCCTTCACGACGCCGGCGCTCGCGTGCTCCATCTCGGCGATCATGCCGCGCGCCTGCAACAGGTCGCTGTCGCACACCTCGCCGACGGTGCGGATGGCGCCCGAGGGCACGCCGGCCTTCTCCAGGCGCGCCATCCAGTCTTCGCGCGTGCGCTGCCTGACGAGGGCCCGCACCAGCGGCACCAGGTCGGCGCGGTTGCGCACGCGGTCTGCCGCCTTGGCATAGCGCGTGTCGGCCGCGAGGTCGGTGGCCTCCGCGGCCTTGCAGAAGCGCTGCCACAAATCGTCGTTGGCGACGCCGAGATTGATCCAGCCGTCGGCCGCCTCGAAGGTCTCGTAGGGGACGATGGTGGGGTGCTCGTTGCCGCGGCGGCGCGGCGACTCGCCGGTGGCGAAATAGATGCTGGCGTTGAAGGTGAGGAGCGAGGCCACCACCTCGTACATGGAGATGTCGATGTGCTGCCCCTGCCCGGTCGCCCTCGCCGCGTAGAGCGCCGCCAGGATGCCCTGCACCGCATAGAGGCCGGAGACCAGGTCGCCGATGGCGGCGCCGACCTTGTAGGGGGCGCCGTCCTTCGGGCCGGTGATGTCCATGATGCCGGCCTCGCCCTGGACGATCACGTCGTAGCCGGGGCGGTCCGTCTGCGGGCCGGTCTGGCCGAAGCCGGAGATGGAGGCGTAGACGAGCGCCGGCCGGCGCTGCCGCACCGCCTCGTAGCCGAAGCCGAGCCGCGTCATGGCGCCGGGCCGGAAGTTCTCGACCAGGATGTCGGACGCCTCGATCAGCCGCCAGAGCACCTCCTTGCCGGCCTCGCTCTTCATGTCGAGCGTGATGCTCTGCTTGTTGCGGTTGACCGAGAGGAAGTAGGCGGCCTGGTCGCCCTGGTAGGGCGGGGCGAACGCGCGCGTGTCGTCGCCCTTGCCGGGCTGCTCGACCTTGATGATCTCGGCGCCCATGTCGCCGAGCTGCATGGTGCAGTAGGGCCCCGACAGCACGCGCGTGAGGTCGACCACGCGCAATCCTTCCAGCGGACGCATTCCGTTTCCCTCGTGCAGGTGTCAGACCCTTCGGGTCTGACACCATAGTGAGGCCTTGTGCAAGGGTGTCAGACGCCGCGGTTGGTGCAACGGTGTCGGACCCGGAGTTGGTGCAATGGTGTCAGACCCGGAGGGTCGGACACCTTACTCCGCCGCCTTGAGGAGCGTCGGCGGGGAGGGGCTGCGCAGCTCGGCCAGCAGGGCGGCCTCGCGATCCTTGGCGAGCCGGTAGTTGCGCTCCTTGACGTGGCCGAAGCCGCGGATCTCCAGCGGCAGGGACGCGAGCGCAACGGCCGTGGCATGGGTGGCGGGCGACAGCCGCTCCACAACCTCGTCCAAGAGCGCCTCGTAGTCGGCGATCATGCGCCGCTCCAGCCGGCGCTCGCGGGTGTAGCCGAACAGGTCCCAGGCGGTGCCGCGCAGGCGCTTGCCCCTGGCGAGCAGGCGGAAGACGGGAAGCATCCAGCGCCCGAACCTCATCTTGCGCGGCTCGCCCGTGGTCTTGTCGCGGCGGGCGAGGAGCGGGGGCGCGAGGTGGAACTCCAACTTGCCGCGCGCCTCGAACTGGCCGGAGAGCGCCTGCTCGAAGGCCGGGTCGGTGAAGAGGCGCGCCACCTCGTACTCGTCCTTGTAGGCGAGCAGCTTGTGGTAGCCGCGCGCCACCGCCTCGGCGAGGTCCGCGCGCCCCGCCGCCTTGCTGCGCTCCGCCTGGGCGAGGGCCGCCACGCGCGCTCGGTAGCGCTCGGCCAGCGCTTCGTCCTGGTAGCCCACGAGCAGGGTGGCGCGGTGGGCGACGATGGCGTCGAGCGTCTCAGCCTTGGCGGCCGGCGGCCCGGCCGCGGCGCCCATGATGCGCTCGATGGCGGCCATGTCGCGGGCCGCCAGCCGGCCAAAGCGGAAGGCGGTGCGGCTCGTCTCCACCGCGGCGCCGTTGAGCTCGATCGCCTGCTCGATGGCCGCGGCGCCGATCGGGACGCAGCCCAGCTGGTAGGCGTAGCCGAGCAGGAACACGTTGGCAGCAATGGAGTCGCCGAACAGCTTCACGGCTGCCGCATGCGCGTCGAAATGGTGCACCGGCGCCCTGCCCGCGCGCTCGGCGATGGCATGCCGCAACGCGGCACCGGGGACCTTGAGGTCGGCCCTGCGCGTGAAATCGGCGGTCGACATCTCGTAGTCGGAGAACACCACCACCGTGTGGTCCGGCTTGATGGTCTCCAGCACCTTGTTGGAGGCCGTCACCACCAGATCGCAGCCGAGCACCAGATCGGCGCCCGCCACGCCCGCACGGATGGCGTGGATCTGGTCGGCGTCCTTCGCCACGCGCATGTGGCAGGCGACGGCGCCGCCCTTCTGGGCGAGACCCGTCATGTCGATGGCGCCGAAGCCCTTGCCTTCCAGGTGCGCCGCCTGGCCCAGCACCGCCGAGATGGTCACCACGCCGGTGCCGCCGACGCCGGTCACCAGCATGGTGTAGGGCTTGTCGATGGAGGGCTGCCTCGGCTCGGGCAAGCTCGCCAGCATGGCGGTGAGGCCGCTGTCGCCGCGCACGGCCGCGCGCGATTTCCTCACCTTGGCGCCGTGCACCGTCACGAAGCTCGGGCAGAAGCCGTTGAGGCAGGAGAAGTCCTTGTTGCACGCGGACTGGTCGACGGCGCGCTTGGTGCCGAGCTCGGTCTCCAGCGGCACCACGGCGACGCAGTTGGATTTCACGCCGCAGTCCCCGCAGCCCTCGCAGACGGCCGGGTTGATGAACACCCGCTTGTCGGGGTCGGGGAACAGCCCACGCTTGCGGCGGCGGCGCTTCTCGGCGGCGCAGGTCTGGTCGTAGAGCAGCACCGAGACGCCCGGAACCTCGCGCAGCTCCTTCTGCACCCGCTGCAGGTCGCTGCGGTGGTAGACGGGCACGCCGCGCGGAATGAAGCCCGCAGGATACTTCTGGGGCTCGTCAGTGACGACGACGGCCTTGGCCACGCCCTCCGCCAGCACCTGGTTGAGGATCATCGAGACGGAGGGGGCGCCGTCCAGCGACTGGCCGCCGGTCATGGCGACGGCGTCGTTGTAGAGGATCTTGAAGGTCATGTTGACGCCGGCGGCGCGGGCGGCGCGGATCGCCAGGCTGCCGGAATGGATGTAGGTGCCGTCGCCGAGGTTCTGGAACACGTGGGGCGTGCTGGAGAACGGCGCCTCGCCGATCCAGTTGGAGCCCTCGCCGCCCATCTGGGTGAACCCTTCGGTGTTGCGGTCCATCCAGTGCGCCATGAAGTGGCAGCCGATGCCGGCGTAGGCGCGCGAGCCCTGCGGCACGACGGTGGAGGAGTTGTGCGGGCAGCCCGCGCAGAAATACGGGATGCGGGTCGCGGCCTCGGCGGACTCGGGGCGGTTGCCCTGCAGGCGATTCAACTCCCCGACGCGCGCCTTGATGTCGTCGCCGGCGCCGCTGCGGATCAGGCGCTCGCCCAACTTGATGGCGATGTCGCTGGGATCGAGGGCGCCCTTGGCGTGGAACAGCCACTGGTCGTTCTCGTCCTTCTTGCCGAGCACGCGCGGGCGCTCGGCGAGGTCGTAGAGCTGCTCCTTGACCTGCGTCTCGATCAGCGAGCGCTTCTCCTCGACCACCAGGATCAGGTCCAGGCCCTGGGCGAATCTGAGCACGCCCTGCGGCTCGAGCGGCCAGGTCATGCCGACCTTGTAGAGGCGCAGGCCGAGCTGGTTGGCCCTCACCTCGTCGATGCCGAGCTCGTCGAGCGCCTGGCGCACGTCGAGATAGCTCTTGCCGCAGGTGATGATGCCGATCTTCGCGTCGGGGCCGCCGCTGGTGACGATGCGGTCGAGCTTGTTGGCGCGGGCGAAGGCGAGGACGGCGCCGCGCTTGTAGTCGTGCAGGCGGGCCTCCTTGGCGAGCGCCTGATCGCCGAGGCGGATGTTGAGCCCGCCCGGCGGCATGGTGAAATCGCCGGGGATTGTGATCTGGACCCGGTCGATGCGGCCGTCAACGGTGGCGGTCGCCTCGATGTTGTCCTTGACGCACTTGAGGCCCACCCACACGCTCGCGAAGCGGGAGAGCGCGAAGCCGAGGAGGCCGTAGTCGAGGATCTCCTGCACGCCGGCCGGGTTGAGGACCGGGATCATGGCGTCGACGAAGGCGAACTCCGACTGGTGCGCGCTCGTCGAGCTTTCGCAGGTGTGGTCGTCGCCCATCAGGGCGATGACGCCGCCGTTGCGCGAGGTGCCGGCGTGGTTGGCGTGGCGGAACACGTCGCCGGTGCGGTCGACGCCGGGGCCCTTGCCGTACCACACACCGAACACGCCGTCGTATTTGCCCTCGCCCCTCAGCTCGGCCTGCTGCGAGCCCCAGAGCGCGGTGGCCGCGAGATCCTCGTTGAGGCCCGGCTGGAACCTGATGTGGTTGGGCTCCAGCAGGCCCCCGGCGCGCAGCAGCGCGGACTCCAGCGTGGCGATGGGCGAGCCGCGGTAGCCCGTGACGTAGCCGGCGGTATTGAGGCCGGCCGCACGATCGCGGGCGCGCTGGGTCAGCATCAGGCGCACGATGGCCTGGGTGCCTGTGAGGAGCTGGCGGGTCTCGTCGAGGGCGTATTTGTCGTCGAGGCTGACGGCGTGTTTGGCCATGTGGATCAATGTCTCGGCGTTCTTCGCTTCCTCCCCGCACTGGCGCGGGCCCGGCCGCGGTTGCGGAGATACTAGAGATGCCAGAGTCAGGATGGCATCGCAAACCTTCTGCCTGGCCACCCTGGGCGATCCTGGAGCGAAGGCAACAGCCCAGGGCGGCGACCACGCAACGCACAGGAGTGCTGGGGCAGCCTTTTGCACCGCACTGCGGCAGGCCGGGGCAGTCCGGCCGCAACAAAGTTGCGTGTCATGCAGCCCCATCCGGACGGCCATGCGCCTCGTAGCTCGCGTCAAGCAAAGCACAGACCCTCGCAAATCACTTCCAGTGATCCGCAATGAGGCGGCGATTCAGCAGCTGTCAACTGTTGCATCCCCTCCGCGGAATTCGTGGCGGGGGAGCGCCGTTTTTGCCGACTCGATCCGGGGCTACCAGGGTACCCGGCCAGCCGCCGAGGCCGCTAGAAACGCTTCTACGGGCCGGAGAAGGGCATCCTGGAAGCCGCCCTCGATCTCTGCTGCCGCCACACAAAGTTGCAGCTCCCACGGAAGACCAAGTCGACCGGCGCCGGCCGGATCAGCGCTCGGGGAGTGCCGGCAGGCCCTTCCTCTGGCGCATCAGGTTGCAGAAGCGGCGGAAGAGGTAGTGGCTGTCCTCCGGCCCCGGCGAGGCCTCGGGGTGGTACTGCACCGAGAACACCGGCCTCGCCTTGAGGCGCAACCCGCAGTTGGACCCGTCGAACAGCGAGCGGTGCGTCTCCTCGGCGTCGGCGGGCAGCGTATCGCGGTCGACGGCGAAACCGTGGTTCATGGAGGTGATCTCCACCTTGCCAGTGGTGAAGTCCTTGACCGGGTGGTTCGCGCCGTGATGGCCCTGGTGCATCTTGTGGGTGCGCGCACCGATGGCGAGGCCCAGCATCTGATGTCCCAGGCAGATGCCGAACACCGGCAGCCCGGAGGCGATCAGCTTCTTGATCTGCGGCACGGCGTACTCTCCGGTGGCGGCCGGGTCGCCGGGGCCGTTGGAGAGGAATACCCCGTCGGGCTTGCGCTCCAGGATCTCCTCGGCGCTGGTCTTGGCCGGCACCACCGTCACCTTGCAGCCCGCTGTCGCCAGGCAGCGCAGGATGTTGCGCTTCAGGCCGTAGTCGACGGCGACGACGTGCAGCCCGGGGTTCTCCTGGCGGCCGTAGCCCTGGCCCCAGACCCAGCGCATCTCGTCCCAGGTATAGCTCTGGCCGGCGGTGACCTCGGGCACGAGGTCCATGCCTTCGAGCCCCGGCCACGCCCTGGCCTCGGTCTTCAGCCGTGCGAGGTCGAACTCGCCCGACGGCTCGTGCGCGATCACGCCGTTGGGCATGCCCTTCTCCCGGATGCGGGCGGTGAGCGCCCGCGTATCAACGCCGGCGAGCGCGATGATGCCGCGCGCTTTCAGCCACTGGTCGAGATGCTCGGCCGCGCGGTAGTTGGAGGGCTGGGTGACGGAGGCGCGCAGGATGCAGCCGCGCACGCCCGAGCGCATCGCCAGGTTGGAGGTCTCGGTGTCCTCGCGGTTGGTGCCGACGTTGCCGATGTGGGGGAAGGTGAAGGTGATGATCTGCCCGGCATATGAGGGATCGGTGAGGATCTCCTGGTAGCCCGTCATCGCCGTATTGAAGCACACCTCGCCCACCGCCGAGCCGGTGGCGCCGAGCCCCAGCCCGGCAATGACGGTGCCGTCGGCCAGCACCAGCCGGCCCGTCGGCGGCGCTTCCGCCCAAGCTTTGGAGGTCTCCTGGCTCACGTCGATGGTCTGTCGATTGTCTCTGGGGCCCCTCCTAGGCGAACCCCGGCCGCGGGTCAATGCGGGCTTGCGGCGTGTCGCTGGCGGACATACATGACGCGATCGGCAAGAGGAGATGCGCCATGCGCGACCGTCTGATGGCTGAGACCAGGGCTGCCATGAAGGCAGGGAACAAGCAGCGCGTCTCCGCGCTGCGGCTGATCTCGGCGGGGCTGCAGCAGGCCGACATCGCCGCCAGGGCGCCGGTTCCCGCCCAGGACCTGCCTGCGCTGCTGCAGCGGATGATCAAGCAGCGCCGCGAGTCGCTTTCGATCTACGAGAAGGTGGGACGCACCGAGCAGGCCCAGCAGGAGGCTGCGGAGATCGCCGTGATCGAGGAGTTCCTGCCCAAGCAGATGACCGAGGCGGAGGCTGAGGCGGCCATCGCCGCCGTTGTGGCGGAGGTGGGCGCGGCGAGCCCCAAGGAGATGGGCAAGGTCATGGCCGCCCTGAAGGAGCGCTACGCCGGTCAGATGGACTTCGGCAAGGCGAGCGCCCAGGTGAAGGCGCTGCTCGGCGGCAAGTAGGGCGCAACAAGGCGATAGCCGCATTGCGCCGAGCCGCCATGCGGCGCCCGCGCGAGAGCGCGTCCGATCCCTCAGGTGGCGGGTGTGAGGCCGAGGTCGGTCAAGCTGCGAGGAACGGCGCATGCAGCGGCTCGAGCAGCTCGCTCTGGCCGGCCTCACGCGGATCGGGATAGCCGTTGGACCCGGGCTGGCGGTGGATGCGCGTGACGAGCGTCTTGGCGTCAATCACCCAATATTGGGGCAGGCCCAGACGGGCGTAGGCTGGTGCCTCACGCGCAGGTCGTAGGCGAGGCTGCTGTCTGCGACCTCGACAATGAGGAGCGCCGTGCCTGCCGTCACATCCTTGAGTGGGATGGGCCGAGGGCGCCACCCCCTTGAAGCCGCGGGCGCGCAGCGGTAGTCCACAGGCCGAGAGAGAGCCGACCCGATGTCGGGCTGAAGCGCGGCGGCAGCGCCCGCCCAGGCTGGAGCAATGGTCCAGCACTCGCCGCCGCGATAGGCGCCGGAGTAACGCCCAGCCTCTCTCCGCGTTCACTGCCACCGTCGGCCCAAGAATAGGGGCGCTGCTCACCTTGCAATAGGTGCGAGAATCAGTGAAGGCCGAATGGGAGCTTTGGCCCCGCCCGAGAGACCGGGCGACCTCGTACGCGGTTGCGCACCGTGTTCAGTGAGTGAGCGTCACAATGTGTCGCGTCCACATCTTCACGGCGTAGCGCGCACTTGGCGCGTCGCGATCTGGACACGCGAGCGAGCCCATGCGGTTCTCACCGTCCGTTCTCGACGAGATCCGCGCCCGGCTGCCCGTCAGCCAGGTGGTGGCGCGCAGGGTGGCGCTGAAACGCGCCGGGCGCGAGCTCAAAGGGCTCTCGCCCTTCAAGCAGGAGAAGACGCCCTCCTTCACGGTCAACGATCACAAGGGCTTCTATCACTGCTTCGCCTCCGGCGAGCACGGCGACATCTTCACCTTCGTGATGAAGACCGAGGGCCTCTCGTTTCCCGAGGCGGTCGAGCGCCTCGCCCAGGAGGCCGGCGTGCCCCTGCCGGAGGCGGGCCCGCGCGACAAGGAAGCGGAGGACGGGCGGGCGCGGCTCTATGGGCTGCTCGCCGCCTCCACCGAGTTCTTCGGGAGGCAGCTCGGCGCGCCCCAGGGCCGGGAGGCGCGCGCCTATCTGGAGAAGCGCGGCCTGGGGCCCGAGGCGATCGGTCGCTTCAGCCTGGGCTATGCGCCCGACAGCCGCTCGGCGCTGAAGGAGCATCTCGTCAAGGCGGGGTTCACGGGCGCAGAGCTGGCGACCTCCGGCATGCTGGTGAGCGGCGAGGACATCCCGGTGCCCTACGACCGCTTCCGCCACCGCATCATGTTCCCCATCGCCGATCTCAAGGGCCGCACGATTGCCTTCGGCGGCCGGGCCATGGACCCCGCCGCACCCGCCAAGTACCTGAACTCGCCGGAGACGCCGCTCTTCCACAAGGGCGCCAACCTGTTCAATGCGCACCGCGCGCGGGTGCCGGCCCACGACAAGGGCCGGCTTGTCGTGGTCGAGGGCTACATGGACGTGATCGCCCTCTCGGAGGCGGGCTTTCCCGAGACCGTCGCGCCGCTCGGCACAGCGCTGACGGAGACCCAGATCGGGCTCCTCTGGCGCATGACCGCCGAGCCCATCCTGTGCTTCGACGGCGATGCGGCGGGGCGCCGGGCCGCCTTCCGCGCCGCGGAGACGGTGCTGCCGCTCCTGAAGCCCGGCTACAGCCTGCAGCTCGCCTTCCTGCCCGACGGCCTGGACCCCGACGATATGGTGCGCCAGCACGGGCCCGAAAGCCTCCAGGACATCCTGGCCAACAGGACGCGCGCGCTGATCGACGTGCTAATCGAGCGCGAGGAGTTGCAGGGCGCACCGGCCGTCACGCCCGAGCAGCAGGCCGCCCTGGGGGCGCGACTCAAGGCCTCGGTCGCCCGGATCGCCGACCGCGAGGTGCGCACGCACTACGAAGGCGAGCTGCGGCAGATTCTCTACGCCCGGAGGCGCAGGTACGAGCGCGAGGTGGGGCGCGCGGGCGGTCGCCGCTCGCCGCAGGTCGCCGCCAGGCGACGCGACAACACCCAGCTCGACTGGCGCGTGCGCGAGCGCGCCAATGAGCGGACACGGCTCGGCGGCGCGCCGCGGGCGGCCCCGGGTCCATCGGGGGGGGCCTTGGGTCAAGGCACCTCGGCGCGCAGCAACGAGCTGTCGGAACGGCCGGCGGCCGCCCTTCCCCCGCGCGAGGCCCTGCTGATGGGAGCCCTCCTCAACCACCCCTGGCTGCTCGAGAGCTGCTGGGAGGAGATAGACAAGTTGAAGCTCACCGCGCCCTCGCTCGACCGCCTGCGCAAGGCTCTGCTCGATCTGGCGGCCGAGGGAATCCCCCTTGATCCCCTGCGCGTACGCTCCCATCTCACGTCAAAAGGGCACGACGGCGCTGTCGCTGCGCTCGATCGGGCCGTTGCGCGCACCAGCGACAAGTTTGCGCGAAGCGAGGCGGATGCCGGCGAGGCCGACGCAGGTTGGCGCCACGCCCTCGCGTTGCATGAAGCCCAGGTCGGTCTGCCGCACGAGCTGCGGGATGCCGTCGAGGCTTGGGGGAGAGAGCCGAGCGAGGAGGCATGGGGGCGGATCGTGGAGCTGCAGCACAGGCGCGCGCGTGAGCTCGAGAGCCACGGCGACTGAGCTTGGCAGCACAACGCTGGAAGCCATGCTGAACGCCGCTCAATTTGCATGAACCGGCAGCTTGGAAGCATCGAACCCGTGGATGTAGCGGACCGGCGGACACAGGCGGGAATTATTTCCCCACCGGAGGCGTTGATGCTCCACAGAAGGACTGGCATCGAGCACGCCAGTTGTGTATGCCGTCATGCGGCCCCAAATGAAGGCAATGCGAGCCAGAGTGCTCTGCCTTCGCGCCTCGGCACCGCGGGCCTTCAACGTGCAGTAACCAGCGTGGCGGATGTTTCCGCCGGACGCGGGCTTTTTCGCGTGGAGCGCATCAGCGCCACGGCGGGGCCCGGACGTCTGCACGCCGATGAACCGAGCTGACTCTATTGACAGCGCAGGCCCTGCGCTCCGGAGAGTGACCTGATGGCAAACGCAGCACGAGCCGAAGAGCAGACCGCACCGCAAGGCGAGGCGCACGAGAAGGACGCGCCGCTGCTCGATCTGTCCGACGCCGCCGTCAAGCGGCTCATCAAGACCGCGCGGGCCCGCGGCTTCGTGACGCTCGACCAGCTCAACTCCGTGCTGCCCTCCCAGGAGGTCTCGCCCGACCAGATCGAGGACACCATGTCGATGCTGTCCGACATGGGCATCACCGTGGTCGAGAGCGAGGAGGCGGAGGAGGGCACCGTCGAGAGGGAGGATGACAGCGCCGACGACGCCGACGACGGCGCGCGCTCCCTCGTCGCCCCGAGCCTGCCTGCCGCGAGCACCGCGCGCGCCGAGCCGACCGACCGCACCGACGATCCGGTGCGCATGTACCTGCGCGACATGGGCTCCGTCGAGCTGCTCTCGCGCGAGGGCGAGATCGCCATTGCCAAGCGCATCGAGGCGGGGCGCGAGGCGATGATTGCGGGGCTGTGCGAGAGCCCGCTCACCTTCCAGGCCATCATCATCTGGCGCGACGAGCTCAACAACGCCAAGATCCTGCTGCGCGACGTGATCGACCTCGAGGCGACCTACGAGGGGCCCGAGGCGAAGTCGGCGCCGCCGCCCATCGCCGCGCCGATCGGGGCTCCGGCCCCCGCGGCACCGGCTGCTCCTGCGGCCGGCCCGGCCGCGGCCGCGGCCGGCGACGAGCCCGGCGGCGGCGAGCCGCGCCCCGAGGGCGAGATCGACGACGAGGACGACTTCGAGAACGCCATGTCGCTGGCGGCAATGGAGGCCGAGCTCAAGCCCAAGGTGCTCGAGACCTTCGACAAGATCGCCGACGCCTACAAGAGGCTCCGAAAGCTCCAGGACAAGCGCGTCGAGATGCATGTCGCAAGCGAGCAGATCTCGCGCCAGCAGCAGAAGACCTACGAGAAGCTGCGCGACGAGGTCATCAAGGACGTAAAGAGCCTCTCGCTCAACAACGCCCGCATCGAGATGCTGGTGGAGCAGCTCTACCGCATCAACCGCAACCTGGTGCAGCTGGAAAGCCGCCTGATGCGGCTTGCCGACAACTATGGCGTGCCGCGCCAGACCTTCATCGACGAGTACTACGGCAACGAGCTGGACCAGGGCTGGCTCGACCGCATGGCGAACCTCGCCGGCAAGAACCGCTGGGCGCCGTTCGTGCGCAACGAGCGCCGGAGCATCGAGGGCATCCGCGAGGAGATCAAGACGCTGGCCGAGGAGACCGGGCTCGAGATCACCGAGTTCCGGCGCATCGTCAAGGCGGTGCAGAAGGGCGAGCGCGAGGCGCGCCAGGCCAAGAAGGAGATGGTGGAGGCCAACCTGCGCCTCGTGATCTCCATCGCCAAGAAGTACACCAACCGCGGCCTGCAGTTCCTGGACCTGATCCAGGAGGGCAACATCGGCCTGATGAAGGCGGTGGACAAGTTCGAGTACCGGCGCGGCTACAAGTTCTCGACCTACGCGACGTGGTGGATCCGGCAGGCGATCACGCGCTCGATCGCCGATCAGGCGCGTACGATTCGAATTCCTGTGCACATGATCGAGACCATCAACAAGATCGTGCGCACGTCCCGCCAGATGCTGCACGAGATCGGCCGCGAGCCGACCCCGGAGGAGCTCTCCGAGAAGCTCGCCATGCCCTTGGAGAAGGTGCGCAAGGTGCTGAAGATCGCCAAGGAGCCGATCAGTCTCGAGACGCCGATCGGCGACGAGGAGGATTCGCATCTCGGCGACTTCATCGAGGACCGCAACGCGGTGCTCCCCATCGATGCCGCGATCCAGTCGAACCTGCGCGAGACGACGACGCGGGTGCTCGCCTCGCTGACGCCGCGCGAGGAGCGCGTCCTCAGGATGCGCTTCGGCATCGGCATGAACACCGACCACACGCTGGAGGAGGTCGGTCAGCAGTTCTCCGTGACGCGCGAGCGCATCCGCCAGATCGAGGCCAAGGCCCTGCGCAAATTGAAGCACCCGAGCCGGTCGCGGAAGCTGCGCAGCTTCTTGGACAACTGAGGCAATAGTCCCCAGACTAGGCGCATTGGAAGGGTCCAAGGGCGTTCGGGGCGTGCTATGCACGTTTTGACACGTTCACTTGGATTCGCCGATGCCCCAGGGCACCCTTTTCACCGAGGATTTTCTCAACGAGGGAATCCGAGAAGCCGAAGTCTGGCGCGAGATTCCGTCGGATCTCTGCTGAGAGCTTACGGGCGCAGCTCGGCAAGGTCTTCGCGAAGATCGCGAACCCGACTCGACTCAATGAGCCGCAAACCGAAGAGCGGACTATCCAGCCCATCTTCGAAGTGCTGAACTGGGGCGGTTGCTTTTCGGTGCAGGAACGCGTCGAGGTCAAGGGTCGAGCGAACGTCCCTGACTATCTCCTGTTCGCTTCCACAGACGCCTTCAACAAGGCGGATCGGAAAGCCAAGGCAGCAGACCGCTATCCTTTCGGCGTCGCTGTTGCCGACGCGAAGGCTTGGGCCCTGGGCCTGGATCAGCGCGGCGCGGGCGCCGGCAATGATGAGACGCCCTCGGGACAGATCATCCGCTATCTGACGCGTGCCGACGTGCAATCGGACGGCAGGGTGCTCTGGGGCATCCTGACCAACGGGCGCCATTGGCGCCTCTACTACCAGCGCGCCAAGTCAAGGCTCGAAGATTACTTCGAGATCGACCTCGCCTGGGTGCTCCGTCTCGCCGGCAGCCAAGGGGAGCTGGGCATCAACGGTCGCCCCGCGCAATTCGCGAACGACGAGGAGTGGAGCGACCACCTCCTCAAGCTGCTCTGGCTCATGTTCCGGCGCGAGGCCTTCCTGCCGGGATCAGATGGCCGCACCTTCCATCAGCACGCCCTGGATGAAGGCCGCAATTGGGAGACCAAGGTCAGAGAGAACCTGACCGACCTTGTCTTCAAGGAGGTTTTCCCGGATTTGCTGCGCGCCCTCGTGCGGGCCGATCCAAAGCGTCCCGCCGCGCTGGATTCAGCCTATCTGACAACGGTGCGCGATGCGGCACTGACGCTTCTCTACCGCCTTCTGTTTGCCCTTTACGCGGAGGATCGGGATCTCCTGCCGAAACGCGACGCGGGGTACGGTGGCCTGTGGCGTTTGCGCGATGAGGTCGCAGAGCGCATCGAGAGCCGCACGACACTCAGCCACAAGCGCAGAACGTTCGCCCATACCTGCATGGAGCTGTTTCGTGCGATCGACAAGGGCGACGAGGACATCGGACTGCCGCCTTACAACGGGGGCCTGTTCTCGGACCGCACGGCCGCCACCGAATTGCTGGATCGCGCGCTGTTGCCTGATGCCAATTTTGCGCCACTCCTCGATCGGCTGGCTCGCACCGATAAGGGCGGCCGACGCGTCCGCATCAATTTTCGCGATCTTTCGGTGCAGCAGCTCGGGTCGATCTACGAGGGCCTCCTGGAGCACGAGCCGGTGGCGGACGCGGGCAAGCCCGACGGCATCTCGGTGCGCCTCAATCCGTTCGCGCGCAAGACCTCGGGCAGCTACTACACCCACGATGACCTCGTTTCTTTGATTATCGCGCGCGCGGTGGGCCCTCTCATTGACGAGCGCGTCGAGGCCTTCAAGGCGCGAGCCCAAGCCTTGTCGGCCGACCGCAGGCGCACCGAGGCGCGTCTCGACGAGCTGCGCGCCCTCGACCCCGCGGAGCGGATTCTCGACTTGAAGATCGTGGACCCGGCCATGGGCTCCGGGCACTTCCTGGTCTCGCTCGTCGATTACCTCGCCGACAAGATCACGACGGCCATGGGCGATGCGCGCGAGACCGTAACGTGGGGCGACTATGCCTCGCCGTTGGCGCAACGCCTCGCCAACGTGCGAGACAAGATCAACGCCGAAGCGAAGGCGCACGGCTGGCTGATCCGCGACGACCAGCTCGTCGACAAGAACCTCGTGCGCCGCTTCATCCTGAAGCGCTGCGTCTACGGCGTCGACAAGAATCCGATGGCCGTCGAGCTGGCCAAGGTGGCGTTGTGGCTGCACACGTTCACGGCCGGCGCTCCGCTCTCGTTCCTGGACCACCACCTGCAGTGCGGCGACTCCCTCTATGGCGAGTTGGTGCGCAAGGCGCTCGACGGGCTAGCGGTGAGAGGCTCCCTGCTCATCAGCGACGCCGTTCACAAGGCTGAGGGCGCCATCCCCGGCATGGAGAGCGTCGAGAAGCGCAGCGACGCGGACATTGCCGAGGTGCGGGCGAGCGCGCAGGAGTTCGCCGGCGTCGAGGAGCGGACCGACCCGCTGCGGCACTTCCTCGATTTCTGGCAGGCGATCAAGTGGCTGGCTCCGACGTTCGACGAAAAGATGGCGCTCGACAGTGCGATGGACGGCGCCTTCGGCGCGCCGCTTGCGGTGCTGGGCGGCGAGCAGGAGCCGACCCGTCCCGTGGGCCTGACCGAAGAAGCCTTGCGCCTGTTCGACGAGGGCGGCCCCGAACAGCTCGCCATCAATGGCCTGGGCGGCGCCGGCACGGCGCGCGACTTCCGGCTGATCAGCGGACTTATCGCCCGCGCCCACGCGCTCGCCCGCGAGCAGCGCTTCCTGCACTGGCAGATCGCCTTTCCCGGCGTGTGGAGGAACTGGACGAGTGCCGAGCCGGAAGGCGGCTTCGACGCGGTGGTCGGCAATCCGCCTTGGGACCGCATGAAGATGCAAGAAGTGGAGTGGTTCGCCGCCCGCGCGCCGGAGGTTGCGCGCCAGGCGCGGGCCGCCGACCGCAAGCGCATGATCGATCGCATGCGCAATGCGGGAGACGAGCTGATCGGGGAATACGAGCTGGCGTCCACCCGCGCCGACAAGGCGATGGAGCTTCGCGCGCAAGGGCGGCGACTATCCCCTGCTGTCGAAGGGCGATGTGAACATCTACTCACTGTTCGTTGAGCGTGCACAGGCGCTCATTAAGCCGGACGGCATTGCGGGGCTGCTGGTGCCCTCTGGCATCGCCTCCGACCTCGGTGCTTCGGCATTCTTCCGCAGTGTTGCGACGACCGGCCGTGTACAGTGCCTGTTCGATTTTGAGAACAGACGCGGCGAACATCGAGAGCCGTTCTTTCCCGACGTAGACAGCCGCTTCAAGTTCAGCGCCTTCGTGTGCGGCGGACCGAAGCGCCGTGTCGCGGCGACCGAATGCGCCTTCTTTCTGCGCGACCCGCCGGAAGAGGTGGCCGACGATCACCGCTTCACACTGACGGCCGCCGATTTCGCGCTGGTCAACCCCAACACCGGCACCGCGCCCATCTTCCGCACCAGGCGCGATGCCGACCTCACGACCGCGGTCTACCGCCGGCTGCCGGTGCTGGTCGCACGCTCCAACGGCATCGAGAAGCAAGCGTGGCCCGTGCGATACGTCACCATGTTTCACATGACCAACGACAGCCACCTGTTCTGGACGCGCGAGCGGCTGGAGAAGGAAGGCGCCTATGCCGCGGACATGGGACGCTGGCGCAAGGGAAAACAGGAATGGGTGCCGCTGTACGAAGGCAAGATGGTTCAAGCCTTCGATCACCGCGCGGCGGACGTCATGATCAATCCCAAAAATATTCATCGGCCGGCGCAACCAGAGCCTCTCAGAGACAGCGATCATACCGATCCGAAAAGAGTAGTTGTCCCCCAATATTGGGTTGAGCAAGCCCAGCTTGAGCAATTCGTAATGGCCGGCCCGGTTCTCGGCTTCAAGGAGGTAACTTCTCCAACCAATGAGAGGAGCATGATCGCCGCGTTCCTGCCGCCTGGCGGCTACGGCAACACGATCCCGGTGCTCCTCTGTGACGACGCTGGCGCGCGAAGTGAGACGCCGCTGTGGTCGGGATTGTTGAATTCCTTCCCGTTCGACTATTGCGCACGTTCGAAGATTCAAGGCCAACACCTGAACTGGTTCATTATCGAGCAGCTACCAGTCCTCACGCCCAAGCACTACACCCGCCGCCTCGGTAAGCGCACGGCCGCCGACATCGTGAAGGACCACGTGCTGCGCCTCACCTACACCGCCCACGACATGGCGCCGTTCGCTCGCGACATGGGCTACGTCGACAAGGTCGGCTCGGTGAAGCCGCCTATCGTCTGGAACGAGGCGGAGCGGCGGCACCTGCGCGCCCGGCTCGACGCCCTCTATTTCATCCTCTACGGCATCACCGACGAGGACGACATCGGCTACATCCTCTCCACCTTCCCCATCGTCGAGCGCAAGGACCGCGAGGCCTTCGACGGCGTCTACCTCACGCGCGAGCTGATCCTCTGGTACAAGCGCGCGCTGCAGGCCGGCGACCCCGACAGCCTCGCCCCCGAAGCCGACCTCATCCGCCTCGCCAAGATGCGGCAGGCTGACGACTGAGCCCATGTCCCCACCCCGCATCTATCTCGCCGGTCCCGAGGTGTTTCTCCCCGACGCGCTGGCGGTGGGGGCGCACAAGGCGGCCCTGTGCGCGGAGCATGGGCTCGAGGGCGTGTTCCCGCTGGATGCGGGGCTCGACCTCGCCGGGCTTGCCAAGCCGGAGCAGGCGCGGCGCATCTCGGCGGCCAACGAAGGGCTGATGCGCTCGTGCGCGGGGCTGATCGCCAACCTGACGCCGTTCCGCGGCGTCTCCATGGATGCCGGCACCGCCTTCGAGGTGGGCTTCATGCGCGCGCTGGGGCGGCCGGTGCTGGGCTACACCAACGTCACCGCCGACTATCGCGAGCGTGCCGAGGCCTGGCGCCGCGCCGTGCCGCACCTGACGCTGCCCGACGCCGACCACCCGGAGGCGGAGATCGAGGACTTCGATGACGACCCGAGCGACCCTTGTTGGCGAGAATAATGCTGGCGGCCAGGGGCTGTACATGGCGCTGGAGCTTTCCAATGCGACCTGGAAGGTGCTGTTCAAGTCTCGGAGTGGCAAGCAGCGGGAGCGCAGCGTGGCGGCGCGAGATGCGGCCGGACTCTTGGAGGAGACTGCGGACGCAAAGCGGAAGCTGGAGCTTAGGCCGGACGCCCATGTGGTGAGCTGCTACGAGGCGGGCCGGGATGGGTTCTGGCTGGACCGGGTGCTCAGGGCCAACGGCATTGCGAACCTGGTGGTGGACAGCTCCTCGATCGAGGTGTCGCGGCGGGCACGCCACAGCAAGACGGACCGGCTCGACCTCGGCAAGCTGATGGCCCTGCTGCTGCGCTGCGTGGGCGGTGAGAGGAAGGTGTGGAGCGTGGTGCGGGTGCCGGACGAGACGGTGGAGGACGTACGCCAGCTGTCGCGCTCGCTCGACCGGCTGAAGAGCGAGCGCGCGCAACACCGCACGCGCCTCGAGTCGATGCTCATCGAGGAGGGGCTGGCTCTCAACCGGCTTGGAGACAGCGACTGGGCCGATCGGGTTGGCAAGCTCGGGCGTTGGGACGGATCGGCGCTGCCGCCCAATCTGACGCGCGATCTGCTGGCGGAAGGCGAGCGCCTGGCGCTGGTGGAGCGGCAGCTCGCCGAGCTCGAGGCCGCACGCGAGGCGCTGGTGGCCTCCTCGCCGTGCAAGATCGCCGGCGCGACGCGCGCGCTGCGCCAGCTCGGCGCGATCGCGGAGGAGAGCTCGTTCGTGTTCTCGACCGAGATCCTGGGCTGGCGCACGTTCGCCAACGGTCGCGAGCTGGCGGGTGCCGTGGGCGTGACCGGGACGCCCTGCAAGAGCGGGGAGAGCGACTACGAGCAGGGCATCTCCAAGGCCGGCAATCGGCGCATGCGGGCGATGCTGGTGGAGATCGCCTGGTGTTGGCTCGAGTACCAGCCGGCGAGCGCCTCGAGCCGATGGTTCCAGCGCCGGTTCGCGGCCGGCAACAAGCGCACGCGCCGGATCGGCATCGTGGCGCTGGCGCGCAAGCTGCTGGTGGCGCTGTGGCGCTGTCTGGAGGACGGCGCGGTACCGGAAGGCGCGCCCCTGAAGCCCTGCAAGGCGCGGCGGGCGGCGACGGCATGAGGCGCCTCCACCCGACCGGCCGAGCGTGGCGCCGTGCTCACCCTTGTCAAGGCCAAGCCCTTCGGGTGGCCCTGAAAGGGCCAGCCTCGACAAGGGCTGCGCGCGGCGCCGGTGAGGGAAGTGGTCGGGACGGAGGAATGGCTCCGCCGGGGTCGAACCAAGGAATGGACCTTTTGCGATGAGGAGGGCCGAGGCAATCGATTGAGGTGCGTGGCGCTCGTGCGTCGCGCGGGTGAAGACGCTCGAATTGCACCCGGGCCGGCTGGCCCGATCCCAGGCCAGCAGCCGTTCTCGTAGATGGGGCGTCCTCACTGGTCGACCAGCGCTGTCAAGCGAATGCAGAATAGGGTCACCCCGGCGTCCGTCCGGACGACCGGGAACGGATAGGAGGTGGCTGCGGGCCTCGCCCGCACCAGCCCGACCGGCCCCGCGCGACGCCAGCGCCACGCACCTCATCGCTTGCCCAACCCCTCGGGAGGAACGACGCATGCGAACCCGATAACGTTCAAAAAGCACAAGCTCGGAGCTTGACAAGCCACTGCTCATAGGAGGGTGCAATAAGGCGATAGCCGCACTGCACCGATCTGCGCGGCAATCGGTGCAATGCGCCTTCGGCTTATTGCACCCTACCCTTTCCAGCGCGCATAGAACATGCGGACATGCCCATCACCCTCTACGTCGACGCCGACGCCTGCCCCGTGAAGGACGAGGCGGCGCGGGTGGCTGAGCGGCATGGTCTCACGGTCCATTTCGTCTCCAACAGCTGGATGCGGCTTCCCGAGGGCCCACGCATCCAGCGCGTGGTCGTCTCCGAAGGGCCCGACGCGGCCGACGACTGGATTGCGCAGCGCGCGGGCAATGGCGATATCGTTGTCACCGCCGACATCCCGCTGGCCGCCCGCTGCCTCAACTCCGGAGCGCGCGTGATCGGACTGACCGGCAAGCCCTTCACCGACGCCGGCATCGGCATGGCGCTCGCCATGCGCGTTCTCTCCCGGCACCTGCGCGAGACCGGCGAAAGCAAGGGCTACAACGCCGGCTTCACCCGCCAGGACCGCTCGCGCTTCCTGCAGGCGCTGGAGGAGGCCGTGCAGGCCATCAAGCGCCGCGGATAAGCCGGCGCCGGCCCCGACGAGCTGCTCGAGCCGTTACCTGCTCCGCAGCTTGCAGTCCGGCTGACCGCCCTTGGCCTTACGCCCACAGGCTGACGGATCAGCCGCCCCGGCGCGCGCTTGTCGAATTGCAGCGCCTTGCGTGAAGGATCAGCCAGCGATCCAAATTGGCGTTCCGGCCGTACTCCTTCACGATTGGACACGGAGGAGGACGGACCATGCGCGCAATTGCCGCCTGTCTCATTGCCAGCCTGGCGCTCGCAGGCGTCAGCGCCTCGGCGGAGGAGAACTATGAGAGCTGGCCGCTGCTGCGCTCCACCTTCCCCTCGACGGGCGGCGGCGGCATCATCATCAAGGGCTACGACCCCGTCATCACCGGCGGCAAGTACATCACCACCTTCATGGGGGTGGAGCCGGGCGACAATCCCAAGGTCTATCCCAACGTCATCGAGTTCGAGGCGGTGGCGGTCCAGGGCGGGACGCTGTGCCAGAACGGCAGGTGGAAGAGCTTCGACGGTGGCGCCGAAGGCACCACGCCCTACCGCGTGTTCTTCAAGAACGGGGTGTTCCGCGGCTCGCCCTGATCCGGGCGCCGCTCAGTCCTCGCGGCGCCACTTGATGGAGCAGCCCACGCTCAAGAGCTGCTCCTCGGGCCCGCGCCCGGTCTCGGCGATCTGCCTCATGGCCTCGTAGAGATCGCGCCGGGCGCCCGGCACCAGCGCCGTGCGCGAGGCATCCAGACGCCCGCGGTACTGCAGCTCGTCCGCGGCGTTGAAGCCGAAGAAGTCGGGCGTGCACACCGCGCCGTAGGCGCGCGCCACCTCCTGGATCGCGTCGATCAGGTAGGGGAAGCCGCAGCCGTGCTCGCGCGCGAACGCCTTCATGTTGTCGAAGCTGTCGGCCGGGTAGGCGACCGTGTCGTTGGGCATGATGGCGACGGTGCCGATGCCCAGCGCCTCGAGCGCTTTCGCCTCCTCGACGAGGCGGCCGATCACCGCCCGCACGTAGGGACAATGGTTGCAGATGAAGGCCACCAGCGTGCCCTTGGGGCCGCGCACGTCGGCCAACGTCCAGGTCTTGCCGTCCACGCCAGTGAGCGCGAAGTCTAGCGCCTTCCAGCCGAGACGGGGGGAGGTCGTCATGGCATTGCCTCGCTGACTGATCTTCGCCCGCCCCCATGATGTTGCATTCGGCAGGGCGGCGGCAAGCACGAGGTCTGGCGTGCATGCTGGCACAACTGCGACTATCCTCCGGCAGTGCTTCCCAATCGGCGAAGAAGGCATGCCATGGGCGCGGCGTCAGCATCGACGGAACGACCATTGCGGCCCCTGCTGGCGTCTGCGCGCCCCGCCGGGGCCCTGCTCGCCTGCGCCCTGCTGCTTGCCGGCGCTGCAGCGGGCGCCGGGCTCGCCCGGGCCGAGGGGGCGTTGGCGGTGGGCCTTCCCGCCGACGTGGCCAGGCAGGGCCTGGCCGTTGGCTGGGCGGTCAACCACGCGAGCCGGGAGGCGGCGCAGGCGGAGGCCCTGGGGCGCTGCCGCGCGGCGAAGGAGCCGCCGCCGGCGACGCGCGATCTGTGCCGGGTCGTGGAGAGCTTCGAGGATGCGTGCCTGGCGCTGGCGCTCGACCCGGACGCCGGCAGCACGGGTGTCGGCTGGGCGGTGGCGCAGACCCAGGACGCCGCCGAGGCCGCCGCAATGGAGGACTGCCGGCAAAGCTCGGACGAGACGCGGCGCGCCGCCTGCCGCGTCATACTCGCGCGCTGCGACGGCGGGTAGGATCGACCGGGGACCGAGCTGGAACCTGAACCCGAGGTGCCGAGCATGACAGCGCCGCCCGACATGCACATGGTGGAGACCAACGGCATCCGCGTGCGCGTCGCCTCGAGCGGCGACGGCCCGCTGGTGGTGCTGGTGCACGGCTTCCCGGAGAGCTGGTACTCCTGGCGCCACCAGATCCCGGCGTTCGCGGCGGCGGGCTTTCGCGTGGCGGCGCCCGACGTGCGCGGCTACGGCGGCAGCGACAAGCCGCGGGAGATCGAGGCCTACACCATCAAGGAGATGTGCGCCGATGTCGCCGGGCTGATCGATGCGCTGGGCCAGAGGCAGGCGATCCTCATCGGCCACGACTGGGGCGCGCCGATCGTGTGGAACACCGCGCTCCTCCACCCGGAGAAGGTGCGTGCGGTGGTGGGGCTCAGCGTGCCGCATACCGGCCGCGGCCCGGTGCCGCGCATCCAGCTGTTCCGCAAGATCTACAAGGACCGCTTCTTCTATCAGTTGTATTTCCAAACGCCGGGCGTCGCCGAGGCGGAGCTGGAGGCCGATGTGCAATCCGGCCTGCGCAAGATCTACTACTCCGCGTCGGGCGAGGCGATGCAGGCGCGGCTGCCCGGCCTCACAGGCGACAAGCCGGCCGACGCGCGGCTGCTCGACGGCCTGCCGGACCCGGACCCCTTGCCGGCGTGGCTGACCGAGGAGGATCTCGGTTACTACGCGGGCCAGTTCGAGAAGGGCGGCTTCCGCGGCCCGCTCAACCGCTACCGCACCTCGGAGCTGGACTTCGCCCAGCAGGCCGCCATCGCCGGCAAGCGCATCGAGCAGCCCGCCGCCTTCATTGCCGGCAGCCTCGACCCGGTGCTGCGCTTCGTTCCCGGCCTCGACCTGATCGAGACGATGCGCGGGCAGGTCGCCGACCTCAGGCTCGTGCGCCTGATCGAGGGGGCCGGCCACTGGGTGCAGCAGGAGCGCCCCGCCGAGGTCAACG
>CAWIXS010000009.1:0-33967 GCA_963840075.1 uncultured Alphaproteobacteria bacterium | reverse complement strand
CAAGACCGGATCGCCCCGGCTCAGCTCGCCGGGGGGGCCTTGGTGCCGATCATGCGGAAGGAGGTCTTGATGCGCCGCACGGTGCCGGTCTTGGAGCGCAGCACCACGGTCTCCGTCTCGGCGAAGTTGCCGCGGAAATGCACGCCGTCGAGCAGCGAGCCGTCGGTGACGCCGGTGGCGGAGAAGATCACGTCGCCGGAGGCCATCTCGTGCATGCTGTATTTGCGCCTGATGTCGGCGACGCCCATCTTGCGGGCGCGCTCGATGAGCCCGGGCCGCTCCTTCTCGGCATGCAGCTCCGGCGCCAGCCGGCCCTGCATCTGCCCGCCGATGCAGCGCAGCGCGGCTGCCGCCAGGACGCCCTCGGGGGCGCCGCCGGAGCCCAAATAGATGTCGATCCCCGTCTCGTTCGGGTCGGTGGTCCAGATCACGCCGGCGATGTCGCCGTCGGGGATGAGCTGCACGCCGGCATCCGCCTTGCGCACCGCGGCGATCAGCTCGGAGTGGCGCGGCCGGTCCAGGACGCAGGCGGTTATCTCTCCCACCGGCACGCCCTTGGCCTTGGCGAGCGCGCGGATGAGGTCGCCGGGGGGCGCGTCGAGATCGATGATGCCGTCGGGGTAGCCGGGACCGACGGCGACCTTGTGCATGTACATATCCGGGGCATTGAGCAGACCGCCGCGCTCGGAAATGGCGAGCACCGAGAGCGCGTTGGGCATGCCCTTGGCGCAGATGGTGGTGCCCTCCAGCGGGTCCACGGCGATGTCCACCTCGGTGCCTTCGCCGGTGCCCACCTCCTCGCCGATGTAGAGCATCGGGCTCTCGTCCATCTCGCCTTCGCCGATGACGACGCGGCCCTTGATGTTGATCTTGCCGAGCTCGCGGCGCATGGCGTCGACGGCGGCCTTGTCGGCAGCCTTCTCGTCGCCGCGCCCGCGCAATCTTGCGGCGGCGATTGCCGCGGCCTCCGTGACGCGCGCCACCTCCAACACCAGGATGCGATCAAGAAGACCGCCTCGTTGCTCGACCTTGGGCATGGCCTCGCTCCCCTGTTGCCGCCCCTGCCGTCACAGCGGCTCGATGCGGATCATCTGCGGCTTTTCCGAAACGTTGCCGTCGCGGTGGATCGCCTCCAGCGCGCGGCGGATGGATTCCTCCTTGGTCTCGTGCGTGATCAGGATGACGGGTGCCTGCGTGCCGGGCGCGACGCGTGCATTGATGCCGATCTGGGCGCCGCGCGGGCGGCGCTGGACGATGCTTTCGAGCGAGACGCTCTCCTCGCCCATGCGTCCAGCGATGCCGGCCATGGCGCCGGGGCGGTCGTACACAGCGAGGCGCACGTAGTAGGCGCCCTGGTGCCGCCCGAGCCGCGCCCGCACGTAGGGCTCGAGCTGCCCGGCGGGGATGCGGAAGGGATAGGACCTCGCGCCGCGCGCGATGTCGAGGATGTCGCTCATGACGGCCGAGGCCGTGGCAGCCGATCCGGCGCCCGGGCCGACGAGCAGGAGGTTGCCGACGATATCGCCGTCCACCGCGACGGCGTTGGTGACGCCCGACACCTCGGCGATCGCCGAATGCTGCGGCACCATGGCCGGGTGCACGCGCTGCTCGATGCCGCTCTCGGTCAGCAGCGCGACGCCCAGCAGCTTGATGCGATAGCCCAGATCCCCGGCGGCCTCGATGTCGGCCTGCGTGATGCCCTGGATGCCCTCCACGTCGATCTCGTCGAAGGCGACGCGGGTGCCGAAGGCGAGGCTCGTCAGCAGGGCGAGCTTGTGCGCGGTGTCGAAGCCGCCGATGTCGAAGGTGGGATCGGCCTCCGCGAAGCCCTTGGCCTGCGCCTCGGCCAGCACGTCGCCGAAGGCGCGGTGCTCGTCCTGCATCTTGGTCAGGATGTAATTGCAGGTGCCGTTGAGGATGCCGTAGACGCGCCGCACCTGGTTGGAGGCCAGCGATTCCCTCAGCGTCTTGATGACGGGGATGCCGCCGGCGACGGCGCCCTCGAAATTCAGGGCAACGCCGTTCTTCTCGGCGAGCCGCGCGAGCGCCGTGCCGTGGCGGGCGAGCAGCGCCTTGTTGGCGGTCACCACGTGCTTGCCCGCCTCGAGCGCCGCCTCCACGGCCTCCTTTGCCACGCCGTCGTCGCCGCCGATCAGCTCGACGAAGACCTCGATGGAGGGATCGGCGGCAAGCTTGCGCGCATCCTGGAACCACTCGAAACGGTCGAGCGCGATGCCACGCTCCTTGCCGGGCGTGCGGGCGCACACCGCAGTCACGGCGATCGGCCGTCCGGCGTTTCCCGCCAAGCGGCTGGCGTGCGACTGGGCCAAGCGCAGCAAACCGGCACCAACGGTGCCGAGCCCGGCGACCCCCAATCTCAACGGCTGGCTCATGCAGTCACTAACGCGATACCGCTTGTGGAATAGCGATCACGTTATGCATGGTTTTATGCGCCCGCGCGAGGAACTTCTTCACGCTGCGGGCGGCCTGGCGGATGCGGTGCTCGTTCTCCACGAGCGCGATGCGCACGTAGCCCTCGCCGTACTCGCCGAAGCCGAGACCGGGGGAGACTGCAACGTCCGCCTCGTCGATGAGGAGCTTTGCGAACTCCACCGAGCCGATCTCGCGGTAGGGCTCCGGAATCGGCGCCCAGGCGAACATGGAGGCTTGCGGCGCCGGGATCGGCCAGCCGGCGCGTCCGAAGCTCTCCACCAGGCAGTCGCGCCTGGCCTTGTAGATCTTGCGGATCTCCTCCACGCAGTCCTGCGGCCCGTTGAGCGCCGCTGCCGCGGCCACCTGGATCGGGGTGAAGGCGCCGTAGTCGAGATAGGACTTCACGCGCGCCAGCGCGCCGATCAGGCGCGCGTTGCCGACCGCGAAGCCCATGCGCCAGCCGGGCATCGCATAGGTCTTCGACAGCGAGGTGAACTCCACCGAGATGTCCATCGCCCCCGGCACCTGCAGTACGGACGACGGCGGGTTGCCGTTGAAATAGATCTCCGAGTAGGCGAGGTCCGAGAGGATGATGAGGCCGTGCCGCTTCGCGAGTTGCACCGCGTCGATGTAGAAGGCGAGGTCGGCGACCTGCGCGGTCGGGTTCGAGGGGTAGCTCAGCACCACCGCCAGCGGGCGCGGGATGGAGTGGCGCACGGCGTGCTCGACCCCGCGCAAGAACTCCGCCATCGGGTCCTTCGCGCTCGCCCCCTCGCCGACGGTCGGGATGTGGCGGATAGCGGCGCCGGAGATGATGAAGCCGAACTCGTGAATGGGGTAGGTGGGGCTCGGCACCAGGATCACGTCGCCCGGCGCCGAGATCGCCTGCGCCATGTTGGCGAAGCCCTCCTTGGAGCCCAGCGTCGCCACGATCTGGGTCTCCGGGTCGAGCTTCACGCCGAAGCGGCGCCCGTAGTAGGCCGCCTGGGCCTTGCGCAGGCCCAGGATGCCCTTGGAGGCCGAATAGCGGTTGGTGCGCGGCCGGCTCACCGTCTCGACGAGCTTGTCGACGATGTGCTGGGGAGTCGGCATGTCCGGATTGCCCATGCCGAGATCGACAATGTCGGCCCCTCTCGCCCGGGCGGCTGCCTTCAGGCGATTGACCTCAGCGAAGACATAGGGAGGAAGGCGCTTGACGCGGTGGAACTCTTCGATCACGGCACTTACCAACGCTGGAGGCTGACAGCCCCGGGCAAGCTCTACTTGCCCTTCTCGATCTCCTTGGCCGCCTCGGCTTGCTGCGTCTGCGCCTTCTCGGCCATGTTGTTGACGGCCTTCGCCTGCTCCTCCTTGGTGAGGAGCTTCTCGGGCAGCCGCGTTACGTTCGGCAGCTCGGCGAGGGACAACGTCTCCGCACAACCGATGAGGGCGGTGCCCATCGCCGCCGAGGCAATCAGGGCCATTCCGAGCTTGCCCATTCCAGGCTTGCCCATTCCGGGCTTGCAACGTGCTGCCATCAGCCCCCTCCATCTGACCGCGCGGCGAGGTTTAGCACCATCGGACTGCGAAGTCTTCGCTGTTTGTAGATGACGGCTAGCTGATTCTGCGTGGTTTTGACATGGCAGCATAGGATTTTTTTGCTGGAGTTGGTGCATCCGGGCGACGCATGCGCCAAGTATTCTTCGGGCAAACCGGGGTATGGTTGGCCCGCTCGACCCCGTCCTGCGAGACCTCAAGATGCAGAAGCCCGCCGTCGAAACCAAAGAGCCCAATCTGTCCCCCGGTCTGTCCCAGAGCGTCGCAGACCTGGGTGCCTATCGGATCGCCGACCCGGAGGCATTTGGCCGCAACGTGCTGCGCCTCGTGGAGGAGGGGCAGAAGGTCCTCAACGGGTTTCTCGATCGCGCCCGGGGGGCATCGGGGACCTACACGGCGACCGGCGACTGGACCGAGGCGGCCAAGCTCTTCTCCGAGATCGCGCAGCCCTGGATGGCGGACCCTGCCAAGCTCGTCGAAGCGCAGGCCATGCTGTTCAGCCAATACTTGCAGCTCGTGACGCACACCTCCGAGCGTGCCATGGGCCGGGCGGCGCCTCCCGTGGCCGCGCCCGAGCCGGGCGACAACCGCTTCGCAGACCCGGAGTGGAGCCGCAACCCCTACTTCGACTTCTGGAAGCAGGCCTACCTCATCACCTCGCGCTGGCTCGAGGGCATGCTGGAGCAGACCTCCGGTCTCGACGAGCGCACGCGCCAGCGGGCGAGCTTCTACCTCAAGCAGGTCGTGGGCGCCTTCTCGCCTTCCAACTTCCCGCTGACCAACCCCGTGGTCCTGCGCGAGACGGCCCAGTCGAGCGCGCAGAACCTCGTGCAGGGCATGGCCAACCTCGTGCACGACCTGGAGCGGTCGGGCGATCTCCTCCACATCAGCCAGACCGACGTGGATGCCTTCGAGGTGGGACGCAACGTCGCCACGGCGCCGGGCAAGGTGATCTTCCAGAACGACATCATCCAGCTCATCCAGTACGCCCCGTCCACGGACAGGGTGTACGAGCGGCCGCTCCTGATCGTGCCGCCCTGGATCAACAAGTTCTACATCCTCGATCTGGGCCCGGAGAAATCCTTCATCAGGTTCGCGGTGTCGAAGGGCTTCACCGTGTTCGTGGTGAGCTGGGTCAATCCGGACGGGAGACACGCGCACAAGACCTTCGAGGACTACATGCGGCAAGGCATCCTGGCGGCGAGCGAGGCCGCCAGGCGCGAGACCGGGGCCGACAAGGTCAACGTGATCGGCTACTGCGTCGGCGGCACCCTGCTCGGCACCACCTTGGCCTACCTCGCGGCGCGCGGAGACGAGCCGTTCGCCTCGGCCGCCTTCTTCGCCGCGCAGGTGGATTTCTCCAAGGCCGGCGATCTCATGGTGTTCATCGACGATGCGCAGCTGAAGGCGCTGGAGGAGATGATGGCCGAGCGCGGCTATCTCGACGGGGCGCGCATGGCGACCGTGTTCAACATGCTGCGCCCGAAGGACCTGATCTGGCCCTACATCGTCAACAACTACCTGCTGGGCAAGAAGCCGTTCCCGTTCGATCTCCTGTTCTGGAACCAGGATTCCACCCGCCTGCCCGCCGCCAACCACAAGTTCTACCTGCGCGAGTTCTATCAGGAGAACAAGCTCGCCCGCGGACAGATGGCGATCGGCAACGTCAAGCTCGACCTGGGCAACGTCAAGCTGCCGATCTACGAGCTGTGCGCCAAGGAGGACCACATCGCGCCGGCGCGGTCGGTGTTCATCGGCTCGCGGCTGTTCGGCGGGCCCGTCACCTACGTGCTGGCCGGCTCCGGGCACATCGCCGGCGTCATCAATCCGCCGGCGAAGCCCAAATACCAGTACTGGACCAACGACGGGCGCGCGGCGACGCTGGAAGCCTGGATGGAGGGCGCCGAGGAGCACCCGGGCTCCTGGTGGCCGCATTTCGCCGAGTGGCTCGTCAGGTACTCCGGCGGCATGGTTCCCGCGCGCCAGCCCGGCGCCAGCGGCGGCGCGATCGAGGACGCGCCGGGAAGCTACGTCAGGGTAAAGGCCTGACGGTGCCGGGGGGAGCCATGGATCATGACCGCTATTCCGACCACTACATCGCCGGCATCCTGAGCGGGGCGCGGACGATTGCCATGGTCGGTGCCAGCGCCGGCACCAGCCGCCCCAGCTATTTCGCCATGAAGTACCTTCTGGGCAAGGGATACGACGTAATCCCCGTCAATCCCAACCTGGCGGGCAAGGAGATCCAGGGCCGCCCGGTCTACGCCTCGCTCGCCGATGTTCCGGGGCCGGTGGATATCGTCGACATCTTCCGCGCCCCGGAGGCCGCGGGCGAGGTCGTGCGCCAGGCGATCGCCTCGAAGGACAAGCTCGGCCTCAAGGTGGTCTGGATGCAGCTCGGCGTGCGCAACGATGCCGCGGCGGCCGAGGCGGAGGCGGCGGGCCTGCGGGTGGTCATGAACCGCTGCACCAAGATCGAGTACGGCCGGCTGTCCGGCGAGATCGGCTGGGCCGGGGTCAACGTGGGCATCCTGTCCTCCAGGCGCCCCCTGCTGAGCGGGCGGGGCGTGCAGGACCATCTGATCCCGGACAAGGCGCCTAACGCGCGCTGACGGCGCGGGCGCCTGTCGCACTTCCCCAAGAATCAACGGCGAATGGTGAACGCGCTCAGGTCGCGTTGCGCTGTGGACAATGTGGACCACGGCCGTCTCATCGGTCGGCCGGCATCTCAGCCAGAGACATCGACCGCTGGCGCTCGAGCCGGGCGCACGGTCTCCCAGCCGGGCTCGCCCTTCTGCGGCGTCTTCTTCTTGCGGCAGCGTTTGATGGTCTCGACCTTCACCGCCTTCTCGCGCGCCTCGATCGCGGTGGCGTCGCGCGGGATGTGCTCGACCAGCCGCTCCTCATGGGTCGCCACGATCAGGGCCTCGTGTACGCGCGAGGGCAGCGCCGTGGCGGCAAACTCGGCGAATGCGCGCGAGAACGTGTGGGCTCCCGGCACCGCCCGCACCCGATGCCAGCCGCACAGCCGGCGCAGCGTCTTGTCGTGCTCGAGACGCTCGATCAGATGTGCCGTGGTCGGGATGTCGAAGACCACCTTGGCGCTGAAGGCGCGCGCCAGCGGCACCCGGTCCACCGGGTCTGGCACCTCTCAGACGCCTCGGCACCAGGCGCGGCGCAGGCGGCCCGAGTCGGTGCGCACGTAGCAGGGCCTGGCGGGGGTCACGGCCGCCCCGATGAGGCCGCCGGCCAGCGCGCCGATCGCGCCGCCGGTGAACGCGCCCCCCAGCGTTCCTCGCGCCAGGCCGCCAATGGCCACCCCGGTTCCGCCGCCGAGGAGCGCCCCGGTGGTGATGTTGCGCTCCAGCCTCGACGAGTGGACGCAACCCGAGACGAGCAGGGCGGCAAGCGCCAGCATCGCGACTTTGCCCACGGGCTCCTCCGTGCGAACGAGTCAACCGCCCGCAGGAAGCCCGCGGGCAGCGATCCTCACAGATCGGAGAATCTAACGTGATTCGCTCAATGCGGGTAGTTTGGACTTATGTTCCCTTCCAGGTTGCAATAGCGATCTCCCGCGGGGACACGAAAACGAAAGAGGCCGAGGCATCCTCGCCGCAACCTCCTCGAGTTCATCGGTCACAGCCGGACGGTTGCTCGAACGCTCGGCTGGCTCGCCTGGCGAGAGGTGTGACTCGTGTAACCTGGGGCTGCGCACAGGAGGGGTTGCATAGCGGGCCCGGCCAAGGTTGGCTGGAAGGGTGGCAGACCCGGAGGGTCTGACACCTGCTGGCCTCGCCCTGGGGGACCCCTATGATCAAGCCTTGGCTCTTCGAGTTCCTGTACGCCCCCGGCGCGCTCGGCGAGGAGGTTGCGCCCGAGGTCGCCACGGCGACGTTCGATGCCGGCGTCGCGCTGTGGCGGCGCATGGACAAGCTGGGGTTCGAGGGCATCTTCTTCAGCGAGCACCATTTCGGCCTCTCCTACAGCCCCTCGCCCAACCTGCTGATCGCCGCCGTGGCCCGCTCCACCGAGCGGTTGCGCCTCGGCACCATGGGCATGGTGCTGCCGCTCTATCAGCCCTGGCGCGTGCTCGAGGAGATCGGCATGCTCGATCATCTGACGGGCGGCCGCCTCGAGATCGGGTGCGCCAGTGGCGTGCCGCAGGAGCTGATCCGCGTCGGCCTCGCCGGCGAGGAGAGCCGCGAGCGCTTCAGCGAAGCACTCGCGATCCTCGATGCCTGGCTGGCTGAGCCGGTGATCTCGCACCACGGGCGCTACTGGAGTTTCGACAACCTGCGCATCGTGCCGCGGCCGCTGCAGCAGCCCGCGCCGCCGAAATGGACGACGGTGGTGAGCCCGGCCTCGGCGGCGAGGTCCGCCGGGCGCAGGTCCAAGGTCTGCACCGCCTTCGAGTCGGTGGCGCGCATCGGCGAGATGTTCGATGCCTACCGCGCCGAGGCCGACCGGGTCGGCTTCGCCTGCGGGCCGGAGCAGCTGGCGATCCGCCGCAACATCTCGGTGGCCGCGAGCGCGGAGGAGGCGCGCGAGACGGCACGCAAGGCCAAGGAGATGACCCGCGCGGTGCTCGCCGGCGACCCGCGGGTCAAGGCCGACGCCTCCAGCCTGCTCGACGCCAAGGCGGGCTTCGCCGTGCACGACGACGAGTTCATCGCCGGCACGCCGGCCCAGGTGGCCGAGCAGATCATCGCCCAGTGCCGCGCGGTGGGCGCCGGCCACATCCTGGCGATCCTGGGCCGCGCCGTCGACGAGCGCCGCGCCGCCGCCGTCACCCTGTTCGGCGAGCATGTGATCCCGATCCTGCGCCGCGCCTGAGGCCACCCGTCATCCCGCAAGCCGACCCCGGCGAAGGCCTGGCGAAGGCCGGGGGAGGCTGTCTGGGACCTCCCGGAACGAGTTCGAGCCCCCGAGGTCCCGGCCCAGGATCTTCCTTGGGCGCTGCTCGCCTGCGGCTCGCATCGCTCCGGCCGGGATGACGGGTGGGGTGGGTTCGACTACAGTCCCCAGCGGAAGGAAACGGAGCCAAGGGACGCCAGAGGTGCAGCACCGCAACCCCGGCAGCGGCGGGGCGCAGATCGTCGTCGAGGGCGTGAGCCATCTCTACCTCCCGCCCAAGGGCCGCCCCGTGCTGGCCCTGGAGGACGTGTCCCTCGACGTGCGCCCGCGCGAGTTCCTGGCGCTGCTCGGGCCGTCGGGCTGCGGCAAGTCGACCCTGCTCTACCTGATCGGCGGCTTCCTGCCCACCGAGACTGGCCACATCCGCCTCGACGGTAAGGCCATCGCCGGCCCCGGGCCCGACCGCGGCATCGTGTTCCAGCACTTCGCCCTGTTCCCGTGGAAGACGGTGCGCGCCAACGTGCTCTACGGCCTGGAAAAGATGCGCCTGCCGCGCGAGGAGCGCGAGCGGCGCGCGCAGAGCTTCATCGACCTCGTGGGCCTCACCGGCTTCGAGGACAGCTACCCCTCGCAGCTCTCCGGCGGCATGAAGCAGCGCACCGCCATCGCCCGCACGCTCGCCATCGACCCTAAGATCCTGCTGATGGACGAGCCGTTCGGCGCGCTCGACGCCCAGACCCGGCACCTCATGCAGAGCGAGCTCTTGTCGATCTGGAGGAAGAGCCCCAAGACCGTGATCTTCGTCACCCACGACGTGCAGGAGGCGGTCTATCTCGCCGACCGCGTGGCGGTCATGACGGCACGCCCCGGCCGCATCAAGACCATCGTCGACATCGCCCTCGACAAGGCCGACCCCGGCATCGCCAAGTCCAAGGCCTTCATCGACACGGTCGACGAGGTCTGGGGCCTCGTCCGCGACGAGGCCATCAAGGCCCAGGAGGCCCGCGTCACGCCGTGACGACGCTCGAGGCGTTTGCCGGTTGTCAGAAGGTGCAGAGGATGGTGAGCCTCGCTGCGTACTCGACAAGCGTGGTGGGGGAAAAGAGAGCCGCAACGTCTCCCCTCCCCTTGATGGGGAGGGGTCGGGGGTGGGGTGAAGGAGCAGAGAGATGGCAAATGCAGTGGCACGCCAGCTCCGCAAGCGCCCCACCATCGGGGAGATGCGACTCTGGAAGGAGCTGCGGCAGCTGCGCCGTCAGGGCTATCACTTTCGGCGCCAGGCGCCGGTCGACAAGTACATCGTGGACTTCGCGTGCTTCGCGCAGAGGCTCATCATCGAGGTGGACGGCGTGCAGCATCAGGAGCCGATGGCCAGGGCCGCCGATGCGGCAAGGGATGCCGACCTGTCGTGGCGCGGCTTCAAGGTTCTGCGCTTCAGGAACGACGAGGTTCGCGATTCCATGCACGGCGTGATGCTGGAGGTGCTGGCGGCACTGGGTGCTGTGGTGAAGCAGGAGTGAAACGCAGAGGCATGACCGCGTTGGTACCCCCCACCCCTAACCCCTCCCCACAAGGGGGAGGGGGATCCGTCGGCGTATGCGGCTCGGGATGCGGCCAACTCCCAACGCCAACATGACCGCCTCATTCGTCCGATATCTGCCGCTCGTGCTCCTGGCCGTAGCGTGGGAGGCGGTGTCGCGGCTGGGGCTGGTCTCCACGCTGGCCCTGCCGGCGCTGAGCGAGGTCGCGCTCGCCTGGGTGGAGATGCTCAGGAGCGGCGAGCTGCTCGCCAACGCTGCCTCCTCGCTGTGGCGCGGCGGGGCGGGGCTGGCGCTCGCCATCCTCGTCGGGGCGGCGCTGGGCATCGCCATGGCCTGGTGGCGGCCCGTCAACGCCGCGCTCGGCCCGCTGGTCGAGATGTTCTACCCGATGCCCAAGTCGGCGCTGATCCCCGTCACCGTGCTGTGGCTCGGGTTCGGCGACGGCTCCAAGATCCTGCTGATCTTCCTCGGCTGCATGCTGCCGGTGACGCTCGGCGCCTTCAACGGCGCGCGCGGCAGCGACCAGGCGCTCGTGTGGTCGGCGCGCAGCATGGGTGCCAGCCGCCTGCGCATGCTGTGGGACGTGGTGGTGCCGAGCGCGCTGCCGGAGATGCTGAACGGCATCCGCACCGCGCTGGCGCTGGCCTTCATCCTGCTCGTCAGCGCCGAGCTGATCGTGGCGCGCGAGGGCCTCGGCTACCTCATCGGCTACCTCGGCAACAACGGCACCTATGACGCCATGTTCGCCGTGGTGCTCACCGTGGCGTTCCTCGGCTTCGCCGCCGACCGCGCCTATCAGGCCCTGATGCAGAGGCTGCTGGCATGGCAGGAGTAGCGGGCATCGGCCCCGAGACGGCGCCGCCCGAGGCGGGCGCGGCGCTCAGGGCGCTGCGCGCCATCGGCTGGGGCATCGCCCGCGCCGCCCCGATCCTGCTGCTGGCGCTCGCCTGGGAGGCGCTGGCGGCGAGCGGCGCCGTCACCCCGTTCCAGCTGCCGCGGCTCTCCGCCGTCATCGCCCGCATCTGGACCGACGCCGTCGCCGGCGACCTCGCCCTCAACACGGCGCTGACGCTCTATCGGGCGCTGGTGGGCTTCGCCATCGCGGCGGTGGCGGGAGTGGTCCTGGGCATGGCCATGTCGCGCAACGTCAGCGTGCGCTGGCTGTTCGACCCCATCGTCTCGGTGGGCTTCCCGATGCCCAAGATCGCCTTCCTGCCCATCGTCATGCTCTGGCTCGGCGTCTACGACGTCTCCAAGATCGCCATGGTGGTGCTCGACGCCATCTTCCCGGTGGTGACGGCGACCATTGCCGGCATCGCCGCGGTCGACCGGCACCTCATCTGGTCGGCGCGCAACATGGGCGCCTCCAATCGCGAGATGCTGTGGCAGATCGTGCTGCCGGCCGCCTCCCCGCAGATCATGACCGGCCTGCAGGTGGCGCTCCCCATCGCCCTCATCGTCGCGGTGGTGGCGGAGATGCTGATGGGCGGCTACGGCCTCGGCGGCGCCATGGTGCACGCCTCCCGCTTCGCCAACTCGCGCGGCG
Source organism: uncultured Alphaproteobacteria bacterium (assembly GCA_963840075.1). Taxonomy (GTDB): domain Bacteria; phylum Pseudomonadota; class Alphaproteobacteria; order Rhizobiales; family Hyphomicrobiaceae; genus AWTP1-13. Next base: position 22,057 of record CAWIXS010000009.1, on the reverse strand, counting down.
TCTTCGCCGGCATCGTGGAGATCGCCGTCGTCGGCTACCTCCTCGTCAAGGCGATGGCCCTCATGCGCCGGCGGCTGCTGATGTGGCACCAGGAGGCCCTGGCGCCCAGCACGGTGTAGGCGAATGGCGAATGTTAGACCCCATTCAACCCCATTCGCCACTCACCATTCACCATTCGCCATTCGCCCTTCCCTACCGGCCCCTGAACCGCGGCTTGCGCTTCTGCATGAAGGCGGTGCGGCCCTCGATGTAGTCCGCGCTCGCGAAGCAGCGCGCCACCGCCTCGTCGGCGAGCTTCAGGTTGCGCTCGCTCTCGGGTTTCAGGGCCTCGATCGCGGTCTGCTTGATGGCGGCGATGGTGAGCGGCGCGTTGTCGGCGATGGTGGCGGCGTAGCCCGCAACGAAGGGCGTCAGCTCCGCCTCGGGCAGCACCTTGCTGACGATGCCCATGGCCAGCGCCTCGGCGGCGCCGAGCTGGCGCGCGGAGAAGAAGATGTCCTTGGTGTGCGAGGGACCGATGGTGTCGAAGAACCGCTTCAGGCCGGCATAGCCGTAGCCGAGGCCCAGCCTGGCAGCCGGCAGGGCGAAGCGCGAGCCCTCCGTGCAGAAGCGCAGATCGCAGCAGATGGCGAGGTTCAGGCCGCCGCCGATGCAGTAGCCCTGGATTTGCGCGAGCGTCGGCTTGGGGAAATTGTAGAGCCCGGAATAGAAGGCGGCGGACGTGGCGTTGTAGCGCTCCACGGCCTCCTGCGTGGCCCGCTCGCTCTCGAACTTGGAAATGTCGGCCCCCGACACGAACGCCTTGCCGCCGGCCCCGGTGACGACCACCACCCGCACCTCCTCGTCCCTGGCGAAATCGGCGAGGATCGCGGTGGCGGCCTGCCACATCTCGAGCGAGACGGCGTTGTGGCGCTCGGGGTTGTTGAAGATCAGGGTGCCGACCCGGCCCTCCTTGCGGGCGAGCATCTTGTCGGTGGCGGTCGTGGCGCTCATCGTGCGGTCTCCAGCGGGGCTCATGGGCGCCACTCTACCGCATGCGCCGCCGCCGTCGACGGCTCAGACCCTCAGTGCCCCAGTTCGCCGAGGTCCGGGTCGAGGCGGGCCATGTGACGGATGTGGAGGATCAACACCGCCACCTCCGTGACGGTGTAGTAGACGCGGTAGGGGTAGCGCCTCAGCGACAGGATCCGAACGCCGGGGGTGGCTGTGCGCCGGCCGAGGAGGAAGGGGCGGAGCGCGAGACGCCGCATGGCGTCGAGCAGCGCTTCGTGGACGCGCTCGGCGACCCGCGCGCCATGCTCCTGCGTCCGATGGTCGATGATGTCCTGCAGGTCGCGCTCCGCGCGGCCGTGCAGCCGGACCTTCAGGCCCACGGCTTGCGGAGCTTGAGGTCTTCGAGATCGACCAGGTTCTCACCCCGCAGGGCCTCCTCGAGCGCCGGCAGGACGATGGCGCGCTCCTCCTCGGAGAGCACGTAGGGCTCCTCCTCGGCGATCTCGGCCAGCGCCTCGATGGCTGCCTGCTGGCGCGGCTCCGGGAGGGCGCGGACCTTGGCGAACAGGGCTTCGAGCTTCTCTTGGGTGGTCATAATCTTGTCTAGCACGCTTGCGCCGGGCCGCGAAGCGGCCCCGTCACCGGAACCTCGCGAGGCAGGGCGCGCAACTCGTTCGCGGAGGTCCCGGATAGCCTCGCTTGTGTCTCGGCTTCCGAGATGACGGGTGGGTGCGGAGCCGATTGCGGGTGACAGGCCCGCCGCGGTGGGCCTACTCTTGCCGCACTGTCTTCGGCCCCTCGCCCGACCGCAAATCCTCCGATGGCCACTCTCCTTATCACCCATCCCTCCTTCCTCGAGCACGACACCGGTCCGGGACACCCCGAGCGGCCCGACCGCATGCGCGCCATCGACAAGGTGCTCGGCCACGAGCTGTTCAACGACCTGAAGCGCGAGGAGGCGCCCCTCAGGGACGACGTGGAGGAGATGATCGCGCTCGCCCATCCGCAGCGCTACATCGACTGGGTCAAGAGCCACCGGCCGCAGCCCGGCGAGGAGCCGGTGCGGCTCGACCCCGACACCGCGCTGTCGGCCACCTCGTGGGAGCCGGCGCTGCGGGCCGTGGGTGCCGGCCTGCTCGCCGTCGACCGCGTGTTCGACCCCGCCTCCGGGATCAGGAACGCCTTCGCCCAGGTGCGTCCCTGCGGGCACCACGCCGAGCACGAGCGGGCCATGGGCTTCTGCATCTTCAACAACGTCGCCATCGCCGGCCTCTATGCGCGCAAGACGTATGGCGCCGAGCGCATCGCGGTGGTGGACTTCGACGTGCACCACGGCAACGGCACCCAGGACATCTTCTGGAGCGACAAGAACCTGTTCCTCGGCTCCACGCACCAGATGCCGCTCTACCCCGGCACCGGGGCGCTGAGCGAGGCGGGCGTCGGCAACATCTGCAACGCGCCGCTCAGGCCAGGCGACGGCGGCGACCACTTCAAGGAGGCCTTCGAATTGCGCATCCTGCCGGCGCTTCGCGATTTCGCGCCCGATGTCGTGCTGATCTCGGCCGGCTTCGACGCCCACAAGGACGATCCACTGGCAAATTTGCAGCTGACCGAGCCCGATTTCGCGTGGGCTACCGGCAAAATCGCTGACATGGCCGACCGCTTCGCCGAGGGGAGGCTGGTATCGATGCTGGAAGGAGGCTACAACCTCGCCGCGCTCGCCAAGTCGGCCGCTGTGCACGTCAATGTGCTGATGCAGGCCGGGCGCTAGACGACAACCCATCGGCCGAGGCGAGGCGAACCCGACATGGGCGTGGTCAGACCCGTCGTGAAGCATACCGACATCAGGGAGATGAGCTTCGAGCGTGCGCTCAAGGAGCTGGAGAGCATCGTCGAGCGGCTGGAGAAGGGCGCCGTCGAGCTCGAGGAGAGCATCGCCATCTACGAGCGCGGCGAGGCCCTGCGCGAGCACTGCGACCGCCTCCTGAAGCAGGCCGAGGCCAGGGTCGAGAAGCTCACGCTCGGCTCCAACGGCACTCCCACCGGCGCCGAGCCGTTCCGCCCGCAGGAGTAAGGCGGCTCCCTCTCCCCGCGCATCGCCGGCCCCGCCTCGCGCTCCACGAGGTTGGGTCAACGCCGGCGAAGGCTGGCGACAGACCCGACACGAGCGAGGCGCAAACGACGTTGTCGGGTCTTCGCTATCGCTCGACCCAATCTGACACCTGACCCTCTCCCCGCAAGCCGGAGGGAACCCGGCGGGATGCCGCGACGCTTAGGTGCGCGCCTTGCCGAAGGGCTTCGGCTATACTGGCTGGCTGCCGCCGGAAACGCCTACGCCGGGCCCTCATGCGAGGCACCAACTGGTCGGGCAGAACGCCCAGGGACGCACATGGACCAGACCTCCTCCAAGACACCTCTGCTCGACACCATCCACACGCCCGCCGACCTCAGGCGCCTGCCCGAGAAGAAGCTGCGCCAGCTCGCCGACGAGCTGCGCCGGGAGACCATTGACGCGGTCTCGGTGACTGGGGGGCACCTGGGGGCAGGGCTCGGCGTGGTGGAGCTCACCGTGGCGCTGCATCGCGTGTTCGACACCCCGCGCGACCGCCTGGTGTGGGACGTGGGCCACCAGGCCTACCCGCACAAGATCCTGACCGGCCGGCGCGACCGCATCCGCACCCTGCGCCAGGGCGGCGGGCTCTCCGGCTTCACCAGGCGGGCCGAGAGCGCGTACGACGCGTTCGGCGCGGCGCACTCCTCCACGTCCATCTCGGCAGGCCTCGGCATGGCGGTGGCGCGCGATCTCGCGGGCAAGACCAACAACGTGGTGTGCGTCATCGGCGACGGCGCCATGTCGGCCGGCATGGCCTACGAGGCCATGAACAACGCCGGCGCCCGCAACGAGCGCCTGATCGTCATCCTCAACGACAACGACATGTCGATCGCGCGCCCCGTCGGCGCGCTCTCCAACTACCTCGCGCGCATCAGCTCCAGCGGCACCTATCTGCACCTGCGCGAGGTCGCCAAGCAGCTCGCCAAGCGGCTGCCGAAGTTCTGGGAGGAGAGGGCGGCCCGCGCCGAGGAGTACACGCGCACCTACTGGACCGGCGGCACGCTGTTCGAGGAGCTGGGCTTCTACTACGTCGGCCCGATCGACGGCCACAATCTCAATGTGCTGCTCTCCGTCCTGAAGAACGTGCGCGACGCCAAGAGCGGGCCGATCCTGGTGCACGTCGTCACCAAGAAGGGCAAGGGCTATCCGCCGGCCGAGGCCTCCGACGACAAGTATCACGGCGTCAACCGGTTCAACGTGATCACCGGCGCGCAGGTGGCGGCGAAACCCAACGCGCCGACCTACACCAAGGTGTTCGGGCAGAGCCTGGTCGAGGAGGCGCGCAAGGACGACAAGATCGTGGCGATCACCGCGGCGATGCCCTCCGGCACCGGGCTCGACCTGTTCGCCGAGGAGCTCCCGCAGCGCATCTTCGATGTCGGCATCGCCGAGCAGCACGCGGTGACGTTCGCCGCCGGCCTCGCCGCCGAGGGCTACAAGCCGTTCGCGGCGATCTACTCGACCTTCCTGCAGCGCGCCTACGATCAGGTGGTGCACGACGTGGCGATCCAGCGCCTGCCGGTGCGCTTCGCCATCGACCGCGCGGGGCTCGTCGGCGCCGACGGCCCGACGCATGCGGGCTCCTTCGACCTCGCCTACCTCGGCTGCCTGCCGGGCTTCGTGCTGATGGCCGCCGCCGACGAGGCGGACTTGAAGCACATGGTGGCCACGGCGGCGGCGATCGACGACCGCCCCTCGGCGCTGCGCTATCCGCGCGGCGAGGGCGTGGGTGTCGAGCTGCCGGCCGAGGGCCAGCCCCTGGAGATCGGCAAGGGGCGGATCGTGCGCGAGGGCACCACGGTGGCGCTGCTGTCGCTCGGCGCGCGCCTCGCCGAGTGCCTGAAGGCGGCCGACCAGCTCGCCGGCTACGGGCTGTCGACCACGGTTGCCGATGCCAGGTTCGCCAAGCCGCTCGACCGCGACCTCATCGTGCGGCTGGCGCGCAACCACGAGGTGCTGATCACCATCGAGGAAGGCTCCATCGGCGGCTTCGGCAGCCATGTGCTGCAGCTCCTCGCCACCGAGGGGCTGATCGACCGCGGGCTCAAGATCCGCCCGATGGTGCTGCCCGACATCTTCATCGGCCACGACAAGCCCGAGCGGATGTACGATGCCGCGGGCCTCAACGCGCCGCAGATCGTGGCGACCGTGCTCGCCGCGCTCGGGCGCGAATCCGGCACCGGCACCTGGGCCGAGCGGGCCTGACGCACGTCGCCTTGCCCGCAACGTTGCATGCGCCGCCGGTCGCCATCCGCTCGGCGGCCCGATGGCCGGCCGGATGGCCTCTGCGGCTGCACAGGAAGCGATTTGAGGGCACCTCCGGGCCAGACGGGTCCCGGAGTGCCACCCCACCGCGGCCGGCCGGAAATGGCCCTGCCAGCGCGAAATCCGACTGGCACATGCAAGCGTTCGCTCGCGCCCCGCAACGGCGTGTTGCAGGTGCTATCTCAGGGGCACGCTGAGCTGGAGGCGTCCGGTCCAGACGTCGGGCGTCCCGGCATCGCCGCCTTCGACGCCGCCCAGGGCCTGCAGCCTGGGGCCGTCGACGAGACCGAAGGTCACCCCGGCCGCAGCCTTGAGGCGCGGCTCGGCGTGCAGTGCGACACCCGGCGCCGCGGCCTTGGCGAGGTCGTCGAAGGTCCAGAAGCCGCCCAGCACTGCCCTCGGCTCGATGAACGCCCTGCGCGCAAAATCGAGGCGGTAGGCAAGCTCCGGGGCGAGATCGACGCGGGCCACCCCGCTCGTGTGCGGCAGCCCTGCCGGCCCCTGCATGAGCTCCTCCCAGAGGTGGGTGACGTTGACGCTGGGCGTGAAGCGCCAGGCCCCATGGGCGTAGGGGTGAGCCAGCCGCGCGCTGAGCAGGCGGCGCTGCGCGCCGGCGCCGGTGCCCGCCACGTCATCCGCGCCGCTCTCGGCCATGCCCCAGGCTGCGCGCGCCTCCAGCGTCAGCCCGAGGGCGAAGTGGATGGTGGTCACCGGCCCCGCCATCCAGCCGTGCTCCGAAAGGCTGCGCTGGCCGGCGCCGAGCGCCTCGCCCGCGGGGTCGAATTGCGCGAGCGCCCCGATCAGAATGGCGGACCGCAGCTTGTAGTTGACGCCGATCTCGACGCCGCTGGCGTTGCCGTCGACCTCGAGCCCCTCGGGACCCGGCGCATAGCGCTCCGAGCGCCATTGCAGCTTCACCTCGGTGGCGCCGCCCTGCTTCGGCGCGCGAAGGTCGCCGGCGCCGTGGAAAAGGGCCTTGGCGTCCGGCCCAGCCTCCGGGAGACCGGGAACGACGACGATGCCGGGGACCTCGGCGATGGGCGCGAGTTCCTCCCAGTCGGCCTCGGGGTCCCCGGGTGCGCCCGCGTGCACTGCCGCCCCTCCGGGCGCCAGCGCCAGGACCAGGGCGAGGCGGAGCCCCAGCCCCCGCCGCAAGCGGGTCCCTGAAGCCGCCGCAAGCGCAACCAGTGCCGACGCCATGCAACCTCTCGGAGCTCGATGTGCCGGCGCGTGCTGCGTCGCGCTGCAGCTATCGCCGCTTGCATCGCAATATGAACCCGAAATGAAACCGAATTGTGGGCGCAATCAACGCCCTGCGAAAACCTGTTGGCGTTGCTTCTGGGCCACGCCCGAGGGCCTCTCCGGCGATGGACATGGCCGCTGGGCTCTGCTACAAGCTGCGCACACGCATGGAGCGCAGCTCCGGGCGCCATCGGGCGTTGGCGCTGCTGCATCCGCCACCATAACCCACACGAGGAAGCCTGCTTGCTAGTCCAGGTTCGCGATAACAACGTCGATCAGGCGCTCAAGGCGCTGAAGAAGAAGATGCAGCGCGAGGGCATCTTCCGCGAGATGAAGCTGCGCAACTACTACGAGAAGCCCTCCGAGAAGCGGGTGCGCGAGCAGGCCGAGGCCGTGCGCCGCGCCCGCAAGCTGGCGCGCAAGAAGGCGCAGCGCGAGGGCCTCCTCCCCGGCAAGGCGCCTGCAGCGCGCCCTGGCGCTCCCGGCAGGCCAGGCTCCCGTCCCGGCGGACCGCCGCGCAGCGGCACCGGCGGCCCACCCCGCACCGGCGGCTTCGGCGGCCCGCGCTGAGGCGACCGCTGCTGCCAATTCTCGGCGCTCCCGTGGCGAAGCGGGGGCGCCTTTTGCATTGCTTGTCATCCCGGAATTTTGCGTCAGCAAAATATCCGGGACCCAGGGCCACGAGGGAAAGCGCCGAGCCCTGTACCTGGGTCCCGGATATTCCGCTTCGCGGAATTCCGGGATGACAACCTCACTCCAGGCGAAGGCCGCCGATCCAGGCCCGCATTGCGTCGATGGCCGCGTCGCCGTCGACGGTGTGGCCGCCGTCGGGAAAGGTCACCAGGCGTTTGGGCTCATTCGCCAGCCGCGCCAGCTCGCGTCCCATCGCGACCGGCACCACCCTGTCCAGCTCGCCGTGCAGGATCAGCAAGGGCACCTTCACCCTGGCGATGTATTTCGTCGTCTCGTAGCGGTCGATCAGCAGCGCCCGCACCGGCAGGAACGGATAGGTCGCAGCCGCAAGCTCGACGATCGACGTGTAGGGCGCATCGAGGACGATGCCTGCCACCTTGCGTTCCGCGGCGAGCCGGACCGCAATTCCGGATCCGAGCGATTCGCCGAAGGCGACGATCGACCGCGGCGCCACGCCTTCCCGAAGCAGGGCGTCGTAGGCAAGGCCGGCATCCGCCACGTTGTTGGCCTCCGTTGCAGAGCCGGTGCTGCCGCTGTAGCCGCGCCAGCTCAGCATGTAGACGCCCCACCCCTCGGCCATGTAGTCGCGGATACGCTCGGCGCGCATGGCGAGACCGCCGGCGTTGCCGTGGAAATAGAGGAGCGTCGGCTTGCCCGGCCGCGCCCTGCCGTACCAGGCGACGAGGCGCTCGCCGTCGGGCGTCTCGATGCTGCGCTCTGTCACCCCGGCGAGGCCCGCATCCGCCGGCGCGACGCGCTCCGCATCGGGGAAGTACATGAGCTTGCGCTGGCCGAGCCAGGCGCCGAGCGCGATCACACCGTAGACGGCGGCAACGCCGACCGCGAGCTTGATGAAGAGGGACATCGGCGGCTTTCCCGGGCTTGCTCGGGTTGCGACTGGCTGGCGGACGATCCCGCGCGTGCGAACGGGGCGGTCGAAAAATTCGCCCGGCGCGCATTGTAGCAGGGTCGGCGCATCCCTACATTTGCGCCCCATGATCGCAAAGCTCACCGCCATCGTCGGCAACGAGAACGCCGTGATGCTCGGCCGCATCTTCGGCGCGCTCCTGATCGGCGCGCTGATCGGCCTGGAGCGCAGCTTCCACGGCCGCCCCGCGGGCTTCCGCACGCATGCCCTCGTCTGCGTCGCCTCCGCGCTCCTGATGCTCGTCACCGTCTATCAGAACGAGTGGATGACCCAGCTGGCGCTGGAGGCGATCCGCACCGATCCCACCCGCATGGCCCAGGGCATCATGACCGGCATCGGCTTCCTCGGCGCCGGTGTGATCTTCAAGGAGGGGCTCACCGTGCGCGGCCTGACGACGGCCGCCTCGATCTGGGTCACCGCGGCGATCGGCATCCTGATCGGCATCGGCTTCTGGATGGCGGCGCTGATCGGCGCCTTCGCCACGCTCGCCGTGCTCAGCGTGTTCCGCGTCATCGAGAACAAGATGCCGGCCGAGTTCTACGCCCACCACCACCTGCGCTTCCGGCGCGAGGCGGTGATGGCCGAGGGGGACGTGCGCAAGCTGATCGGCAGCTACGGCTTCTCGGTCGCGAACCTCTCCTCGCGCCTCGTCAACGAGGGCAAGTACTTCGAGTACCGCATGGTGATCCGCAGCCGCGAGCGCGACAACGCCCAGGCGCTCTCCCGCCACCTCCTGGAGCTGCCCGAGGTGATCGAGTTCCGCATCTCCCCCACGGGCGATTGACGCGAGGTGGGGTCAGACCCTCCGGCCGATCCACTCGCCGAGCAGCGGCCCGGCCAGGACCGCAATGGTGAGCGGCGTGAGAAAGCCGATGGTGGTGGTCTGGTCGAGGCGCAGGTGGCGCAGCGCCAGGAAGTTTAAGGCGGTGGAGCCGAGCAGCAGGAACGAGCGCACGATCTGCACCTTGAGCCTGCGCGTGCGCATGAGGTCGGGCAGCGCCACCAGCCCCAGCACCGCCACCATGCCAACAAGCTGCCCGAGGAAGCGCATCCACACCACCTGCGCGTTGGTGAGGTCGGTGGCCGTGCCGAGGTGCTTGGCGGTGGCGTCGAGGCAGGCGAACAGCGCCCAGGCGACGCACATGAGGCCGATGGCGGCGAGCGGCCGGGTCGGGGGCGAGGCGGGCGTGTAGCCGGGCGCTGGCTTCTGCATCGGAGGGGCGGAGAAGGGAAGGGAGCGAGTAGCGAGTAGCGAATAGGCGCCTGCGGGTTCACGTCATCCCTATTCGCTATTCGCTATTCGCCAGGTCCCGGTCAGACCCGCAGGGTCTGACCCCGATAGGGCTCGCGCCGGTCGGCGAGGATCTGCGAGGTGACGGCGAACACGATCTCGCCCTTCTGGTTGCGGCCCTGCACGGCGCTCGCGAGCAGGCCGCGGTTGGGGCGCGATTTCAGGTCGATCTTCTCGATGAGCTGCAGGCGATAGGACACGGTGTCGCCGACGTAGACCGGCTTCAGCCATCGCAAGTCGCGGAAGCCCGGCGACGGGCCGTAGGTGGCAAGCTGCACGCCCCTGGCGCGCGCCTCGGCGTTGGCCTTGTCGCGCGTGACGATGATGCCGCGGATGAAGTGGGCCGCGGTGTGCCAGCCCGAGGCGCAGAGCGCGCCGAACAGCGAGGCCTTGGCCGCCTTCTCGTCGAGATGGAACGGCTGCGGATCGAACTGGCGCGCGAACGCGACGATCTCCTCGCGCGTGAAGGTGTGGCTGCCGAGCTCGGCGGTGCCGCCGATGACGGCGTCCTCGAAGAACACGTCGGGGCTTCTGGGTCCGGCAGGCGCATCCCACAGGCTGGCGAGCGGCGGCGGCTTCTCCTTCCTCGCGCCCCGGTTCGCGGCAGGGGCCGGGGCTCGATGGCGCACGCGCGTGAGCTGGTTGGTGAGCCAGGAGGCCGGCACCTCGCCGCCCGCGTCCACCGCCTCGACCAGCACCCTGGCGATGCCGACGTCGGGGCGCGAGGCGAGCACGCGCTTCTCCTGCACGGTGTAGCGCAGGCTGAGCACGTCGCCGGGTCGCACCGGACGGCGCCAGCGTACCTCCTCGACGCCGGGCGAGCCCAGCGATGCGGTGCGGCCGAGGATGCCGTCGACCACCATGCGCATCATCATGGCGCAGGTGTGCCAGCCCGAGGCGCACAGCCCGCCCACAGGCGTGGCCTTGGCGCCCTCGGGGTCGGTGTGCATCGGCTGCGGGTCGAAGACGCTGGCGTAGGCGATGATCTCCTCGGCGGTCACCGTCTTGCGGCCGAAGGCGTAGGGCCTGCCGACGGCGAGGTCCTCGTGATGCAGCTTGTCGCCGTCTTGCGTGGTGTCTGGCACCGCCTCTGGCACCTTCTGTTGCAATGCCGTTCCCCGGTTCGCAGTTGCACGCGGGCTTTGCTTACAGGCTGGGGGCACGCTTGTCAGCGGCGGGGGGCTGGGCGACATAGCAGGTACGCAAGGGGAGGGGTGCACCCGGGATGGCCGCCGAGCATCGCCTGCGCATTGCCGTGGCCGGCGCCGGCAGCGTCGGCTGCTACGTCGGCGGCTGCCTGGCGCTGGCGGGCCGCGATGTCACCCTGCTGCTGCGGCCCGCGCTGGCCGCGCCGATCGCGCGCCACGGGCTGCGCCTCTCCGACCTCGACGGGGCAGACCGTCTGCTGCCACCCGCCGCGATCCGGCTGGCGACCGATCCGGCGGCGGCGTTCGCCGAGGCCGATGTCATCCTGGTCACCGTCAAGAGCGGCGCTACGCCGGCCATGGCCGGGCTGATTGCGGAGCATGGTGCCTCGGGAGCGACGGTGGTGAGCCTGCAGAACGGCGTGGGCAACGTCGATGTGCTGCTGGCCAGACTCGGGGGCATGGCGCGGGTGGTGGCGGGCATGGTGCCGTTCAACGTGGTGCAGACGCGCCCCGAGGGCGCACCGCCGCGCTTCCATCGGGCGACCAGCGGCACCATCCTGATCGGCGCCGGCGTTGCGGGGCTGCGCCAGGCGCTCGATGTGAAGGGGGCGCCAGTGGCCGAGAGCGCGGACATGACCGGCGTGCTGTGGGGCAAGCTGCTGCTCAACCTCAACAATGCGTTGAACGCGCTGGCCGGCATTCCGCTGGCGGCGGAGCTCGCCGACAAGCGCTGGCGCCGGCTGCTCGCCCGGCAGATCGAGGAGGGCCTCGCCGCCCTGAAGGCGGCGGGCATCCGCCCCGCGCGCATCGAGGGCGTACCGCCGGGCGCCGTCCCGCGCATTCTGAAACTGCCCGACTGGCTGTTCCGGCGCGTCGCCGGACGCATGCTGGCGATCGATCCTGCGGCGCGCTCCTCCATGTGGGAGGACCTGGGAGCCCGCCGACCGACGGAGATCGACCACCTGCAGGGCGCCATTCTCGCAGCTGCGGCCAAGACGGGTAGGCGCGTCGCCGCTCACCGAGCGTATCGTGCATCTGGTGAAGCAGGCGGAGGCGGCCAAGGCAGGCTCGCCCGGGCTGACGCCGGAGCAGGTGGCAGGCCCTTCGGGTCGGACACCGTGACTCCGGCGCCGGTTGCAACTCGGGAGGAGACGACATGGATGCCGATGCGATCGTGGTCGGCGGCGGGCTCGCCGGCCTCGTGGCGACGTGCGCGCTGATCGACGCCGGCAAGCGCGCCATCCTGCTCGACCAGGAGCCGGAGCAGTCGCTGGGCGGGCAGGCGTTCTGGTCGTTCGGCGGCCTCATGCTCGTCGACTCGCCCGAGCAGCGCCGCCTGCGCATCCGCGACAGCTACGACCTCGCCCTGCAGGACTGGCTGGGCTCCGCCGGCTTCGACCGGCCCGAGGACCATTGGCCGCGCCGCTGGGCCGAGGCCTACGTCGCCTTTGCCGCGGGCGAGAAGCGCGCGTGGCTGCACGCCATGGGCCTGCGCTGGTTCCCGATCGTCGGCTGGGCCGAGCGCGGCGGCTACACCGCCACGGAGCACGGCAACTCGGTGCCGCGCTTCCACGTCACCTGGGGCACCGGGCCGGCGCTGATCGCCCCCTTCGTCGCCAGGGTGCGCGAGGGCGCCGAGGCGGGCCTCGTATCGCTGCGCTTCCGCCACCGGGTCAACGCCCTGACCCAGTCGGCGGGCGTCGTGGACGGCGTCGCCGGCGACATCCTGGAGCCGAGCGCGGTGGAGCGCGCCGCGCCCTCCTCGCGCACCGTGGTGGGCGACTTCGCGCTGAAGGCGCAGGCGGTGATCGTCACCTCGGGCGGCATCGGCGGCAACCTCGACCTGGTCCGCGCGAGCTGGCCCGCGCGCCTCGGGCAGCCGCCGGCCCATATGCTGAGCGGGGTCCCCGACTATGTGGACGGCCGCATGCTGGGCATCACCGAGGCGGCCGGCGGCAGCATCGTCAACCGCGACCGCATGTGGCACTACACCGAGGGCATCACCAACTTCGCCCCGATCTGGAGCCGCCACGGCATCCGCATTCTGCCGGGGCCGTCGTCGTTGTGGATCGACGCCACGGGCAAGCGCCTGCCGGTGCCGCTGTTCCCGGGCTTCGACACGCTGGGCACCTTGGCGCACCTGCGCAGGACCGGCCACGACTGGTCCTGGTTCATCCTGACGCAGCGCATCATCGCGCGCGAGTTCGCCCTGTCGGGCTCCGAGCAGAACCCGGACCTGACGGGCAAGAGCATCTGGAAGGTGCTGGGCCGCCGCTTCGGCGTGCCGAGCCCGGTGGACGCCTTCAAGCAGCGGGGCGAGGATTTCATCGTGCGGGCGACCTTGCCCGAGCTGGTGGCGGAGATGAATGCGCGCGCCGGGGCTGCTTTGATCGATGCGGAGGCTTTGCAGCGGGAGGTGGCGGCGCGCGACCGCGAGATTGCCAACCCGTATACCAAGGACGCCCAGATCACCGCGCTCCGCGGCGCCCGCAACTACATCGGCGACCGCCTGGTCCGCGTCGCCAAGCCGCACCGCCTCCTGGACCCCAAAGCCGGGCCTTTGATTGCGGTGCGGTTGTGGGTGCTGACGCGCAAGACGCTGGGCGGCCTGCACACCGACCTGTCGGGGCGCGTGCTGCGGGCGGACGGGGAGCCCCTGGGCAACGTCTACGCCGCCGGCGAGGTGGCAGGCTTCGGGGGCGGGGGGATGCACGGGTATCGCGCGCTGGAGGGGACGTTTTTGGGGGGCTGCCTTTTCTCGGGGCGCGTCGCGGGGCGGGGGGTAGCGGAGGGGCTGGGGTGATCGTAGGCCTCCAGAGCTTGGCCGGCCAACGGATGGAACGTAGTGAGAACAAATTATTGACCGGAGCCCGAATCCCACTTACAGAGCCAAGCCTGGGGTTCAGCCCATATTGGGGCTCTGGGGTAAGGACTCATGGAATTTGTCTTTGCTCAACAGAACCTCTGTTGGCTGCCAATCGCGGTCGGTGATGTCCGCTCGCGGAGGCGAGGTGCATGAGCGATACCTTGGCGCCACCGAACGCCGGGATATGGAAGAAGCGTTTCGGTCTCGACAGCCGAAGGGTCCCGGAATTCTATGAATCGGCTGCCGCCGTCGCGGACACCCCGCATGCCCTGGCTATCCGTACCGCGCTCGACGAGCTCGGCCTCTCGGGCATCTTCTGCATCCAGGGTGTTCCCACCATCGCCATCCTCAATATGGCTAGCTATGACGCGGCGCGTGTAGTCGATCTGTACGGCGCCCTGTGGAATCAGGGGTTGGCCAGCCTGCTCCTTGTGACGGCGGGTGACGTACTGCGCGTTTATTCGCTGGCTCGTAAGCCGCAGAAAGATTCGGGCCAGGAATTCGATCAGCGTTGCCTCATCGAAACCCTCAACGCGACCGCCGACGCCCTCGAAATACGGAACCTCATCTACGGCGCGGAGTCCGGCCGGCTCTGGAAGGAACACGCCGATTACTTCCAGCCGAAGGAGCGCATCGATCAGGTTCTGCTCGATAACCTCACGGAGTCGTACAAGCTACTCAGCAGGAGCCTGGCGCCGGACGCGGCGCAAGCTCTTCTCATCCAGACGATGTTTATCGCCTATCTGGAAGACCGGAAGATCATTACTCCGGACTACGTCATGGCCGCCACCCACAAGGCGGTGGACAGTTTCTCCGCGCTACTGGGGAAGCGCGATGTGCGGCTCCTGAAGCTGCTCTTTGCCACCTTGCGGGACGACTTCAACGGCGATCTTTTCGTCGCCCCTTGTTCCTTTGATCCCCACGCAAGAGCGCCAACAGTTCAAGCGTCGCATCTCGACGTGATCGCCAGCTTCCGCACGGGCCGGGAGGAAATGGCGAAGCAGGGGCAGAAACGGTTTTGGGGTTACGACTTCCGGTACATTCCCGTCGAACTCGTCAGCGCCGTCTATGATCGCTTCCTCGGCGAGGAAGAAGAGGATCGCAAGGAGCAGGGCGCGTACTACACGCCGATGTACTTGGCGGACACCGTCGTGTCGCAGCTCTGGGATATGCTAACGCCCGAGGTCAAGGACAAGGGGCGCTTCCTCGATCCTGCTTGCGGCTCGGGCGTGTTTCTGGTGCGGTCGTTCCAGCGACTGTGCGAGCATTGGCGCGTGAAGCATCAGTCGAAGAAGAATTCGCTGGCCCAGCCTGTTGGCTATCCTGCGACGGGTCCATGGCTGGGATTCGAACGGACGGGCCGTTCGCGTCGCGGTGTTCTCTTTGTACGTGGCTCTGCTCGAAGAGGTCGATCCGCCCGACTTGCGGGCCTTGATCAAGAACAAGAAGGTGCTTCCTGAACTGTGGGGAGGCACGCTCGTTCAGCGTGACTTTTTCGACGCGGCGGAAAGGGACGCGCCCTCCTTTGACGTGATTGTTGGCAACCCGCCCTGGACCAGCGACGGGGGCCAATCGGTCCTCGGAGCGCTGGTGCAAGAAGCACAATCTGCCAATGCCCGATCGCGAGGATGCGTGGGCCTTTGTCTGGAATGCGTTCGCCATCTTAGTGCTGACGGCCTGACCGCATTCCTCCTGCCCGCCATGGGCTTTCTTCACAACATGGCGGACACGTCGCTTGCCGCGCGCAAGCAACTCATTCGCACGAGTTGATTCTGTCGCGTCATCAACTTTGCGGACCTCCGCTTCCAATTGTTCGATAGCGCCATCCGCCCGGCCGCACTTTTCCTCTTCGCGCCGGGCCGAGACGCGAGCATGGGGACTATCGTTTTCGAGTATTGGGCGCCCAAAGCGATCTGATTCTCCAGGATCAAGCGCACCATCGCTGCTGGCAGTACGGATCGCGTCGTCATGAACTCGGCCCTGCCGAATCCGATGGCTTGGCGCTACAAGCGCGAAATCGCCTATGGAGTGGGATGGTCACGTCAATGATTGAGACAGCGATAACCCACAACTTCGGCTTCCACGCGACCGGCCTCTTTCGGGAGGCTTACGTGGCATACCTCAACGGACTATATGCCTACAGAGCAGAAGGTGGCAACGTCAGCGACCTTTCCCGCCTTAAGGCTGTCGAGATTTCACACTGGTTGCGAGCCTGGATGCTCATGGAGGGCTGCGGTTTTATCGACGGTGATCAGCGTGTCGAAAGGTTCAGGTCGCGGAGAAGGCGGGCGGTCTCAACGTGGACGCTGCTCCACGGTACAGCGTCCTTCGGGCGGAACCCCTGAGGCAAGCAATCGGGGGCGACGCATCTGCCGTTCCGAGCGCCGAAGATTTGCCCGAACCTAAGCGCGCCCGCGCGGCTGCCGCCCAACTGGTCCGCGTAATCGACCAGGAAATTGCAAGAACCGACGTGGCGTTCGCGATGAGTGGTGGCGGCGGCAGCAGGTTCTCCGAAATAGACAAGTGGGCGTATGAGTACTTCTGCCTTTCTCAGGATGAAATCATCCTCATTGAGGACTGATCGACCGCATTGTTCCCGCCGTTCAGCCTCACCAGGGAAGTTTTCCTGAATTGTGGAAGGCGCCGACGGAAGCGGAGCTGGCGTCAATATGCGGCGTCACTGATCGGCAGCGTCGACGACTGGCTTCAGCCGGGTACAAAGCTTCATGCCAGTCTCGGGCCTACAACGCCGATCTGGGCGTGCTGCGCCTCTCACTCAATGGCGGCGGGCGGCAGAAGGCTTGTACGGAAGAGGACAATGCTCTAGTCAGCGACGCGCTGTCCAAAATCGTGGAGCACATCCACCAACCAATTGCGGGCAATTTTCAGTTGATGCCCGACCTCCGGCTTTTCATCCACAAGGACCTCTACCTTGTGAAGCCGATGCAGCGGCGCTTTTGGCTTCGATCTACGGCGCTCGCCGACGCAGATGCGATCGCCGGCGACCTGCAGCAGGCCATCGAACTCGACGCCCACAGAGCTGCGCAGGATGATTGTTGGCGACCCTCGCGCCTGGACGGCTCGCTTCGTCACGCTCCAGGAGCGGCTGCTGCGTCGTATTCTTCATGTCTGGCCGGCTTGCGTGGCACTTCTTCCCGGGCAGCCCGAGGAAGACACCATCACCATCAATCTCGTTGCTTTCCTGCTGAAGGACGCCGTCGTCCGCCGCATTTGCTATTTCGTCGACTACCACCGAACCGTTCGGAACCCGCCCCGGCGGCGCGAAGTTCAGCAAGGGCCAGATAGACGTCGCATTTCTGCTGGATCTGGAGCGCGAACGCTACGTCGCCTACGAATGCAAGCGCCTCAATGTCATTTACAGCGGAACACGCAATTCACTCGCCACGCGCTACGTGAAAAAGGGCATGATGCGGTTCCTGAGCGAAAAATATGCGGAGGGCTGCCTCTCGGCTGCATGCTGGGATACGTGATGGACGGCGATCTGCCGTTTGCGCTCACCCAAGTTAGCAGCGCAATTGACGCCAACGCGAGTCAGCTTGGAGTAATGAACGGCGCGCCTCCAAGCCAAGCGGTCCCCGGAATCGAGCGCTTTTCGACGCTCCATCAACGTGCGAGCACAACCGTCATCGAACTACGGCATGCGCTATTGCCGTTCTCGGTCGCCAAAGGCGCGAGCGAGGCGGTGCCGCAGGCGGAGTTGGCTGAGCCGGCCTATCAATTCGCAAACCGGAACAGCATCACGTCCCCGCGCCCGCGCCGTCGCGGACCACGTAGTCCTTCCCCTCCAGCCGCATCCTCCCCGCCGCCTTGGCCCCCGCCTCTCCCCCCAAAGCAACGTAGTCCTCGTACGCGATGGTCTCGGCGCGGATGAAGCCCTTCTCGAAGTCGGTGTGGATGGTGCCGGCCGCCTTGGGCGCCTTGGCTCCTGAGGTGACGGTCCAGGCGCGCGCCTCCTTGGGGCCGGCGGTGAAGAACGTGATCAGGTCGAGCACGCGGTAGCCCTCGCGGATCAGCGCGTTGAGGCCGGGCTCCTTCAACCCGAGCTCTCGCAGGTACTCGGCGCGCTCGGCGGGCTCGAGCGCGGCCAGCTCGGCCTCCAGCTTGGCGCAGATGACGACGCAGCCGGCGCCCTCGGCCCTGGCGCGCTCCTCCACCATGCGCGAGTGCGCGTTGCCGCCGGTGCTCGCCTCGTCGACGTTGCACACGTACACGACGGGCTTGGCGGTCAGCAGCTGGAGCATCCGCCAGGGGCGCTCTTCCTCCGGCGTCAGCTTGGCCAATCGCGCCGGCTTGCCGGCGCCGACCAGCTCCAGCGCCTTGTCGATCAGCGCCAATTGCAGGGCCATTTGCGCCTTCGCCTCCTTGTCGCCGGAGGTCGCCTTCTTGGCGAGCGGCTCGCGCCGCCGCTCCAGGCTTTCGAGGTCGGCGAGCATCAGCTCGGTCTCCACCGTCTCGGCATCCGAGACGGGGTCGATGCGGCCCTCCACGTGCGCCACGTCCTCGTCCTCGAAGCAGCGCAGCACGTAGGCCACCGCATCCACCTCGCGGATGTGGGCCAGGAACTGGTTGCCGAGCCCCTCGCCCCTGGAGGCGCCGCGCACCAGCCCCGCAATGTCGACGAAGGTGAGACGCGTCGGCACCACCTGGGCCGAGTGCGCCAGCTCGGCGAGCCGGGCGAGGCGCGGATCGGGCACGCCCACGTCGCCGACGTTGGGCTCGATGGTGCAGAACGGATAGTTGGCCGCATCCGCCGCCGCGGTCTGGGTGAGCGCGTTGAAGAGGGTGGACTTGCCCACGTTGGGCAGGCCCACGATGCCGCATTTGAAGCCCATTCGGGGCAGTCTCTCAGATCATCTCAAGGTGTCGTTCGGTCGGGCCCGTCTCTAGCAGATCTTGTGCCCGGACTGAAATGGCAAGGGGCCGACCCAGCGCAGGTCGTGATGCGGCAGGTGATTGCGCTCTTCGATGAGTACCAGTCGAAGGAGAAACGCCAAGCATGTGCTGCGCGCGATGCAGGAGAACGCGCGGCAGGGCTTCTGGAACGGCTCGCGGGCCTCCACTCGGCTACACGACAGTCGAAGCTGAACGGCGCGGAGCGCGCGTGAAGAAGAAGCTCGTGATCGATCCGGTCGAGGCAGAACAGGTGCGGCTTACGTTCAAGCTGTACCTTGAGGGCGACCAGGGCTCGGGACCGATGGGGATCAAAGCCATTGCGACCTGGCTAAAACGAGCGCGGCTATACGACACGGAGGGGCGGACGGTGGGGGACCGGGCAGGTCCACGCGCTGCTCTGCAATCCGATTTACACTGGGCGACTGCGTTTCAATGTCAAAGACTCCAGGACCTTTCGGCTCAAAGCCGCGAGCGAGCACGTCTACTGCGACGCTCCGGCCATCGTCAGCAACGACGTCTTCGATCAGGTGCAGTCGTTGCTGAGGATGCGCAGCCCCAAGGTCACCCCCCCGCGGGTTGTCAACGGCCCTACCCTGCTCACGGGCCTAGTTTTACTGCGCGACATGCGGCGGCGGCATGACCTTGCGGACCGGCACCTCGCGCTGCGGCGCTACGTATCGGTACTGCTCGTGCAGCAGCTTCCTCAAGAAGGGCAGGACGGCTTGCCGGGGCCGGTCAATGCGCATGGACAGGCTCGACAAGCTGGTCATAGAGGGGCTGGCGGATGACCTTCTCGAGCCTGAGCGGCTGTCAGCAATGCTGAGCTCGTTGGACCAGCGGCGCGCGGAAAAGGCCGCCGCCGTCGGTCGGCGCCTTGCCGCCCTGGCGCATGAGCCGAAGAGGCGGACGAGCGGTTGCGACGCCTCTACAAGCTCGTGGAGGACGGCCGCAGCGAAGTGGACGACCTTCTGAGTGAACGCATCGCGGACCTGAAGCGGGCGCGCGAAAAGGCGCACGCGGCGCTCGATCGGGCAAAATCGGCCAACCCGACCTTCGAGGCCGCCAGCCCTATTGCCATCGAGCGCTTCACACGGGCCATGCGGGAAAGCCTGACAACCGGCACATCCCGTTCCGCAAAGCCTACCTGGGCTCCCTCGTCGGCCGCATCGAGGTCGACGACCGCGAGGTCCGGATTCTCGGTCCTAAGCAAGCGCTGCAGCAGGCCATCCTGGCGACCCGCCAAGGCACGGACGGTGTTCTGAGAATGGTACCGAAGTGGCGTCCCCGGCAGGGCTCGAACCTGCGACCCTCAACTTAGAAGGCTGCACTTAGTGCACATGGTCGCACATGCTGGCGTTCCGCAGCACATAACGTAGCCCACTTGTCCCCACCTTTCGCCCTGTGACCCTCAAACAGCGCTAGCGCCGATGTGCAGCAATGTGCTTCACGGTCGTTACGCAGGCGTTCCGCAATAGGGGGCATGCTGATATGGAGATGAAGATCGAGGAAGGTATCGCGGCCCGGATCGCTGTACCCAAGGGGGCGCGCGATGTCTTCGTTTTCGACACCGAGCAACCAGGATTCTTCCTTCGAAAATTCGCATCCGGGCGAGCCATGTACGGGGTCAAGTTCTCCGTCGCCGGCAAGCCGCGGCGCGTTCATCTCTACGACGCCACCATCAAGGGCGTGCTCGCCAAGGCGCGGAAGGAGGCGGGCGACGTGCGAGCCAAGGCCCGTCTGGGCACCGACGTGCTGGCCGAGCGCGAGGCGGCCAAGGCCGCGGCCAAGGCGGCGGCCGAGAGCGAGGTGAACACCCTGGGGGCCGTGGCCAAGAACTACCTTGATACCCGCGAGCGAGAGTTGCGCCCGAGGAGCTTCATCGAGGTGAAGCGCCACATCGAGAAGCACTTCAAGCCGCTCCACTCCCGCCCGATCGCGGACATCACCCGCCCCGAGATCGTGGGCGTCATCGACGACCTGGAGCGCGACAGCGGCAAGGTTGCGGCGGATAGCGCACGCCGGGCGTTGGGCACGCTCTTCGCCTGGGCGATCGACCGCGGCATCGTCCACGCCACACCCATGCTGCACATCAAGTCGCGCGCCGATGGCCGCGGCCGCGAGCGCACCCTCACGCCTGCCGAGCTGCGGGAGGTGTGGCAGGCGACGAACGCGGTGGACGACAAGGGCGAGCGGCGCGTGAGCGAGGACTACGCCCGGATCGTCAAACTCCTGATGCTCACGGGTCAGCGCCGCATCGAAATAGGTGCGCTCTCCTGGTTCGAGATCTTCGAGGTCGAGAATGCCGAGGCTGCCCGGATCGACCTGCCGGGAGAGCGCACGAAAAACTATCTGCCGCACATCGTGCCACTGAGCAGGCAGGCGGTGGGGCTCCTTCCGGGCCGCCGCGATGGGAACGACATGGTGTTCGGCCGGTTCGATAGGGGTTTTTCCGGCTGGTCGAAGGCGAAGAAGGAGATCGACGCAGCGATCCAGGACGCGCGCCGCAAGGCGGACCCGAAGGCGAAGCCGATGCCCCATTGGGTGCTGCATGACCTGCGCCGCACCTTCGTGACCTTGCTCGGCGAGGAGAAAATCGCGCCGCCGCACGTCATCGAGGCCATCATCAATCACGTCTCGGGCACCAAGGCCGGCGTGGCCGGGGTCTACAACAAGGCGCTCTATCTGGAGGAGCGCCGGCAAGCATTGGTGGATTGGGGTGCGTACGTCGAGGGCCTGGTCCGGTGAATGAACGGGCCTGGTCCGGTGAATGAACCCACCCACTTGCTCCGCTGGCCCAAGGGTGCAGAATTGTCCCTCGGCCGCGTCGTCGAGCTGGAGAGAGCCTATTTCCAACTGCCGGGATGGGCGCGAACACCGGCCATGCGCCGCGACTGGTTCATCGAGTGCCTGCGTGAGATCCAGTGGGCCTGTGAGTGTCACGCCTACAAGAGGGTGTCGGCTGGCCACGCAACCTTTAGCGACTTGCTGCCCGTGAGCTTCTGCGGCGAGCTGATAGACGAGGTCTGCCGGCGGGCACCGGAAGGAACCCTGAGCCGCACTCGGGATCGGCTGTACGCACAGGCGCGCGCGGCCGCCATCCTTGATCTCGCCACGACTTGGGGCGGCCGCGAGGATCCGGTGGGCAGAGAAGATCGCCGCGGTGCTGTCGGCCGCGGGCCTGGGCGGAGGAAAGAACCGGGGGACGAGCAAGACAAGGACGGGGGGAAGCGGAACAATGAGATCGACGCCTCCACTGTCAAGAAGTGGCTGGCGCGCTGCAGGGCGGGAAGCCACGGAGATGTTGGCACCTACCTGTTCGCGCAAAGCATGATCGCTCACACTTTTCGCCTGATCGAGCCGGCTGACCGTGCGCAAGTGCTGCTCAACGAACTGGCTATGATGGGGGCTCACGTTGCTCTCCGGTTCGGCGCCGAAGAGAGCCGGCAGGTCGACACGGAAAGCCGGAAGCACATCGACCAGTTCTGTCAAGCGGTGTTTGGGCGGGCGCTATCCGACGACGAGCTGGTGGATCGGGGGGTGATGCTCTAACGCGGAGGAGCTACTGCCGGATGCTTTGTTGCAGAGGAACTTCAACCCTCCTTAT
>CAWIXS010000008.1:0-115720 GCA_963840075.1 uncultured Alphaproteobacteria bacterium | reverse complement strand
TGGGCTTCCTGATCTTCCGCTTCGGCGGCGCAGCATCATGGCCTCGGCTCGCGCCGGAGGCTCCGTATGGCGGACGCGATGTTTTCCGCCGTAGCCGGTTCGCTATCGGGCACCTTGTCCGCCCACGCGTCGGCGACCTTGGCACATGCCTCCTCCGCCGCCTCCAGCCGTGCGCGCAGGGCGGCAACCTAGGCGTCGGTGATCAATCCATCTTTCCCCCCTATCCTCGGTTGGCCATGGCCCCAAGCCGCGGCAACGCCTTCCGGCTCGTCGCGGGCACCAGCTCGCGCGACGCCTCGACAATCTCGCAGTCCAGGTACCAGACGTTGCCGCCGCTGCGCTTCTTCGGCCAGCGCGCGAGCTTGCTGAACATGGTGTGTGACACGTACCCGATGCCGCGGTCGATGTGCCACCATTGCCTGTAGGTCGTCCACGCCGGAGTCGACTGCACGCGGGCACCGAGCCGGGACCTGACGCACTCCCGGAAGAAGCACTCGATCATCACTTCGGGCTGGCGGTCGATTACCTCGAGGTCCTGCGCGCCTTCGCGGTCGATGGGCACCGGGATTGTCGATGGGGCCGGGGTGCGAACTCCAGGCTCTCTCGTCGCGCGGGCGGGCCGTGCCCGAACACGAGCCAGAACCCCACACCGCTCCCGAGCTACGATGGCGATGGCGAAGATGGTATGCGACAGGGCCGCGATCAGGTTCTGATCGGCGCCAATCGCCTTGGCCATGCTGGCGGACTGCGGGTCGGCCTCCTTCACCGCCGCCTTCACGTCCACGGCATCGAGGGCGGCTTCGGCCGCAGCGATCCTGGCGTCGAGGTCCGCAGCCTTGATGGTGGCGGCGCGATCCGCGCGCGCCTTCAAAAGCGCCGCACGGGCCTCGCGCTCCTCCTTCTCGCGCTGCCGGCATAGGTCTCCGCATCCTTTGCGGGCCCGCTCGGCATCGGCCTGGGCGGTCGCGGCGGCGATTGCATCTTCAGCGGTCTTGACCGTCTCGGCCGACGTTTCGGTGAAGGTGAGGGAATCCTGTTGCTTGCGCAGCCGGTCGAGCGTCGTCTGCTTGCTGGTCTGTGCCACGGAGGCGACGGCCTGGGCGGCGAACTTCTCGGCGAGCTGCGTCGCCGTGGTGCCGTAGGCGCACCAGAGCGACAGGGCAGTGAGCACGCCGAAGACCAGCCAGCAGGCCAGTGAGCGGCCCGATTTGCGATCGTGCCAGGCCATCGCCCCGAAGATCGGCAGCCCCGACTTCAGGAGGTCGAGCGCGAACGCCGGCGAGCCCATAGGTCCAGCGGTGGATATCGCTCGCCCCTCGCGTCCACCCGAACTCCCAAGCGAACATTGCGGATGCGCCGACGCAGCCGAGCACCGCCACTGCCATGAGCAACCGGAACGCCCACATGTGCGACTCCCCGCCTTCGTGCGCAGGACGGTTGCCAGGACGGATTCAGGAGGGTCTTGCAACGCTCCCTGGACAGTCGAGACGCCCGAACGCCCTGGCAATCAATCGCTTCCGCACCTACCCATTGACGGTTCATGTGTCAACATGTCATACGTAAAGTGTCATATGTCATATGCGACCGTCCTGGCTTCGTCCACAGGGAGGCGCCCCATGCCGGCGCGCATCTGGGCTTTCGTGCAGACCAAGGGTGGCAGTGGCAAGTCCACGCTCGCCACCAACATCGCGGTGCAGGCCGAGGCGGCAGGGAGGCCGGTCCTGCTCGTCGACCTCGACGCCCAGTCGAGCGCCACCTTGTGGGGGCAGCAGCGCGGCAGCAAGCGCCCCACCGTGTTCGAGGCGAGGCCCGAGAAGCTCGCCGAGATCATCAGGTCGGCGGCGACGCTCGGAATCGAGCAGATCATCATCGATTCGCCCAGCAAGGCCGACGCCGTCCAGCTCGCTGCCATCCGGGCGTCCGATCTCATCATCTGCCCGGTCATGGTGGACCTCTTCTCGCTGGCCGGCCTGCAGGATACCGCCCGCATGCTCGAGACGGCGGGGAAGCTGAAGGCGGCCGTGGCGGTCGTGAACAACCTCGACGAGGCCGGCGCCGCGTCCAACCTCGCGGAGGCCGGGGCGGTCCTGAAGGCCATCGGCATGCCGATGAGCCCCACGCCGGTCTGGCATCGGCCGGCCTACACGGCCGCCATCAAGCGGGGGCTGTCGGTGACCGAGCTCGGGCCCAAGCAGAAGGCGGCGGCCGAGGAGATCAAGGACCTGTGGGCCTTCCTCGACAAGCGCGCAAAGCAGTTGCTGCCAGCCAAGGAGCGATGAGCCATGAGCAAGCGAAGGGCGGCCGTGGCCGACTTGGATCGCAAGAACCTGGTCGACAGGCTGATGCCGTGGGGCAGGGGCCGCTCGGTGGAGCCGCCCCAGCCGACCGCGGAGCCCGGCACCTACGTCCCGCCGAGCCGGCGCACGAAGAAGACCTTTACGGCCTGGATGGATAGAGACGCGCTCGATCAGATCAAGCGGCTCGCCGCTCGCCGGAAGGTGCCGCAGCAGAAGCTGATCGCCGAGGCGTTCAACCTGCTGTTCGAGAAGCATGGGCTACCGCCCATCGCGACGTAGGATGTGCCCGCGGCCCCGGCGCGTGCGCGCTGGCGGCCGAGCGCGACCTCACGGCTACCGAAGTAGCCCCGCCGTCTCGCGCCCGTCCTGCCCCCCTCTGCGGCGCCGCGTCGGGTTGCAGGTGCGTTTCATAAGGAGGGTGTAGGGCGCCTCGCGCGGCCGGTGCCTAGCGGCCACCTTGCTCACATGCCGTTCGAGATTGAGGAGCTTTTAGGCGCTCAACCACTGTGCTCGCGAGTGCACGCCGCCGTTCTGCTGCAGACCCGGGCCCAAACATCGCGCCCATCAGTCCGTCGAGATCGAGCTGCCCGTCCGGCTTTACAAAAATGCGGGCTCCGTAGCGGAACTCGGCCATTACGCCCTCGACCCTGGTGGCCAGCGACGGTCGCCGAAATGGTTTAGGGCCAACGGCAGCACTTTTTTCTTTTTGTGATCGACGACGTTTGGCGCTGCGGTGCCACTCCTCGATCGTCTTCGCGTCTATACGACCTTCAATGCCAGCCCGCGCCGCGGCGGTGGAAATTAGGGCCGCCGCCTGCTTGTTGGCGTCCTTCTGCGAACAAGGCCTATGATCCCTCAGGATGTTAGAGAGGGCGACCCCACGCGCCATCACCGCTGCGACAGCATCTCTGTGCGGGTTACCGTCCGGCTTGGCAGTGAATGCGGCCGATGCCGTCCCATTGACCTCAAGCTCCCAGAGATTTCGGTGCAGTTCGTAAAGGGGATCGAGCAGAGCGAGATCGCTTACAGGGAGGGAGGCCCTCAGGAAGTCAATGGCTGCCCCAAGAGAGGCAAGCATGCCTGCTCTTCCGCCATTTTTTTTGGCCCCAAAGAGGACAAAGCCGAGTTCGAGCTGCTCCTTGGCCTCTTCAACAGTTGGCCATTCCACATCGAAGAGGGGAAGCACGTCGGCGTACTGGGCGATAGAAAGCTCGCGCAGTTCAGCCATTGTAAGGGAGTCGAAGTTGGTCTTGCTGGTTTGCTGGGACATAGCGGTTGATCCTGCAAGACAGTTGCCCCACCTCGAATGTTCGCGTGGGCGTTGATATCATCATCTCGTCGCCGATGCATAGGCGAGGGGGATCATCCACAGTGCGGCGCTATCTGGATACGCAAGCTGCGTCCGCCTTCTTGAAGGCGATGGGGGTGAAGGCCTCACCCTCTTACTTGCGCAGGATGCGCTCGGTCTCGGTCGGCGGCGGCCCGGCGTTCTACCGCACCGGCAGGCGCGGGCCCGTGCGATACCGCGCCGATCAACTTATCGCGTGGATCGAGCAGCGCCGCGTGGACCCGCCCGCAGCCAGAGCCGGGGGCCAGCGGCGATGACCGACGAGCCCCGCCTTGAGAGCGCAGAGGCGACGATGATGGGCGAGACGCGAAGGCCACAGTACCCACGGGCGCGCGACCTGGCCGGGCCCGTGTTCCCCGTCAGCGAGGACGTTATCCTGCAAGCGGCGCGCCGCTACGGTATCGGACGGAAGTTCGGTCGGTGCGTTATTTTCAGCGCCGATGACGTTGCTGCGCTCTATGAGGCCCTACCATGCCACTCAAACTCGTGCGTCGGCCCAAAACGCCTTACTGGATCATCCGCGGCACCCTCCGCAGAATCCGCGTTGAGGAAAGCACTGGCACTGGCGACCGACGCTTCGCCGAGGAAATCCGCGCCAAGCGCGAAGCGGAAATCCTTGCCCAATCGGTCTACGGTCGTCGCGCTACGGTCACGTTCGCCGAGGCAGCCGTGAGCTACCTGGAGAACGGCGGCTCGCGCCGGTTCCTCGAGCCGGTGATACGGCATTTCGGAACAACGCCGCTTGCACAGATCGGCCAAGACGCGATCGAGGTCGGCGCGCTGAAGCTGTATCCCAAGGCGCAGCCAGCGACGCGCAATCGGCAGTTCTTTACCCCAGCGGTGGCCGTGCTGCGCCACGCGGCCAAACGCGGGTGGTGCGAGCGCCCACTTATCGGCCGGCCGAAGAAGGCGAGGAAGCGGCTGCGCTGGCTCACGCCGGATGAAGCGGAGCGGCTGATCGCTGCGGCCAGCAAGCACAGCATGCCGTTGATCGTTTTCATGATCTACACCGGCGCGCGCGCGTCAGAGGCCGTTTGGCTCGACTGGCGCGACGTTGATCTCAGCCGGGCACAAGTGACGTTCCCCAAGACGAAGAACGGGGAGGCCCGATCCGTGCCGCTAGTGCCGCGCGTGGTGGCGGTGCTGGCCAACCTGAAGGGCCGGGAGGGCGAGGTCTTCCGCAGGCCCAACGGCAAGCCGTACTCGCGGCCGAAGCGAATCAGCGATACATCGGCCGGCAAGCGCATTCGGAAGGCGTTCTTGGGCGCCGTGCGGCGCGCCGGCCTCGGTGAGTTCGTGCCGCATCCGGACAAGGGGAAGGCGAAGAAGGGCGCGACCATCTTCAAGACGGATGTAACGCCGCACATCACGCGGCACACGTGGGCAACCTGGCACTACCAGAAGAACCGGAACCTGGGTGCTCTGATGGAGCTGGGCGGCTGGAAATCCGTGCAGATGGTCATGCGGTACGCGCACGTGAACGTGGGGCATCTGAGCGCCACGATGGAGGACCTTCCTGGGGGAAATCTCGGGGAGTGCTCCCAGGGAGATGAGAAAAAGGCCGATGGCACAAAGGGTTAGGGAGACTGGACGGCGCCCTTCACACGGGAGGGGTCACAGGTTCGATCCCTGTCGCGCCCACCATCGAAAGGGGTCTGACCCCCTCACAGCCCTACTCCGTCGCTGCCAGGCTGGCGGCGATCAGGTCGAAGTTGCCGTCGAGGACGGCGTCGAGGCGGCCGGTGCGCCAGGCGCCGTTCATGTTGCGCACCAGCGGCGAGGGCTCGCTGCGGTAGCGGCGCACCACGGCGTGCGGCTTGGCCGCCGCCTCCAGCGCCGCCTGGAGCGCACGGCGCAGCTTGTCGGGCGGCGGGTCGCCCAGCGGCGTCACCGCGAGCTGCACGCGCGCCGTCGCCCGGCTGCGCCCCGCCTGCTCCAGCACGTGCAGGCCGGCCTCCTTCTCCAGCAGGCGGTGGGCGCCGAAGCCGCTGATCAGCAAAAGCGGCAGGTCGTGCGCCGCCATGTCGGGAAGCTCGGCGAGCTGCATGTGCCGGTTGCCGGCCCACGCCCGGTACATGGCGATGAGCTGCTCGCACCAGGCGCGCGTGGCCTCGCGCTCGCCGGGCCGCTCCAGGGCCGGCTCGACGAGCAGCGCCACCTCGATGGGCGCCGACTCCAGCGCGTCCCTGATGCCCTCCTTGGTGAGGTGCAACTGCAGCGCCAGCCGCCCGACCAGCTCGCGCGACGACTTGCCGGAGCGCTCCGCGCCCTTGGCGAGGCGCGCCCGCAGGGCCTCGGCGGTGCTGGCTGCCGCCTTGACCCGGTCCATCAATGCGAGCCGCGCCAGCGTCTCGTGGCGGTCCGGTCGCGACCAGAAGCTCGCCGTCTGCATCGCCTCCGCCAGGCGGGCCTTGCGCTCCTCCCACTCCGGCGAGAGGAAGACCTGGGCGATGCCGGAGTATTCGGCCTCCAGCACCGCTATTTCGGCGGCGGTGCCCTCCGGGGCCAGGATCATGCCGGGCAGGCCGGGCGCCGCCCCCGCCGCGGCGTTGCCTCTGGAACGCGCCGCACCGTCGCCGTCGGGATCGACGAACTCGGCCTGGATGGCGCGCCCGTCGCTGCGGAAGAACACGAACTGGTCGCCCTCGGGGAAGCGCTTCTCCACGATCGTCGCCGCCAGCGGCGCGATCAGGTACTGCTCGATCGCCCGCTTCAGGGGCCGCGCGCCCATCTCCGGCGAGAACCCCTTCTCCAGCAGGAACTCCAGCGCCGAGGCCTCCCACTCCACCGCCCATTCGCGGTCCTTCAGTCCGCGCCGCTCCAAGACGCGGGTCAGCTCCTTCTTGAGGATGTCGCGCATCAGGTCGCGGGTCAGCGGATGGAACACGATCACCTTGTCGAGCCGGTTCTGGAACTCGGGTCGGAAGGTGCGCGCGATCGCCTGCGCGATCTGGTCGCCGGAGAAGTCGCTCGCCGCCGGCGAGAAGCCGAGGCCCGAGCTGCGGTGCGCCGTGGCCCCGAGGTTGGTGGTGAGGATGATGATGCAATGGCGGAAGTCGGCGACGTTGCCGAGCGAGTCGGTGAGCCGGCCGTCGTCGAACACCTGCAGGAACAGGTCCCAGACGTTGGCGTGCGCCTTCTCGAACTCGTCGAGCAGCACCACCGAGAACGGCTGCTTGCGCACCCGCGTGATGAGCGAATCGCTCTCGGCGATCTCGCCGCCGCCGAGGATCTTGAGCGTGGACTCCGGCGTCTGCAGCTCGCTCATGTCGAGGCGGATCAGGCGGTCGGCGGAGCCGAACAGGAACTCCGCCGCGGTCTTGGCCAGCTCGGTCTTGCCGGTGCCGGTCGGGCCGGCGAACAGGAACACGCCGATCGGCTTGCCGGGGTCGTTGAGCCCGGCCTTGAGCATGGCGACGCGGTCGACCACGGCATCGACGGCCTCCGGCTGGCCCATCACGCGCGCGCTGAAACAGCCGCGGATCGACCCGAGATCGACGCGCTCGGTGCTGTCGAGAATCGACGCCGGCAGGCCGGTGTGCTGCGCCAGCGTCTCGATCACGCTGTGCGGGTCCATGCGCCGCTCGCCCGCCTTGGCGACGCGGGCGACGGTGAGCCTGAGGAGATCGAGCACCGGTCCCGGGAAGCCCGCCGGGCTCAGATACTGGCGGGCCGAGCCGAGTGCCGTCTCCACGCAGCGCTGATCGACGGCAATCCCGGTCGCCTCCCCGAGGCGGCGCGCGAGCGCCTGGGCCAGCGCCAGGGTGTCCTCCGGGTCCTGAGGCTCCATGCGCACCAGCTCGACGGCGCCGCGCAGCACCGGACGCAGGCGCAGCAGGCGCGAGGTGCCGGCAGAGGAGGCCTCGGTCCACAGCGCCAGCCGGCCGGCGGTGATGGCCGGGAGGATCTGATCGAGGAGGCTGGCGGCCTGGCCCTGGTGCGTGCCGCTCAGCGCCATCTGCAGGATGTCGGGGACGTACCAGACGATCTTCTTGGAGGCGTGCAGCTCATCGAGCACGCGCTGGACGCGTCCCTCGAGCTGCCCGAAATATTGCTGACCCGCCATCAGATCGGCGGCGCCGGCCTCGAAGACGGACCAGCCTTCGCCACGCAGCTGCGCCGCCAGCAGGCGCAGGAACGAGGTCTTGCCGACGCGGTTCTCGCCGCTGACCAGGAGCGATCGCGGCGCCGCCGCCAGGGCCGCCGTGCGCGCCGCCGCCAGCGCCTCCTCCCAGTCGTCCGGCTCGATCAGCACGCTGATGCCCTTGCTCTCCTCCCAGAAGCGGCCGAACGAGGTGAGGAAGGCGCGGTCGACATTGGTGCGCTGCAGGGTGCCCAGCTCGTCGATCAAGGCCGCCGCAAATGGGTGATGGACGCGCCCGAGGAAGAACTTGATGGGCTCGGCTGCGGACGCAGGGGGCGCGGTGCCGAACGTCGGGGTGTCGCCGAGCCGCTCGCGCTGGGCGAAGTAGTCGCGAAACAGCACGGGGATGACGATGTTGTCGCCCCACCAGAACTGGGCGCCGGCCACCGGCGCGCCGACCGGCGGGCGCTGCTTTGCGGCCAGGAAGCATTCGAGCGCGAAGTACATCGGCCACGGCAGGAGCCTGTCGAAATCCATCATGACCCCGTCGACGGCGTCGCTCCCGTCGGGGCGCTCCTTCAGGGCGGCCAGCGCGGCACTCGCCAGCCCCCAGTTGGCGCCCAGTGCGTACTGGAGCACCGTGTCCAACGCCACGCTCTCGGCCCGCAGCAGGCCGACCGCCTCGAGGAAGTCCCGGTTCTCGGCGAGATCGCGCGGGTGTGCCGCCGTTTGCGTGGTCGGCGCAAAGACGCTGTCCAGCCGGTACAGGCGTGCGCTGAGCGTCTCGTCGGGCGCGCCCTGGGCTGCGGGCGTGGCGCCGGCATCAGGGGGTTGCGCCGGCTTCGCCGCCTGCCTGGCTGCCGGGAGCCACTTGCGCCACGCGCCGATGAGCCGGTTGCGCAGCTCGGGCCCGAAGGTGTGCAGCGGCACCCCCAGCAGCCAGACCGCGGCCAAGCCGACCAGCATGCCAACGAGGGCCGGGATCACAATGGAAACGAGATACGGCAAACCTTCCCCCGGCCGCTGGCAAGCTATCCGTCTATCCGCGCTGCAAGAAAGGCCGCCATGGTAGCAGCGCGCACCCACACCCGTCATCCCTGCTCCGCACCCGTCATCGCGGCCCATGGAATCCCTCGGGCGATGCGAGCCAAAGGCGAGCCGCGCTCCGATCCGGGACCTCGTGAGGTTAAATTCGCCTCACGACGTCCCCGACAGCTTCGGGCTGCGCCCTCAGCTTCCGGGATGACGGGTGGTGCTTGCGGAATGACGGGTAGGGAGCAGGCCGGGATGAGGGGTGGATTGTGGTATGACATCTTGCGCGCTGCACGGGAGGAGAGACGAAGGTGGCGGACTGGCATCTGTGGCTGCCGCCGGCGCTGACCAAGCGGCGCTTCCGCCTCTACGCCGCGGGCCACACGGTGTCGGTGATCGGCGGCTGGATCCAGCAGGTGGCGCTGTCCTGGCTGGTGTTCCGTCTCAGTGGCTCGATCTTCCTCCTGGGCCTCGCCGGCTTCCTGCTCAACATCTTCTACCTGCTGCTCGGCCCCGTCGCCGGGCTCGCCGCCGACCGCCTCCCGCGCCTGCCGATGCTGATCGCCATCGACGTAATCCTGGCCGCGCTGGCCCTGTGGCTGGCGCTGATGGGTCTTGCGGGTGTCGAGGACGTCAGCGCCTATCTTGCGGTGGCCGCGCTGATCGGCATCGCCAGCGCCTTCGAGATGCCCGTGCGCCAGACGCTGTTCAAGGACATCGTCGAGGATCGCGCGCTGGTGACGAGCGCGATCGGCGTCAGCGCCATGGTCTTCAATGTGGGGCGCATGGTGGGACCGGCCATCGGCGGCGTCCTGCTGGTCTACGTCTCGGAGGCGTGGTGCTTCGTCATCAATGCGGCGAGCTTCGCGGCGATCATCGGTGCGCTCCTCGCCATGCGCCTGCCGCGGCCGTCTGCGCCCGTCGCGGCCGGCGTGCGCCCCGAGGGCTTCCGGGCCAACCTGGGCGTGCTGCTGTCGTTTCCCGCCGTGCGCTACCTCCTGCCCACGGTGGTGGCCGTCGGACTGCTGGCCACGCCCTACGTCCCCCTGATGCCCTCGATCGTGACGCATTTCTTCGACGGGCGTTCCACCACGCTCGGGCTCTTGATGAGCGCGGCGGGCACCGGTGCGCTCGCCTCGGCGACCTACCTCTCCCTGCAGCCCGGCTACGGCCGCCAGATCCGCCTGCTTACCGCCGCTCCCCTGGCCGTCGGCGTCATCCTGGTGGCGTTCGCCTGGTCGCGCATCCTGCCGCTTTCGCTCCTGCTGCTGGCGGGGCTGGGGGCAGCGGTGCTGATCGCCGTGAACTCCACCAACGCGCTGCTGCAGCAGTCCGTGCCCGACGCCTGGCGCGGCCGCGCGGTCGGCCTCTACAGCATGGCGTTCGCGGGCACTGCGCCGATCGGCGGCATCGTCGCCGGCACCCTGGCCGAGCGCATCGGGCTCGCCGCCACCCTCAGTCTCAACGGCGCCCTGATCGTTGCCGCCGGCCTGTTCGCCCGCTGGCGGCTGCACAACCACCCCGAGGCGCTGCGCGGCCTGATGCGCAGCCTGAGCCGCTGATGCCGGTCGCTGCGCTCAGGTTTCAGGTTCAGGTTCGGGTTTCAGGTTCGGGTTTCAGGGGTCTGGCTGACCTGCAACCCGACGCCTGCGTCCGCCAGGGCGGCCTGGCCGCCGATGCCTCCGGGATGCCCTCTGCCGCTGCGCAGGAAGGCTGCCTGTGGCCTTCCCGCGCGCGGGAGGGGAAGGGGGCAGCCCCGCCGCGGTGGCAAAACTGGGGCTCCTGCGCGCCCCAGCCGGCGTGCGTATGCAACGGCCAGTCAAGCGGTGATCACGCCCCGCCGCGCAGCTTGCTCGCCATGACGGCGATGGTGCGCTGGTACACCTCGGCCCGGTTCCACTCCCTGATGACGGCGTAGTTCGCCGTCCCGGGCTCCCAGGGTTGCCCGCGCTGCCAGCCGTGCGCCTTCAGGTAGCTCGCCGTGGAGGCAAGCAGGTCCGGCACGCTGCCGACGAGGTCGCGCCGGCCGTCGCCGTCGAAATCGACCGCGTACTTGACGTAGGCGGTGGGCAGGAACTGCACCTGCCCGATCTCGCCGGCCCAGCCGCCGCGCAGCTCGCGCCGGCGTCATGTGGCCGCGCTCGACGATGCGCAGGGCATCGAGGAGGTGCCCCGTGAAGAAGACCGGGCGGCGGCAGTCGTAGGCCAGCGTTGCCACCGAGCGCAGGATCGAGAAGCGCCCGCCGGTGTCGGCGCCGTAGTTGGTCTCGAGCCCCCAGATGGCGATGAGCACCGGCGCCGGCACCCCGAAGCGCTTCTCGATGCGCTCGAACGTGGCGCGGTGCCTCTGCATCAGCGCCCGGCCGCGGCGGATCAGGGCCGCCCCCACCCGGCGGGCATAGAACTCCTCGAAGCTCAGCTTGAAGGAGCGCTGCGAGCGATCGAGCCTGACCACCGTCCGGTCGTAGGTCACATCGGCGAGGGCGGAGGAGAGTGTCGCAGCGGATATGCCCTGCGCGGTGGCTTTCGCCTTGAACCGCTCGAGCCAGCGAGGAAAGCCGGCGGCGTCGTTGCCGCAATCGGCCAGCGCTGCGCTCCAAAGCGCGCCGATGCTTACGCCGAGGACCGCCAGCGCGAGCCGACGGCATGCGTTGCCGATCCTCGAGGCCATTTCCCCGTTCCCGCTCCCTCGCCGCGACAAGGTCCATCGTTCTACAGCGCTTTGCGGTTGATATGAGGCGGGGCAGTCCACACGCACCACCGGCGTGGCGGTCAGGAAATCGCTCTCCTCTTATATTACGTCATCCCGGCGCCGCCTGTGCCCCATAGCTTCTGGTCCCGCTCGGGCCTTTCAGGCCCTCGCGGCGCCGGCATGACGTTGGTGGTGGTGGCAGGCGATGTGCCCGCCGGGGTTTGTGGAGCCTTAGAATTGACATGGCGCCGCCAGAGAGCGGAGCCAGGCGCCAGCGTCAGTCCCGGTCGGGCCTCTGGCGCTGCCTGGCGATGGTCTTCCTGACCTCGGCGGCGGTCATGGCAAGCTCGATGCGATCGGCCTTCTTCTGGAACATGTCCGACGCGATGACGACAGGTGTCGAGCCGATGCCGAGGAACTCGCCCATCTCGGCACGGATTGCCTGATGACCGCCCGCCAGCTCTCCCACCTCGGTGACCGCGCCCAGCTTCTGCCCGTCGGAGCTGAACACCGGCAGGCCCACCATGTCCTCGCCGACCCGTGGCTGCGGAGGAGCGGCCGGCTCGCTCTGCTCGGGCTGGCTCTGCGGGGGCTGGCTTTGCTGGGCTGACAGCGGCTGCGCCGCAAGGGCGATGCCGAGGATGCCGGCTACGAGAACCGACCTCATCATGACTTTCTCCTCTCGTTGGGCGGCGCTGCGGCTCGATGGCCAACGCCGGGATGGTCTCGCCGGGTCACCGCGCTCGCACGCCGGACCAGGCGCAGCGGCGGCGGTGCGAAGAGTCGTCGAAGCGCTGCAGCCGATGTGCACGCGCGCCTCGCTCCGCTCGGACCCGGCTCAGTGCCAGGCACGCGTAGCGTCTGCGGCGGTCCTGTTGAGGCGCACCGCGCCGTCCCTGACGCTGTCCACCATGTCGAGGTTGATGTAGTGGTACATGCCGCCCGACGCGAGCCGGACGCGCTCCCCCTCGATCGCGTCGACGGTGCCGATGTGCTTGCCGTCGGACCCTTTCACTTCCATCTGATCCTTGATTTCCGTTGTGTTAACCATGGCTCAGGCCTCGTTTGCTGCTGGCGCGCGTCCGCCGCCCGCCTTGGTTGGGCAACGGTGAGAGGCGCGTGTTTGTTCCTCGGGGGCGGGCCCGGCCGCTCAGCGCAGCAGCGCGTAGGACAGGAGCTTGTAGGCGATCGCCGCGGCCGTGTAGTCGCAGGCGTGCAGGCCGGGAATGGGTGCCAGCTCGACGAGGTCGGCGCCAACCACCTCGCCGGCCGCGCAGATACGCCGCAGCAAAGCCAGCGCCTGCCAGTAGCCGAGGCCGCCCGGCGTCGGCGTTCCCGTCGCCGGCATGATCGAAGAGTCGAGCGCATCGATGTCGAGCGTCAGGTAGATGCGCCGGCCCTCGAGCGGGGCGACGATCTCCTCGAGGCTCCAGCGCTCCTGGTCCTTGGCCCAGTGGATGGTGATGCGGTCGCGGTTGGCCTCGTAGAAGTCCACCTCCTCCCGCGAGATGGAGCGGACGCCGATCGAGACGAGCGACACGCCGGGATGGTCGAGCACGCGGCGCATGGCGGCCGCATGCGAGAAGGGCTCGCCCTGATAGCCGTCCCTGAGGTCGGCGTGGGCGTCGAGCTGCACGACGACGAGGTCGTTGTGGCGCGCCGCCAGTGCCGCAACGGGAGCCGCGGTGAGCGAATGCTCCCCGCCCAGGACGAGCGGGAATTTGCCGGCGGCCAGGACAGTTTCGACGATCGCCTGCAGCTGCGCCAGCGCCGTCGCGATGGGCTGCGCAATGGCCGGCTCGCGCAGCGCCGCAACGCCGTAGCGGAGGTAGGGCTCCGAGCCCAGCTCCTCGTCGTAAAGCTCGAGCTGATGGCTCGCGGCGAGGATCGCCGCGGGGCCGGCCGCGGTGCCGCCGCCGTAGCTCACCGATGCCTCCAGCCCGAACGGGATGACGACGGCGCGCGCGGAGGCGGGGTGGCCGGCATCCGCGCGCACGGGATCGAGGAAGCTCTCGGCAGCCGGCAGGTAGTCGAGCGTGGCGCTCACGCGTGGGCCTGTTGCACCTCGGGCTCTTCCGTCTGCTCCGGCCAGGTCGGGTACATGGTCAGCATCGGCTCGTCGAGCAGGATCGCCTCCTCGAAATGGCCGTAGCCGTTGAACCCGCCGCCGATCGCACGGCAATAGGCCCCGGTGTTGCCGATCTCGATGTAGTCGCCTTCCCTGATCTTCTCCGGCAGCGAGAACGGACCCTTCATGCTGTCGATGGTATCGCAGGTCGGGCCCCAGAAGGCGAAATCGGCCTTCTTTTCGTGAATCTCGACCGGCCGGCTGACCAGCCGCGTGGGGTAGGTGAAGCCCAGATGCGCGGCATCGAACAGCCTGCCGTAGCTGCCGTCGTTGATGTAGAGCTCGTTGCCGCGGCGCGCGTTGACCCGCACGATGAGAGACTCCGCCTCGGCCACCAGCGCGCGGCCCGGCTCGCACATCAGGCGGCAGCGGTCGCCTACGGGAAGCCGCTCCACGCCGTCGGCAATGGCGCGGACGAAGGCCAACAGCGGGGCCGGCGCCTTGCCCGAGTAGGCCGAGGGAAAGCCGCCGCCGACGTCGAGCCGGTCGAGCACCACGCCGGCCTTGACGATGAGCCGTCCCACCTCCGCGAGCGCGGCGACGTAGCCCTCCGGCGTCTCGGTCTGCGAGCCCACGTGGAAGGTGATGCCCAGCTCCCTGGCCGCCTGGCGGACCTTGACGAGCAGCCGCGCAGCTTTGGCACCCGCCACGCCGAACTTGCGCTCCAGCGGAATCCTGCTGTTCTTGGCCGCCACCGCCACGCGCACCCACAGCGTCAGCTCGCGGCTGCCGTCGGTCTCCTCCAGGATCTTCTTCAGCTCGTCCTCGCTGTCGAGAGCGAAGCTGCGCACGC
This sequence comes from uncultured Alphaproteobacteria bacterium, assembly GCA_963840075.1. Taxonomy (GTDB): domain Bacteria; phylum Pseudomonadota; class Alphaproteobacteria; order Rhizobiales; family Hyphomicrobiaceae; genus AWTP1-13. The sequence goes on along the minus strand of CAWIXS010000008.1, from coordinate 101,346 downwards.
CGAACTCCGAATAGGCGCGCCGGATCGCATTGCGCGACTTCACCGGGTGCATGAAGTGCAGCTGTGCGCCGGGGATCGTGGCGGCGTCGGCGATCTCGGGAAGCGAAGCCACGTCGAAATGGCGGATGCCGGCGCCGTAGAGGGAGCCGAGCAGGAACGCCGAGCTGTTCGCCTTGTAGGCATAGGCCACGTCGCCCGGGAAATTCCGGCTGAACCAGCGTGCCGCGCGCCCCGCCGCGTGGGGGCGGAGGCCGATGATCGGAATGTCCGGCTTGGTTGCGCCGATCAGTGCGCTCGCAGACGGGAACCTGCGCATCTCATGGGACCTCCACCAGTCAAGTCGGACCAGGGCGCTGCTCGAACCAGCAGAAGCCGCCGTGACGTTTCGGATGTCGGGAAATAGGGTCTAGGGGGGGTGCTGTAAAGAGCGAATTGGGAGACGCGGCAAAAAAACCCCCACTGCGCGTCGGAGCAGGCATCCGCCATCCACCCGGGACCTCGGGAGCCGAGACTCGTTCCGGGAGGTCCCGGATAGCCTCGCCCCGGCCTTCGCCGGGGCCCGGCTTCCGGGAATACGGGTGGGTGGGTGGCTCAGACCACGTCGAGAGGGCGCGCCTCGCGCAGGATGCCGTTCTCCAGGCGCAGGACGCGGTGCATGCTGCGCGCGAGCTGCATGTTGTGGGTGGCGACCAGGGCCGCCACGCCGGTGTGCTGGATCAGCTGCAGGAGCTCGCGGAACACCAGGGCCGAGGTGCCGGGGTCGAGGTTGCCGGTCGGCTCGTCGGCAAGCAGAATCTTGGGTGCGTTGGCCAGAGCGCGGGCAATCGCCGCGCGCTGCTGCTCGCCGCCCGAGAGCTGCGCCGGCCGGTGATCGAGCCGCTGGCCGAGACCCAGCATGCGCAGGAGCTCGCTGGCCCGCTTGGCGGCTGCGTCGCGCTTGATGCCGCGGATCATCTGCGGCATGGCCACGTTCTCGAGCGCCGAGAACTCCGGCAACAGCTGGTGGAACTGGTAGACGAAGCCCATCTCGGTGCGGCGCATGCGCGTGCGCTCGCCGTCGCTCAGTTGCGAGCAGTCCCGGCCGTTGACGAGGACCTTGCCCCCGTCGGCCGTCTCGAGCAGCCCCGTGATGTGCAGGAGAGTGGACTTGCCGGCTCCAGAGGGGCCCACGAGGGCCACCGCCTGCCCGGCGTGAAGATCCATGCTGGCGCCTCTGAGCACATGGATCTCGCGGTCGCCCTGCCGGAAGACGCGGCGCACGTCGCGCAATTGCAGGAGCGGGCGGGCGTAGGTGTCGTGCACAGGATCACTCGTACCGGAGGGCTTCCACGGGGTCGAGCCGCGAGGCGCGCCAGGAGGGATAGAGGGTGGCCAGGATCGACAGGACGAGCGCCATCGCGACGATGATCCCGGTGGTCTGCCAGTTGAGGTCCGCCGGCATCTTGGCAAGGTAGTAGATGCTCGGGTCGAACAGGTCGGTGCCCGTCACGCCAGGCGAGGAACTGGCGGATCTCGTCGATCCTCCAGCAGAACAGGACGGCAACGAGGAAACCGGCGAGGGTGCCGACGACGCCGATGCTGGCACCGATGATCAGGAACACGCGCATGATCGCCCCCTGGGTGGCGCCCATGGTGCGCAGGATGCCGATCTCGCGGCCCTTGTCCTTCACCAGCATGATGAGCCCGGAGATGATGTTGAACGCCGCCACCACGAACATGATCGACAGCACGATGAACATCACGTTGCGCTCGACCTGCAGCACCGACAGGAAGCTCAAGTTGCGCTGCTTCCAGGTGTAGTAGCGCAGCGATGGAATGCCCACGCTTTCCATCGCAATCACCGCTCTCTCGACGTTCTCCGGGTCGTCGACGAGCACCTCGAGCACGTCGACGGCATCGCCCTTGCCGAAGAAGCGCTGCGACTCGCCGAGCGGCATGAAGATGATGTTGCGGTCGAACTCCGACATGCCCATCTCGAAGACCGCGACAATCTTGTAGCTCTTGATGCGCGGCATGACCCCGAACGGCGTCTTGGCCCCGCGCGCCGCGACGAGAGTGATGGCGCTGCCCGCACGGGCGCCCAGCAGCCGGGCGAGGCCGGTGCCGATGGCAATGCCCTCCTGGCTGTCGAAGCCGTCGAACGTGCCGAACTTGATGTTCTTGGCGATCTGCGGGAGTGCCTTCAATGCCTCCTCGGTCAGGCCCCGGACCTTGCTTCCGTGGCTGTAGTTGGGTGTCTGCGCTATGACCTGGCCCTCGATCAGGGGCATGACCTTGTTGACGCCTGCCGCAGCCTGCAGGCGCTTGGCGTAGTCCTGATAGTCGACGAAATCGTCGGTGTCGCCCCTGACGACCACCACGTGCCCGTCGAGGCCGAGGATCTTGTCGATCATCTCCTTGTGGAAGCCGTTCATGACCGCCATGACGATGATCAGCATCGCCACCGCGAGCAGGATGGCGAGAAAGGAGAAGATGGCGATGACCGAGATGAACCCTTCCTTGCGCCGCGCGCGCAGGTAGCGCAGCGCCAGGAGCCACTCGAACGGCGCAAACGGCCGGGTGTCGGTGGCCTGAGCCGTCAGCCGGAGGTCGGCATCTGCAACGGTCATGAGTGCGCAAAATCCCCCGTCATTGCACTTCGTCCGGGCCGATCAGGCGAGGATGCGCTGAGCGCTCACCTGCTCGACCAACCGCTTCAGGGCCGCATCGGGAGAAAGGCTCGTGCGGCTGCCCGACTTGCGCTCCTTGACCTCGACCTCGCCGTTCTTCAGGCCCTTGGGCCCGAGGATCAGCTGGAACGGCAGGCCGATGAGGTCCATGCTGTTGAACTTGGCGCCGGCGCGCTCCTCCGTGTCGTCGTAGAGCACCGACACCCCCGCCCGCGCGAGCTTGCCGTAGAGGTCCTCGCACGCGGCATCGGTGGCCTTGTCGCCGGCCTTGAGGTTGATCAGGCCGACCTCGAACGGCGCCACCGGCACCGGCCACACGATGCCGGCCGCATCGTGGCTCGCCTCGATGATGGCGGCCGGCAGGCGCGAGACGCCGATGCCGTAGGAGCCGCTCTGCACCGCGATCATGCTGCCGTCCGGTCCCTGCACGCGGCACCCCAGGGGGTCTGAGTACTTGGTGCCGAAGAAGAAAATATGGCCGACCTCGACCCCGCGCGCGGAGACGCGCTTCTCCGGTGGCACCTCGGCCTCGAAGCGCGCCGCGTCGTGCTTGTCCTCGGTCGCCGCGTAATAGCGGGTCCACGGCGTGATGAGCGGCGTCAGGTCGGCGCCGAAATCCACGTCCGGCGGCGGGATCGGCGTCTCCAGGAGATCGGCGTGGCAGAACACCTGGCTCTCGCCGGTGTCGGCCAGAATGATGAACTCGTGGCTCAAGTCGCCGCCGATCGGCCCGGTCTCGGCGATCATGGGGATCGACTTGAGGCCCATGCGCGCGAACGTGCGCAGGTAGGCTACGAGCATCTGGTGGTAGGAATGGCGCGCCGCCTCCTCCGAGAGGTCGAACGAGTAGGCATCCTTCATCAGGAACTCGCGCCCGCGCATCACCCCGAAGCGGGGCCGCACCTCGTCGCGGAACTTCCACTGGATATGGTAGAGGATGCGCGGCAGGTCGCGGTAGGACTTGGCCGCGCCCTTGAAGATCTGGGTGATCATCTCCTCGTTGGTGGGCCCGTAGAGCATCTCGCGCTCGTGCCGGTCCTTGAAGCGCAGCATCTCTGGCCCGTAGGCGTCGTAGCGCCCGCTCTCGCGCCACAGCTCGGCCTGCTGCAGGGTCGGCATCAGCATCTCGATGGCGCCGGCGCGGTCCAGCTCCTCGCGCACGATGCGCCCGATCTTGTCGAGGACCCTGAACCCCAGCGGCAGCCAGGAATAGATGCCGGCGCTCGACTGGCGGATCATGCCGGAGCGCAGCATGAGCTGGTGCGAGACGATCTCCGCCTCGCTCGGCGTCTCGCGCAGCAGCGGCAGGAAGTAGCGAGACAGACGCATGGAACCCCGTTGCACTCGCGAAGGTAGTAAGGCCCTCGCGCCTCGTTGTTGCGGTGTGCAATGTCGTTGCGCTGCAATGCCTGCCGGGCAACCAACGCGCCACCCGGTCCCTCATGCAGTGGCAGCTGGTCATATCCGGTTCGCGGCGGGGTGGCAACGACCGGCCGTGATGGGTGAAATCGTGAAATCGTCAAGTCGTGAAATCGACCCAACGGCGTCACTACCTTACGGCGTCACTACCTCACGACCTCACGACCTCACGACCTAACCCGGCTCCGGCACGCCCTCGTCTCGTGCAGACCAGCAACCCGCTGCGGCGCGGCGGTCTCCTCCATTACAAGGGTGACAGAAGGCCGCAGCATGTCTATGGTGGCGTCTGCGGGGGGAAAAGTGGGAAGACCCCCGCTTCGCATGGGGCTCGGGATAAAGCCCAAGTCTGGGGAAGGAGAGGACGCTACCGGCACACGTAGTTCTTTGCGGTAGCCAATAAGCAAGAAGGCATTCTCGAGCAAGGCGCCTGCCTTGCTCGATTTCGTTTTGGGCCCGAGCGCTGCGCTCCAGTCCGGGCCTACGGGCTGCGGCCGATCAGGGCCTCCAGGTCGAGCAGGCGATACCTGACGGCAGCCCAGAAGGCCGCAAAGATCAGCGCCGAGACGAGGGTGGTGGTGAGGACGACGCGCAGGAGGCGCGGCGCGGTTGGAGCGCTTGCCGGCGTGCCGGGGACGACGCTGTCATCCTCGCCCTGCGTGCGCACGCCGATCGGCAGGACGGCAAACAGCACGGTCCACCACAGGACGACATAGATGGCGATGGCGAGCGAGAGGCGCATGCCGGCTCAGGCCTGCTCGATCTCGATCAGGGTGCCGCAGAAGTCCTTGGGGTGGAGGAAGAGCACAGGCTTGCCGTGCGCCCCGGTCTTCGGCTCGCCGTCGCCCAGCACGCGCGCGCCGGCGGCCTTCAATCGATCGCGCGCGGCGCGGATGTCCTCCACCTCGTAGCAGACGTGATGGATGCCGCCGCTGGCATTGCGCTCGAGAAACGCGGCGATGGGCGAATTTGCGCCGAGCGGCTCCAGCAGCTCGATCTTGGTGTTGGGGAGAGTCACGAACACCACCGTGACGCCGTGCTCCGGCTGCGGCACCGGCTCGGAGACCTGCGCACCCAGCGCGTTCCTGTAGACGGCCATGGCGTCCGTGAGAGCCGGGACGGCGATGGCGACATGATTGAGACGACCGATCATCTGCACCTCGTCTGGCGGGGCTCTCCTGGCATCCGGCATCCCGGAAGCCGAGTCGCCGCCCTCTCCCCGCAAGCGGAAGAGGGAATGAATCAGCGCGGGGCGTGCAGCAGCAGCACCTTGACGATGGGGCGCTTGCCCCAGGCGTCGTCCACGGCCGCCCGCACCGCGCGGCGGACCGCCTCACGCACCATCTCGCCGTCCTTTTGGCGGTCGCGCGGGATCGAGGCAAGCGTGCCCTCTATGGCGCGGCGTACGATCTCGGCCATGGGCCGGCCGCCGGCGTCGCAGGCCGGAACCCCGTCCAGCACCACCTCGGCGTCCGGTGCGACGTTGCCGCGGCCGGAGCGCTGCAGCGCCACGATGACGATGCCGGCGTAGGCGAGCGACCGGCGCTCGCGCACCGGACCGTCCTCGGCCGGCACCAGCAGGCTGCCGTCGCGGAACAGGCGGCCGACCGGCGCGTGGTCGATCACCTCGGCGCGGCCGGGGGCCAGCCGCACCATGGCGCCGTTCCTCACGCCGAGCACCTCCTTGACGCCGGCCGCGCGGGCGAGCTTGACGTGCTCGCTCAGGTGCCGCGCCTCGCCGTGCATGGGGATGGCGATGCGCGGCCTGATCGAGGCGTACATCTCGCGGAGCTCGTCGCGGCGCGGGTGTCCGGTGACGTGCACGAGCCGATCCGCATCCGTGATGATCTCGCAGCCGAGGTCGACGAGCCTGTTCTGGATCTGGCCGATCGCGCGCTCGTTGCCCGGAATGCTGCGCGAGGAGAAGATCACGAGGTCGCCCTTGTCGAGCTCCACGTCGGGGTGCTCGTCGGCGGCGATGCGGGCGAGCGCGGCGCGCGGCTCGCCCTGGCTGCCGGTGCAGAGCAGCACCACCTCGCTGGCGCGCAGGTCGGAGAAGCGGGACTGGTCGTCGTACTCCAGGTCGGCCGGCAGGTAGCCCGTCGCCATCGCCACCTCGATCACGCGGTGCATGGCGCGCCCGGCGAGCACCAGCCGCCGCCCGGCGAGACGGGCGGCGTCGGCGACCGCGCGGATACGCGCGACGTTGGAGGCGAAGATGGTGACCGCGACGCGCCGCTTCGCTTGCGCGACGATCTCGGCCAGCGACCGGGCCACGTCGCGCTCCGAGGGCGAGCGGCCGTCGCGCAGGGCGTTGGTGGAATCGCAGATGATGGCGGTGACGCCCTCGTCGCCGAGCCTGGCGAGCCGGCTCGCATCGACCGGCGCGCCCAGCACCGGCGTCGGGTCGAGCTTCCAGTCGCCGGTGTGGAACACCGGGCCGAACGGCGTGCGCAGCACCAGCGCGCTGGATTCTGGGATGGAATGCGCCATCTCGATGAGCTCGATGGCGAACGGCCCCACGTCGAAGCGGCCGTTGAGCGCCACCTCGTTGATCGGCAGCTCCAGGCGCTTGCCGAACTCGGCAGCCTTGCTCCTGAGCAAAGCGGCCGTGAACGGCGTCGCGAAGATCGGCACCCTGAGCCGAGGCCACAGCTCGATCACGGCCCCCAGGTGGTCCTCGTGCGCGTGCGTGAGCACCAGCCCTGCGAGGCTCTTGCGCTCCGCCTCGATGTATCTGAGGTCGGGCAGGATGACATCGACGCCCGGATCGTTCTCCCCCTCCGGGAAGGTGATGCCGAGGTCCACCATGAGCCAGCGTTTGTCGTCGGGCGGACCGAGGCCGTAGAGATAGCAGTTCATGCCGATCTCGCCGATGCCTCCCAGTGCCATGAACACCAGCTCGTTCTGGCGCTCGGCGCGGGACCGGTGCTCTTGCGTCGTCGGCTGGGTCATAGGCGCGCGTCCCGGGGAGCGTCCTGGGGCGCCAGCGCCGCGGCACCGGCCGCGGCACCGAGTGCCACGTCGCCGAAGGTCACCGTGCGATGCCGCCCCTGACTGTCGCGCATCACGAGCCCACCCTGAGGGTCGAGATCGACGAACGTGCCGGCAATGCGCTCCGAGCCGGTATCGACGCTGCACGGCTCTCCGGCCGGGCCGGCGCGCTCGAGCCACGCGCACCGTATGGTGGCAAAATCCGCCCCGCAATGCCACGCCGCGAGCCAATGCTGCACAGCTTCCGCGAGGTGGCCCAGCATCACCTCGGGAGCGACCGTAGGTCCATGCTCGTCGAGATGCGTGGCAGCGCGGCCGAGATCGTCCGGGTGCCAGGCCAGGTTGATGCCGAAGCCGATGACGGTGGTTACCGAGTGCTTGCCGGCCAGGGTCTCGGCCAGGATGCCCGCGCACTTGGCGTCGCCGATCAGCGCGTCGTTGGGCCACTTGAGACGCAGGCCGGCGGGCCCGCCGTGTGCGGCTTTGCGGATGGCGTCGAAGGCGGCGACGCCCGCCAGCAGCGCCAGCTGCGGCACGGCCGCGGGCGAGCAGGCGAGCTCGGTGAGCAGGCTGGCGTGGAGGTTGCCGGGCACCGACACCCATTGTCGGCTGCTGCGACCGCGGCCCGCCGTCTGGCGCCGCGCCATGACCCACAGGGGCCCCGTCTCGCCGCACGCGGCCAGCGCAAGCGCCTCGCGGTTGGTCGAGCCAACCTGGTCCAGAACGAGGCTGCGATAGGGCTGCGCCACGCGCGCTTTCCGTCTCCCGAAGGGGTTGTTAGACCGGGAACAGGCTCCTCACCGCTGCTCCCGCCGCATCGACCAGGGGCGCCGGCCACGCCACGTAGAGGAGCACGAACAGGCCGGTCACCGCCATCACCAGCCCCGCCTTGGGCTGGACCGTAGCGAACCTTTCTCTGGGCGCGTCGAAGAACATGACCTTGACAATGCGCACGTAGTAGTAGGCGCCGATCACGCTGGCAAGGACGCCGATGATGGCCAGCGGCCAGAGCCCTTCCTTCACCGCCGCAAGGAACACGTAGAACTTGGCGAAGAAGCCGGCGAGCGGCGGGATGCCCGCGAGCGAGAACAGCAGGATGGCGAGCAGGGTGGCGAGGCCCAGGTTGTTCTGTGCGAGGCCCGACAGCTCGTCGATGTCCTCCGTCATGCCGTGCGAGCGCCGCATGGCGAGCACGCAGGCGAAGGCGCCGAGCGTCATCGCCGCATAGATGACGAGGTAGATGACGACGCCCTGGGCGCCTTCGGGCGAGCCCGCGGCGAGGCCGATCATGGCATAGCCGATGTTGCCGATGGCCGAGTAGGCCATGAGCCGCTTGATGTTGCTCTGGCCGATGGCGGCGAAGGCGCCGAGCACCATGGAGGCGATCGCGAGCGCGGTGATCACCTGCTGCCACTGCGGCTTGGCACCGGCGAAGCCCGCAAGCGTCACGCGCATCAGGAGCGCCATGGCCGCCACTTTGGGTGCTGCGGAGAAGAAGGCGGTGACGGGCGTCGGCGCGCCTTCGTAGACGTCGGGCGTCCACATGTGGAACGGCACGGCCGAGACCTTGAAGGCGAGGCCCACGAGCAGGAACACGAGCCCGACGATGAGGCCGATGCTCTGCCCGGCGCCGGACTGCGCCGCTGCGGCGATGGCGGGGAAGCTGGTCGCGCCGGTGAACCCGTAGATCAGGGAGGCGCCGTACAGCAGCATGCCGGAGGACAGCGCGCCCAGCACGAAGTACTTGAGGCCCGCCTCGCTGGAGCGCACGTCGTCGCGCCGGATCGCCGCCAGGACGTAGAGCGCGAGGCTCTGCAGCTCCAGCCCGATGTAGAGCGCGATGAGATCGTTGGCGGAGATCATCATCAGCATCCCCGCCGTCGCCAGCAGCACCAGCACCGGGTACTCGAATTTCAGCGCCCTCACCTGGCGCATGTAGTCGAACGACAGGATCAGCGCCGCCGCCGACGAGACGAGGGTGAGCACCTTCATGAAGCGGGCGAAGCTGTCGACCACGAAGGCGCCGTCGAACAGCTGGTGCGTGCCCTGGGGCTGCTGCAGGACGAGCCACACCGCCCCCCCGAGGGCGAGCACGGCGAGCCAGCCGATCGCCTCGGCCTCGGCGTCGCGCTCGGGCCGGAACACGCCGAGCATCAGCAGCGCGATCGCGGCGCCGATGAGGAGAAGCTCGGGATAGAGCGGCCAGTAGTCCTGGAGTTGCTGCATGGTTCTACCGCCTGGCCGCCGAAACTGTTGGTTCGCGCCGCGTGCGATTGCGCCGGGTTGATGACAGCGCCTGCCGCAGGTCTTCCCTCCCCCTTGCGGGGAGGGTGGCGTCATGTCGAAGACATGCCTCCGGCATGGGCGCCGGATGGGGGGACGACAAGGGCTCGGCGCTTGTGGTTACCCCCACCCCCAGCCCCTCCCCGCAAGGGGGAGGGGAGTCCGGTCGAGCTCGTCGCACCGTCGGCGCTCCTCCGATACCTGGCATCAGCGCACGTTCATTGCTGCAGCCGCCCGGAGCGCCGCTTCGTAGTTGGAGACGAGGTTTTTCACCGAGACGGCGGTCACGTCGAGCAGCGGCGAGGGATAGAAGCCGAACAGCACCACCAGCAGCACCAGCGGGGTGAACACCAGGATCTCGCGGTAGCCGAGATCGGAGATGGCCCTCAGACTCGGCTTATCGAGCGGCCCGTACATCATGCGCCGGTAGAGATAGAGCGCGTAGGCGGCGGAGAGGATCACGCCGGTGGTCGCCAGGAACGCCACCCAGGTGCTGGCCTTGAACGCGCCGACGAGCGTCAGGAACTCGCCGACGAAGCCCGAGGTGCCGGGCAGCCCGACGTTGGCGAGCGTGAACAGCATGAAGGCGAAGGCATAGAGCGGCATGCGGTTGACAAGGCCGCTGTAGGCGTCGATGCGGCGCGTGTGCATGCGGTCGTAGACCACGCCGACGCACAGGAAGAGGGCGGCGGAGACGAGGCCGTGCGAGAGCATCTGGAAGATCGCCCCGTCCACGCCCTGCACGGTGAAGCTGAAGATGCCCATGGTGACGAAGCCCATGTGGGCAACGCTGGAGTAGGCGATGAGCTTCTTCACGTCCTCCTGCGCCAGCGCCACCAGCGAGGTGTAGATGATGGCGACGACGGAGAGCGCGAATACGAACGGCGCGAACTCCTGGCTCGCCAGCGGGAACATGGGCAGCGAGAAGCGCAGGAAGCCGTAGCCGCCCATCTTCAGGAGGACGGCTGCCAGGATCACCGAGCCGGCGGTGGGCGCCTCGACGTGGGCGTCGGGCAGCCAGGTGTGCACCGGCCACATCGGCAGCTTCACCGCGAACGAGGCGAAGAACGCGAGCCACAGCCACCACTGCATGCCGGCGGGGAAGCGGTGGGTGAGCAGGGTGGGGATGTCGGTGGTGCCGGCGTGCCAGTACATGGCCATCAGCGCCAGCAGCATCAGCACCGAGCCGAGCAGGGTGTAGAGGAAGAACTTGAAGCTGGCGTAGACGCGCCGCTCGCCGCCCCACACCCCGATGATGAGGAACATCGGGATCAGGCCGCCCTCGAAGAACAGGTAGAACAGCACGAGGTCGAGCGCGCAGAAGACGCCGATCATCAGCGTCTCCAGCACCAGGAAGGCGATCAGGTACTCCTTGATGCGCTCCTGGATCGACTCCCAGCTGGCGATGATGCACAGCGGCATCAGGAACGCGGTGAGCACGACGAACAGCACCGAGATGCCGTCCACGCCCATCTTGTATTTGATGGAGCCGCCGAGCCAGTTCATCTCCTCGACGAGCTGGAAGGCCGCGTTGCCCTTGTCGAAGTTGGCCCAGATCCACAGCGCCACGCCCAGGGTGAAGAGCGTGGTGTAGAGCGCGATCCAGCGCGCGTTGCGCTTCGCCGCCCGGTTCTGGGCCGCGATCAGCAGCGCGCCGACCAGCGGGAAGAAGGTGACGAGGGAGAGCACGCCGAATCCGCCGAAGCCGCTCATCGTGGGAACCATTGGCTGTAGAGGGCCGAGAGGAGGGTGCGGATGTCGTTGAACATGAACGCCGTGACGATCACGGCCACGCCGATCAGCATCGCGAAGGCGTAGTGGTAGATGTAGCCGGTCTGCAGCTTGACGACGCGGCCGGTGGTCCACAGCACGCGCGCCGCCACGTTGTCGGGGCCGAGGCCGTCGATGATGGCGCCGTCACCGCCCTTCCAGAGCAGCCGCCCGATCCAGAACGCCGGCTTGACGAACAGCCAGTCGTAGAGCTCGTCGAAGTACCACTTGTTGAGGAAGAACAGGTAGAGCGGCTTGAAGATGCGAGCCGTAAGGGCCGGCAGCGACGGCACCAGCATGTAGTAGAGGTAGGAGAGGGCGAAGCCCGCCGCCATGGCGATGAACGGCGCCCAGCCGACCCAGCGCGGGATCTCGTGCATGTCGTGGCGGATGTGGTTGCTCTTGGCCTCGACCAGCGAGGTGCGCCAGAAGTCCTCGTAGCCCCCGCCGATGAAGAAGTGCTGGAACGCGTAGCCGGCGGCGATCGACCCCGCGGCGAGGACCAGCAGCGGCAGTAGCATCACCCACGGGCTCTCGTGCGCGTCATCGTAGGTGTGGTGGTCGGTGCGCGTGGGCTGGTGGAAGGTCATGAACATCAGCCGCCAAGAGTAGAACGCCGTCATGAACGCGGCGACGACCAGGAGCCAGAAGGCGTAGTTCTGCGGCGTGTGCGCGGCGAAGGCGGCCTCGATGATGGCATCCTTGGAATGGAAGCCGGCGAAGCCCAGGACGTAGGGGATGCCCACCCCCGTGAGCGCCAGCGTGCCGATCAGCATCACCGCCCAGGTGATGGGCAGCTTGGACGCGAGGCCGCCCATTTTGCGCATGTCCTGCTCGTGATGCATGGCGTGGATCACGGAGCCGGCGCCGAGGAACAGCAGCGCCTTGAAGAAGGCGTGGGTGAAGAGGTGGAAGATGCCCGCCGAGTAGGCGCCCACGCCGCAGGCCACGAACATGTAGCCGAGCTGCGAGCAGGTGGAGTAGGCGATCACGCGCTTGATATCGTTCTGGACCAGGCCGACGGTGGCGGCGAAGAACGCGGTGACGGCGCCGACCAGGGTGACGACCTGCAGGGCGACGGGGGCCAGCTCGAACAGCGGCGAGAGCCTGGCCACCATGAAGACGCCGGCGGTCACCATGGTCGCGGCGTGGATCAGCGCCGAGACCGGCGTGGGGCCTTCCATGGCGTCGGGCAGCCAGGTGTGGAGCAGGAACTGCGCCGACTTGCCCATGGCGCCGAGGAACAGGAGGAGGCACAGCACGGTCAGCGTGTCGAGCTGGTAGCCCAGGAACTCCATGGGCTTGCCAGCGACGCTCGGCGCGGCGCGGAACACGGCGTCGAAGCCGATCGAGCCGAACACCGCGAAGATGCCGAAGACGCCGAGCGCGAAGCCGAAGTCGCCGACGCGGTTGACGATGAACGCCTTGATGGCGGCAGCGTTCGCCTCGGGCTTCAGGTACCAGAAGCCGATCAGCAGGTAGGAGGCGAGCCCTACGCCCTCCCAGCCGAAGAACAGCTGCAGGAAGTTGTCGCTGGTCACCAGCGCCAGCATGGCGAAGGTGAACATCGAGAGGTAGGCGAAGAAGCGCGGCCGGCTGTCGTCCTCGTGCATGTAGCCGATGGAGTAGAGGTGCACGAGGAAGGATACGGTGTTGACCACCACCAGCATCACGGCGGTCAGCGTGTCGACCCTGAGCGCCCAGGCGACATCGAGCTCTCCCGAGGCGACCCAGCGCAGCACCGGGACGCGCACCGTATCGCCGCCGAGCCCCACCTGCCACAAGGCGATCCAAGAGAGCACCGCGGCGATGCCGAGGAACAGCGTCGTGATGATCTCGCTGGGCCGCGCCCCGATGGCACGCCCGAAAAAGCCGGCGATCAGCGCGCCGGCCAGCGGCAGGAAGACGATTGCCTGATAGATCATTGGACGTGACCCTGCATCGTCCCGCTGGCGAAGTGGGAGTGGGGAGTGGGGAGTTGGGAGTGGGGAGGTGCGGGTAGGAAACGCATCACCCCTCCATCTTCTCCTGCATCGTTCTGATGAGCGAGCGCGCCATGCGAGCCCACTCCCCGCTCCCCACTTCCCATTCCCCGTTCCCTTTTCATCAGCCCTTCATCACGCTGACGTCTTCGACGGCGATGGTGCCGCGATTGCGGAAGAACGTGACGACGATCGCCAGTCCTATCGCCGCTTCGCTCGCCGCAACGGTCAGGACGAACAGAGCGAAGACCTGGCCGACGAGGTCGCCCATGTAGGCCGAGAAGGCCACGAGGTTGATGTTGACCGCGAGCAGCATCAGCTCGATCGACATCAAGATGACGATGACGTTCTTGCGGTTGAGGAAGATGCCGAAGATGCCGAGCGTGAGCAGGATGGCCGCGACGGTGAGATAATGTTCAAGTCCGATCGTCATGCGCTGCCCGTCCTCACCATCCGAGCACGCGGACCGCGACGGCCAGCCCGCCGATCACGGCGATCGATACCCAGACCCAGCTGCTGCCGGTGAAGAAATAGTTGATCAGCTCCATCGCAGCCTTGCTGTCCATGGCGACCTCTCCCCTCATTGCGCCGATTTCGCCGGGGGAACGACAGCCGTCCCCGAGCCCACCTTGACGACCTCGATCGCCGTGGCCTTGCGGCGCGCGACCTGCGCCGCGATCGACTGGCGCTTCACGCCCTCCTTGTGGCGCAGGGTCAGCACGATGGCGCCGATCATCGCCACCAGCAGGATCAAGCCGGCGCCCTGGAAGAAGTAGACGTACCTGGTGTAGAGCACCCGGCCGATCGCCTCGGTGTTGGAGATGCCCGATGCCACCGTCGGAATGGGCGCGGAAGGCGTCGCCAGGCTGCTTGGCCTCATGACGGCGAAGCCTGCCACCATCACCAGCTCGACCAGCAGGACGAGCCCGATCAGCGCGCCCAGCGGCGCGTGCCTGATGAAGCCGGCCCTGCAGCTCGGCGAAGTCCACGTCGAGCATCATGACGACGAACAGGAACAGCACGGCGACGGCGCCGACGTAGACCACGACCAGGATCATCGCCAGGAACTCGGCGCCGAGCAGCACGAACAGGCCCGCGGCGTTGAAGAACGCGAGGATCAGGTAGAGCACCGCGTGCACGGGGTTCCTGGCCAGGATCACCATCAGGCCGGCGGCGACGGTGATCGCGGCGAACAGGTAGAAGAAGGCGGCAGCGACGGTCATGGCATACCCGCGTTCCAGGCGCCGACGGGATCCCCTCTCCCCGCTTGCGGGGAGAGGGTTAGGGTGAGGGGCAGCCCGAGGCGTCGAGGTTGGAGCTCGTGGCTGCCCCTCACCCCAGCCCTCTCCCCGCGCTGATGGAGCGCGTGAGAAGGTCGGCGTTGCGCGGGGAGAGGGAGGTCCATCATCGTCGCCGTCTCACCGATACGGAGCATCGAGCGCGAGCGCCGTGGCGATCTCGCGCTCCCAGCGGTCACCGTTGGCGAGCAGGCGGGCCTTGTCGTAGTAGAGCTCCTCGCGCGTCTCGGTAGCGAACTCGAAGTTGGGCCCCTCGACGATGGCGTCCACCGGGCACGCCTCCTGGCACAGCCCGCAGTAGATGCACTTCACCATGTCGATGTCGTAGCGCGTGGCGCGCCGCGTGCCGTCGTTGCGGCGTGGCCCCGCCTCGATGGTGATCGCCTGCGCCGGGCAGATCGCCTCGCACAGCTTGCAGGCGATGCAGCGCTCCTCGCCGTTGGGATAGCGGCGCAGCACGTGCTCGCCGCGGAAGCGGGGCGAGATCGGGCCCTTCTCGTAGGGATAGTGCAGCGTCTTCTTGGGCGCGAAGAAGTAGCGCATCGACAGGAAGAACGCCGAGACGAACTCCTTCAGGAACAGCGAGCTGACGGCTTGTCCTATGGCCATGGGAGATCTGCCCTCAGGGCGCTAGCTCGTAGAAGTGGAGGACGGCTGCCACCGCCGCCACCATGATCAGCGACAGGGGCAGGAACACCTTCCAGCCGAGCCGCATGAGCTGGTCGTAGCGATAGCGTGGCACGAAGGCTTTGACCATGGCGAACATGAAGAACACGAGCACCAGCTTGGCCATGAACCAGAAGACGCCGGGCACCAGATTCAAGGGCGCCACGTCCAGGGGCGGCAGCCAGCCGCCCAGGAACAGGATGGTGGTGAGCGCACACATGGTCGTGATGGCCACATACTCGCCCAGCATGAACAAAAGGTAGGGCGTGGACGAGTACTCCACCATGAACCCCGCCACCAGCTCCGACTCCGCCTCCGGCAGGTCGAACGGCGGCCGGTTGGTCTCTGCCAGGGCGGAGATGAAGAACACGAGGAACATCGGCAGCAGCGCCAGCCAGTACCAGTCGAGCGCCGAGTTGGGCAGCCCGAGGCGCGTCCCGAGCCCCGCCTTCTGGGCGTTGACGATGTCGGTCATGTTGAGGGAGCCGACGCACAGGAGCACGGTGATGATGACGAAGCCGATCGAGACCTCGTAGGACACCATCTGGGCGGCGGAGCGCAGCGAGCCCAGGAACGCGTACTTGGAGTTGGAGGCCCAGCCGCCCATGATCACGCCGTAGACGCCGAGCGAGGAGATGGCGAAGAGGTAGAGCACGCCGACGTTGAGGTTGGAGATGACCCAGCGGCCCCAGCTGTTCTCGTTGACCGGGATGACGGCCCAGGCGGCGAGCGCGAGGATCGAGGCCACGAGCGGCGCGAGCAGGAACACGCCCTTGTCGGCGCCCGCCGGGATCAGCGGCTCCTTGAAGACGAACTTCAGAAAGTCGGCGAACGACTGCAGCAGGCCGAACGGCCCCACCACGTTCGGGCCGCGGCGCAGCTGCACCGCCGCCCATACCTTGCGGTCGAACAGGATCAGGAACGCGACCGAGACCAGCAGCACCACCAGGAGCAGGACGCTCCAGAACGTCATGACCAGCGCCGGCCAGAGCGCGGTCAGCAGGGGCTCGAGCCAGGCCTCCCAGATGTTCCGCAAGCTATCCATGGGTGCCCGTGCTCCCCCGGACGACGGCGTGCTTGAGAGCGCTCAGCTCCGCCATCACGGCCGAAGCGCGTGCGATCGGATTGGTGAGGTAGTAGTCGGTGACGGCCGGGCCGAAGGCTTCCGACCCCAGAGCGCCGCGGCGTGCCGCCAGCGCCTCCACGCCCTCCTTGAGGCCGGCCGGCTCGACAGCGTCGAGCCGCGCGAGGAGCGGCGCCACCTTGTACATGGCGGCGCGCAGGGCGGAGAGCGTGTCGTAGGGCAGGCGCTCCGGCAGATGCCCGGAGAGGGCGCGGATGATGGCCCAGTCGTCCTTGGCGTCCCCCGGCGGGAAGGCGGCTCGCGCGGTGAGCTGCGCCCTGCCCTCCAGGTTCACGTAGGTGACGCTCTTCTCGGTGTAGGCGGCCCCCGGCAGCACCACATCGGCGCGCGAGGCCCCCGCATCGCCGTGGCTGCCCTGATAGACCACGAACGCGTTGCCGAGCTGCGCCATCTCGAGCTCGTCGGCGCCCAGCAGATAGACGACCTCCATCCTGCCGGGATCGATGCGGCCCGACTCCGGCACGAAGCCGAGGTCGAGACCGGCGACGCGGGACGCCGCGGTATGCAGCACGTTGAAGGGGTTCCAGCCGGCGTCCTTGCCGTCCGCGGCGAGCAGCGCGATCCTGGCCGCGGCGGCCAGCACGGCCTCGCCGTCGGGGCGGGCGGCCGCGGCAGCCCCGACGACCACCATCGGCCGCTTGGCATCGCGCAGGACGCCGGCAAAGCTGTGCTTGCCGTCGAGCACCTCGGCGAGGGTCTGCGGGCCGGCGCCCAGGTACTCGTAGGGGTAGCCGAGATCGGCGCCCTCGCCGACGAGGCCGACGGCGAGGCTGCCCTGGCGCCAGCGCTTGCGGATGCGCGCGTTCGGCACTGACGCCTCCAGGCGCGGATTGCTGCCGACGAGGAGAAGGGCGTCGGCCTGCTCGATGCCCTCGATGCCGGAGTTGAAGAGGTAGCTCGCGCGCCCCAGCCTCGGGTCGAGCTTGGCGCCGTCCTGGCGGCAGTCGACGTTGGTGCTGCCGAGCCGGGCGAGGAGGTCTTTCAGCGCGAACATCTCCTCGGCGCCCGCGAGGTCGCCGGCGAGGGCCGCGATGCGCTGCGGGTTGGCGCCCATCAGCCTGGCTGCCACAAGGGCCAGGGCCTCGTCCCAGCCCGCCGGCTCCAGGCGTGTGCCCTTGCGGATGAAGGGCTGGTCCAGCCGCTGGGTCCTGAGCCCGTCGGCGACATAGCGGGTCTTGTCGGAGATCCACTCCTCGTTCACGGCGTCGTTGTTGCGGGGCAGGATGCGCAGGACCTCGCGGCCGCGTGCATCGACGCGGATGTTGGACCCGACAGCATCCATCACGTCGATGGACTCGGTCTTGCGCAGCTCCCATGGGCGGTAGATGAAGGCCCAGGGCCTATGGGTGAGCGCGCCGACGGGGCAGAGATCGTTGACGTTGGCGGAGAGCTCCGACATCAGGCCGCGCTCGAGGTAGGTGGTGATCTCCATGTCCTCGCCGCGGCCGATGGCGCCCAGCTCCTCCACGCCCGCGACCTCGGTCATGAACCGCACGCAGCGCGTGCAGTGGATGCAGCGGTTCATGGCCGTCTTGATCAGCGGCCCCAGATACTTCTCCTCCACCGCGCGCTTGTTCTCGTGGAAGCGCGAGCCGCCGAAGCCGTAGGCCATGGCCTGGTCCTGCAGGTCGCATTCCCCGCCCTGGTCGCAGATCGGGCAGTCGAGGGGGTGGTTGATGAGCAGGAACTCCATCACGCCTTCGCGGGCCTTCTTGACCAGCGGCGTGTTGGTGTTGATGACCTTGGGGCTGCCGTCCCGGTTGGGGGGGAGGTCGCCGACGCCCATGGCGCACGAGGCGACCGGCTTGGGGCTCCCCTGCACCTCGATCAGGCACATGCGGCAGTTGCCAGCGATCGACAGGCGCTCGTGGTAGCAGAAGCGGGGGATCTCGACGCCGGCCTGCTCGCACGCCTGCAGCAGGGTGACACCGTCCTCGACCTCGATCTGCTTGCCGTCGATGATGAGCTGCTTGGGCATTCCGCTCTCGCGCCGCACAAGATCGCCTGGAGCAGGCCGCCGCCCAGGTCGCACACCGCTTCCTACACGGGCAGCGCACAACGCGCTAGGCTAGGGCGACAATTGGCGCGGGGGCGCGCTCGCGGGGGGTTCTGCGGTTGGAGGGAGGCTGTGCCCGACGATGGGGAGGCCAGCCAGGACATGAGGGCGGCCGAGGCTTCAGCGCCCGGTCCGCTCCTCGACCTTAGCGAGGCGGCGCTCGAGCTGGTCGAAGCGCTCGTCGAACTGATCGAAACGCGCCGTATGATCCGGAGCGTTGCATGGATTTCCCGCAGCTGGGCGAGGACGAGTTTGTCAAGCTCATCTGCCATTTGCTAGTATCTCAACTTGAATTTCAGCTATGGGGGTGGTGAGCGGACTAAGCCGCGCCATGGAGGCGCAGCAAGGCTTCTGGCAATTCCGATAGGGCATCGATCCGCAGATCAGCGCAACGTGCGGCGGCGCCGTCGGAAAGAGCGAAAGCCCAGGGACCACGGCGAATGAGCACCGTCTTGAGACCGGCGCTGTGAGCTGGCTGAATATCGTTTTCGGGATGATCGCCGACGTAACAGATTTCACTCGCTGGCAACTCGGCTTCTTTAATCAGCCGTTGGAAAAACTGCGTGGAGGGCTTCTCGGCTCCCCAGCTTTCAGATGAACCCAGCAAATCCACTTCGATGCCCATTCGACGCAGGCTGACCTCGCATGCTCGAGGTTGATTGCCGGCGATCCCAGCCTTCAACCCGCTCGCGCGCAGCATCTGCAGGCAAGGTAGCACATCCGAATAGAGGTCATCCGCGCGAATCTCGTACTGCCATCCTGACTTGGTCCTTTCAGCAATCGCTTGGCGGTAGTCGACCTTGGAGAAAATACGGAACACGTCCCGGTGGTGCCGCCCTGAGGCGATTGAGCCGCCTAGCACCGCAAGAAATGTGAACCTGGAAATACCGAGCCAGTCGGCCCACTCGCTCCAATGCCGGGTTTCGTCCACGAGGGTCTCCCCCACGTCGAACACCACCATCCGCACCATCAGGTCCTCTCCGAACATAGCATCGGAGGTGAGGTTCAGCATGAAGGTGAAGGGCTGCTATGGATCGAGAATCGAAATTCAAACTGAGACACTACCTGCCATTTGCGCACCTGTTTAGCTGACCGTTAACCAGGGCGAACGGGCTGCCGCGCCAGCCGATCCCGAGGCTGGCTGCCAGACGGCCCGCCAGAACGCCTAGGAAGGCCGTAGAGTGGCATCGGGCGGCCCGGGCTACCTTGGCCTATCCAGCGCACGGCGGGCGTCAGCGGTCGATTTTGTTGGGTCCATGCAACTGTTTGGCCACTCCCGGTACTTCCAGATCATGCTCGGGTCTGAACCCAGGGCGCTGTCCTCATCGCTCTATCTTGTCCTCCACCCTGGTGAGGCGGCGCTCGAACTCGTCCATCCGGTCTCGCACACGCTGCTGCTCCCCCTCGCTGAACTCGTGGCGCCGTTCCAATTCCTGCGATTTCAGATGGTTCGCTGTTCCCAACGTTAGCGTATGACTTGTGAGGGCATGAAAGTCGTCAAAGCGCTTGTCCATCTGGTCAAAGCGCTCTTTCATCACAACTCTGATCTCCTGCAGCTCAGAGCGGACTTCGCGTAGCTGGATCAGAACGAGATTGTCGGGATCATTTGCCATTTGTGCAATCTCAAATTCCATACTCTAACATAAAATAGCATGACAGCAGTGTGCCGACAAGTCGGAATCGTGCGGGTGCTGGGCGAATCTCCCGATCCCGCCTCGGAGCGCCGCTCGCCTCAAGGCTCGCATCGCTCCGGCCGGGATGACGGGTGCAGCCTCACTCCGCGGCCTGCTTGATCTGCGCCTGGCGCTCATCGATGCGGGCCTCGATGACGTGGCGGAAGTGGCGGATCAGGCCTTGCACCGGCCATGCCGCGGCGTCGCCCAGGGCGCAGATGGTGTGGCCCTCGACCCTGGTCGAAACGTCCCAGAGGAGGTCGATCTCGCGCTTCTCGGCCTCGCCACGCTCCATGCGCTGCAGCACGCGCCACATCCAGCCGGTGCCCTCGCGGCAGGGGGTGCACTGGCCGCAGCTCTCGTGCTTGTAGAAGTAGGCAATGCGGCGGATGGCGGCGATGATGTCGGTGGACTTGTCCATGACGATCACGGCCGCCGTGCCCATGCCGGATTTCAGCTTCGAGAGCGTGTCGAAATCCAAAGTGAGGTCCTGGCAGATGGAGGCCGGCAGGCACGGCATGGAGGAGCCGCCGGGAATCACGGCGAGCAGATTGTCCCAGCCGCCGCGCACGCCGCCGGCATGGCGCTCCAGCAGCTCGCGCAGGGGGATGCCCATCTCCTCCTCGACCGTGCACGGCCTCGCGACGTGGCCGGAGATCTGGAACAGCTTGGTGCCGGTGTTGTTGGGCTTGCCGATGCCGGCGAACCAGGTCGCCCCGCGGCGCAGGATGTCGGGCACCACGGCGATCGACTCGACGTTGTTGACCGTCGTCGGCGCGCCGTAGAGGCCCACGTTCGCCGGGAACGGCGGCTTCAGCCGGGGCATGCCCTTCTTGCCCTCCAGGCTCTCCAGCAGCGCCGTCTCCTCGCCGCAGATGTAGGCCCCGGCGCCGTGGTGGACGTGGAGGTCGAAGTCCCAGCCGTGGATGTTGCCCTTGCCGATCAGCCTGGCGTCATAGGCCTCGTCGATGGCCGCCTGCAGCTGCTCGCGCTCGCGCATGAACTCGCCGCGCACGTAGGCGTAGGCGGTGTGCGCCCGCATCGCGAACGAGGCGATCAGCGCGCCCTCGATCAGCAGATGCGGATCGTGGCGCATGATCTCGCGGTCCTTGCACGAGCCGGGCTCCGACTCGTCCGCGTTGATCACGAGATAGCTGGGGCGCGGGTCCTCCTTGGGCATGAACGACCACTTGAGGCCGGTCGGGAAGCCGGCGCCGCCGCGCCCGCGCAGACCCGACGCCTTCACCTCGTTGATGATGCCGTCGTGGCCCTTCTCGATCAGGGCCTTGGTGCCGTCCCAGGCACCGCGCGCCTTGGCGCCGGCGAGGCGCCAGTCCTGGAACCCGTAGAGGTTCCTGAAGATGCGGTCTTTGTCCTGCAGCGCCACGGCGGTTGGTCCCTACTTGGCGTAGTCGAGCAGCGTCGTCGGCCCGCCCTCGGGGCACGACGCCTGGCGCCCGATCTGCGAGCCGGGCTTCACCGGCTCACCCTTGGCGTAGCCGTCGAGCACCTTCTCGAACAGCTCGGGCGTCAGGTCCTCGTAGGTGTCCTTGCCGATCTGCACCATGGGGGCGTTGGCGCACACGCCGAGGCACTCGACCTCCTCCCAGGAGAAGTCGCCGTCGGCGGAGAGGTGGTGGGGCTCCGGGCTGATGCGCCGGCGGCACACCTCCACCAGCGCCTCGGCGCCGCGCAGCATGCAGGGCGTGGTGCCGCACACCCACACGTGCGCCTTCCTCCCCACCGGGGAGAGCTGGAACATGGTATAGAAGGTGGCGACCTCGTAGACGCGGATGTCGGCCATGCCCAGCATGTCCGCCACCAGCCGCAGCGCCGGCTCCGGCAGCCAGCCGCCGTGCTGCTCCTGGGCGCGCCACAGCAGCGGGATCACCGCCGAGGCCTGCTTGCCGGGCGGGTACGTGGCAATCGTCGCCTTCGCCCACGCCTCGTTCTCGGGGGTGAAGGCGAAGCTCGCGGGCTGCTCGGGGCTCAATCTGCGGACGGACATAGGCTGCTCGTGTGCCTTCGCGCTCGAGTTTGGCGGTAGCCGCCCTTCAATAGAGGGCGATCCAGCGATTGTCCGCCCTTCTTTAGAACGCCCCCCGCCTCGCGCGAAACGCGGCAAAGTCACCCGGCTCTGTGCCACGGGGCAGGCGGGCGCCTTGGCTTCCGAGCTGCGGGCTCACACTGGTCCTGCCCCTTGGCCCCTGCCCCTTGGCCTGTGAGGCGCTCGCGACACGTCGTGCTCGAGTGTTGCCCTTGAGCGCGCCAATATCATGAGGTGGTGTATTTTCCTAGCGGCTCTCTAGCGTAGCGCATGTTGGAGTTTGATAATGAAAACAGGTGCAACGATTTGTGGCATTATCGGCGGCCTTTTCAGCCTGGTGGTCGGAATGTTCGGTGCCGGGGTGGGGCAATGGCATCGGCAGCGGGCTCTGCAGGCGCGGGGCTGCTTCAGGTCGTGAGCATTGCCATTCCTGTCACCGCCATTGTCGGGGGTGCGATCACCAAGGCAAACGCCATTGTCGCCGGCGTGCTGATGGTGGCCAGCGTTCTCGGCATGGCTCTTGTCTTCGGGGTGAATGGCTTTACAGGAATTCCGTTGGCCTTGACGGGCGTCGGCGCGCTTCTGGCCTTTGTCTCCACGAGCGAGCAAGCGGCATGAACGGAGTGCGGCGCCGAGCCTGGGCGCCGCCGCCAGCGACTGATGCCCGAGCGGGGCGACGCAGATGGTTCGGCTGAGGCGTCAGCCGGCCCTTTCGGGCGCTCATTCCCGTCTGCACGCCGATCCCCAGCACACGGCGGCCAGAGCCGCGCTCGCGATTCCGCAGCCGGTGTGGAAGGCGATCTGCGGCAGCCGGCCGGTGGAGCTTGCGGCAATGGCTGCATCGGCAAAGCACACGATCGTGCCCAGCGCGAACCAGAGCGCGAGCGCCCGCCACTCCCGCAAGGCGGCGAAGGCGATCGCCAGGAGCCCCAGCCAGACGTTGCGCAGGCCGATGATGTGGTGGAGCTCGTAGCCCCCCGGGCGCCGCGGCACGCCGAAGGTGAGCGCGGCCTGCTCCGGCGTCACGAAATAGCGAACGCCGATCACGGTGAGGAGCGCGCCGCCGGCGAAACACATGGCCAGAGCCCAACGTTGGCGGCGGGTCGGCCTCGGGTTGGCCACGCTTGCCCTCGATGCGAGAAGGTCAACCAGGCAGCTTGGCTGCAGCCGCGCGCCACACCTCGGGGTCGCCCAGCCGCACGGCGCGGTCCGCGCCCAGATTCTCCAGGAGGAGGCCGAGGAGCACCTCGCGATCCTCGTCGGACCACAGAATCTTCCCGTCGATCATCTCGATCTTCCGGGGTGTCAGCTGATAGCGCCCCCAGGCCTCGTCGCCTCGCCACGAGCGCCCTTCGTTCCTGATGTCCCACCTCGGCTTTGTCATCGCGCTTCGACTCCACCTTTGCCCAGCGGCGTCCAGGGATAGGATGTCTGCAGGGCACATCCTATCACATGGGAGGCCCGGCGAGGCGGCAGGTAGAAGCGGGCTGCAGCGACGGCCGCCACTGGTTGCGTATCCCCAACAAATTTGACCGCTGGCTGGCGGGCAGGTCCGAATGGCCCGCAGGTGCCCGACCCGGCTGGAGGCCCTTCCACGGCCACGCCAAGCCTCGTGGAGGGCATTCCACGGCCACATCGGACGTGCCCGGGTCCCAGCGGGCGCGGGCTTCGCGTTGCAAGCTCAACTGCGGCTGCAACGCATGGCACCTCGGTCCGAGGTGCAGCGTCACCCGAGCTCCGGAACCAGGCCGGCCTCACCACAATCCCGGCCCCCGGCCCCGCCTATTCAGCGGGGCCTTGGCCGTGCACGCCGACCGCGGCTCGATGGCGCCGTCGCAGCAGGAGCCACCCCAAGAGGAGCACGAGCAGGGCGCCCGCCGCAGCGGCGGTATAGTGCACGACGCCGGCAGGCTTGAATCCCATGGGTGCCTGGGAGTCCTGCACAACCAACGCGGGATTCCAAGCCTGGAGCTGCGTGAGAGCGATGTTGTCGCTCACCATCAGCTCGCCCGCGATCCAGCCCAGCAGCGCGGCGCCCGCCCACACCAGGATCGGGTAGCGCGAGAGCAACCCCATGATCAGCGTCGATCCGGCAATCACCAGCGGAATGCTGACCACAAGGCCGAAGATGATGAGCCACAGTTGCTGCTCGGCCGGCGCGCTCTTCGCGGCGCCGGCGATGGCGAGCACGTTGTCGAGGCTCATGACTACGTCGGCGATGGCAACGATCTTCACCGCCTCGAACAAGCTCGAGCCGGAGGCCACGCCATCTCCTTCCGACTCGTCGGCGATCAGCAGCTTGATGGCGATCCAGAACAGCAACAGGCTGCCGGCGATCTGCAGCCAAGGCACGCCCAGCAGGTAGAACACGACTGCCGTGAAGATGATGCGCAGCACGACGGCGGCTCCTGCACCCAGCAGGATGCCCATCAGGCGTTGGCGCGCTGGAAGGCTGCGGCAGGCGAGGGCGATCACCACCGCGTTGTCACCGGACAGGATGATGTTGATGCCGATGATCTTGGCGGCGGCGATGGCGGTGAGGGCGTGCGGGCCGAACAGCGTGCCGAACCAGTCGAGCCATCGCTCCGTGATTTGCGATAACCAGCCGCTGTCGCTCAGCGCAACCAACAGCTCCATTCCCTCCCCCCTTCTGACTGGGCCTGCCTCGGGTTTGCGTACCACACAACCCGCCTCACGCCGAGACACCACATCCGCACGATGGACGCAGCGGCGCGTCTGCAGCTTGGGCTCTCGGCAGTATGTGTGGCCCCGGCCAGAGCCTCACGCCGAATCTCCGGCCTCATGCTCGACAGCGAAACCCTATATGGCATATGGTATGCCACTGCGCCAGCATATGCGAGGGCCGTGTCGCAGGTCGAGCCGGCCGCGCGCAAACCACATCACCCAGGTTTCTCCAGGCTCCCGAGGATGCAAGACACCGCAACAGGCCACAGCGCTGCGCGCCCCTCGGGCGGGCGAGCGATCCACCCGGGGTCCGGCAGACGCAAGGCGGCGCCCTTCCCGCGCGGCCGGGTCCTCCGGGAAGCGGAGGTCGCGGCCGTCAAGGCCATCCTGGGCGGGCGGCCGCGCGAGCGCGCGCTGCTGATCGAGTATCTGCACCTGATCCAGGACAAGGAGGGGTGCCTGCCCGAAGGGCTGCTGCAGGCGCTGGCCGAGGAGCTCCGGATCCCGATGGCCGAGGTCTACGAGGTCGCCACCTTCTACGCGCATTTCGACGTGGTGGCCGACAGCGAGCCAAGGCCGCCGAAGGTGACGATCCGCGTCTGCGACAGCCTCAGCTGCATGCTCGCCGGCGCCGAGAGGCTGCTCGCCGAGATGCAGGCGGCGCGCCTGGCGGGCGTGCGGGTGGTGCGCGCGCCTTGCGTCGGCGCGTGCGACGTGGCGCCCGCCGCGGAGGTGGGCCATCGCCACGTCGGCCGTGCCAGCGCTGCGGTGCTCGAGGACCTGGCGCTGGGCGGGCACGTGCACGCCGAGATCCCCGCCTACCAGGACCTCGACACCTACACCAACGCGGGGGGGTATGGCGTGCTGCGCGCCTGCCTCTCGGGCGCCCGCAAGGTCGAGGAGGTCATCGCCACCCTGTCGGACGGCGGCCTGCGCGGGCTCGGCGGCGCGGGCTTCCCGACGGGGCGCAAATGGGGCCTGGTGCGCGCCGAGAAGGGCCCGCGACTCATGGCGGTCAACGGCGACGAGGGCGAGCCCGGCACCTTCAAGGACCGCCATTACCTGGAGCGCGAGCCGCACAGGTTCCTGGAAGGGGCGCTGATCGCGGCCTGGGCGGTGGAGGCGGCCGAGGTGTTCATCTACATCCGCGACGAGTATCCGGCGGTGCACCGCATCCTGGCGCAGGAGATTCCCAAGCTGGAGGCGGCGGGGCTCGCCAGGCACACCAAGCTCAATGTGCGGCGCGGTGCGGGCGCCTACATCTGCGGCGAGGAAAGCGCCATGATCGAGTCGATCGAGGGCAAGCGGGGGCTGCCGCGCCACCGGCCGCCCTATGTGGCGCAGGTCGGGCTGTTCGGCCGGCCGACGCTCGTCAACAACATCGAGACACTCTATTGGGTGCCCACCATCCTCGACAAAGGCGCCCAGTGGTTCGCCTCGCAGGGCAAGAACGGCGCCAAGGGCCTGCGCTCCTACTCGGTGTCGGGGCGCGTGAAGAAGCCGGGCGTGGTGATCACGGCGGCCGGCTCCACCGCCAAGGACCTGATCGAGCTCGCCGGCGGCATGCTCGACGGCCACCACCTCAAGGGCTATCTCCCGGGCGGCGCCTCGGGCGGCATCCTGCCGGCCTACATGGCCGATATCCCGCTCGACTTCGGCCAGCTCGAGAAGCACGGCGCCTTCGTCGGCAGCCACGCGGTCGTCATCCTGTCGGACAAGGACGACATGAAGGCCGTGGCGCTGAACTTGATGCGCTTCTTCGAGGACGAGAGCTGCGGCCAGTGCACACCCTGCCGCAACGGCACCGAGAAGGCCGTCCAGCTCATGGCGAGCGGCAATTGGGATCCTGAGCTGCTGGGCGACCTGGCGCAGGTGATGGCGGACGCCTCCATCTGCGGTCTGGGTCAGGCGGCACCCAATCCGCTAAAATCGGTGCTCAGGTATTTCCCGGAGGATCTGCGATGAGCAAGTTGCCACAAGCCGTCCCCACGGTGCAGGTCGACAACGAGCGCGTGCGCGTGACGGAGTGGCGGTTTGCGCCGGGCGCGGAGACCGGCGAGCATGTGCACCCGATGGACTACGTGGTCGTGCCGTCCGGCAACGGCCGGCTGAAGCTGGTGTCGCCGCAGGGCGAGGAGAGCTTCGCCGATCTGAAGCAGGGCGTCTCCTACTTCCGCAACGCCGGAGTGCACCACAACGTCATCAACGCCAATGCCTTCGAGCTCGCCTTCGTGGAGATCGAGGTGAAAAAGTGAGGATCGCATGCGGACGCGCTTGACGATCGCCGCCCTTGCCGTCGCAGCGGCTGCAACGGGTGTGTTCGCCCAGCCCTATTCCGGCCAGCCTTACGCCGGTCAGCAGACCCGAGAGGTCGCGAGCCTGTCGGCTCGGGAGCTGCAGGATTTTCTGGCTGGTCGCGGCGCGGGCCTCGCCAAAGCGGCGGAGCTCAACGGCCATCCTGGGCCGTCGCACGTCCTGGAGCTTGCCGAGGAGCTGCAGTTGGCGCCGGAGCAGCGCACGCTCGTGAAGGCGGCCTTCGACCGCATGAAGGCCAGGGCGAAGGTGCTGGGCGAGGCCTACGTAAAGGCCGAGAAGGCGGTCGACCAGGCCTTCAAGTCCGGCACTGCCGATGCACGAGAGGTCGCGGCTCGCGTGGCCGAGGCCAACCGCCTGCTCGGAGAGGTGCGCCTGTCGCATCTGCTGGCGCACGTGGAGATCACGCCGCTGCTGACGCCCGCCCAGCGCGCCCGCTATGCGGTGCTGCGCGGCTATGCCGGGGGCGGCGCGCACCAGCGGCACAAGCACTGAAGCAAGCTCGAGCAGGTCTCGGAGACTTTTCATGACCGACAAGATCACCTTCGAGCTGGACGGCAAGCCGGTCGAGGCCGAGCCGGACGAGACCATCTGGCAGGTCGCCCAGCGGCACGGCACCAGGATTCCGCACCTGTGCTGGCATCCGGCGCCGGGCTACCGGGCGGACGGCAACTGCCGCGCCTGCATGGTGGAGGTCGAGGGCGAGCGCGTGCTCGCCGCGTCCTGCCAACGCAAGGCGACGGCGGGCATGAAGGTGAAGACCGCGTCGGAGCGGGCGAAGAAGTCGCGCCAGATGGTGCTCGAGCTGCTGATGGCCGACCAGCCAGAGCGGGAGACGAGCCACGACCCGGCATCCAAGTTCTGGGGCTGGGTCGATGCCATGGGCATCGAGCCAAAGAGCCGCTTTCCGCGCGATCACCAGCGCCCGACGCCCGACAGCACGCATGCGGCCATCGCCGTCAATCTCGATGCGTGCATCAACTGCGGGCTGTGCGTGCGCGCCTGCCGCGAGGTGCAGGCCAACGACGTGATCGGCATGGCCTACCGCGGCCACGGCTCCAAGGTGGTGTTCGACTTCGACCAGGGCATGGGCCACTCCACGTGCGTGGCCTGCGGCGAGTGCGTGCAGGTGTGCCCCACCGGCGCGCTGATGGAAAAGAGCCTGCTCGACGACGCCGGCCGGCGCGTCAAGTACGAGGAGAAGTCGGTCGACACGCTCTGCCCCTATTGCGGCGTGGGCTGCCAGACCAAGGTGCACGTCAAGGACAACCGCATCCTCTACATCGACGGGCGCGATGGGCCGGCCAACGAGAACCGGCTGTGCGTCAAGGGCCGCTTCGGCTTCGACTACATCCACCACCCCGACCGGCTGAAGACGCCGCTGATCCGCCGCGAGGGCGTGCCCAAGGATGCCAACCTGCAGATTGAGCGCGACGAGGTCGACAAGTACTTCCGCGAGGCGACCTGGGAGGAGGCGCTGGCCAAGGCCGCCTCCGGACTCGGGGCGATCCACAGCCGCGAGGGTGGCAAGGCGCTCGCCGGCTTCGGCTCGGCCAAGGGCTCCAACGAGGAGGCGTATCTCTTCCAGAAGCTGATCCGCCAGGGCTTCGGCACCAACAACGTCGACCACTGCACGCGGCTTTGCCACGCCTCCTCCGTGGCCGCCCTGATGGAGGGCCTGAACTCCGGCGCGGTCACGGCGCCGTTCACCGCGGCCAAGGATAGCGACTGCATCATCGTCATCGGCGCGCGCCCGGCCGAGAACCACCCCGTCGCCGCCACCTTCCTCAAGAACGCGGCGCGGGGCGGCGCCAAGCTGATCGTCATCGACCCGCGCGCGCAGAGCCAGGGCTTGGCGCGCGTTGCCTACCGCACGCTGCAGTTCAAGCCGGGCCGCGACGTGGCGCTCCTCAACGCCATGCTCAACGTGATCGTCGAAGAGGGCATGGTCGATATTCAATACGTGCAGGCGCACACGGAGGGGTTCGACAGCCTCAAGGCCAAAGTGAAGGACTTCACCCCCGAGGCCATGGAACCCGTGTGCGGCATCCCCGCCGCCACCATCCGCGAGGTGGCCCGCCTCTACGCCCGCTCGGAGCGCTCCATCATCTTCTGGGGCATGGGCATCTCCCAGCACACGCACGGCACCGACAACGCGCGCTGCCTGATCGCGCTGGCGCTCGTCACCGGCCAGGTCGGCCGGCCCGGCACCGGGCTGCACCCGCTGCGCGGCCAGAACAACGTGCAGGGCGCCTCCGACGCCGGCCTGATCCCCATGGTGTTCCCCGACTACAAGTCGGTGGAGGACGCCTCGATCCGCGGCAAGTACGAGGAGTTCTGGGGCGTCGGGCTCGATCCCAGGAAGGGCCTCACGGTGGTCGAGATCATGCACGCCATCGAGGACGGTACCATCAAGGGGATGTATATCCTGGGCGAGAACCCGGCGATGTCGGACCCCGACGTGCAGCACGCGCGCGAGGCGCTGGCCAAGCTGGAGCATCTCGTGGTGCAGGACATCTTCCTCACCGAGACCGCCTGGCATGCCGACGTGGTGCTGCCGGCCTCCGCGCACGCCGAGAAGTGGGGCACCTTCACCAACACCAACCGCCAGGTGCAGATCGGGCGGCCGGTGGTCGACCCGCCGGGCGAGGCGCGCCAGGACTGGGAGCTGATCCAGGAGCTGGCCCAGCGCATCGGCTTGGGCTGGAACTACAAGGACGTTCTCGGAGGTGTTCGCCGAGATGGCCTACGTGATGCCGTCGCTGGAGAACATCACCTGGGAGCGCCTGCTGCGCGAGGACGCCGTCACCTATCCCTGCGACGCGCCCGACAAGCCCGGCAACGAGATCATCTTCGCCACCTCGTTCCCGACCGCGTCGGGCCGCGCCAGGATCGTGCCGGCCGACCTCTTGCCCCCCGACGAGCTGCCCGACGAGACCTATCCCCTGGTGCTCACCACCGGCCGTCTGCTGGAGCACTGGCACACCGGCGCCATGACGCGCCGCGCGGCGCATTTGGATTCGCTGGAGCCGGAGGCGGTCGCCGGGATGAACCCGCGCGAGCTGGACCGGCTGGGCGTGCCTCCCGGCGGCTTCATCCGCGTCACGACGCGGCGCGGCACGGTGGTGCTGAAGGCGCGCGCCGACCGCGACGTGGCCGAGGGCATGGTGTTCATCCCGTTCTGCTTCGCCGAGGCCGCCGCCAACCTGCTCACCAACCCCCAGCTCGACCCCATGGGCAAGATCCCCGAGTTCAAGTTCTGCGCCGCCAAGGTGGAGCCGGTGCAGGGCGAGGCGCTGGTGGCGGCGGAGTAGGGTGCATTCGCGCGGATGCGCGAATGCACCGAGCCGACCTGGTCACAAATGCCGTCGCCCGTGGAGAGGGTGTACCTACGTGCCGCCCGAGGATGGCTGGGCCGGGACATGGGTGGGCGCATCGCGAGCAGGCCCCGTGGCTGTGACGCACTGCAGCGCGACCGTTCGGCACGTGCGCAGGCGCTGGCTGGACAACGGGCAGCGTTTGCGCTCGAATTGTAGCAGTCCCGCAGTGTCGAGTCGTCCGCCCGGAACGATGGACGCCGACCCGAGCATCAGGGAGGGAAGCGAGCGGGACCGCTTTCATTGCATTGACGTGACCCAGGCCCCTTCGAGGCGGCAGGGGAGCGCGCGTCGCTGGTGGCTGTGGCGCTGTGAGCTGGGCTGAGTTCTGGAACCAAGAGACGTCGATCTACGTCAATGACCGCCACAGGCGCGTGCATTACGAAGGGATCGCGCGCGATATGCTCAAGTACGTGCCGGGGCCCGGCGCGCGCGTCGTCGATTATGGCTGCGGCGATACGCTCAGCGCCGACCGCGTGGCCGCCGCCTGCGGCCAACTCCTCCTGTGCGAGAGCGCACCAACGGTGCGCGAGAGGCTCGCCGCCCGCTACGCGGGCGTGCCGAGCATCTCCGTCATCAGCCCGCAGCAGCTCGCCGAGCTCGACCCCGGCTCCGTCGACACCATCGTCGTCAACTCGGTGGTCCAGTATCTGTCGGCGGCCGAGCTCGGCCAGCTCCTCTCCCTGGCGCGGGAGAAGCTCGCCGGCGACGGACGGCTGGTGCTCGGCGACATTGTCCCGCGGCGTGTCAGTCCGTTGCGCGACGCCTTCGAGCTGTTCCGGTTCGCGGCCGCCAACGGCTTCCTGGTGGCGGCGGCCGCGGGCCTCGTGCGCTCGTCGCTGTCGAGCTACCCGCGCCTGCGCCGGGAGGTGGGGTTCCTGCAGCGCGACGAGGCGGAGATGCTGCGCGAGCTGGACGAGGCCGGGTTCGCAGCCCGGCGCGACTATCCCAACATCGGCCACAACACCGCCCGCATGACGTTCGTGGCGACTCCGCGCACCGGTCCGTCGCCGCCCGGCGCGGCAGGTCACGGCGAGGCAAAAACGGATCGGCAAGGGGCGACAGGGCAGGCGCCCGGAGGCCCGCAAGCGCGGACCAGCGGGCCGGCGGGCTACAGTCTCGCTGCCCTCCTGTTTGCAGGGATCTGGGCGCTGCTGTCCTATCCGTGGCTCAGCGGCGCGGTGACCATACCCTACGACGCCAAGGCGCTGTTCCAGGCGCAGCTGCAGTTCCTTGCCAACGCCTTGCATTCGGGGCAGTCGCCGTTCTGGAACCCCAGCGCGTTCGTGGGCGTGCCGCAGATCGCCGACCCGCAGTCGCTGATCCTGTCGCCCGCGTTCCTCCTCGCCTATCTCGACAAGGCGCCGAGCTTTCGAGGGCTCGATGCTTGCGTGCTCGCGCTGCTGGCCGTGGGTGGGCTCGCCATGCTGGGGTTCTGCCGGGACCGAGGCTGGCATCCCGCGGGCGGTGTGGTCGCGGCCGTCACCTTCGCGTTCGGCGCGTCGGCGGCCTGGCGCATGCAGCACATCGCCCAGATCCAGAGCCTCGCCCTGTTCGCCGTGACGCTGTGGCTCATCGCGCGCGCGCTCGATCGCTCGTCCCTGCGCTACGGCGTGCTGGCAGGCGTCGCGGGCGGCCTGATGGTGTCGGAGCCCAACCAGGTCGCACTGCTCGGCGGCTACGTCCTGGCCGGCTACTGCGTGAGCCACTGGATGCTGGCCGCCGACCGGCGCCTCGCCCTGCGCGCCAGCCTGCGCCCGCTGGCCTGCTGTGCCATGGTCGGCGCCGCGCTCGCGGCGCTGCCGATCCTCCTGACCTATCTGTTCCTCGACGGCTCCAACCGCCCCGCGGTTGCGTTCGGCGAGGCGGTGCGCGGCTCGCTGCATCCCGCCTCGCTGCTCACGGGCGTCGTCGCCGACCTGTTCGGCGCCTTCGATCCGGCCGTCGCGTACTGGGGCCCCTACAGCGAGGCCTGGAACAAGAACGAGCTCACGCTCAGCCAGAACATGAGCCAGATCTACGTCGGCACCCTGCCGATGCTGCTGGTCCTTACGGTCGGTCTGGTGCGGGGCGCGCTCTGGTCGCGCGAGCTGCGCTATCCTGCCATCGCCGTCGCGGCGCTCCTGCTTTACGCCCTCGGCCGCTACACGCCCGCGTTCACAGTCTTTTTCGATCTCCTGCCGGGTGTTGCGCTCTTCAGGCGCCCCGTCGACGCGGTATTCCTGATCGGCGCCATGCTGGCCGTTGCGGCGGGGTACCTCGTGCACCTGTGGGCGAGCGGCGCCTTGCCGCCGGCGTCGCCGCTCCGCAGAGCGCTGGAGGCCGGCCTGGTCGCCGCCATTCTGCTGGGCGCCCTTGCCACGGCCTGGAGCGTGGATCGCACGGCCATCGCCGTGAAGCCGCTGGTGGAGGCGCTCGCCTGGATCGCGGCGACCCTGGCTGTGCTCATGGCGCCTGCCGCGTGGCGCAGGCGCAATCCCGGCCTCGCCGCTCTCGCTCCGGCGCTGCTCCTCGCAGGCGACCTCGCCGTCAACAACGGTCCCAACGAGTCGACGGCCTCGCCGGCAACCTCCTACGAGGTGCTGAAGCCCGACTGCATGAACGAGACGATCCGCTTCTTGAAGCAGCACGCGCGCCGTGCCGACGGCTCGCAGTGGCGCGACAGGATCGAGCTCGTCGGCCTGGGCTTCGAGTGGCAGAACGCCGCCCTGGTGCACGGTCTCGACGGCACGCTCGGCTACAACCCGTTCCGGCTCGCCGAGGTCGCCAAGGCCACGGGCGCCCGCGACTACATCGCCGGCGCCGACCAGAAGACCTTTGCGCCGCTGTTTCCCTCCTATGCCTCGACGCTGGCAAACCTGCTGGGCCTGCGATTCATCGCCATCGGCGTGCCGATCGAGCGGATCGACCGCCGGCTGAAACCCGGCGAGCTGAAGCTCGTCGCCCGGACCAGCGATGCCTACATCTACGAGAACCCGCGCGCCCTGCCGCGCGTGCTGTTCGTGCGCGACTGGCAACTCGCCGATTTCGACGCGCTGACAGCCTCCGGCGAGTGGCCGAAATTCGATCCCAGGAGGACGGTGCTTCTCGAGGCGGCGCCCGAGGTCGGGACCGCCTCCGAGACGACGGGCAGGCCGGCGCGCAAGTCCAGCGTTGCCATCCGCCGCTACCGCAACACCAAGGTGGTGGTGGAGGTCGATGCGGCGCACGCGGGCTTCGTCGTCCTCAACGACGTTCTGGCATCCCTGGTGGACGGTCGACGTCGACGGCGAGGATGCACCGATCCTGCGCGCCAACGTCCTCTTCAGGGCCGTGCACGTGCCAGCCGGCCGTCATGTTGTCACCTTCGAGTTCCAGCCCATCTCGAGCGCCATCGACGAGATCGCCGAGCGGCTGACCCATCTCGGCACCGACCACCCGAGCTGACCTCCCGCCATCGCCCGCCCCGCCCGCCCTGCTCTCTGCATACCTGCCTTGTCCACTCCTCCTGCAGAGCACGGATGACTGGCGGCCGCCGCGGCGCTACCCTGGCGCGCACTGAACCAGAACAGCATCCGGGAGGAAAAACATGCGCATTGCGGCGATGGCCATGGCGCTCGCGCTCATGGGCGCGAGTGCGGCTCAGGCCCCAGCTCTGGCCCAGGGCGTCAAGATCGCGAGCGAGGACATCTACGTGGCGCACGGGGACGCGAAGATCTTCGTGCGCAACAAGCGGCCCGAGGGCGTGGCGAGCTTCGGGGCGGATCGCATCGTTGTCATGATGCACGGCGCCACCTATCCCGGCACCAGCTTCGACCTGCCCATCGCCGGCAAGTCGTGGCTGGACTACGTCGCCGAGCGCGGCTACGACGTGTACGCCCTCGATCTGCCGGGCTACGGCCGCTCGACCCGTCCCGCCTTCATGGACGCTCCCGCCGACCAGAGCGCGCCGTTCATGGGAACGGCCGACGCCGCCAAGGCGCTGGGAGCCGTGGTGGAGCACGTGCTGAAGCGGCGCAGCGCGGCGAAGGTCGACCTGATCGGGTGGTCGTGGGGCACCACCATTGCGGCGTCCTACACGGTGGAGAACGGCGCCAAGGTCGGCCGGCTCGCGCTCTACGCCCCGGTGTGGTCGCGCACCACGCCGTCGCTGGTGCAGATCAAGGGCAAGCTCGGCGCCTACCGCACGGTCAGCCGCGACGCCGCGCGCGGCCGCTGGCTCACCGGCGTGCCAGAGGACAAGAAGGCGACGCTGATCCCAACGGGCTGGTTCGAGATGTGGGCGGATGCCACGTTCGCTACCGATCCCAAGGACGGTGGCAAGACGCTGCGCGCGCCCAACGGCGTGGTCCAGGACGGGCTCGCCTATTGGGGTGCCTCGCCGCCCAAGCCGTTCTACGACCCCGCCAAGATCACCGCGCCGGTGCTCCTGGTGCTGGGCGAGTGGGACCGCGATACGCCGCCCTACATGGCGCAGGCGCTCTTTTCCCTCCTCACCAACGCGGCCTGGAAGCGCCACGTGGTCCTGAGCGAGGGCACCCACAGGACTATCCCACAATAGCTGTTCCTCAGGCGTTCCAGTCAGTGGCGAGTGGCAGGCCTTTGGCGCGGCCACGGCATCGCTGCTGCAGGGGCTCGCGCCCTCAGCTTTAGCCCGGCAGCCCGTGAGGGTACGATCGGCGCGCAGCCGCAACCGGGCGGAGGCTTGGGCCTACGATCTCGCCCGGCAGCGCGAGTACGCCCTTGCCATGGCGCGGTCCGACGAGGAGCGGGCCCAGATCGACGCTGCCTATGAGGCCGAGCGCGCCGCCGGCCCGGACTTCACCCGCTACCACGTCGGCAGCTCCTTCGAAGAGCCGTCGGAGCACAGGCTCAACCGCGAGGATGCGAATCGCATCCTCGTCTCATTCGACGTGATCCGCCGCGGCATGTTCCGGCACTGCCGCGTGCCCCGGCGTCGCCCGGCTGCGCAGGGTGCACCCGACGGTGCGGCGCCAGCGCAGATCGAGCAGGCGGCACCCCCATCGCTGAGCTACCGGGAGGTACTCCGCATCCTCCTTCGCTACGGCGTGCGCTACCGCCGCGTGTTCCCAAAGCTCGCGACGATCGCGCGCGAGGCCTGCGTGAGCGTGCGCACGGTCCAGTACGCCATCGACTGGCTCATGCGCTTCGGCTTCCTCGACCGCACGCGCCGCCTCGTGCGCGAGCGCGGCCCGCTCGGGGGAGTACGCTGCCGGCAGACCTCGAATGCATATCGGGTTGGCTTCCCGACGGGCCTCGGCCGCCTCGCTCAGTCCGTGTTCAGGCGTATCGCATACGCAACCGGCGCCAGGGGTTCACCTACAACGCACGCGGTTGCACCAACAACGCGCAACACCTGCGATCCATTCTGGAAACGCCAGGGTACCCCCATCGAAAATGACCCCATTGGGGAGGGGGAGGGGGTCGGTTTTCAGTGCAGTGGCGTCTGAGTGTAGGGGCATCCCTCCTATCGTAGGAGGGAGCCCGAGGTCAGCGGACATTTCGAGGAAAGACAACGGCGGAGCTATGTCCAAAGGCCCTCCTCCGGAGCTTAGGCTCTACCAGGTGAAACTCATCGCCGACATCTCCAGCGCGTTCGCGGCAGGCAAGCGCCGAGTGCTCGCCGTCTCGCCGACGGGGTCCGGCAAGACGGTCATCGCCGGCGAAGCGATCCGGCGCACGCTCGCTCGCGGCCGCAAGGTGCTCGCGCTCGCGCACCGCCGGGAGATCATCGCCCAGACGGCGGACAAGCTCCGCGCGGTCGGCATCGAGCCGGGGATCATCATGGCCGGCGAGCCCTACGAACCGCTGCTGCCTGTGCAGGTGGCCTCGGTCCAGACGCTCTTCGAGCGGGGCATCCGGCGCGAGAGCATCGCCATGCCGCCCGCGGACCTGGTCTTCGTCGACGAGGCGCACCACGCACCGGCCGCGACCTACCGCAAGATCGGGGAGGCCTACCCCGAAGCGCACGCCCTCGGGGTGACGGCGACGCCCGAGCGCGGCGACGGCCGCGGGCTTGGCGACGACTACGAGGTGCTCGTGGAAGGCCCCCAGGTCGCCGACCTGATCGATCTGGACTTCCTCGTCCCGACACGGGTCTACGCGCCCACGCGCCCGGACCTGACGGGCGTCGAGACGCGGCACGGGGACTACGTGGCAAGCCAGCTCGAAAAGCGCTTGAACACCAACCGTCTCGTTGGCGACATCGTGCAGCAGTGGCGCAAGCACGGCGAGGGCCGGCAGACGGTGGTGTTCGCGTCGGGTGTCGACCACTCGGTCCACATCCGCGACGCCTACCGGCAACAGGGCATCAGGGCCGAGCACATCGACGGCAACACGCCCGCGGACGAGCGCGACGCGATCCTGGCCCAGCTCGCCGCCGGCGAGATCACCGCGGTGACGAACTGCATGGTGTTGACCGAGGGGTGGGACCTGCCCGACCTCGGCTGCTGCGTGCTGGCGAGGCCGACCAAGAAGATGGGGCTCTACCGCCAGATGGGCGGGCGCGTGCTGCGGCCGGCGTCGGGCAAGACCGACGCCATCGTGATCGACCACTCGGGCGCCGTGCACCGGC
Organism: uncultured Alphaproteobacteria bacterium; assembly: GCA_963840075.1. GTDB lineage: Bacteria > Pseudomonadota > Alphaproteobacteria > Rhizobiales > Hyphomicrobiaceae > AWTP1-13. The sequence continues at coordinate 64,399 of CAWIXS010000008.1, read as the reverse complement.
ACGGCTTCCTCGAGGATCACGTCGAGTGGACGCTCGACCCGGACAAGCGGGCACGGAACAGGGGGCACGAGCGGCGCGGCCCATCCGGGATCGTCGAGTGCGTGAATTGCGGCGCGGCGCGCGCTGCCGGCGATCCCTGCCCGGCTTGCGGCTTCATGCCGGTGAGCCGCCAGTACCTCATTCACGCGGACGGCGAGCTCGGGCTCGTGAAGCGGAAGCGACAGGCCGATCCGCGCAAGTGGACGCACGATGAGCGCATGGACTGGTGGGGCCAGCTGGCCGCGATTGCCGAGGAGCGCGGCTACAAGTCTGGATGGGTGGCGCACAAGTTCAAGCAGAAGTTCGGGCGCTTCCCGCCAGATCGCCAGGCGCCCACCGCGATTGATCCGACGCCCGAGGTGCGCCGTTGGGTGGCGAGCCGGCACATGGCGTGGATCAGGGGCCAACGATCAGATGCAGCGTGAGTCTCGAAAGCGCGGGGGTGAAATAGACCAGCAAAAGAACGCTCCATTTCACCTTGAGCGGGGCGCCGGATCAGCTCAGCACATCACCCACGATAACTAGGGGCTACATGTGGTCATCATCACCAGCCAGGCAGTCGGCCGGTACGCCCGTGCCCGCGAGACCGTCACGGGCGGCATCGAGCTCGACGAGTTCACGGCGATGTCGCTCGCCGACGCGACATGGCTGCAGACTGCCACGACCGTGCGGCAGTGGCTGCCGCACTGCGCCAAGCTCGGCGTCGACCCCCTGCCGGTCTTGCCGGTCCCCCTCAAGTCCTACGTCCTCGATCTGGCGCGCAAAGGGCGCCGGCTCTCGACGATCCGCGTCCGGCTCGGATGTCTGGGCACGTGGTGTCGGATACATGGCCATGTGCTGGAGCGAAAGCTGCTCACCAATGTGCTGCGGGGCATCGCCAAGATGCAGGGCAAGGCCGACCAGGCCGAGCCGCTGATGCTCGATCAGCTCCAGGACATCCTCGCCCATATGGACCCAGCGCGATCCACCGACCTGCGCGATTCCGCCGCCCTCGCAGTTCCATGGGCTGGTGCGCTGAGGGGCGCCGAGGCCTCCGCCCTCGACTGGCAGCGAGCCGGGCCGGAGCACGACGGCGCCAATGCCGGGTGGATCGAGACCGTGGAGCAGGGAGCACTCATCACGCTGACGCGCTCGAAGAACAGCCCGACGGAGCCCGTCACCATCACTATCCCCGCCACGTGGGCGAAGCAGGCGCTTGAGGCCTTGGCGCGCTGGGCAGCGCACGCCGAGCTACGGCCTGGCTCGCCGGTGCTCCGTCCGCTCACCCGAGGCGGGCGGGTGCTGCCCGCCCGGCTGCAGCCGCCGGCGCTCACCGCGATCGTGCGGCGGCGTATGACGCAGCACTTCCGCGGCAAGGACCTCGACGCCGGCGCCGCCCACGTCGCCGCCCTCGACTACAGCGCGCACAGCCTGCGCGGCGGCTTCCTGTCGAGCGCGGCCGCGTCAGGTGTCGAGGAGTGGAAACTGCGCGATCGCGGGCGGCACGCAACACCGGAGGTGGCAGCCTCCTACGTCCGGCTGCATGCCGACTGGACCACGACTTACGGGGTCGAGCTATGACCGACGACGACCTGAACGCGGTGCTCTACCGCGCCTTTCCCCAGGGGTACGCGCTCCTGCGCCTGGAGCACGGCGCGGCAATCCTGCGCCTCGGCGCCAGGGAGCTGATCAGCAACCCGCAACTCGCGCGTGATGCCCTCGGCCCGCAGGGGGTCGGGAAGCTCGGGCGCGCACTGCGCGCCGTCGGGCAGCAGCACGTCGCCGTAGCCGAGCGCATGCTGGAGCTGGCTGAAGAGAAGGTCGGGGACGGAGCGAGTGCGTCCGCTAGAGCGGAGTATACAACCCAGGAGATGGACGCGTGACCAAGCTCGCGCCGAAGGAGGAGGCCTTCGCCCGCGCCATGGCACTGGACGGCAAGGGCCCATCCGATGCCTACAGGGCTACTCGGGACTGCTCCAAGATGGCGACGAGCACCATCAACGCCAACGCCAAAAAGCTGGCGCGCAAGCCCGCCATCAAGGCACGCATCGAGGAGCTGCGGCGGGAGTCAGGAGTCACCGCTGAGGATCCAATCGCTACGCGCGCGCACGCGAGGGCCGAGCCCGAGGCGGCGGGCCAAGGCAGTTCGCCCATGGCCGATCAGATAGGCGGAGACGCGCTTAACGGGCGCGATCCCGATAGCGGCCGATTCCTGCCGGGCAACTGGCTGTGGGAGACCCGCACGGCACCGGCGGGCCACCCTCGCGCATTCGCCGATGGCGAGGCGCTATGGACCGCCTGCGTCCCTTACTTCGAGTGGGTGAGGGGCAACCCCCTCTACGAGGACCAGCTCGTCACCTTCCAGGGCATGGCGACGCACGAGCCGGTCGCCAAGATGCGGGCCATGACCATCAAAGAGCTCTGCCTCTTCCTGCGCATCTCCAACCGGACCTGGAACGAGTGGAAGCAAGACCGGCCGGACCTGGTGCCGACTATCACCGACGTGGAAGCCGTCATCTACAGCTGGAAGTTCGCCGGCGCCGCGGCGGGCCTCCTGAACGCTAACATCATCGCCCGCGAGCTGGGGCTGGCCGACAAGCAGGAGCACATGGGCGAGGGCGGCGGCCCCGTGCAGGTGCAGGACCTCACGCCGCAGCGGCCCGACGACGAGCGGCTGATGGTGCTGCTGGCGCCATATCTTGGCCCCTCGCCCAGTGAGGCCATCGAGGCTGCGAAGGCGCTGACGGAGCCCAAGTCGGCGCCCAAAGGCGACGGGGCCGCGGAGGCGTGACATGCACCAGTTGCGCGGCGAGCGGTACGCCAAGGGCGCGCGGCCGCACATCGTCACCGCCTGAACAGCCTCCGCCGCTCCCGGCCGTCTACGGCCCCTCTACGGCCCCGCGCTGGGTTGCATAGCGCCCCATAAGGAGGGGTTGGGGGCGTCCGCATCGAGCGCGTGAGGGCGCCTCCCTGCGGTACGATCCGATTCGCGCGGCTAGGCTGATCCCCGAAAGCCTCGGCTCTCCACCGTGGTTGCCGCGCTCCTTTCTCTGGAGGCGCTGGGAGAGCATGATGGCACCAAGCCGGAAAGCGGGGGGCAGGAAGAGGTCGCGTGGCGGGGAGACGACCGAAGGCCGACGGCTGACCCCTGACGATGCCCAGCGCCTCGCCGAGCAGCTTGGATTTTCCGAACCGGCGTGCGACGTGCTCAGTCGCTGGACCAAGGCACGGCCGACCAGTAGCACCCTATGGTTGTTGACCAACGCCGATGCCAAGTGTCTCGGCGAGGAAGTGGGGATATCGGGAATCGCGCTCGATACGTTTTGCATCTGGCTGCGGATTGAAATGCTAAACTACGACTTGTCGGAGGGCCGCCGGCACAGGCCTTCAGCGATGGAGGTTCTCGACGGGCTACCGCAATTTGCGGAGCAGCTTCGGCAGGCCGAGCTGATCCTCCGGGAGCACTACCTCTTTCCCATGATCTTTCACGAGATCGAAGCCTTGGCGAACGGGTCAACGCTCGAGGACACGAAGGCTGCGGAGCAAAGAGTGGTGGATGAGGTGCGCGCGTTCAGCGTCATCGTCGAGCGTATGGAGGCGATGGCGCGCGTGGCGAAACCCGGCGCGAAACGTCATCGGTTTCGGTCGAGAAAGCGGGGTCACGACCACCATCTGGCGGAAAGCGCGCTTGCGTTTTGGGACTACTGGCTGAGGGGGGAAGGGGTGCTGCGAGACCCTTTCTGCCGCCTCGTGCTGGCGCTACACGGCATCAAGTTGGGTTCGATCGAGACCTTCGTGCGGGACGCGCGCCGTGCGCTTCTCGCCAACAGCCAACGTCAAGAAGAGCTGCGCCGCTATGTCCTGGCGGCAGTGAGATCACGGTAGCATGAGGGTGGTCATCTAACCGTGACAGCCTGACGCCACATCACGCACGGTCGCTCCATCCCGAATCGCTCGGCGATGGACGACCTATGACAGAACAGCCAGCACTGACCCGCAAGGAAGCTTCGGAGTATCTCCTGGAGCGCTGGCAGTTGAGCTACGCGCCCAACACATTGGCCCGCATGGGCACAACCGGACGGGGGCCGCTCTACCACCATCGCGGCAGGTTTGCATTCTACGCCGTGGCAAATCTCGACTCATTTGCGCGGACCAAGATCACAGCTCCCCGACGGAAAACCTCGCGCACGCCCGAGGTCCAGGCCGCATGACATGCGACCCGACAGACGGTGGGGCGGCGGTTGAGATCCCAGCCCAAGTGCGACCAGCCAAAGCCTCGCCGCAGGCCGAGAACCCGCTGAAAACGCTCGATGCCCTGGTGATCGAATTGGGCAGGCTCGCGGCCCAGCAAGACTTCAAAATCATGGTTCAGGACAAGGTGGCATCGGATGATCTACGATCCTCGGGGGGGAGGGAATAGGTCATGCGGGTGGCGCTCTACGCGCGCTTTTCCAGCAAGAACCAGAACCCGATGTCGAGCGCCGATCAGCTCGCTTTTCTGCGAGAGGCTGCGCGCAGGGCGGGGTGGACGGTCGTCGCAGAGTTCGCAGACGATGCCATCTCGGGCGCTTCGATGACCAACCGGCCGCAGGTGCAAGAACTCATACGGGCGGCCAAAGCGGGCCACTTCAATGCAGTTCTCGTTGAGAGCTTCGATCGGCTGACCCGCGGGTTTGCTGACGGCCCGCGGATCTTCGAGGAGCTCGCTTTTTTGGGCGTGAAAATCTTCTCTCCGCGACAGGGCTTCTACGACAAGACGAGCGTGGCAATTCAGAGCCTTCTCGGAAGCCTCGCTCTCGACCTAGTGGCCGAGAAGACCCTCCGTGGTCATCTCGCCCTGGTGGAGTCCGGGCGCATCGCTGGCGGAACATGCTACGGCTACGACCTCGAGCCGGGTGAAAAGCGTGGCGGGCGCACCGTCAACAATCTTCAAGCCGCGATCGTTCAGCGCATCTTCGAAGAGTTTGTCGCCGGTGTGGGGCCGCGTAAGATCGCGCAAAGGCTCAATGCCGAAGGCCACCAGGGGCCGCCTGGCGCCAAATGGAACGCCTCGGCAATCTACGGCTTCTTGGCCAATGAGCTGTACATTGGACGCCACATCTACAACCGTCACCGCTTTGTGAAGGACCCTGAGGGCAACCGGTGTCGTCGGGCCAAACCTGAAAGTGAATGGAAGGTTAAGGAGTTGCCCGGTCTGGCAATCATCGACCCCAAAGTTTGGGAGGCGGCACAGGCTTTGCGCTCGAAGCGCGGCCGACCGCATCTGCACCACCTACGCCGGCCGCGACATCTCCTGAGCGGGCTGATGGCGTGCGGCGTCTGCAGCTCCAACTTCGTCGTCCGAAACACGGTGGGCGAAAGAACGTACTTGGGGTGCTCGGCCCACATCATGCGGCGTGGCTGCAACAACCGACGCTTAGTGACGAGAGAGGAGGTCGAGAGACGCGTGCTCGGGGGGCTGCAAAAGCTGCTGCGGGATCCGGCAAGGATCGAGCTGATGATCAACGCCTATCGGGTAGAGTGGAAGCGGCTGAAGGCCGAACGCGCCAAGTACCGTAGCACCACGGAGCACGAGCTCGCGAAAGTAGAGACGGCAATCGCGCGCACCCTCAAGGCCATACACTCGCCCGCCGGCGGCGATGTTGAGTCCCTGGCGCAGTCCCTCCGGGATTTAGAGCAGCAGCGCAAGCAGCTGAGGGCGAAGCTTGCCGTGCCGACCGCCGATGTCGTCGATCTGCACCCTCACATAGTGCGCCGTTGCGAGGAGATCATCGAAACCTTCAATGAGACCCTTGCGGCCGGCGGCCCGACCGCCGCGAAGGCCATGGATCAGGTACGGTCGCTAATTTCGAGTATCCGCATCAACCCGACGCCAGGACGCCAGCCCGTCGACATCGAGATCGAGGGGAACCTGCTCGCGTTGATCGACCCTGAGCGTTCAGCGTCGGAGCCGTTCGCCACGGTTGCCGTGCGCGTGTAGCGTCGTGCCTGTGGGCAAGGTGTGCAAATCGCTGTAAGGCGTTAACGAGTCGTGACCGCCACATCGGCTGGCGGTCAGAGGACGTAGGTCAGAGAGCCGAGCGTGGCGTTGAAAACGCGAAACCCCCGCGGGGCACGCGAGGGCTCGGTAGTTCCAGAACACGGGAGCAGATAAGCGATGTGGCAATCGCTATCTGCCCCAGTTCGGGGCCGTCCGCAACCCTAAATCGCGCACGGTGTTGGTATGTCTGTGCGCAGGCGCGTGCCTCCAGCAGCAAAGGCCTGGAGGCCCAAATGCAGATACAGCCCACAGATCCCGCAAGTGTGGAATTGCCTGGTGCGAGGGCACCCACGCGATCCTGCTCGAGAAGAACCGCATGCTGCTGCTGCGCACCGTGCAGCAGTTCCTGGAGGAGCCGGCGCCGACGCCGGCCGCCACGCAATAGGGGAGGCTCCCAATCCCCAACGGCGCCGGCGCTGGTGGCGGCGCGCTCTATCCGCAGCGCCGCACCAGCACCTCCTTCCCGCCGGACAGGTCCTCGATCAGGACCTCGTTCCGTCCACGCAGCCGGTAGCGGAAGCGCCGGCCCTTCAGGTTGTCGGGAGAGACGACCTCAGTCTCGACCACGTTGTCGGATTCGCTGATGACGGTCTCCAAGGCGTCGTTGGCGCGGTCGGTGGGCCAGAAGAACTGGATCTGGTTGTCGAACACGCTCCACGTCCCGGCCGCGGGGTCGTTGCAGGTGGTCGGTGTCCAGCGCCCGTCCAGGGCGTCGAGCGCCGGACCGGCAGCGGCACCGCCGACGGTGCACCCGAGTGCCACAAGGAGGAGCAACGGCATGGTGCCGAGCTTGCGAAGGCGCGCCATTCCCGTCATCCCTGTCGCTCCACCGCCCGAGCACAGCGTCATGCATTCGATCGATACGCAGGAAGAGGCAGCGCGGATCGCGCGCCAGGCAACGCGTGTCGAGGGCCTTTAGCGCGCCCACCGTGGCCCTCCGGGTAGGCTGGCTGCGGCATGGTGTCAAGCGCGCCTCCGGCAGCGGGCCCGCGCGTCATTCCGTCTTGTGCGGCTTTGGCACCGGCGGGAGCTGTCCCAGCCGGTCGACGGCGGCGATGCCGATCGCGGACAGGATGAACGTGAGGTGGATCAGCGTCTGCCACAGCACCGCGGTCTCGGTGTACTCCACGCCCGGCTTGCCGAGCTTGCCCGCCTCGATGAACGTCTTGAGCAGATGGATCGACGAGATGCCGATGATCGCCATGGCGAGCTTTATCTTGAGAACGCTGGCGTTGACGTGGTCGAGCCACTCGGGCTGGTCCGGATGGCCTTCGAGGCGCAGGCGCGACACGAACGTCTCGTAGCCGCCGACAATCACCATCACCAGCAGGTTCGAGATCATCACCACGTCGATCAGGCCCAGGACCGCCAGCATGATCTCCTTGTCGTTGAACGACCCCGCCGTCGTGAGCAGATGCCACAGCTCCTTCAGGAACAGCACGACGTACACTCCCTGGGCGACGATCAGGCCCAGATAGAGCGGCAGCTGCAGCCAGCGCGAGCTGAAAATGAGCTGGGGCAGCGGGCGGAGGCTGGGGGTTTCGGTTCCGGCGATTTGCGACATGGGTTCTCTGATCTGGCGTTGGATGACGGGCTTCGGGGAGGATCGAGGCGGCGCCCGGGGAAGCGATGGGATTTGAGGTTTTCCCCGTCGTGGCGCAATCTGGTGGGGTAAGGGCGCGCTTGGGCTCCAGGCGCGCCCGGCCACGCCGATACGGCGTTGTACTGGTGTTTTCAAGGCAAAGCGACCGATCCAGGGGAGGAGCTCGCAATGAAGGCTGCGGTGGTGACGGAGGGCGGCGTCGAGGTTCGGGAGGTTGCAAAGCCGGAGCCGGGGCCCGATCAGGTGCTGGTGCGCGTGCGTGCGGCGGGCCTCAACCGCGCCGACCTGCAGGTCGCGTCGGGGCGCGCCCACGGCCGCATCGGCGGGCCGGGCACCGTCATGGGCCTCGAGCTCGCCGGCGAGGTGGAGGCAGTGGGCAGCAACGTCAAGGCCGTGAAGCCCGGTGACCGCGTCATGGGCAGCGGCGGCGGCTGCTATGCCGAATATGCCGTTGCCGACTGGGGCCGGGTGTCGCCGGTGCCCGCCAACAACATGGGCTGGGAGCAGGCGGCGACGCTCCCCATTGCCCTGCAGACCATGCACAACGCCCTCGTCACGGCCGGGCGCCTGAAAGCGGGCGAAGCCGTGATGATCCAGGGTGCCAGCTCCGGCGTCGGCTTGATGGGGCTGCAGATCGCCAAGCTCAAGGGTGCGCGCCTCGTCATCGGCACCTCCACCAACGCCGCCCGCCGCGCCCGGCTCGCCGAGTTCGGCGCCGACCTCGCCGTCGATACCACCGAGCCCAACTGGTCCGAGAAGGTGCAGGCCGCCACCGACAAGAAGGGCGTGGACCTCATCGTCGACCAGGTCTCGGCCAGCGTCGCCAACGAGAACATGAAGGCGGCGGCCATCCTCGGGCGCATCGTCAACGTCGGCCGGCTCGGCGGCTTCAAGGGCGAGTTCGACTTCGACCTGCACGCCCTGAAGCGCATCGACTACATCGGCGTCACCTTCCGCACCCGTAGCGTCGAGGAGGTGCGCGAGATCGTGCAGGCCATGCGCGCCGATCTGTGGAGCCATGTCGAGAGCGGCAAGCTCGCGCTGCCGATCGACCGGACCTTCCCGCTCGATCAGGCCGCGGCGGCGCTGGCGCACATGCGCGCCAACGCCCACTTCGGTAAGATCGTGCTGGTGGTGTGAGATGGTGATAGAGGCGAATGGCGAAATGGCGAGTGGCGAATGGGATTGGCCAGCCGTCCTTGCCTCCATTCGCCATTCCCCATTCGCCATTCGCGCGTTTCAATCGAGGTGGAGTGCATGACTGCAGGGCGACAGGGGCCGCTGGCCCGCTTCAAGGTGATCGATCTCACGCGCGCCCGTGCCGGGCCGACGGCGGCGCGCCACTTCGCCGACTTCGGCGCCGACGTGATCAAGGTGGAGATGCCGGCCACCGGCGAGGAGGACATGCTGGGCGGCGGCCGCGACGCCCCGGATTTCTTCAACCTGCACCGCAACAAGCGCAGCATCTCGCTGAACCTCAAGAGCGCGGAGGGCGTCGCCATCCTGAAGAAGCTGGCGGCGACCGCCGACGTGCTGGTCGAGAACTACCGCCCCGACGTGAAGCACCGGCTCGGCATCGACTACGAGACGCTGCACAAGATCAACCCGCGTCTCGTCTACGTCTCGCTCTCGGGCTTCGGCCAGGACGGGCCCTACGCCAACCGGCCCGGGCTTCGACCAGATCGCGCAGGGCATGGGCGGGCTCATGTCCATCACCGGCCTGCCGGGGCAGGGCCCGGTGCGCGTCGGCATTCCCATCGCCGACCTGTCGACCGGCAACTACGCGGCCATGGGCGCGTTCATCGCGCTGCTGGAGCGCGAGGTCTCGGGCGAGGGCCAGTGGGTGCAGACCTCGCTGCTGCAGGCGCAGATCTCCATGCTCGACTTCCAGGCCGCGCGCTGGACGGTGGCGCGGCAGGTGCCGGGCCAGGCCGGCAACGACCACCCGACCTCGATCCCCACCGGCGTGTTCCCCACCGCCGACGGGCATATCAACATCGCGGCCTCGGGGCAGCACATCTTCAAGCGCCTGTGCGAGGCCCTGGATGCGCCGAGCCTGGTCGACGACCCGGAGTTCGACTCGGCGACAAGCGCTCGGAGAACCGCGTGCGGCTCAACGCCGAGCTGTCGGTGCGCACCAAGACGCTACCGCAGCCAGGACCTGGTGGAGAGGCTCAACGCCGCCGGCGTGCCGTCGGGGCCGATCTACTCCATCGACCAGGTGTTCGCCGACCCGCAGGTGCAACACGTCGGCATGGCGGTGCCGATGCCGCATCCCGAGCGCAGCGACGTTGGGGTGGTGAACCAGGCGGTGACGCTGTCGCGCACGCCGCCGGTGATCAACCGCCCCACGCCGGATCTCGGCCAGCACACCGAGGAGATCCTGACGGCGCTCGGCTACGACAGCGCGGCGATCGCCGACCTGCGCCGCCGCGGTGCGATTTGAGGTGGTGTCTCCCTCTCCCCGCGCATCGCCGACCTCTCCGCGAGCTCCTACGGCGCGGGGAGAGGGCCGGGGTGAGGGGCCGGGGCCCACTCCGAGGTCGGCGTTTGTTCCCGCCCCTCACCCTAACCCTCCCCGCAAGCGGGGAGAGGGGACAACGACGGAGACGATGATGGATACCGGCACAACCAAGATGATCGCCCGCAAGGAGGGCGGCATCGGCTGGATGATCTTCAACCAGCCGGAGAAGCACAACGCCGTCTCCTATGCGATGTGGCAGGCGGTGCCGAAAATCATGGCGGAGTTCGAGGCCGACCCCGAGGTGCGCGTGATCGTGCTGACCGGAGCCGGGGAGAAGGCGTTCGTCTCCGGCGCCGACATCTCCGAGTTCGAGGAGAAGCGCAGCGCCGAGGACAGCATCAAGGTCTACGATGCCGCCGGCGAAGCGGCGCAGCGCGCCCTCATCGAGGCCACCAAGCCCACCATCGCCATGATCCGCGGCATCTGCATCGGCGGCGGGCTTGCCATCGCGCTCAACACGGATTTGCGCATCTGCTCGGACAACTCGGTGTTCGCGGTGCCGGCCGCCAGACTCGGCCTCGGCTACAAGTATCCCGGCATCGCACGGCTGGTGAGCATCGTCGGCCCTGCCTTCGCCAAGGAGATCTTCTTCACGGCGGGGAAGTTCTCCGCCGAGGACGCCCGCATCATGGGCCTCGTCAACCGCGTGGTGCCCCAGGCGGAGCTGGAGTCGAGCGTGCGCCGGCTCGCCGGCACCATCGCCGACAACGCGCCGCTCACCGTCAAGGCTGCGAAGATGGCGATCAACGCGGCGGTGGAGGACCCGGAGCGGCGGCGGCTCGGCGAGGTCGATGCCGCCATCAAGGCCTGCTTTGCCAGCGCCGACTACATCGAGGGCCGCCGCGCCTTCATGGAGAAGCGCAAGCCGCAGTTCAGGGGCCGCTGACGGCGCCTGGGTCATCCCGGCACTTGCCTGCACCGGCGAAGGCCGGGGTTGCCGGGATCCAGCCATCCGCGAACGCCGGCGCAAGTTGATGGGTGGAGCCCGGGCACAAGGCCCGGGATGACACAGTCACCAGCGCAATTGCATCATCGCGGCGATGGCGGGCGGCGTGCCCGGCGGCGCGAACAGGGCGGCGAGCTGCGTTGCATCGATCGCGCCGGCCACCGCAACCTCGTCGACGTGGATGCCGGCGGCGATGAACAGGGCATCGACGCCGAGGCCCTGCGCGGCGGCCAGATCGGTGCGCACGGCGTCGCCCACCGCGAGGATGCGCTGGCGCGGCGGCTCGGCTCCGCGCAGCTCTGTCGTGCGCCGCAGCGCCGTCGCGTAGGCCGCGGGATGCGGCTTGCCGGCCCAGAACACCGCGCCGCCGCCGCGCTCGTACTCCAGCGCGATGCTGCCGGCGCACAGGTAGCGCTTGCCGCCCACGTCGACCACCAGGTCGGGATTGGCGCAGACGAAGGGCAGCGTGCGCGCCACGCCCTCCTCGATCAGCGGCCGGTAGCTCTCCACCGTCTCGTTGGCATCGTCGACGAGGCCGGTGCAGACGATCGCCTCGGCCTCGGCGAGCGGCGCTGCGACGCCGGGCAGGCGCTGGAACAGGCGGCTGTCGCGCCGGGCCGGACCGATGCGGTGGAGGCGCTGGTAGCCCTTCTCCGCGATGTGCCCCAGCGCGATGTCGCCCGAGGAGACGATGGCGTCCCAGGCATCGCGCCGCACCCCGGTGCGCTCCAGCACGCGCTCGACGCCGTCCGCCGGCACCGGCGCGTTGGAGACCAGCACCACCGTGCCGCCCTGGTCGCGGAAGCGGGCCAGCGCCGCGCCGGCCTCGGCGTGGGCCTCGCGGCCGTTGTGCATCACGCCCCACACGTCGCAGAACAGGGCGTCGTAGCGCTCGAGCAGCGGGCCGGCGTTGGCGATGATCGATGGTGTCATTGTTCCGACGTAGGGGTTGGGGATGGGATTGGGGATCAGGTTTCAAGGTCGGGAGTCTCGGGGTGCTTACATCGAGCGCTTACGCGTATCGCGACTTATTGGTGTGGCAGAAGGCGATGAGCCTTGCTGCCGAGGCATATAGGCTCACCAAGGCCCTCCCCAGATCGGAGGAATACCGTCTGACAAGCCAGCTCCTTCGTGCGCCGCTTCCGTGCCCGCCAATATCGCAGAAGGTCACGCCCGAGGAACGCGAAAAGACTATGCCCATTTCATCTCCATTGCGCGTGGCTCGCTGGCGGAGACGGAGACCGTCCTGCTCCTGCTGGTCGAGGTTGAGCCGCTGACCAGGCGTAGAGGTGACGTTAGCGCTATGCTCCGAGATCGGCAGAATGCTGAACCGGCTGCACACGCGCCTGCGCGAGACCGCGAAACCAATCCCTAATCCCTAATCCCTGGAACAGCCATGCAGCTCTCGTACGCCCAGAACCTCGAAGATTATCACCTCGACCTCGTATTCGCCGACCAGCCCGCCGGCACCTACGTCGATGTCGGCGGCGGGCATCCGGTGGCCGACAACGTGTCGTTCTGGTTCTACCTGAGGGGCTGGCGCGGGCTGGTGGTGGAGCCGCAGCAGGCGCTCGCCGACATCTATGGCGGCGTGCGCCCGCGCGACCACACGGTGAGCTGCCTCTCCGGCCGCGCCGAGGGCGAGGCGGAGTTCCATGTCGTCGACAGGCTGCACGGCTTCTCCACCGTGGTGCGGGAGCACGCCGCCGGCGCCAGCCAGTTCGGGGCCGGCTACACCACCATCCGCAAGCCGGTGCGCACGCTGGCCGCGCTGTGCGCCGAGGCCGGCCTTGGCCACATCGATTTCCTCAAGATCGACGTGGAGGGCGCCGAGGCCGACGTGATCGCCGGCATGGATTTCGCGCGCTGGCGCCCGCGCATCGTCGTCGTGGAGGCGATCCAACCCGGCAGCATGGCCGAGGCCTGGAGCGCCTGGGAGCCGGCGCTGCATCGCCGCCGGCTACCGCTTCGCGTTCTTCGACCGGCTCAACCGCTTCTATGTGGCCGATGAGGAGGCGGAGCTTGCCACACGCTTTCCGCCGGAGCCGGCGCCCTGGGACAAGGTGCAGCACCTGTGGGACTTCGGCCGTGCGCCGGAGCGCACCGACCATCCCGATCACGCGCTGTCCCAGGTGCTGCAGGCGGGCCTCCTCGCGCTGCTGCCGACGCTCGATCCTGCCCTCCTCGAGCGCCTCGTGGTGCGCGGCCTGGAGGCGACCGGGGCCGGGCCGTATTCGCCCGGCAGCGGCAGCGCCGACAAGCTCATCGGCACCTTCGAGCTGCCGCGCGAGCGCACCCCCGCACGCGACCTTGGAGACCTGCTGCGCACCGACGAGCTGCGTGCCGCACTGGGGCGCATCGCTTGCCGCTACGATGGCGGCTTGCCGGACTGAAGCCCGCTGCCGTCTCGAGCTTCGGCTTGGCTGCTTCCTTCGTGCCGTGGCCCCGGACGGCTTGCCGCGAGGGCGGCAACGGTGATATTGCCCCGCAACGCCCTCATTCTCTCGGGCGGTGCGCACGTCAGGGCGGGATTCGTCGAGCAAGGGGCGATCATGGAGAACGAGATCACAACGGCAGCTCTGGTGACCTGGGTGGTGGTTGGCGCCATCATCGGCTGGCTCGCCAGCCAGATCATGACCGAGGGCAGCGCCGGCATCCAGACCGACGTCATCGTCGGCGCCGTGGCAGGCCTGGCAGGCGGCCTCCTCTTTACGCAGGTCGTCGGCTTCAACCTGGGCCGCGGGCAGGTGCCGCTGCTCGCCAACATCGTCAACTCGGCGCTCGGTGCCGTCATCGGCACGTTCGCCTGGCGGATTTTCGCTCCTGCCGTGAAGTGACGGTCGAATCGTGAAAGCGTGAAATCGCCAAGTCGTGAAATCGAGCTGCACGATTTGACGACCTCACCGCTTCACGATTTCACGCCCATTACACCACGCCCGCGGCGCGCAGCGCCGCGATCGCCTCGCGGTCGTAGCCGAGCTCCGCCAGGATCGCGTCGGTATGCTCGCCGAGCGTCGGCGGGCGGCGGCGGATCGAGCCCGGCGTGCCGGAGAGCCACACGGGCACCTTGGCGACCGGCGCCGGCCGCGGCGCCCCTGGATATTCCACCGGCTGGAAGAACCCCATCGTCTTGATGTGCGGGTCGTCGAGCGTCTGCTGCGGCTTCAGCACCGGCCCTGCCGGGATCTTCGCCGCCCCCAGGATCTCGAGCGCCTCCGCGGTCGTGCGCTCGGCACACCAGCGGCTCATGCGCTCGCTGACGATGTGGCCGTTGTCGCCGCGCGAGATGTCGTCCTTGAAGCGCGGGTCGGTGAGCCAGTGCTCCTCGCCCATCAGCCTGGCCCAGCGCTTGAACAGCGGGTTGCCCACCACCTGGCACAGGATCCAGCCGTCGCCGGTGCGGAAGATGTCGACCGGCGCCGAGGTCTGGCCGCGGTTGCCGGTCGGCACCCGGTTGCGCTCGATCACGGCCTGCTCGATCAGCAGCGCATTGCTGAAGGTGACGGCGGTGGCGAGCAGCGCGCCCTCCACCCACTGGCCGTTGCCGGTGGCCTTGCGCGCCATCAGCGCCGCCATGGTGCCGAAGGCGCAGTGCAGCGCCGTGCCGAAGTCGACCCACGGCACCTGGGCGCGATAGGGCTGGTCCTCCGTTCCCGTCATATAGACGGCACCCGACATGACCTGGCCGATGCCATCGAAGCCGACGCGGTCGCTGTAGGGCCCGCCGCGGCCGTAGGCCGTCACCGTGGTGAGGATGATGTCGGGCTTCACCGCGGTGAGCGACGTGTAGTCGAGCTTCATGGCGGCGAGCGTCTGCGGCGGCAGGTTCGCCACCACCACGTCCGCGGTCGCCACCAGCCGGCGCACCACCTCCTGACCCTCCGGCCGCATGGGATCGAGCGTGAGGCTGAGCTTGTTGCGGTTCATCTGCATGAACAGCGCGCCGCCGTCGCCGTCGGCGGTCAGCGGCGCCTGGAAGCGGTCCTCGCTGCCCTCGCGCTTCTCGATGCGGATCACCTCGGCGCCGTGCTCGGCGAGCATCGCCGCGCAATAGGGCCCCGCGATATAGCGCCCGAAATCGAGCACACGGATGCCTTCCAGGACTCCTGCCACGTCATTCCCCACTTCGCCTGCTGCGCCCCTCGAAACGTAGGGTGCGATCGTGCGTCAGCACGATGGCACCGAGCGACCTCGTCACGATCGGTGTCGGCCGGGGAGAGGGTGCATCGGTGCAATGCGGCTGTCGCCGCATTGCACCCTACGGTCCAACGACGGCCCGATCAATCCACCGCGAGCACGAGCTTGCCCTGGTTGCCGCCGGTGTAGAGCAGGTTCAGCACGTCGGGGTAGGCGTCGAGGCCGCCCTTGCGCACGTCCTCGCGGATCTCGAGCTTGCCCTCCTTGTGCCAGGCGCCGAGCTGCGCCATCGCCTCGGGTATCCGGTTGGCCCAGTCGAACACGATCAGGCCCTGCATCTTGAGGCGCTGGGTCAGGACGCAGCGGATGTTCTTGGGGCCCGCCGGCAGCTCGGTGGCGTTGTAGGCGGAGATGAGGCCGCATACCGGGATGCGCCCGCGCAGGTTCATCTGCAACAGAACGGTGTCGAGGATCTCGCCGCCCACGTTCTCGAAGTAGACATCGATGCCGTTGGGCGCCGCCGCCTTCAGGTCCGCGGCGAGGTTGCCGGCCTTGTAGTCGACACAGGCGTCGAAGCCAAGCTCCTCCTTGACGTAGCGGCACTTCTCCGGCCCGCCGGCGATGCCGACCGCGCGGCAGCCCTTGATCCTGGCGATCTGGCCGACGATGGAGCCGACGGCACCCGAGGCCGCCGAGACCACCACTGTCTCGCCCTCCTTGGGCTGGCCCACCTCGAGCAGCCCGAAGTAGGCGGTCCAGCCGGGCATGCCGAGGCCGCCCACCCAGCGCTCCAGCGGCGCCTGCGAGGGATCGACCTTGACGACGCCCTCGCCCTTGGAGATGGCGTACCGCTGCACCCCGAACAGGCCCTGCACGGCCTCGCCCGGCTTGAACGCGGGGTTGTTGGAGGCCTCCACGGTGCCCACCGCGTAGGCGCGCATGACCTCGCCCAGGCCCACCGGCGGCACGTAGGAGCGCCCCTCGTTCATCCAGCCGCGCATGGCCGGATCGAGCGAGATGTAGGCGATCCTCACGCGGAGCTCGCCGGCGCCCGGCTCCGGAACCGGGCCGTCCTCGATCTTGAAGTCCTCGCGCACCACCATGCCCTTGGGCCGGCGCACCAGCTTCACCATGCGGTTGCTCATCGGGGTCTCTCCGGATCGCTCGTCTTGTTGCTGCCCGCAATCATCGGCCGCCGCCGGATCAGGTCAAGCGCCGACTTCGGCAGCCACGATGGCGACACAAAGGTCGGTCGCTCGTTCGGGGGAGTCATGTGTGGAGGGAGTGCCGTGTTGCGCATCGCCGCCTCGTTGCTGTGCGTCTCTTGTGTGGCAACGCAGACGCTGGCACGGGACAGAGCGGGCTGTGCAGAGGAGGTCATCGCGGCGTTCCGGCGCTTGCACACGTCCGGCCCGTTCGCCTTCGAGGTGAAGCTCCACGGCCCCAAGCCCGCGGAACTCCCCGGTGCCGTCGACGGACGCGGATCCCTGCGGCTCGGTGCCGACGGCAAGCAAGGCACTCGGCTCTACATCGGTCCGCTGCAGTGGAGCTACCGCGGAGGCAACTGGAGCAGCGGTACGTGGGGTGGCACGAGCCAGGGAGCGCTCATTATTTACGGAGGAATGCTCGGCTTCAACCTGGAGATGGTCGAGAAGGGCATAGACGCCGCGACCTGTACCAAGGAGATCGCAACGCGGGACGGGAAAGAGGAGATCACGTACGAGTATCACGTGAGTAAATGGATTATGGGACCATCCGTCGACCACGAGAAGCTCCAGGTCGATGCCGCAAGCGGCCTGCCGCTCCGGCTCCAGATGCAGGGGCATCCATCCCCCAAAGAGCGGCACAAGTCGCCGGGACCGCTACGAGAGCTTACATTTCGCTTCGATGCCTCGATAAGAATTGAGCCGCGGGCACCGCAATGAGCTTGCCGGGCGGCGGTCGCAGAGAAAAGCGGATGTCGCGATGGCGCGGGCTGCTGCAGCAGGCGGGCGGTCAGCCCCTGATCGCCGGGCTGGTTGCGCGCGTCGGGCGCATCGAGCGGATGACCTTGTCCGCCGTCATCCTCGCGGCGGGCCTCCTGCTCCTCTTCGCCAGGCTAGCCAACGCGGTGCGCCGGGGCAGCACGGAAACCTTCGACGAGCGGCTCATCATCGCCCTGCGCAACCCCGGCGATCTCGCCGATCCCATCGGCCCGGCCTGGTTCGAGGAGATGATGCGCGACTTTACGGCGCTGGGCAGCACCGGCGTCCTTACCGTGGTGGTGCTGGCGATTGCGGGCTTCCTCGCCATGACCCGCAAGAGCCACGCCGCCCTGTTCGTGCTCGCCTCCGTCGCCGGCGGCGTCCTCATCAGCCAGAGCATGAAATGGGCCTTCGCGCGGCCCAGGCCCGACCTGGTGCCGCACGGAGCCGAGGTGTTCAGCGCCAGCTTCCCCTCCGGCCACTCCATGATGGCGGCCGTCGTCTACCTGACCCTGGGCGCGCTGCTGGCCCGCACCCAGACCGATCGTGCGGTGAAGACCTACGTCCTCGTGATAGCCATCATGCTGGCGGTGCTGGTCGGTGTAAGCCGGGTGTACCTCGGCGTGCATTGGCCCACCGATGTCCTTGCCGGATGGGCGCTCGGCGGCGTATGGGCCCTGATCTGCCTCCTCGTCATGCAATGGCTGCAGACGCGTGGGCAGGTCGAGGACGGTCCGGCCGCGTGAGCGGGGGTCAGACCCCCCATACGACGGTCAGGCGAGGCGAGGGGAGGACTGACATGGCGGACGTGGAGGTGAACGGGCGGCTCTATCGTGTGCCGGAGAAACCCGCCGTGGTCGTGTGCTTCGACGGCTGCGACCCGGCCTATATCCGCCGCGGGCTCGCCGACGGCATCCTGCCGGTGATCGCGGGCCTCGCCGAGACCGGCTTCGTCGGCGAGGCCGATGCCGTAGTGCCCACCTTCACCAATCCGAACAACGCCTCCATCGTCACCGGCGTGCCTCCGGCCGTGCACGGAATCTCCGGCAACTACTATCTCGACCGCGCCACCGGCGAGGAGCGCATGATCACCGACGCGGCGATGCTGCGCTGTGGCACCATCCTCGCGGCCATGGCCAGGGCCGGCGTCAGGACCGCTGCGGTGACGGCCAAGGACAAGCTGCGCCTGATGCTGGCGCGCGGCCTCGACGGCATCAATTTCTCCGCCGAGAAGGCCGACCGCGCGACGCTGGCCGACAACGGCATCGCCGACGTGGAGGCCATGGTGGGCCGGCCCAGGCCCGACCAGTACTCGGCGGACCTGTCCCTGTTCGTGCTCGACGCCGGGCTCGAGCTCCTGCGGCGGGGCGCGGCGCGCCTGCTCTATCTCTCGCTGTCGGACTATGTGCAGCACGCCTGGGCCCCCGGCGCGCCGGAGGCCGACGCCTTCAACCGGGCGGTCGATCAGCGCATCGGCCAACTGATCGCGCTCGGTGCCACGGTCGGCGTCGTGGCCGATCACGGCATGAACGACAAGGCGCGGGCCGGCGGAGCGCCCAACGTGGTGTTCCTGGAGGAGGAGCTGGCGCGCCACTTCGGCGACGGCGCCGTGCGGGTGATTTGCCCCATCACCGACCCGTTCGTGCGCCACCATGGGGCGCTGGGCTCGTTCGTGCGCGTCTATCGGCGCAAGGCCACGGACCTCGCCGCCCTGATGGCGGCATCGGCCGCCCTTTCCGGCGTCGAGCTGGTGCTGGACGGCCCCGCTGCCGCAACCCGCTTCGGGCTGCCCCTCGACCTGGAAGGCGATTTCGTCGCGCTGGGGGACGCCGGCACCGTCATCGGCGCCAGCTCCGCCGAGCACGACCTCTCCGCGCTCGCCGGCCACCGTCTGCGCTCGCACGGCGGCCTGGGCGAGCAGCGGGTGCCGTTCATGGTCTCGCGCAGGCTGCGCCCGGGCTATCTCGCGGGCAAAGCCGGCACCCTGCGCAACCTCGACATCTTCGACGCCGTGCTCAACGGCGCGGCGTAGCGTCGGATGGGGCCCGGGTCAGCGCTCGGCCTTGTACTCGTCGGTGAGGCGGTTGATCTTCGCCGCGGCACCGCCCAGCACCCACAGATCGTAGGCCGCGACCAGGAGCGTCATCAGGGCGACGACGAGGTTGAAGGCGGACATCGGCCGGAACCCGAAGATATGCAGGGCGCCGCCGAAGATCGCGACCAGGGCCGGCGTGGCGGAGATGATGTTGTCCAGGTTGTGGACGCTGGAGCTGCCGATGTCGCCGTGCGACACCGGATAGCCTTGCACCACCAGGTAGACCCAGAACACGAAGAACAGGCCGCCGTAGACGAACATCTCGTTGCCCCCGAAGTCGGCCGAGCTGAGGGTCGGCAACAGCCAGAACACCAGGGCCAACGCCACGGACAGGACGATCGCGCTGACGGCGCGCCACTTGATGCTGGTCATTGCTTGTTCTCCCTCAGGCGCTAGCGCGCGGCTCCACAATAGCATTATCCTGGTGGGGGTTTCGAGACCCTCTATATCTAGCGAGGGCGATCAGCTCTTGCGAGGGCGTTCAGCGTGCACAAATCTGCCACATGACTGTCCGGACGCCAATCCGGCACTATTCCTCATGATCCGACTATGATCTGGGAAAATGACACGAGAATGGCACACCCACCCTGGCGGCGTGCCGCGGCGGTTTGCGCAACGGATCGCCGTGCGCCGGGCGTTGAAGCGCTACCCGTGATGCAACCTGTGTGGGACCGATGGCAAACGTCGTAGTGGTGGGCGCCCAGTGGGGCGACGAGGGCAAGGGCAAGATCGTCGACTGGCTCTCCGAGCGCGCCGACATCGTGGTGCGCTTCCAGGGCGGCCACAACGCCGGTCACACCCTGGTGATCGGCAACCAGACCTACAAGCTGTCGCTGCTGCCGTCGGGCGTGGTGCGCGAGGGCAAGCTTTCGGTGATCGGCAACGGCGTGGTCGTCGACCCCTGGGCGCTGACCGACGAGATCGAGCGGCTGACGCGCCAGGGCGTCAACGTGACCCCGATGAACCTGCGCATCGCCGAGAACGCCACGCTGATCCTGCCGCTGCACCGCGAGCTCGACGTGATGCGCGAGGCCGCGGCCGGCGAGGGCAAGATCGGCACCACCGGGCGGGGCATCGGCCCGGCCTACGAGGACAAGGTGGGCCGGCGCGCCATCCGCGTGCAGGACCTCAAGAACCTCGGCACGCTGGGCCCCAAGGTCGACCGCATCCTGGTGCATCACAACGCGCTGAGGCGCGGGCTCGGCCAGCCGCAGATCGACAAGGCCACCCTGATGGACGAGCTCGCGCGCATCGCGCCGAAGATCCTCCCCTACATGGACGTGACCTGGGATCTGCTCGACCACCAGCGCCGCGCCGGCAAGCGCATCCTGTTCGAGGGCGCCCAGGCGGTGCTGCTCGACATCGACCACGGCACCTACCCGTTCGTCACCTCCTCCAACACGGTGGCGGCCCAGGCGGCCACGGGCTCCGGCGTGGGGCCGCGCGCCATCAGCTACGTGCTGGGCATCGCCAAGGCCTACACCACGCGCGTCGGCCTCGGCCCGTTCCCGACCGAGCTCACCGACGCGACCGGCGAGCTCCTCGGCCAGCGCGGCAACGAGTTCGGCACCGTCACCGGCCGCAAGCGCCGCTGCGGCTGGTTCGACGCGTGCCTGCTGCGCCAGGCCGTCAAGGTCGCGGGCATCGACGGCATCGCGCTCACCAAGCTCGACGTGCTCGACGGCTTCGAGACGCTGCAGGTGTGCGTCGGCTACCACCTCGACGGCGAGCGCATCGACCGCCTGCCGGCCGGGCACAACGCCCAGGCGCGGCTGAAGCCCATCTACCGCAGCTTCGATGGCTGGACCCAGTCGACGCGCGGCGCCCGCAGCTGGACCGAGCTGCCGGCCCAGGCGGTGAAGTACGTGCGCGCCATCGAGGAGCTGATCGAGTGCCCGGTGACGCTGCTCTCCACCAGCCCCCAGCGCGACGACACGATCCTGATGAAGGACCCGTTCGAGGATTAGGGCGCACCCGTCATCCCAGAACCCCGGATCAAGTCCGGGGTTCCGGGATGACGGGTGGAGACTAAGTCCGCACCATCGCTTGCTTTTTCGGCCCCGCCTCCTTCCCTGCCTTGGGGCCGGCGCCGGCTGCCCAGTCGCGCCGAACGCCGAGGTAGCCCAAGAGCGGGGCGGCGATGAAGATCGACGAGTAGGTGCCGATCAGCACGCCCAGCAGCATGGCGAGGTTGAAGTTGCGGATCGCCGCGCCCCCGAACAGAAGCAGCGCGATCAGCACGGCGATGGCCGTGCAGCCCGTGAGGATGGTGCGCGACAGCGTCTCGTTGATCGACAGGTTCAGGAGCTCGTCGAGCGGCATGCGCCGGTACCTGCGCAGGTTCTCGCGGATGCGGTCGGACACCACCACCGTGTCGTTCACCGAGTAGCCGAGGATGGTGAGCAGCGCCGCCACGATGGAGAGGTCGAACTCGAGCTGCAGAGCCGAGAACACGCCGGCCGTGAGCAGCACATCGTGCGTCAGCGCCACGACCGCGCCGAGCGCGAACTGCCATTCGAAGCGCAGCCACACGTAGAGGACGATGGCGGCGAGGCCCGCCGCCACGGCCAGGAAGCCGGTCCAGCGCAACTCGGCCGACACCGCCGGGCCCACGAACTCGTAGCGCCGTTCAGTGTACTTCTCCGCAAGAGCGCCGCGGACCTTCTGGAGCGCCGCCTGCTCCGCGGCCTCCCCGCCCTTCTGATGCTCGATGCGGATCAGCACGTCGCTGAGGCTGCCGAAGCTCTGGATCTGCACCGCACCGATGCCGAGCCGCCCCAGCGTGTCGCGCAGCCCCGCGATGTCAGCGGGTCCCGACTTGGACTGCACCTCGAGCATGGTGCCGCCCGTGAAGTCGACCCCGTAGTTGAAGCCGCGCTGCCAGACGAGCGCCAGCGACGCCAGCATCGCCAGGATCGACAGCGCGAGGCAGAGACCCTTGAAGCGCATGAACGGCAGGCGCAGGTCGTGCGGGAAGAAGTCGAAGCCCTTGAAGTTGGGAATGAGACGCATGGGAATGGTTCCTTGTTCCTTTGTTCTCGCTCGTCGCCAGTCAGACCGGCAGGGTGAGCGGGCCCTTGGTGCGCCCCCGCATGGCGGCGAGCCACCAAATGACGAGCAGGCGCACGACGGTGACGGAGGCGAAGATCGAGGTGCAGATGCCGATCGTGAGGGTGACGGCAAAGCCGCGGATCGGCCCGGCCCCGAGCCAGAACATGACGAGCGCGCAGGCGAGCGTCGTGAGCTGGGAATCGGCGATGGTCACGAAGGCACGCGTGAAGCCGGCCTGGATTGCCGCGATCGCGGTCTTGCCAGCCCGCAACTCCTCGCGGATGCGCTCATAGATCAGCACGTTGGCGTCGACTGCCATGGCGATGCCGAGCACGAGCCCGGCGATGCCCGGCAGGGTGAGCGCCGATCCCATCAGCGTCATCAGTGCGACCGTGAGCGCACCGTGCACCACGAGCCCGACGCAGGCGAAGATGCCGAAGGTGCCGTAGGTGAGGATGGTGAGCACGATGGTGGCGATGGCGCCGACGATGCCCGCCACCTTGCCGGCCGCGATGGAATCGCTCCCCAGCGACGGCCCGACGGTGCCCTCGTTGACGACGGTCAGCTTCGCCGGCAGTGCGCCCGATTCGAGCTGGATCGCGAGCTTGGTCGCGGTCGCCACCGTGAACCTGCCCTCGATGTAGCCCCGCCCGCCCTCGATTGCGGTCTGAATGACCGGCGCGGAGATCACCTTGCCGTCGAGGACCACCGCGAACGGAGCTCCGACGTGCGCGCGGGTGAACTTGGCGAACTGCCGGGCGCCGGTCGGGTTGAAGGTGAAATCGACGACCGGCCTTCCGCTGCGCGGCGCGAAGCCCGCCCGCGCGCTCGTCAGGTCGTCGCCGCGCACCACCGGGGTCTCGCGCAGCAGCAGCTCCCCCTCCTCCGTGCTGTCGGTGGTCGGGTAGATCTTGTACCCGGGCGGGATGCGCCCGGCCTTGGCCTGCTTGGCGGAGAGCGTCGGATTCACCTCGTGGAACGACAGCCGTGCGGTCTCGCCGATGCGCTCCTTGAGGGCTGCGGTGTCCTGCAGCCCCGGCACCTGCACGAGGATGCGGTCGTCGCCCTGGCGCACGATGGTCGATTCGGCCGTCCCGTTCGGGTCCACGCGCCGCCGAACGGTCTCGATCGCCGCGTTGACGGCGTTGCTCGTGCGCTGCCGGAGGCCGGCTTCGGTCGGTGTGATGGTGAAGGTGCCGGCCTCGCCGCGGTGCACCTCCACGTCATTGCCGGAGGCGCCGAGCAGCGGGTTGCCGAGCGGCTGGACGATCTGGCGCAGCGCCTTGAAGGCCGCGTCGGCGTCCTCCGCCTTGGCCAGGCGCACCTCGACGGCGTTGCCGGCGACGCTGACCGCGGAGACCGCGATCTTCGCCTCCTTCAAGTGCTGGCGCGCAGAGTCGCGCAGCGCGTCGAGCCAGTCCTTGCGCACGTCGTCGACATCGAGCGCATAGAGCAGGTGCGCACCGCCCTGCAGGTCGAGGCCGAGCGTGAGCTGCTTCTTGGGCAGCCACCCGGGCCAGTGATTCAGTGTCTGCTGCGACAGGAAATTGGGGAGAACCAGAAGAAAGCCGAGCAGGCAGGTGAGCAGGATGGTGGCCTGCTTCCACCGGGAAAACTGCAGCATGGATGCATCTCGTGCCTCGTGCGGGCGCTTCCGGCCTGTTGGCGGCCGCGGATGCACCCGTGCCTCGACGAGCCCACGCGAGCCGCGAGCCGAGGCGGAGAGCCGCCGGGCCCGGACACGCGGACAGCGATCAGTTCATCCGAGGAAAGGGGATCAGGCCCCGGCCCGGTTGCCTGTGGGGAAGGAGGTACTCAGGCAGTGGCCGGGGCGATGACCGCTAGGCGCGAGGCGGCGCCCGCGTCAGGCCGGCGCGGGCGGCATGGGTCCTGGGTGCGCCGAAGCTGCCCACAGGCGCGAGCGCGCCCGTGTCAGGCTGGAGTGTGGCGAGAGCCGATGCGTCCGGACGCCGCGCCTTTGCGGGCGTCCCGCCGGCCGCCCCATCGGGAGGCTGGCGCTGCGCTTCCTCGACCAGGCCGCCGAGGCCGGAGAGGAGTATGCGATCCGGTGAACAGGCGTTCTGCAGGCCCGATCGGCCGGCCGACCCGGTCGATGCGAGGAGCAGGGTTGCGGCCGCGGCAAGCGAGAGCAGCGCCAGAAGACGCCTGCCAATGCCACTGAGGTTCTGTTGCGCGCTCAACCCGGGCACCCCGTTTTCCTGCCCCGCTACATGGGCCTGTCGGGCCCGTCTGGCAAGGGCGTCCTGGAAGCCAACGGGGCCCCCGGTACGCGGTCGCCGGCCTCGAGGCGCGCAATGTCTCCGGGCACGAGGTTCCTGGCCGGCACCTCGACCAGCACGCCATCGCGGATGACCCACACGGAGGGCGCCGCGAGCGCCTTGAGCCGGGCCAGAGCCTGCTCGGCCTTGCCTTCCTGGTAGACGCCAAGGCCGGCGTTGAGGAGGAGGATGAGGCCAATGCTGATCGACTCGACCGGCCATCGCTCAGCGCCCTGCCAGAGCCAGAGGCCCAGATCGAGGATCAGAGCAAACATCAGGATGTAGATGAGATGGCTCTTGAACTGCTTGAGCCATTGTTGCCAGCGCGGGACCTGGGGTGGGTCGGGGCATCGGGCCCGAATTGCGCCAATCGTCGTTGCGCGTCCTGACGCGAGAGGCCGCGCTCGAGCGGGCCGGGCTCAGTGGCGCTCATGGCTCGCTTCGCCTGCTATCGGGAGCACCTGTCTTCCTTGGTGCTTACGGTGAGGCCATCATGCCGCCGGAATGGGGCCTCCCTACGGTTGCCATGGCCTGGGCTGCAGCGATGGCAGCTGCGGCAATGGTCCGATCGATCGGGCGGGTCGTTGATTTCAATCAAGGGGCGGGCGGATATTTAGACTATCAATGGCCAGGAGGTGCCGATTGCGGGAGCTTGCCATGGCCTACAAGACGGTGCTCGTTCACTGTAACAACAAGGACCGGGTCTCACAGGTCGCCGAGCCCGCAGCGCGCATGGCGGCGCAGTTTGGAGCGCATCTCGTCGGCCTTTCCGTCACGCCGCCCGTGTATGTCGCGCTGGCGCCTGGACTCGCTTAGGAGGGATCCGGCGCGAGATTTGAGCTTGGGTCGCGCTAGGCCGATGCATCATGGCTGCGGGGCAGCAAGCTATGCGCGACGAGCATTGTGCCAAGGCCTACTGGTCCCGGGACCCGGATGAGCTTCTGATAGCGCTGGGCACCTCCAGCGCGGGACTTGCCGAGGAAGAGGCCGATACCCGTCTGGCGCGGTATGGCGAGAACGCGGTTGCTGCCACCGAGATGGCAAGCGCCGCCCGGCTGCTGCTGCGGCAGGTCGAGAGCCCTCTGGTGCTCATCCTGGTCTTCGGCGCGTGTGTCTCCCTCCTGTTGCGGGAGTGGACTGACGCCGCCATCATCCTGCTGATCGTGGCAGGCAGCAGTCTCCTGGGCTTCGCGCAGGAGTACCGAGCCTCGGCGGCCGTGGCGCGGCTGCGCGATCGCTTGGCGCTCAAGGTCACGGCAGTGCGCGGCGGTGCCAGGCGCGTGGTCGATGCCAGACGCATCGTGCCCGGCGACATCGTCGAGCTGTCGGCCGGCAACCTGGTGCCAGCCGACGGCGTCGTGCTCGGATGCCGAGACTTCCTGGTCTCCGAGGCGGCTCTGACGGGGGAGTCCTTCCCGGTTGAGAAGGCGGCCGGACGCGTCGCCGCCGATGCCCCGCTGGCGCAGCGTACCAATTCGATCTTCCTCGGAACCTCGGTCAGGAGCGGCACAGCCCGGGTTCTGATCGTCGAAACTGGTGTCGGCACCGAGTTCGGCAGGATTGCCGGCCGCCTGGCGAGGACAGCGCCCGAGAGCGAGTTCGCCCGCGGCCTGCGCCAGTTCGGCTACCTCCTGACGCGCGTGATGGTTGTGATGGTGCTGTTCGTCCTCACCATCAACCTGCTCTGGCAGCGCCCGGTGGTCGACTCGCTACTGTTCGCCGTGGCCTTGGCCGTGGGTCTGTCGCCTGAGCTGCTGCCGGCCATCGTCAGCATCACCCTGTCCTCCGGTGCTCGCCAAATGGCGCGCCAGGGCGTCATCGTGCGACGACTGGAGGCCATCGAGAACCTTGGTGGCATCGACATTCTGTGCACAGACAAGACCGGCACGCTGACCAAGGGTGTCGTCGAGTTGAGTGCGGCCGTCAACGCGGAGGGTGGCGAGTGCGAGGAGGTGCGGCGCCTAGCACTCCTGAACGCGGAGCTGCAGACGGGCATCGACAACCCGCTCGATGCGGCGATCGTCAGCGATGCGAGAAAGCGGCGTCTCGCGCCTGCTGCCGCAGTCAAGGTCGATGAAATTCCTTACGATTTCCTGCGCAAGCGCCTCACGGTCGTGCTGACGGCAGAGGGTGGCACGAGCCAGCACCGGATCATCACCAAGGGGGCCTTCGACGGCGTGCTCGACTGCTGTGTTGAGGTGGCGCAAGGCGGCGGGCGGATGCCACTCGATGCCCGTGAGCGCGCTCGTCTGCGCCAATACTACGAGGCCAAGGGCGCCGAGGGGTATCGGGTGCTCGGCCTTGCGACGAGGATTGTAGCGGCCCAGTCGCACTACGACAGGTCCGACGAGACAGCCATGACTTTCGTCGGCTTCCTCCTGTTCCTCGACCCACTGAAGGAGGGTATCGGCGAGACCATCGGCGATCTGGCGCGGCTCGGTGTCGCCGTCAAGATCATCACCGGCGACAACCGCTTCGTAGCGGTCCATGTTGCGGAAGCCATCGGCCTCGATGCAAAGCGGATACTCACCGGTGCGGAGCTCAACCGCATCAAGGACGAGGCGCTGTGGCACCTGGCCGAGACCACGCATCTCTTCGCCGAGGTCGATCCTCAGCAGAAGGAGCGGATCGTGCGCGCTCTGCAGAGGAGGGGGCATGCCGTCGGCTTCATGGGTGACGGGATCAATGATGCGCCCGCCCTGCATGTGGCCGATGTCGGCGTCTCGGTCGATCAGGCCGTCGACGTGGCGCGCGAGAGTGCGGACGTTGTCCTTCTGCGCCGGGACCTCAACGTGCTGAAATCGGGTGTCCTCGGTGGTCGGCGCACATTCGCCAACACGCTCAAGTACATCGCCATCACCACCAGCGCCAACTTTGGCAACATGGTGAGCATGGCGCTGGCAACCCTGTTCGTGCCCTTCCTGCCGCTGCTGCCCAAGCAGATCCTGCTCAACAACTTCGTCTCCGACTTTCCCTCGATCGCCATCTCCACCGACAACGTTGATCCAGAGGCGAGCGAAGGCGCCCAGCGCTGGAGCATCGGGAGCGTGCGCCGGTTCATGGTTGTGTTCGGGCTTGTGAGCACCGCCTTCGATCTGCTGACTTTCGTGGTGCTGCTCAAGGCATTCGAGGCGGGCGCGGCGCTGTTCCAGAGCACCTGGTTCGTCATCTCTCTGCTGACCGAGGTTGCGGTGGTGCTGGTGCTGCGGACCCATCTGCCCTGCTTCAAGAGCCGGCCCAGCCGACTGCTGATGGCCGCAACGCTGGTCGTGGGCATTCTGGCGCTGACGCTGCCCTTCCTGCCGCCCGTGGCGCGCACATTCGACTTCGTGCCGCTGCCCTGGCCGCTGCTCGTGGCAGCGGTCTTTATCGTGCTGCTCTACGTGGCCGCAACGGAGCTGATCAAGCTGCAGTTCTACGGTGCTCAAGTGAGAGCGCAGCCGGTCGGCGCCGCGTCCAAGCTGTGACGGGCAACCTAATGCGGTCGATCGCGGACATGCAGCTTGAACAGCAGGCGCGACAGCAGCATCTCGCCAATGGTGAACAACGCGACGATCAAGGCGATATCAACGATCGTAAGCCAGGGCCCAGGACGTTTCATGCTCGATGCAATGGCGGCACGCGGTCAGCATGCCGCGAGCTTGCCCTGCAAGCCTGTAGGCCTGAGGTGGCGGTAGATTGAGCGAAGGGACGTGCATGCAGGGGCAGGGCCAGCACGCGCGCGGGCACGAGCCCTGCGGATCAACTTCTCGCCGCAGGTGATCCCGCAGGGCCTGCCGCATGGCTATGGCTCGGGAGCGAGCGCTCGGCTGGGCCCCCGCCGTCGGGCTTCAGCCTCCATGTCGTCGGTGCCCTTGAGACCGACGCGTCCGCCCATGCCGGCGATGGGGTTCACGATGAAGCCGACGAGCGCCATCCGACCGAGCCCGGTAGAACGAACCGCAGCAAGTGGCTCAGCCGTGTGCGGTGGTTGACTTCCATCAATGCCCGGCATGGTCGGCCGTTCGACCGTTCCACTGGTGGCAAAGGTGAGGGTCTGGAGGCGGAGAATGGCAACCGCACCGGGCAGGACACGGCCCATCCTTGTGACGGGAGCGCTTGGCCAGATCGGCACCGAGCTGGCGCCGGCACTGCGACTTCGCTATGGCGATGAAACAGTGATCGCCTCAGACTTGCGGATGTTGCCTGCGAAAGCGCCGGCTGCTGAACCGCATGAGCATCTGGATTGCACCGACCGCAGGCAGTTGGCCGAGTTGGTGCGCCGCTACGACGTCGGCACCATCTATCATCTGGCAGCCCTGCTTTCTGCCGCGGCAGAGGGCAAGCCCCAGGTGGCCTGGAGCCTCAACATGGGCAGCCTTTACAATGTGCTCGAGGTCGCCCGGCAGTATCGCTGCCGTGTGTTCTTCCCAAGCTCGATCGGGGCGTTCGGCCCCACGACGCCGCCAGTGCGCACGCCACAGGTCACGATCCAGCGCCCGACCACGATCTACGGCATTACCAAGGTCGCCGGCGAACTGCTGTGCGACTACTACGCCAACAGGTTTGGTGTCGATACGCGAGGCCTCAGGCTGCCCGGCTTGATCTCCCACGCAGCCCCGCCTGGAGGCGGTACCACCGACTACGCCGTGGAGATCTTCTATCAAGCCGTCCGCTACCGGCACTACACGTGCTTCCTGGCCGCCGAGACGCGCCTCGACATGATGTACATGCCGGACGCGATCCGCGGCATGATCGCGCTGATGGAAGCTGACGGTGGCCGCCTTCGGTTCCGCAACGCCTACAATGTGACGGCGATGAGCGTGACCCCCGCCGAGATCGCGGACGAGATCCGAAAGCACATTCCGCTGTTCGCCATCGAGTACCACGTTGATCCGGTGCGGCAGTCGATCGCCGAGAGCTGGCCGCGCTCGCTCGATGATACGGCAGCGCGCGATGACTGGGGCTGGTCGCCCGAGTTCGATCTGGCGGCGATGACAAAGCAGATGCTCGAACGGGTGGGCTCCAGGATCGGCAGGGTGCGAGCCGGCTAAAGAAGGTGTTGGAGCCAAATATGCCGACGCTCAGGCTGGAGACGGTTCTCGACGAGCGCCTGGAGGAGCTTGGCCGGTCCGGCCGGCTCAAGGGCGAGGAAAGCGTCATCACTGGCGTCGTCCCGGCTCGAGATGGCAAGGGGCCGCGTTATCTCCTCCAAGGGCATGGAGATCGCCCCTTCCTGCGCATGAATTCCAACGGCTACCTGGGCCTAGCCCTGAACGCCAAGGTCAAGGCTGCCGAAGAGGAGGCTGTCGGCCGCTACGGAACCGGGCCAGGGGCTGTGCGGTTCATCAGCGGCACCTGGGAGCCGCACGTCGCCCTGGAGCACAGGCTCGCAGCATTCCACCATCGTCCGGCGGCGATGCTGTTCAGCTCCGCCTACACGACCATGATGGGGATCCTGCCGCCGCTGATTAACGAGCGCACGGCTGTCATCTCCGACGAGCTCAACCACAACTGCATGATCAACGCCATCGCGTTGGGGAGACCGGCCGAGAAGCGCATCTATCGTCATCTCGACATGGCGGAGCTCGAACGCCACCTGGCTGAGGTGTCACGGTCATGCTCCCGGGCCATCATCGTGACGGACGGCGTCTTCAGCATGCGCGGCGACCATGCACCGCTTGAGCGCATGCGCGATATCGTCGACAGGTTCGATCCCGCCTTTGCCGAGAACGTCCTTCTGATCGTCGACGACTCGCACGGCGTCGGCGCGCTCGGGCCGACTGGCCGCGGCACCGAGGAGGTGACCCGCGTCGGCGCCGCCGACCTGCTCGTGGCAACGCTCGGCAAGGCGCTCGGCGTCAACGGCGGCTACGTCGTCGGCAGTGACACGGTCATCCGGTTCCTGCGCGAGACGTCGCCGTTCTACATCTACTCGAACCCTATCACGCCGGCCGAAGCTGCGGCCGCGCTTGCGGCCGTTGCGATCGTGGACGATCCCGATGGCCATGTGCTTCTCCAGCACCTGCGCGCCATGACGGCGCGCTTCCGGCGCGGCCTTGCGGACCTCGGCTTGGAGACGCTGGCGGGCGAGCACCCGGTGGTGCCGCTGATGGTGCGGGACACGGAGCGCACGTTCCGCATCGTAAGATACTTGCGCGATGAGGGCATTCTGGCGACGGGGCTCAACTACCCGGTTGTTCCCAAAGGGGACGAGGAGATCCGCTTCCAGGTCACGGCCGACCATGCGGACGCGGACATCGATGAAGCGCTCGCTGTGCTGCGGCGCCTGCCGCAATAGCAGGGAGAGTCAAGAGCCTTGCCGTACGCATCCAACGATGACCTCCCTCCAGCCATCCGGAGGCACCTGCCGGAGCATGCGCAGGACATCTATCGCGAGGCGTTCAACAATGCCTGGCGCACCTACGGGGCGCGCGAGCCCTATCGCCGCGAGGAGATCGCGCACCGTGTCGCCTGGGCGGCGGTGAAGAAGAGCTACCGCAAAGTCGGCAATGATTGGGTGCCGTACCATCACTAGCGCCGCGGCGTAGGAGGGGCACCCGCAGCCAGTCTGCAAAGTGATGCCCCAATGGCCTCAGCCAGCATTGGGAACCTGGCTGCGGAGCTCGTCGATCCAGGCTTGGGCATCGGCGTCGCTGGGCGCACGGCAGTCGCTGCGGGGAGAGAGCGAGCCGCCGGAGCCCACCTTGGGGGTGTTGGGCATGGCCGACCTCTTGAACTGGCTGGTTTTGAAGAAGCGCGTGAGGAAGACCTCCAGCCATCTGGCAATCGTCGGCAGATCGTAGGCAACGCGTTCCGAGGCCGGGGTCGTCTCCGGCCAAGACCCGGTGCTCGCATCACGCCAGGCATTCCACGCCACGTAGACCACCTTGCTCGGTCGGAACCCGAAGCGGCTCAGGTAGTAGAGGTGGAAATCCTGCAGCGCATAGGGGCCTACCTCGGCCTCGGCGCTCTGCACGGCTTTGGGGGCGGAGGGTGGAATGAGCTCGGGAGAGATTCTGGTCGCAAGGATCGCCTGCAACGCCGCGCAGGTCTTGGCGTCGAACTCGCCGGCCTCGATCACCCAGCGAATGAGGTGGCGGAGAAGGGTTGGGTGACGCTGGAGGGCTCGGTCTCCTGGCGATACCAGAAGAGCGCGTGCGAATTGGCCGTGCGCAAGCTCACAGGTGTCGTGGGCGTCTCCAACTTCATTGAGGTCATGCCTCGCGTGGAGGCCAGTGACGTGCATGACAAGATCATGGCGGCTCTTAAGCGCAACGCCGAGGTCGAGGTCGATGCCATCCACATCATTGTGAGCGGTGACAAAGTCACGCTCGAAGGCAAGGTCAAGGGCGCTCTACGAGCGTGACCTCGTGGAGCAGGCGGCATGGTCGGCCCCCGGGGTCACCTCGGTCGTCGACAGGCTGACGATCGCCTGAGGCATTCCGCCTGCTGCGGCCTGGGCGGCTTGTGCCGACACGCGAACCAGCTCCTTCAGCGGGATTGATCGACGCCGCGGGGAACAAGCCCTCGGCCGTGGGATGCTCCAATTTGGCTATGGCGCAGCCTGCGGCTGCGGGCGCGCCGAGTTCGGGGGGAAGTGAGGCTCCCAACAGAGGTCTGGGGGGCGGGATGTCGGGCACTAGGGCTCTTGGCGTTACGCTGAGGGCTGTAGCCGGCCGAGTGTGCCTCTCTGGAGGTCCCGCACGGTGGCGCGCGTCAGGCCGTACCCGCGGCGCAGAGTGATCTCGCCCTCGAAGTACGCATCGAGGCCTGAGCGGCGCGCGACGCCGATCACCGTAACCGGCATGAGATCGCTGCGCAGGAATTGCATCATCCTCGCCTCGCTGACCTCGTCCAGTGCCGACGTCGCCTCGTCCATGATCACAATGTCCGGCGGATCGATGAGCAGGCGCGCAAAGGCGAGCCGCTGCTGCTCTCCCCCCGACAGTGTGTGGCTCCAGCCGTTCTCCTCGTCGAGACGAGCCACCAGCCGGGAGAGGCCGCAGCGCCTCAGCGCATCGCGCAGCTTGTCATCCGGTGTCTTGGCATCGGCGGATGGGTAGAGCAGGGCATGGCGCAACGTGCCGGGAGGGATGTACGGGCGCTGCAACAGGAAGACGATGCGCGCATCATGCGGGCGCAGGATGCGGCCGTTCCCCCAAGGCCACAGCCCCGCCAGGGCCCGCACCAGGGTGCTCTTGCCGGTGCCTGGCTCACCCTGGATGAGAACCGTCTGGCCCCGCGGGATGACGATCTCGGGGGCGTCGATCATCACCTGCCCACCGGGCTCGGCAATCGACAAGCCTTCGATGTGAATGGCATCGTCGGGGCTGTCGCCAATGGTGATGCCTCTGGGCGCGGCGGTCTCGATCGTGGCGTCAAGCTCGTCGCAGGACGCGGAGAGCTCGACCACGCGGCGCGCGGAAGCCAGCCACTCGGCAATGCGCACCGCATTGTTGGCGAGCCAGTTGAGCGACAAATGCACTTGTGCGAACGCCGCCGCGGTCTGCACTAGCTCGCCGAGCGTCAGGTGGCCTTGCAGGTACTTCGGTGCCCCGAGCAACAGCGGAACGACCGGCATCAAGACGAGGTTGGCATTGCTTAGCCAGGTCATGCGCGATTCGCGGGAAACGACCCCCAGCCACCTGCGAACGACGTTCCGAAAGACTGGCGATCAGGGTCTGACGCTCGTCGCCGTCGCCGTTGATGAGGACGATATTCTCGGCGTTCTCACGGACCCGGGTCAGCTCGTAGCGGAGCTTTGCTTCGCTGGCATTGCGGGCCTCGAGACAGCCGATTAGGTGGCGCCCGATGGTCCAGGTCGTGAGCGTGGTGATCAGAGAATAGCCGAGCACGCCCAGGACCATGAAACCCGGGATCGACATGGCCGCGCCGTAGGGTTCGAGGTCCAGCGAGCCGCCGATGTACCAGAGGATGCTGACAAACGTCGCCGCCGAAAGCACCGAGCTCATCAGTCCGGTAACGAAATCGACCAGCGGTTCCGTCGCCATGCGGACATCGTCGGCGATCCTGTATTCGGGGTTCTTGGCGGGGTCGCCGGCGATGCTGAGCTGATAGAAGCGCCGATCCGACAGCCAGCGATCGATCAGACGCTGCGTCAGCCACTCTCTCCAGTGCACCTGCAGGCGCATCTTGCATTGGACGAAGGTCGCGCCCGACGCTGCCGCGGCAAGCGCAAGCACAAGGATTAGCTCCACCCCGAAAAGCACGGAGGCGGTGTCCTTGCGCTCGATGGCGTCGAAGAACAGGCCGTTCCACCGGTTGATGCCCACTTGAATGAGCAGGTCGGCAATCACGAGCCCGAATACACCCACCGACAAGAGCCACGCCCGGACGGCGCACGCACCGGACCAGAATCCGCGCGACAGGCGGGCGAAGTCGCGTGCCGGCCGCGGGCTGGCGTGCTTGACGACATCGGACCAATCGGTATTCGCTGGCGACACCATGGTGCCTCTGCCGATCCAGCACTGCGCGTGGCTATCAATGCCGGCCTGCCCGGCATGACTTTCACTTGCTGAGGCGGTCTCAGCAGTCCGTCTCTCACACAACGCTTGGCACGCGTTTGATGCCGGTCAAAGCATTCCACCAAGACCACGAGCGCTGCAACAGGCGGAGCGTGCTGGGCAAGCCCGGCCCGACGACACGCCGGGATGAGGCGGGAGGCCGAATTGTTCCGACAAGTCTCGATCGGGTTGTTGCGGTTCAGTCGGCCTCGCGCTCGAGCACGCAGCAATGTGGTGCGTTGGTGCCGTCAGCGCCTTCCGTCAGCACCGTGCCCGTGACGGCATTTGGCCGGAATGTCGTACAGCCCTTGAGGCCCTTGTCATAGGCAAGGTCATAGATCTTCCGAAACTCGGCGAACGGGCAGGCTGCCGGCACGTTGATGGCCTTGGAGATCGAGTTGTCGACGAACGGCTGCAAGGCCCCCTGCATGTCGAGGTGGACTTGGTGGGGAGCTCGCCCGCCGTGACGAAGCCGTCCGGAAATCCGGTCGCGGTTGCCTTCGTTGCGCGCCAAAGCTCGAGGGCATGGTCCGAGGGTGAAGGTCTGAGGGGTGCCGTACTCGGTCAGGACATTGCGCGTGTAGCTGCAAAGATGGGCTCAAGGCCACTTGAGACGTTTCCTGCCAGCAGGCTGATGGTTCCAGTTGGGGCAATGGCGAGCAGGTGACTGTTGCGGATCCCGTGGGCCGCGATGGCTGCCTAGATATCTTCCGGCGGGCTGCGAACGAACCTGCCCTCCAGGTGCTTGGCCTTGTCGAAGCAGGGAAAGGGGTTCTTCTCCTGCGCGAGAGCGATGGAGGCGCGATAGGCGGCATGGCAGATGAGGCGCACGGTATCGGCAGCCACGGCCAGCGATGCATTGCTGCCGTAGCGCAGGCCCAGCATGACCAGCGCATTTGCCAGGCCGGTCATGCCGAGCCCGATGCGTCGCGTGCCTTGGGCGCTCTCGGCCTGCTTGGGGGAGGGGAAAACGCGTGCGTCGATCTGTTGCGATGGAAGTAGATCTCGCGCCCGTCCGAGGCGGCAATGAAACCATGGTCACGTTCCGGGGCGAGGGAGGCGATGACACCGTGCGGCGGGGTTTCGTGCGCCTTCACTGCACCGGTCAGTGTGTGGACCTGGTCCTGCAGCTGGCGGCCGGCCGCGTCGAAGGCATCGCGGATGGTGACGTGGGCATCCTCGTGCCGCCCGGTCATTGCCGGGTCCCGCGTGATATCGACGTGCTTGCCGCCGGGTACGGCTATGTGGATGCGGACGCAATAGGTGTCGCCCTTGTGGTGGCGATGCTGGGGGCGGGCAATCACCACACGGGCGGAAGTGATTCGGTCGTAGAAGCGCTCAAGCCTCCGCGACGATGGCAGCTGCCGCGCGCGATACGATGCCCGTCAGCTCGTCGAGCCCACAGGCACCCGCGAAACCTGAAAATGGATCACTTTCTGTCATGCTGCAGATCGCGATTGGACCGGAGCGCTGAGGGGACCCTCTAGCCGCATGGGCGGCCGGCGGGCTTTGCTCCAGGTCAATGGTGAGCCCACACAACAGGCCATCTTGTCCGATCCTTTCAAGCGGGTGCGAGACATGAAGCGGCAATCTGCAGACCCAGGCCCGATTAGTCCGTCGCCCACGCCCTGCCGCGACAACCTGCAGCTTTTCGCCCTCAAGGCAACGTCCGAGCTGGGCAAGGCCGTTGCGGACGCGATCGGCCGGCCTCTCGCGCTACACGAGGAACGCGAGTTCGAGGACGGCGAACACAAGGCGCGACCTCTGGACGCGGTCATGGGCCGGGACGTCTACGTGATTCAGAGCCTGCACGGCGGGCCGACCATGAGCGCCAATGACAAGCTGTGCCGGCTCCTGTTCTTCATCGGCGCGCTCAAGGACGCCGGCGCGGCAAGGGTCACCGCCGTCGTGCCCTATCTGTGCTATGCGCGCAAGGATCGCCGCACCAAGCCGAACGATCCCGTCACTACCCGATACGTCGCCGGCATGTTCGAAAGCGTCGGCACCGATGCCATCGTCACGCTGGACGTGCACAATCCTGTTGCGTTCGAGAACGCCTTCCGCTGCCGCACCGTCACGTTGACGGCCACACCCCTATTCGTCGACTTCGCCAGGAAGCTCGCAGATCAGGACCTCTGCGTCGTCTCCCCGGACACCGGCGGAGCCAAGCGCGCCGAGCTCTTGCGCGAGGCCCTGGAAGCGGCGTGCGGCCGGCCGGTCGGTAAGGCGTTCGCGGACAAGCACCGCAGTGCCGGCATCGTGTCCGGCGACCTGTTTGTGGGCGATGTGGCTGCCCGTACGGCCCTCATCATCGACGACCTGATCAGCACTGGCGGCACGCTCCTGCGCGCGGCACGGGCCGCGCGCAAGGCTGGAGCCCGGCGCGTCATGGCGCTGGTGACGCATGGGCTGTTCATGCCGGGGGCCGCTGAGGTCCTGGGCGATCCTGCCATCGAGAAGCTCGTCATCACCGACAGCGTGCCGCCATTTCGGCTGCCACAGGACGCTGGCCGGAGCAATCTTGAGATCCTGCCCATCGCTCCGCTTCTCGCCGAGGGAATCAGGCGGCTTCACGAGAACCGCTCTCTCAGCGACCTCGTCGTGTTCTGAAGGTGGCTTCGAGGCTTGCCGCGTCGCGGGCGCCGATATCGAGATAAGTCCGGGCCAGACGAGGCCACTTCTCGGGCGTGCGGGGTTGGGGCTCGGCGAGATGCGCGATGGCGAGGCGGGCGCGCAGCGTGGCACGATAGGACCGGTAGAAGTGATAGAGGGCGAGGGGCAAATCCTCGCGCAGCCCACGCTCGACGTGCACCCTGATGTACCGGCCCGCCCACGCGGCGCCGAGCCGCTCGCACTCCAGATCGAGGTAGGCGATCTCGTCGCAGGGATCGACGGCCCGGAGGCGCGGATTGAACTCCAGGCAGTCGATGATCCTGACCTGGTGATCGAGCCAGATATGCTCGGGCCGCAGGTCGCCATGTCCATCGACGATGCGGCGGCGGCGTACCCGCGCTCCCAGCATGGCGCTGCATTCGGCGAGGAAGCGCCGCTGCAGGCGATCGATGCGTCTGATCAGGGCGGATGGAAGTCCGAACCGCGGATCGAGCAGGACGCGACGGTTCGCGGTCAGGCTCCTCGACCACTCGCAGAGATGCGGCCCGGAGGAGATGAGGACGGGGCGGGCGTGCCGATAGAAGCGCACGAGCGTCGCAGCCAGACGGTCGAGCTGTAGTGTTTCGAGACAATTTTCGTGCAACACCTGCTCCAGGGTCCACCGGTCGTCGAGGCGGTGCATGACCACCAGCCAGTCGGTGAGTGCGCCGGCGCCGCCGATGCAAAGGCCGCCGGCCGAGGCGGTGAGCGGTGCGACACCGATGTAGACGTCGGGTGCGAGCCTGCGGTTGAGGCTGACCTCGGCCCTGCAGGCAGCCTCCCGCCGCTCCAGGGTGGAGAAGTCAAGGTAGGGGAAGCGCACCGGCTTCTTCAGCTTGTAGACGCGGTCGCCGGTCAGGAACACCCAGGACATGTGCGTCTCGCGCAGCATGACCTCGCCGACGGAGAAGGGATAGGCGTCCGGGCGGCTCAGGAACGCCACCTTCTCAGCGAGCGTCGGCTCGCCAGCGGCAAGCACCGGGGATGCGTAATCGAGAGCCGCCATCTCACTCAGCCGATCGCCTCCTCCGTGATGCAGGGAATGCCCAGGCTCGATAAGGCGGCCCATGTCGCCGCGACGGAGCCGCCCATGTCGATGCCGCGGCAGGCATCCTCGATGACCACCACCTCGAAGCCGCAGCGGTGCGCGTCCTCGGCCGAGTAGCGTGCGCAGAAGTCGAAGGCGAGGCCGGCGAGAAACACCCGGGTCAGCCCGCGCTCGCGCAGGTATTCAGCAAGGCCCGTCGGCGTCGTGTGATCGTTCTCGTAGAAGGCCGAGTACGAATCGATCTCGCGCCGGTAGCCCTTGCGTAGGATGAGTTCGGCTTGGGGGACGTGCAGTCCCGCATGGAATTGCGCGCCGGATGTGTCCTGCACGCAGTGGTCCGGCCAGAGCACCTGCGGGCCGTAAGCCAGCTCGATTGATTGGAACGGCTGCCATCCTGGGTGGGCAGATGCGAATGATCGGTGCCCGGGTGGGTGCCAGTCCTGGGTCAGCACGACGTGCCGGAAGCGCTGGGCTAGCGCGTTGATGGTTGGCACCACCTCGTCGCCGCGCGGCACCGGTAGGCTGCCGCCCGGGCAGAAATCGTTCTGCACGTCGATCACCACGAGTACGTCGGTATCGTCTATTCCGTATTTCGTCATCGCGACCTCTCCTGCTCCGCCAGGCGACGGTCGACTTCGGCAGTGAGCTGCTTCAAAACATCTGCCACCTCCACCGGGTAGGGGGCGCCCGGCTCAAGCCGGCGCAGGGGTTGGGGCAGCCGCTCCAGGCTGTGGGCTGCCCTGGCACGGATCTCGACCAGCGTCGACTGTGGCGTCAGGCGGCGCCCACCCTTCATGACAAGCTCAATCAGAAGCTCGCCCGCTTGGTCGTCCCCTTCGACCGAGAGGACGTCCCGGCTTATGCGGCCATCCGCGCCGTACTGCCGCCACACCTGCTTGCGTCCGGGCCAGGTCGCCTTGCCAGTGGAGCGCTTGCGTCGCGGCAGGCCAGCGTACTCCTGCAGCTTGTAGGCGCAGTCGAGGGCCGGCACATCGAAGGACGTCGTGAGGCTGGTGCCGATGCCGAAGCCGTCGATGGGCGCGCGTTGCTCCGCCGTCTTAGCGAGCTCGACCTCGTCGATGCCGCCGCTCGCAAAGATCGTCACCTCCTTCAATCCGCCCTCATCGAGGATGCGCCGCACGCTCTTCGACAGCGCGATCAGGTCGCCGCTGTCGAGCCGCACGCCGCGAATGGCGATGCCGGCAGCCTTGAGGCGGGGCGCGAGGGAGACAACCTTTCGTGCCGCTTTCTCGGTGTCGTAGGTGTCGATCAGCAGGATCAGGTTCTCGGGCCTGGAGCGGGCGAAGGCCTCAAACGCCGCTTCCTCGCTCTCGAAGGCCTGGATGAACGAATGGGCCATGGTGCCGTAGACCGGGATGCCGAAGAGCTTGCCCGCCAGCATGGTGGCGGTGCCGGCGAACCCGGCAAGGTAGCTCGCGCGCGCGGCATAGAGGCCGGCCTCGGCCCCATGCGCCCGGCGCAGGCCGAAGTCGACGAGCAGCTTGCCGGGCGCCGACAGGACCATGCGCGCGGCCTTGGCTGCAATCAGCGACTGGAAATGCAGAATGTTGATGAGGCGCGTCTCGATGAGCTGCGCTTCCGGCAGCGGCGCCGTCACGCGCAGGATCGGCTCGTTGGCGAAGAAGACGGTGCCCTCGGGCATGGCGTGCACGTCGCCGGTAAAACGCAACTGGGCGAGATGATCGAGAAGCCCATTTCCGAAACGGCCGCTCTGCGCGAGCCACTCGATCTCCTCGGGCGAGAAGCGCAGGCTCTGCAGGAAGCCGAGCGCCTGCTCGAGCCCGGCGGCGATGAGAAAGCCCCGCTGGGGAGGCAGCTTGCGCACGAAGAACTCGAACACCGCGGTCCCGGTCTCGCCATGCTCCAGGTAGGCCTGGATCATGTTGAGCTGATAGAGGTCGGTGAGGAGCGGGCTCGCAGCAGCGTCCATGTGTCACCACGCAGATGGCGTGAGATGAGCAAGACCCTCAATGGACCCTGCCGGCCTGGCACAATCTATTCGCCCAGCGGCCTCGGCCGACAACATTGAGCAGGATCAATATTGGTGACCCCGTTCTCTGCAAACCTTAGTGTCGTGCCGGGAGAGCCCGGTTCCGGCCGGAGAGGCGGAACGGCCGCTCGAGGATAACACGCTGGTTGGAGTTGCCTTGAGGTTCGCCATGAAGGTCAAGCTCAGCATCCGCAAGAAGGGAGCCACCCTCTACGAGGGGGCCCACGAGATCATCGATGCAGAGAGCTTTGGGCGCGCCTGCGCCGATGTGTGGGCGCACATACAGGATCGGCGGCTGCAGAAGACCACCAGCATTGGCGCCTTGATGGAGGTTCTCAACGAGGATGTGGTCGAGGAGTTGAATGGCGCCCATATCGGCCTCGACAAGCTCTGAAGAGGAGGGCACGGCACAAGTTGGACGTTGCCGGCAGCTGAAGGTCATGGGCCGAGAACCAGGTCTGTTGTGGCAACGTCGATCCGGGTGCCGGCGGCGCCAGCCAGCACCCGGGCGGCATCCTCCAGCCGGCCAATGGAGGCCGGCCGGCCGGTCTGCGCGGCGAATCCGACGCCGGCCTCGATCTTGGGACCCATCGATCCCGGAGTGAAATCAGCCGGATCGAGCGCACGAGGCCCGGCGCGCTTGATCAGCCTGGCCGAGGCTGAGCCCCAGTCGAGGTAGACACCATCGACATCGGTGAGCAGCATCAGATGATCGGCGCCGAGCTGGCGCGCCAGCAGCGCGCTTGCCAGGTCCTTGTCGACCACGGCCTCGACGCCGATCAAGGTTCCATCGCTCTGTTCCAGCACCGGTATGCCGCCGCCCCCGGCACAGATGACGGTGACGCCTTGTGATGCGAGCAGCTCGATGACGCGGGCCTCGAGAATCTGCAGGGGCCGGGGTGAGGGGACGACACGGCGCCAGCCCTTGCCGACGTCCGTCATGGTCCAGGCCCGCGCCTTTCCAAGCAGGGCGGCTGCGGCCTCGTCATAGACGGGCCCGATCGGCTTCGTCGGATGGCGGAAGGCCGGATCGCGCCGGTCGACCAGGACCTGGGTCAGGAGGGTTGCCACGAGCCGGCCGGCGGGCAACTGGTTATCAAGTTGCTGCTCGATCAGGTAGCCCACCATGCCTTCGCTCTCGGCACCGAGCACGTCGAGCGGGTAGGCGCCGTCGCTCGGGCCGGCGACGGCCTGCAGGGCGAGCAAGCCGACCTGCGGGCCGTTGCCATGCGTGATCACGAGCTGATGGCCCGCCTCGAACAGCGGCAAGAGGGCCGCGACAGCGCGCTTCACGTTGGCGCGCTGTGTTCCTGCTGTCATCGGTTGATGCTGCCGCAGCAGGGCATTGCCACCGAGCGCTACCACGATCCGCATGGGACTTAGGCTCCGAGCGTCGCCACAAGAACAGCCTTGATCATGTGCATGCGGTTCTCGGCCTGGTCGAACACGATCGAAGCCGGGCCCTCGAACACCTCCTCCGTTACCTCCATGCACGTGATGCCGAACGCGTGCGCGATCTCCGCCCCGATCGTCGTCTCAGCGTTGTGGAAGGCCGGAAGGCAGTGCATGAACTTGACATGCGGATTGCCGGTCTTGCGCAGGCTGTCGCCGGTGATGCGGTAGGGCTCGAGCAACCGGATCCGTTCCGACCACTTTTCCTTGGGCTCGCCCATCGACAGCCACACGTCGGTATAGACGAAGTCGGCGCCGGGCAGGGCCTCGCCAAAGCTGTCGCAGACGCGGAGCTTGGCGTTCGTCGCCGAGGCAATATCGAGGAGCTTGGTGGCGAACTCCTCTTCCGGCCCAAGCTCGCGGGGCCCGCACAGCCGCAGGTCCATGCCAAGCTTCATGGCACCGAGGGCCAGCGAGCGGGCCACGTTGTTGCGCACATCGCCCGCGAACACCACCGTCATGTCGGAGAGGTGCTTGTGCGTGAACTCGCGCATGGTCATGAAGTCGGCGAGCGCCTGCGTTGGATGCGCCTCGTCGGTCAGTCCGTTATAGACGGGTACGCTGGAGAACCTTGCCAGCTCGAGCGCGTGCTCCTGGCTGAAACCCCGGAACTCGATGGCGTCATAGAGCCGGCCGAGAACGCGTGCCGTGTCCTTCATGGACTCCTTGTGGCCGATCTGGCTGCCGGTGGGGCCGAGATAGGTGACGTGCGCCCCCTGGTCGTAGGCCGCCACCTCGAACCCCGTGCGGGTGCGCGTGGAGTCCTTCTCAAAGATCAGGGCGATGTTCTTGCCCTTGAGCCGCGGCGCCTCGATGCCCGCCAACTTGGCTGCCTTCAGCTCAGCCGCGAGCCGCAGCAGAAAACGGATCTCGGCAGGGCTCAGCTCATCGAGTGTCAGGATGCTGCGGCCCTTCAAGTTGATCGGCATGCACGGTCTCCGGTGGCGTCTCTACACTCAGTCCGTCGCGGCGGTGAGCGCGCCTCGCCGACGCAGGAAGTCCTCGATCAGCCTGCTCAGACGAGGCTCGCCCACCTCGGCAAACTCGTAGCGGGCGCGGACGACAGGCTTGTCGAGCGCCAGGATGTGCGACAGGTCGCTCGGGGTCCCGGCGATCACGACGTCGGCGGCCGAGCGGTTGATGGTTGCCTCCAGCTCGGTGCGCTCTTTGGCGGAATAGCCCATGGCGGGCAGCACCTTGCCGATATGCGGGTATTGGCGGAACACCTCGGCGATCTCGCCGACGGCCGATGCCCTTGGATCGACGATCTCACGCACGCCGGCTTGGATGGCGGCAACATAGCCTGCGCCATAGGCCATGCCACCATGGGTGAGGGTCGGTCCGTCGTCGACGACGAGCACGCCCTTGCCGGCGACGGCTGTTGCGTCTTCGAGTGTCACAATGGACGCTGCGCGAACAATGGCGGCATTCGGCGCGAGGGCGCGTGCCGTTTCGGTCACGCGATGGATATCGACCTCCGACGCCGAGTTCGCCTTGGCCACCACGACGATATCGGCCATGCGCAAGACGGCTTCACCCGGGTGATGGGTCGTCTCATGTCCCGGCCGCAGCGGGTCGACAAGGACTATATTGAGGTCGGCCTGAACGAACGGAAAATCGTTGTTGCCGCCGTCCCAGACGATGACATCCGCCTCCTTCTCGGCAATGCGCAGGATGCGGGCGTAGTCCACGCCGGCAAAGACCACGTTGCCGGCCCGGATATGGGGCTCATACTCCTCCCGCTCCTCGAGGGTGCAGGCAGCGGCGTCGATGTCGGCGAAGCTTGCGAAACGCTGCACCGCCTGGCGCTCCAGGTCGCCGTAGGGCATCGGATGGCGCAGGACGGCAACTCTGAGCCCTCGCTGCTTGAGGCGCCGGGCCAGCCAGCGCGCCATCTGCGATTTGCCAACACCGGTGCGCACGGCGCAGATGGCGATGACGGGGAGATGAGACGGGAGCATCGTGCGCCGCGGCCCGAGCAGGCTGAAGTCCGCTCCGGCGGCAAGGGCGATGGAGGCCTTATGCATGACCCAGGCGTGGTCCACATCGCTATAGGCGAAGACGACCTCGTCGACCTGCCCGTCGCGGCAGAGGCTGGCGAGCTCGGCTTCATCGACGATGGCGATGCCGTTCGGATAGCGCTTACCAGCCAGGGCGGGCGGGTAGCGCCGGCCGGCGATTCCGGGAACCTGGGCAGCCGTGAAGGCGACCACCTCGCATGCAGGATCGTCGCGAAAGGCGACGTTGAAGTTGTGGAAGTCGCGGCCGGCGGCTCCCATGATGAGCACTCGCCTTGGATTCGCAGTGCTCGCCATTGCGGCTCTCCACCGTCTCGACACGACGACTGCGCTAGCTGGGCTGTTGCGTGTCGTCACGGAGCGTCGGGAACCCTTCCTTGATGCCGGCGCGGGCTCCCTCCTCGATAAGCGTGCGTCCAACTCCCGGCACGCTCGTGCCATGCGTGCCTCTCTTAGCCAAGCCGAATAGCCGATGACTTTGGCCGGGAGCAGAGCTGGCTAGGCCTTGCATGCCCTCTCCAGACATTACTTGAACCAGGCCGTGGCGAGCGAAACGACCCGATCGAGAGGGCCTGGCTTCTCCGGGAGGTAAGTTGCACCGGGAACGATCTCGAAGCGCGTTGGACAAGCAAGACATGGCCAACGGATAGCCGCCCTGAGAACCACTGGTCTTTGATGCCGATCAACGCCAGATCCAACCTGAAGCCCGAGATTGCTTTAGATCGCCTCTGGGAAAGCAGCGCCCTATGAAGCGTTTGGTCCTGCGTCAAGACAGCGACCAGATAGG
This sequence comes from uncultured Alphaproteobacteria bacterium, assembly GCA_963840075.1. GTDB lineage: Bacteria > Pseudomonadota > Alphaproteobacteria > Rhizobiales > Hyphomicrobiaceae > AWTP1-13. The sequence goes on along the minus strand of CAWIXS010000008.1, from coordinate 20,268 downwards.
GTCTTGAGAGGAAGAACGGACGCTTTTGGCTGAGCCTACTGCAAGGGGGGCAGAGCAGGTCGATCGAGCCACCATCGAGGTGCGCATCCACGAGGTTGGGCAGCTCTTCAACTCGTTCGATCCCTCGCCCTTCACCGAGCGCGATCTCGACGATCACGCGGAGACCTACATCGTCGGCTGGGCGGGTTTGTCAGCTGCAACGGTTCGGCCATGGTTCTCTCCCCGTTCGGCCTCCAGCGCAGCAGGATCCCGGCAAAGAGGATCTGAACGAGAACGGCGGGCCCAAGCGTCGGCAGGAGCCAGCGCACGAGCGTCACATTGAAGGAGCTCGCGACGGCCAGCGCCCGCAGTGCCATTACGGTGCTCGCCAGCAGACTGGCCGAGGCGCACAGGCGCTGCCGCTCGGGATGATCGTGCGCCAGCTTCGCCATGGTCAGCGTGACGGCGGTCGATGAGACGAGGCCGCCGGCGAGGCCGGACAAGACCACGCCGTGCTCGGCACCGGCCACGCGGATGGCCACGTATCCGGCAAAGAGATCGCCGCGATGGTGATGGTCATCAGCCAGATCTCGTATGGATTGAGCGCGCCGAGGGGACCGACCTCGCGATCGGGAAGGATCGGCAGGAGGATCACGTCATGGCCAGAAGCACGAGACCCGCGCGCAGCTCTTCCCAGGTGAGCCGCCTCAGCCAGCCATGCAATGCGGCCTTGAGGGCGAGCAGCATCGCCGTCACCACGCCCGCGGCGGCCGCAGCAACCATGTCCACCATGGCGAAGGCGCCGAGGGAGAATGCCAGCATGGCGGCCACCGCGGTTGTCGCGCCATAGGACTTGGCGTGCTCGATCTCACGCCAGCGGAAGAGCACGATGGCGGTCGTGAAGACCGCAAAGGCAAGACCCAGTGCCAGAACACCCCAGGCGCCAAACGAGCGCGCCAAGGCTCCCCAGACCCCGCCGAGCAGTCCGGCAAGGGCGAGCGTGCGCAGTCCGGCCGCGCGTTCGCCTTCCGCTTCCTCGCGCTGCTTCCAGCCTCTCTCGATGCCGATCATGAGGCCGATGGCCAGGGCGACGGCGAGGTGCTGGATGAATTGGAACGTATCCATGCCGCTTCCATGTCCTGCTCGGCGGGATGGCCATTCAACGTGTCGCGCGGGGCGGCGCGTTCGCTTTGACCCCCGTCAAAGTGGCGCCGCTGTTCTCGGCGGGCCGGCCGACTACCTGGATACCTTCACGGCACCGGACATCGAGACAGCGGCGAAAGTGGCCGCCATCGTCCGCACTGTCGCTAACGCGCAGACCGAGATCTGGGCGGCAACGGAGTGGGCGACATTCGTTGAGCTGATGCGCAGCCTGCGGCGCCTGCAAGCGCCGCAGCGTGATGGTTCCGCTGCTCGCGCTCAAGCCGTCGGTCCGTCAGCGCCATCATCATTCTCCGGGCGGGTCTTGCCTCGCAGGCGAAGCAGCGTCACGCCGGTCATTTCCGCGGGCTTCGGAAGCCCCATCAGGTCAAGGAGCGTGGGCGCCACGTCTGCGAGCCGCCCACAGGCGAGCTTGGCCCTGTCGCCGTCCACGAGCAGCACCGGCACTGGGTTGGTCGTGTGAGCCGTGTGGGGCTCTCCCGATTCCGGATCGCGCATCAGCTCGCAATTGCCGTGATCGGCGGTGACGAGCAGTGCACCTGCGACGTCGCGGATCGCCTGAGCAAGGCGGCCCAGGCCCTCATCGACCGTCTCAACGGCCTCGATGGCGGCGGCCAGGTTGCCGGTGTGGCCAACCATGTCTGGATTGGCGTAGTTGATCACGATGAAATCGTACTTGCCCGACCGGATGGCAGTGACCGCCTTCTCGGTCAGCTCCGGCGCGGACATTTCGGGCTTGAGATCGTAGGTGGCAACCTTAGGCGAGGGGACCAGAATGCGATCCTCGCCGCGATATCGCGTTTCCTGGCCGCCGTTGAGAAAATAGGTGACGTGTGGATACTTCTCGGTCTCCGCCAGGCGCAGTTGGGTGCGGCCGGCATCAGCCACCACCTGGCCCAGCACGTTGGTCAGCCTCGATGACGGGAAGATCGTATCCAGCAGAGCATCGAGCTTCTCGCCGTAGGGCGTCATGCCAACTGCACTCGTGAAGGCAACCACGCGGCGGCGCTCGAAGTCCGAGAAGTCAGGATCGAGAAGCGCGGCGAGAAGCTCGCGCACCCGGTCGGCGCGAAAGTTGAAGCAGATGAGGCCGTCGCCGTCCCGCATGCCGCGATAGGCACCAACCACCGCCGGCACGATGAACTCGTCGCCGATGCCGTGTGCATAAGCATCGGCTATGACTGCCACGGCATTCGGGAACTGTGGGCCGCGGGCCTCAGCGATGGCATCGTAGGCCTTGGCAACTCTGTCCCAGCGGTTGTCTCGGTCCATGGCGTAGTAGCGTCCGCAGACCGTCGCGATCTGCACTGACACGGGCATGGCCTCGACAAGCCGTTTGATGCTGGTCGCGGCCGACATTGGTGGTGTGTCTCGGCCATCGGTGAAGGCATGCACAAGGACCCGCAGGCCGCAATCGGTGAGGATCCTTGCGAGTGCCACGGCGTGATCCTGATGCGAGTGCACGCCGCCCGGCGAGACCAACCCCAGCAGGTGGCAGGTGCCAGCGCTTTGGCGCAAGCGCTCGATGAAGCCGAGCAGTGCTGGGGCTTCGCCGATGTCGCCCTGAGTGATCGCCGTGCTGATGCGCGGCAGATCCTGCACGACAATTCGCCCGGCGCCGATGCCAAGGTGCCCCACCTCGGAGTTGCCCATCTGGCCCGGCGGTAGGCCCACGTCCTCGCCGGACGCGCGCAGGAGTGCATGCGGGCAAGTGTCCCATAATCGGTTGAAATTCGGGGTCTTGGCTTGTCGGACAGCATTGTCGGCAGCGTCCTCCCGCCAGCCCCAGCCGTCGAGAACCACGAGCATCACAGGGCGGCGCTTTTGCATTGCCGGCACCTTAAGATCGATCGTTACGTATCACCCGTTATGCCGAGGCGCGACAGTGAGCGGTGTTTCAGTGCGCAGTTGGTGGAGCGAAGTGGGCCGGGACCGTCCCGGTTGCAGGAGAGGAACCAATGGACGGCGGCGGCACTGAGCCGGCACCGCACACGGCGCATCCCTAACGCCAGCTGACGGCTGATCGCCGAGCGCTGGCTTGACACAGGTCAAACCTGCCATGACCTGCCGCCAGGCATCGAGCGGATATTCCCACGTCGCCAGCGTCGGCCCGCCGATCCCGGCGTTGTTGACCAGGATGTCGATGCACCCGAAGCTCTCGAGCGTCGCATCGCGCGCCCGCTCGACGCTCGCGTAGTCGGCCACATCAACGGCGAAGGCGACTACCCGGCCGCGCCTTCAACGCCTCCGCGGTCTCTTCGGCGAGGCGGCCGTCGCGGTCCCAGATGGCGACGGCCGCGCCCGAAGCGAGGAAGCGCTCGGCGATGGCGCGGCCGATACCTTGTGCGCCGCCGGTAACGATGGTGCAGCGGCCATCGAGGTCGATCCTGTTGAGCATCCCCTCCCCCGTGCGCTGTCGCTATTTTGCCGCTCTGGAGGACGCGTCTCCTCGCGCTGCAGCCGCCTCGGCCTCCGCGACCACGTCCATGGTGCGCAGGAAACTCGAGGGATTGACGCTAATCGAATCGATTCCGAGCCCGGCCAGATAGCCGGCGATCTCGGGATAGTTGGCAGGGGCCTCGCCGCAGATGCCGACGTGACGGCCATTGCGCTTGGCGCCCTCGACGGCGAGTCTCAGCATCTCCAGCATGCCGGGATCGCGCTCGTCGAAGTCGAAGGCGACGATCTCCGAATCCCGGTCCACGCCCAGGGTGAGCTGCGTCAGGTCATTGGAGCCGATTGAGAATCCATCGAACAGCTCGGCAAAGGCATCGATCTGGATGACGTTGTTGGGGATCTCGCACATGACGTAGACCTCAAGGCCGTTTTCCCCACGCTTCAGGCCGTGGCCTGCCATGGCCTCCAGCACGCGGCGCGCCTCGTCTACGCGCCGGCAGAAGGGGATCATGATGCGGAGGTTGGTGAGCCCCATCTCCCGGCGGACGCGGCGGAGAGCCGCGCATTCCAGCGCAAAGCCGGCGGCATAGGCGGGATGCGCGTAGCGGGCCGCGCCGCGGAACCCAAGCATCGGGTTTTCTTCCTTGGGCTCGAACCCTTCGCCGCCGATGAGACGGGCGTACTCGTTGGTCTTGAAGTCCGACAGGCGAATGATGACAGGCTTGGGATAAAAGGCGGCGGCAATCACGCCGACACCCTCTGACAGCTTCTCGATGAAGTAGTCCGCCGGCCGCCGATAGTTGCGCACCCGCGCGGCGATGGCCGCCCTGGCCTCCGACGAAGTCACCTTCTCCGGCTGCACCAGGGCCATCGGGTGAACGCCGATGTGCTCGCTGATGATGAACTCCATGCGCGCCAGGCCGACGCCGTCGCTGGGCAGCATCGCCGTCCGGAATGCCAGCTCCGGATTGCCGAGGTTCAGCATAATGTGGGTGCGCGGCCGTTTCAGCGTGCTGGTATCGACCTGCGCCGTCTCGAATGGGAGCTGGCCGGCATAAACGCGGCCGATCTCGCCCTCCGCGCAGGACACGGTCACAACTTGACCTGTGCTCAGAGCATCCTTGGCTCCTGCGGCCCCAACGACGGCCGGTACGCCAAGCTCGCGGGCGACGATGGCGGCATGACAGGTGCGCCCGCCGCGCTCGGTCACGATCGCAGCTGCGATCTTCATCACCGGCTCCCAGTCGGGGCTGGTCGATTGGGCAACAAGAACCTCGCCCGGCTGGAAATCTGCAAGCTGATGCGGACCGTCGATGACCCGCACGGGGCCGGCCGCGATCTTCTCCCCCACTGCGCGGCCGGTCGCCAACACGGGGGCGGATCCTTTGAGAGAATAAGTTTCGAGCGCCGTCGGCGCCCGCCGCGAGGCCACGGTCTCAGGTCTAGCCTGGATGACGTAGATCTGTCCGTCATCAGCGTCCTTGGCCCACTCGATGTCCATCGGCATCGGATGGCCGGCCTCGGCCGAGTAGTGGTCCTCGACCGCGATGGCATTGGCGGCAAGCTCCAGCACTTCCGCATCGCTGATCGAGAAGCGCTCGCGGTCGGCCTCGGGAACGGGAATGTTGCGCGTGCCGCCCTTCCCGTCACCATAGATCATGCGCATCTGCTTGCGCCCCAGCGACCGGCTGAGGACGGCACGATGGCCGAGACGGAACGTCGGCTTGTGCACGTAGAACTCATCGGGATCTACGGCGCCCTGCACGATGTTCTCGCCGAGCCCATAGACGGCGGTGATGAACACGACATCGCGAAAACCGGATTCGGTGTCGAGCGTGAAGGCCACCCCGCTCGCGGCGGCGTCGGCCCTGACCATCTTCATGACGGCCACCGACAGCGCGACCTTGAAGTGGCCGAAGCCGTTGTCGATGCGATACGAGATTGCCCGGTCGGTGAAGATCGAGGCGAAGCAGCGCCGGCAGGCCTCGACGACGGCGTCGGCGCCGCGCACGTTCAAGAAGCTGTCGTGCTGCCCCGCGAAGCTTGCCGTGGGCAGGTCCTCGGCGGTCGCCGAGCTGCGCACGGCCACCGCCACATCCGCGCCGTGCTCGGCCTCCAGCTGGCGATAGGCTTGCGTGATCTGCCAGCGCAGGTCGGCGCCACTGGTCGCCTCGAACACAATCTCGCGCGCCTCGGCGGCGCGGCGGGCCAAGACCGCGACCTGGCGTTTGTCGAGCCCGTCGAGGAGGGCATGCAGGCGATCCCAGGCTCCGGCTGCGGTCAGCGCCTCGCGGTAGGCCTGTGCCGTCAGCGCGAAGCCGTTGGGGACCCGGACGCCGCGCTGGGCCAGGACGGAATAGAGCTCGCCCAGGGAGGCGGTCTTGCCGCCGACCATAGCGACGTCGCCGAGCCGAATATCACGGAACCAGCGGATGTGGCTTTGGCTAACCATGACCTAGCTCCTCGGCCCTCATTCAAAGGCGAGCCGGCCCGCCTCGGCGTTGATCTTCCTCAATCCGTTCGTCCCGGTTGACACATTGAGGCCGCAACCGTCTCGCCCGCGCCAACCTTGCTTGCGGGTGGCGAGTTGGAGCAAACTAGGCGGGTTGCCTCCGATGGTCCCAGATCGAATCCGCAAGCAACCGGAGGATCGTGTGGGCGCGCCAACCTCAAGGAGTATGAGGGGGCCACGCCCTGGGCGCGGGAGAGGGCGCTGCTCAGCGGCCTGCGGGGCGCGAGCCCAACATCGCCCACGAGGCGGTCGACCGCCTCGTCGCCACGTCGCGAGGCCATCGACGAGTTGTTTCAGAAGAAGCAAGCGGAGGCCTTCTCTGCGCTGCGAGACAAGGCAGCCGAACGAGACATTGTTATTGTGCGGACTCCGCTTGGTTTTGCCCTGGCGCCAGGCAAGAACGGTCAAGTCGTCCCGCTCATGAGCAAGCTGTTGAGCTCGCCCATCGAAGCAGAAAGTCAAAGTTGCGGTGCAGGATAAGACGGTGCGCTGGCCGCTATGCCGCTCATGCTCGATGCGAGCTGGTCAATGACCGCTGCTGCGAAATCAGGTCCGCAAACCGAGGGCGTTCCCCCGCACAGCTGCACGTTAGTGAGGGCACCTGCGTCGCAGTGGAGCGTCCTTCCTGCACAGCGAGAGAATCGGTTGACCACGCGGGCGACCTCGTCCGGTGCCTCCTCGACATTGATCGAGGCGGCAGTCACGACGCAGCGGGTCCCGCAGCGGTTGCGGAACCAGTGCTGCGACATGCCGGCGATTTTCCGGTCCGCCACGGCGAGATCGTAAGTTCCGGGGCAGTAGGCGCCGGCAACAAGACCGGTATGGGCGAAAACTCGATAGCGGCGCAGCGTCGCCTGCAACAGTTCTGCGAGGACGACATATCTGCCAATGATCGTCGTCAGGGGCAGGACTGGATCAATCAACGACACCTGCTGTCGGGGGGCGAGGCGCAACGTGTTGCGATTGCGCGGGCGCTCGCCAATCGTCCCCGCATCATCCTGGCAGACGAGACCACCGCCGCCCTCGATTCCAAGCGCGCCGGGATCGTCATGGACTTGTTGCGCAAGCTGGCCGTCGAGCAGAGCGGCCGTCATCGCAGTGACCCACGACGAGAAGATTTTCAATCGGTTCGATCGCATGTTCATGCTGCGGGACGGCCGGTTGGAGGACATCGTGCGCATGCCGGAAGCCGCATGAGGCGTTCAATGGGGGCGCGCTGTCGCGCCCCGGCCCGCTTGATACGTGTCAACGCGAGTGAGGAAGAAGCGCGCAACATCTTAAATGTGGAAGGGGGAGGATTTGCGCATGGCTCAGCAGAAAACGGCGGCGTTGAAACGCGAAGAGAGGCCTTCGCCAGTGGCGCAGCACAACCCCCAAGGCGCACTCAATCCGATTGACGCCTGGTTGGCCGCAGCCCGCATCGCGCCCCTCCTGGGGCTGACGGCGGCACGCGACGACGATCCCTCACTGCGCCTCGCCGAGGTGCTCGACCGCTCTCTGCACTATGCGATGTCGCGCCTCACCCAGGGCCTATCGCCGATGGCGCTCGCCGAAACCTATCTTGACTGGCTCACACATCTGACCCTTTCGCCCGGCAAGCAGGTGCAGCTTTGGCAGAAGGGAATCCGTAAAGGCACGCGCCTGTCCAGCCACCTGGTGCGCTGCATGACACGGTTCGGCGAGAATGTGGAGCCGTGCATCTGTCCCCTGCCGCAGGACAGGAGGTTCGAGAGCGCCGAATGGCATAGGTGGCCGTTCAATCTGATTCACCAGAGCTTTCTCCTGCACCAGCAATGGTGGCACAACGCGACGACTGGAATTCGCGGCGTATCGGCCCAACACGAACGGGCGCTGGAATTCGCCAGCCGGCAGATCCTCGACGTCTTCTCTCCCTCCAACTTCCTATTGACCAATCCCGATGTCCTGAAGAAGACTCAATCGGAGGGCGGCCAGAACCTCTTGCGCGGGTTCTGGAATTTCATCGAGGACTGGGAGCGGTTCGCCAACGGTCGGCCGCCGGCGGGCACCGAGAAATTCAAGGTCAGCGAGGACATCGCCGCTACGCCAGGCAAGGTCGTCTACCGCAACCGGCTGATCGAGCTCATTCAATACGAGCCCGTTACAGGGCAATCCCGGCCCGAGCCGATCCTGATCGTGCCGGCCTGGATCATGAAGTATTACATCCTCGACCTGAGCGCCAAGAACTCGCTCGTGCGCTATCTCGTCAGCCAAGGGTTCACGGTCTTCATGATCTCGTGGAGGAACCCAGGTACGGACGAGCGCGACCTGGGCATGGAGGATTATCACGCGCTTGGGCCGATGGCCGCACTGGATGCGATTGGACGCATTGTTCCCGACCGGCCGGTGCATGGAGTTGGCTACTGCCTCGGCGGGACACTGCTGGCGGCGAGTGCCGCCGCCATGGCACGAGATGGTGACAAGCGGCTGAAGACGCTGTCCCTGCTTGCTGCACAAACAGACTTCAGCGAGGCAGGCGAGCTGACGCTGTTCATCAGCGAGAGCCAGGTCGCCTACCTGGAGGACATCATGTGGGAGCAGGGCTACCTCGATGCCGGTCAGATGGCCGGTGCCTTCCGCGTGCTCCGCTCCAACGATCTGATCTGGTCGCGCGTCGTTCGCGACTACCTGATGGGCGACCGGCAGCCGATCTCCGACATGATGGCATGGAACGCCGATGCGACCCGGATGCCCTATCGCATGCACAGCGAGTATTTGCGCAAGATGTTCCTCAACGACGATCTGGCCGAAGGCCGCTTCGAGCTGGCGGGTCGCCCGGTGGCGCTGAGCGACATTCGGGCGCCGATCTTCGTCGTCGGCACGGAGACCGACCACGTTGCGCCATGGCGCTCGGTCTACAAGCTCAATCTGACCATGGACACGGAGATGACCTTCCTGCTCACCAGCGGAGGCCACAATACGGGCATCGTCTCGGAGCCTGGACATGCCAACCGCCACTACCGCATCACAACGCGCGCGGATGCCGACCGGCATGTCGACCCGGAGACATGGCTGAAGCAGACGCCCGTGAAGGAGGGGTCCTGGTGGCCGGAGTGGTCACGCTGGCTTGAAAGCAGATCCGGCTCGCCGTCAGGATTGCCGACAATGGGAGCCGCATACAGCGGCCTGGCACCACTCGCTGATGCGCCGGGAACGTACGTCCTGCAGAGATAGCGGGAACCATGTGGCGTCCCGGTAGATGCACGCTCAGAGGAGGGGTCATAAATGCTCGAACGCAAGGTGACCGTAGTCGAAAGCGGCAACGGCCCTTATGGTCAATTCATCACGGCCGGTCATCATGTGCTGGGTGCTGAGGAGCAGGTCGTACTCGGAGGTCGAGACGGGCGCCGACCCCTTCGAGCTGCTGCTTGCGGCCCTCGGCGCCTGCACTGCAATGACCACCCGGATGTACGCCAACCGCAAAGGCCTGCGCCTTGGCCGGGTCAATGTGCAACTCCGGCATGTGCAGCGCGCGAGCGGTAGCGACATCAAGGATCGTTTCGAGCGTGTCATCTCCCTAGATGGACAGTTGTCGACCGAGGAGCAACAGCATCTGCTCACGATCGCGGGACGATGCCCCGTCAGCCAGACGCTAAAGCGCAGCTCCGACATCACATCGCTGCTGGCGGAAGAAATGCCGGAGCGCGCTGCTTTGTCAGCAGCATGAGAAAGGCGCATTGGTGACGTGTTGGCGCCTTCGCGGGCACCGTCGTTAGTGCTCCAGCCTTACAGGGATTTTGATGTAGTGGATCCCGTTGGCCTCTGCGGGCGGTAGCTTGCCTGCTCTGATATTGACCTGAATTGACGGCAGCAAGAGAAGGGGTGCTGCAAGCTTCGCGTCACGTGCTTCACGCATGGCAACGAACGCCTCCTCATCGACGCCATCCTTCACATGCGCATTGTGTGCACGCTGCTCCCCAACCGTGGTCTCCCAGGCATAGTGATCACGGCCCGGCGCCTTGTAGTCATGGCACATGAACAGACGAGTCTCAGAGGGTAGCGACAACAGCCTCCGTATCGAACGATAGAGCGTGCGCGCATCGCCGCCGGGGAAATCCGCCCGAGCGGTGCCGTAGTCGGGCATGAACAGCGTGTCGCCAACGAAAACGGTATTGCCGATCTTGTAGGCGATGTCGGCCGGAGTGTGCCCCGGTACGTGCAGGACTTCGACGTCGAGTGTGCCGATGGTGAAGCGCTCGCCGTCCTTGAAGAGACGATCAAACTCGCTGCCGTCGCCCTTGAGATCTGTGGCATTGAACACCGGGCGGAATATTCTCTGCACTTCACGGATGTGCTCGCCGATGCCAACCTTGGCGCCCGTCTTGAGCTTGAAGTACGGCGCACCTGACAGATGATCGGCATGGGCGTGGGTCTCGAGCACCCAATGGATCTGGATTCCGCCGTCTGCCGCGGCTTTAAGGATGGCGTCTGCTGACTTCGTGGAGGCCTTGCCGGTGCGGTGGTCGTAGTCGAGCACAGGGTCGATGACAGCTGCACGCCTGCTCACCGGGTCGGCGAGGAGATAGCTAACCGTATTGGTCGGCTCGTCGAAGAACGCTTGGATGATAGGACGCATTGGGCCTCGCTGTCGTCGGAAGCATCGCTCTGCTTGACATATATATTAGCGTTTACTAAATTAGCAATACCTAAGCTACGTAAGGGACCAAAATGCCTCGTGCCCCGTCCGATCTGGCCGTGTTTGCCGCCAATGCCACTATGGTCGCAGATATCTTGCGCGCGCTGGCCAATGAACGCCGCCTGATGATCCTTTGCAAATTGGTCGAGTGGGGGGAGGCCACGGTCGGTTCCCTGGTTGAGGCAGTCGGACTGTCGCAATCGGCGCTATCGCAACACCTCGCCAAGATGCGCGTGGAGGGAATCGTGACGTACCGGCGCGAGAGCCAGACGCTCTGGTACCGCATCGCCGATCCCAGGACGGAAACGCTGCTCGGACACCTCCAGCAGCTCTACTGTCCGCCCGAGACTGGGGCCCCGCAACGCAAGTCCAAGCCAGCCAACGCAAGAGAGAAATCATGAGCCTGCCCACCATCACACCCGCCGAAGCCAAGCGTCTGCTTGATGATGGAGCCACGCTGATCGATATCCGTGAGCCCGACGAGCACGCCCGCGAGCGCATCCCCGGCGCCAGGAACCATCCCGTCGACCGCCTGACAGAGCTCGACCGCCGGCCCCAAGTTGCAATCTTCCACTGCCGGTCGGGCCAGCGCACCGCCGTTCACGCGTCCAAGCTGGCGGCTGCAGCCGCTTGCGAGGCCTATATCGTCGAAGGTGGCATCGAAGCCTGGAAGAGGGCCGGCCTGCCAGTTGTGCGCGACGCGAGCCAGCCAATCGAGATCCAGCGCCAGGTGCAGATCGCAGCCGGCAGCCTGGTGCTCCTCGGTGTCGTGCTCGGGAAGGTCGCAGCGCCCGCGTTCTACACCCTCTCGGCGTTTGTCGGGGCGGGGCTGACCTTCGCCGGCATCTCAGGCTGGTGCGGCATGGCAAAGCTGCTTGCGCTGATGCCGTGGAACCGGACGAGGGCCGCCAAGACGACGACGCAAGTCGAGTAAGGAGCCAGCCGTGCCCATAGCCGTCCTCCCCGCTGCTCTGGCCATCGGCTCCGGCGTCCTAGTCGGGTTCGTGCTCGGTCTGGTCGGCGGTGGCGGCTCGATCCTGGCCGTGCCGCTGCTGGTCTACCTGGTCGGAGTCTCGTCGCCCCACGTTGCGATCGGGACGGCCGCGATCGTCGTTGCCCTCAATGCCGCGGTAAGCCTTGGCGCCCATGCGCGACTTGGCTCCGTCAAGTGGCCATGTGCGTTGGTCTTTGCAGCGGCTGGTGTCGTGGGCTCCCTGATCGGGGCCGCGCTCGGCAAGGCGATCGACGGGCAGCGTCTGCTCGCGTTGTTCGGCCTCATCATGATCGCGGTCGGTCTCAACATGTTGAGGCCGCCGAACGCGCCCGCGAATGAAGCCGTCCGCCTGACAAAGGAGTCCGCGGGCCACCTGCTGCCGCGCCTGATCGGCATGGGCTTTGGCGTCGGCGCACTGGCCGGTGTTTTCGGCATTGGCGGCGGCTTCCTGATCGTTCCGGGACTGATGCTGGCGACCGGCATGGCACTGCCCAATGCGGTCGGAACCTCGCTCGTGGCCATCACGGCCTTCGGCCTGGCGACGGCCGCGAGCTACGCCACTTCAGGGTTGATCGACTGGTCGCTAGCGGCGCTGGTCATCGGCGGCGGCGTGGTCGGCAGCATCGCAGGATCGCGGTTGAACGCATCGCTGGCATCCAATCGTCACGTGCTGAACCGTGTGTTCGGCGTCGGCATTATCGCGGTAGGCGTGACGATCGTAGCGCGTGGATTGCCCTACTTGCTCGGTGCCGTTACTCATTGACACGCGACAACGCGCCTGTGGGCGCGGTGACGGCGATGGCAAGGGCAAGGGCTCCGTGACGCTGTGCACGCAGACATCGTGCCTACGGACCGTGTACCTCGCGATACACACGGTCGAGGCTTTCAACGATGACGGGAAGCTCATCGGGCTTGAGGCGGGCATGCCCGAGCAGGAAGTCGGCAAGCGGCCGGCCGGATTGCCGTCCCGCCACCTTGCCTCCGACGACTGTAAGCGACGTACGCGCGATCTCGGCCGCGTTCTGGTGGCAGGCGCGGCACCTCTCCTGATAGATCGGCGGTGTCGAGGCTTGGGCGAGCAGCATGGCGTCGATTTCGTCGGCAATGGCGCCACTCATCTCGTGCTGGCCGAGGAACAGACGCAGATTGTCGGTGTGGTGACGACCGATGAGCCTGCCAACGTCAACCTTCAGGTAGCGGCGGGCGAACTCACCTGCATGGCCGTGGCAGCCGCCGCAGCGCTGGTCCCAGAAGTGATGGAGGTCGATCGCAAGAGCTGACGGCCCAACCGACAGCCAAGCCATCACTGCCGCCTTAGCGAACACACGCAAGTGCTTCCTCCTCAAGCGTCCACGAGCTCAACGCCAAGGGGCTCGTGTCGAAGGAGAGCCTCGCCACCGAGTTGGAGCGCGCCGCCCAATCCCGCGTCGACCTGTTCATGTGGCGGGTTCTCGCGCGGCTTCTGCGCGAGCCCACACCGCGATCTGCTTTGCCGCTTCGGATAGTCGAAGGCGGCCGGTCCGGGGCTCAGGACGAACCAAGCGGCGACTGATCGCTGGAGGAGGGTAATCCGTACCCGACACTTTAACACCCCACTTGAAGCTGACCAACCAGACGGAAGGCAGCAACGACAACGCCTGGGGCACCATCTGCGACGCCAACTTCGAGGAGATCGACGGCAAGCTCGGCGATCTCACCTCGATCTCGATCAAGCTGGTCTTACAATCCGGCTTTACGATAAGGTCTCAGGGACGGAGAACCCCATTGCTTTGTTTACTACTGCTGGCCCGAATCCCTATGAGTTCAATTGCAGGTTTAACAATGGGCTTCATGTAATCACAACCGGAAGCCCTGACATAACGATCTCTTACGTATAAGCGAGTTGAGCCATCGCCCCTGTGATGCCGATGCCGAAAGGATTCCCCCGACTTTGCCGCGATTTCAGTTATCCTTAGCCCATGTTCGAAACGTACGATTTCCAACACTGCAAGTCGAACTCTGTACGAATGGTTCAAAGTGCGCGGGTCAACCGATACGCTTAGGGATTCTGATAGCGACAGTAATCGACTAATAAGTTCGGCTTTCGTGGCATACTTTACTAGCTCCAATCCTTGTAGGTTTACCGGTAGTTCGGCTCTTTGTGAAAACATCCGAGCGAAGAAGCCGCTCTTTTCATCAGCGCCGTGGTTCAAAAAGATGTGGGCCCTCTTCTTCATTCCAAGCGCAAGCCCTAACTCCAGGAGCACATTAGGGTTTAGGAACGTGATATCAAACAAGCCCAAATCACAACGCTGAATGTGCGTTCTTACCTTGTCTAGTATCCAGGTCGATTCAATCCGGACATCAGCGAACTCGAAGACAAGAGTATTCTGTGTTTTCATTACTTCGCTGAACGCGTCTCGATATCCGGCGATGGGCCAGGGATTATAGCTACACCCAACAAACACGAACACGTCTTCCTCCCTCCGCGTACCCCCTGAGGAATGAATATAGTCTACATGTTGGTGCCGCAACCGGCTAGTGACAGCTCAGTCGCGTGTGATGGTGGCTGTTTGCTAAATTTCTGCCAGCAAATTTTAGGGGGTAATTCCCCCCGCGATAGACCCCCTACCCCCTACATGCGAGTTGCAGCTCCGACTGTAGTACTGGCATGCTAAAAACACCGTTCACAGGAGCATGTTCGTATTGCGTTCTAAGTGCAACCCTGTGGATAAGTTGTGGATAACACACTCGGGCTCGCCCCACGCGGTCTTGAAATGGGGAGTGGGGAGGCGGAGTTAGGGCGGGGGCCAGGGATGGGGAAGGGTAGCAGGTGCGGCTGCTCTCCCAGTTTTCCGCCTTCCTCCCCTTAGCGCCAAGGTAGCCAGTTGGGATGGTGCGCCAGCACCCGTGGGCCGCAGGCCCGAGCACCGTGACTGCTATCGCAACCGCCTGCGTTCCACTACAGGGACACTAGAAATCGACCCTTGGGCTTCTGGTTGCAGGTGGGAGGACCGCCTAAACCCTTGATTTATATGGTGCCCAGGGGCTGAATCGAACAGCCGACACCGTGATTTTCAGTCACGTGCTCTACCAACTGAGCTACCTGGGCCTAGGGGGTGCGCAAAAGCGCAAGGCGGGCCGTTTTATAGGGGCTCGGGGAACGCCTGTCCAGCCGAGCGCGTTCCTCACGCATCCGCCACGGGCCCGGTTGTGCCGGTGGAAAGCGCTAACCATGACTCGGCGATTGGCTCGCGGGCCCGCGGAAAGGTGCCGCAAACGGACGGGCAAGAGCTTGGCTGCCGCTTCAGCACCGCAGACAGGCTCACCCCGGCCACGGACACCGGAAAGGCACCCCTCGTGAGGATCAGCGACGTCCTGGCCGAAAAGGGTGCGCACGTCGTCACCGTCTGGCCGGACAAGCGGCTCGGCCACGTCCCGCTGCTCTACGATGCGCACGGCATCGCCTCCGTGGTGGTCGTCGACCATGCCGGCCGGCCGGTTGGCATCGTCACCGATCGCGAGCTGGTGCGGGCGCTCGCCCGGCACGGCGTGGGCGCCCTCGACCTGCCGGTGCCGCTCGTCATGCTGAGCCCGGCGCCGTCGTGCAGCCCCGCGCATTCGGTCGGCGACGTGCTGCGGCAGATGACCGAGAACCGCGTCCGCCACGTGCTGGTCATGCGCGGCGATGCCATGGCCGGCATCGTCAGCATCGGCGACCTCGTCAAGATCCGCCTCGACGACGCGGAGCTCGAGAACCGCGTGCTGCGCGAGATGGCGCTGGCGCGGCTCGCCGGTTGACGCCACGGCTGCCTTGCGCGCTGACCCGGCCCGCGCCCGAGCCGACCTTCGGCGTTACTCCCGCGGTGACTCCCATTCCCGGCCGACGAGGGCGGCCAGCTTCGGGCGCAGCGCCTCGCCGCCGCCGATCTGAGGCAGCGACGGGGTCAGCCTGTCCTTCGTCTCCCACCGCCCGATGAGCTGCCGGGCGCGCTCGAACGCCTTCTCGAAGGAGCGCTCCTGGCGCAGGGCGCGGTTGAAGAAGGCGTCGCCGAAGTAGGTCCATTCGCGCCGGTCGTCGCATCCGAACGAGGTGCGGTCTGCATGTGCCGCCGCGAGCACCAGCGTGTTGGGCTCGGCCAGCGCCGGCACGAAGCTCCCCGAATGACAGGCCGACACGACGATGACGCGGTTCTTGATCCCCGAGCGGTCCAGCGCCCCGCGCAGCCAGCCGGGCGTGAGGTCCTTGAAGCCGAAGCCCGTCATCTCGACGGCAAAACGCCCCTTCATGCCGTGCGAGGTCAGGAACAGGAACAGCACGTCCTCGTCCTTGTTCATGAGTCTGCCGATGTGGCGCAGCGCCCGGTCGAGGTTGCTCGAGTTGGCCATCGGAGTGTCGGCCAGCGTCGTCCAGTGATTGATGAGAATGAGCGACCTGTCGCCGGTGGAGAATTGCGTATCGAACAGCTGGCGCACGGCGAGCACCTCGCGCTTGAAGACGGCCTGCGTCCCCCATCCGGCGAAGCCCACGAAGTAGAGCCGAGGCTGGCCGGGGGTGGAGGGCTGCAGCGGCGCAAGCGCGCGCTCGAGCAGCTGCGGCTGGTCGTAGTAGGTCTTCTCGATGTCGACGTACGGCCGCGACTCGGCGCCACGGTCCTGGGCGGCCAGGGGCGCGCCGGCCAGCAGGCCCGCGGCAAGCGCTGCAGCGAGGCACAAGGCGCGAAAGGTCTGCAGGAAGCGTGACATCGCACAATCCTTTCCCAACACAATCCGCCGCGGCCTGTCGCCGTCACCACGCCAGCTCGAGGATCTCCTTCACGTCCTCGACTGTCCTGATCGGCCGCGGGTTGACCTTGACCGGATGGTACTCGAGCGCGCGGCGCGCAACCTCGTCGAGGTCCGCGCGCCCGATGCCGACGGCGCGCAGCGTCACGGGCTGGTCGAGGCCGGCGATCAGCTCCTTCACCAGCTCCCACGCCGGACGCTCGGGTGCGCCCATCGCCGCGGACAGCGCCTTCTGCCGCTCGGCATTGACGGCGGCGTTCCACTCGAGCACCGCGGGCAGCATCACGCAGGAGGTATGGCCGTGCGCGACGCCGAAGGTGGCGCCCAACGCATAGCCGATGCCGTGGCTGGCCCCCGTTGGGACGCCCGAGGCCGAGGCGGCGACCGCCTGCCACATGCCGATCTGCGCCTCCAGGCGGGGCGCCAGATCGCGCGGGCTCGCCTTGATGGCCGGCAGCGCCCGATGCAGCAGCTTCAGGCCCTGCAGGGAGAGCGCCTCGGTGGCGAGACTGGCGCGCGCGTTGCAGTAGTTCTCCACCGCGTGGTCCACGGACCGGATGCCGGTGCAGTAGAGCAGCCAGTCCGGCGTATCGAGCGTCGCGGCGGGGTCGAGGACGATCGAGCGAGGCGCGAACAGCCGGTGGCGGAACGACTGCTTGGTGTTGGTCGCCGACTGCGTGATCCCGGCGTTGTCGGTGAACTCGGAGGCCGAGAGCGTGGTGGAGACCGCCAGCATGCGGATCGGATCGGCGGGCGGCGTGAAGGTGGCGCTGCGGGTGCGCTCGAAGCCCGAGCAATAAGGCTCCATGGCCGCCGGCGTATCGAGACCGAGCCACAGGCACAGGAGCATGGCCTTGGTGGCGTCGATCACCGAGCCGCCGCCGACGGCGACCAGGAGGTCGGCCTTTGCCGCGCGTGCGGCGGCGGCGCCGGCCACGACGTCCTCGCGCGGGCTGTGGGCGCGGACGCCGGCCCAGGTCCCGACGTGGGCGGCACCCAGCGCCTTCTCCAGGCGCTGCAGCGGCCCGTTCTCCTTCGCCGCCAGAGAGCGGGTCGACGTGAGGAAGACGCGGGCCGCGCCGTAGCCCTTGGCCTCGGCGAGCACCGCTTCCTCGGCGGGGGTGCCGAACACGATGCGCTCCTGCGCCGTTACCGTGAAGACGCCGGCGCTCGGACGGTCGGGAGTTGCGCTCATGTGGCGTTCATCCGGAGCTCGTGGGGGCCTTGCCTAGTCGCGGTCGCCGCCGGGCCTTGCGGCCGCGCCCTTCCGCTCGAGCCGCGGGGCACCGTCGGCGTCGTGAGCGGTCGCGCTCCGGCGCAGCGACCGCGCTGCCTCCCCGCCGCTGACGCTCAGGGACTCCCTCCGCAGCGCCCGGGGCGCGGTGCGGCGGGAGGATATGTCGGCATCCGAAAGCGTGTGGCGCTTGTCCGTCATCGGCCCCGTCATCGGCGCTTCTCCTGGCATCCCAAAGCCCGCACGAGCCCGAGGAGTCTCGGCTGGTAGAGCATTGGAGCCGCTCATCGTTTGGCGTACCCCACAATGTTAACCCTGTTGCGCCCCCGCGTCATCCGGGTAAAGGCACGCCGCTTGTGCAGCCCGGCGCGTCGTCGCGGGCACGCGCCAGACCAGCAGGTGCGGCGGGGCGAGTCCGACGCAGCGGCAGGAGAGCCCTTGTCTTTCCTTGCCATTGGCTGAACAGAGGCAAGGGCCGCACCCCAAGCGCGTCAAGTCCGCGTTGACCGAGGCGCAGATCGATGCCGCCTTCGAAGAGTGGTACGCGCCCTACCCGAAGAACAGGACTGGAGCGTTGCTGCCTTATCCCAGTGCTTTCGCCGCGGAGTACCTGAAACGCGCGCTCGGGCGCGTCTGCAAGGCGACGGCCAGAGTGCAGGAGAGGCTAACCGACGAGCGGACGGGGTACCCCCGCGACGTTGCGCTCATGAGCGCACCCGCGCCTGCCCGTCGCTCCGCCGTTGAGAACGACGGCGACGACGATGCGGAGGCGGCATGACCTCGCCCTTCGCCACCAAAGAGATGCACGCCTTCAAGCGCCGCATCTTCCGCCAGCAGGCCGATGCCAAACGAGGCGCCGACGCTGGAGGCGCTGGTCAACGCCGTGCCGCCCGACGGCGGCGTCGAGAGCCTGATTGAGGACATGGAGCGGGAGAAACACAGATGAGCGACATCTACGAGTTCAGCCCGGTGCCAGCCTATCTGATCCCACGGATCAGGGAGCACGAACCAAGGAGGCTGTCGAGGCCCACGGCTATTTCCTGATCAATGGCGAGCAAGTCCAGCCGCCGGCACCGGGCTACTACATGGTCACGAGCCCCGTTGGGGATGACGGTCACTGCACCGGTACGGACCTATTGGCGCTCGATGAAGTTCAGGAGTGGATCGATCATGTGGAGCGCGAGATCGGAGACCGCTTCGGCGCCCCCGAGAAGGCCGCATAGATGGAAGCGGGGAGCGCGGACGCTTCCCGCGCCCAACCGGTGAGTGAGTGGCGTCAATTCCCTGAAGCGAACGAAAAGGACTACCCCCATGACCGAGACCACCGCCCCACCCGCCAAGCCGCTGGAGCGCAAGCTCGAGCGCCGGGACGACACCCGTCCGCGAGTACCGTTCCGCGAACAGGTCAAGTCGATGCGCATGCTCGACGACGGCCGCGAGATCGTGGTCGACCGGCGCGTGATCGCGTTCCTGACCCCGCTCAAGGAAGCGCCGGAGACGGGGACGGTCATCGCCTTCAAGCTCGCAGGCGCCAAGCCGGTGGTCGTGAGGACCCCCTTCGCTGAACTGAAACGCCGGTGGCCCGGCCCGGACGGCAGCAACAGCAAGGCCGACCGCCAGGATGCCCCTGCCGCCGCGTAGGCGCGTCGCTGGCTCGCGAGACGGGGTCGGGACGCATCCGAGGGTCTGAAACCGAAGATGCGCGTCCTGACGCATCCTGGGCGTTCCCACGAGTTGAGCTATGCAACCTGACGCGGAGGGGGCATTGACGCTGGATACGCTAAAGGCTCCCAGCACGCCAACTTGAAGGAGATTCGCTTCAAGGCTGCGGATGGGGTTTGGCGAGTGGCCTTTGCATTCGATCCGAGTAGGCAAGCCGTGTTGCTTGCGGCCGGAGATAAGGCGGGCGTCAGCGAGGAGCGTTTGTTCCCGGCTGATCGCCAAGGCGGACAAGCGGTACACCATGCACTTGAAGCGCCTCCGCGAGAATAGGCAGAAAGGTAAGTAGCGTCATGGGTCGCACGATCAAGGAGACCATCGACGCCCTTCCGAAGGAGCGGCGCCAGCGTGTCGAGGCGCGCTATCGCGAGCTTAAGAACGAGGTTGAGAGCCTCCGGGAGCTCCGCCAAGCCGCGGGCAAGGCGCAGGCTGATATTGCTGCGGCATTGAACATCAAGCAGCCGTCAGTCTCGAAAATCGAGAAGCAGGCGGACATGTATATTTCCACCCTTCGCGGCTACATCGAAGCCATCGGCGGCGAGCTTGACCTTGTTGTCCGCCTGCCGTCACGGCCCGCAATGCGCATCCACCACCTCGGCGACGCCTCTCCGGCGCCGAGAGCGCGCCCGGTGCGCCCTGCTCACGGGAAGTCTGGCCGGAGGCCTGCTGCGCCAGCATGACCGCCCCCATCATCTCAGCCCTGATCCTGGAGGCCAAGCGCCGGGAGCGTTAGAGCCGGGAGGGCCGCATGATGCACACGTTAGTCTGCAGGCTCGACAATAATTGGAGCGTCCACATCCGCGAACACGAGACAGTGCCTTGGTCCATGGCTTACAAAGGACGCGACCTGCGCG
>CAWIXS010000007.1:0-232857 GCA_963840075.1 uncultured Alphaproteobacteria bacterium | reverse complement strand
TTGCGATCGGCAGAGACTTCAAGATCGGCTCCAACGTGCCCTTCATGGCCGAGCTCGGCGCGACGATCACGTCGCCCGACTGGATCGCCGGGTCGCTCGGCGGCGCCGCTGCGGATGTGGCCGATGTCGAACTTCGCCGCCATGCGCTTGCCCTCGACGTGCCGGAACACGACGACGGTGGTGTCGGAGACCGTGTCGAGACCCTCGGCTGTGGCGATCACCTGCAGAAGCGAGGTCTTGCCGCGCAGGGGATAGACGCCGGGTCGCTTCACCGCGCCTTCCACCGTCACCCTCTGGCTGTTGTACTCCTTGACGAGGACGGTCTGCGGCGACTGCAGGTACTTCTTGCCGAGCATGTCCGCAAGATCGCGCTCGATCTCGTGCGCCGTCCGCCCCGCCGCCGGCACCTCACCGACGAGGGGCAGGTTGATCGTGCCGCTCTCGTTCACCTGTGCGGTGCGCGTCAGCTCGGGAACCTTGAAGACGGAGGCGACCGACCACATCGAGCGGGCCGATCTTGTAGCCGCTGTTTCGGGGTATTGCGGACGATGTGAGCTTGTCGACAGCGCGCGCCAGCGGCTTGGCGTCCTTGGCGCTCAGCCGGGACGGCGGCGTCACCTTGGCGTCGGCTTTCTGCTGATCGAGGTTGGCGAACTCGGTGCTCAAGGATGTGCCACAGCCATTCAACACGAGCACAGCGCACGCGAGCAGGACCAGCCACAACGCTGGCGCCGCCCACACGCTTTTCCCTCGAGCCTCAACCTGTCGCCGCATAAGCCTCCCTAGCGGGCAGACAACCCCTTGGCTTCGGCAGCGGCATCTGGCCGGTAAGCCTCGGGCACTATAGTCGTTCGCTGCGCAATCACAAGTGCTCGGCACAAGTGCTCGACTGGTGTGCCGTCGCATCGCACGGGGGTCGCTCGTGCGCCTCGCTCGAAGGGAACTCGTCCGAGCGCGGCCCTGCGCGTCAGCTGCCATCAAGCTGACGCATCCTTGGGGAAACATATCCGGTTGGCACCCCGCGCCAACCCTGCGGAGCCCAGAAGGACAAGTCACCGGCCATGAGTGGCAGTTTGGCAACGACGCTGACCGATCCTGCGGGCGGGAGCGCTGCCCCTCGTTGGCGGACTGACCGTGCTCGGGGTAGGGTCGCGCTCTGCCACGGAGGCCAAGCCCCGCAATGAGCATGATCGAATCCCGCAGGTGTCGGCAATCCACCAAGGCGCGCAGGCGTCGGAGCAAGCTCGTGCGTATTGCATCGATACCGGTTGCACTGATTGCAGCCGTCGTGCTCCAGGCCGCCGGCGCACGCAGCGACCGTTCGGGCCGTGCAGGGGCAGGTGCTGGTCAATTCGGGCCAGGGCTACCGCCTCGTGGACGGCTCGATGTAGTAGCTGGATCCCGGCGGGACGGTTGTTGCGAACCCGGGAGCAGTCGCAGAGGTTGGTACCCCGGCGGATGCACGGTGACGGTTCAGCCCGGCTCTGTTTATCTGGTCTCGTCGCAACCTCCCTGCCGCGCGGGAAATGTGGAGCGGCCGCCAACGCGAGAGCGAACAGAGAACCAGACCGCCGGCAACCCCTCGGAAGGAAGCACCTCGGGGATAGGGAGTGGAACGGCCTGGACGCTCGGCGCGGTGACCGCAGTGATCGGAGGGGGCGCCGCTGCCTATTTCCTCATTCCGCCTATGAGCCCCTGATGGGCATAGTGGTTGGTAGCTGATGCCGACGGTCCGACTGTACTTCGCCCATACCGCGGTGTTGGTGTTCTGCCTTCTCCTGGGAGGAGGCACCAGGGCCGGTTTTCTGTCCGATGTGGCGATTTAGCTTCTCGCCATCCCGCTGCTCCTGATGGCGCTGGCCGCGCCTCGCCAAGCCGCCATCCCTGAAAGGTGCGCGCGGGGTCCTGTGGTTCTGCCTCGCCGTCGTTCTGGTGCCTTTGGCTCAGCTTGTCCCACTGCCGCCGGAGATTCGGACGGCGCTGCCCAACAGGGAGGCCGCAGCAGACGCATTCCGGCTCCTGGGGCGCGATCCGCCCTGGATGCCAGTCAGCATATCGCCGCGCGCGACGTGGCTCAGCGTGCTTTCGCTCCTGCCCCCTTTGGCCATCTTTCTGGCCACCATCTCCCTCGGCTATCGCGAGCGGCGTGCCTCGAGCTCCTGTCCCCGTCGTCATGGGCATCGTCAGCGTTTTCCTCGGACTGGCCCAGGTGTCCGAAGGCGCCGCGAGCGGCCTGCGGTTCTTCACGATCACCAACACCAGCGAGGCGGTCGGCTTCTTCGCCAACAGGAACCACTTTGCGGCCGCGCTCTACGTCTGCATGCTGTTTGCGGCGGCATGGGCCGTGGAGACCGCCGCTCCGCCCGCAGCGGGACAGGCGAAGCTCGAGCAGATGTCGGCTGCTCGCCCTCGTCGCCGGCTTCACGGCCCTTGTCATCCTGGTGGCGGGCCAGGCCGCGACAGCGCGCTCGCGCGCCGGCCTCGGCCTCACGATTGCAGCGCTGCTGGGTGCCGTGGCCCTGGCGTTTCGGGATCGGCGCAACGCGTCAGGCGTCACGCCCACCCGATTGCTGCTCGCCGCAACGGCCCTGGCGGTGGTGTTCGCGGCGCAGTTCGCTCTCGACCGCGTGCTGGAGCGGTTCGCCGAGGACCCCCTGAAGGACAGCCGCGTCACGCTCGCGCGGACCACTGCGGAAGCGGCCCAGCTCTACATGCCCTTCGGCTCCGGCATGGGGACATCCGTTCCCGTCTATGCCATGCGGCAGGCACCCGAGGATGCAGTGGTCGACGCCTATGCCAACCGCGCTCACAACGATTTCCTCGAGCTGTGGCTCGAGGCGGGGGTCGGCGGGGCTGGTACTCGTGGCCATATTCGCGCTCTGGTTGATCCGCAACGCCCTGAAGCTGTGGCGTGGCGATGCCGCCGCAGGCAACGAGATCGACCTGACCATGGCGCGTGCGGGGACCCTAGCGGTGTCCCTGATCATGGCTCATTCCTTCGTCGACTATCCGCTGCGCACGGGTGCCATGATGGCCATCCTGGCATTCGCCTGCGGTCTCCTGGTTGCGCCACTGTCGGCTCCGAGCGGCGTTTTCCGCAAGGAAGTTGCCCGCGCGGAACGAGGCAGGCGCGGCATCGCTCGACCGCAAAAAACCCCGCCGCGTCCGCCGCCTGCACCGCGCCCTGCAGATGCGCCTATTTCGCAACACCAAACCGAGCGATGGGGCCGCGATATTGAGTGGCCCGACGATTGGCGCTAGCAGTGATGAGGCGCCCGCTGGTGCACACATGGGAGCGGGGGCCGGACTGCGACAGCGTCACGGGACGGGACAGCCTCCGTCTCCGCTTCATCGTGTGCACATGCGTCACCGGTTGGTCCTGAGCGTCATCGATCTGTGCCTCGTTGGGCTCGCGACGCTGTTTGCCCAACTGCTGCGCGACAGTTTCGAGACCAGACCCGAGCAGCTGCTGACGCTGCTGCCCTATCTCGGCGTGACCCTCGCCGCGGCGATTCCGAGCCTGGCGGTCTTCAAGCTCAACCGGGGCATCTGGCGCTTCAGCGGAATGGCCGACTATCTGAGCGCGTTGGGTGCCGCCATCCTGATCGTTGCGGCAGCCGTCGGCCTCGGGTTTCTGGTCAACCGGCTCGAGGGGGTGGCGCGCTCGCTGCCCGTCATCCAGGCACACCTGATCGTGTTCGGCCTGGTGGGCGCGCGCGTGGCCGCCCGCCTGCGCCACAACGGACGCGGGAGGGCGGCGGTGCGGCCGGCGCCCGCAGCCGGCGCACCGGAGAACATCCTGGTCGTCGGCATCAATCTGATCACCGAGCTTTACCTGCGCTCTGTCGCGGAGTTCGCGGGCGGGCGCGTGCAGGTGATGGGGCTGCTCGCCGGCAAGGGAGACAATACCGGGCGGCTGGTCCAGCGGCACAGAATACTCGGGCATCCCGAGCAGATCGCCGGCATTCTGGGGGACCTCGAGGTGCACGGCGTGCCGATCAGACGCGTGGTCGTCACCCTGCCTTTCGACGAGCTGTCGTCGCAGGCGCGGGCGGCGCTGCACGACGCGCAGGAGAACCTTCACATCAGGGTGGAGTTCTTTGCCGACCACATCCGCGGCGCGGAGCGCTTCGAGCACGCGGCTCCCGCAGTCCCGCCTCTGCCTCTGCCTCTGAAGAGAAGCGCCGATATGGCGCGGAGCCTCGCGGATCAGGGGGAAGCCCTGGCGCGGCGACCCATTGGCGCGCGAAGCGGATGCTGGATGTCGCCGCTGCGTCATGCGCCATCGTCCTGCTGGCGCCGCTGCTGCTGCTGGTGGCGGTGCTGGCGATCATCGAGATCGGACCGCCCGCGCTGTTCTGGCAGCAGCGGCCCGGGCTCGGAGGCCGGCCGTTCAGGCTCTACAAGTTCCGCACCATGGGGCCGGCGTACGACGCCGACGGGCGCCGCATCGCCGATGCCGAGCGCCTCTCGGCAGTCGGCCGCTTCCTGCGCCGCTTTCGCCTCGACGAGCTGCCGCAGCTCGTCAACATCCTGATCGGCGAGATGTCGTTCATCGGCCCGCGGCCCCTGCTCCAGGCGGATCAGTTCCCGGGGCTCGACGCCCGCCTTGCGGTCCAGCCCGGCATGACCGGATGGGCGCAGATCAAGGGCGGCCGGGAGCTATCTGCCTCCGACAAGGCTGCCCTCGACGTTCGGTACATCAAGAACGCTTGCTTTAGGGTCGACCTGGAAATCCTGCTTGGCACGCTGCGCGTGGTGCTGCTCGGCGAGCGCGCGGCCGATCGGGAGGCGATCCGCGAGGCCTGGCGCGAATTGCGCAACCATGCGGCCGACGTAGAATGGGGTGCGCCGTCCGTGCCGCCTAGTGCGCGGGCGCAACCGTCCGCTTAGCGCACAGCGCCCGCATGCTGGCGCTCGGCGCCTCGGGCCGAGCTTCGGGTCTTGGCTGGGTGACCGCGTTCACCCAAATGGCGGAGCTTGCCCAGGGATCAGGATCAGGGATCAGGGATCAGGTTTCAGGGAGTGCCCCTTTGAAGCCTGATCCCTGATCCCTGATCCCTGATCCCTGATCCCTGATCCCTGATCCCTGATCCCTGATCCCTGATCCCTGATCCCTGATCCCTAATCCCTAATCCCTAATCCCTATGTGTGGCATCAACGGCATCTACGCCTACCACTACGCGGCCAACGCCGTCGATCGGGCGGAGCTCACCCGCACGCGCGATCATATGACCGCGCGCGGTCCCGACGGCATGGGTGAGTGGATCGCCGAGGACGGCCGCATCGGCTTCGGGCACCGTCGCCTCGCCATCATCGATCTCTCCGCCGCAGCCGCGCAGCCGATGCTCAGCGCCGACGGCAAGCACGTCGTCACCTTCAACGGCGAGGTCTACAACTTCCGGCAGCTGCGCAACCGCCTCGAGAGACGGGGCCGCGTCTTCCGTACCCGCTCGGATACCGAGGTCCTGCTGCATCTCTATGCCGAGAAGGGCGAGGCCATGGTCCACGACCTGCGCGGCATGTTCGCTTTCGCCATCTGGGACGCCGAGCGCCGCACGCTGTTGCTGGCGCGCGACCCCTACGGCATCAAGCCGCTCTATTATGCCGACGACGGCTGGACCTTCCGGTTCGCCTCGCAGGTCAAGGCGCTGCGGGCGGGCGGCGCCGTCGGCGCCGAGCTGGAGCCCGCCGGCCAGGTCGGCTTCTGCCTCCTCGGCAGCGTGCCCGAGCCCTTCACCGCCTATCGCGAGATCCGCGCGCTGCCGGCCGGCACGACCCTGCGCGTCGACCGGCTGGGCGGCGCCGAGCCGCGCCGCTATCACTCCGTGGCGCAGGTCTACCGCGAGGCCGAGGAAAGCGCCCCTGGCCGGCGCGCCATCGCTTCGGCGCAAGCCATGCAACGAGCCATGGAGGAGGTGCGCGCGGCGCTGCTCGACAGCGTGCGGCATCACCTCGTCGCCGACGTGCCGGTGGGCGCCTTTCTGTCGGCGGGGATCGATTCCAGCGCGCTGGTGGGCCTGATGCGCGACGCCGGCCGGCAGGACATAGAGACCGTGACGCTGGCGTTCGGCGAGTTCCGCGGGCGGCCCGAGGACGAGGCGCCGCTGGCCGAGGAGGTGGCCCGCCTGTATGGCACGCGCCACACCACCCGGATCGTCACTCAGGCGGAGTTCGAGGCCGACCTGCCGCGCATTCTGGAGGCGATGGACCAGCCCTCGATCGACGGCATCAACACGTGGTTCGTGGCCAAGGCGGCGCGCGAGCTGGGGCTCAAGGTCGCCGTCTCGGGCGTCGGCGGCGACGAGCTGTTCGGCGGCTATCCCTCCTTCCGCGACATCCCGCGCTGGGTTGCGCTGCTGGCGGCGCCGGCGCGCGTGCCGCTGCTCGGCAGGATCGCCCGCATGGCCGCCCAGCCGCTCGCCGGCGCTCTGGGGGGGCATCCGAAGCTCGCCGGGATCATGGAGCTGGGCGGCAGCTGGGCCGGCGCCTATCTGTTGCGGCGCGGCCTGTTCATGCCGTGGGAGCTGGGCCGGGTGCTCGCCCCCGACGTCGCCGCCGAGGGCCTGCGCCGCCTGGCGCCGCTGCGCCTCATCGCCGACGCGCTGCGGCCGCGGCCGCGCTCCGCGCACGGCAAGATCGCCGCGCTGGAGACCTCGCTCTACATGCGCAACCAGCTGCTGCGCGATACCGACTGGGCGGGCATGGCGCACGGGCTCGAGGTGCGCACGCCGCTGGCCGACGCCGTCCTGCTGCGCAAGGTCGCCGCCGCGGGGGCTGCAGCGAGGTGGTGGCGGCGCGATATTCCGAAGGCGGGCCTCGCGCTCAGCCCTGGCCGGCCGCTGCCGGACCGCGTGCTGCGCAGGGCCAAGACCGGCTTTGGCACGCCGATCGGCCATTGGCTGCAGGACCGGGGCCTGACCGCAACCGCCGAGACCGCCGAGATCACTGCGTCGCGGCACAAATCTCCGCACACCGCGCATTGGTCGCGGCAGTGGGCGGAGCGATTGGCCGCCGTCTGATGCGTCTGCTCGCTCTCGTGACGGACGGCTTCGGCAGGTCCGGCGGCATCGCCCGCTACAACCAGGACCTGCTGGCGGCGCTGTCGCAATCGGGCGCCGTCGCGCAGGTGAGCGTGCTGCCCCGCTTCGCCTCGGCGGCACCCGCGCTGCCGGCCAAGGTGAGCCAGCTTCCGCCGAGCTCCGGCCGCCTCGCCTGGAGCGTCAGGGCGCTGGCCCTGGCGGCGCGGCAGCGCTTCGATGCGCTGCTCTGCGGCCATCTCCATGCGCTGCCGCTGGCCGCCGCCATCGCCCGGCTGCGGCGGCTACCCCTTTGGGTGCAGGTGCACGGCATCGAGGCCTGGCAGCCGCGCGGGGCCCTCTACCGCCGCGGCCTGGCGGCGGCCGTGCTGGTGACCTCGGTGAGCCGCTATACGCGCGCCCGCGTGCTCGCCTGGGCCGACCTGGCGCCGCACGCATTGCGCGTGCTCCCCAACACCGTGGATGACCGCTACCAGCCGCAGCCGACGGCGCAGAAGCCGCGCGAGCTGGCCCGGCGCCACGGCCTCGAAGGCCGCCGCATTCTGCTCACCGTGGGCCGCCTGTCGGCCGCCGAGCGCTACAAGGGCCACGACCGGCTGATCGCCGCGCTGCCCGCCATCCTCGCCGCCGTCCCCGATGCAACCTACCTGATCGTCGGCGACGGCGACGACCGCCCGCGGCTCGAGCGGCTGGCGCGGGGCTCGGGCGTCGGCGAGCGCGTGGTGCTCGCCGGCCACGTCGGCGACGCCGAGCTGCCCCGATACCTGCAACTGGCCGACGCCGTCGCGATGCCCAGCACCGGTGAAGGCTTCGGCATCGCCCTGCTCGAGGCGGCGGCTGCGGGCGTCCCGGTCATCGGCGGCAGCCGCGACGGCAGCGTCGATGCGCTGGCGGACGGCCAAGTCGGGCGCCTCGTCGATCCGCACGACGGTGCCCAAATCGCCGCCGCCGTCATCGATGCCCTGGTCGGGAGACATCCCGTTTCCGGCGCCGCCGAGGCGGCCCGGCGCTTCGCCTTCGACCGGTTCGCGACCCATGTCGACGCCCTCGTCCGCACCCTTGCGCGCTGACGCCGGCACCGGTGCAGCGCCGGGCATCGCAGCGGAGAGCGCACCCGATACCGCGCCCGATACCGCACCGGCCGCGCCCGCGCGCGCGAGCGAGCGCGCGAACGAGCGCATCACGGTGCTGGAGCCCGGCCGGCGCGAGCGCCGCTACTGGCGCGACCTGTGGCACTGGCGCGAGCTGTTCGCCATCCTGGCCTGGCGCGACGTGGCCGTGCGCTACAAGCAGACCGTGATCGGCATCGCCTGGGCGGTGGTGCGGCCCGTTCTCACCATGGTGGTGTTCACCATCGTGTTCGGCCGGCTCGCGGGCCTGCCGAGCGACGGCGCCGTGCCCTACGCCGTGCTGGTGTTCGCCGGCATGCTGCCCTGGTTCCTGTTCGCCGGCATCCTGAGCGAGGCCTCCATGAGCCTCGTCGGCAACGCCAACCTGATCGGCAAGGTCTACCAGGTGCGGGAGGAGAGGCGGGCGCTGGTGCCCGCGGTGACCCATGTCGACGGCTCGGGGCGTTTGCAGACCGTTTGCCGGCAGCACAATTCCCTCTATTGGCAGCTCATAGAGGCTTTTCGCCGGATCACCGGGGTGCCGATGGTGCTCAACACCTCGTTCAACGAGAACGAGCCCGTGGTCTGCCGCCCGGAGGAGGCGCTCGATTGCTTCCTGCGCACCAGGATGGATGTCCTGGTGATGGGACGCTTCTTCCTGCTACGCAGGCAGCCTGAAGCCGATCCTCCTGCAGTGAGCGAGTAGAGTGCCGATCCGGCCCAAAGGCGTCGCAGCCAGCCACGCTTCCCCTCTCCAGCCGGGGTCGACGCGGGGCAAGAGGATCGTCTATCTCTGCGACTGGCTCCCACCGGACTATGGCGCTGTCGGACAGTACAGTGCGTTGTTTGCTCGCCAGCTCGCCGAGGACGGGCACGACGTGACGCTCGTTGGGCTCTCGTCCAGAGAGAGCGGCACGACCTTCGAAGCTTGTGGTGCAGGCTCACTGCGCCAGATGCGGCTGCTCGCCACAACCTACGACAAGGCTTCGCTCCTGCGCCGCATGCTTTGGACCGCCCGGATCAACACCCGATTGATCTGGCGCGCCTGGCAGGAGCTGCGCCAGGCGGATGTGGTCCTGTTCACGGGCAGCCCACCCTACCTGCTGCATTGGCTCGCCCCGATCAACGTGCTCTTGCGCAGCAAGCTCGTCTACAGGATCACGGACTTCCACCCGGAATGTCTCATGGCCCAACGCGAGGCACCGGGGCTCATTCTGCGCCTGCTGTATCGGCTTACGCTGTTCTGGCGGCGCCGCGTCCACGAGTTCGAGGTGCTCGGCCACGATCAAACCGAGCGCTTGATAGAGTCGGGCATCCCCCGAGCGCGCATCCGTTTGAAGCGGGATCCGTCTCCAGTGGCGTTCGACCCGGTGCCGCGTCCGCTTCGCCGCCCCGAGGCCGCCCGCGGCAAGCTTCTTCTCCTCTATTCCGGAAACTGGGGCCTGGCACACGACTACAAGACCTTCGTTTCTGCCTACGCCATGCATCACCGCAAGGGGACCGGACGGTTCGTTCTGTGGCTCAACGCGGTAGGTGCCGCGGTCGAGGCAATCGAGGAGGAGCTCACGCGGCAGGGCCTTCCCTATGTTCGTGGTGCGCCCGTGCCACTCCATGAGCTTGCGCAGCTTCTGGTCACGGCCGACGCGCATCTCATTACGCTGTCCGACGCCTTTGTCGGCTTCGTGCTTCCTTCGAAGGTGCATGCATGCATCGAGTCCGGGCGCCCCGTGCTCTACGTCGGCAGCGAGCGCTCTGACGTCCACCGGCTTTGCTCCGAGCGAATGACCGCCCCATACCGCCGCGCTGATGTGAATGACATTGACGACTGCTGTCGGGCTCTCGAGGAACTATCGTCCCAGCTGGAGCACCGGTCGGCAAGCCGGCGATCAGCGGCAGAATAGCAGGCGGTATGCAGTGCGCATGGGTACAGACATGAAACGCGCCTTGGTTTGCGGCGCCGGTGGCTTCATCGGCGGTCACCTCATCAAGCGGCTGAAGCGGGAGGGCTTCTGGGTCCGCGGTGTCGACCTCAAGTATCCTCCCTTCAGCGAGACGGAAGCGGACGATTTCCTTCAAGCTGATCTCAGAGACCGCGCGACCTGCAATGACGCCGTCGATTGTCGCTTTGATGAGGTGTATCAGCTGGCTGCCGACATGGGCGGAGCGGGCTACCTCTTCACCGGCGATAACGATGCCGCGGTCATGCACAATTCGGCCCAGATAAATCTGAACGTTCTCGATGCCTGTCGTCGTCGCAATTCCAGAAGAATATTCTATTCCTCCTCAGCATGCATCTACCCGGAGCATATTCAGCGGGATCCCGGCAATCCGGGTCTTGCAGAGAAGGATGCCTATCCCGCCGCACCCGACAGCGAGTATGGCTGGGAGAAGCTCTTCAGCGAACGCCTGTATGCCGCCTATGCGCGCAATCACGGGCTCGTCGTCCGCATTGCGCGCTATCACAACATTTTCGGACCGGAAGGTGCCTGGAACGACGGGCGCGAGAAAGCTCCTGCCGCGCTGTGCCGCAAGGTGGCGGAGGCCGACGAGCGGGGTGAGGTGCAGGTTTGGGGGGATGGCGAGCAGACACGTTCATTTCTTTATATCGACGAATGTATCGAGGGTACGATCCGGCTCATGCGATCGAGCTGCACGGACGTGCTCAACATAGGCTCTGATGAGATGGTCTCGATAAACACTCTCGTCGCCACCATCGCAAAGGCAGCGAAGAAGAACGTGCGTTTGAAGCACATTCCAGGCCCGCTCGGTGTTCGCGGGAGGAATTCCGACAACCAGCTCATTGCCGAGAAGCTCGGATGGAAACCGAGCGAGCCGCTCATTCGCGGTTTAGAGAAGACTTATCGGTGGATTGCCGAGCAAGTAGGGATTGCCAAGCAGAGGCGCGGTCTGGGTTCTTGATGCCGGGCTCAGCAAGTCGTTGACGCGCCGCGGGAGCGCTGCTCTCCGTGGCCGGTACCTCCCGCTGACGCTGTCCTTCCGGGCGCGCTCGTCGATGTGCAGGGGCCCGCGCCGTGGCGTGCCTACCCTTCGACGACGGGCTCCTTCTCTCCCCCACCTTCGCCCCGCGCACCCTGCCCATAGCGTTCGCACCAGCCGCGGCGGTAGGCAGCACGGCTTGAACGAACCTACTCGGGGGACTATACAGCTTAGTTCACTACGGGGATCGCAGATGGGGGATCTCGATCATGGAGGGGTGCCGCGCGTCCACTGACCCGTGGGTCGTCGTCAACACCAATCCGCACCGGGAACGCTTGGTGCTCGAGAACCTGCAGCGCCAGGCGCTCAACGCCTATTGCCCCATGATCCGCAAGCACCGGTCGCATGCGCGGCGCGTCGATTCGGTGCTGCGCCCCCTTTTCCCAGGCTACCTCTTCGTGCAGGCCAACGCCGACCTGAAGCGCTGGCAACCCCTGAAGTCGACGCACGGCGTGCGCACGGTGGTGCGCACCGGCGACGATCCGAGCTTCATCGCCGACGCGTTCATCGCCGGCCTCAGGCTGCGCGAGGTCGACGGCGCCATCGTGCGTCCTCCCACCCCCTATCAGGTCGGCCAGGAGGTCAGGATATCGGGCGGACCATTCGATGGCTTCATCGCCACCATCCTCGACCTCGACGAGAAGGACCGCATGCTGGTGCTGCTCGACGTCATGCACCGCGGCATCAAGATCAAGCTCAATGGTGAGATGGTGATGCCCGCCTATGGAGCCTGAGTGCACATCGCGCCCCCGCGGCAGCGCCCCCGCGGGCTCGACCCGGCCGCATTGGGGGTATGCCGTGGCCGGGTTCGGGGCGCTGCTCGCCGTCGCTCCCCTTGCGTCGGCGCAGGGCGACTGTCAGACCGCATTCGAACGATGGGCGAAGCTCAGCAACGCCCGGGTGCGCGTCGCAGCGCAGAACGAAGGGCGTGGCGACTGCATACCGAACGAGGCCATGCGCCAGGAGCTGCTGGCAGCGCTCGCTCGCACGAGAAGCCTTTGCGCCGGCGCCGATCACGGTGCGACACGCACCATGGTCGACATCAACCAGTCGTTCGTCACTTCGCTCGTCGTCTGCCGCCCCGACCCCGCCGATCTGCCGCCGGAAAAGCCGAGGATCGTCGAACCTCCTCCCCCTCCGCCGCAACCACCTCCGACACCGCCCCCGCCGAAGGCGGTCGTTGTCGCCCCGCCCCCGCCCTCGCCGCCCTGCCTGGAGATCTCGCCGGGGAGGGCGGAGCAGTTCGCGCTCGTCAACCGGCGCTGCCGGGGACATACCGTTCTTGCAGTGATTGAGACGCGCGGTGCCGGCGGAGAGACGGTGTGCAAAGGATATCCCATCACCCAGAGCTTGGCCGTCCGCACCTCCGGAAGTGCGCCGCCGCGAATCAACTACGAGTGCGTGCTGAGCCAGGGCCCGTGCGACAAGACGCGTCTTGAGAACATGTTCCCGGAGTGTGACTGGTAGGTCGCGCTCAGCTCGCGCCTGTCCGCGATGCAGCAAGGCGGCGAAGCCGGATTCGCCGCCTTTGCGTTTACTTCTACGCCAACGGACACGTTGACCCTGGTCAATGTTTCCGCGTCCCCTCCGCCTAGGAAAGCAGACTGCAAGGTCTCACGAGCCAGGCGAGGCGCCGAAAGATGCCCAGACAGAAGGAAAGCGGCGCGAGGTCCCTGCCGTTGACCTCGGCCGAGGTACGGCACGCTGCCGGGGAGGTGAGCGACGCCACCGTCGCGGCCGTCCTCGAGTGTGCTCCCTCCCACGAGGAGTTGGAGGTGGCAGCGAGCCATCTGCGTGGAGAAGGCAGCGAGGTAGACCGCCTGGGCCATCCCCTGGCGGGCAAGGTGGCGCAGCTCTACGACATCCTGAGCGCCGATGCGATCTACATCGAGGAGGAAGAGTCGTGAGATCGTGAAGTCGTGAGATTTGATTTCACGATTTTCACGAGTTCACAAGTTTCACAGTTGAAAGGTCTCGCGACATGCAGGTACCCCTCCAGATCGCCTTCGAGCACATCGGTCCCTCCGACGCCATCGAGGCTGCCGTGCGCAAGGAGGCGCAGAGGCTCGAGCGCTTCTACGACCGCATCACCTCGGCCCGCGTGGTCATCGCCCGGCCTCAGCATCGCCACCACAAGGGCGACACCTACAGCGTCCGGGTGCATCTGGCCCTGCCCGGCGGCAAGCACGTCGACATCACGCGCGAGCCCGCGGCGACCGGACGCCACGAGGACGCCTACGTGACGATCCGTGATGCCTTCGATGCGGCCGGCCGCCAGCTCCAGGACCAAACGCGCAAGCTCGACGGTGCGGTGAAGGCGCACGAGCCTCCGCCGCACGGCGTCATCGCCGCCCTCGTCCCCGAGCGCGACCACGGCTTCATTGCCGCCGCCGACGGGCGCGAGATCTATTTCCACCGCAACAGCGTGATCGAGGGCAGGCTCGAGGACCTCGCGGTCGGGCAGGAGGTGCGCTTCTCGCAGGCCGAGGGCGACAACGGCCCGCAGGCCACATCGGTGCGGCCGGTGGGCAAGCACCACGTGCCGTAGCTCTGGGCCGCGTGCGGTCTAGGCCTTTCGCCAAGTCGTTAGATCGATTTTCACGATTCCACCGGAGAGGGCAGGCGGAAGCCCCAAGACGCCCTCGCCAGCATGGTGGTGCACCGCCCGATCGCGCCCTTGCGGCGTTCAGCGGGTCGGTGGAGCATTTCCCACACCTAGCAGCCCGCGGCGATGATCTCGGCGTCTTCAGCGCGGGCCTTACGGCCCCCGCGAGCCGGCATGCGGGGCGCGCGCCGTTGCCGGCCACAGCTCCTTCACCTCCGGCGGGAGCTGGCCGATCACGTCGGCAACCTCCCCCGGGTCGCAATGATGCGTGATCAACGCGAACACGTCGCGCACGGCGGGCTCGGGCGGGATGGTATGCGGACGCAGCTTCGTCGCCACCCCGTCCAGGAACTCCTGCTTGCTGCGCACCTTCTTCTCGGGCGTTCGCCGCGGGCGCCAGCCCTCGAAGTAGACGCCCCGCACCACCAGGGGCAGCTGTGCCGCGAGGTCGATTGCCTCCTCCGGCGTCAACCGGTCGCGCAGCTGATGCAGCACCGCCCGCAGCACGCTGTAGGCCGTGCCCTCGTCGGGCAGATCGCCGTTGTCGCGAAGCTCCTTTAGCCATTCCTGCGTCTGCTGCACGGCATGGGCAAGCGTGGATGGAAGCGTCATCGCTGTTGTCCTTCAGACGGAGGCAGTTTCTCGGTCAACGCCCATAGGCCGCGCCCGGCTTCCGGCATTGATGGACATCAAGCTTCAAAGCCTGAGCTCCAAAGCCTGCGTGGGCTCGAGCTGCGGTGTTTGACGCGCGTCAACGCCAATCCCGGATGGAGATGCTCTGAAGCTTCCGGTTGTTTGCGGGGCCCGTAAACCTTGTTCGCTTTCCCGGGCACCGTCCTTGCTGGCTCTGTGCACGGAGACGCGCTACCTATCCGCCGAGCGCGGTTCTGCGACGCGTGCCGTTCGCTGGTCGGGACCTCGGATAAACCCATTCCCACAGCAGGCCTCGAGGAACATGGACCGAAGCTTTCCCCGCGATTGGATGTGGTCGGAGGCGTTCGCGCTGCTGGCCCAGGCGGAGCGCATGCATCGGGAGGTGTTCAGGCCGGTCGCATCGGCAACGCGCTCACCCGCCTGGGAGCCACCGGTCGACATCCTGGAGACCGCCGCCGAGCTGCTCATCGTCGTCGCCCTGCCGGGCGTCGATCCGGACCGGGTGGAAGCGGCCATTGTCGATCATGACCTCGTGATCGCCGGGACGCGCGAGCTGCCACGTGAGCTGCACACGGCCATCATTCACCGGCTGGAGCTGCCCCAGGGGCGCTTCGAGCGCCGCGTGCGGCTTCCCGGCGGCACCTACCGGCAACCGCGCCGGTTGGCGGCCAACGGCTGCCTGCTGATCAGGCTCGACAAGGTGGAGACCGCCCGTGGCTGATGCGGATGCGGATGCGGCGGCAGATGCAGACGCCGCCCCGGAGGTGACCTACCCGCCGCCGCCTTCCGACGCGCTCATCATCGTGCCCGTGCGCTCAACGGTGCTG
Organism: uncultured Alphaproteobacteria bacterium; assembly: GCA_963840075.1. Lineage (GTDB taxonomy): Bacteria > Pseudomonadota > Alphaproteobacteria > Rhizobiales > Hyphomicrobiaceae > AWTP1-13. Next base: position 217,625 of record CAWIXS010000007.1, on the reverse strand, counting down.
TTTCCCGGCTTGGTGCTGCCGATCACCGTCGGACGGGCGCGCTCGATCGCCGCCGCGCAGCAGGCGATGCGCGAGCAGCGCCAGCTCGGCATCCTCATGCAGCGCAACCCGGAGGTGGCCGATCCGGGCCCCGCCGACATGCATCGCGTGGGCTGCGTCGCCAACCTCATGCGCTACGTCACGGCGCAGGACGGCACGCACCATCTCGCGTGCCAGGGCGAGCAGCGCTTCCAGGTGCTGGAGTTCCTCGAGGGCTGGCCGTTTCTCGTCGCCCGCGTCGTGCGCATTCCCGAGCCCGATTCGCAGAGCCCGGAGATCGAGGCCCGCTTCCTGAACCTGCAGCGCCAGGCGGTGGAGGCTCTGGAGCTGCTCCCGCAGGCCCCGCCCGACCTGCTCTCGGCGATCCGGTCCATCACGTCGCCCGCCCATCTCGCCGACATCGCCACGGCCTACATGGACCTGAAGCCCGAGGAGAAGCAGGAGATCCTCGAGACCATCGACGCGAGCGCGCGCATGGACAAGGTGGCGCGCCTGCTCGCCGAGCGCATCGAGGTCCTGCGCCTGTCGCAGGAGATCGGGCGGCAGACGCAGGCCGCTCTCGACCAGCGCCACCGCGAGGTGCTGCTGCGCGAGCAGCTGGCCGCCATCCGGCGCCAGCTGGGCGAGGGCGAGGAGGGTAAGGCCGAGATCGCCGAGCTGGGCGACGCGATCGCCAAGGCGCAGATGCCCAAGGAGGTGGACGAGCAGGCAAGGAAGGAGCTGCGCCGGCTGGAGCGCATGCCGGAGGTCTCGGCCGAGCACGGCATGGTGCGCAGCTACCTCGACTGGCTGATCGAGCTGCCCTGGGCGCTGCCCGAGGAGGCGCCCATCGACATCGCCGAGGCGCGGCGCATCCTGGACGAGGACCACTACGGCCTCGACAAGATCAAGCGGCGCATCATCGAGTACCTCGCGGTGCGCAAGCTGGCGCCGCACGGCAAGGCGCCGATCCTGTGTCTCGTCGGCCCGCCGGGCGTGGGCAAGACCTCGCTCGGGCAGTCGATCGCGCGCGCCATGGGGCGCAAGTTCGTGCGCGTGAGCCTGGGCGGCGTGCACGACGAAGCCGAGATCCGCGGGCATCGGCGCACCTACATCGGGGCGCTGCCCGGCAACATCGTCCAAGCGATCCGCAAGGCTGGCACGCGCGACTGCGTGATGATGCTCGACGAGATCGACAAGGTGGGCGCCAGCATTCCAGGGCGATCCCGCCGCCGCGCTGCTGGAGGTGCTGGATCCCGAGCAGAACCACACCTTCCGCGACAACTACCTCGCCGTGCCGTTCGACCTGAGCCGGGTGGTGTTCATCACCACGGCCAATGTGCTCGACGGCATCCCCGGTCCGCTGCGCGACCGCATGGAGGTGATCCAGCTCTCCGGCTACACCGCCACCGAGAAGCTGCAGATTGCCCGGCGCTTCCTGGTGCGGCGCCAGCTGGAGGCCAACGGGCTGAAGCCCGAGCAGCTGGAGATCACCGATACCGCGCTGCGCGAGATCATCCAGGACTACACCCGCGAAGCTGGCGTGCGCACCCTGGAGCGCCAGATCGGGCAGGCGCTGCGCCACGCCGCGGTGCGCATCGCCGAGGGCGAGGCACCGGGGGAATCTGGCCCGATCCGCATCGATGTGGGCGACCTCGCCGCCATCCTCGGGCCGCGCCAGTTCGAGAGCGAGGCGGCGATGCGCACCAGCGTGCCGGGCGTCGCTACCGGGCTCGCCTGGACGCCGGTGGGCGGCGACATCCTGTTCATCGAGGCGACGCGCACGCCGGGCGGCGGCCGGCTGATCCTGACGGGCCAGCTCGGCGAGGTGATGCGCGAGAGCGCCCAGGCCGCGCTCAGTGTGGTCAAGAACCGCGCCGCCGCGTTCGGCATCGCCCCAGAGGCCTTCGAGAGGAGCGACATCCACATCCACGTGCCGGCGGGCGCGATCCCCAAGGACGGCCCCAGCGCCGGCGTCGCCATGCTCATGGCGCTCGTCTCGCTCATGACCGACCGCACGGTGGCGAGCGACACCGCGATGACCGGCGAGATCAGCCTGCGCGGCCTCGTCCTGCCCGTCGGCGGCATCAAGGAGAAGGTGGTGGCGGCCGCTCGCGCCGGGCTCAGCCGTGTGATGCTGCCGGCCCGCAACCGCAAGGACTTCGAGGACATCCCCGACGAGGTGCGCAAGTCGATGGAGTTCGTCTGGCTGGACACCGTCGATGACGCCGTCCTTGCCGGGCTCGAGCCGTACCCGGCGGCCGAGGCGTCCCCCCGCGCCGCCTCCGGCTCATAGGCAGAGGCAGGGCGGATTGCGCTTCGCTAATCCGCCCTACCGTCAGCCCCTCTTGCGGGGGGCGGGCGGTGGGACCTTGGCGAACATCTCGGTGGTGATGTTGTCGTACCAGGCCACGCTCTCCCGGTAGTTCTGCTTGCGGATATCGTCGGGCTCGCCCGGCTTGGACACGAAGGAGCCCGAGGGCTGCAGCTTGCCGTCCTGGGGCGCGTAGTTGGCGCCGATCTTCACGTCGTCGTCGGGCGCGAGCAGAGACCAGCAGGTGTTGCGGTAGCGCGGCTCGAACTTCTCCTTGTTGGCGAGCGCCGCCAGGATGTCGGCCGCCACCACCTTGGCCTGGCTGTTGGCGGAGAACGCCGACTTCGGCATCTCCGCCGCAATCGAGGCATCGCCCAGGACATAGATGTCCGGCACCTTGCGGGAGGCGAAGCTCTCCGGGTTGATCGGGGCCCAGTCGCCGTCGGTGACGCCCGCTCTCGCGGCAATCTCGCCGGCCCGCTGCGGAGGGATGATATTGGCCACATCGGCGCGCAGGCTCCTGCCGGCCTTGGTGACGATCTCCTTGGTCTTGGGATCGACCCGCACCACGGAGAAGTCGTCGATCTCGTTGGAGAGGTTGAGCTCGATGATATCCTTGTAGTGACGCGTGAATGCCTCGGTGAACACCGGCTGCTTGGAGAACGCCCGCTTGGCGTCGAGGATGACGAGCTTCGACCTCGGTTTACTGGTCTTGAGAAAGTGCGCGATCATGCACGCACGCTCGTAGGGCCCCGGCGGACAGCGGAACGGATTGCCGGGAACCGTCATCACCACGGTCCCGCCGTCGCGCATGGCCTGCAATTGCAGCCTCAGGAGGCGCTTCTGTCCGGGGTCGGTGGTGTAGGCATGCGGCATGACACGCGCGGCGGCGGGTGAATAGCCCGGGATCGAATCGAACTTGATGTCGATGCCGGGCGAGAGAACCAGCCGGTCGTAGCTCAAGGTGCGACCGCTGCGCGTCCGCACCGTCTTGCGGGCGGCGTCGACGTTGGTGGCGAGGCTTTGTACGATCCTGACGCCGAGCCGGCGCAGGCCGCCATAGCCGTGGCTCAGCGATTCCAAGGTGCGGAAGCCGCCGAGGTAGAGGTTGGAGAAGAACGACGAGCTGTAGACGGGATTGGGCTCGATCAGCGTGACATCGAGGTTGGGCGCACCCGCCTTCACGAAGTTCGCCACCGTGGCCCCGCCGGCCCCGCCGCCCACGATCACCACTCTGGGCCGCGCCTGCGCGATGGCAAACGAGGAGACCAATGGGCTCGCGGCAACTCCAGCGGCGCCCGCAGCTCCGGCCAGTCTCCCGAAGTCCCGCCTGGACAGCTTCGACATAATACGTCTTCCCCATCTTCATTGTCCCGCGCGTGAGTATATCAAGGCGCCATCGCGTGGCCTACGCGTGCTCACGCCGGGCGCGCGGGCTGCCGGTTCCGTTTCAAAGCTGTTGCCTGGGTCCATCACGAGGGACGTGGCCACACGCGAGGCGTGCAACCCTGTCCTCCTTGCCGGGCCTGTTGCGGCACGCGCACGCTGGCCATAGCCTCGCACGCAAAAGAGGTGCGCCATGTCCAGGCGCCTCGGCACCGGAGAAAACCCATGCGCAACAGGCAGATCGAAGTGCGTCCGATCGCCGGCACGATCGGCGCCGAGATCCACAACGTCGATGTGAGCCAGAACCTCGACGATCGGACGATCGGCGACATCCGCAAGGCGCTGCTCGACCATTGCGTCATCTTCTTCCGCGACCAGAAGCTCGATGCCGAGCAGCACAAGGCCTTTACGCACCGCTTCGGCAAGATCTTCATCCACCCCAACTACAAGGGCACGCAGGCCGACCCCGAGATCGTCTGGATCACGCGCGAGCCGGGCGACAAGAAGATCGTCGGCGAGGACTGGCATGCCGACACCACGATGATGCCGGAGCCGCCCATGGGCGCCATCCTCCATGCCATCGAGGTGCCGCCCTACGGCGGCGACACGCTGTTCGCCAACCAGTACCAGGCCTACGAGACGCTCTCCGAGGGCATGAAGCGCATGCTGTCCGGGCTGAGGGCCGTGCACTCCGACCGCAAGGTGGCGGGTCCTGCGGCCAACAAGAATGCCTTCCGCGCCACCAAGGTGCGCGAGGACAGCGACTGGCGCGAGACCGTCAGCACGCATCCCGTGGTGGTCACCCACCCGGAGACGGGCCGCAAGCTGCTCTACCTCAATCACTCCTACACGGTCGGCTTCGAGGGCATGACGGAGGACGAGAGCCGGCCGCTGCTCGGCTACCTGCTCGACCACGGCCACCGGCCCGAGTTCACCTGCCGCTTCCGCTGGGAGGCGGGCTCCATCGCCTTCTGGGACAACCGCACCTGCAAGCATCTGGCCATCCACGACGCCGGCCCCTTCCGCCGCGTCATGCGCCGCACCCAGATCGCCGGCGGGCCATTGACGGGCCATTGAACGAGGGAGCCGCGGGCGCAGGCGGCGCCCTGCAGCCTGGAGGCGGCCCTCGCCCTCGATGCCTATGGCCTGGAGGGTGTCGAGGTGCGCTTCGTCAGCGCGCCGACACCGTGCGGGCACCCGTAATGCGGTGCATGCGGCAACCCGTGGAAAAATCGGCCGGGCGCCGCCTTCCGCCGGGTCTTGCATTGCGCGTACGGCTGACGCATATGGTAAGCATTGTCGCTTCCCGAAGCGCCAGCCGACGAACCCCCTTGGCCGTGGAATGAAGCCCGAGATGGACAGTCCAGCGCTCGACCGCCGCGCTTTCGTGCTGGGCGCCGCTGCGGTCGCTGCCATTGCGCCGTTTCTCGCCGGTGAGGCCTCGGCGCAAAGCGCGCCGCAGGCTTGGCAGGAGGCCCTGAAGGCCATCGCGGGCGATGCGCAGCCGGCGACCGACGGCCGCCTGACGTTTGAGCTGCCCGAGATCGCCGAGAACGGCAACATGGTGCCCTTCACCATTGGCGTCGACGGCCCGATGACGGAGAAGGAGCACGTCAAGGCGATTCATGTGATCGCGACGGCCAATCCGCAACCGAATGTGGCCACATTCAGGTTCACGCTGCTGTCGGGCAAGGCGTCGGCGAGCAGTCGCTTGCGTCTGGCCCAGACCCAGGACGTGATCGGCTTGGCCGAGCTGGGCGACGGCAAGTTCGTAATGACCCGGCGCCCGGTGAAGGTGACCATCGGCGGTTGCGGCGGCTAGGTGGAGTGGAGGACGGCGCAATGACGAGGCCGCGTGTCAGGCTGCCGGAGCGGGCCAAGGTCGGCGACGTGATCGAGGTCAAGACGCTCATTACGCACGTGATGGAGACCGGCCAGCGCAGGGACGTGGGCGGCAAGCCGATCCCCCGTTTCATCATCAACGCGTTCACCGCCACCTTTGCCGGCGCGGAGGTCTTCAAGGCCGAGCTGCATCCCGGCATCTCCGCCAATCCCTATCTGGCGTTCTATATGCGTGTTCCCGGCCCGGGAGAGTTCGAGTTCACCTGGACCGACGATCGCGGTGCGAAGGTTGCTGAGAAGCAGAGGCTCAACGTGGTCTGAGCGCGCACGGCGGCTTTGCATCCGGCCTGCCGAGCGGGTGGGCTGCTCTCGCAACGAGGAGACAGGCCATGGCCGATGAGGCCGTCTGTGCGCAAGTGGGCCCGTACCAGGTGACGCTGGAGGCGGGCAAGGCATACTTCTGGTGCGCCTGCGGGCGCTCGCAGAAGCAGCCGTTCTGCGACGGTGCGCACAAGGCGACAGATATCCAGCCGCACCGCTTCGTTGCCGAGTCCTCGGGGACCTTCAACCTGTGCGGCTGCAAGGCGACCGACGACCGTCCCCTCTGTGACGGCACCCACAACATCCTTTGAATGCTCCGGCCTTTGAAGGCTCCGGCGCCGCCCTGCGGCGCCTGCGCACTCTCTCGCAGCGCCGAGTACGGATGACGCAGGCCCGCGGTGCGGCTGGCAGACTATCTTCGGTGATGCGGCAAGATAGCCAGCGTGAAAAAGGCTCGTGATAAACGGCGCCTTGACGCAATAAAATTACTCATATAGCCAGATATTGGCCGCCAGATCGGAAAAATCTTCCACTGCGCCCTGCGGCCTGGAGAATTCAGGCGAACCATGCTCGACGAGATGGATGTCAAGATCCTGCGCATTCTGCAGCAGGACTGCACGCGCTCCGTGGCGGATATCGGCAAGGAGGTCGGGCTTTCCACGACGCCCTGCTGGCGCCGCATCCAGAAGCTGGAGGAGGCCGGGGTCATCAGGCGCCGCGTCGCCGTGCTCGACGCCAGGAAGGTGAACGCCGGCGTCACGGTCTTCGTCTCGATCAAGACCGACCAGCACACCCTCTCCTGGCTCGAGAAGTTCCACGCCGCCGTCGTCGACTTTCCCGAGGTGATCGAGTTCTACCGCATGAGCGGGGATGTCGACTACCTGCTGCGCGTCGTGGTGCCCGACATCGCCTCCTACGATGCCTTCTACAAGAAGCTGATCTCACGCATCGAGATCTCCAAGGTGTCGTCGGCCTTCGCGATGGAGCAGATCAAGTACACCACGGCGCTTCCGCTCGATTTCGCGCTCCGGCGCTCCGAGGACTAGCCAGCCGGTCCTGTCGAGAGCGCCGGGCGAGCACGAGCCGCCCGGCCCTGCCGCCGGGCAACCGAAACGCATGCCGGGGCCCGAGACAGCGGCGGTACAGGATCGCGACTTGACGGAAATGCCGGGGGTCTGAGAGTCGGCGGGGCGGCCATCGATTGCCGCGGTCCGCAGCCCCCGGGCCAACGCAGAGAACGGGCCAGAGATGCAGGCGGAGATGAGACCATGAGCGCGAGCGATACCAACGTCCACGTCGCATCGCTGGAGGAGATCAAGAGCTACAGCGGGCTCGAGTTCCTGCGCCGCATCGCCGAAGGCCGGGTACCGCCGCCGCCCTTTGCGGTGACGCTCGGCATGAACATGGCCGAGGTGGCACCGGGCCTTGTCGTGTTCACGATGACCCCGGAGCTGCGCCACTACAATCCGATCGGGACCGTCCACGGGGGTGTGGCGTCGACACTGCTCGACAGCTGCATGGGCTGCGCGGTGCAGACGCACCTGGAAAAGGGGTTCGGCTACACCACCCTGGAGCTCAAGGTAAACCTGGTTCGGCCGATCACCGAACAGACGGGGCCGATCCGCGCGGAGGGCCGGACGTTGCACGTCGGGCGCCGCTCGGGCACGGCCGAGGGCAAGATCTTCGATGCCAAGGGCACGCTACTCGCCCACGGCACCACCACCTGTCTGATCATCCAGCTCTGAGGCACCCGTGAAGCACCCTGAAGCACCCCTGGCGCAGTCACGCCGTCAGAACTTGAGGTTCAACCCCGCGTTGATGCTGAAATCGCGGGCCTCGTCGCGCGCGAACGTCGAGGAGCCGCTGATGGTGGCGCCGAAGCCGGGACTGAGCTGGAGGTTTATGCCACCTTCGACCTTGCCGTAGGTGCGCGCGTCGAACGTCGAGATCGACGAGAGGATCGGGAGCAGCGGGGCCTGGACCAGGCTCGCCGTCAGCAAGCGCGTATCGTCCCCGAATTGATGCTCGAGCGTGACGTTCAGATAGGGAACGACCAAGCTGTCCCCGGCCTTGAAAGGCGCGAGGAGGCGCAGGCCGACATGGCCGGTCAATGTGTCGAGCGTCTGTGACGACACATCGAAGGTCAGCAGCGGATCGCCCTTCTCGGTATAGCCGTCGACCCGCGCATGGATGTAGGTCAGCCCCCCGATCGGCCCGGCGCGCACTTTGCCGAGGTCGAAGAGATAGCCGCCCCGCGCCGCAATCGCGAAGGTGAGGGCATCGGTCTCGCTGCGCACGGAGTCGATCACGCCGGGCCGGACGAGGCCGATGTCGTGCGAGCCGACACCGACGAGCACGTCGGCAAAGACCTGCCGCGTGGCGTACGACCAGTAGGCCGCGACCTGAACGGCGTCGAGATTGATGTGGGCGCCGCTGGTGAGGTCGGCGTTGGTGGTCGTGAAGTTGCCGGCGAGGCCGACGATGAGGTTGCGGTTGACGCTGTACTCAATGCCCGCCGTCCCGGCCGTGGCATCGTACTCGTATCCGACGAGGTCGGGTGTCTCGCCGCGGTTGCCGCCGAACAGGCTGCCCACCGCGAAGGTGGTGAGGCGGCCCGGCGGACCCGTGCGCGACTTGTCGCTGCGCCCGAGGCCCATCGCGCCGTCGTCGTCCGCCGAGGCGGTGCTGCCGGCGACGGAGACGAGCTGCCGGGTGCCGCCGAGGCGGTCGAGCAGCGAGGAGGTGAAGCCGCTCGCGGTCGCCTTCACGATGTTGGGCTGCACGGCGATGGTGTCCGGCGCCATGACGATGTTGGTCATGTATCTGGCCACCAGCTCGAAGCCGGCGTTGGTCAGATGCAGGCCGTCCGGACCGAAATAGTACTGGCTCTGCAGCGGGTTGTTGTTGGTCGGATTGGTGGGCGTGGCGCCGCAAATGTCGTCGAAGGGCGCGGGCAGCCCGTTCGCCGGGCACCTGAACCCGCCGGTGAAGCCGTATTTGGCCGGGTTGTCGTTGACGGCCTGCCCGAGCCGGGCGAGGTCGAACACGAAGAAGCGCACGCCCTTCTGAGCGTACGGTGCAAGGCTCGTCTGGATGCCGTCGAAATAGGCCTTGGCGTAGCCATCCGCGCTGGCGGCGACCAGCTGTGCGATGTTTGGCGGAAGCGTGCTGAGGTTGTCCTGGATTTCCGGCAGGAGCGAGATGCTGCTGAAGGCGCCGAGCACGAAGTTGCGGGCGCCCGCGGTGACCAGGCGATCGATCTGGCCGGTCGCGTACTCCGTGGTCTTGTCGGCGAAGGCCTTGGCCGTGAGCGGGGTCAGCACGTCCTCGGGGTAGCCGAAGGCCTTGTTCTGGGCGGCTGAATTGGTCAGGATGTCGCGAATGTCGTTGCCGCCGATGTTGATCGTCACCAGGTCGCGCGCCTTGAACGTGTTGGCCGCAGGATTGAAGGCATCGACCTGCTGCTGCAGGTTCCAGAAGGGAGGCAGCGCCGGCGCGCCGAACGGTGAAGCCGTGGCGCCGCCCACCGCGAAGTCGAATATCTGGTTGTCGTTGATGCTCAGGTTGGCCGCCAGCGGCACCGGATAGACACGCCAGAACGAGAGCGCCAACCCTGCCGGCCCAGCGGGATTGGAAGGCGCCTTGTCCGACAAGGTGAGGTCCGCGTAGCTGTCGCCGAACACGAACAGTCTGGCGAACTTCTCCTCGGCTGCGGCTTGCGGCGCGAAGCCGGCGGCGGCCAGCAGCAACGCTCCAGCGGCCAGGACGCGATCTGCCCATGCGGGCGAGCGAGGGCTACGCATCACGAACTCCCCCTACGCAACAACGGTTCAGGCGCTTCCTGGGCCTGGAGGCTGCCTTGTCCGCGCGCATTCCTTCGGCCCACAAACGATTGTTGCGCCCTGCCGCATGTCTGGGAAGGGGGCATCGAGATGATTTCTACCCGACCGTTGCCCCACGGCCACCGGCCGACCCGTCATCCCGGCTCGAAGCGCTGCTCGCCTTTGGCTCGCATCGCTTCGTCCGGGATGACGGGTGGCGATCGATGACCGCAAGAGGTCAGAACCGGTAGTTCAGGCCGGCGCTGATGCGGAAGTCGTAGCTCTCGTCGCGCCCGAACGTGGAGGCGCCGCTGAAGCTGGCGCTGAGCTCGGGCCCCAGCTCCAGGGTGAGGCCGCCCTCGATCTTGCCGAAGTCGCGCGCGTCGAACGCCGCAAACGCCGAAAGGATGGGCGGAAGCGCCGGCGCGGAGGTCAGGCTGGCGATGAGGACGTGGTCGAGGTCGCCGAACTGATGCTCCAGCGTGATGTTCAGATACGGGACGATGAGGTTGTTGCCCGCCCGGAACGGCGCCAGGAAGCGGATGCCGACGCTGCCGGTGAGGCTGTCGAGCGTCAGCGACGAGACGGTAAGGGTGAGTTGCGGGTCGCCCGTCTCGGCGTAGCCGTCGATGCGCGAGCGGACGTAGGTGAGGCCGGCGATCGGGCCGGCGCGCACGCCGCCGAGGTCGAGCAGGTACCCGGCTCGTGCCGCCAGGGCGAAGGCGCTGCCGCTGGTGCTGCCGAATATCGGGTCGCCGAGTCCCGGCCGCACCATATCGACGTTGTGAGTGCCGTATGCGGCGAGCAGGTCGAGGAACCACTGCCTGGTCGCATAGGAAAGGTAGGCCGCCCCCTGGACGGCGCTCACATCGACCGTCGCGCCCCCGTTCACGTCGGCGTTGCTGCCCGTGTAGTTGGCGGCGAGGCCGAGGATGAGGTTGCGGTTGACGCTGTACTCGATCCCCACCGTCGCCGAGCCCGAGTCGTAGTCGAAGCCGAGCAGATTGGCCGCATCGGCGCGGCTGCCGCCCAGGAACGAGCCCATGGCATAGACGGTGAGGGGGCTCGCCGGCGTCGGCGGGGGCGCGTGCCCCTTGCGGCGGGCGCCCAGGCCCATCAGGCCGTCGGGGGGCGTGGTGGAGGTGATGATGTCGCCCGCGGCGGCCCCCTGGCCGCGCACGGAGTCGAGACGGCCGGCGATGGCCGCCATGAAGCTGGTGGTGGCCACCACCGTGATGCCCGGCTGGACGGCGATGACCTTCGGCGCCGTCTCGATGTTCCGGCAGACCTCGCGCCGGCGATTGGCCTCCTCGGGCGATGGGCGGACGTTCGCATTGTCGGCCGGCGTCCGCGGCGGGTCGTTCGCCGGACCGTCCAGGTTGGTCTGAACGTTGGCGTCCACCTGCCCTTGGGCATTGGTCCGGGCTGCCGCCTGGAGATTGGCCTGGGCGACGGCGAGGTCCGCCGTCACATCCTGGTAGACCGGCTCGCAGGGAGCCTGCGCCGCAGCGCCGGGCGCGAGCACCACGGCCGCAGAGATCAGCGCGGCGGCAGACCATGAGGTGTGCGCCCAAGCGGGCGCCCGAGGGCTACGCACAACAATTTCCCCGCATCCGCGACTGGCCCGCACCGGGCCGAATGTCTTGCAAGAACTGCCTGGTTGTTGAGCCAAGTTCGCCCAGCTGCGCCTGCAAGGAAAGGGGGCAGGCGAAGATTTCCACAACCCGTGGTAGGACGGCACCATTTCCGTGCGCAGAGTTTGCCCGCCCGGAAAGCATTTGCTCAATGTCGGAAGGGGCTTAGAGCGGGCGGTGCGAGCGTTCTGCCAAGCGCGACGAGAGCGCGTCGGCGGCTCTTGCGGGACGGACTGCGGGTCGACCAGCCGATGGGTAGGAGCAAAGCAGAACGCGAATGGTCGCTGCGGCGCTGCGTACGCTGGCCGTGATCACGCGTTCGCAGGCGCCGGCAAAGCCCTCGTCGAAGGCGATGCGGCGGGCTCCCAGGCACCGTGGGCGCTCCTCCCCCTCTTCCCGGGGCAGATTTGTGGCAGCTGTTGGGGGACGAGCAGAACAATCCCCATCAGACCAAAGTGACCCAATCCTGCCGTTCGGACTGTCGTTGATCTGTGTCATTGCCCCCGACGCTTCGTCGGCCCAATGTTCGAGTTTTAGCGACCGGTCCCGCGCCTGTCATCCCAATGGCCTACGGGACGCGATGCCCCAAACGCTCGATGCCTCGACGCAGCGAGGCGGATGTACATCGTACGATTGCGGCACACCCGTGAGTAGGAGGAACTGCCATTCGCCGCTTGCAGTTTCCTGACTTCCGGGGCTGCCTGAAGGGATGGGGGTCTGCGCTGCTCCTCGCCGCAACGGCGGGTCTCGGTCTCGTCCTGATGCCGCTCGTGCTGGCTGCTTACCCGCTGTTCATCCTTTCGCATATGCTGGTGTTCGCCATTGCCTGCCTGGGCGTGAACCTTCTTTACGGAACGGCGGGATCGCTCTCCTTCGGGCACGCGACCTACTTTGGCGTGGCAGCCTACACGGACTCGCTTTCGCGCTTCTCGGCACCGAGCGCATCCTGCTCGTGGCCCTATTTGGTCTTCTGGCGGTCGTGCTGGTCGTCGTCCTGGAGGCTCGGGTGCCCTAGCACCGGAGCGGTCGCTCTGCCAGCTATTTTGGGGCGCCTTCGTACCGGTGGCGGCTACGACGCTCTTCGCTTTGATGGCGACCGTCTACTACGCCCTTCGATCTGCCGAGCGGGCGGATGAGGCGCTGGCGCGGGACAATGAAGTCATCCAAGACAAGACGCGGCAATTGGAGATCGCCAACAAGCACAAGTCGCACCTTATCGCCTCGGCAAGCCACGATCTGCGCCAGCCGCTGCACGCCTTGAACCTGTTTGTGGCCCGGCTGCGCGACGAGCCGGACCCGGCCGAGCGCAGCCGCCTCGTCGCCCGCCTCGATGCCTCGGTGGGTTCGATGAACGAGCTGTTCGATCGCTGCTCGACATGACCATCCTCGATGCCGGTATCGTCGAGCCGATCCCGCGGCCCAGGTCATCGCCGTCTTCGATCGCATCATCGGGCTGTCCTTCCTGCTCTCCAGCGTCGTGCTGTGGAGGATCGGCGGTCGCCGTCTCGGCCAGAGTGCGCCCGGCGAGCAGCTGGCCGCACCCGTCTCGGCCACCGTCAGACGGAACGGGCGGCCTTCACTCGGCACCCCTGCGTTCTCGGCGGCGCGCCCACGAGACGGCGCACTGCCGGCTGCAGTTCCGGCGCCTTCGGTGAGGGGCAGGACATGCGCGTCAGGGCGGCACTCGGGCTCGGCGGGCTCGGTGCGCAGGATGGCACGCCCAGTCTTGCCGATGCCGGGCTGTCCTCCGCGCAACCTGATGGCACTGCGCAATTCGGCGGCCGCTGCAGCGGTCTTCGCCTGCAGGACCCCGCCCAGCCCGGATGGGACCGCCGTTGCGCAGCATGCTCGGCCGAGGGTTGGCATACAGGATCGCGCCGCGGGCATCCGTCAGCATCACGGCGCATCTGAGCGCGCCCAGCGTTTCGGCCATCCGCGCATGCTCGATCGTGCGGACGTCGAGCACGTCGCTGATCGTGATCGCGCGGCGCAGGTGAGGAAGCAGCAGCCCGCCGAGCTCGATCTCGCGCTCCGAGATGACGCCGTGCCGCTCGTGCCGGGCCACGCCGAAGCCGGCGAAACGCGCCGGCGTCTGCATCAGGAAGTAGGTCATGATGTCGACCAGGCCTTGCGGCTTCAGGCAGTCCTGGTAGTAGGGAGAAGTCTCGCGGTAGCCGCGCGGGATATGGCGGGAGATCACATGCGGCTCATCCAGGGAAAGCCCCGAGGCGAATGCCTCCGTCAGCCCGGCGTTGATCTCGGGGACGTGGTTCGCCTGCTGCTCCAGCCAACAGGGCTCCATGCCCACCGTCCGGCTGATCAGGTAGCGATTCTGGCGGAGGTCCACCAGAGCTAGCTGCGCGACTTGGCAGCTGAGGGCATCCCGGATGTCGGCGAGCGTCTGCTCCCAGCGGGATGCATCCAGCGCGCAGTCGTAGATCGATCCGATCAGCTTCGACAGCGTCTTGCCCGGCAGCGCTTCGGCCATGGCTTCGCCCCCGGTCCCTCGACGCAAATTCATTTTTCAGCCGCTCTACGCCAAACGGCAGATGTGTGGGCGTGACCGGTGTCCCATAGTGGCACCGGCACGCCGGAAGGACAACAGGCGCACATTCGGGTTGCCGGCTACCGCGGGAGCGGGGCCGGATCCGTTGGCAGGGAGTTTCGCAATGCAGAGAACGTTGGGCGTTTGCATAATGGCTGTCGCGCTGTGCCTGTTCGCAGCGTCGCCAGCCTCCGCACAGTGTCAGCCAGGATGGTATCGGTGTGGGAGCGGCTGCGCACCTGTTAGTGCCCAATGCTGCTCCAACGGGAATTATTGCCGCGCCGGAACCGTCTGCCTTGCGAACGGCAGGTGCGGCATCGGCTATGGCGCCGATCCGGGGGGATGCGCGAGCGGGGCCCGATGCCCGACGGGCTACCGCTGCGCGGGAAACACATGCATTAGGAGCACTCGTGACAATGTATGCGACACCGGGGCTTACTGCCAACCAGGGTACATCTGCAGCGAAGGCCGGTGCATTCGCCGTCAGCCAGTCGTCCAAAAGCGTCAGCCAACGGTGACCTACCGCAATTGCAATTGGAACGGCACAGCGCCGTTTTGCGAGGGCGTTTGCCGAGGCGGTGACTGGGTTGAGCGCGGGCGGTCAAGCAGGGGTTGCCTCACCGGTTCCAAGGCGTACTGCTGCGAGGCCATTGGTAGCAGGTCGACGCCATAGCGGTTCAGGACCTGGCGTTTTTGGCGCAAGAGCGGTGTTCATGTGGGGGCAATGTCGGCCAGTCGAGCCGATCAAGGGAGGCTCCGAGCTAAGAGGCCTTCCTCCCCCTTCCCGCCGACCAAAGACGCCATGCCCTACGGGATGGAAACACACTAGCTGGAACCAATGGTCCTGCCCAAAAGCCGATAACGGCGGTGGTGGCGTCGGACGGTAGAGACACGGTGGTGTACCGGAAGCAAATGGTGCTGCCCTGCCTGCCCAGCGCATACCTTTCCGACGCAGCCACACCTTACAACTCGCCGCCGTGCTGCGGAAGGACGCCAGTCAGTTCCTGCGTTCATGAACATTGGAGTATTTGCCTGTGAACAGAGCGTCGCTCCTGTTGGCCGGCCTGATGACCGCGCTCATGGCCTCTCCCGGCGCAACACATCCACCCGTCGGACCGGCAAAGGACGCGGTCGCTGGAAGATCGCGGACCCGTGGCGGCGGCAATACAGATGGAAGCGGCCGCCGGAGGACTTGCTACGTCCTTCGCTGCCTCGAGTTCGGCGCATACGTGGCTGGCTATCCCATGTGCCATCGAGGGGAAAGAAGGGGAAGTTCAGGAACAATTACCCTTTGGTGTCGCAGTCTTCGTTACGTTGGGCAGCCTTCAGCGTTTTCCCTCGGAGAAAAACCGTGAACATCTTTTCATCAGTACTCGCGCCGCCACGATTTGAATCACGATTGCCCTGGGGGCCCATCATGGCCCCGGTATTGACTGTCGTGATCATTGGCGTTGCCCTTCAGGCAGGCCAACTCGCCATGAGGATCGGGCTCTTCGGGTGGGTCAATCTTACCACCACGGTAAATCCCGATGGCAGCACAACCATAACAGCGCTGTATCCGTTTCAGGCGACATCGCTTGTCCAGTATTTAGTCGGGATACCACTGCTGCTGTTGGCCGCAAGCCGGCTCCGCACCAGTCCGCTTGATGCCCTAGCTTTGCGATTGCCCACTCGTCTTGGCTGGGCCCTTCTGATCGTCGTCGCGCTCGTCGCGCTGGAGTATGTCCTTAGGTACACCTCTGCCGAACTGTTGAAAACCTTTACGCCGCGCATGAGCTCCGGACTGAGAGACGCCGTCACACGCGAAGGCCTGGCCTTGAGCATAGCAACGACGGCCATCCTTGGACCACTCGCAGAGGAGTTGGTCTTCCGGGGCATGCTACTACAGTCTCTGGTCAAGACCCGGCTTGGATTCTGGGGCGCGGCGGTTCTGGTCGCGGTGCCATTCGCTCTCATCCACGGGCAGCAGTACGGCGTATTGAATAGCCTCTCCATCATCCTCACGGGCTTGCTGTTCGCGCTTGGGCTACGCCTCACCGGCAGCCTCTGGGCACCGATCGTGCAGCATATGGCACTGAATTCTGTCGCCATCGCCTCGTTGCACTTCCGCGCATGAGAACGGCCGGTCGGACGATCCGGCCCGCGAACGCGCCCTTGGGATGGAGAACCAGTTTGCGCGCGTTGTTGCATTTGCTCACGGCACCTCCTGGCACATAGCTGAAGTCTTCGACCTGCGGAGACTTCCGAAGCCGGGGCAAGTCCCGGCAGGGCGGGGGTGCCGCGCACGCGGCTCACACCCCCTCGGCGACGGGGTTGCCCTGGGCGTCGAGGTGGGCGATGCGCACCATGTTGGTGGTGCCGGGTGAGCCGAGCGGTACGCCGGCGACGATGATGATGCCCTCGCCGGCGCCGGCGAAGCCCTCGTCGAAGGCGATGCGGCAGGCCTTGCGCACCATGGCCGCCAGATTCTCCGGGTCGCTGGTCAGCACGCAGTGCACGCCCCACACCATGGCGAGCTTGCGCCCGGTCGCCACCACCGGCGAGAGCCCGATCACCGGCAGGCCGGGCCGCTCGCGCGCAACGCGCAGCGCGGTGGAGCCGGTGGCGGTGTAGCAGATGATGCAGGCGAGCTTGAGCGTGTCGGCGACGGTGTGGGCGGCGGCGGCGATGGCATCAGCGGCGGTGGCCTGGGGCGGCGTGCGCGTGGCATGGATGATGGCGCCGTAGTTGGGATCGTTCTCCGCCTCGGTGGCGATGCGGTCCATGGTGCGGATCGCCTCGATCGGATACTTGCCGACCGCCGACTCCGCGGAAAGCATCACTGCATCGGCGCCGTCGAACACGGCGGTCGCCACGTCCGAGACCTCGGCCCGCGTGGGCACCGGCGAGTTGATCATGCTCTCCAGCATCTGCGTCGCCACCACCACGGGCTTGCCCGCGGCGCGCGACTTGCCGACGATCTGCTTCTGCAGGCCCGGCACGCGCTCCACCGGCATCTCGACGCCGAGGTCGCCGCGCGCCACCATCAGGCCGTCGGAGCTGGCGACGATGGCGTCGAGCTCGGCAATCGCCGCCGGCTTCTCGATCTTGGCCATCAGCGCGGCGGCCTGGCCGACGATCTGGCGCGCGAGGCGCATGTCCTCGCCGCGCTGCACGAACGAGAGCGCCACCCAGTCCACCCCGAGCCGCAGCACGTAGTCGAGGTCGGCCCGGTCCTTGTCGGTGAGCGGCCCGATCGGCAGCAGGGTGTCGGGCAGGCTGATGCCTTTGCGGCTGGAGAGGGTGCCCCCCACGACCACGTCGGCCTCGATGCGGGAGGGCGTCCTGGAGGCCACGGTCATGCGGATCTTGCCGTCGTCCAGGAGCAGGGTGTGGCCCGCCTCGACGGCCTCGAAGATCTGCGGGTGGGGCAGGAACGTGCGCGCGGCCGAGCCGGGGCTCTCGGTGGTGTCGAGCACGAAGGTGGCGCCCGGATCGAGGCTCGCGCTGCCTCCGGCGATCTCGCCGATGCGAAACTTGGGCCCCTGCAGGTCGGCGAGGATGCCGATCGGCCGCCCGAAGCGCGCCTCGGCGGTCCGCACCGCGGCGTGCAGCTTCTTCACCCCGTCGAACGACGTGTGGCTCATGTTGATGCGGAATATGTCGACGCCCGCCTCGAATAGGCGCTCGATCATCTCTGGAGCGCTCGACGCAGGTCCTAGCGTGGCGACAATCTTGACGCGCCGGCTGCGTCTCATTTGGCTTTGGCGCCCCCTTCGCTGGGATCGGTGAGGCGGATGGTCCAGTCCTTGCCTCCCTGCGTGTCGACCTCGAAGAAGCCTGTGCGGTTATAACCGCGCTTGGCGCATTCCTGAACCCCTTTGATGGTGAACGCTTTATCCTGGGTGCACATGAAGGACTGGCCGGCCCATTCGCCGCCGCTGTCGTAATCCACGGCATGGACGTACCAGTAGCGGCTGGACAGCGTGCCCTTGTAGAGGACCTCGCAGGTCTGGGCTGGAAGCGTCCACCAGCCCTCCGTGGTCCAGCCGCCGCTGGCGTCGTTGTAGCCGAGTGCAACGCCAACGCGGCTCGGGGTCGTGTTGCACAGCTTCAGGTCGGCAAGCGCCGGGGTGCCGAGCGTCAGCAGCGCCACGGCGGCAGACGCCAGCGCCACGCTCGGCCTGCAAAGGGCACGCTGCATCGAAGGACGTGGCGTCGGCGTCATGGTTCGATCTTGGGGTCGATCAGGGGGTCGATCAGGGGGTCGATCAGAATCGCGCGGAAATCGTTGACATTGGTATGGGTGGGACCGCGCACGATCAATCCTCCTGCGGTCTCGAAGAACCCGGTCGAGTTGTTATTGTCGAGCGCCTCTTGGGCATCCTCAAGGTGGGCCCCGGCGAGTGCCCCAGGGGCCACGACGACGCCCGCCGGGTCGCCCGGCCGGCCCTCGCCGCCGTCTATGCCGTCGGTATCCGCCGCCAGAGCCACTACCCCGGGGACGCCCTGCAGCGCAAGCGCCAGCGCCAGCGCGTATTCCTGGCAGCGCCCGCCGCGGCCACGGGGGTTGCGCACGGAGACGGAGAGCTCGCCGCCGCTGAGGATGGCGACCCTGCGCCCTGCGGTCCTGGCCTCGCGCGCCAGGCGGGCGTGGGCCTCGGCCACCGTGCGGGCCTCACCGGTGACGGCATCGCCCAGGTTCACCACATGGTAACCCTGGCGCTGCGCGAGGTCGGCCGCAGCGGCCAGCGCAGCGGCCGGCGTGGCGATGATGCGGTAGGCGGCGCTGGCGAAGGCCGCATCGTCCGGCTTGGGCGTCTCGTTGGCGGGATTGGCAAGGATGGCGCCAATGGCGTCAGGGACATCGAGGCCGAGGGCCGCCATGCGTGGGAGATGGCGCGCGAGCACCGCGCGCGCCTCGGCGAGCGTCGTGGGGTCTGCGACGGTCGGACCCGAGCCGATCGTTGCCGGATCGTCGCCTGGCACATCGGAGATCGCCAGCGTCAGCATCCGGGCAAGCGTCGCCTTGCGCAGCCGGCCACCCTTGATCCGGGAAATATGCCGCCGCACCGTGTTCATCTCGTAGATGTCGGCGCCGGATTTCAGGAGTCCGCGGGTCAGCGCCACCTTCTGTGCCAGGTCCAACCCCGCCGCGGGAGCCGCCCACAGCGCCGAGGCGCCGCCGGAGAGCAGCACCAGCACGAGGTCGTCGGCGGTGGCGGTGCGCACCAGGGCGAGCGTCTGCTCGGCCGCCGCCTGGCTCGCAGCGTCGGGCGTGGGGTGGCGCGCCGAAACGACGCGGATCCCGCCGGGGCGGTGCTCCGCCGGCAGCGCCTCGGCGGTGCCGTGCGGGGCCGTGGTGAAGCCAGTGACGCGCCCGAGCGCCCCGCGCTCGCGGTAGTGGCGCTCGGCTGCGGCGGCCATGGCTGCGGCGGCCTTGCCGGCCCCGGCGATGACGAGCCGTCCGTCCTCGGGCACCGGCGGCAGATGCTCTGGCAGGCACACCTCGGGGTGCGCCGAGGCTACGGCCGCGTCGTAAAGCGCCAGCGCTGCAGCGCGCGGCCCGGCGCCCGGTGCCGCCAAATTGTCAACGTGTCGCCCCATCTTCCTCTCGCGGGCTGCCCTATGTGGCGGGCTCAGACCCCGCGAAGATGGCAAATTCTCGACCTCCACGATAGACTCGACCCCATGGCCGACGACGCAGCGAGGGCCTCCGGCAGCATCGGCGCCGAGGAGCACGACAGCTACTCCATCCTGCCCGGGCGCAGCGATTGCGGCCTGATCGTCCTCTGCGACCACGCCGGCAACGACCTGCCCGAGGGCTACGGCACGCTGGGGCTGCCGCCCGAGCAGCTGCAGCGCCACATCGCCTACGACATCGGCGCGGCGCCGGTCGCGCGCGCCGTCTCTGCGGCGCTGGGCGCGCCGGCGGTGATGACGCGCTACTCCCGGCTGCTGATCGATCCCAACCGGGGGGCCGACGACCCCACCCTCGTCATGCGCATCTCGGACGGCGCGGTGATCCCCGGCAACCGCCACCTCGACGCCGCCGAGCGTGCCAGGCGCATGCAGCGCTATTACGAGCCCTACCATCGCGCCGTTGCAGCGGTGATCGACCGGTGCCTCGCCGACGGCCCGCAGCCGGCCCTGCTCTCGATCCACTCCTTCACCGAGAGCTGGAAGGAGGTGAGCCGCCCCTGGCACGTCGGCGTGCTGTGGGGCGAGGACGACCGGCTGGCGCGGCCGCTCCTCGACGGCTTCTACGCCGAGGGCGACCTCATCGTCGGCGAGAACGAGCCCTACGCCGGGCTCCTGGTCGGCGACTGCCTGTGGCAGCACGGCGTCCAGCGCGGGCTCGCCAACGCCATCGTGGAGATCCGGCAGGACCTCATCCGCGAGGCGGCCGGGCAGGCGGCCTGGAGCGGCCGGCTGGTGCGCATTGTGCAGGGCATCCTGGCCGCCTCTGGCATCGCGGTGCCCAGCGCCGATATCATTGCGCCATGCAGGACCGCGAGCGCCGCGCCTGCGGTCCCCGCGCGCAACAAGGATGGAGACGACGCGATGACCAAGCTCGACAAGGCCCTGACGACGGAGCTCGAGGCGGCTGCCTTCCGGCGGCTCGTCGAGCACTTCCGCAAGCGCGCCGATGTGCAGAACATCGACATGATGAATCTCGCCGGCTTCTGCCGCAACTGCCTCTCCGACTGGTATCGCGAGGCGGCGGCCGAGAAGGGCGTGGAGCTCTCCAAGGAGGCCGCGCGCGCGATCGTCTACGGCATGCCCTACAAGGAGTGGCAGGCCAAGCACCAGAAGGAGGCGGGCCCCGAGGCCCTGGCCGCCTTCGAGAAGTCCAAGCCGCATTGAGGGCGGACACCCCACCCGTCATCCCGGCCGAAGCGATGCGAGCCAGAGGCGAGCAGCGCTTGGAGCCGGGATGACGGGTGGCTACGGCGGCAGGGCGAGGGTGTCGGTGTGGCCCACCAATGCGCCGGTGCGGGCGACCGTTTGCCAATCGGCGACCTTCGCGGGAGGCACCAGCTCGGTCTCGCGCACGGCCGCCGCAAAGCCCGCCGCCAGCTCGGCGATC
The DNA here is from genome assembly GCA_963840075.1 of uncultured Alphaproteobacteria bacterium. Classification (GTDB taxonomy): domain Bacteria; phylum Pseudomonadota; class Alphaproteobacteria; order Rhizobiales; family Hyphomicrobiaceae; genus AWTP1-13. The sequence goes on along the minus strand of CAWIXS010000007.1, from coordinate 196,675 downwards.
AGCGCCTCGTCGCCGGCCTCCAGGCGCCAGCCGCTGTCGCCGTCTCTCACCCAGTAGCCCGCGGCATCGAAGGCGGCGGCGAGCAGCGCCGGCGCCATCGGCCCCGCCGCGGCGCCGAAGCCTTTGTCGCCCGCCTGATGCCTGCGGAACGCCGCCGCCATCGCTGGGTCGGCCTCGTGCTTCGGGGTCCAGCGCTGCGCCCCGTTGTAGGTGAGGACCGTGTAGAACGCGGCGCGGCTGCGCGCGACCGCGGCAGCGACCTCGGCGATGAAATCGGCCGAGCCGAGGTCGAACAGCGCCGAGGCGGTGACGAGGTCGGCCCGAGCGGCGAACACGTCCTCCAGGTCGCGCCAGAGGTCGGCGCGGCGCAGGAGCACCAGGATCTGCTTGCCGCCCTTGCTCAGCGCCAGCTCGGTGCCGCGGCATTCGGCGGTGTCGGCCCAGGACGAGAGGCGCTGGATGGCCGCCTCGAGCAGCGCCCGGTCGTGGTCGACGAGCGTCCAGTGCTGCACCGCCCCGAGCAGCGGCGCCGTCGCCCGCAGGTTGGAGCCGGTGCCACAGCCGAGGTCGAGAATCGAGGTGGCGGTGCGGCCGGCGAAATGCCGGGCAAGGGCGCGCGCCAGCTGCTCGTTGCGCGAGCGGTGATCGACCGGCTCGCGCAGATCGAGCCAGCGGGCATCGAAGCCGCTCATGGTGCCGTGCCCTCGGGCGCTGCGCCCTCGAGTGTGCCGGCGACGCTGCGCGCGGTATCCTCCCAGCGCGGCAGCCTGCGGCCGGCGGCCCAGGCCGCATCGGCGAGCTTCCTGCGCAGCGCTTTGTCGGTCATGGCACGCCGTAAGGCCCTGCAGAGAGCGTCGACGTTACCCGGCGGCACCTTCAGCGCCGCGCCGTCCGGGACTGTCGCGGCCGCCGCGCCGCCGGTGGTCGCAACGATCGGCAGACCGCGCACCAGTGCCTCGCCCAGGACCATGCCGTAGCCCTCGTACAGCGACGACAGGACGAACAGATCCGTACGAGCATAGAGTGCCGCAAGGGCGCGTTCGTCAAGGGGGCCGGCGAGCCTGATCCTGTCGCGGACCCTCGAGCGCCGGATCTGACCCACGAGGGCCGCCGTGGTGTCTGGGCTGCGCTCGCCGTCGCCGGCAATGACGAGCCGCCAATCCAGGTCTGCGAGCCTGGCGAGGGCCTGCACCAGGAGATCGTAGCCCTTGCGCGGCACGATCGAGCCCACCGTCAGCAGGCGCAGCCCCTTGGGCGCTCGGCCGCCCGGGACTGCCCTCATCGCCTTCGCACGCGGCGCCGGATCGGTGCCGGGCTCGGCCACGGTGATCCTCTCCGCGGGGAGGCCGAACTGCGTCATCAGCGTGCCCGCCGTCGTGGCGCTGGTCACGACGATGTGCTGCGCCAGAGCCAACGCGGCTGCTTCGGAGGCCTCGAGCTCGGCCTGGCGCTCGGCGGAAAGGCCGGTCTCCAGGCACAGCGGATGATGCACGAGCGCGACGATCGGGCCCTTCGCGTGCGCAATGATCTGCGGCGGCATTGCCCCGTAGGCCAGCCCGTCGACGAGCAGCACCACATCCCTTGGAACCTGCGCGAGGGCCCGCGCCGTGGCTGCGAGCTCCTCGGGCGTGGGCGCAGGATAGCCGCCGGGGAGTGCCAGGTGCTGCACCGCCACCCCGAGCTGGGGCAGCAGCGCCATCACGCGCCGATCGTAGGTGTAGCCGCCCGTGCGCAGATTGATGTCGCCTGGAATGGCGAACACGGCCGCGGTCATGGCACTCGAACCGCGAGGCAAGTGTCATCCCGGCACTTGTTGCCGGGATCCGGCCATCCACGCACGCCAGCGCCAGCGACAAGGTGGATCGCGGTGACAAGCACCGGGATGACAGGGTTGGCGCTTGGCTCGAGGCGCACGCGCACGTTTACACGGGTCCTTCGAACCACGCGCGCGCCAGGTCCGTCTCGTGCAGCGTCACGCGGATCCTGGCGAGGCCCTTGCCGTCCTCGCCCAGCGCCCCGCTGCGGGCCGCCTCGGCGATGGCGTCGAACACGTAGCGGCAGAGAAACTCCGTGGTCGTGAGCTTGCCCGCAAACTGCGGCAAGGCGTCCAGGTTCTGGTAGGCCAGCGGCTTCAAGGTCGCATGCAGCACGCCGAGGGCGGCGCCGATGTCGACCACCACGTTCTGCGGCGTCAGCGCCTCGCGGAAGAAGGCCACGTCCACCACGAAGGTGGCGCCGTGCATGTGCTGCGCCGGCCCGAAGAAGGCATCGGGCAGGCTGTGGGCGATCATGATCCGGTCGCGGACCTCGACGGCGTACATGGCATTCTCCAGGGCAGGTCAGGGCTGGGGATAGCGGATGACTGGGGCAAGACCGTGCGCAAGACCGTGTGCACCGGGCGCCAGGATGCGGGGCAGCTCGCGCGGGGCGTCCTCGAAGGCGATCTCCTCGGCCACCAGCAGGTCGAGCGCGGGCAGGTCCAACAGGCCAAGCGCCGCCTCCATGCGCCGGCGGTAGTCCCAGCGTGGGCGGCGGCCCGGCGAGACCTGGCCCACCTGGGAGGAGACGAGCTTCAGCCGGCGGCTGTGGAAGGCACCGCCGAGGCGAACCTCCACCGGCTTGTCCCCGTACCAGCTCATCTCCACGATGGTGGCCTCGAGCCCGGCGCAGCCGATCGCCGTGTCGAGGCCGGCGCCGCTGGCGCTGGCGTGGAACACGACATCGGCCCCTCCGGGGGCCTGCCCGGGGGCGGCGAAGGCCGCGCCCAGCGCCTCCGCCAGGGGCCGCCGGCCTGCCTCCGGGTCGACGGCCGCCACCGCCGCGCCCGGCAGCCGCGCCGCCAGCGCTGCGACGAGGAGCCCCACCACCCCGGCCCCCACCACCACGATGCGGTCGCCGGGCCCCGCCCCGCTGTCCCACAGGGCGTTGAGAGCCGTCTCCATGTTGGCGGCGAGGGTGGCGCGGCGCGGAGCAACCCCCTCGGGGATGGGCGCCAGGCGGTCGGCCGGCACCTGGAAGACGTCCTGGTGGGGATGGAGGCAGAAGACGTTGCGGCCGACGAGACCGGCAGGCCCGTCCTCGACGATGCCTGCCGCGCAATAGCCGTATTTCACCGGAAACGGGAAGGCGCCTTCCTGCATCGGGCAGCGCATGCGCTCCCACTCGCTGCGGCCGATTGCCCCGCTGCAAACCAGCCGCTCGGTGCCGCGGCTGACGCCGCTGTAGAGCGTGCGCACGCGCGCTTGGCCCAAACCGAGCGGCGGCAGCGGCGCCTCGCGCAGCTCGACCACCCCTTTGTCCACATACCAGAGCGATCGCGCGCTGCGGGTCTTGTCGCCGGATGGGGCTGCCATCATGTTACCGCCGCCGCCTGCCATGGAGCTGGTGCCGGGTCACGCCGCGCTTCGGAACAAAGGTCAATGAGCAACAGCCTCGATACCTCCGCACCGGGGGCGTCGCCCCCTGCCCTGACCCTTACGACACCCACCGGCCTGCAGTCCATGGACGTGCTGACCCGGCGGCGCCGCATCGTTCTCGTCCTCAACGTCGTCACCTACGCCCTGATGCTGTGGGTCGCATCCCGCGTTCTCGGCGCCGGTGGCTGGACCGTCGTCGACATGGTCCTGCTCCTGGCGTTCGCGATCGGCACGCCGTGGACCGTGCTCGGCTTCTGGAACGCGCTGATCGGCCTGTGGCTCCTGCATTTCCGCAGGGATGCGATGGCGGCGGTGGCGCCCTACGCGCCGGCGGGCGACTCCCCGACGCCGATCCGCATCAAGACCGCCGTGTTCATGACGCTTCGCAACGAGGACCCGGGCCGCGCCATCCTGCGCCTCAAGACCGTGAAGGCCAGCATCGACGCCACCGGCGAGGGCGCCGCCTTCAGCTATTTCGTGCTCAGCGACACCAACAACCCCGCCGTCGCCGCCGCCGAGGAGAAGGCGGTGGAGGCCTGGCAGGCCGGCGACCCGGACCGCGAGCGCATCGTCTACCGCCGCCGGGCCGAGAACAAGGCCTACAAGGCCGGCAACGTGCACGACTTCTGCGAGCGCTGGGGCAGCGATTATACCCTGATGCTGCCGCTCGACGCCGACAGCCTGATGGCGGGACCTGAGATCGTGCGCATGGTGCGCATGATGCAGGCGCACCCTGAGATCGGCATCCTGCAGAGCCTGGTGGTGGGCATGCCCTCCTCCTCGGGCTTTGCCCGCATCTTCCAGTTCGGCATGCGCCACGGCATGCGCTCCTACACCATGGGGCAGGCCTGGTGGGTGGGCGACTGCGGCCCGTTCTGGGGCCACAACGCGCTCGTGCGCATCAAGCCCTACCACGAGGACTGCAAGATGCCGGTGCTCTCCGGCAAGCCTCCCCTGGGCGGCCACGTGCTGTCCCACGACCAGGTCGAGGCCACGTTGATGCGCCGCGCCGGCTACGAGGTGCGGGTGCTGCCCGAGGAGCGCGGCAGCTGGGAGGAGAACCCGCCGACCATGCTGGAGTTCGCCCAGCGCGACATCCGCTGGTGCCAGGGCAACATGCAGTACGTCCGGCTGCTGGACCTGCCGGGGCTCTACCCGATGAGCCGCTTCCAGCTCGTCTGGGCGATCCTGATGTTCACGGGCATCCCGGCCTGGACCCTGATGATCGCGCTCCTGCCGGTGGCCGCCTGGCAGGCGCAGGGGATCGCCGATTTCCCGGCGACGCTGGCGATCGGCCTCTACATCGCGTTCTTCACCATGTACCTGATGCCCAAGATCGCCGGGCTCATCGACGCCATGCTGACCCGCGGTGCTATCAGGCGCTACGGCGGCTGGCTGCGCTTCGTGTCGAGTGCCGCCATCGAGCTGGTGTTCTCCTTCCTGCAGGGCGCGGTCTCCACCATCCGCACCTCGATCTTCATGATCGGCCTGCTGTTCGGCAAGTCGGTGGTCTGGGGCGGCCAGGCGCGCGACGCCCAGCGCCTCTCCTGGACCGCGGCGGCCTGGACGCTGTGGCCGCAGACCCTGTTCGGCCTCCTGGTGTGCGGTGCGCTTCTGCTGATCGCCCCGGCCGTGCTCTGGTGGAGCCTGCCGCTCACCGCCGGCTACCTCCTCGCCATCCCGTTCGCCGTGCTCACCGCCCACCCGGCCTTCGGCCGGGCCCTGCAGCGCCTCGGCCTGTGCGGCATTCCGGAGGATTTCGACACGCCGGGGGAGGTGAGTTCCGTGATGGGCGGGGAACGGTGATCGTCGGGGGCGCGGTGCAGGTTGGGTCAAGCCCCAGCGAAGGCCGGGGCGCAGCAGACCCAACACTTCGGCTGCATCTCTCAACGGGTGTTGGGTCTGCGGCTTCGCCTCGACCCCTACTTGATCGCCAGCGGATTGACCGGCGAGCCGACGGCGCCCGTGATGGGGATGGCCGGGGCCACGAACAGGTACTCGTAGACGCCGTCGGCGGCGCAGTCCTCGGCCAGCTCCTTGACGTTGAAGATCTCGCCCATGGTCATGCCCATCATGGGGATGGTGATCCAGTGCCAGGGCTGGTTGATGCCGGGCTCGGTCCCGTTGGGCCGCACCTCGCAGCCCCAGGTGTCGGAGGCCAGCGCCGCCAGCTCGGTGCGCGCCACCCAGGCAAGCGTCTCGAACGCCATGCCGGGGGAGTCGCCGCCGGGATAGCCGTCCCAGCTGCCGCGCGCCAGGCACCTCTCCATCTGCCCGGTGCGCACCACCACGTAGTCGCCGCGCCTGACCTCGACGTTCTGCTTGTTCGCCGTCAGGTCGAGGTCGGCGCAGGTGATGGGATAGCCGTCGTCCAGGCAGTCCTTGCCCAGCGCCCGCGCCACGTCGAGGAACACGCCGCGCCCCACCATCTTGCTCTTGGTCTTCTCGATGCCGCACTTCTGGGCGCCGCTGGACGTGACCTCGCGGCAGTCGTAGCCGTTCCACATGTGGTTCTCGTAGAACACGTGGCCCAGGCCGTCCCACTGCGTGCCGCACTGCAGGGGCATCGTCACCATGTCGTCCGCCGCGCGGATGCCGCGCTTGTCGAGCACGCCGGAGTAGGCGTCGGTGCCGGTGCGCAGCATCGTGTGCAGCGGGTTGATGCGGCCCATGGTCGGATAGGTGCTCTTGGCACCCTGCGGGCCCTTCTCGTCGAAGTTGAGCGCCATCGAGATGACCTTGCCCTTCTTCACCAGGCGCGCAGCGGCGACGATGTCCTCCGCACTCGTATGGTTGAGCGTGCCGATCTCGTCGTTCGGGCCCCACTTGCCCCAGTTCTTGTACTTCTCGGCCGCAGCGGCGAGGTCCTGGCGGGTGAGCTTCTTCTTGTCGGACATGGAGCGTTCTTCCCTTCAATGCTGATCTGTGGCGACGAGGTCAGCCCCCCGTTTCGTCTCTTTGTATTCCACCCTTGGCGCCGGAGGCGAGGGGTCTGACCGCGCCTGCAGAGCAGCGTTCCCTGCAGCGGGTGTTCGCAAGCTGCGATGTGATGCTACCATGCGCTCAAAATCAAACCGACGTAGCGGCCGTCACCCTCTCCGCGGAAAAGGGGAGGGAGCAGGTGGCAGCGCCGTCAAGACAGAAACCGGGAGGAAGTCGTGAAGAGGATCATCTGCCTCGCTGTCGCCTTGGGCGCAGCCGTCGTAGCCGGTGGCGCAGCCGCCCAGACCTACCCCGAGCGGCCCGTGCGGATCGTGGTGCCGTTCGCGGCGGCGGGGCCGACCGATGTCATCGCGCGCCTGATCGCCGACAAGCTCTCCACGAGCCTCGGCAAGCAGTTCTATGTCGAGAACCGCCCGGGCGCGGGCGGCAACACCGGCACGGCCGCCGTTGCCCAGTCGCCACCCGATGGCCACACGCTGCTCGTCTGCAGCACCGGCTTCGTCGTCAACCCGAGCCTGTTCGCCAAGGTGCCCTACGACCCGGTGAAGGACTTCGCGCCGATCAGCATCGTCGCCGTCTCGCCCAACGTCCTCACCGTGCATCCGTCGGTGCCTGCCAAGACCGTCAAGGAGCTGGTCGCGCTGATCAAGGCCAACCCCGGCAAGTACAGCTATGCCTCGCCGGGCGTCGGCAGCACGCCGCACCTGTCGGGCGAGATCTTCCGCATCTCGCAGGGCATCGACATGGTGACGGTGCAGTTCACCGGCGCAGGACCGGCGATCCAGAACACCGTCGGCGGCCACACGCCCGTCGCCGTCACCGCGCTGCCGCCGGCAACGCCGCAGATCAAGGAGGGCCGGCTGCGTGGACTGATGGTCACGAGCGCGAAGCGCGTGCGCGCGCTCCCGGATGTGCCGACGGCGGCGGAAGCCGGCCTCGAGGGCCAGGAGGCCTACACGCTGACCGGTCTGCTGGCCCCTGCCGGGACGCCGAAGGCGATCGTCGACCTCCTGCACCGCGAGGTCCTGAAGATGGTGGCAGAGCCAGCCGTGCAGAAGCGGCTCGAGGATCTCGGCTTCGAGGTCGTCGCCAACTCGCCCCAGGAGTTCGAGGCGCGCATCAAGACCGAGCTGGTGAAGTGGGGCAACATCATCCGCGACGCCAAGATCAGGATCGACAGCAAATAGGAGTGTCGTGACCCTGACGAAGCGGACTGCGTTGTCATGCCGGGACTTGCCTGCACCGGCGGAGGCCGGTGTTCCCGGCATCCAGCCAACCGCTCGCTCTGGCGCTCGTTTCGGCGTGCATCCCGGCAACAAGTGCCGGGATGACAGCCAAGAAGGGCGTTGCTAGTTCTGCTCGCCTGCCGCCGCGCTCGCTGCGTTGGAGGGGCCCTTCTCGAGCGGCGCGTTCTTGTCGGCAGCGGCGTTCTTGTCCGCCGGCGCAGTCTCTGCGGCCGCATTCTGGGTTGCCGGAGTCTTGGAGGCGTCCGCATTGGCGCTCGCCTCGACGGCCGCGCTCTTGGCCTTGGTGGTGCGGGCAGGGCGCCGGCGTTGCACCTTGGCCGGCGGCTCGTCGTCGCCGAACAGGAAGAAGCTGCTGCTCTGGCCGGCCATGCCCTTGCTCGGCACCGGCCCCTTGCTGATGGCGGGACCCGAGGTGAACGCCTGCCAGGTGACCGTCACCCTGGCGCCGGCCTTGACACGCGGATAGAGGTCGAGCACGTCCTGGTTATAGAGCCGGATGCAGCCCTTGGAGACGGCCGTGCCGATGGTCCAGGGCGCATCGGTGCCGTGGATGCGGTACATGCTGTTGCCGAGGTAGAGCGCGCGCACGCCCAGCGGGTTCAGCGGATGTCCGCCCGGCACCCAGCGTGGCAGGCGCGGGTTCTCCGCGATCATGGTGGGCGTGGGCGTCCAGGACGGGCTGACCCGCTTCTGGCTCACCGAGGTGACGCCCTGCCAGCGGCTCTGCTCGCGCGGCACGGCGATCGGGTAGCTGATCGCCTCGCCCGGCCTGCTGACGAAATAGAGCTTGCGGTCGGTGAAGCTGACGATGATCTCGCCGGTCACGTACTTGGGGTCGAACGCCACCACCTTGCGGCCACTGCCGCCGAGGACGCTGTCGCCGCCCCAATCCCACGACACCTGCGCTGCTGCGGGCGGCGCCTGCAACGTTGCGAACGCCACGCAGCTGGCTGCCGCCACGGCCATCAGCCCCGGCTTGCCACGAATGATCATCTCTCTTTTTCCCTCTTCATTGGCTTTGGTGCCCTCGAGCCATGCCGCCCCTGGCCGCCCTCCGGCTACGCGACCTTCGCCCAACACTGCCGCGTTCGCCAGTCAACTCCACGCGCGCAACGCCGTGGTACTTGCAACGGGGAACCCGCACGAAAACGCGTGGGTTCCCGCCAGTCCGGCGCAGCATGGCTCGAATTTGGCCGGAGTGTGGCGATATCGAAGTCTGTACGCAACCGGCGCTGGCGTTCCTGCAATTTCGGCGGGAAGTATTGTCCGCTGCTGTGCGATTTGAGCCACATTGCACTATGACGGACAGACCTCCTGTCGCTGTGGGGAACCGCTTGGGCTGGTCATGCGGAAATCGGTTAGCAGGACATACCTGAAGGAACTGCCAATGCCCGGAAGCGCGCACCTATGCGTTCGATAGCGCGGCGTTCGATGGCGCGCCTGCGCGGCCTCGCGCTGGCGGCCCTGCTCGCAGCGGCCCTGTTCGCAGCGGCCCTGTTCGCAGGGGCCGGTGTGGCGACGGCCCAGGAGGTCGGCCCACTGCCGGGTCTGGGGAGCCTCTGGTCGCGCCCGCCACCGCCCGCCACCGCCACGTCCTACATGATCGCCGCAGCCAACCCGCTGGCGGTGGAGGCGGGGCTGGAGCTGCTGCGGGCCGGCGGGAGCGCGGCCGACGCCGCCGTCGGGGTGCAGCTGGTGCTGAACCTGGTCGAGCCGCAGTCCTCGGGCATCGGCGGCGGCGCGTTCGCGCTCTACTGGCAGGCCGCAGGCGCGCAGCTCGAGACCTACGACGGGCGCGAGACGGCGCCCGCCGCAGCCAGGCCCGACCGCTTCCTTGTGCACGGGGTGGACGGCAAGCCGCTCGAGCTTCCCCGGGCGATCTCCGGCGGCGCCAGCGTCGGAGTTCCCGGAACCGTGCGGCTCCTCGATGCCCTGCACAAGCGGCACGGGCGGCTGCCCTGGGCGCGGCTGTTTGCGCCGGCCATCAGGCTGGCCGAGCAGGGCTTCCCCGTCTCCGCGCGCCTCAACATGCTGCTGCGATGGCAGGGCGCGCAGAGCTTCTCGCCCCGCGCGCGCAGCCATTACTTCGACGCAGCCGGCAGCGCGCGGCCCGTCGGCCATCTCTTGCAGAACCCCGAGCTCGCAGCGACGCTGCGCGCGATCGCCGAGGGCGGCGCCGATGCCTTCTACAAGGGGGCGATTGCACAGGCGATCGTCGAGGCGGTGCGCGAGGTGCCCAACGGGCCGGACGACCTCACGCTCGAGGACCTCGCAGGCTACCGGGTGAAGAAACGCGAGCCCGTCTGCGTTGCCTATCGCGGCTACCGCGTCTGCGGCATGGGCCCGCCGTCGTCCGGCGGGCTGGCGGTGGGCCAGATCCTGAAGCTGGTTGAGCCCTTCGACCTGGGGCGGGGACCGGCCGCCGCTCTCAACGGGCGCGCGGTGCACCTGCTCGCCGAGGCCCAGAAGCTCGCCTTCGCCGACCGCAACCGCTGGGTCGGCGACCCCGACTTCACAGCGGTGCCCGCGGGCCTGCTGGATGCCGGCTACCTCGGCAGGCGGCGCGCCCTCATCGACCCGGCGGCGGCGATGGGCAAGGTCTCCGCCGGCACGCCGCCCAAGGTCGGCCTCCGGCTGCCCGGCACCGATGCAACCAAGGAGCAGGACGGCACGACGCATTTCTCCATCGTCGACCGCGATGGCAACGTGGTCTCCATGACGAGCACCATCGAGGCGCCATTCGGCTCACGGCTGTGGGCGGCGGGCTTCCTCCTCAACAACGAGCTGACCGATTTCGCCTTCCGCCCGGTGGACAATGCCGGGCGCCCGCTGGCGAACGCCGTGGGGCCCGGCAAGCGCCCGCGCAGCTCGATGGCGCCGACCATCGTCTTCGACGCCCAGGGCAGGCCGTGGGCGGCGCTGGGCTCTCCCGGCGGCTCGCGCATCATCGCCTATGTCGTGAAGACCCTCATCGGCCTGATCGACTGGCAGCTCGACGCCCAGGCGGCGGTGTCGCTGATGAACTTCGCCAGCCGCGGCGGACCGTTCGAGATCGAGATCGACCACCGGTCGGCGCTGTGGCGGGCGCTCGCGCTGCGGCCTCTGGGCCATCGCATCAAGGCGGACTATCAGAACTCGGGCGCGCACGCGATCGTGGTGCGCGGTGACCGGCGGCTGGAGGGCGGCGCCGACCCGCGGCGCGAGGGTGTGGCACGGGGAGACTGACAGGGCATCGGATGCGCAAGCGCTCCATCACCGTTGTCGGCGCCGGCATCACCGGCCTGTGGCAGGCCCTGACGCTGGCCCGCAGGGGCCACCGCGTGCGCCTCCTCGAGCGCTCGCCGCTGCCGTTCGCCGACGCCGCGAGCAGGTTTGCCGGCGCGATGCTCGCCCCCTACTGCGAGGCGGAGGCCGCCGAGCCGGTGGTCCGCGACCTCGGCCTGAAGTCCCTCGCCATCTGGAAGGAGACCTATCCCGGCGTGGTCGCCAAGGGCACGCTGGTTGTCGCCGGCCCGCGCGACCGCGTCGAGCTCGAGCGCTTCGCGCGCATGACGGAGGCCTTCGACAAGCTCGACGCCGAGCAGCTCGACGCCCTCGAGCCCGGGCTGGAGGCCCGGTTCGCGGCGGCCCTCTACTATCCCGCGGAGGCGCACATGGCGCCGCGCGAGGCCATGCAGTTTCTGCTGGATGCGGCCCGGACCGCCGGCGTCGACATCGCCACCGGGGCCGCGTGGCCGGAGCGGAGCCCGGATGCAGACGCCGTCATCGATTGCCGCGGGCTCCTCGCGCGCGCGCAGCTTGCCTCCCTGCGCGGCGTGCGCGGCGAGCGCATCATCGTGCGCTCGCGCGAGGTCCGGCTCGAGCGGCCGGTGCGGCTCCTGCATCCCCGCCACCCGCTCTATGTCGTGCCGTGGGCAGACGGCCTCTACATGGTCGGGGCGACGGTGATCGAGAGCGACGATGACAGCCGCATCAGCGTGCGGTCGGCCTTGCAGCTCCTGGGCGCGGCCTACGCCCTCCACCCCGCGTTCGCGGAGGCCGAGATCGTCGAGGCCGGGGCCGGCGTGCGCCCGGCTTTCCCCGACAACGTGCCCAAGATCGTGGTGCGCGGCAGCACTATCCACGTGAACGGCCTCTACCGCCACGGCTTCCTGATGGCACCGGCGCTCGCCCTTCAGGTGGCGGAGTATCTGGAGGGCGGCAGGGTCGACGATCGCGTCGTCAGACACGAGACGGCATAGATCCGATATCGCGCATACGGCACCGGGCGGCTGCGTCAGCCTGTGGACGTTCTCGAATGCGCGAGCCGCTGCGGCCTTGCTCAGAGATCGAACCGTGGCAAGGATGGGCGCTCCATGGTTTCTTGAGGAGCGCTGCCGCTTCTCGGTTTTCAGGGGGTGCCCATGCAGCTGCGGCATGACGGCTTTTTCGAGCGCGCTGGCCCTTTCACGCTTCGGCAGATTGCAGAGCATGTCGGAGCGAAGCTCGAGCACGACAGCGACGGCGCGCGCGCCATCGAGGACGTGCGCCCGCTCGGGACGGCGGGGCAGAGCCACCTCACCTTCTTCGACAACCGGCGCTATGCGGAGCAGCTGAAGACCACATACGCGGGTGCCTGCATCGTCAGCGGAGGCGACGCCGCGCGTGTCCCGGCGGGCAGCGCGGTCCTGACGACGGCCACGCCCTACGCGGCGTTCGCCATGGCGCTGCAGCTGTTCTATGCCGACGCGCTGCGCAGCAAGGCCGCGGCCGAAAGGGCGTGCCGAGACGGTCACCTCGTGCATCCGGCGGCCCGCATCGACGAGACCGCCATCATCGAGCCGGGCGCCATCGTCGGCCGCGAGGCGGTCATCGGCAGCGGCACGACGGTCGCCGCCGGCGCGGTGGTCGGCTACCGCGTCGTGCTGGGGAGCGACTGCTACGTCGGCGCCGGTGCGACCTTGACGCACGCCGTCGTCGGCAACGGCAGCATCATCCATGCCGGCGCGCGCATCGGCCAGGATGGCTTCGGCTTCGCCGTGTGCGCAGGCGGCAGGGTGAAGGTGCCCCAGGTCGGCTGCGTCGTCATCGGCGACGACGTGGAGATCGGCGCCAACACCACCATCGACCGGGGCACGCTGACGGATACCGTGATCGGCGACGGCACCAAGATCGACAACCTCGTGCAGATCGCCCACAACGTCGTGATCGGGCGAAATTGCATCATCGTGGCGCAGAGCGGTATTGCCGGCTCCGCCGAGCTCGGCGACTACGTCGTCATGGGCGCCAAGTCCGGCGTGATCGGCCACGTCAAGGTGGGTCGCGGGGTCCAGATCGCCGGCATGTGCCACGTCAAGGACGACGTTGCGCCCGGCGCCAAGATGGGCGGCACCCCGGGGCGCCCCTTCACGGAATGGGCGCGCGAGGTGGCGGCGGTGCGGCTCCTGGGACAGCGAGCGAAAGCGGGCGCCGTGAGACCGTAGGCCGCAGTGTGCAATGCTGCGAAGCGGCATTGCACCGAGCGCCTCCCAAGCCGACGCCGATGGCAGCAAGGACCATGCTGCCATCGGCTGGAACCGTTGAGCGCGCGGGCCAAAACGCGCCCGTTTACAATTCCTTCAGATTTGTGCGGCGGGCGCTGCCGCCGGCGGCTAGAGTGGCGATCCGGCAAGAACGGGGCTTGGTGTCGCGGCTTTGCGTGGCCGCCCGGCTGGGTTGCAGGTCACGCGGCGCCGAGGTCCCTCGAGCTTCGGGAGGATCGGTCATGGCACGCAGCGACGTCATTCTGCCCACGGAGCCGGCGCGCGAGCTTCCCGCCGTGCGCTCGATCTCGCCGATGGACCTGTGGGATGCGCTCGTCAAGGGCTTCGACGACTTCAAGGCGATGCCCACCCACGTGCTCTTCCTCGGCTTGATCTACCCCATCGCCGGCCTCGGCATCGCGCGCTGGACCTTCGGCTACGACCTCGTGCCCATGCTCTATCCGCTGATCGCAGGCTTCGCCCTGATCGGCCCGTTCGCCGCCATCGGCCTCTACGAGCTGAGCCGGCGGCGCGAGCTGGGGCTCGACACGTCCTGGCGGCATGCCTTCGACATTGCCTATTCACCCTCCCTTCCGGCGATCGCGGCGCTCGGGTTGCTCCTGTTCGCCCTCTTCGCCGTCTGGCTCGCCGTGGCCCACGCGCTCTACGTGGCCACCTTCGGCGAGTACTCTCAGCCCGCCACCTTGGCCGATTTCTTCCAGCGCGTGCTCGGGACGTCCCAGGGCCACAAGCTGATCGTCGCCGGCAACGCCATAGGCCTGCTCTTTGCGCTTGCGGCGTTCGCGCTGAGCGCGGTGTCGTTTCCGCTGCTGCTGGACCGCAACGTCGGCATGGCGACGGCGATCGCCACCTCGGTGAAGGCGATCCTCCAGAATCCCTTCACCATGGCGCTCTGGGGGCTGATTGTCGCGGCGGGGCTGGTGATCGGCTCGCTGCCGTTCCTGTTCGGGCTGGCGCTCGTCATGCCCATCCTCGGGCATGCGACCTGGCACCTCTATCGCAAGCTCGTTGCGCGCGATGCTGGCCCGCGCCCCGAGTTCCAGCCGCAGCCCAAGCCAGCGCGCTACGCCGCGGACTTCCCCTCCTCGCTGTTCTTCCCGCTCTCGCGCAAGTAGCGCAAGCAGGGCGGATTGGGCGTCGGCCGTAATCATACCCTTATAAGGATCACCTGCTGCCTTCGAGGGTAATCATCTCTTGTCTGCCTTCTGCTGGACCTTCCGGGGGCTGCAGTCACCACTTGGCCTCGCGCACCTCCCTCACAACTTTCAGGATCGCGTGGTCCGGCGCGTCCTTGAGCTGCCGGATCAGCTCCGCGAACTCCTTCGGCCGGCGCAGGATGATCGCCTGCAGGTCGCTTCCAACCTTCCCCGCCAGCGCCAGCAGCATGTCGGCGTCCTCGCCCAGGTCGGCTGCGAGCCTGACGATGGTCGCCTCCGACGGCGGCGGCACCAGCCCGCGCTCGACCTTGCTCAGGTAGGCGGGCTCGACGCCGATGCGTTGCGCCACCTGCCGCAGGCTGAACCCCGGGTCCTGCTCGGCCCGCGCCGAACGTGCAGTACGGATGTAGTCACCGAGGCTCTTCACGTTGACTGTGTACTACATAGTACACAATCCGTCGACCGTGCAATGTCGGTCGCCAGCGATCCTGCGGTTGCGGGCGCTCGAGCCAAGGCCGCGCCAGGACGCGCATCGGTATTATTCGTTTGACATGGTGGCACTGGTTTGCTATTATGTAGCTAGTCTTCGTTATTGTGTCTCTTTCGCTGCAGACGCCAGCGGCGGGCGCGCGAGGCCTGGGCACCGAGAGCCGCCGCCGGCTCACGAGATCACGCGGCATCCCGCTGGGCTTCGGGCGCAGCCTTCACAAAGGCCGGAAGGCCCCGGCAAGCCTCGTCGATGGCGCGCAGCCGCGGCATGGCGGCAAGGTCGCACGCGAACCGGCGCGCATTGTACATCTGCGGCACCAGGCAGATGTCGGCGAGCGTCGGCTGGTCGCCGAAGCAGAAGTGGCCCGACCCGGCGGGCAGCAGCGCCTCGCAGGCGGCAAGCCCAGTCTCGACCCAGTGGCGGTACCAGGCATCGACGGCTGCCTGACCCTGCTGCAGCGGCCCTTTCAGGTAGTTGAGCACCCGCAGGTTGTTGATCGGATGGACGTCGCAGGCGATCGCCAGCGCCAACGCGCGGATCCTGGCACGCTGCTCGGCATCGCCGGGCAGCAGCGGCGGCTCGGGGTGGATCTCGTCGAGATATTCGATGATGGCCAGGGACTGCGTGATGACGCGGCCGTCGTGCTCCAGCGTGGGCACCAGGGCCTGCGGGTTGAGCGCGCGATAGGCCGGCGCATTGTGCTGCCCGCCGTCTTTGACGAGATGCACGAACGCCGTCTCGTGCGCGAGCCCCTTCAAGTGGAGCGCAATGCGGCAGCGATAGGCTGCGGAGGAACGGAAGAAGCTGTGGAGCTTGAGCATGGCCAGCGGTCCCCTGGAACGATCGGCCACATCCTCGCCAGGGAACGCCGGGTTGTCCATCGACGCCCGACGCCTTTGCGCACGTTTGCATCGGAGGATTATCATGGGCGCAGCGCATCGTCGTGGCCGAGCGCGAGCCGGCTGAACGACCTCGACCTCGGAGGACTCCCATGGCAGACGGCAGCAAAGCCCGGGAAGCGGGCGGCGTGCAGTGGACCAAGGCTACGCCGGCCGGCTACATGCCGGGCTTCGGCAACGACTTCGAGACGGAGGCGCTGCCTGGCGCACTTCCCGTGGGGCAGAACTCCCCGCAGCGCACGACCTACGGGCTCTACGCCGAGCAGCTCTCGGGCTCGCCCTTCACGGCGCCGCGCGGCGCCAACGAACGCTCCTGGCTCTACCGCATCCGCCCCTCCGTGCGGCACGCGCAGAGGTTCAGGAAGGCGGCGCTGCCCCACTGGAGGACGGCGCCGGCCACGGCCGAGCACGACCGCCCGATCGGGCAATTGCGCTGGGGCCCGGTGCCGATCCCCAAGGAGCCACTCACCTTCCTCACGGGCATGCGCACCATGACCGCCGCCGGCGATGTCAACACCCAGGCCGGCATGGCCGCGCACGTCTATCTTGTCACCCAGTCCATGCAGAGCGACTACTTCTACAACGCCGACGGCGAGATGCTGATCGTGCCGCAGCAGGGCGCCCTCTCCTTCTTCACCGAGCTCGGCCGGATCGGCGTCGCCCCTGGCGAGATCTGCGTCATCCCGCGCGGCGTGAAATTCAAGGTCGAGCTGGTGGACGGGCCCGCGCGCGGCTACGCGTGCGAGAACTACGGCGCCAAGTTCACCCTCCCGGACCGAGGCCCGATCGGCGCCAACTGCCTTGCCAACGCGCGCGACTTCAAGACGCCGGTGGCGGCCTTCGAGGACCGCGAGGCGCCGTCGCGCCTCACCGTGAAGTGGTGCGGCACCTTCAACGTCGCCGAGCTCGGGCATTCGCCGCTCGACGTGGTGGCCTGGCACGGCAACTACGCGCCCTACAAGTACGATCTGCGGCACTACTCGCCGGTGGGCGCCATCCTGTTCGATCACCCCGATCCGTCGATCTACACGGTGCTGACGGCGCCGTCGGAGACGGCGGGGACGGCCAACGTCGACTTCGTCATCTTCCCGGAGCGGTGGGCGGTGGCCGAGCACACCTTCCGCCCGCCCTGGTACCACATGAACATCATGTCGGAGTTCATGGGCCTGATCTACGGCGTCTACGACGCCAAGCCCGAGGGCTTCGTTCCCGGCGGCATCAGCCTGCACAACTGCATGCTGCCGCACGGCCCCGACAAGCAGGCCTACGACCACGCCACCCAGGGCGGAGCTGAAGCCCGTCAAGCTCACCAACACGCTGGCCTTCATGTTCGAGACGAGGTTCCCCCAGCACCTCACCCGGTTCGCCGCCGAGCTGGAGACGTTGCAGGAGGACTATGCCGACTGCTGGACGGGGCTAGAGCGGAACTTCACGGGTAACGGGTGACGCCCCGGTTCCCTCTCCCCGCTTGCGGGGAGAGGGTTAGGGTGAGGGGCAGGAGCTTGCGCCGACGTCGGAATGTGTGGCTGCCCCTCACCCCGACCCTCCCCCCGCGCTGTTCGAGTGCGAGGCGAGGTCGGCGTTGCGCGGGGAGAGGGAGGCGCGCCCCTACTCCCCATACCGCCCGATCACGGAGATGGAGCACACGTTCTGGTGCGGGAAGCCGCCCAGGTTGTGCGTCAAGCCGTAACGCGGCATCTTGGAGCGCTGGCGGGGGCCGGCCTTGCCCTGCATCTGCAGGTAAATCTCGTAGATCATGCGCATGCCGGACGCGCCGATCGGGTGGCCGAAGCACTTGAGACCGCCGTCGATCTGGCAGGGGATCTGCCCGTCGGCATCGTAGAAGCCGTCGAGCACGTCCTTGATGGCGCCGCCCTCGGGCGAGACGTAGAGGTCCTCCATGGTGACCAGCTCGGTGACCGAGAAGCAGTCGTGCACCTCGATGAGGTCGATCTCCTCGCGCGGGTTGGAGATGCCCGCCTCCTTGTAGGCGCGCTTGGAGGCGACGCGCGTGGTGGCGAAGTAGCTGCCGTCCCAGGAGTTGTGCGACGCCTCGGTGCCGTTGGAGACGGAGAGCTGCAGCGCCTTGACCGAGATCAGGTCCTTCTTGCCGAGGCCCCTGGCGATCTCGGGCGTGGTGACGATGGCGCAGGCCGAGCCGTCGCTCACCCCGCAGCAGTCGTAGAGGCCGAGCGGCTCGGCCACCGTTGGCGCTTTCAGAACGGTGTCGATGTCGATCTTGTTGGTGAGGTGCGCCTTGGGGTTGCGGTTGCCGTTGTCGTGGCTCTTGACCGAGATGTGCGCCATCGCCCGCTTCAGGTCTTCCGCCTTCTTGTTGTGCTTGGCGCGGTAGGCCGCGGCGAGCTGGGCGAAGGAGCCGGGCGCCGACAGGTTCGGCCACCACATGGAGTTCAGCGCACCGCGCCCGCGCTGCGGCAGGCCGCCGTAGCCCGTGTCCTTGAGCTTCTCGACGCCCAAAGCGAGCGCGATGTCGGCGGCGCCGGAGGCCACGGCATAGACGGCGCCGCGGAACGCCTCGGTGCCGCTGGCGCAGTAGTTCTCCACCCGCGTCACCGGGATGTAGGGCAGCCGCAGCGCGACGGCGAGGGGCACGCCCGACTTGCCGACGTGCTGCTCCTCGATTGCGGTGGCCAGCCACGCCGCCTCGATCTGGTTCTTCTCGATGCCGGCGTCGGCGATGGCCTCCTCGAAGGCCTCCACCATCAAATCGTCGGCCTCCTTGTCCCAGCGCTCGCCGAACTTGGAGCAGCCCATGCCGAGGATCGCCACCTTGTCGCGGATGCCGGTTGCCATGGTGTGTGTCCTCCTTCAGGCCTTGGCTGGGCCCGGCCCGCCGGCCGGCGCCGCTTTCCAGAAATAGCGCGTGAAGCCGCGCGCCGGGTCGTAATCCTTGACGCGGAACATCATGCGCATGGGCGCCGCCACGTCCACGCTCGCCCCATCGCAGTCGGTGAAGTCCATCATGGCGCGCCCGCCCTCGTCGAACACCACCATGCCGTAGTAGTGCGGCGGGTCCGGCGAGTAGGTGAGGCGGTCGGCAGTATAGGACTGCACCTTGGCCAGGGTGTCGGCGAAGGGATGGTCCTCCTGGGTGTGGAAGGCGTTGCAGTTAGGGTTCACGCACACGTTGGACTTGGGGAACTGCAGCGTGCCGCACTTCTTGCACTGGCCGCCGATGAAGCCCGTCAGCATGCGCCGGTTGCGGTAGAGCGAGGACAGCGGCGTGCTCTTGTCGACATCGGCGCGCATGCCGCGCTCGATGGCAACGAGGTTGTTGAAAGCGAGGAACTTGGAGTAGTTGGTCTCCTCCTTGCGCCGCGCCAGGTGCCCCTTGACGCCGAGCCGCGGTGCCAGCTTGGGCAGATGCTCGGTGGCCTCGAGCAGCAGGGCATCGCAGCCCTGGCCGAACCCCACCACCAGGATCTTGTCACCCGGCGTGGCATTCTCCAACGCGTCCACGAGCATCACCAGCGGATGCGCCGCGCCGGTCTCGCCGCACACGGCGTGCAGGTTGTCGCGCACGGCTGTATCGGGCATGCCGGCCTTCTTGGCGATGCCGGCGGCCACGCGCGGCAGCACGCAGGGCATGGCGAAGTGGGCGATGTCGGCGGGCTTCACGCTGGTCGCCTTGAACAGGTCGGCGAGTGCCGCGGGCACGATCTTGTTGTAGCCCTCGTCCCTGATCCAGCGCTCCTCCCAGGTGTAGTCGAACTCGAAGCCCTCGCCGCGGAAGTGGTCGACGAAGTCGACCGTGCGGCTGGCATGGGCGAGGAGCTTCGCCACCACCGGCCCGCCGCCGACGAGCAAAGCCGCGGCGCCGTCGCCGGTCTGCAGCTCCAAGGGCCCCGCCGTCTTGGTGCGCCGCTTCTCGGACGCCACCACCAGGCCGGGACCGGCGTTCCCGCGGGCGATCTGCAGCGCGGCCACCAGCCCCGCCGTAGCCGCCCGCTGCGACGCCGTCAGGTCCTGGGCATTGACGCTGGGCGCGAGGTTCAGGGCCTCCAGCACGACGCCGGCGTTGAGCCGGTCCTCGAACGGGAAGCTGGTGGATGCCAGCGACAGCCCAGCGACGGCACAGCGGTCCTGCCCGACGAGGCAGTCGCGCGCCGCCTCGACTGCCATGGTCACCGGGTCCTCGTCCCAGTTGCACATGGTGCGCTCGCCCTTGGCGAGGCCCCTGAGCCCCGGGTTGAACCAGGCATTGGCCTCCGCCACCGACTTGCGCGCAAGCCGCAGCCTCGGCAGGTAGGCGCCGTAGGCGAGGATACCCACTTCTGACATTCACAGCTCCCAGGGCAAGGTTGGGTCGAGCGCCAGCGAAGAGCCAACACGAGATCAGTATTGCCTCGAAGGTGTCGGGTCCGCGCTTCGCTTGACCCAACCTACACATCTCACTGGGTCCCGGATATTGCGCTGACGCGCAATTCAGGGATGACACCTCCGCATTAGAGCGGCTCCCAGTTGAAGACGTCCTGCGAGCGGTCGAGCGGGTAGAGGGCGCTTTTGAAGGCCGGCAGCATGGTCTCGGCGATGGCCTGGGGCGTCCAGCCGCCGTCCTTGTGGGCCACGCGCACCGGGCGCGACTGGCTCATCAGGAAGATCTCGTCCTTGCGCACCGCAAAGATCTGGCCGGTCACGTCCTTGGCAAGGTCGCTCGCCAGGAACACGCAGATGGGGGCGATCTTGGACGCCGTCATGGTGTTCTGGACGCGCTCCACGCGCGCCTTCTGCTCGGGCGTGTCGACGGGGATGGTGCCGATCAGGCGCGACCAGGCGAACGGCGACACGCAGTTGGAGCGCACGTGAAAGCGCGCCATGTCGAGCGCGATCGACTTCGACAGCCCGACGATGCCGAGCTTGGCCGCGGCGTAGTTGGCCTGGCCGAAGTTGCCGATGAGCCCGGAGGTGGAAGTGAAGTGGATGAAGGAGCCGGAATCCTGCTCCTTGAAGTAGGGCGCCGCCGCCTTGGACATATAGAAGGCGCCGTAGAGATGCACCTTGATCACCGCATCCCAGTCCACCGCGCTCATGCGGTGGAAGATGCGGTCGCGCAGGATGCCGGCGTTGTTCACCACGCAGTCGATGCGGCCGAAATTGTCGATGGCCGTCTTGATGATGCGCTCCGCGCCCTGCGGGTCGGCCACGCTGTCGCCGTTGGCCACGGCGGCGCCGCCGGCCTTGGCGATCTCGTTCACCACCTGCTGCGCGACGCTCGTGTCGCTGCCCTCGCCCTCGGCCGAGCCGCCCAGGTCGTTGACCACGACCTTGCCGCCTTCGCTGGCGGCCAGCAGCGCGATCTCGCGGCCGATCCCGCGCCCGGCGCCGGTCACGACGACGACCTTGCCCGCGAGGCAGCCCCCTTGAGCCATTGCGTCCTCCCAAACCTTTGCTCTTGCCTGGTTCACAGTCGCACTGCCGCCAGGCAACGTCAAATTAATGTCCGATTGTCAGACGAGTAGCCCACGTGCAGTATGCCGTCGCCGACTTGGCGGGACGTCCACCCGCTGCCGCGCGCTCTGAGAGATGGAATGACCGAGGTCACCGCCACGTTCGACCGCATCAAGGCGCGGCCGGCCTACGAGCTGGTCGCCGAGGCGATCGAGCGCAAGATCATGGCGGGAGTTCTGCGACCCGGCGATCACATCGGCACGGAGTTGGCGCTCGTCAAGCAGTTCGGGGTCAACCGCTCGACGGTGCGCGAAGGCATCCGTCTGCTCGAGCAGGCGGGCCTCGTCGCACGCGAGGCGAGCCGCCGCCTGTCGGTGGCGGTGCCGCATTATCATGAGCTCGCGACGCGCATGAGCCGCGCGCTGGTGCTGCAGCAGGTGACGTTCCGCGAGCTGTGGCACACCTCGCGCGCGCTGGAGCCGGCGGCGGTGGATCTGGCGATGGAGCACCGCACGGAGGAGGACCTTGCCGCACTCGATGCCAACCTGGCGCAGACGCGCAGCGTCCAGCATGATGCCCCGGCGGTGGCCGAGTTCGACGCCGAGTTCCACAAGCTGATCGGCAAGGCCACGCACAACCGGGTGCTGCAGCTGGCCAAGGAGCCCTCCAGCATGCTGGTGCGACCGACCACGGCGCTGATCATCTCCAGCAACCCTGGCGGCATCCCGCGCCTGATCGAGGCGCACACCCACATTCTCGATGCCCTGCGGCGCCGCGACCGCGAGAAGGGCCGCCTGTGGGTCGACCGCCACCTGCGCGACTGGAAGGCCGGCTTCGAGCGCTCGGGGCGCGATTTGGACAGCCCGGTCGATGCTGCCATTAAGCTGGGAACAACAGCCATGGCCACCTCCGACCCGACCTGATCGCGGCGCGCGCCCCTCGGCCAGGCCCCCGGCGGCGCTTGGCGCGCGCAAGGGCAAGGCCAGCCAAAAACAGCCGTTGCCCGTTCGCCGCGCCGCACGCCTTCTGTTGATGGCGCAGATGGAATCACTTGATTATGGCGGTGTGCTGCCTGATATAAATCAGCGTGGGGCACGGTACCGAACATCGGCGACCGGAACGACGCTTTGGCTAGGCGTGCAAGCTCGCGAGGGAAAGCCATGCAGAGCCGTTTGAACCCGGTCATCCTGACGGTGCTGTGCTGTCTGCTTGCTGCATGCGCGAGCGTGGGCAACGACAGCATAGCCGATGCCACCGCAGATTCCGTCGCCGCAAAGCTGCAGAAGGGCAAGACCACCCAGGCGGAGGTGCGCACGCTCTACGGAGATCCCATCAAGACGTCGTTCAAGTCCAACGGCTTCGAAAGCTGGGAGTACGAGTTCACCAGGATGCAGTCGAGGCCCACCAACTTCATCCCCTACGTCAACCTTGTGCACAGCGGGGCCGACGGCGAGAAGAAGTCGCTGGTGATCTTCTTCGACAAGCGGAAGGTGGTGCAGGACTACACCATGAGCACGTCAAAGGTCGAAGTGAGCCAGGGGCTCATCACCCGCTGATGGCTGTGTGCGGGGCCGATGAGGCCGAGGGGCGCCGCGCTACCAGTACCACTTGAACTGGAAATAGCCGGGCCCGTCGTCCCCGCCGCCGTTGTAGGGGTTGCTGCGGATATGCCAGAAGTCGATGGTCTCCTGGCGCAGGGTCTCGCTGCAGCTGCGCCGGCACTCGATCCAGGTGCCGCCCGGCAGGCGCACCTCGCGGCGCCCCGCCGCGCTGACGCGCACCGGCGCCGTGATCGTCTGCGGGCCGTAACGGCTCTCGGCCGTGACATACCCGGTGGCCGGCCCCTCGACCTTGCGCTTGGAGCTGGCGTCCGCAGCAGGCGCCGTCAGAGTTACAGCCAGCGCAATTGCCAACGGCGCCAGGAATGCAGACGAGGTGCGCATCCGTCGTTCTCCTCGATGCGGGCCCGAGGTCTACGGGCCATAGGCAGGCTCTAACATAACGCAGGTCTTGGACGTAATCGTGGTCGGTCACAATGCTTCGGCCATTGCGGCGGCACTGTAGCCGATGCGTCACAGACTAGGTGTCGGACTCTTCGGGAGGGTCGGAGACGAAAGTCGCCATCGGAGGTAGTGTATGATCAATGCCTCAACCGTTTTTCGTCATCAAGGGCCGGCGCAGCCGGCTGACACCTCTGCTAGCCGATCCGCCCGTCGAGCTCATCCTCGATGTGGATGCGTACGATCTCCTCGAAGCTGGCGTCGGGTCTGAAGCCGAGACCGAGTGCACGCTTGGCGTCGAACTGGCACGGCCAGCCGGCCACGATCTGCTCGATGAACGGGTCGGGCTCGCGCCGGATGCGGGCCACGACTTTGTCGCCGGCCACCTTGCGCAAGGCGGCGATCTGCTCGGCCACCGTGACGGCGAGGCCCGGCATGGTGAGGGCCCGGCGCGGGCCGACCGTGGCGGTATCCAGGGTGGCCGCATGGCGCATGAACTCCACCGCCGCGCGCGGGGAAGCATGCCAGTGCATCACGCTTTCGGATACGGGCAGCACCGCCTCCTGGCCGGCGAGCGGCTCGCGGACGATGTTGGAGAAGAACCCCGACGCCGCCTTGTTGGGCTTGCCCGGGCGCACGCAGACGGTGGGAAGGCGCAGGCTCAGGCCATCGAGGAAGCCCTTGCGGGTGTAGTCGGAGACCAGCAGCTCGCAGATCGCCTTCTGGGTGCCGTAGGAGGTGAGCGGCGTGTGGAAGAACTCGTCGCCGATGGCCTCGGGGAACGGCGCGCCGAACACGGCGATGGAGCTGGCAAAGACGAGGCGCGGGTTGTGCCCGGCGTGGCGCACCGCCTCCAGCAGGGAGCGCGTGCCGTCCAAGTTGATGCGGTAGCCCTTGTCGAAGTCCTGCTCCGCCTCGCCCGAGACGATCGCCGCCAGGTGGAAGACGATGTCGGGACGGTCGGCGACCAGCTTGGCGGCCTCGCCGGCCGCCGGAAGATCGCCGGTGACAATCCTCACAGGCACCTTTGCGCCAGCTGGCACGGCGCCCTCCACCACGTCGTAGAGCGTCAGGCTCGAGATCGCCTTGCCGCCCAGGTCACCGTCGCGCGCCAGCCGCTCGCGCCAGCTTGCGGCCGATCATGCCCGCGCCGCCTATGATGAGGATGTTCATTGGCGTTTCCCCAATCGCTACCTTGTCATGCCGGGGCTTGCCTGCACCGGCGAAGGCCGGTGTCCCCGGCGTCCAACCCGTGACTCGCGCCGGAGCATGCGGCTCGATGGATCCCGGCAGCAAGTGCCGGGATGACCAATCACCCCAATTTTACTCCGCACGCTTCGACCCACCTCAGGCCCGCCACGGTGCCGTGCCGCGGGCGGTACTCGCAGCCGACCCAGCCGTCGAAGCCGGTGTCGTCGATGCGCTGGAACAGATACGCATAGTTCATCTCGCCGTCGTCGGGCTCGCCGCGATCGGGCGGACTCGCGATCTGGTAGTGGCCGGCCAGCGGCGCGAACTCCTCGATGGCCATGGCCACGTCGCCCTCCTCGATCTGGCGATGGTAGAGGTCGAACTGCAGCCGCAGGTTCGGCTCGCCGACCTCGTGGATGATGGCGCGCGCCTCCCCCGTCCTGTTGAGGAAGTAGCCGGGGATGTCGCGCCGGTTGATGGGCTCGATCAGCACCTCGACGCCGGCCGCGGCCGCCGCCTGCGCCGCCCGCTCGAGGTTGGCGACGTAGGTGGCGCGCTGCGCGCCTTGATGCACGAGTCCCGCCAGGATGTGGATGCGGTGGCCTCCGGTGATGTCGGCGTATCTGCAGCGCCGTCTCGAAGGCGGCCCAGAAGTCCTTCTCGCGCCCGGCGAGCGCCGCCAGCCCGCGCTCGCCGGCGGCAGCATTCCCGGCCGGCGTGTTGAAGAGCGCGAGGGTGAGGCCGTTGGCCTTGAGCCGCGCTGGCGATGTCCTCGGCGCCGTGGCGTCGTAGAGGTTGGTGGACTCCACCGCCGTGAAGCCGGCCTTGGCGGCGGCATCGAAGCGGTCGAGCAGCGGCAGCTCGGTGAAGAGGAAGTTCAGGTTGGCGGCAAAGCGGGGCACAGCGCTCTTCCTCTGCTATTCATTTGACCAGCCCTGCGCAGCAATCAGCAGATCGAGGTAGTGCTGCAAAGGATAGGCCGTTCCAGTCTGGTGAACGCGGCCATCAGCTTTCGCGACGACAATGGGCGCATTCCCGGCCAGGCGATCGCTGAAGTTGCCAGATTCCAGATAGCGCTTGGACTGACAGAAGAAGATCCAGGCGTAGCTCTTCTCAATCGTGGCATTGTCGACAATCACAACGTCGACGCCGCTCCCCCGCATCGCCGCGTCCAAGTACGCTATCGCGATCGCTCTTGCCTCGCCTTCGGTCATGGCAGCCCTCGCCTCAGCGCGCGGTCACAGCGTAAATCCGCCGTCGGCGATGATGGCCTGGCCGGTGGTGAAGGCGGATTCGTCGGAGGCGAGGTAGACGGCGACGGCGGCCATCTCCTCGGCGGTGCCGAGGCGGCCCATGGGCTGGCGCTCGATGAACATGCGGCGCGCCTTGTCGGTGCCGCCCGACCTGGCGGCCGAGCGCGGCGATGCGGTCGTCGAGCGAGGGCGACTGGATGGTGCCGGGGCAGATGCAGTTGCAGCGCATGCCCTTGGCGATGAAGTCCATGGCCACCGCCTTGGTGAGGCCGATGATGGCCGCCTTGGTGGCCCCGTAGACGTAGCGGTTGGGCGCGGCGCGCACGGAGCTGACCGTTGAGGCGATGTTGACGATGGAGCCGCCGCCCTTGGCGAGCATGGCCGGCAGGAAGGCCTTGATGGTGCGGTGCATGGTCTTGACGTTGAGGTCGAAGGAGAAGTCCCAGTCCTCCTCCGAGCAGTCGAGCACCGTGCCGTGGTGGACGAAGCCCGCCGCGTTGAACAGGACATCGACGGCGCCGAGCCGCTGCGCCTGCGCCTCGACCGCCTTGGTGTCGCGGGCGTCGAGCTTGACGCATTCGGCGATGCCCGCCGCTTTCAGGTCGACGAAGGCCGCGTCGTTGATGTCGCTGGCGACGACCCTGGCACCCTCGCGCGCGAAGGCGATGGCGGTGGCACGGCCGATGCCCGCACTGGACGCCGTGCAGAACGCCAGCTTGCCCTTCAGGCGGTCGGCCATGTGCGTCTTCTCCCCAGATCGCCGGTTGCCCGCATCGTGGGCCCGGCGCTTCCCGAGGGTCAAGCCCGGAGAGAGCGACGCTGTGGTGCCGAGGCGGGCGTTGCGGGGCGTGGCGCTGTAGGGTTAGGTTCGCTGGCGGGGGTCAGACCTCTCGCTTCTACGTGGTGCAAGAATCACAACGCCGCTGGCGAGGGGGTCTGCTACTCCGTTGCAGGGTCTGACCCCCTCTGAGGGCCGTTCCATGAAGATGCGCGCCGCCGTCCTTCGCGAGCCGATGAAGCCTCGCCCCTACAGGGACTCCAAGCCGTTTGCCATCGAGGAGGTGGACCTGGAGGCGCCCGGCGAGGGCGAGGTGCTGGTGCGCATCAGGGCCGCGGGGCTGTGCCACTCCGACCTCTCCACCGTCAACGGCGACCGGGCGCGGCCGATGCCCATGGTGCTGGGCCACGAGGCGGCCGGCGAGGTGGTCGAGCTGGGGCCCGGCGTCAAGGGGTTGGCCGTGGGCGACCACGTGATCCTGGTGTTCGTGCCGAGCTGCGGCTCCTGCGTGCCCTGCATGGAGGGCCGGCCCGGCTTGTGCGAGCCGGCGGTCCCGGCCAACGCTGCCGGCACCCTGATCTCGGGGGCGCGGCGCCTCAGCCTCGGCGGGCAGCCGGTGAACCACCACATCGGCGTCTCTGGGTTCGCCGAGTACGCGGTGGTCTCGCGCAACTCGCTGGTGAAGATCGACCAGGACCTGCCCTTCGAGGAGGCGGCGCTGTTCGGCTGCGCCGTGGTCACCGGGGCCGGCGCCGTGTTCAATACGGCCAGGCTGCCTGCGGCGGCGTCGGTTGCGGTGATCGGCCTCGGCGGCGTCGGGCTGATGTCGATGCTGGCGGCCCGGGCGGCAGGATCGCGCCAGGTCATTGCCATCGACACCCTGGACGACAAGCTGAAGCTCGCCAAGCAGATGGGCGCCACGCATACCATCAATGCGGCAAGCCCGGATGCGGTCGAGCAGGTCAAGGCGATCTCGGGCGGCGGCGTGGAGTTCGCCTTCGAGATGGCGAGCTCCGTGAAGGCGCTGGAGCTCGCCTACAAGGTCACCAGGCGCGGCGGCACCACGGTGACGGCGAGCCTGCCGCACCCCGACCACCGCTTCGCCCTGCCCGCGACCAACCTGGTGGCCGAGGAGCGCACCTTGAAGGGCAGCTACATCGGCAGCTGCGTGCCCGGCCGCGACATCCCGCGCTACATCTCGCTCTATCGCCAGGGCATGCTGCCCGTGGATCGCCTGCTGAGCGAGCGCATCGGGCTGGACGGCATCAACGAGGGGTTCGACCGCCTGGCCGACGGCGCGACGGTGCGGCAGGTCCTGATCCCATAGGGCCGGATCGCCGGGGGTGGAAGCGGGGCGCGATTGCGCGCTGGCCGACGGAGCAGGAGTGCCTCCGAAAGAGGAAGCCCCCGGGCGTAGCTGCACCGCCTTTCTCTCCTCTCTACTGCCGCGCTTGCCTGGACGCGCGCAAGAACGCATACAAAGAGCGATTTCTTGTCGGGGGATTGCCAATGAAGCGCATCGTGATCTGCTACGACGGGACCTGGAACGCCCTGTCCAAGCCCGAGGAGGTGACCAACGTCGTCAGGGTCGCGCAGGCGATCAAGTCGCTCTCCTCCGACGGCGTCACGCAGCAGCTGGTCTACTACCACGAAGGCGTCGGCAACGGCGGGCCGATCGATCGCCTGCTCGGCGGCGTGTTCGGCGCGGGTCTGCGCGACAGCGTCAAGCGCGGGCTAGCGTTTCTTGCCCTGAACTGGGACCCGGAGGAGCCCGGCAATCCGATCGCCGACGAGATCTACATCTTCGGGTTCTCGCGCGGCGCCTACAGTGCGCGCGCGCTCGCCGGCGTGATCGGCGCCATCCGGGGCATCCCGCGGCAGTCGAGCTTCGATCAGCTCGAGACGGTGTGGAACTACTACCGGGGCAGCGCGGAGCAGCGCAAGGACCGCAGGGGCGAGATCGACGATCTGATCTATCCGATGCCTGCAGAAAAGAAGCCGATCATCAAGTGCGTGGGAGTCTGGGACACCGTCGGCAGGTACGGGATCCCTTCGGGCCTCGGCTTCGGCGCGCTGGCGCGCCAGGCGACCTCGTGGACGCGCGGCTTCCGCGACAACATGATCGGCGATCATATCGAGGTCGGCCTGCACGCCATGGCCATCGACGAATGGCGCCGCTCGTTCTCGGCCACGGCGTGGGTTACCGACAAGGAGGAAAACCACCGCCCTGGTGTGGAGCAGGTCTGGTTCGCGGGCGCCCACTCCAACGTCGGCGGTGGCTACCGGCGCTCCGGCCTGTCGGACCTGGCCCTCATCTGGATGATCGCGCGCGTCGGCGAGCTGACGGACCTGGAGTTCGACAACGAGTACATCCAGACCCACTTCTGGCCCTGCGCCGCATGCTCGCTCTACCGCTCCAACCGCGGGCTGCTCGGCGGCGTGCGCAGCTACCTGCGGCCGGTTCCCGAGGCCATCGGAGCGGCGGGCGCTGCCCTCTTGGGGGCGGGCAAGACCGAGCGCATGCTCAACGCCAGGATCCATTGGAGCGTGCAGGACCGCCGCGGGCGCATCGGCCTCGTCGACGAGACCAGGTACAGGAAGTACCAGCCGCGCAACGTGCCCGAGCACGCCGCGGTCGCCCCCTGCAGCCCACGCGAGCGCGCGCTCATCGATTTGTGCCGCAGCGTGGACCACAAGCGGCGCAGCGAGTGCGCGCTCTACGGCGCTCCGCCCGCGGTCGAGGCCGGCTGGCGCGGGTGGTGGAAGGGCTGGCGCACACGCCACCTGCGCCGCCTGCGTGAGAGCTGGGACGGCACCGGCGGGACGCCGGTGTAGCAGGCGCCTGTGCCCACATCACCATAGTGGAATCGCCATGACCGATACCCTGCTGCTCGCCTTGCGCTTGGCGACAATTCTCGGCGCCGGCCTGATGGCCGGGCTGTTCTTTGCCTTCTCCAACTCGGTGATGGGGGCGCTGGGCCGCCTGCAGCCGGCCGAGGGCATCGCCGCCATGCAGGCGATCAACCGCGTCATCCTCAATCCGCTGTTCCTGACCATCTTCCTTGCCACGCCCGCGGCGTGCGCGCTGGTGATCCTCTCTGCGCTGTGGCGCTGGAGCGATCCGGGGGCCGCGTGGCTGCTCGCCGGCGCCGCGCTCTACATCGCCGGGGCCTTCCTGGTGACCGTCGTCGTCAACGTGCCGATGAACAACGCGCTCGACGCCGCCGAGCCGGCGAGCGCCGAAGGTGCTGCTCTGTGGGCCCGCTACCTCGCGAGCTGGACGGCCTGGAACCACGTGCGCACCGTGGCCTCGGTGGGGGCGATGGCGTTCCTCGTGCTCGGCCTTTACCTCGGGGCGCGCGCCCCCGCCGGCGGCTGACCTCGGGCAGGCTTGCGCGGCCGAGGGACAAGGCGGGGAATTCCAGTAAAATAGGTCGCGGGGGTTCCCCCACCGCTAGGCCCTCCCTACAAGGGGAGGGGAATCCGGTGCGGCTCGTGGTGAGGGAAATTGCAGGAAGGAACGCACTGATGATGAAGACCTACCGGGGCAGTTGCCACTGTGGCGCGGTGCGCCTCGAGGCGGACATCGACCTCTCGGCCGGGACGAACAAGTGCAACTGCACCTACTGCTGGAAGACGCGCTGGTGGAGTGCCATCGTCAGGCCCGATGCGTTTCGCCTGCTCGCCGGCCGGGAGGAGCTGGGCTACGGGTTTCCCACGGAGAAGCCGGGGACGAGGGCGCTCTGCAGGCAGTGCGGCGTCACGTCGTTCGGCTGGGGGCACCTGCCCCAGATCGGCGGCGACTACGTGTCGATCAACCTCGCCTGCCTCGACGACCTCGATCCGGCCGAGCTGATCGCTGCGCCGGTCAGATACATGGACGGCCGGGCCGACAACTGGTGGAACGAGCCGGCCGAGACGCGCCATCTCTGAGCCGCCGCGGCGCCTTCCCGGCCAAATGCCGATAGCCGCAAGACCCACCTGGATCGCCTGGATCGGTCGAAGCCGTTCATGATTGGAGGCAGTGTCGGGTTACGCGCTTCGGGTCAACCCGACCTGCCATTCTTTCGGCAGGGGGATGGTTCGGCCCAACTGTGGTGAGGATAGCCAAACAGTAGCAAACCAGGGTGAGGCTGTCACGCGTGCGCCGGGATCGTGCCTAAGCGCGGGTTAACGTCAGCCCGGCTTCGGAGGCGGGTCGGGCCTGTCGGCAGCGGAGCCGGCGGCCTCGCGCGGCGCGAGAAAATGCTCCACCAGGTCCACGGTGCTCCTGGAGCCGATGCTGCGGCAGTGGCGGGCGAGCCACTTCTCGGTCTCGCTGCGGCCGGCGGCGTGGAGGTAGGTGAGCAGCTCGATGTCGGGCTTGCCCTTGCTCTCCGGCGCCAGCGAGCTGGTGAAGCGGCCGGCGTCGATCAAGTGGAAGCGGTGGCGGGCGAGCCTGGCGTCGGCGGGGCTCGAGAGGCGCGCCCAGCGGCTGTTGAGGCGGCGCACGGCCGCGATCATCTCGATGTCGCGCAGCATCGGCTGCATGAAGGTGATCTGGTTGATGCGGCCCGTGATCTCGCGCGCGCTAATCGGCACGCCGTCGCGGTCGGGCGCGCTGAGCTTGACGATCAGCGTGTCGCCGACGGGGCTCTCGCGCGCCAGCGTCAGCAGGTCGGGGTTGGCGGAGAAGCCGCCGTCCCAGTAGGCTTGGCCGTCGATCGAGACGGCATGGTGCAGCGTGGGCAGGCAGGCCGAGGCCAGGACCGCCTGCACCGTGACCTCCTGCCGTCGGAAGATGCGGGGACGGCCCGTCGAGACGTCGGTGGCGGCGATCAGGAGCTGCGGTCCCGGCTCGGCGCGCAGCATGGCGAAGTCGATATGCGCCTCCAGCAGCTTGCGCAGGGGGTCGAAGCCGAGCGGATTGAAGTCGTAGGGCGAGAACAGGGTGGCGACGTGGGCCAGCGTGTTGGAGCGGCTGATGCTGGCGAGCCAGGGGTTGAGGCGGACGAGATCGGGCACCCCCGCCTTGGCCACCGCCTCCCAGACCG
Organism: uncultured Alphaproteobacteria bacterium; assembly: GCA_963840075.1. GTDB lineage: Bacteria > Pseudomonadota > Alphaproteobacteria > Rhizobiales > Hyphomicrobiaceae > AWTP1-13. The sequence continues at coordinate 165,337 of CAWIXS010000007.1, read as the reverse complement.
CGCGCAGCTTGGCGCGCGCGCCGGTGCGGCCATCCTCCAGGAGCCCGGCGGCCAGCGCCGCGGCATTGACGGCGCCGGCGCTGGTGGCGCTGATCCAGGCGATGTCGAGGGTGCTCTCCTCGAGCAGGCGGTCGAGCACGCCCCAGGTGAAGGCGCCGTGAGCCCCGCCGCCCTCGAGCGCGAGGTTGACCTGCCGCTGCTGCTGCCGCCGGAACATGCTCAAACGAGACGAGCCCCATGAAGCGGGGTCAGACCCCTCGCGACCACGGATGTTGATAAACTCCAACTGGGACGCGAGGGTCTGACCCCGCCCGCATCAAGGCAACCAAGCGGGCAGCATCATGGCAGCACGTCGATGGGCAGCACAACCGGCACCCCGTCGAATGACTGATAGCGCGCCTCGATGCCGTAGGCGGCGGCCAGATGCTGTGGCGAGAGCACATCCTTCGGCGCGCCGGCGGCGAGCGTGCGGCCGTCGTGCAGGAGGGCGATGCTGTGGCAGAAGCGCGCAGCGAGCGACAGATCGTGCAGCGCGACGATCACCGTGCGGCCTGCCGCCGCCAGCGCGGCGAGATGGCGGAAGAGGCGGAGCTGATGCGCCGGGTCGAGGCCGGCGGCGGGCTCGTCGGCGAGCAGCACGCCGGGCTCCTGGGCCAGCGCGCGGGCGATCAGAACGCGGGCCCGCTCTCCGCCCGACAGCTCCGGCACTGGACGGGCGGCGAGGTGGGTGGCGTCCATCGCCGCCAGGGCGGCGTCGACGGCGGCATCATCGGCGGGGCTCTCGCCGGCGCCGAGCGGCCGATAGGGCAGGCGGCCCAGCGCCACCACCGCGCGCGCAGTGAGGGCCCAGTGCACGGTGCGCTCCTGCGGGAGATAGGCGAGGCGCCGCGCCAGCTGCTTCGGATCGAGGGCTCCGAGCGGCTGGCCATCGAGGAGGACAGTGCCGGCCGCCGGCGGGATCAGGCCGGCGATGGTCTTGAGCAGCGTGGTCTTGCCGGCGCCGTTGGGGCCGATCACGGCGGTGAGCTCGCCCGGTTGCGCGACGAGGTCGAGGCCGCGCAGCACCTCGCGGCCCCTGAGCCTGACGGCGAGGCCGCGTGTCTCGACCTTCATGGCGCCAGCTCCCTTCGGGTCGCGAGCACCAGCCAGACGAAGAACGGTGCGCCGAGGAGAGCCGTGAGGACGCCGATGCGCACGTCGATCCAGGGCTGCGCGAGGCGCAGCGCGGTGTCGGCGAGGAGGAGGAAGACGGCGCCCGCCAGCGCGCTCGCGGGCAGGAGCAGGCCCGGGCGATGCCCGGTGAACGGACGCAGCACGTGCGGCACCAGGAGGCCCACGAAACCGATGATCCCGGTGACGGCGGTGGCGGCGCCGACGCTGAGCGCGGTGCCCGCCACCAGGGCGAGGCGGGTGCGGCCGAGATCGATGCCGAGGCTTCTGGCGGCATCCTCGCCCAGCGTGAGGGCATCCAGCGCCCGTCCGAGCAGGAGCAACAGGGCCATGCCGGCGAGCATCAGCGGGCCCGCCAGCCAGACCTGGAGGAGACTGCGGTCGGCGAGCGAGCCCATCAGCCAGTACACCATCTCCACGGAGGCGAACGGGTTCTGCGACAGGTTCAGCGCAAGCGAGATGAGGGCGGTCGCAATCCCCGACACGGCGAGGCCGGCGAGGATCAGCGTCACCGGGCCGCCGTGCACGCCGGCGAGCGCCACCACCGCCAGCATCGCGAGCGCGGCGCCGGTGAGCCCGCCGATCGGCAGCGTCAGGGGGAGCGCCTGCGACAGGCCGAGGTGGATCGCCAGCACCGCGCCCAGCGCCGCCCCGCCCGAGACGCCGATGAGGCCGGGCTCTGCCAGCGGATTGCGCAGGTAGCCCTGCAGCGCCGCCCCGGACAGGCCCAGCGCCGCCCCGACCAGGGCGCCGAGCAGCGCGCGCGGCAGGCGGATCTCGCGGAAGATCAGGGCGCCCGCCTCGCCGCCACCGCCGCCGAGCCCGAACCCGGAGGGGCCGACCGCCAGCGAGAGGGCGAAGGCCAGCAGCGCGGCAAGGGAGAGGATGCCGATGAGGAGCCGCGGTGCCATCTCCGCCTGCGCCGGCGCGGCTCTCATCGCCGCCGCGCCTCGATGGCGGCACGCGCCTCGGCCAGCCGCGCGACGGCGTCGGCGATGTGCGGCGTGCCGCACAGCCACAGTGGCCACGGCAGCTCGATCGAGGCGCCGCGCTGCCGCAGGCGCCGCAAGGCCGGGTGGCGCAGGTTGTCGGCGACGACGGTGCGGTAGGTGTCGGCGGCACTCGAGATCACGACGAGGTCGGGCGGGTTGGCGATGAGCAGCTCGAGGGGGACCCGGCCACTGCGGGTCCGGCGATAGGCATCGCCCATGTTGCGCAACCCGGCCGCCGCCAGCGCGGCGTCGGCGAGGCTGCCGGGGCCCGAGACCGCGCCGCCGACCTCGTAGACGACGGCGCTCGGCGCCGGCCCCGGGCTGGCCGGAGGCAGGCTCGCCAGGCGCCGGTCGAATTGGGCGACCATCGCCTCCCCCCTGGCCTCCTCGCCCACGGCGATGGCGACGGCTCGCACCGCGGTGCGCACGCCGTCGAGGTCGGTGGCCTGGAAGATCACCACCACGTTGCGCTGCATCCGGCGCAGGAGATCGACGGTCGGCGCGACGCCGAAGGGCCCCGCAAGGACCAGGTCGGGATTGTAGCGCAGCACGTCCTCGGCGCCGCCGCGGGTGGCGGGGATGCCCCTGGCCTTCTCGGGGATGGCGGAGCTCGCGGGGTCGGCGGCGAGATGCGTGACGGCGGCGATGCGCCCGCGCTCCACCAGCTCGATCAGGAGCTGATCGGTGCACAGCTCCAGCGAGACGATGCGGACGGGCTTGGGCGCCGTCTGCGCGTGGGCGGGGACCGCGGCGAGCGCGAGCGCCAGTCCGAGCGCTGTGGCCGCGAGGACTCCCCTCCCCCTTGCGGGGAGGGGTTGGGGGTGGGGGGAACCCCAAACCTCGGGGTTCTGCATTCCCGCCCACCCTGTCCCTCCCCCACCAGGGGGAAGGGGACGCCGCGGCCCGGCCCTCGCCTCATTTCCGGGTTCTGCAGGTCGGCGCAAGTGGGGAGGGGGGCCTGTTAGCACTTGCGGCACTCGTTGCCTCTCGTCAGCCAAGCTCTCACTGCGCGGCTGCGACGACGCCGTCGGGTCCGCCGAAGGTGAGCTTGAGCCCGGCGAAGGCCGTGATCGGCGCCGACTGGAAGCCGAACACCTCCTGATAGCGCTGGTCGAAAACATTCTCCACGCGGGCGAACACCTCCACGCCCCGCTGCAGCTTGTAGGAGACGGCGGCGTTGACGAGCCAGTACTCGTCGAGCAGCGCGGTTACCGGGTTGAACACGGCGTCGAAGGCGTTGTCGGTCATGGTGCCGTTGTAGACGACGCCGAGATTGGCGCTGCCCTTTCCTTGCGCGAAGACATAGGCCAGATCGACGCGGCCGGCATGGCGCGGGCGCCTGACCTCCCGCACGCCGTCGGAATCCTCGGCGAGAAGATAGGTGTAGGCGAAGGTTGCGGTCAGCGACTCGGTCCAGCGGGTGCGCAACGCCAGCTCGAGGCCGTCGCGGGTGCTCAGCCCCGGCTTGTTGACGAGCGTCGGCGCCGGCGGGGCATCGCCGGAGTTGGCGATCTTGTTGGTCAGGTCGGCGTGAAAATACGTGAGGTCGAGGGCGGTCTTGGGATTCACCGTCCATTCGATGCCGACATCCCAGCCGAAGGACTCCTCCGGCTGCAGATTTGGGTTGGCGGCGAACAGGATGGGGAACACGCCGAACTGCTCGAACATCTCGGGGAACTTGACCGCCGTGCCGAGGCTCGCGTGCGGGCGCAGCCCCAGCGCCTTCAGGGTCCACGCGCCGGAGAGCCGCCAGGTCGTGAAGTCGCTGAACACGCTGTTGTCGTCGTGGCGCACGCCCGCGGTGATGAACACCTGGTCGGCGAAGGCGCCTCGCCACTCGAGGGCCGTGGCGAGCCGCTCCCGCTCGCGCTTGATGCCGTCGCCCAGCGTGCCTCCCGGAACGAACGTCTCGATCTCCTTCTCGATCAGGCCGCTCAGCGCGTGCTTCGCCATCCAGAGCGACGGCGTCTCGAAGCGCCAGGTGCCGAGGTAGCCGTAGGTCGTGCGCTCGCTGTCGTTGGTGGTGATGAACGCGGGCGGGCCGAAGCCGAGGTCGGCATCGAAGATCGACGAGCTGTGGTGCTTGAGGTGCAGCTGGTGCGTGAGCTGCTTGTTCAGCGTCTCCCACGTGAGCTTCACGCCGCCAAGGAAGACGCGGTCGTGCAGCGACGACGGGTCGTCCTTCGCTGTCGCCAGCGGAGCGCGAGACGATGTCGAAGCCGTCGCGGTCGGCGCGCTTGTCGACCTGGCGCAGGTGCACCTCGACCCCCAGGCCCTCCATGATCTTGACGCCGCCCGATGAAGTTGAAGCTCTTCAAGCTGCGCGCCGTCGGCCTCGCCGCCGAAGGGCGAGATGTTGAAGCCGTCGGTGTTGCGCCAGTGCGCGCCGAGCGCGAAATGCGCCCACGGGCCGCCGGCGGCGAGCCGTGCGGCGAAGTCGCTGGTGCCGAGCGTGCCCAGCTCCGACTTGAGGGTGAGCGTGAGCGGCCCCTGGCCGCGGCGGGTGGTGATGTTGATGACGCCGCCGACGGCGCCGGAGCCGTAGAGCGCGCTCATCGGGCCGCGGATCACCTCGATGCGCTCGATGTCCTCCGCCGCCAGGTTGGAGAAGTCGAACTCGCCGTCGGTGGTGTTGTTGGCCTCCACGCCGTCGATCAGCACCAGCGTGTGGTTGCCCTCGGCGCCGCGGATGCGCACCTGGGTGAAGTTGCCGTAGGCGCCGCTGCGGCTGACCGCGACGCCGGGCACGCCGCGCAGAGCGTCCGCCACGTGGCGCACCTGCTGGCGCTCCAGGTCCCTGCGGGTGATGACGGTGATGGCGTTGCCGACGGTGCCTGCGGGCACGCCGTCGGCCGTGTCGCCGTCTTTGTCCGCCACGTCGGCCGGCTGCTCGGCGGGCGCTTTGGGGCCGGGCGCGGCGCGCGGCGACTTCTCCAGGGTCGCGCCCTGGACGTAGATGCCGGGCAGCTGGGTCTGCGCCAGTCCGGCGGGGGAGGAAAGAAGAAGAAGTCCGAGCCCAAGCGATGGGCGCGCGAAAATTGAGCGGCGTCGGCGCCGAGCGGATTCCCCTTCCCGCTTGCGCCAACCGGATTCCCCTCCCCCTTGCGGGGAGGGGTTAGGGGTGGGGGGTCTCCCAGACCTCGAAGCTCTATAATCCCCCCCAGCCTGTCCCTCCCCCACAAGGGGGGAACGGACGTTGCGGCGCGGGTTGGCAAGGGTACTCGTACGTGAACGCATGACGCCTCTCCGAACGCAAGGAGCGGAGGCGGCGACGGGATGCCCGTCGGGGAGCGAACGACAGCCTGGGCCGCGGGCGCAGTGAGCGCGCCGCGGGCCGTTGGCTCATGCACTTGCTGGCTTCGCAGGCCCCTTTGCAGACATCACCGGCACGACCCCTACTCACGACACAGAGCCGTCGCCACTACGGTGGTCCGCTCGCCTGCGCGCCCCGCGCAGCGATGGGCGACACGTGCCGGCAGGTCTCCTGGCTCGCGGCTCTCACTCGGAGAGTTGCGCATCGCCTCCACCTTCCCGCCGTCGCCGGCAGTGGCTTCTGGGGCGATGCTCGCCGCTTACAGTTGCGGGGGCAGCCGCGGTTTTGAGGCCAGACACTGATGCCACCAGACACTGATGCCAGTGTTGAGACCTCGCACCGCGTTCCCTTTTCACCCGCCGAGCCCCGTTGGGGACCGGCGAGACCGTCACGCGGCCCAATCGAAGCAAAGGCGATACGGTTGTGTCAACTGTGAAACACGTGTGTACGTATGGTTTTGCTTGCAGGCTGACCGGGGGGCAACGCCAGCGCACCCTCTTGCTCTTGCGGCCTCGAGGTGCTTGCGTCGATGACGGACTTGTCGGACGCAGCTTGCTCGATACGATGCTCGCGGACATCGTGCGGACCGAGCGCAACGCAGCAATTCACCGATGGGGGTTTGTGATGTACCTGGACGCTGCAGCGTTCGGTGTTCCGGCAGTCCTGGGGCTGCTCGGCGCCTGGCTCGGCTTCGGTCGGTTCCTGGTGTCCTCGCCGATGCGATGGCTGGTGGCGGTGCTTGGCGCGTTGCTTGCGGCGCTGCTGACGGCGCTATACCTGGTCGTCTACAGCAAGCTGGCCGACCTCGATTTCCTGTCCGGCACCGTCACCCTGGCCGTCGTCGGAGCGGTTGCATTCCTGATTGTGCTGGCGCCTCTCCTGATGTTCATGACCAATCTCAAGGAGCGCGTCGTTGTGTGGACCGGCAATCGCCGCGTCGGGTCGGTGGGGCGGGTGTTCGGCGGGCTCTTCGGCATCGTCTGCGGGCTGGTCCTCGTGGCGATCCCCTACCTGATGTACGATTCGATCATGTCTGACCGGAGCGACCACCCGGCTTGGGTGCGCGAGTCCGTCGCGCTGCCGTACTTCAGAAGCGCAGCCGAGGGGGTGCGGGGCGCACTGTCCTCCTTCGTGCGCATCGCAACCAGTCTGCCGCGCTGGCCACGGTGAGGGTCAGACACGGTGAGGGTCAGACACGGTGAGATGGCGAGTGGTGAGATGGTGAGTTTGGCGATGCGGCGCGTGAGGAGGTCCTGCTCCTGTTCTCGACGACGGATACACCAGCGTACTTGCGCGCTATCTTTAGGAGCCCATGAGGTAGAGACCGCAACAGAGCGAGACTCAGGTCGGGAAACCAGCTCGACCAATACTCACCATCTCACCACTCACCATCTCACCTGAGGCAAGGGGTCCGACCCCTCTATTTCTGCGTATCCAGCAGCGAGCGCATCAAGGCTGCAGAGTTGGGGCCGGGTAGAGCGGCAATCTCACGGAAGAGGGCGGCGCCGATCGTGCAGGCATCGCCCTCGCGCCCATCGGTGGGCGTCTCCGGGTTGATCAGATTGACCAGGTTGCCGTGCCGCTTTGCCAGCCTGGTCAGAATGCTCTGCATGATCTGCGTCTGCTCGGCCTTCGTGTACCGGCGTCTCGACTCGGTCTTGTCGGCCAGCAGGGCCTCCTCGAGGAGCTGCATCTCTTGCGCCTGCAGTGCCTCGGGCAGATAGGCGCGCACGTCGCCGATGTCGGACTGGCCTTGCAACCAGCGCACGCAGAGCCCGGGGTTCCTCTGCGCGAAGGATTCCATCTGGTCGGCGATGAGGGCGACGTAGCGGATCATCCCCTCGTCATCGAGATGCGGCGGCGTTCACGCGCAGCTGCTGGGCAACGGTTGCCCGGTCGACACTCGGGCCGAAGAGGCTCCGGCCGAAAATCTTGTCGGCGGCGAGCATGGCCAGCGCACCGATCACGGTAACCACCACCACGCCGAACGCCGCGATCACGACGCGGCGCTGTGCACGCGGCAGCGCCGTCTCCGCGACCGGCTGCAGCTCGCGACTCCTATGGCTTGCGTTCGCCGCGGGGGCCGGCTTCGGCTCGGGCTTCGCGACGGCGGGCCCGAGGTCCAGGACCTGCGTGGAGGGCATCCAGTCGGCTGCGCCCTCATGCCAGACGTAATCGGTGGCCTTCAGGTGACCGAGCTCGATCAGCTTACGGAACTCGACATCGGTGACGGGGCCATGCTGCTTGCCGTCCCTCGCAATGTACCAGGTCGTCGGCATAGCCCCCTCGGAAACGCGACACCGGACGCGCAATGGTACACGGCATGTCCATGCGCTGCCACAGATTCCAGCCAGATTCCAACCCTGTGGTCATGGCTCGCCGCCCTGGGCCCGCGCTTACCGGAGGGCCGGCGCCGCCGGCGTCCGGAGGAGCGTCCTGGCGACGCGCAGGCCCTGCACCGTGCTGCGGTTGTCGGGCAGGTTCCAATAACGGTGCGCGGCGCGCAGATCGCGCGGGGGGTAGTTCCACGCGCCGCCGCGCACCACGCGCCAAGTGCAGTCTCCCGTGCGCTGCGGCGATCCGTCGCCCGGATTGCCGGCGTTGGCTTCGTTCCAGCAGTCCTCCGTCCAGTCCCAGACGTTGCCGTGCACGCCGTAGAGCCCCCACGGGTTGGGGCGGAAGCTGTCGACCGGAACCGTCCGCTGCCGCCATTCGCCCTTGCCGCTGTGGGCGTAAGCGGTCCTGCCGTCGTAGTTGGCCTCATCCGTGGAGATCGAGGAGCCCCACCAGAACGGCGTCGCCGTCCCGGCCCGCGCCACATACTCGCGCTCGGCCTCGGAGAGCAGGCGGTAGGCCTTGCCGGTCCTCTGCGACAGCCAGGCGACGTAGGCCCGGGCGTCGGCGAGATTGATGCACAGCGCCGGGTGGCGGTCGTCCTGCGGGAAGTTCACGGACCGCCAGGAGCGGTCGGCATGCTCCTCCCACGTTGTGCCGGTCCAGATGTAGCAGCCGCCGTCCGGCGTGTGGCCGGTGGCGGCGACGAAGGCTGCGTACTCGCCGCGCGTCACCGCAAACGCCCCGACAGCGAACGGCTTGGCGATCGACACGCGCACCCGATCCTCGCGCGCGGCGGCCCGCCCCGGCTCGCCGGGCGGCGACCCCATCGTGAAGCTCCCTGCGGGGACCACGACCATCTCCGGGCACTGCGGGCAGTCCCTGAAGCGCTCGCCGGAGCCTGGGGCGATGCAGCGCGCCCCGCCCGTGCCGAGCTCGGCTCTGAGGCCGTCGCAGGGCTGCGCTGCCGCGGGAAGGATGGCGAGCGGCGCAGCCGCCGAGGCGACGATGGCGACGATTGCGGCACCGCAGCGCCATCGCCGCGATCGGCCGCCGCCACCCGCCTGTCCCGCCCGATCACAGATCATCGCTCGAGCCATTGTGCCGGATCTGGTCCAGCTCCGCTGCAGTGAACAGGCCAGCGTGATAGAGGTTGAGGTATTCCTCCGAAGCGCTCTGCCCGAACATCAGGACGTCGTCGGTATTGATGGTAACCCTCACCCCGGCGTCGTACAGCCTGCGGATCGGGTGCGCCGCCAGGGAGTCGACCCGGCCGAGCATCACGTTGGAGGTCGGGCAGATGTTGAGGCGGACGCGATGGTCCGCCAGGAACCGCATCACGGACCTCGACTCGGCCGCGGCGATCCCGTGCTGCACCTCGTCGAGCTCCAGCTCCTCGACGGCGCGCTGCACCGAATCGGCATCGCCCCATTCGCCGGCGTGCGCCTCGAGACGCAGGCGCGGCATCGAGCCGCCCCTCGCAGGAGGCCGGGCGCGCGGCTCCTAGAGCTTGTGCGCCATGCGCTCCTTCTTGGTCTTCAGGTAGCGCGTATTGTGGCTCGACGGCTTCACGATCAGCGGCAGCTGCTCGATCACGTCGACGCCCTCCTCGCGCAGCGCCTCCACCTTCGCCGGGTTGTTGGTGAGGAGCTTGATCTCGGGGTAGCCGAGGTCGAACAGGATGTGGGCGGCGAGGTCGTAGTCGCGCGCCTCGATCGGGGCGCCGATGGCGACGTTGGCATCCACCGTGTCGTAGCCCTGGTCCTGCAGGGCGTAGGCCCTGATCTTGTTGACGAGGCCGATGCCCCGGCCCTCCTGGTAGGGCAGATACACCAGGACGCCGACCGGGCTCGTCAGTATCCGCTCGATCGCCGCCTGCAGCTGCGGATAGCAGTCGCAGCGCAGCGAGTGGAAGATGTCGCCGGTCACGCACCCGCTGTGCACGCGCACGACCGGAATCTCGCTGCTCGCCTCCTTGGCGCGGTGCACCAGCACCAGGGCCTGGCAGGTCGGATCGGCGCCTTGGTAGGCGCGTGCCTCGACCTGCACCTCCTTGTTGCGAAACTCGATGGGAAGAATGGTCTGTGCAGACCAATCCATTTCCAGGTCAACTGACTTCACGGCATTCGAATTCATCGAACTCTCCAAAGGCGTGCCGGCGCGGATATGTGGGGACGATTTGGGTCTTGTGAAGGCGGCCGGCCAGCGACGCCCCGTCACAAGTTGTTACCGCTGATTATGGGCTTCGCTGCCGTAGACGGCCCACAGGGCTACCCGCTTCCGTCCGCAGTCGAGCCCGCGGGTGCGGCAAAAAGGAACGCGGGCGAATGTCGGGTGCCCCGGCATGAACGCACCCCGCGCGCATGCGGTTCCATGCCTGGCCCGCGAGCCTATCTGACGCCGTCTTGGGCAGGCACCATTCCTCCAAGTCGATCAATCCCTTACCGCCGGCTCTTGGGCTGCCTCGGCGACCGCGGATCGGAGCTGCGGCGCATCGGCATGCCGTCCTTGTGCAGAGCAGCGTGGAGGCCGCCGCCGGAGAAACGGGCGCGGCGAGACGTGCCGTTCATTGGCCCTTCATTGCCGGTTCATCCGGCGTATGGTCGTCTATGACGGTTAGGTGACGATCGAACTGCCATCGCGATGACCGAACACTCCATTGGTTTGCCGGGCGTCCCGGCAAAAGGGGCGCAGCCGCGCTCGGTCGACGCGTATGCGCTGGGTGGCGGGGTCTTTGCGCCTCGAACGGCGTGGCTCGGCGCCGGCTTGGTGTCGGTGGGCATGGCCGGCTCGTTCTGGCAGGACGAGGGCGAGCTCGCCAACGTCGTTTTCACGCTGGGCGTGACGGCCGCGCTGGTGGCGTTCCTGACGCTCCTCGGCCGACGCGTCATGTTTGCGGCCATGCTCGTTGCATGCCTCGTCATCCTGCTGGTGGCGGCCGCTGCGGTGAAGCTCGCCGTCATGAACATGGTCATCCATGCCTATGACCTCTACTTCTACCTGAGCTCCTGGTCGACGCTCAGCTACCTGTGGAGCGACCAGAGGCGCTATGTCCTGGCGGCTCTCGCCGGGCTGCTCGCGGTAGCCCTTGCCGCGCGGCGGGCCTTCCGCCTCGACGGGACGCGCGTGCCGCGGCGCTGGTCGGCCGTGGCGCTCGCGGTCGCGGTGCTGGTGGCCTGGTGCGGGGCGGGGAGCAAGAGCGAGCGGCGCCACATGCAGTTCTACATGCCGAACCTGTTCGTGTCCTCGTTCTACGCGTCCTGGGGCGAGACCCTGGCGGCCTTCTGGCGCGGCGCACTGATGGAAGCGGACCCGGAGGTCGCGGGTGTACCAGTGCTCGCGATCCCGAAGCGCTGCCACACGGCAGCGAGGCCGCCGCACATCGTGCTGATCCATCAGGAATTGGTGGTGCAGCCATCGCTGTTCCGCGGCCTCAGATACGACAGCGCCGTGGACCCCTTCTTCCGCTCGGCCGACAAGACCCTGCGCCAGCTCAGGGTCGAGACCTACGGCGGTGCGTCGTGGCTCACCGAGTTCTCGCTGCTTGCCGGCGTGTCGACCCACTCGTTCGGGGGCATGCGCCAGTTCGTGCAGACGTTCATGCAGAACAAGCTGAAGGACACGCTGCCGCAGGTGCTGGAGCGCTGCGGCTACCGCAACGTGGTGTTCTACCCTATGCTCAAGAACTTCGTTTCGAACGAGCCGTTCTACAAGTCGATCGGGATGCGCGAGGTGTTCGACCTCGTGGCGCAGGCGGCCAAGAGCCCGCAGGAGCGCGACCGCTTCTATTTTGAGAACGCCATGGCCGAGATGGAGCGCCACTTCAAGGCGTCGAGGCAGCCGCTCTTCACCTTCATACAGACCATGTCGGCGCACTGGCCCTACGACTTCGCCTTCGAGCCGCATATGATTGTCCCCGGGGGCGGACCCGGCACCGATCCGGAGATGCACGAGTACCTGCGCCGCGTATCGCTGGCAAAGCTCGACTACGACTACCTCGTCGGCGAGCTGCAGCGGCGCTTCCCGGGCGAGCGCTTCCTGATCGTGCACTACGGCGATCACCACCCGATGGCGACGCGCACGCTGCTGGGCTACAAGAGCGAGACGGAGGCGGAGGATCTCGGTCCTCCATCCCGAGTCCATCGGCTTCATCACGTACTATGCGGCGCAGGGCATAAACTACCGCCTGCCGCCGCTGCCGCCCTTCGAGACGCTCGATGTGTCCTATCTCGGGAGCGTGATGCTGAACCTTGCCGGCCTGCCGCTTTCCGATTCACATCGCGAGCGCTTGCGGCTCATGACATTGTGCCAGGGGCGCTATTATACCTGCGCCCGGCGCGGGGAGATCCTGCGCTTCCACCGCCGCCTGATCGACTCCGGCGTCATCGAAGCGCGGTAGCTCGCTTCCCGCACCCCACCCGCCTCGGCGTGGGGAGCGGGGGAGACGCGATGCGACGACATGGCACAGCGGCAACACAAGACGGCCCACTGGAGGCTCGAGTGACGATTGCGGCGCCTGAGATTGCTGCACCGGCAAGGACCGCGGACGACCCGCCGCGCCGGTCCAAGCTGTCGGTGATCGTGCCCGTCCTCAACGAGGAGCGCTCGATCCCCGCGCTCGTCGAGCGCCTGGAGCCCGTGCTCGGCAGCCTCGACCTCGACTGGGAGGTCGTCTTCATCGACGACGGCTCCACCGATGGCACCCTGGGTCTGCTGAGGGCCCTCCATGCCAGGGACCCCCGGTTCAAGGCGGTCTCGCTCAGCCGCAACTTCGGCAAGGAGATCGCCGCCGCGGCCGGGCTCAGGTACGCCACGGGCGACGCCGCCGTCCTGATGGACGCCGACCTGCAGCATCCTCCGGAGGTGATCCGGGAGCTCGTGCGCCACTGGCGCCAGGGCAGCGCAATCGTCTACGGCCAGCGCATCGATCGCAAAGCCGACGGGCTCCTGCACCGCCTTTCGGCGCGCCTTTTCTATGCCGCGTTCGAGAAGCTCAGCGGCACCACGCTGCCCGAGGGCGCCGGCGACTTCCGCCTGCTGGACCGCAAGGCCGTCGACGCCATGAACCGCATGCGCGAGCGCGTGCGGTTCAACAAGGGGCTCTACGCCTGGCTGGGCTTCCGCTCGGTCGGCGTGCCGTTCACGGTGCCGCCGAGAGTGGGCGGAGGCGGGTCGCGCTGGCGGCTGCGGCAACTGTTGCACTTCGCCCTCGACGGGCTCGCCTCGTTCTCCACCATTCCCCTCAGGGTGTGGTCCTACCTGGGGCTCCTGATCTCGCTGTTCGCCTTCTGCTACGCGATTGTGATCCTGCTGAAGACGCTGGTCTACGGCGTGGACGTGCCGGGCTTCCCCTCGCTCATCATCTCGGTGATGTTCTTCGCCGGGGTGCAGCTCATCTCGCTCGGCGTGATGGGCGAGTATCTCGGGCGCGTGTATGAGGAGGTGAAGGGCCGGCCCCTGTTCCTGGTGGCCGACGAGGTGGGCATCGAGCCTCCACCGGCGGCAGCCGACGGCACCGCTGAGGCGGGTGAGCGGCGCGAGCGGTCTTAGAGCGATTGATGGCCGGGGATTTTGGAGGAGACGGCGGCCACAGCGTCCCCTCCTCTCCGGCCCCGCAGGGGCCGGAGAGGAGGGGAATCCGGTTGGCGCAAGTGGGGAGGGGCATGATCATCCTGTGCGCCGATGACTATGCCCTGACCGAGGGCGTCTCCCGCGCCGTGGGCGAGCTGGCGGCGGCCAGGCGCATATCGGCGACGAGCGCGCTGGTCACGACGCCGCACTGGCCGGCGATGGCGCCGCGGCTCGTGGTGCACCGCGGGCGCATCGCCATCGGGCTGCACCTCAACCTCACGCTCGGCAGCCCCCTGGGCGCGATGCCGAAGCTGGCACCCGGTGGCACTTTTCCCCGGCGCAACGAGCTCCTCGCGCGCGCCATGCTGCGCCTCGGTGCGGCGGAGATCGAGGCCGAGATCGGGCGCCAGCTCGATGCCTTCGAGGAGCGCGTCGGCTTTCCGCCCGACCACATCGACGGGCACGAGCACATCCACGTGCTGCCGTCGATCCGCCGGCCCCTGCTCGAGGCGGTCGCGCGCCGCTACCTCGGGACGAAGCCGCTGCTGCGCGACCCATCCGACCGGTGGAACGCAATCGCCGCGCGCGGCATCGCCCGCACCAAGGCAACCATCGTCGCCACCCTGGCGCTGGGCTTCAGTGCCGCGGCGCAACGTCACGGGCTGGCGACCAACCAGGGCTTCTCGGGCTTCTCCAACTTCGATGTGAAGGAGCCCTATGCCCTGGAGCTGGAGAAGGCGCTCCTCGATGTGGGACCGCGCCACATCGTGATGTGCCATCCAGGCCACCCCGACGCCGAGCTGGCCGCCGTCGACCCCGTGGTGGAGCGGCGGCGCATGGAGTATGAGACGCTGATGCGCGACGCGTCCCTCCCCGACCGGATCTGGCGGCCCGCACGTGCCCTCGACGGCCCGCCCGTTGACTGGTCGCAGCCGGGTGGCCAGGCATGAGCGGCAGATGGAGCGGCTCTGCTCCGGGCCATCAGAACCCCATCCGGCACTGGCTCGGCTTCGTGCTTTCCGGCGGCCTCTCGTTCCTCGTCGATGCGTCGGTTCTCAAGCTCCTGACAGCGGCGCTCGGCATCCATCCGCTGCTGGCGCGCATGGTCTCCGTCGCCTGCGCCATCGTGGCGGGATGGCTTTCGCACCGCACCTTCACATTCCGGATGACGACGCCTCCGACGCTGGCGGAGTTCCTGCGCTTCGCCGGGCTGCAGTCGACGGTGCTGGTCTGCATCAACTACGGCATCTACGCCGTGATCCTGGTGCTCTGGCCGGCGTTCGAGCCGCTCCTTGCCATGGTCATCTCCTCTGCAGTCGCCATGGTGTTCTCCTATTTCGGCATGCGCTATGCCGCCTTCCGGCATGACGGTGTCAGACCCTCCGGGTCTGACACCGGGGGAGTAGGGAGCAGGGACTAGGGATAGGAAGTGGAGAAGTGGCGACGAGCAGTTGCCCACTCCCCACTCCCCATTCCTTCGGCGGCGACGGCCGCGATTGACGCTGGCAACCGTCGCATGTGACTTTTGCTCCAAGCCTGCCAAACAGAGACGGGCCAGCCGGTGTCAGGCCCGGGGGGTCCGACACCCTAGAGGAGGAAGCGCAAATGACGAGAAGTCTTCGAAGCCTCTTGCTGCCCGTCGCGCTGCTGGTGCTCGCCGCCGCCATTGCGGGGCCGCTCGCCGCCCAGCAGCAGCCCCTGCGCGTCGGCGTGGTGACCTTCGTGTCGGGTCCCGCCGCGGGCCCGTTCGGCGTGCCGGCGCGCAATGCGGCGGAGCTGACCGCCGAGGTGCTCAACGCCGGCAAGTTCCCGGCGCCCTACGCCGGCAAGGGCATCGGCGGCAGGGCGGTCGAGCTCGTCATCATCGACGAGGCCGGCGGCCCGCAGAAGCAGGTCACCGAGTTCCGCAACCTGGCGCCGCGCGTCGACCTCGTGATCGGCTACATCTCGAGCGGCGACTGCCTCGCCATCGCGCCGGTGGCCGAGGAGCTGAAGAAGCTCACCGTGATGTTCGACTGCGGCACGCCGCGCATCTTCGAGGACGCGAGCTACAAGCACGTGTTCCGCACCGGCCCGCATGCCACCTTGGACAACGTGTCGATCGCGCTCTATCTGCTGGAGCGCCACCCCAACGTGAAGTCGATCGCCGGCATCAACCAGAACTACGCCTGGGGCCAGGACTCCTGGGTCGACTTCGAGGCGGCCATGAAGGCGCTGAAGCCGGGCGTCGAGGTCAAGACCTCGCAGATGCCCAAGCTGATGGCCGGGCAGTTCGGCGCCGAGATCACCACGCTGCTGGCGAGCGGAGCCGATGTCATCCATTCGAGCTTCTGGGGCGGCGACCTCGAGGGTCTGGTGCTGCAGGGCGCCCCGCGCGGGCTGTTCCAGAAGCACAAGATCGTGCTGTCCGCGGGTGAATCGGCGATCCCGCGGCTCGGCACCAAGATCCCCGACGGCACCATCCTCGGCGGGCGCGGGCCGTTCGGCCCGTTCGCTCCCGACACGGAGCTCAGCCGCTGGTTCAAGACGAGCTACGAGGAGCGCTACTCGGTGACGCCGAGCTACCCCGCGTACCGCATGACGCAGGCGATCCTGGGCGTGAAGTCGGCCTATGAGAAGGCGCAGAAAGCAGGCGCCGCCAACCCCACCCAGGATCAGATCATCGCCGCGTTCGAGAGCCTCACCTACGAGGGGCCGGGCGGCGTGGTGAAGATGGCGCTGGGCAAGGGCCATCAGTCCGTGATGGACACGGCGATCGGCACTGCCAAGACCGTCGACGGCAAGCTTCAGATCGTCGACATCGTGCGCTATCCGGCGGCGAAGGTACTGCCACCGGAAGGCGTCAAGGCCGAGGCATGGATCAAGTCGGGATTCAAGACGCAGTGACCCGATGAAACCGCCGGTCATCCCGGAAGTCGAGCCCCGCAGAGGCGAGGCCATCCGGGACCTCGTGGAGCAAGTCGAGACCTCACGAGGTCCCGGCTCGGAGCGTGCTCGCCTTCGGCGCGCGCCGCTACGGCCGGGATGACGGGTCGATGATCTCGCTCCTTCCGGTCGCCTTCGACGGCATCGTTTATGCCTCGTGGCTGTTCCTGATGGCCGCGGGGCTCACGCTGATCTACGGCGTGATGCGCATCCTCAACATCGCGCACGGCAGCCTCTATGCGCTGGGCGCCTATGCGGCGGCGTCGCTGGCGGGGGCCTGGCTGGCGGCGGGCCTCGCCGTCGTCGGCAGCTACGCCATGCTGCTGCTGGCGGCGCTGCTGGTGGGGCTCGTCATGGGCCCGCTCCTGGAGCGCGGCCTTCTCAAGTGGATGTACGGGAGGGACGAGGTGGTGCTGCTGCTCGTCACCTACGCCGTGTTCCTGATCCTGGAGGACGTGATCAAGCTCGTCTGGGGCGTCAACTCCCTGACGGTGACCGAGCCCTACACCCTGCCCGGCACCTTCGAGCTCGCAGGCCTTTCCTACCTGTACTACGACCTGCTGCTGATTGCGGTGGCGGTCATCACGGGGCTGGCGCTGACGTGGAGCCTCTATCGCACGCGCCAGGGCAAGCTGCTGCTTGCCGTCATCCACGACCGCGAGATCAGCGCGGCCATGGGCATCGATGTGACTCGTGTCTATCTCGTCACCTTCACGCTCGGCGTGATGCTGGCTGCGCTCGGCGGCGCCCTCATCGCTCCGACCAGGGCCGTGAGCACCGGCATCGGCGTCGAAGCGATCGTCCTTTCCTTTGCGGTTGTCGTGATCGGCGGGCTCGGCAGCCTCGGCGGCGCCGCGCTGGGCGCCCTGTTGGTCGGGTTGGTACGCTGCGCGACCGTCCGGTATTGGCCCGAGGTGGAGCTCTTCTCCATCTACGCCGTCATGGCGCTGGTCCTGATCGTGCGCCCCAGGGGCCTGTTCGCGGCGCCGGAGGCGCGCAAGATATGAGGCGCGCGCTGGCCGTGGCCGCGGTGGCGGCGCTGACGCTGGGTGCGCTCGCGATTGCCTGGGCCGGCCCCCAATGGCTGGTCTCACTGCTCACGCTGGCGCTCGCGAAGGGCATGGTGGTGCTGGGGCTCGTGCTCCTGATGCGCACCGGGCTCGTCTCGTTCGGCCAGGGCCTCTATTACGGCCTCGGCGCCTATGCCGCCGCCCTGCTGGGGCGTTGGGGCGGGCTGCAGGATGCCGCCTTGATGCTGCTTGCGGGCGCCATCGGCGCCGGGCTGATCGCCAGCATGCTCGGCGTGCTGCTGGCGCGGTACCGCGACATCTTCTTCGCCATGTTGTCGCTGGCCTTCTCCATGATCCTCTACGGCCTGCTGGTTAAGAGCTCCGCGCTCGGCAGCACGGATGGCTTCAAGCTGCACGCCAAGACCTTCGCCGGGATGGCGTTCGCGGAGGGTACCGAGCGGCGCTTCGCGCTGGCCGCCGGCGTCGTCGTGGTCGTGGCGGCGGCCTGGCTCCTCCGTCGTCTGCTGGCCTCCCACTGGGGCCGCGTCTCGGCCGCGATTCGCGACAACGAGCTGCGCGTCGACTACCTCGGTGCCTCGGTCACCCGAGTGGTCTATGCGAACTATGTCATCGCCGGGGCGCTCGGCGGCTTGGGTGGCGCCCTGGCCGCGCTCGCGGTTGGGCACGTCGATCCGGATTCCACCACCAACTGGACCATATCGGGCGAGTTCGTGTTCATCGCCGTGCTCGGGGGCACCGGCAGTGTCATCGCACCCTTCCTCTCCGCGGCGGTGTTCGAGGGCCTGCGCACGGTCGCCAGCCAGTACGCCCCCAGCGTGTGGCAGATGTCGCTCGGGCTCGCCATGCTCGCCATCATCATGTTCCTCCCCGCCGGGCTGTGGTCGCTCGGGCGGCGGCGCCGGAGCCCAACGTGAGCGCCATCCTGGTTGCCGAGGGCCTGCACAAGAAGTTCGGTGCGGTGGCCGCCGCGTCCGACATCACCCTCGCCTTCGAGAGCGACGCGGTCGTCAGCCTGATCGGCGCCAACGGGGCCGGCAAGACCACCTTCCTCAACATGGTCACGGGCTACATCAGGCCCGATGCCGGCCGCATCACCTTCCATGGGCGGCCGCTCGTCGGCCTAGCGCCGCGCGCCATCACCCGGCTCGGCATCTCGCGCTCGTTCCAGATCCCGCAGCTGTTCTCCTCGCTCTCCGTGCGCGAGAACCTGCTCGTTGCCGAGGGCATCGCCGGCGCGGCGGGGCAGGCGGAGGCCATGCTCGTCCGCTTCGGGCTCGACACGTATGCCGGGCAGGCCGCGGCGCTGCTGCCGGAGGGCATCCGCAAGCTCCTCGATGTCGCCATGGCGCTCGTCACCGGCCCCAAGCTCCTGCTGCTCGACGAGCCCACCAGCGGCGTTGCGGCGGACGAGAAGTTCGGCATCATGGACCTGGTGCTGGGCGCCGCGCGGCAGGCCGGGGTGGTGGTGCTGTTCGTCGAGCACGACATGGACATCGTGGCCCGCTACGCCGACCGCGTGGTGGCCTTCTACGACGGCCGCGTGATCGCCGACGGGCGGCCCGCAGACGTGCTGCGCGCGCCCGACGTGCGCCGCTATGTGATCGGCGACGAGGCCCGCCATGCTCAGGCTTGAGGGCGTCTCGGTCTCCATCGGGGCGGGAGGCATCCTGCGCGACGTGACGATGGCGGTGGGTGCCGGCGAGTTCGTCGGCCTGATCGGTCGCAACGGCGCCGGCAAGACCACCCTGTTGCGCACCATCATGGGCCTCCTGCCGCACCGCGACGGCGTCATCCGCTTCGACGGCACGTCGCTCGCCCGGCTCCCCGTGCACGGCCGCGTCAAGCTCGGCATCGGCTACATGCCCGAGGACCGCCGCCTGGTCCCCGGGCTCTCCGCGGAGGAGAACGTGGTCCTGCCCGCCTGGTCGTCGGGCATCGCCGACGCCGAGGAGCGCCTCGCCGCCATCTACAAGGTGGTCCCGGAGGTCGAGGTATTCCGCGACCGCAGGGCGCTGCAGCTCTCCGGCGGCCAGCAGAAGCTCGTCGCCTTCGCGCGCGCCATGATGGCGGGCCACCGCCTCCTGCTCCTCGACGAGCCCTTCGAGGGCGTAGCGCCCGTCCTGGCGCGCCGCCTGGCCGAGGCGATCGCCGCTCTGCGCCGGTCGGGCCTCACCGTGGTGCTGTCGGAGTCGAGCCTGGTGCACGCGCACGGGCTGCTCGACCGGGTGTTCGACATCGACCGCGGCGCGGTCAGCCAGCGGGGATAGGGCGCTTCCCGGGTTGATATGGGCGGAACCGTTCCACGCGCACCGGCTGCGTGACGGCCAAGTGGGTCGCTGCCGTTTTCGTCCTCTCCGCCCCTCTCCATCTCTACCTTTATCTCTACCTCTCCGCCGGCCTCTCCTCGCGCAGGCTCCGGAACACCCAGAACGACAGCATCCCGGCGAAGGCGGCGGCGGCGCTGAGGCAGAACGAGGCGACGTAGCCGCCGGTCGCCTGATAGAGCAGGCCCGAGGCCCACGAGCCGATGGCGGCCCCGCCGCCCATCCCTACGGACAGGGTGCCGTAGATGGCGCCGACGCCGCCACCCCGAAACAGCGCCGCGGTCAGGGCAACGATGATCGGCCCGCGCGCACCCTGCATGAGGCCGAAGAACCAGACGAAGGCGTAGACGAGCAGCAGCGACGGCCAGGCCGAGACCGACATCAGGGCCAGGATGCCGACGATGGTCGAAAGGTAGGAGAGGGTCGCGGCCCGGCGCCGGCCGATCCGGTCCGACAGCCAGCCGATCGACAGCAGGCCGACGACCGACAGCATGCCGGTCATGCCGAAGGCGCTTGCGGCCACCAGCGGGTCGAACCCGCGCTCCACCAGGAACGCCACCGAATGGGGCAGCACCGCGTAGGCGGCAACGGAGGTGAACAGATAGACCGAGAACAGCCCCCAGAAGCCGCTGGTGCGCACCGCGGCCGACACGGTCCAGCCCTCTGCGGCGCCGGCCGCCGCCCGGCTCCGCAGCTCGCGCCAGCCGAGCGAGCCCGCCGTCATGCGCTCGAGCGGCAGCAGCATGGTGAGCGGAAGCACCGCGAGCACGCCGGCCCCCAGGATGTAGTGGGCCGCCCGCCAGCCGTAGACTGTGAGCAGCACCTGGGTGAGCGGCGGCAGGATCAGCATGCCGGCGCCCAACGCGGCGTAGGGCAGCGACATGATCGAGCCGATGTTGGAGGTGAACCAGCGGGTCAGCAGCCCCGAGGCGACGATCATGCCGAGCGAAGCCGCGCCGAGACCGCTCAGCAGCCCGACGCCCAGCATGTACTGCCACAGCCCGGTGGCGGAGCCCGCGATCAGGTAGCCGAGCCCGAGGCTCGCGAGGCCGAAGCCGTAGGTGATGCGCGCGCCGAGCCGGTCGATGAGCTGGCCGGCGAATGGCGCCGACAGGCCGTAGGCCAGCATGTAGCAGGAGTAGGTGAGGGTGATCTCGGAGCGCGAGACATCGAGCCCGCTCTGCACCGGAAGCAGGAAGACGGCGAACGTCTCGGGCACGCCGCGCGCGATCAGGTTCATGAGGAACGTGAGGGCGACGAGCGTAACGAGGAACGCGCGTTGTGGCTCTGCCTCGGTGTCCATTGCCGCGTGCGTGCTTGTCCTATGAGGCGAAGTCGGATGCGGGGTGAATGCAGCCAGGGCTCGGATGCGGGGTCACACACCTCGCACGGACGCGGGAGCTGGAACTGCGAGCTGCGGAGGAGAAAGGTGTGACCCGTCCGACGTGTTCAAGGACGGCACACTAGGCAACAGGGGCGACCCGGCAACGCCCGTTTGCTCAGGGCAGGCCTGCGAAATTCAAGGCCCGCCCACCCCGCTCCAGCTGGAGCATTGCCGCCCGCGTGGACGGGCTCACGCCCCCTGCGGTACCGGCTTCGCGCTGGCGCTGCCGCCGGACCAGTCGACCCGCAGGGTCACGAACATGACGACGGTGAGCGCCACGAAGCCCAGGATCGCCCCCGCCAGCAGCGCGTAGTCCTCGAGCTGCAGGATGAGGTAGAGGATCCCGTAGGTGCCGGCGAAGACGAGGAGCATCACGAGCCCCTTGAGCACGCTGCGGAACGCCGCGCCGACGTAGACGGCGAGCATCAGGCCGGTGGCGACCGAAGCGGCGAGATAGGCCACGGGGAAGCCCAGGTGCTCCGCCAGCGACAGCAGCAGCACATAGAAGAACACCATGGCGAGGCCGGTGAAGAGGTACTGCACCGGATGCACGCGCTGCCGCGACGTCAGCTCCAGGCAGAACACCGCCATGAAGGCCAGCGCCAGGAACTGGATGCCGTACTTCAGCGCGCGCGTCGCGAGGCTGTAGAAGTCGACCGGGGAGATCATCCTGACCCCGAAGGCATAGGGCTGCAGCCGCTGCAGCCCCGTCTGGTGCAGGGCCCAGGCCTCCGGCACGCTGCGGGCGAGATGCGGCACCTTCCACGCGGCGGTGAAGCCCGACGCCGTCACTTTGCGCTCGTCGGGCAGGAAGGCGCCGACGAAGCTCGGGTGCGGCCAGTCGGAGACGAGGGACACGCGCGTCTCGCGGGCAACAGGGGCGATATGCAGCGCGACCGAGCCGTTGAAGACGAGGTCGACGGTGAAGGCGAAGGCCTGCGGCGGCTGGTCGGGGTCGGCCGCTACGGGTCCGGCGGCGCCAGCCAGCTTGGCGTGGATGCCGGTAAGCGTGGTCTCGGGAATGCCGAGGCTCGGCGCAAAGGGAATCTCGGCCCCGCCCGCGATCTTCAGGACCGCGGACTCCTTGAGCCCGGACACGCCCGACACGCCGAGCACGAAGGCCGCGTCGCGCCAGCGCACGCTCACCACCTCGACCGCAACGTCGGCGATGCGCGGCGCCGCAAAGCGCCCCGACAACGCGAGGCGGCCCGCATAGACGGGCACCTCGAAGATGGAGCGGCGGAGCGTCTTGGCCTCGGCGCGGCCGGCGACGTCGAGCATCTCGGGCGTGAACACCGCCCTCCGCTCCTGGATCTGCTCGACGCGCTTGTCGCCCTGCACGGTCTCGAGGCGCACCGTGTAGGGCACCACCAGAAACGGCCCGAGGATCTTCTGCTCGGGTCCCCAGAGCCGGCCGATCTCGCCGCGCACGGCCTGCGCCCTCGTCTCGCGCTCCCAGATCAGGGCGTAGACGAGCAGCAGCGGTATGGTGAGCAGCAGGATGAGAAACACGGTGAGGAAGAACTTGAAGGCCGGGCTGCCGAGTGCCCGCCGCACCGCCTCGAGAAATTCCCTCATTCAGCCAGAACTCCACGAGACGGTGTCAGACCCCGGCCTCCGCCAGGCCTGCGCCGGGGCAGGCCTCCGGGTCTGACACCTGTTGCTCAGCCGCGCCGGTAGGGGTAGCAGCGGGCCGGGTCCAGGGTGAGGCCGTAGTGCCGGCCGAGAATGCGGATGGCTTCGCCGTGCTCGGGGTAGGGATCGGTGTTGTCGACGCCCACGATGATCGGCTTGAACGACCGTTCGTCCTTGCCCATCGGCGGCAGCATGGCGGTGACCAGCGCGTTGCCCTCGGCATCGCGCAGCGTCAGGAACAGCGGCATCACGCGCTGGACGTGCGCCTTCAGGCCGATGTTCTGCTCGATGTAGGGGGCTGAGCGCGGCGGCACATAGCTCCGGGTGGCCTGCTCGTGGGTCTGCTTGAAGTACTTCTCCACGGCGTGGTTCATGGCCCGCGACTCGAGGGCGGCTTCCCCCTCGGTCTCGATGCGAAACCATGTCTTCGGCGGGGCATCGCACACAAACTGCATCATCCGCTCCTGCGAGGGCCCCGGTCCTGATGACGTTGGGTTCGGGACGGCGGGACTGTCGCCCGTAAATTAAGACACATGGATCATGCCATGCAATTGCGACCGCGAGTTGGCGCAAGGCCGATGCGCGCTCCAGCCGTGCTGTGCGCACCACGTGGCTCGGGGGCAGGCGGGTGCTCCCCGGATCGATGCGGTCGGCTTCCGGGGCGCTGAGCAGGGCCTCGATTTGCGAGTGCAAATGGACGACCGCGGACGCCGAATCCGAAAATCGGCTGGCCGATCGCGTCGTCGTCGCCGCTTGCCGTGCGGCGCGATAGAGCGCCCTAGCAATCACGATCGCTGCAGCAATAAATCCCAATCAAGCCCCGGCGAGAGGTCCTCCCCCTTCACAACCTGGCCCCCACAGCAATAGGGAGCACAGGGGACCTGTGCTCCCGATCCCGAGCCTCGGCCTCGAGGCCGGGCCAGCTCACATCTTGCCGGGCATCTTGCCCGTCGGCTTCTTTTTCTTCTTCGTGTCCTCCTTCGATTTCGACTTGGTCTGTGCATACGCGCTGCCGGCGCCGTTGGCGGCAGGGAGGAGGACGGCCGCGCCGAACGCGGCGATCATTGCGGCGAGTAGCAGTTTCGTCATGGGACTTTCTCCGTTTCCACGAGCGATGCCCGACGTTCGGCCAACTTCAATTGCCTGTGCAATCCGGGCGACTGCCGAGAGGCTGTGAGATTTGTCCTCATGGGCAAGCGTCGGGTTCCTGCGGCAAGCTCGGAAAGCGTTGAGCCGGCAACGCAAAGCCGCCGCCGTGGCCCGGCACCCTCGGGGGTCGTCGGCCAGGGGTCACAGGGAACGGCTGGCTGTCTCGCGGGAGGTGCGTGGGCTCGGGTACCCGAAGCGCGACGATCGCAGCGTACGGCCATCCAGGCCACGGCAAACGGCACTCTGGAGCCGAGCGCAGATCAGCCCGCGCGCCCCGGCGGGCAGCCTGCTCCGCTCGACGGTTGCATGTCGCATCGAGCGGGCATCGACTTTCATACTGTTGACAAGGACCTCGCTTTCCATAGGCTTCCCTGCTTGATGCCAACCTGGGTGTGGGAGTCGGGTGCGTTGAGCATCGTAGGTCGAAAGGCGACGCCGGAGTTCCCGGCCGCCAGCGTAAGGGGCAGGGATGCCGGTCCGTTCGCCGGAGGCGGCGATGGCGCCCTGGAGCTGCACGAGCCGACCTCCAGGGTCGTCCAGCATCTGAGGCAGGCGCGTGTCCGGCTCGAGCGGGCAGCATCGCCCGAATTGAGGCTCGACCCTGCCATACGCGCCTTGTGGCGCACCGAGCTGCGCCTCGATCGGCCTCTGCGCCTTGCAGTTATGGGTGAGATCAACGCCGGCAAGTCGTCTCTCGCCAACCTGCTTGCGGGCATCGAAAGCCTGCCGACGGCGGTGGTCTCCAACACGCGCATTCCCACGCTGCTCTACTACGCACGCGAGCCTGAAATCTGGATCGTCCATCACGGTGGGCGGCGTGAGCGGCTGCGCAGCGACCGCGGCCTGCCGCAGCAGTCGATCTTCCGCATTGACGTGGGCCTGCCGTCCGTGCGCCTGCGCGCCCTGCAGATTCTCGATCTTCCCCCCCTTTCCGACGTGCGATCGGGCGGGCCCGACGTCGATCTCGCCTTGCACTGCGTCGACGCGGCGATCTGGTGCACCATGAGCACCCAGGCGTGGAAGGAGAGCGAAAGGGTCGCCTGGAGCATGCTGCCCCCCCGCCTGCACAGGCGCGGGATTCTGGTCTCGACCCATTGCGACCTCCTGCGCGAGGCGGCCGACCGGTACAAGCTCCTGGCAAGGCTGCGCGAGGATGTCGGGACATCCTTCAGGAGCATCATTCTCGTCTCCACGCTGGAGGCGCTCCGGGTCATGGGCAGGGACCGCCAGGGCCTGGCTGCGGCCGCCTGGCTCTCCAGCGGCGCCGAGCCGCTCGGCACCGAGCTTGCCTCGCTGCTCTCGGAGCTGCGCGAGCAGCGTGCCGCCGCCGCGCTCAGGATGACCAGCAGGGTCGCCCAGCGCGCTCTGACGCGCATCGACAGCAGTCCTCCAGCCCCGACATCGACCCGATAGTCAGCGGGCTGCGGGGCTGGTCGGGAGCGCCGACGAATTCTGGCGTCGCGCCTGGCGAATTGGTGCGGATCCCCCATTTTTGCCGCAATCCGCAGCGCATCGTGGCAGCAACCAAGAAGCGACCGAAGCGCTCGCAGGTCTCTGGCGCGCCGATAGGGGTATCCCCGCGCGGTCGGCGTCTGGGGCCTGCGCCAGGCTTTGGCCGGGCATGAGCGGTTTGGCATGAGGTGGGCCCGAGCAAGCCACGGCTGGGGCCCGGTCGAGTTCGAGGATGGAAACATGCTGCGGTCGAATAGGGGGGCTGGCTGGCTCGGGTGCCTGTCGGCGACACTGGCGGTGCTGGCCGCCGTCGGGGTGCTGCGGACGGACTTCGCGGCGGCCCAGACCTGCGGCACGGACTATACGCTCAAGGAAGGCGAGACGCTGGCGCAGATTGCGGCGCGCGTCTACGGCAACCCGGCGCAGTGGACGGTGATCTTCTACGCCAACCAGGACCGGCTCGGCGACAACGTCTCCATGCTGGTTCCGGGGCTCGCGCTGCGGCTGCCCTGCATCGGCGGGCAGCAGCCGCCGGCGGCGCTGCCGCCGGCCGCCAACACGCCCGCTGCCCCGCCGCCGGACACCGGCTTCATCATCTCCTCGGTGCTGCGCCGGGTGGAGTTCCTCACCGCCGACGGCTTTGCGCCCTACACCGGCCGCTCGCTGGAAGGCGGCGGCATGCTCACCCAGGTCATCAACTCGGCCATGGGCCTGATCAAGGAGGAGGCCAAGGGCCGCTTCGACTACGGCATCTCCTGGGTCAACGACTGGGCCGCGCACCTGAACCCGCTGCTTCTGACGCGCGCGTTCGATGTCGGCTTCCCCTGGGCGCGGCCGGACTGCGAGGCCGCCAATCTCGACCAGAGCTCGGCCTTCCGCTGCCAGCGCTTCTTCTTCTCCGACCCGCTCTACGAGGTGATCACCGGGCTGTTCGTGCGCAAGGGCTCCAAGATCAAGTCGCTGCGCCGGGAGGAGGTTTCCGGCGCCACGCTGTGCCGGCCGGCCGGCTACCCGATCCAAGAGCTCGACAAGGGCGGGCGCAACTGGGTGAAGGACAGCATCGTCACCCTGATCCGTCCGCCGTCGGTGGACGAATGCTTCCGTCTGCTCGACAACGGCACGGTGGACGGCGTGGCAGAGGCGGAGCTGGCCGGGCGCGCGAGCATCGTCTCGCTCGGGCTCGGCGACAAGGTGCGCATGATCGACCAGCCGCTGGCGTTCACGACCTACCACGTGCTGGTGTCCAAGTCGCACCCGCACGCGCGCACGATCCTCTACTACGTCAACAGCTCGCTCGAGAAGCTGCGCGATCGGGGCGAGTACGACCGCATCATCGAGCGCCATCTCGCCCGCTTCTGGGAGGCCCAGGCCGGCCCGAGCG
Source organism: uncultured Alphaproteobacteria bacterium (assembly GCA_963840075.1). Classification (GTDB taxonomy): domain Bacteria; phylum Pseudomonadota; class Alphaproteobacteria; order Rhizobiales; family Hyphomicrobiaceae; genus AWTP1-13. The sequence goes on along the minus strand of CAWIXS010000007.1, from coordinate 138,676 downwards.
CCGACATCGGCACCACGCCGGCGAGCGGCAAGTCCCCGCCGCCGGCCAAGCAGCCTGCGGACGGCCCATCCGCCCTGGCGAGCAGCCCCGCCAAGCTCGACGCCAAGGCGAAGTGACGGGCGCCGGATCGGCCGCCAGCCTTTGCCGACCCCTGCTGTCGCGGGTGCGTGACCCAAGGCCGGAAGCGAGGCAGGCGCAAGTCTGCCCCTCCTCCTGGGTGCGGCCAGTCCAGGGGAGGGGTGGCCCGACAGTGGAGCAGCTTGCCTGGCGGCCGGGCCAGTGGCGCTGGAGATCCTGGTGGCCCAGGGGGCTGAGGCTTTTTTTTGCTTACGGTGTTCACAGCGCCGCAAGACCTGCTATAAGGCTGCCGCATCCGGCAGCTACGGAGGCGGCGTTGGGCCCAGACTTGGTCGATGTCTTGGGTCGACGTCTTGGGTCGATATCCTGGGTCGATGTTTCGCTTCGGAGCAGCCTCAGGCAAGACGCGGTAACGCGGGGTGGAGCAGCCCGGTAGCTCGTCAGGCTCATAACCTGAAGGTCGTTGGTTCAAATCCAACCCCCGCAACCAGCTTTGCCGAACTCTCGAACTTGGCCGGGACCTCGCCTCCCGGGAGCGCCAGCAACTTCACGATGTTGCCGGTCAGCTCCAGGACGGGGCCGTCCTCGCTGCCGCTCACAGAAAGGCGGTCGATGAGGGTTCGCAAGATCGCCGCCGCCTCGGTGCGACCCGCGGGATCGTTCAATGCCATGTGTAGCGCGTTGACCTGCTGGCGGTAGAGCTCGGCGAGCCGGGGGTGAAACCGCGGCGCAGGGGGAGGCGCTGCCTCTATGGTTTGCTTCAACTCTGCCTGCTTGGCCTCCAACGCCAACAATTCCGCCTGTAGCCCTGGGCTGCGAAGGCCCTCGGCGATGGCGTCATAGAGGCCGTGCAGCTTCTTGGTGACGCGGTCGAGCTCGTTCTGGTTCGCCTCACGCTGGAGGTCATCGGCGGCGCTCCTGCGGTTGAGCTCCTCGTGGAAGGACCGAATGAACTCCTCGACCAGTTCTGGTGCCATCAGCCGAGTTTTCAGACCCTCGAGCACGGCCTCCTCGACCCGCCCGCGCTTGACGCTTGTGCGGTTGGAGCAGCCAACGCCGTTTCGTGCGGCTGCGCACGCCAGGTAGTCCTTGCCGATCGTCGTCATCAGACGACCGCACTTGCCGCAGTGGATGAGGCCAGTGAGAAGATGCTTAGGCAGCCTGCATAAACAACTGCTTCAATCAACTCGGACGCGGGCGCAGCGTGTAGTTCCATTCACCATGGAAGGCGTGACGCTCGATGGCAAGGGTGGCCATCTCGGCGTCACTGACTTTGATGCCGGCGGGGTAGGTGTTGGTGTCGAGCTCGGCGCGCACTTGGAGACCTTTGCGTGTGGTCGTGGCGCCGATCGACTGCACGATGGCCCGATGGCTGACGAGCGGCTTGCCGCGCCAGTTCTTGGTGATGAATGCGAACAGGCGGTGCTCGATCTTGTTCCATTTGCTGGTGCCGGGCGGCAGGTGGCAGACCGTGACGGGAATGGCGATCTCGTCGACGAGCTTTTGCAGCTCGACCTTCCACAGGCGGACGCGCGCACCGTTCGAACCGCCGCCATCGGCGGTGATCATCAGCCGCCTGGCTCGTGGATAGCGGGCCTGTCCCATCGTGCTCCACCAGCGGCGGATCGCATTGACCGCGGACGCCGCGGTATCGTGATCCACGCCCACGTCCAAGCGGAGCTTGGCTCCGCCAAGACGACCCAGCCTTTGTTGTCGGCGATATCGTAGATGCCATAAGGCACGGCGCGTCCAAGGTCGGGGTCGATGAAATCGTGAACGCGCACCTCTTGGGGCGACGCCTTGGGCCGATGGCGCAACGTGTCTGATGCCGTTGGCTCGCCGTGTGTGACAAACGCCATGCAAGGCGCCTTCCTGAAGCCCTTGAGCCACCTCATGATCTCGTCCGCATCCGCGTGAGCGGAGAGCATGTCGAGCGTTCGTACTGCCGCACGGACTGGCACATATTGGCCGTGGATCTTGATGTGCTCGGCGCCGGCGACCATGGCGGCGCCACGAGTCCCCCGGCCTGGAACCCAGCAAACAGGATAGTATTCCGGGGGTCGGGAGCATAGCGCTTGAGGTGGTGCAGCACACGCCCTCCAGTTGCCATACCGCTCGCTGAGACAATGACCTTCGGCATCGGGTTGGCCGTCAAGGCCTTCAACTCCTCGACGTTGCGAACATAGTGGGCTACCCCGCATGCAGCGCGGCATTCGTGAGCTGGTAGCCGATGGTCCTTCGACTGTCGGCAGAAGATTTCACTGGCATCGGCCGCCATGGGACTGTCGAGGAAAACGGGAACGTTTGCCAGGTGCCCTTTGGCCTTCAGACGATGGAGATGAAACAGTAGGCTCTGAGCGCGGCCGACAGCGAATGCGGGGATCACAACGGTCCCGCCCCGGCCAACAGTCTCGCGGATGACTTCGTTCAGGGCATCTTCCGGAGCGCGCTGGTTGTGGCGGCGGTCGCCGTAGGTCGAACTCGACAAGCAGATAGTCCGTGTCCTCGATCGATGCCGGGTCGACCATGATGGGATCGCCGTAGCGGCCCAGGTCTCCGGAGAAGACGATGCGCGTGCCAGCCCAGTCGAGCTGCACGGAACCGGCCCCCAGAATATGCCCGGCCCGCCGCAGCAGTGCCGTAGCCCCACCGGGCAATCCTTGCGGCTGGTCGAAGGCGATGACCTCGAGACGGTCAATGGCGGTGACGGCGTCTTCGTATGTGTAGAGCGGCAGCGCCGGCTTGTGCTTGGAGAACCCGTGCCGGTTCGCGTAATCGGCGTCCTTCTCCTGCAAGTAGCCAGAGTCGGGCAGCAGGATCCGGCAGAACTCCGCGGTCGATTCGGAGCAGAAGACAGGCCCCGTGAAGCCACGCTTCACGAGCAGAGGCAGGTAGCCCGTATGGTCGAGATGGGCGTGGGTCAGGATGACGGCATCAATCTGCCGCGGATCAACCGGGAAGCGCGCCCAGTTGCGAAGCCGAAGCGTCTTGAACCCCTGGAACAAGCCGCAATCGACAAGCAGACGACGGTCGCTGCGCTCGACTAGAAACTTTGATCCTGTGACCGTGCCGGCGCCGCCCAGAAACGATAGTCGCAACGTCAGGTTTCCCTCCACTTGCCCCTCCCCTGCTCACCAACCGGCCCACTCGGCACCCGTTTCATACCAGGATGCGGTCCGACACGTCTTGTACGGTTGATCTGCATCAAGGTGGACGTCTCTGTCCAGGCGAGGATTGGCTGACCGAAAGGCAGCGGGGTCTGGTGAACACATATGAAGTTGTTCCGCGATCTTCGCCGCCTGTGGGCCCAGGCGCCGGCAATCGCTCTGGTGATCGCCGGTGGTTTTTCCACGGTCATAGTGGCGGTTGGGAGCGCGCGCTCCTCGATGAGACCCGCATTGCCTACTACGAGCAGCACCGTTTTGCAGAACGTCTTTGCCGCGGTGCGGCGGGCGCCGAAGACGCTCGCTCCGAGCATCGCCGAGATACCGGGCGTCGCGGCTGTCGAGGCTCGGGTCACCAAGCTTGCGCTGCTCGACATTCCCAACCTGCGGGAGCCGGCCACGGGGCAGCTCATCTCCATTCCCGATCTCAGCGAGCCTGTCCTCAACCGCCTGTACCTCCGCTCCGGCCGCACGCCCGAGCCCAGAATGCCGCAGGAGGTCGTCGTCAACGAGAGCTTTGCGCAAGCGCAGGGCTTTACGCCAGGCTCGCGCTTCTCTGCCATCCTGAACGGGCGCAAGCGCGAGCTCGTGGGCGTCGGCATCGGCCTTTCGCCCGAGTTCGTCTATGCGATCGGCCCCGGCGACATCATGCCCGATGATCGCCGCTTCGGCGTCATCTGGATGTCGGAAAAGGCACCTCGCCATCGAGGAGCAGCGGGTGCGCACGACCCATCGATTTTGCGGATCCCACTGAAGCCTGGTCGCGGCTTGGTCAAAGACTACCGGGTGATCGTTCATGTCACAGTCTGGAGCACGCAAGAGGCGCTGACGGTGCCGGTTGGCTCGCTGTTCGGAAGGGGTAACGAGTGGGCGGTTTATGCGGTGCGCGGCGGACGGGCCTATCCCACACCGGATCAAATCGGCCATCGCAACGCCCAGACGGCCGAGGTGGTATCGGCCTTATGGCTGGAGACCGGGTGGTGCTCCATCCAAGTGATCGGGTCACAGATGGCGCCGCCGTATCACAGCGCGAGGCGCGTTAAGGATGTGACGCAAAGCAGCTGGCGAACCTGCGTCCACGGCTCGCCAGCCGGCACCTCGGTCGCCCTTTCAGCCACCGCTCGACGACCATGGGCTGCATCTACACCGGTCTCGCTGCGGTCATCGCCTTTGGTATCGTTTACAACAGCGCCCGCATCTCGCTCTCGGAGCGGGCCAGCGAGCTGGCGAGCCTGCGGGTGCTTGGATTCACCCGCGCAGAAGTCCTGCGCATGCGGCTCCTGGAGCTCGCTTTACTGACCCTAATCGCACAGCCGGCGGGTTGGGCCATAGGATACGGGCTCGCCCGGATCATGAAGATCAACCTCGGAGGCGAGCTGATGCAGGTTCCCATGCTGATCGAGAACTCCACCTACGTGCTTGCCAGCGCCAGTGGCCTGGCGTCGCAGCGTGCCTCCCTCGCCAGCTTCCGGGCGTCCCTCGCCGTGCTGGTGCCGCATTGAACGCCAGGCCGATCCAGAATAGCTCGATCTGGTACTGGGTAATCAGGGTCACCGCTCCCGCCACGCCAATCCGCCGGCTTCGCCATCGTCTATTGGCCGCTGCTCACCTCACCTCGCCCTTCAGGCTGATCCTGCTCCTGCGGGTCGATCTCGCGTTCATCCGCGTCAAGACACGCGCTGGTCGCCTTGGGTCGCTCTCCTCAGCTGCCTGGGACAGCTCTGGCTGCAGCGCTCCGCCAGCTTCTTGATCTTGGTCAACGCGGCTTTCGCCTCCGCACGTCACTGCTGCGCAAGATTGTGAGAGTCGATCGAGTTGGTGCCCTCATGACGCACGTGACCGTCCTTTCCGCTGTCGCACCCGGCGACCAGCGGCGTGCCCTCTGGTTGTCCACCGTCGCCTTCACGGTCTGCTTTGCGGTATGGACGATCTTTTCCATCATTGGCGTTCAGATCAAAAAGGACCTGGGGCTCACCGACACCCAGTTCGGCCTGCTGGTCGGCACGCCCATCCTCACCGGCTCGCTGATCCGCCTGATGCTCGGCATCTGGACCGACCAGTATGGCGGGCGCATCGTCTATACGGCCGTGATGCTGTCGGCCGCGGTGGCGACCTGGCTGCTCACCTTCGCCTACGACTACCCGACGTTCCTGCTGGCCGCCCTGGGCGTCGGCATCGCCGGCGGCTCGTTCGCGGTGGGCGTCGCCTACGTGTCGCGTTGGTACCCGACCGAGCGGCAGGGCACGGCGCTCGGCATCTTCGGCGCCGGCAATGTCGGCGCCGCCGTCACCAAGTTCCTCGCGCCGTTCATCATGGTCGCCTACGGCTGGCAGACGGTCGCCAACATCTGGGCGGCGGCCATCGCGGTCATGGGCATCGTGTTCTGGCTCACGACCAAGGACGACCCGCAGCTTGCGGCGCGGCGCCGGGCGGGCCTCAAGCCCGAGCCGCTGTCGACCATGCTGGCGCCGCTGAAGGACGTCCAGGTCTGGCGCTTCTCGCTCTACTACTTCTTCGTGTTCGGCGCGTTCGTGGCGCTCTCGCTGTGGCTGCCGCGCTACCTGATCGGCGTCTTCGTCCTCGACATCACCACCGCCGGCATGATCGCAGCGGCCTATTCGATCCCGGCGAGCCTGTTCCGCGTCTACGGCGGCCACCTCTCCGACACCTACGGCGCGCGCCGCGTCATGTACTGGACCTTCGGCGTCTCGGTGGCGGTCTCGTTCCTCCTCTCCTATCCCCCCACCGAGTACATCGTGCAGGGCATCCGCGGGCCGATGGCGTTCCGGCTGGAGACGGGGCTCGTCGCCTTCACCGTGCTGGTGTTCATCCTCGGCTTCTTCATGAGCCTCGGCAAGGCGGCGGTCTACAAGCACATCCCCGTCTACTACCCCGAGCACGTGGGCTCAGTGGGCGGCGTCGTCGGCCTGATCGGCGGGCTCGGCGGGTTCGTGCTGCCGATCTTGTTCGGCGTCGCCAACGACCTGACCGGCGTGTGGCAGAGCTGCTTCATGCTGCTGTTCGCGCTCTCGGCCACGGCGCTGGTGTGGATGCACGTGGCCATCCGGCAGATGGAGCGCGCGGCGGTTACAGCGCCCGAGCGTCTGCCAGAGCTGCCGGAGATGTACGAGATCCACAAGCCCGAGCTGCACAAGCCCGTGGTAGCGGAGCCGGCGACGATCGGCGCGCTCTCCGGCGCGGTGCTGCACGACTGGCGGCCGGAGGATGCCGAGTTCTGGCGCACCAAAGGCCGCGCCATCGCCCGCCGTAACCTGATGATCTCCATCCCGTCGCTGCTGCTGTCTTTCGCGGTGTGGATGGTGTGGTCGGTGGTGGTGGCCAAGCTCCCCGCGATCGGCTTCACCTATACGACCGACCAGCTGTTCTGGCTGGCGGCGCTGCCGGGCCTTTCGGGCGCCACGTTGCGCATCTTCTACTCCTTCATGGTGCCGATCTTCGGCGGCCGGCTGTGGACCACGCTCACGACCTGGTCGCTGATCATCCCGGCGCTCGGGATCGGCATGGCGGTGCAGAACCCGGCGACGCCCTACTGGCTGTTCCTGGCGCTCGCCCTGCTGTGCGGCTTCGGCGGCGGCAACTTCGCCTCGTCGATGGCCAACATCTCGTTCTTCTTCCCCAAGGCCGAGAAGGGCAATGCGCTCGCCCTCAATGCCGGCCTCGGCAACCTCGGCGTCAGCGTCGCCCAGTTCGCCGTGCCGCTCGCTATCACCGCCGGCGTGTTCGGCTGGCTCGGCGGCGAGCCGCAGGCAGCGGTGGAGGCCGGGCGCGAGAGCAAGCTGTGGCTGCAGAACGCCGGCTTCATCTTCGTGCCGTTCATTATCGCCAGCGCCTTTGCCGCCTGGTTCGGCATGAACGACATCGCCTCGGCCAGGGCGTCGTTCGCCGAGCAGTCGGTGATCTTCCAGAGGAAGCACAACTGGATCATGTGCTGGCTCTACACCGGGACCTTCGGCTCGTTCATCGGCTACTCGGCGGGGTTCCCTCTGCTCGCCAAGATCCAGTTCCCAGAGGTCAACGCCCTGGCCTACGCCTTCCTCGGCCCGCTGATGGGAGCGCTGTCGCGCTCGCTGACGGGCTGGGTGGCCGACAAGTGGGGCGGCGCGCGCGTCACCTTCTGGGTGTTCGTCGGCATGGGCGTAGGCGTCGCCGGCGTCCTCTACTTCCTCAGCCTCGGCAACTGGCCCGGCTTCTTCGCCGCCTTCCTGTTCCTGTTCCTCGTCTCGGGCATCGGCAACGCTTCCACGTTCCAGATGATCCCGGCGATCATGCGCCTGGAGATGGACCGGCTGATGCCCTCCGCCGATGCCGCCACGCGTCTCCGGCAGGCCGAGATGGAGGGCGCGTCCATCGTCGGTTTCAGCTCCGCCATCGCCGCCTACGGCGCGTTCTTCATCCCCATGGCTTACGGCATCTCCATCAGCATGACCGGCGGAGCGCGGACGGCGCTGTGGTGCTTCCTCGCCTTCTATCTCTCCTGCATCTTCCTCACGTGGTGGCTCTACACGCGGCCGGGCGGGATGCTGCGCGACATCGAGCGCGGCACAGCTCCGGCAAGGCGGCCGGTGGCGGCCTCTCAGATCGCAGAATAGCTACAGCTCGGGGTTCCACAGTCATGAGCCACTTCCTCGACCGTCTCACCTTCTTCAAGCGCGTCGACGGCACCTTCTCCAAGGGGTACGGCATCGTCACCAACGAGGACCGGCGCTGGGAGGACGGCTACCGCAAGCGCTGGCAGCACGACAAGATCGTGCGCTCCACCCACGGCGCCAACTGCACCGGCTCGTGCTCGTGGAAGATCTACGTGAAGGGCGGCATCGTCACCTGGGAGACGCAGCAGACCGACTATCCCAGAACGCGCCCGGACCTGCCAAACCACGAGCCCAGGGGCTGCTCGCGCGGCGCCAGCTACTCCTGGTACCTCTACTCCGGCAACCGCGTGAAGTACCCGCTGGTGCGTTCCCGCCTAGTGAGGCTCTGGCGCGAGGCGCGCGCCGCGCGCACACCCGTCGCCGCCTGGGCATCCATCGTGGAGAACCAGGAGAAACGTGCCGCATATACGAGAAAGCGCGGGCTGGGCGGCTTCGTGCGCGCAAGCTGGGACGAGGTGACCGAGATCATCGCCGCGGCCAATGCCTACACGGTGAAGGCCTACGGGCCGGACCGCGTGTTCGGCTTCTCGCCGATCCCGGCCATGTCGATGGTCTCCTACGCGGCGGGCTCGCGCTACCTGTCGCTGCTCGGCGGGGTGTGCATGTCATTCTACGACTGGTACTGCGACCTGCCCCCGTCTAGCCCGCAGACCTGGGGAGAGCAGACCGACGTTCCCGAGAGCGCCGACTGGTACAATGCCGGCTTCCTGATCCTGTGGGGCTCCAACGTGCCGCAGACGCGCACGCCCGACGCCCACTTCTATACCGAGGTCCGCTACAAGGGCACCAAGAGCGCCGTCATCTGCCCGGACTACTCCGAGGCCTCCAAGTTCGCCGACCTGTGGCTGAGCCCCAAGCAGGGCACAGATGCCGCGCTGGCCATGGCCATGGGCCACGTGATCCTCAGGGAGTTCCACGTCGACCGGCAGGTGCCCTACTTCCAGGATTACGCGCGCAAGTACACCGACATGCCGATGCTCGTGCGCCTGGTGCAGCAGGGCGAGCACTATGTGCCCGAGCGGCTGGTGCGCGCGTCCGATTTCGAGGGGGCGCTGGGCGAGACCAACAACCCGGACTGGAAGACCGTCGCGTTCGACGAGACCTCCGGCAAGCTGGTGGTGCCCAACGGCTCGGTCGGCTTCCGCTGGGGCGGCGAGGGCAAGTGGAACCTGGAGGAGAAGGAGAGTGCCGGGCGGGCGACGAAGCTCACGCTGTCGCTCGCGCCCATCAAGGATGGCATCGCCGCCGTCGCCTTCCCCTACTTCGGCAACCGCGAGCACGACCACTTCGCCGGCACCGATCACCCGAGCGTGCTGGTGCGCAACGTTCCGGCCAAGACGCTGCGGCTCAAGGACGGCGAGGCGCTGGTCGCCTCAATCTACGACCTGTTCCTCGCCAACTACGGTATCGACCGCGGCTTCGGCGGCGCCCACGTGGCAACGTCCTACGACGACAACGAGCCGTACACGCCGGCCTGGGCCGAGCGCATCACCGGCGTCAGGCGCGACCAGATCGTGCAGGTGGCGCGCGAGTTCGCGCGCAACGCCGAGAAGACCAATGGCCGGTCCATGGTGATCATCGGCGCGGGGATGAACCACTGGTTCAACTGCGACATGAGCTACCGCGGCGTCATCAACATGCTGGTGATGTGCGGTTGCGTCGGCCAGTCCGGCGGCGGCTGGTCGCACTACGTCGGACAGGAGAAGCTGCGCCCCCAGACCGGCTGGCTGCCGCTTGCCTTCGCGCTGGACTGGGGCCGGCCGCCGCGCCAGCAGAACTCCACCTCGGCCTTCTACGCCCACACCGACCAATGGCGCTACGAGACGCTCGACGTCTCCGAGATCCTGTCGCCCACCGCCCCTGCCGGCCCCTGGGAGGGCGCGCTGATCGATTACAACGTGCGCGCCGAGCGCATGGGCTGGCTGCCGTCGGCGCCGCAGCTGGAGACCAACCCGCTCGATGTCGCCAAGCAGGCCACTGCCGCGGGCAAGGAGGCCAAGGACTACGTGGCCGGCGCGCTCAAGTCGGGCGACCTCAAGCTCTCCTGCCGCGATCCGGACAACCCGAGGAACTGGCCGCGCAACCTTTTTGTGTGGCGCTCCAACCTGCTCGGCTCCTCCGGCAAGGGCCATGAATATTTCCTCAAGCACCTGCTCGGCACCCCGCATGGCGTCATGGGCAAGGACCTGGGCGCCACAGGCGCGCGCAAGCCGAGCGACGTGGTGTGGCGCGAGGAAGCGCCGGAGGGCAAGCTCGACCTGCTGGTCACGCTCGACTTCCGCATGTCGACCACGTGCGTCTACTCCGACATCGTTCTCCCCACCGCCACCTGGTACGAGAAGAACGATCTCAATACGTCGGATATGCACCCCTTCATCCACCCGCTGACCGGTGCGGTGGACCCGGCATGGGAGGCCAGGAGCGACTGGGAGATCTACAAGGCCATCGCCAGGAAATTCTCCGAGATCGCCCCCGAGGTGCTGGGCGTTGAGCAGGACGTGGTGCTGACGCCGATCCTGCATGACACGCCAGCCGAGATGGCCCAGGCGCTCGACGTCAAGGACTGGGCGCGCGGCGAGTGCGAGCCCATCCCCGGCAAGACCATGCCCACGGTCACGGTGGTCGAGCGCGACTACCCCAACCTCTACAAGCGCTTCACCTCGCTCGGCCCGCTGATGTCTAAGCTCGGCAACGGCGGCAAGGGCATGACGTGGAACACCGAGCACGAGGTCGAGTTCCTGAAGCGCCTCAATGGCGTCGTCACCGAGGAAGGCCCCACCAACGGCCTCCCCAGGATTGAGAGCGATATCGACGCCGCCGAGGTGATCCTGACGCTTGCGCCGGAGACCAACGGCGGGGTGGCGGTGAAGGCCTGGGAGGCGCTGGGCAAGACGACGGGGCGCGAGCACACGCACCTCGCCATCTCCAAGGAGGACGAGAAGATCCGCTTCCACGACGTGGTGGCCCAGCCGCGCAAGATCATCTCCTCGCCAATCTGGTCTGGGCTGGAGAGCGAGAAGGTCTGCTACAGCGCCGGCTACACCAATGTGCACGAGCTGATCCCCTGGCGCACGCTCACCGGCCGCCAGCAGCTCTATCAGGACCACCTGTGGATGCGCGCCTTCGGCGAGGCGCTCGCGATCTACCGCCCGCCCATCGACACGCGCTCGGTGAAGCCGGTGATCAACGCCAGGCCCAATGGCGAGCGCCAGATCGTTCTCAATTTCATCACCCCGCACCAGAAGTGGGGCATCCACTCCACCTACACCGACAACCTGCTGATGCTCACCTTGAGCCGCGGCGGCCCGATCCTGTGGATCTCAGAGAGGGATGCGGCCAAGGCTGGCATCGTCGATAACGACTGGATCGAGGCCTATAACAGCAACGGCGCGCTGGTCGCGCGCGCGGTCGTCTCCCAGCGCGTGAAGGAGGGAATGTGCCTCATGTATCACGCGCAGGAGAAGATCGTGAACGTGCCGGGATCGGAGATCACGGGACAGCGCGGCGGCATCCACAACTCGGTGACCCGCACCGTCTTGAAGCCCACCCACATGATCGGCGGCTACGCCCAGCAGTCCTACGGCTTCAACTACTACGGCACCATTGGCACCAACCGCGACGAGTTCGTGATCGTGCGCAGGATGGCCAAGGTGGATTGGCTGGACCGGCCCCTCGCCGCCGCCGAGGCGGGGAGGTGAGGTGAGGATGCACCCAGCCTTCAGCGCAGATGCCGTTTGTGGTCCATGCTCTCGTGCAGGACGCGGACAATACGCACGCACATTCCAGGAGATCAAGAGGGCACACTCATGAAAATCCGCGCGCAGATCGCGATGGTGCTGAACCTGGACAAGTGCATCGGGTGCCATACCTGCTCGGTCACCTGCAAGAACGTGTGGACCAGCCGTGAAGGCATGGAATACGCGTGGTTCAACAACGTCGAGACCAAGCCCGGCATCGGCTATCCCAAGGACTGGGAAAATCAGAACCGCTGGAACGGCGGCTGGAAGCGCAAGAGGAACGGCAAGATCGAGCCCAGGATCGGCGGCAAGTGGCGCGTGCTCGCCAAGATCTTCGCCAACCCCGATCTGCCCGAGATCGACGACTACTACGAGCCCTTCACCTTCGACTACGAGCACCTGCAAACGGCCCCGGAGCTGCAGGCCGCGCCGACGGCGCGTCCGCGCTCGCTGATTACCGGCGAGCGCATGGAGAAGATCGAGTGGGGGCCGAACTGGGAGGAGATCCTAGGCGGCGAGTTCGAGAAGCGCTCGGCCGATTACAACTTCGAGGGTGTGCAGAAGGAGATCTACGGCCAGTTCGAGAGCACCTTTATGATGTACCTGCCGCGGTTGTGCGAGCACTGCCTGAACCCCACCTGCGTCGCGGCCTGCCCCTCCGGCGCCATCTACAAGCGCGATGAGGACGGCATCGTCCTCATCGACCAGGACAAGTGCCGCGGCTGGCGCATGTGCGTGTCGGGCTGTCCCTACAAGAAGATCTATTACAACTGGTCGAGCGGCAAATCCGAGAAGTGCATCTTCTGCTATCCGCGCATCGAGGCCGGGCAGCCCACGGTGTGCTCCGAGACTTGCGTCGGCCGTATCCGCTACCTGGGCGTCGTGCTCTACGACGCCGACCGCATCGAGGAGGCGGCGAGTGCGCCCAATGAGCAGGATCTCTACGAGGCGCAGCTCTCGATCTTCCTGGACCCCAACGACAAGAGCGTGATCGCGCAGGCGCGCGTCGACGGCGTGCCGGAGGCGTGGCTGGAGGCGGCGCGCAAGTCGCCCGTGTGGAAGATGGCCATGGACTGGAAGGTCGCCTTCCCATTGCACCCGGAGTACCGCACGCTGCCCATGGTCTGGTACGTGCCGCCGCTGTCGCCGATCCAGTCGGCCGCCGAGGCCGGCAGGATGGGCAGCGACGGCGAGATGCCCGACGTGCGCTCGCTGCGCATCCCGCTGCGCTATCTCGCCAACCTGCTGACTGCCGGCAACGAGGAGCCTGTGGCCCTGGCGCTGGAGCGCATGCTCGCCATGCGCGCCTACATGCGGGCCAAGACGGTGGATGGCGTCATCGACGAGGCGATCGCGCGCCGCGTTGGCCTCACGGGCGCGCACATCGAGGACATGTACCGGATCATGGCGATCGCCAACTACGAGGACCGCTTCGTGATTCCGACGGCGCATCGCGAGCTGGGCGAGGATGCCTACGACCTCAAAGGCTCGTGCGGCTTCTCGTTCGGCAACGGCTGCTCGGACGGCCGCACCGAGACCGGGCTGTTCGGCACCCCGCGCGCCAAGACGGTGCGCACGCCCACGGAGTTCATCTCATCATGAAGCGCACCCTCAAGGTTCTCTCCGCAGTGCTCAGCTACCCGACGGCCGAGCTGCAGGCCGCGGTGCCCGAGCTGCGCGCCGCAGTCGATGCCGAGGGCCGGCTGCCGCGGAAGAATCGCGACCGGCTCGACCGCCTGCTGGAGGAGATCGCCACGCGCGACCTCTACGACCTGCAGGAGCGCTATGTGCTGCTGTTCGACCGCACCCGCTCGCTCTCGCTCAATCTGTTCGAGCACGTGCACGGTGAGAGCCGCGACCGCGGCCAGGCCATGGTGGACCTGATGGCGCTCTACGAGCGCCACGGTCTCGCCATGGCCGGCAGCGAGCTGCCCGACCACCTGCCGCTGCTGCTGGAGTTTCTCTCCCAGATCCCCGAGGCAGAGGCGCGCGGCCTGATCGCCGAGACCGCCCACATCCTGGAGGCCATCCGGCAGCGGCTGAAGAAGCGCAAGGTGCCATATTCCTCGGTCTTCTCCTGCGTGCAGGCGCTGGCCGAGACCAAGCCGCAGAGCGCCATCGTTGAGGCCCTGCTGGGCGAGCGCGACGAGAATCCGGACGACCTGGCAGCGCTCGATGCAGCCTGGGAGGAGGAAGAGGTCACCTTCGGCCCGGGTGCTGCCACAGCGCAATGCGGGAAGGATGGACTCGCAGCCAAGCTGCGGGCGGTGCAGCGACCGGCGCCGGGCGTGGAGCCGCCGAAACCGCAGCGTCCCGTCGTCACCTACAACGGCCGCACCTTGCCCGACGAGGCCCCCAATGCGTGACACCATCAATCAGATCGTATTCGGCTGGTATCCCTACCTGTGTCTCACCGTGTTTGTGCTCGGCAGCCTGCTGCGCTTCGACCGCGAGCAGTACACGTGGCGCTCGGGCTCCAGCCAGCTCCTGCGCCGGCGCCAGCTGATGTGGGGCTCCAACCTGTTCCATGTCGGCATCCTGGCGATCTTCCTCGGCCACCTCGTCGGGCTGCTCACGCCCATCTGGGTGTTCGACATGCTCGGCATCGGCCACGGCTTCAAGCAGCTGATGGCCATCGTCGTCGGCGGCATCGCCGGCATTGCCTGCCTCGTCGGGATCGCTCTCCTCACCCATCGCCGCCTGCTCGACGCGCGCATCCGCGCCACCTCCTCGTTCGGCGACATCGCCATCCTGCTCCTCCTGTTCGCGCAGCTCCTGCTCGGGCTGGCCACCATCCCGGTGTCGATGGGCCATCTCGACGGCCGCGAGATGGTGAAATTCATGGACTGGGCGCAGGGCGTGCTCACCTTGCAGCTCGACTCCTGGCGGCTGGTCGCCGACGTCCACCCGATCTTCAAGGCGCACCTGCTCCTCGGCATGACCATCTTCCTGGTGTTCCCGTTCACGCGCCTGGTGCACGTGTGGAGCGCGCCCATCTGGTACCTCGGTCGGCGCGGCTATCAGATCGTGCGCAGCAGCAAGCGCACCGCAGCCCGGCCGCTCGCCGCGCGCAAGTCCTACGAGCCCGCGGAGTGACGTCATGAGCTGCTCTGTGCAATCTGTGCTCGCTGGCGTGCCGCGCATCGCGGTCAGCGTGAACGGCGTGGCGATCCCGCACAATTGGATCTCGCGGGAAGCCCAGAACCACCCCGCCTCAACGCCGATGGGAGCCTGGAAAGCGGCCGCCCGCGCGCTTGTTGTGCGCGAGCTGCTGCTGCAGGAGGCACGCCGCCAGGGCCTGATGCCCGAGCCGGAAAGCGACGCCGAGGGGCGGCGCGAGACGGCGGAGGAGGCGCTGATCCGTGGCCTCATCGAGCGCGAGGTCCGCGTGCCGGAGGCCGATGCGGACGCCTGCCGGCGCTACTACGAGCACAACCGCCGGCGCTTCCGCTCCGCCGATCTCTACGAGGCCGCCCACATCCTGATTGCGGCGCGCCGCGACCAGCCGGGGGCGTTCGCCGCCGCACGCGAGCGCACCGGGGCGCTGCTCACGGTGCTCTCGGAGGAGCCCAGTCGTTTCGCCGAGCTGGCGGCCGCCCACTCGGCCTGCCCCTCAGCGTCCGCGGGCGGCAATCTCGGTCAGCTCACCGGTGGAGACACCACGCCGGAGTTCGAGCAAGCGCTCCGTGGGCTGCAGCCTGGCAAAACGACAGAGGCGCCGGTGGAGACCCGCTACGGCTTCCATATCATCCGCCTCGACCGCCACATTCCGGGTCGCGATCTTCCCTTCGCCCTCGTGTGCGATCAGATTGCTGGGTACCTTGTGGAGCGCGCGTACCGAACCGCGCTTGCCCAGCTCGCAGCTCGCCTTGCCGCGTACGCCCGGATTGCCGGTATCGACCTGCCGACGCCTGCCGATTTGCGAGTCTCCTAGACCAAGCTCCGCCCCTGCGCGCCCGTGCGCCTCTTGGACGAGCCGCTAGCCTTCGCGCGCCAGTTAACGCGCGTCGTCAGGGCTGGCAGCGAGGTGATGTGCGTCGGGTATTCGCTGCAACGATTGACAGGAATCGAGGTTGCAGGCGTGCACCGTCCGACAAGAGTTCTGATCGGGGCAATACTCGTCACCGTTGCGCGTCGGGCGGTCCGACGCAGGGAGGAAGCACAAGAGCGCAGGTGCGGCACTATCAGAGACCGTCCTTCGCGATTGACGAAGATCAAGGTTCGTGGTGGTGCACCGTCAGACCGCTGGATAAAGGCCGGCAGCTCCTGCGTCAGCTGAGCCGAGAAGATGGCGGTAGGGGAGGACGCGTCCGATGAACGATCTCATCGAAGCTATCGTTGATATGCGCGAAGAGGGGTGGAGCGCAGCTACCGCGAGCACGTGCAGATGGTCGAGGAGGTGGTGGAGCCGAGGAAGCCCAAGCGCGTTCCTGTCTGTCCGATCATGGGCTTTTGTCCGTTCGCCTACGCCAGCGTCACGCCGGAGGAGGCCGCGAGCGTCGCTTATGCCTTCAAGCTGCGCAAGGAGCCGCGCGTCGCGGTCTGCTTTCTTGGCGACGGGGCGACCTCCAAGGGCGATGTCTATGAGGCGATGAACGTTGCCGGCGTTCACAAGCTCCCCGTGATCTTCATCGTCAACAACAACCAGTCGCGCGGGCTTTGCCAGCGAGCAGGTGGACGGTAACGATGTTCTCGCCATTCGCGCCGCAACGGGCGTCTGCGTCGGCATGGCTGCCCAGAGACTTAAGCCGATAGGCGAGATCCAGTTCATGGGCTTCCTCTACCCACGCATCGACCAGCTCGCGAACCACGCCTCGCGCCTGCGCAACCGCACGCAGGGGCGGCTCACCTGCCCGACGGTGCTGCGCACGCCCTGCGGCGCCGGCATCCGCGCTCCGGAGCATCATTCCGAGCACACCGAGGCGATGCTTGCCCACATTCCCGGCTTGCGCGTCGTCATCCCGTCGTCGCCGGAGCGCGCCTACGGCCTTCTGCTCGCCGCCATCCGCGATCCAGATCCGGTCGTGCTCCTGGAGCCCACGCGACTCTACCGATCGGCGAAGGGCGAGTTGGAGGACAACGGCGAGGCCCTTCCGCTCGACGTGGCGTTCGTCTTGCGGGAAGGGCGGGACGTGACGCTGATCGGCTCGGGCGCGGTGCTGAAGGAGACCCTGGAGGCCGCGGACACGGTGACCGCCGACGGCATCGGGGCGGAGGTGATCGATCTCGCCGCCCTGAAGCCCTATGACGAGGTCGCGATGAGCGAGAATTCGTGGGCTGGCCAAGCTGGCATTCGAGCAACGCCTAGCAAGGCTCAATGCACATGTCCGCCCTTGGCCATCATGAGATGATGCACCTGATGGTGCGCACCCTGCACCATGATGCCCATGAACCCGAGTGCCTTGAGCTTGACGACCTGGCGCGGGTCGCTCGAGGTCACCACAAGCTTGACGCCGTTCGGCAGCTCCTGGGTGCCAGCGCTCCATCCGAGTGCGATTAGCTCGTGCGCATGCGCTGGGACCATGCGCTTGATCGCGCCGAGCGTGCGGCCTTCGCCGGTGATGGTGATCTCGACACCGTTGTCCAGAGCCCTTCGACTCGCCCGCGCGCGCATCGTGACCTCGTTCATGTCGATCAGATGCTCGCGCAACGAGTCGATGTCGACTTTGGACCAGTCGGTATTGGGATCGGCCTCCAGGATGCGCACGATCTCCTGGATGGTCCCGAAGGCCTCTTGGCCCGGGTGGATCGGAACAGCCATGTCACCGGCGTGCATATGCTGACCATGGCCCATCTGTGATCTCTCCTGAGCAAAGACCAGGGCACTGGCGGCGAGCACAGCTCCGGCCCCGATCATCAGGAGCAGCGCCAGACCGAGGTGAGGACGGCGGACTGACATGGTTGCACCTGTTGAGCTTGGCCATCAGACGACGGCGAGCTGGCCCATCATGCCGTGATCCTCGTGCTCGAGGATGTGGCAGTGGTACATGAAGGGCATACTGGGCGGGGCGGGGTTGTCGAAGCGCACGAGGACCTCAGCGTGCTCCTCGACAAGCACAACGTCCTTCCAGCCGGCCTCGTGGGCGGCGGGATTGCGGCCGTTCCTGCTCAGGATCCTGAAGCTCGCACCGTGGATGTGAAAGGGGTGGGCCATCGGCATGCCGCCGGCGCTTATCTCCCAGATCTCTGCCGTTCCAAGCCTTGCGGTCACGTCGACGCGGTCCATGGCGAACGCGCGCCCATTGATCGCCATCGTATGGCCCGGCCCGGTCCCCCGGCCGCCCATCATTCCCATGCCCATCGGGCCCATCCCCATCATGGGACTGAGCTCGAACGTGCGCCGCGCGACCGCCGAGGTGACGGCGGGTGGCGCGAGCGTCGCGAGCTGCCGGGGCAGGCGGTCGACGATGGTCTTCAGTGCCGGATCGGGCTCGAACCGCAGGAAGACCTCGGCTCTCCCGTTGGACTGGCCCCGGCGCGGGGCACCCATCATGGGCATCATCATCCCCGGTCCGTGACCTGCGTCGGGCGCCGTCACGAGCTCGACGGGGCGTCCATCGGCGAAGTCGACCAGCACCTCGTAGCGCTCGGCCGGCGCGATCACCAGACTCCGCGTTTCGACCGGCTCGGCGAGATAGCCGCCGTCGCCCGCGATCACAAAGAACGGCCGCCGGTCGGCAAAGCGCAGATCGAAGACGCGCGCGTTGGCTGCATTCAGCAGGCGCAGGCGCACGTATCCCGCAGGCACGCGTGCGACCGGGCTTATGACTCCGTTCACGACCAGCGTGTCGCCTTGGAACCCATGCATCACGTCCATCATGCCGGGGTCATAGACGAGCGTGCCGCCGCGCCCGAACCGTTTATCCTGCAGGATGAGCGGCAGATCGTCGACGCCGTAGGTGGAAGGCAGACCGCGGTCGGCATCGGCGCCGTCGGTGACAATCATCATGCCGGCCAGGCCCAAATACACCTGCCGCGCGGTGTTCCCGTGTGGATGCGGATGGAACCAGGTGGTGGCCGCGGGCTGCCTGATCGTAATCTCGGGCGACCAAGCGGTACCCGGCTTGATGGTATTGTGCGGCCCGCCATCGACCCGCGATGGCACCCACAGCCCGTGCCAGTGCAGCGTCGTCTCCTCATCGAGGTGGTTCTCCACCCGGAACGGAATGGTTGCGCCACTCTGAACGCGCACGACCGGCGCCAGGTAGCTCGCCGAGATCCCCCGCGCTGGCACTGCCGCTCCCGGCCCGAAGCGATGCTGCGTCTTGCGCAGGGCGAGCGTAACAGGCTCGCCGCCCTGCGCCTCCATCAAGCGTGGGATCGGCAGCGCCTGCGCCGCGCCCGGCGCCCCTTGCGCCCACCGTGGCAGCCCGGCTGCGGCCAAGCCAGCCACCGCCGAGCCCGACAGGAGAAGCGCCCGCCGCCGCGTGAGAGGTGTTCCGATCGACATGAGAGGCCTCACTCGGGTTTGCTGAAAGAAGGCGTCTTGGGGGTATCGGTTTCCGGATCGGCAGACGCCGCGCCGCGCCCGTGCGTCATCGGGCCCATGCCTTTCCTCATTCCTTGCCCGTGCATCATCCCGTGGCCCATGGCGTGCATGCCCTTCATCATGCCCGGTCCCATCTCGCCATGACCCTCGCCGCGCATGAAGCGCTGGCCGAATCCGCCCCGCGGGCCATCCGACTGCGCCAGTGCCCATCCGCCGGCAACCAGGGCCGTGACGGTGACGGCACCGATCACCAGGGTTTTCGTCTTCATCTCTCTCCCATCCTCTCCAACGCGACCCAAGCGGTCCGCTGCAGTGATTTGGGGTGGAGATTTCACTGAAGTTTTTCACGCAGGGGCTGATCTGTGACAAAGTATGTCCGAAGCGGCCGCGGCAACACTTCGACACACATTTCGCGAAAACTGCTCACGCGGTCGCCTATATTCTCCTCATGCCGAGCGCAGCCCACATCCTGATCGTCGATGACCATCGCGAGATCCGCGAGCTCGTCTCCCGTGTGCTGACCAAAGAGGGATTCCGTGTCAGCGTTGCAGGCGACGGGAGAGCCATGCGCCAGGCGCTGGCCGACAGCCGCATCGATCTGATCCTGCTCGACCTGATGCTGCCCGGGGAGGACGGTCTGTCACTGTGTCGGAGCCTGCGAGGTCAATCGGGCATCCCGATCATCATGCTGACCGCCAAGGGCGACGAGGTGGACCGCGTCATCGGTCTGGAGCTCGGCGCTGACGACTACCTGCCCAAGCCGTTCGGTAGCCGCGAGCTCGTCGCGCGCATCAGGGCAGTCCTGCGGCGCAGCCGTGAGAGTGGGCCATCCCCCTGCCCCGCCGAGCGCCCGAAGCAATACCGGTTCGGCCGGTGGCTGCTGGACTCGCACCGGCGTGAGCTCATCCGCGATGACGCCACGGTCGTGCCGCTCAGCACCGCCGAATACGTTCTCCTTATTGCGTTCGTCGAGCGTCCGCAGCGGGTGCTCAGCCGCGATCAGCTGCTCGATCTGACGCACGGCCATGCCACAGCCGCGCTCGACCGCAGCGTCGACACCCAGGTGAGCCGGCTGCGCCGCAAGCTCGAAGCTGACCCCGCCGATCCACAAATCATCAAGACGGTATGGGGCGGCGGGTACGTGTTCACGCCCGCCGTAAGCCACGAATGACCCGCTTCCTCCCCAAGAGCCTGTTCGGACAAACCCTGCTCATCCTGCTGGCCGGCCTCGTTGTCTCGCACGCGGTGGGGTCGTGGATCTATACTGCCGACCGCGAGCAAGCGGTGCGCGCAGTCGGCGGATTTGCCACCGCACAGCGCATCGCCAATTTGGCCCGCCTGATCCAGGAGACTCCGAGCGACTCGCGGGCCCGCATTGTTGCGGCGCTCAGCGATCAAGGGTTCCGTGTCTCTCTCTCTGCCGAGGCTCCGGGGAGTCCGGATGCGGATGGTGATGTGGCAGCGGCCGAGGCGATGCGCAGCTACCTTGCCGATCGGCTCTCGCTGGGCTCGGCGCGCCAGCCGCGTGTGTGGGCGGCGCTCGCCGAAGGTCCTCTCTTTGGACCCTGGCATATGATGATGTCTCACGGCCCCATGATGCATGGTCCTGGCGGCGTCACCGGCTCCCGCGAGCTGCGGGTCGCCATTCCCCTGTCGGACGGACCGTGGCTCACCTTCGCAACCGGCCTTCCGGTCGTTGGTTCGGCCCATTCCGCGCAATTCCTCCTCTCGATGGCGATCATGGCTGCCATCATTCTTGGCGTATCGGTGTGGGCTGTCAGGCGCGTGACGGCTCCGCTCGCAGCGCTCGCGACTGCGGCCGAGCGGCTCGGGGATGACACTGGCGCGCCGCCGCTGCCGGAGAAGGGCACCATGGAGACTCGGCAGGCGGCGCGCGCTTTCAACGACATGCAGGTACGCCTGCGCACCCTCATTGCCAACCGCACGCACCTGCTGGCGGCCATCTCGCATGACTTGCGGACGCCCCTTACACTGCTGCGTCTGCGCGCTGAGAGCGTCGAGAATGCCCAGGAGCGAGACAAGATGCTGGGCACAATCGCCGAGATGGACGCGATGATCGCGGTCACGCTGCAGTTCGCGCGCGACCAGAGCGCAGGCGAGCCCCGCCGCCCAACCGATCTTGCCGCTCTCCTGCAAAGCATCGTGGACGACATGCGGGACGCCGGATTCCCGGTTCGCCTGCAGCCTGCGGAGCCGATCGTCCACCCATGTCAGCCTGCTGCCCTGAGGCGCGCGATCCGCAATCTGCTCGACAACGCCGTCAAGTATGGGAAATCCGGCGCCGTCGCGATGCACCTAGGATCGCGGGACATCGAGATTGTCGTCGACGACGAGGGGCCGGGAATCCCGCACGAGGAGCTGGCGCGCGTCCTGCAACCCTTCTATCGACGCGATGAGTCGCGCAGCCTCGAGACCGGCGGCGTCGGCCTGGGCTTGGCTATCGCGCAGTCGATCGTGCAGGCCCACGGCGGCTCGCTCGCGCTCAGCAATCGGCCCGAGGGCGGCCTGCGCGTTACAATCAGGCTTCCCCTTTCCCACGATCTTCGCTCGTCGTAGTTGCCCCCGGTCTATGCCGCTCTGGTGAGGCGCACGACGTCGTCCAGGCGGCCGTCGCGCAGCATGTACATGCGGTCGAAGCGATCGAAGATCTTCTCGTCGTGGGTGACGGCGATGACGGCCGCGCTCTGGTCCACGGCCAGCTTGCGCAACAGGTCCATCACGATCTGCGCGCGCTTCGAATCGAGCGCGGCCGTGGGCTCGTCGGCGAGGATGATGCGGGGGCGATTGGCAAGCGCCCGCGCGATGGCAACCCGCTGGGCCTCGCCGCCCGACAGCTTCGCGGGAAACGCAGTCTTGCGGTTGCCGACCTCCAGATAGTTGAGGAGATCGATCGCCTCTGCGCGCGCCTCCGCGGGCTCCCGGCCGGCCAGCTGCAGGACGATGGCGACATTGTCTGTTGCATTGAGAAAGGGAAGCAGGTTGTGGAACTGGAAGATGAAGCCGATCTTCTCCAGGCGCAGACGCCTGAGGTCCCGCCGCAGCCATCCGCCGTCGTAGACCAGCTCGCCGTCGAGGCGCATGCTACCGGCTGACGGATCGAGGATGCAGGCGATGACGTTGAGCAGCGTGGTCTTGCCTGATCCCGATGGCCCGCGCAGCGCCACCACCTCGCCCGGCGCGACATCGAGCGAGATGTCGCGCAGCGCATCAATGCGCATCTCTCCCTCGCCGAAATGCTTGGCGATCCCCCGCAGGCTTATCAGCGCGTTCTGAGCTGTAGGCGTGGTCATCGTCAGCCTCCGAGCGCAGTGGCGGGATCGGCTTTGAGCGCGGCCCGCACGCCGAGCGCGCTCGCGAGCAAGCAGACGAGGACGACCACGGCCCCCAGTGCCAGCACATTGTCCGGCTCCAGCACGACACGGCGCGGGAAGTAGTCCTTGATGTTGGCGATCAGCAGAGCGCCGAAAGTGAAGCCGGTGAGCCCAAGCGCGAGCGCCTGCTGCACGATCATGCCGACAATGGTGCGGTCCGGCGCGCCGATCAACTTCAGCATGGCGATCTGGCGCAGCTTCTCCATGGTCATGGTGTAGATGATGAGGGCGATGATGACCGCGGAGACCAGCAGCAGGATGCTGGTGAACATGCCGATCTGCCGGCGCGCACGGTCCACCAGAGACTCGGCCAGAATGCGTTCCTGCTCGGCCTGGGTCAGCGCCGCAAGATGCCTCCAGCGGCGCGCTGCTTCAGCGACCGCTTCCAGATTGGCCTCCGGCGCGACCCGCGCCACCACGGCGTTGACCGTGTCCGTGCTGGCGCCCTGAGTGCCCTTTGCGAGCTGGACACGGACAGCCGGCGGCGCCAGGTCGAATTGCAGCTTCTGGGCGTCGAGCAAGGTGATGAAGACCACCGGATCGCCGCCGGACGCGATCTGATTCTCGGTCAAACCGACGACCGAGAAGTGAGTCCGGCCCAGCCTCACGCGGTCGCCCAGCTCCAATCCGGAGCGGCGATCGGCGACCATCTCGAAATGGCTCCGCGCGATTGTTCTGCCGGCAACAATATGAGCGGGGCCGCCCGGCCGGCCCAGCTCGAAGCCGATCACATAAAGTCTCACCTTATGGTCGCGCTGCTCTGCCTCCACGGTCTGATAGGTCACCGCGCCGGCAGCGCTCACTCCGGCGAGGCGGGCGATCCCCTCGCGCGCGTCACCGGGGATGCGCGAAGCCTCTGCGAAGGGGCCGCGCGATCCGGCTTCCACGACCCAGAGGTCGACACCATGATTGCGGGCAACCGCCAGCGCATCGACGACGATGCCGCGGTAGATGCCGATCATCGCCAATACCACACCCAGAAGCAGGCTCAGACCGAAGCAGGTGAGCAGGAAGCGGAAAAGGTTATGGCGCACGTCGCGGTAGGCAAGGTTCACCGCTTGTCCTCCCGCATCGCTCGCGCCGCGCGCCCCTCCTGGAGGGAGGCGCTGACTTGGGTGACGACCTCGGCTCCCTCGGAAAGACCGTTCGTAATCTCCAGGCGGGAATCCTCGGTGCGGTGCCCGAAAGAGACGGCACGGCGCTTCAGGCGACCGCTTTCGACGCTCCACACCATCCCCTTGGAGCCGTCGTACCCACTCACGGCCGCTTCCGGCACCAGTATCGCCTTCGGGAGCACGGCAACCGTGATGAGGACCTCGGCCTGCTCGCCCAGATGGAAGCGGACGGGGCATTGCTCGCACTTCACGTAGACACGGCGCTCCTCCGTGACGCGATCGCTCTCGATGCCGATGCGCACCACACGGGCGGGAAACACCTGATGCGGCAGAGATCGCAAACGGACCTCGGCCGGCTGGTCCTCCCTGATCGCGCCGGAACGCGCTTCATCGATGTGAGCGAGCGCCCAGATCGAGCCGGCGGCAACCAACGTGAAGATCGGATCGCCTGCCTTGATCACCGTCCCGAGCTCCTTCTGGCGATCGACTACGAGAGCATCGTAGGGCGAGAGCAGAGTGTGCTGCTCCAGGATGGCCTTCTCATACGCCAGCTGCGCCCTGGCATCGGACAGCTGCGCCTTGGCAACCTCGATGTCATTCTCCGCCACCAGCAGCTCGGCTTTGGCAACGTCCTCGTCGCGCTGCGCCTCCTCGCCGGCCTGCATCGAGCTCATCTGGCGGCTGACCAATTCCTGCTTGCGCTTGTTGACCTCCAGGCGCTGCGCCAGGATGGCGCGAGCCTTGATGGTGTTCGCGTCCGCCTTCTTCACCGCCACCTCGGCGCTGAGGACGGCGGCCTCGGCCCTGGCGACCTTCGCTACCTGCTGGGTTGCGTGGAGCCGGGCAAGGACCTGGCCCTGCTTCACCGCATCGCCGTGGTCCACATTGAGCTCGGTGATGGCCGCGCCGACCTCGAAGCCAATCCTGGAGAGAACGCGCGCCTCCACGGTACCAAGGCCGAATACGCGAACAGGGACATTATCCACGACCGGGGCCACCTTGACCTCGAGAGGGCGCAACGAGACGACGGCGTACGCCAATCCGGCCAAGGCAACGGGTGCCAGGACGTATGAAAACAGCCGGATGTGCTTTACCCCCAACATGACAGTTGTCCTTCATCAATCCTGCGGTCGAACGCCGCGCCAACAGAGGGGACCGATCCGACCCGTGCATTGACCGGCATCAAGCGCTCGCCAAGCACTGCGCGTTTCCTGGCGCGCTGCGTTCGTACCCAAAGGTGTTCGGCGAGACAGAAGCCACGCCGACGTGAGTCGGCTCGCCGCCTCAACTGCCGTGGCAGGTTTGAGCTGATCGAAGGCCCCACCCTCGTGCCTCGGCGATCAGCGCGAGCCCCACGGCCGTCATCGGAAACACGAGGCGCACCAGAACCGTGTCGAGGACGACGACGCCGATGTTGCTTGGCCAGCGTGTCCCGCGTGCCAGCCTCTGCGCGCGGCGCGGCGCCAGAATCTCCCACGCGGCCATAACCGCGAAGATGCCGGCGAAGGCGGAGAGCCGAATCACGGGCTCGTTGGCAAGAAGGATGTCAGATATTGAGCGATCTCATCTGTCCCGATCCCATGCTCGTCACGAGCGGCCGGCGATGTCGTCGCGACGCCGCTGATACTCCTCGCGGTCGATTTCGCCGCGGGCGTAGCGCTCGTCGAGAATCTCGCGCGCCGTGCGCACGCGCCCGCCACCGTCATTTCTGGTGCCGCCCATCCAGCGCACCAGGGCCGCGATGCCGGCGATCAGCAGCGCCAGCAGGGCGACCATGAAGAGCGGCCCGAGCCACATGCCCCACCCCCATCCCGTCCAATCGTGCATCTGCCATGGGCCGGTTCCCTGGGCCCACGCAGGCCCAGCAGCCAGGGATGCGGCCGTCGTTGCGGCAAGACCGACAAGCTTCATGGCACGCCCCGATGCTCCGCTGCCGCCAGGGGGACTTGACGGCGGATGACACATCATTCAAATTATTATTTGAATGATCTAAGCAATGAGAGCCTGTGATGTCAAGTGGCAACCCCAAGCGCGACCTCTACGTCCAGTTCGCCGCCGTCGCGAAAGCGATAGCCAACGAGCACCGCCTTGAGCTGCTCGAGCTCATCGCCCAGGGCGAGCGCAGTGTGGAGGCGCTGGCCAAGCGCTCCGGCCTCTCGGTCGCCAACGCCTCGCAGCACCTGCAGAACATGCGCCGGGCCGGATTGGTGAGCGCGCGGCGGCAGGCCAAGTTCGTGCTCTATCGGCTGGCGGACGACGCGGTGCTGACCATGCTCGCGGCAATGCACAAAGTCGCCGAGCGCAACATTGGCGAGGTGGAGCGCATCCTGCGCAGTTACTTTCACGCGCTCGACGACCTGGAGCCCGTGTCGCGCGCCGAGCTCACCAAGCGCATGAGGCAGGGGCTTGTCACCGTGCTCGACGTGCGCCCGGAGGACGAGTTCGCCCTTGGCCACCTGCCCGGCGCCCGCAACATCCCCTTGAGCCAGCTCAAACGCCGGTTGTCCAAGCTCGACCGCAACACCGAGATCGTCGCATACTGCCGGGGTCCCTACTGCGTCCTGTCCTTCGAAGCTGTGGCGCAGCTCAGGAAGCTCGGCTTCAAGGCCCGCAGGCTGGAGGACGGGTTCCCCGAATGGAAGGCGGCACGCATGCCGGTCGAGGGCTCGAATCTCCAGGAGCCCGTCCGAGTAGTCGCAGGATTTTCGGGGGCATGAGCAAGCACTATCGCCTCTGGAGATCGACGATTCGCAGCTGCTGCCTGCGAGCGTGCAGGACTACGGGGCGAAGGACCATCCGTTGCGCTTCATCGTGGCATCTCGGCCAGCCTCCGTTCCACCCGGCACTGATGACGGCGCTGCTGCTCAACGGCTACGCCAGCGGCATCTACTCCTCGCGGCGCATTGCCAACGCGTGCCGCGAGCGCGCCGACTTCATGATGATCGTTGCCGGGGACGACCGGCGCGGGGCCGGCGGACCGCTGACCCAGGCCATGCGGCGCAAGGTCGGTCGTGAGAAACCTGGAAGCCGTTGCCGGTAACGGCGTCATACAAGGCACGCTCGCCGACGAGCACCGGATCGAACTCGACCCGGCGCTGCGCCGCGCGAGGTTGACGACCGCATCGTGCACGCCAGGAAGGCTCTCGAGCGCGCGCTCGTTGCGGTTGGCGCAGGCCGCACAATGCATGCCGCCGATATCGAAGCGCACCACCTTGGGACCGCCGAAGCTCTCATGGATGGGGCTGCCGTCACGGCGCTCACCCCTTCCTGTTCGGCGTGACGATGATCTTGGAGTCCGGTGTCATCATGCCCATACCGCAATTGAAGGCGTACTCGCCTGGTTGGTCCGGCGTGAAGGTTATGAGTGTGGTGCTGTTGGCCGACAGGAGCTTCTGAATACGCAGCCGCGGCACGACCAGAAGCCGCCCGCACCCGTCAGCCTCGCTGGCATCGATCCACCATTGCACGGGAATGCCCTGCTTCACCGTGAGCTGATGCGGCTGGTAGTCGAGCCCGACGATCTTCATGCTGATCCGTTGCGGCTCGCCCGCGCCTTCCGCTGCCGTGAATTTGGAAGCCGCTTGCCCCGTCATGCCGGCGGCAGTCATGTCGCCACCGGTCAGGACGAGCCCGTACTGCAGGTTCAGGACCCCGAGCAGCATCACGGCGCCTCCGGCAAAGCGCAGAAAGTGGCGTTGGAATCCGGCCCTGGCGAGACTCGAGACGGTCGACAGCGAGAGCAAGGCTGGCAGTGTCCCGAGCGCAAACGCAAGCATGGTGAGCGCGCCCGTCACGAAGCTGCCCTTGCTGAGCACGTAGAGCTGGAGTGCCTGCGTGAACCCGCAAGGAAGGAAGAAGGTCGCGCCGCCGAGCAGCAGGGCCGCGCTCTTCGTCTGGCTGCCCGCGGGATCATAGAGGCGGTCGGACAGCGCGCGAGGAAGCCGCGGCAGGTACTGGCCAATGGCAGGAAACAGCCCGAGCATGTTGAGCCCGATCAGAACCATGAGGCCCGAGGCGACGAGCGTGAGCGTGCCGGTTGCTGCGGGGGTGAGGCTCAGCGCCGCGCCCAGGCCGCCGATCGCGCCGCCCAGCAGGGCGTACGACACGATCCGCCCGAGGTTGAAGTAGAGATGCGGCGTCAGGCGTGCACGCGCGCTCAAGTGGGCCGTAGCCTCGTTGTACTTGGCAGCCAGAGCGACAAGGAGGCCGCCTGTGATGGCGAGACAACTCGAGACCGACGCCGCCAGCCCGATGACGAACACCAGGCCGTAGCTCATCTCGTCGCTCACGCTGAGCCCGTGTGGCAGCAACTGGAAATGCTGGAGCGCAAGGGCCGCCGCAGCGAGCACCACGATGACGGCGCCGATCTCGATATGGTCCTTCAAGGTGTTCCGTCGCGGCAGTGCCGCCTGGTCCGTGCCCGACGTGAGAGTATATCCGTCCGGCGCAAGGGCGGACTGAAGGGCAGTCAGGTCAACGGCTTCCCCATGCGCGATCAGCGCCCGGCCGGACGGGTAATGCACGCGGGCACTCTGCACTTCCGGCACGGCGCGCAGCAACCTCTCAACGGCGCTCGCACAGTTGATGCAATGCATCCCGCCGATAGTCGCAAGCAGCGTGTGCGTGGGATCGCTCATGGCATGGGCTCTTTCCTGCTCATTCTATCGTGAACCTTTGCAACGTGGGAAGGTCAAGCACTAACCAATGAGGCAAGAGAAACGCCGTCATGAACATCGGTCAGGCTGCGAACGCATCCGGCATCTCTGCCAAGATGATCCGCTCTACGAGTTCATCGGACTTGGGCCGCCCGTCGGCCGCACGAACGGCGGTTACCGTGATTATGATCAGTCTGACATCGGGCGGCTGCAGTTCATACGCCGCGCACGGGATCTGGGTTTCTCATTCGAGAGCGTGCGCGAGCTCCTCAAGCTCTGGAGCGATCGCAGAGTCGATGTCGGCGGCGCCTTCACCGACATCGTCGTCATGACGGCCGATGGCACTCTGCACGAGAGCAAGGTATCGACCACGCCGGACGATCCGAGCCGCGGTGTCGTGGAGGGCCTTGCCGCGCTGCTTGCGGAATTGCGCGTCCCGGCTGCCAGCGCCACCGAGATCCTGCACGGCACGACCGTCGGCTCCAGCGACACGCACCGCGGACTGGTCTCGCGCCATGATCCCCCATAGCCGAGTGGTCAGTCGATTGGCGCCACCTCCCTTCTCCACGTCAAGAGGGGCTCGATGCATCGCCGCCGAAGGAGATCGGCATCTCGATCATGGCGGAGCTGGTGTTCGCCGTGCGGGGGGCCAAGGTGTACAAGCCAGCACAAGCCAGCAGACACTCCGCGCTCGTGAAGCGCGTTGTGTCTGCTGGACCAACCGTCCTGATCAAGAAAGTTGCTCCTGGGGGCAGCGCCATGCTCGAAGCCTGCATCTACGATGGACTGCGCACGCCGTTCGGCCGGCACCCGGGATCGTTCTCGATCGAGCGGGTACACTGACGATGACCGGCGCCCGCAAGCATCGTCTCGCAGTCTTCACCAAGAACCGCACCAATCCGGCCTACGTCGGCGCCCGGCTCGGCGCCGACCGCGTGGCCGAGCGCCTCGGATGCGAGGTGACGCATCACGTCCCGGTCGAGCCCGACAACGTCGAGGAGCAGCGCGCGCTGCTCGAGGCAGCGCTGCTGGAGCGGCCCGACGCGATCCTGCTGGTGCCGACGCACGGCACGGCGCTCAACGATATCCTGCGCCGCATCCAGGCGGCCGGCATTCCCTTGCTGTGCGCCGTGAGCCGGCCGGAGGAGGTGAAGCCGGTGGCGTTCGTCGGCTCGGACGACAGGATGCTGGCAAAAGGTATTGCGGACTATCTGTTCGACCACATGCCGGCGGGCGGCGATGTCGTCACCCTGGAGGGTCATCCCAACGCCATGACGACGGCTCCGCGCGCGGCAGGCTTCCGCGATGCCGCGGCGGCGCGGCCCGACATCCGCATCAAGGCCTCGCGCAACGGCGCCTTTCAGCGCGTCGAGGGCAAGGCCGCCATGCTCGAGCTGCTGGCCGCCGAGCCGCGCATCGACGGCGTGCTCGCGGCCAACGATGTCATGGCGCTCGGTGCGCTCGAGGCCATGCAGGAGAAAGGCCGCAGGGCCGCCATCGTCGGCGTGAATGCCACGCCCGAGGGCGTGCGCGCCATCAAGGCCGGCGACCTGCTGGCCTCGGCCTCGTTCGATGCCATGAAGATGGCTTGCCTCGCGGTCGAGGCGGCGGTGCGTGTGCTGTCCGGCGAGAAGGTGCCCGCGCAGGTGATGCTGCCTGTCGAGGTGGTGGACCGGTCGAGCTGCGAGGCGTGGGACCGGCCTTACGCGGAGCGCCCGCTGCCCGAGTGGGATGCCTGCGTGCGGACCTGAAGGCGCGGCGGGGGTGAGCCTCAGCGCTCCTCGGCCGGATCGAACAGCACGCCCGCCGCAGCGAAGCCGCCGTCCACGTTCAGCACGTGGCCGGTGATATGGCTCGCATCCTCCGATGCAAGGAACGCCGCGGCCGCCGCCATGTCGGCGGGGAGGGCGTATTTCTTCAGCGCCATGCGGGAGAGGAAGGCGTGGCGCTGCTTGGGGCCGTGCACCAGGCGGCTCACCTGCGTCGGGCCCGGCGCGATGGCGTTGACGGTGATGCCGAGCGCGCCGAGCTCCATCGCCATGGTTTGCGTGAGGCTGATGATGCCGGCCTTCGAGGCGCCGTAGGCGACGCGGCCCGTGCCGCCCTGCTGGCCGGAGATCGATGAGATGTTGACGATGCGGCCGCGCCCGGCCTTGGCCATGGCGCGCGCAGAGGCCTGCCCGCAGATGAAGGCGCCCGTCAGATTGACCTCGATCACCTTCCGCCAGGCGGGCAGGGTGTACTCGAGGAACGGTGCCCGGTTCACCACGCCGGCGTTGTTGACGTGAATGTCCAGACGGCCGAACCGCTTCTGGGTGGCCTCGACTGCCGCGGCCGCGGCGGCGGGATCGGTCACGTCGAGCCGCTGAAAAACAGCCTTGCCGCCAGCCGCTTCTATCGCCCTTGCGGTTTCGGCTCCGGCCCTCTCGTCGATGTCGGCAATGACGACGCTCGCACCCTCGGCGGCAAAGCGCTCGGCGATGCCGCGCCCGATTCCGCTCGCGGCACCCGTGATCAATGCGGCCCGATCTGCGAACCTTGCGGCCATTTGCGTCCTCCCATCCGTTCGCTCGTCGCCAGCTCGGCATGCCGGTCAAGACTGCCATGCCGCTTTCCGGGCGACTCTCTCAAAGCGTGAGCTCGATTGTCATGATGCTGCACGCATGTATTGTCGCCTGCTCGGAATGCATCGGCTTTCCGACAAGCAAGACGACAGACAAAACCGGGGGGAGACGCCATGAGAACGCTTGCCGCCGCCGCGCTGGCATTGGCGATCGCGTTGAGCGCGGCATCCGGCGCCCGCGCGCAGCAAGCCAAGGAGCTGCGCATCGCAATCCAGCCCGGCATCCTGTTCTTTCCGATGCTGGTCATGAAGCAGGCCAAGATCGCCGAGCAGGTCGCGGCTCGCTCGGGCCAATCCGACATCAAGATCACCTGGAACTCGGTGTTGAGCGGCGGGGCCAATGCCGACGCCCTGCTCGCAGGCAACGTCGACGTCGTCGCCGGCGGCACCTCCAACCTGCTCATCATCTGGTCGCGGTCCAAGGGCGGCGTGAAGGCCATCTCGGCCGTCACCGGCGTGCCCAACGTGCTGCTGACGCGCGACCCCAACGTAAAGTCGCTCAAGGACTTCACCGGCAAGAACCGCATCGCCGTGCCGACCCTCAAGGTCTCGCTGCAGGCGATCTACCTGCAGATGGCGCTCGACAAGGAGCTCGGCGACTTCAAGAGGCTCGACTCCATCATCGTGCAGATGGGTCATCCGCAAGCGACCATCGCCATCCTCGACCCCAACAACCACGTCGACAGCCACTTCTCCGGCCCGCCCTTCATGCAGATTGCGTTGAAGAACCCGAATATCCGGCCGGTGCTGCGCTCGCTCGACCTGATCGGCGAGCAGACCAACCTGCTGGCCTACACCACGGCCAAGTTCTACGAGGCGAATCCGAAGCTGGTCGAGCTGTTCATTGCCGCGCTGAACGAGGCGAACGGGCTGATCGCCAAGGATCCGATGAAGGCGTCCGCGCTCTATCTCGAGGCAAGCAAGGAGAAGCTGACGGCCGCGGAGGTGGCGGCCATCATCAAGGAGCCGGGCACCGTGTTCACGACCGTGCCGCGCGGCACCATGAAGTTCGCCGAGCACATGCACAAAGTGGGCATGATCGCCACCAGGCCGGCAAGCTGGAAGGACTACTTCTTCGCCGTCATGCATGAGGCCGACGGCAGCTGAGAGAGGGTATTGCTCTTCTCGCGCGCTCCGGCGCGGCTCTGGCGCGGCTCCGGCGCGCGATGTCGTAGTGGTCGCTCTGACACCGGCAATCTCGCGACAATCGGGATTGTTCCGCCTCGGGCGCGGGGTGACCCCCTTGATCGCATAGAGCGGCCGTGAACCCAGAGGGGGCCCGGGCACCCGGCGGCGTGCACTGCAGCGGGCTGAGCTCGCAGCGTCCGCAACTCGCTCCCGCAATGGCATCCAGCACGACGGTGCCACCTGCCTTGCTTCACCGTCGGCGAAGGTGGGGACTTTACCTGCTTCGTCTCCGGCATCGTCCCGATACCGGCGTGGCCGGCCGTGCGACAGGCTCAACGGGAGATGAATTGCGCGCCTCCACACGCGTTGTGTGGAGACCCGTGGTGCTGAGCACACGGGTTCGACGCGAGCATCCCGGCGGCGGGCTTGATCCTGTTCGGGCGGTTGGCGTTCCCGCGCTGGCCGATGAAACGCAACGGGCTCGCCTGGGCGAAACGCGTCGAGCCCGTCTCGAAGGCTTGGCTTGCGAGTTTCACGCGGCATGAGCGACAGCCTCCGCCAAGACCCTGGGCTCGATGATCCTGGCCTCTATCCCCAGCAGCTCGCCTCGCCGCCGCTCTTCGATCCGCGCCTCGGCGACATCGAGGACGATGCATCCAGCACGAAGCAACGTTCGCTGCTCGGCATCGCCGGCAGCCTTCTGGCGGAGATCAGCCTGCCGAAGCTGGCAGCTTCCTGGGGACTGCTGGTGGTCGTGCCCGGCGTCCTCCTCGGGCTGGCGCCGCTGATCGGCTCGGGATGGCTCGCGGCCCTGTCGAGGAAGGTCGCGGTGCCGTTCGGCGAGGCTTGGGAGGTCTGGCCGTTTGCCGCCCTCATTGTCCTGGTCGCGCTGGCTTGGGTTGGGGGACGGCCCCTCCTCCGAGCCGTCGAGCAGGCGTTCTGGTCTCTCAACGCGCTCGCTGTGCAACCCGGCTACACGCTCTGCCGCGAGGGCCTGCAGCACCTCGCGGAGCGCCTGCTCACGGGGCGTCTCGATCCTGACCGGCGGGCGCGCCTGCGCTCGGCAACGGCCGCCGGGGCGGGGCTCATCGGGTGCGGGATCGCACTCGCGGTCGTCATGCTTGCCTGGCCCGCCTCACGCTGGATCGGCGATGTCGCAGGTCTCGCCTCGCCCCTTGCGCTCGTAGCTCCGGCGCTGGCCAATGCCGTCGTGCTCCTGGGGAGCTACCTCGGGGCGGCCTCTCTCGCATGGGGGATTGCCGACGCGACCATGGACCAGCCGCGCGACCTCTCGGCATTCGATGCAGCGCCGGGGGGCCGCACCTGGCGCGTCGCGCATCTGTCGGACCTGCACGCGGTCGGCGAGCGCTACGGCTTCCGCATCGAGAGCGGACGCGGGGGTCCGCGCGGCAACGACAGGCTGGCACAGGTCCTCGCACGGCTCGACGCCATTCATGCGGAGCGGCCACTTGACCTCGTGCTCATCACCGGGGACATGACCGACGCCGGCCGGTCGTCGGAATGGGCCGAGCTCCTCTCCGCGATGGCGCGCTATCCGCAGCTGGCCCGGCTGACGCTGATGCTGCCCGGCAATCACGACACCAATGTCGTGGACCGCTCCAATCCGGCGCGGCTCGACCTGCCGACCAGCCCCGGCGGGCGCCTGCGTCAGCTGCGCACCTTGTCGGCCATCACGGCCGTACAGGGGGAAAGGGTCCGCGTCATGGACCACAAGACGGGGTGCCTTGGCGAGACCCTCTCCAAGGCGCTTGCGCCCCACCGCCGCTCCATCGCGGCATTCGCCGACGGCGGGGGTCTGCGCCTCCTGATCCCTCTGGCGCAGGTATGGGCCGACGCGTTTCCGATGGTGCTCGCGCCCGATGCCGAGGATGGACTCGGCGTGATCCTGCTCAACTCCTGTGCAGAGACGCACTTTTCCTTTACCAACGCGCTCGGCCTCATGACCGCGGAGCAGGCGCACGGCCTGGCGGCCATCACGCGTCAATTCCCGCGTGCGCGTTGGATAGTGGCCCTGCACCATCACGTCATGGAGTACCCCAGGGCCGTCCACGCATTCTCCGAGCGGATCGGGACCGCGCTGATCAACGGCAGCTGGTTCGTGCGCCAGCTCCAGCACCTGGGCGCTAGGGCCGTGGTGATGCACGGCCATCGCCACATCGACTGGATCGGCGCGTGCGGCGGCCTGCGCATCGTCTCCGCGCCGTCTCCGGTCATGGAGGCCACCGACGACGCGCCGACGTGCTGCTATATCCACACCTTCGCGGCCGGCCCGGAAGGCCGGCTGTGCCTGCTGACGCCGGAGCGCGTGGACATCCCGGGAAACGCCGCGCGTAGCAAGCAGTATCGGTACGGGCTCGCCGCGGGAACTTCGGGTTAGTCGTACTGAGTTAGCCCGCAGACCGGTCAGCGGGCTCTCCGAGCAGGTCGGCCAGCCACCTGGTCGAGGGATGCTGCGCGCAGAAGGTCAGCAGCACCATGGCGATCGGCACCCCGATGAAGGCGCCGAACGGGCCCCACAGGAAGCTCCAGAGGAACACCGCGAGCAGGACAACGGTGGGTGACAGCCCGAGCGCCGTGCCGCAGACGCGCGGCTCGATATAGCTGCCGACGACGAACTGTATGGCGTTGAGGCAGGCGAAGACTCCCAGGGCAGCCTGCCACGAGGCGAACTGGGCCAGCGCAAACAGGGTCGGAAATACGGTGGCAATGAAGGGCCCGATGAAGGGGATGTAGTTGAGCGCAAAGGCGATCACGCCCCACTCCGCGGCAAACTGCAGACCTGCAAGCGCGGCGAAGGCCCAGACCAGGACCCCGGTGATTGCGCTCATGGCAGTGCGGACCACCATGTATTTGCGCAGCTTGGCGGCGGCCGCCGTGCTGCCGCCGAGCAGGATGCGGGCGGCGCCCCCATTCGCCATGGACCGCAGCTTCCGAGCCAGACCATCGACCTCGAGAAGGCCGAGCATCACGTAAAGCAGGACGACCAGCCAGAACGTCATGGTCGTGCTCACGCGCCCGGTGATATCCTGAAGTGCAAGCACCAGCCAGCGCACGTTGAAATGCTCCGCCCACACGCCGGCCAGCGCAATGCCGTGCGCCTCCAGCCAGGTCTTTGCCTGGTCGTAGAGGGCCTGGAAGCGTGCGGCATCGCTGACGATCCCCTGGCCGACGCGCCCGAAACCCCACGCCACGAGCGACGCGAACGCCATGAACGCGAGCAGGATGGAGAGCATCACCAATGCCAACGCGAGGAGCTTCGGCAGACGCGACTGCAGATAGACCTGCAGCGGCCAGACGAGGGCGATGACAAAGATGGCCAGCGCGATCGGCGCGAGAAACGAGCTCGCGAGATACGCGGCGACGAGGATCGCCAGGACCGCGATCACGGTCACCGCTGTGCCAGACTCGACGATCGGCTGCCATCAAGCTCGCGACGAGGTTGTGTCGAGGTCACGTTGGGAGGTGCAAGCATGCGCCCTCCAATATACACCCCCGGCCGCCGGCGCGGCATTCCTGCCGCTTCAGCCGCGACCGGGCACCTGAGGGAGAAGCTCCAACGAGTTCGGAACCGCATCGGGTCAGCTCGGAGTCCAGACGAGCACCCCGGTGGGCGTGGGGTTGTAGGCGTTGCAGGGGTTGTTGAGCTGCGGGCAGTTGGAGATCAGGACCAGGACATTCATCCTCGCCTGCATCTCCACGTACTTGCCGGGGCCGCTGAGGCCGTCCTCGAAGTTGAGGCCGCCTCTGGCGTGATGGGGCACGTTCATGAAGAAGTTGATGTTGTGGGTGATGTCGCGCTTGGCAAGCCCGAACGCCTCGTTCTTGGCGATCGCCAGCAGGAAGCTGTCGCGGCAGGCGTGCATGCACTTCTTGTCGAGCGCGTAGCGGACCATGTTGGATTTCGGTGGCGCACGCGCCTGCCGGCCCACCGTGGCGGCCACGATCTCCAGCATCGCGTTGCCTTCGCTCGACATGAGCCTGGTCGCCGACCGATCAGCCATGGGTCGCGTGGCACAGATCCGCAGCGCTGGCGGACGCGCACAATCTGCGAAAATCTGTCCTGAGCAGGAGCAACCCGCGTCTCCGGCTCCCGCCGCCTGCCATAGAGGGCGCGCAGCCGCCCGCGGCGAGACAGTGGGAGGCGGATCGCTTCCCGTTGAAACGTATGCCTAGCCGCCGCGCGCCCGTCTGTTGCGCGCGCGGGTTCGCGCGGCCTTGCGCGCGGCTGCGGATCGGCCGGCAAACCCCTTGGTGCGTGCAGCCTTCAGGGCCGCCTCGGAGCGCTGCCGGGCAGTGCGCCGCGACGATGTGCGCGAGGAGGCGTGGCGCGACGGGGCCCGGCGCGATGCCGTGCCCGTGGGCTCGCGCTTCAGGGTCTGCGAGACCGCACGCGCCACGCGCGGACGACGGCGCGCCGTGCGCTTGCTCGGACCGGCCGAATAGGCGTACTCCGCGCTGCGCCGTGCGCGCGCCTTGGCCTTGCTGCGCTTCGCCGGCGGCAGGGCCACCCCGGCGCGTCCGGTTTTCGCAACGCCGATGACAAGCGTCTGCTCGGGCGCCTCCGGCGCCTGCCCGAGCGCCTGCACGCGCGACCGCGTGCCATGCACGCCGCGGCGGATCTTGTAGACCACCTCGCGCACGATCTCGCCGGCCCGTGTCGTGGCCGCCCTTCCCGCCCGCTTGGCCTTGCGCGCCTTCTCGGGGGTTCGTTTGTCAGGCATGCGATGTACTCCCGCAATTCACGTGCAGGTGCAGCCCGCAAGGGCGTTGCCTGCAGACACTCCAATTCACGCGATGAGAACGCGCAGGTTGAGCTTTTGATCCCGCATGGAGGGCGTTCTCGCGTGCAACGCACGCTCGCTGCGCGCGAGACCCTCCTGAGCCGGGACCGCGGACCATGCCTCCCGCGGCAAATCGGCGGCGTCGTGGTCGGTGCTCCGGCGAAAGTCGGCGCGACGGCAAGCAGCACGGCAGCAGCCAAGATCGGCTAGCGCGGCGGCGACGGCGATGTCCGGCGTGCTGCGCGGCGGCGAGCGGCCGCGGCCGGGCTTCCGGCCGCCCTCGGGGCCGCCCTCGTGCGCCGGCATCGGCCGCCCGGCATGGCCCGGGTCGGCGTGGCCGCAGGACTGGCTGCGAGCGATCGGGCGGTGGACCGCATCGTCTCCGGCCTCGTCCCGGTCGACGATGCCTGACGCTCGGCAGGCCCGGCGGCCACGCCACCGGCGCAGCCGATCGACCGCTTTCACCGATTCGCCGGGCCGGTCTCTCCCCGCCAGCGCGGCGAGGGCGTCGGCTGCCCCTGGCCCACGAGGGAGATGCCCTCGGTCATAGGCTTCAACCCGCTCAGCCTGGTGGCTCTCGCGACGCTGGCGGCGAGCGAAGGGAAAAGGCGGGCGAGGGCGATGCCGACAGCACACGTCGCCGGCGTCTCGAGCAGCAGACCGACGCCGCGCGCGACGAGGAGCTGCCGCCGCAGCTCGCGTGCAAGCTCGACCCGGTAGGCCTCGGCCGCCCGTCCGGCCAGCACGGCGCGCGCGGCCGTACGGCCGGAATGCAGGGCGACCGCCATGCCGTCGCCGGTGAAGGACGGCACGACGGCGAGCTGATCGCCGACGGGGTAGACGCGTGGCGCCGCCGGCTCGGAGCGCAGAAAGCCCTGGGGAATGGCGGCAACCGCTGCAGGCTTGGCAAACAGCGGCCTCGCCCCGGCGAGCAGGTCTCCGATCCAGCTGGACTGCCGGGCCAGGTGCTCGCGTTGCGCCGGCCAGCCTGCGCCGGCCTCGCGCACCAGCCGCCTGTCGATCACCCACGCGACGCTCAGCGCCCCGTCCTCGATCACGCAGGCGCCGACGTAGCCGCCGGGAAAGAACACCAGCTGGACGATGCCGGCGAGGTCCCGGGCGGCCGCTGCCGCCTCGAGGTGGAGCTTGAAGCCGACCATCGAGCCCGCCGGGCGGGAGAAGCCGCGCACGCAATGCTTGCCGGTCGCGAGCCCGACGGCAGCGGCGCGCCATTGGCGCCTTTCCGCCTGCACGGCGACTCCGCCGGCGTCGGGCTCGATTCCCGTCACCGCGACCCCGCGGATGACCGTCGCTCCCGCCCGTTGCGCCAGCGCGAGCAGCGCCGCATCGAGGCGATAGCGGGAGAGGCCCGCGGCGGTGAACGGCAGCAGCGAGACGGCGTGGCGCTCTCCGCTCACGAGTCGCAGCTTGGCAATCGGGGCTGCGCCCAGCGCGCGCACGTCGAGCCCGAGCGCGGCCAGCAGGCCCTGGGTCTCCCCGCTCAGGAACTCGCCGCACACCTTGTGGCCGGCCGAAAGCGTGCGCTCGAGCACCACGACGCGCCGGCCGCTGCGCGCGAGCTCGAGGGCGAAGGCCGACCCCGCAAGACCGCCGCCGACCGCAACCACCGGCAAGCCATCTTTGCCGGGGCTCGGCTGCGCGCCGGCAGTCATCGCCGCAAGCCTGCCAGCGCGCGGCGTGTCGCGAGCGCCTGGTCCTCGAGGCCGATCTTGTGCTGCAGGACCGCGCCCCACAGCACCGCGAAGATCATGCCGAGCGCCACCTCGCCGAATGCCAGCGGCAGGAGCAGCGTCTCGGCCAGCGTGACGGCGTAGTTCGGGTGGCGCAGCAGGCGATAGGGGCCCCGTGTGACGATCGGTGCGCCGGGCAGGGTGAGGATGCGGTGCGTCCAGTAGCGGCCGAGGCTGGCGATGATC
The DNA here is from genome assembly GCA_963840075.1 of uncultured Alphaproteobacteria bacterium. Classification (GTDB taxonomy): domain Bacteria; phylum Pseudomonadota; class Alphaproteobacteria; order Rhizobiales; family Hyphomicrobiaceae; genus AWTP1-13. The sequence goes on along the minus strand of CAWIXS010000007.1, from coordinate 99,886 downwards.
CAGTAGCGCACGAGCTGCAGGACGAGAAAGGCCGCTATCAGCGGGGTGTACGGCTGGGTCCGCGGAGGCACGAGCAGGGCGAGAGCGGCGATCCAGCAGAGATGGGTGATGGCGACGATCGGATAGAAGTCCCGGCCGACCTCCGAGGCATCCTGGCTCAGGAGACGGCGCGTATTGTGCTGGGAGTAGAGCTCCTCGAGGCCACGCTGGGTCAGGAGCAGGAGCGCAGCAAGCTGCGGTAGGCCGATCGCGTCGTGGAGCATGTCGCCGGTGCCGTCGTGCGCAAAGCCCCGCCAGATTGCACCGGCGGGCGCAGCGAAACGAGCCTCGGAGCGAATGTTGAGTTAAGCCGGAGCTAATGGAGCATGACCCGCAGGCGGCGCGCAGTCGCCACCCGTTCCGGCCTCGCCGCGTTCGAGCTGCGAGGGCCAGGCCCGCCTCTCCCGGCCTCGACAGGATCAGCTCGTCAGGATCAGTAGCGCGTATCGCCGACCGACCAGTTCGAGAAGCCATCGGCATTGGGGCTCTGGGAAGGCGGCGCGTCCTTGCCCCTGGCGAGGATGGCCTCGAACTTCGCACGCGAAAGGCGCCAGTACCCGCGGCTCGTCTGGGTCAGCGGGTGTAGACCAGGGCGGCCTCCTCGTTCAGAACCGTGAGCCAGTCATGTCCGATCTCCAATGTCAAAGGGCAACACCCAGGGCCAGCCGGCACGGCTCCCGCCGGCATTGTCCGAATGGGTGCACGACGCATCACGTCGGCCTGCGGTTCCCAATTGCGACACAAGCGACTACGTCGTGCGCAACATCACCGGCATCGACACGCGCAAGGGCTACATCGCCGTCGCCGACAATGTGGAGCCCGGACAGAAGCTGTTCTTCTGCCAGCGCAACCGCGAGGCCGCGGCCAAGGACCCGACGGCCATGGTGCGCAAGCTCCATTCGCGCGCGAAGAGCCCGCGCGCGGCCCTCTACGTGTCCTGCTGCGCGCGCGGGCCCAACATGTTCGAGTTGGCCAACGAGGAGGTCGAGCTCATCCAGTCGGTTCTGGGCGGCATCCCGATGGTCGGCTTCTACGCCAACGGCGAGATCGCCGGCGACCGCATCTACGGCTACACCGGCGTCCTCGCCCTGTCCTAGCGCCAGGAGTTGTGGCCCGGCGTGTAGGTCCGGTTGGTCTGCGCCGGGTTGCGGTTGACGAGCGGGCGCGCATAGAGCGGATGGCGCATGGAGCGCACCTCGTGCTCGATCCTGAACAGCGGGCGGTTGCTCGCGAGATCGACGATGTCGGCGAAGCGGTACTGGTGCTGGTCGCTCTCCTCGGTGACGAGGCCGCGCTCGAGCAGGAGCCGATAGGGTCCCGAGAAATCCGCCAGATAGACCTGGATGTGGTGGCCATCGAATTCCGACAGCTCCGCCTCGGTCTCCTGGAACACGAGCGACTGGTCCGCGCCCACCGCCACCATCGCCTTCGGAGCCCCGCCGTTCTGCTCCACGCGCGTCGGCGTTGCCAGGATCTCCTGGTAGAAGCGCGCGATCCCCCACGCGGTCCCGACCGGGACGGTGAGCTCGACGTAGGGTATGCCGAGCGTCATGCGGCCGAAGCGCGGGTCGGGCGCGTGGCAGCGGATGCGGTTGCCCCAGGGCGAGACGGTATCGACGTAGTCGTTGTGCTCCTTGAAGCCGAAGGCCGTGCCCTCGAGCTGACCCTTCACGTTGACGAGACGGCGCAGCAGCGCCTCGCGCTCGGGCAGCACCACTCCGGTGATCCCGCGCACGACCTGCGGATTGCCGGTGGGGAGGTGGAACTGGCTCCTGCCGACGTTGGCCCACATGTTGTCGACCGAGGTCATCAGATAGGGATCGCGCGTGAGGCCCAGTCCGCTCACGTAGTAGAGCGTTGCGAGGCGCTGGTCGGGTATCTTGGTGTTTACGTGCTCCAGCGCCACGACGTTGCCGAGGTCCTCTGCGGCCCGGTCGAAGGGATGCTCCATGCCGATGCTCCTGCCTTGGCCGCCGGCGTCGCGAAAGATCGCGCCCACGGCAGCTCCCCATATCGTTGTTGCGTTTCCCCAACAATATACCGGCGCCGCGCGCCGCCCAAGACCGGGCGGCGCTGCGAGCCAGGAAACCGCAGCATATCAGCTCAGCCGGCCCGTAACCGCCTCGGTGCGGGTCATCTCGGAAAATTGGATTTGCTTCCTGCGGGTTTGATGTAAACGAGGCCAGCCGGCGCGCACGCCGGATTGCTCGGAGTGAGCTGAGACGATGCAGATCGTGGTGATGGGCTCGGGCGGCGTGGGCGGCTACTTCGGTGCGCGCCTTGCCGCCGCCGGCAACGACGTGACCTTCGTGGCGCGCGGCGCGCACCTGGAGGCAATGCAGAGCCATGGCTTGCGGCTCGACAGCGAGATCGGCAACCTGCACCTGAGCCCGGTCAAGGCCGTCGCCGACGCCGGCGCGATCCCCTCAGCCGACGCCGTCATCTTCGCCGTGAAGCTGCGCGACACCGAGGCCGCGGCCGAGGGCCTGCGCCCGCTCGCCGCCAAGGGCGCCACCATCTTCACCTTCCAGAACGGCGTGGAGAGTGGCGCGCGCATCGCAAGGATCGTCGGGCCCGGAAAGGTCGTGGAGGGCGCGGCCCGCATCTCGGCGCAGATCGCCGAGCCCGGCGTCATCAGGCAGATCGGCACCTTCGCGATCCTGGAGTTCGGCGAGGCCGACGGCAAGCCCAGCGACCGCGCCAGCGCGTTTCACGCCGCATGCGTGGCGGCCGGCATCGACGCAACCGTGTCCGACAACATCTCGCGCACCATCTGGACCAAGTTCGCCCTGCTGGCGCCGGTCTCCGGCATGACGGCGCTGACGCGCGCCCCCATCGGCGTGGTGCGCTCCAATCCGAAATCGCGGGCCCTGCTGCAGGCGACCGTCGAGGAGACGGTGGCCCTCGGCGTGGCCCTGAAGGCGGGCCTCGTGCCCGAGGATGCCCCGCGCACCATGAAGTACATCGACGGCCTGCCTGCGCCGATGATGGCCTCGATGGCCCACGACCTCCTGGCCGGCAAGCCGATCGAGGTTGAGGGCCTGTCGGGCGTCGTCGCCCGCCTGGCGGGCGAGAACGGCATCGCGGCACCGACCCACGCCTTCATCGCCGCCGCGCTCGCCCCGTTCGCCGACGGCAGGCCGCAGCCGTAGGCCGGGGCGCCGCTCAGCGGAAATAGATGGGAAACTCGTAAAAGCGCTGCAGGTCTGTCATTTCGGGCGGCGGCTTCGGAAACCGGGCGCGCCGCACTGTCGCTACAGCCGCGTCGTCCAGCCTTTTGTTGCCGCTGGACTTGCTGATCTCGACCGAGGTGACCTCACCCCCGGGCGAGAGCTGGAATGTGACCTTCACCGTACCAAAGCCGAAACCGCGCTTCGGCTTCGCCCTGGCCAGCGCGGCCTGAACATGGCCATCGTACTCCCGTGCGACACCGGGACTCGCCGCAGCAGGTGCAACCTGCCTCTCCTTGCGCATGGCGTCCCCACGCGCCGCGGCGCCTCCCGCGTCAGTGGGGGTGCTCGCCTCCTTGCGCTCCGACTTCTCCTCCTGCGGCGCCTTCACCACCGCGGGTGCCTCGACCGCCTGAACCGGGGGCGGTGGCTCCTCCGGCGCCTTCTCCGGCTCCCGCCTCTCCTCCTTCCGCTCCGGTTGCAGGGGCGCCGGCTGGCTCTCGACCGAGCCCTCCTTGGCCTGCACGGCATCGGGACTTGCAGATGCGGGTGGGGCGCTCAGGTCTGGCCGCGCCTCGAGAGCCGTCGAGTTGACCATGCTGATGTCGACGGCATCGAGCAGGCGCCCCTGCCCTCCCGCCATTGGGGAGGGCGCCTCGAGGCTGAGCGCATAGAGCATTGCCAGATGGGCCGCCAGAGCCACGAGGAAGGCCGCCAGGCGCAGGCGCGCCGAGGGGCGGGGCTTGGGCCCGGCCAGCTCGACCGGCGCTGCCAGGGCCTCCTGAGCGGCCCTGGCGGCCTCCCCGGGCGAGGCGGCCGGCGGCGGCGCGGTTGCATTGTCCATGGCTGGCCGAGGCGACGACGAGGAGCTAATCAAACGTTACAGTGTTACATATCAGACACCTCGCGCCCTGAAAACCTGCTTCCAGCTTGACCTGTGCCTTGCTCCAGGTCGGCCGGTGTCGTCTATTCGCTATGTTATAGTGTACCATTCAGTGGGGGTAGCCGTGAGTGGGTTCTGCGTAAGAGCGGTTGGCCCGGTCGCCGCCTGGACCGTTGCCATGCTTGTCACCGGCGTGGTCGGGCTTCGGGCCCAGACGCAACTGCCGGGCATTACCGTGGTCACCCCGAGCCCGGTAACGAAGCCGAAGCCGCAGCCGGCGCCGCCGGACGTGGCGGCCCCGCCGCCGGCAGGCCTCATCATCGAGGACGCCTTCGTCCCGCTCACCGTGGTGCCGTCCGACCTCATCATCGGCACCCCCGGGGCCACCCTGACGGATGCGCTGCAGACCAAGCCGGGCATCATCGGCTCGACCTTCGCGCCCGGCGCCAACCGGCCCGTCATCCGCGGCTTCGACAACTTCCGCGTGCGGGTGCAGGAGGGCGGCATCGGCTCGCACGATGTCACCGCGCTCAGCGAGGACCACGCGGTGCCGATCGATCCCGGCATCATCGACCGCATCGAGGTGGTGCGCGGGCCGGCGACCCTGCGCTACGGCTCGCAGGCCATCGGCGGCGTCGTCAACGCCATCACCAGCCGCATTCCCGAGGCCATCCCGCCAAAGGGCATCAGCCTCGAGACGCGCGGCGGGTTCGGCTCGGTGGATCGCGGCACCGATGGCGTCTTCAAGGTCAGCGCCGGCTCCGGCAACATCGTGGTCTACGCCGACGCCTTCAAGCGACACGCCGGCGATTACGACACGCCGCTCGGCCGCCAGCTCAACAGCTTCGTCGAGAGCGAGGGCTTTGCCTTCGGCAGCTCCTATGTGGGCAAGAACGGCTACATCGGCATCGCCTTCTCGCAGTTCAACAGTCTCTACGGCATCCCCGGGGAGGACGCAGCCGACGAGCGCGCGCGGATCGATCTGAAGCAGGACAAGCTGCTCTCGCGCGGCGAATGGCGGGTGGGCTCCTATGGCGTGGAGACGATCCGCTTCTGGCTGGGCTCCTCATGGTACAAGCACGACGAGATCCATTTCGAGGCGGGTCCGCCCGAGGTCGGCTCGCGCTTCTCCAACCGGCAGACGGAAGGCCGTGTGGAGGTCCAGCATCTTCCGGTCGTCACGACGTTCGGAGAGCTGCGCGGCGCGGCCGGCGTTCACTTCGGGCACAAGAGGACCACCGCGCTCAGCTTCGAGGGTGACGGCCTGCTCGACCCCGCCCGCACCGACAGCGTGGCGGCGTTCATCTTCGAGGAGCTGCAGGTTACCCCAACTTGCGCAGAATTGACCATCGGTTGTTGGCAAATCAAGGCCTTAGCCGAAAAGTCGGCACTACATTTTCGTGCGACGGTGGGTCATGTGTGGACGGCGCCTTGCGGTCAAGCACGATCTGGCGTGGCTACGATTGCGGTCGGGGGTGCAGTCATGTGTCTGGCCTGTTGGTGCAGCCATTCTCACGGCTGCTGGCCCTGATGTGGTTCGCGAGGCGGGTCCTGATCAGGCGCTTGGGCTCGATACCCGTGACCCATGGAAGGTTCTCCCACCTCGACGACCGACCGATCGACATCATGCCATTAGCACCCTCCGCAATCGTGACGCCTTACGGCGTGTTCCTCTCGCTGTGGCGTTGCAACCATGCGTCGCAGGTCGCGGCGATCACGCCATGGCCGAGCCTCATCCGGTCGCCGCGCACGCCTCGCCTCGGGAGTGGGCGGGGCGATGGCCGGCCTCGTAGACGCCGCCGTGGGCCATGATCGCCCAGGCGACTCTCGCGGTCTTGTTGGCGATCGCGATCGCCGCCTGCTTGGCCGACATGCGGCCAAGCAGCTTCGTGACCCAGGGATGCTTGTCCGGGCGGATCTGCGCCTGGCGCACCACTGCCATCGCGCCGTTCACGAGAAGTGAGCGCAGATAGCGATCGCCCTTCTTGGAGAGCCCCTTCTGCTTGATCTTGCCGCCGGTCGAATTGTTCTCCGGCACGATGCCGATCCACGCCGACAGGTGCCGGCCGTTCTCGAACAGCGTCGGGTCGGTGACCCGGGCCCTGAGGGCACTGGCGATCACCGGGCCGACCGAGGGGATCGTCTCAAGCCGGGGGCCCAGCTCGCTCGCCTTGTTCTCCTTGCGCAGTGCGCTGTCGAGCGCAGCGATCTGACAACTGACCGTCTCGATCTGTCGAACAAGCACCATCAGGGCTGCGCGCGCTGTCGCCGGCAGGCGACGGTCGCTCTCGTCACGGACGATCACCACCAGCTCGCCGAGACCGAGCAGGCCTCTTGCCGCGATGATGCCGAGCTCGCTCAGGTGCCCGCGCACGGCGTTCACCAGCTGCGTACGCTGGCCGATCAGCTGCGAGCGCGCGCTGTGCAGCATCGACAGGCCTTGCTGCTCGAGCCCCTTCGCCGGCACGAACGACATGCTCGGCCGCGTCACCGCCTCGCAGATCGCCGCGGCATCACCCGCATCGGTCTTGCCGCGCTTGACATAGGCCTTGACGTACTTCGGCGGCATCAGCTTCACCGTGTGCCCGAGCCTGGCAATCTCACGCGCCCAGTAATGCGCACTACCGCAGGCCTCCATGCCGACCAGACACCGCGCCAGCTTGGCGAAGAACGTCAACACCTCCTTGCGTCTGAGCTTCCGGGCGACAACCACCTTGCCCTCCGAATCGACGCCGTGGACTTGAAACACCTTCTTTGCAAGGTCGACGCCAATGGTGGTAATTTTTGTCATGGACGGCCCTCTCTGGTGATTCGTCTTCAACGATCACCCTACGGCACCTCGATGCCTTGTGAGGCGCCGTCCACCTCATCAGGCGCTGAGGCGGATGGCGGGCAGCTCGGCTTCGGCGAGACGCATGCGCTTGGGCAAGACGACGCCGAGCCGGTCGAGAAGCGCGGTCTGGGCGGGGTCGGGCTGGGTGACGCAGCGCAGGCGGATCTGGCCGTGGGCGGCGGTCGGCAGCACGACGTCGTGCGACTGGATGCGCTGAAGCTCCTCGATCACGGTGCGCGGCGCGTTGCCGAGGCCGGCCCGGCTCTGCCACATCTCGAGCGTCTTCCACAGCACGAAGGCGAGGAAGCAGACCAGGATGTGGGCCTCGACGCGGTCGGCGCGCTGATGCCAGATCGGGCGCACCTCGAGCTGATCCTTCTGGATGCGGAACGCCGCCTCGGCCTGGGTGAGCTGGATGTAGGCCTTCCACAGCGCTTCATCGCTCCAGTCGCTGATGTTGGAGCGTAACAGATAAGCGCCCTCCGACAGGGCGGCCCAGTCGTCGAAGGCGGCGTCCACCTCGACGCCGAGACGGAACCCTGCCGGGCTGGCATCCTCCGCCAGGCGCACCTTGAAGCGCCGGGCTGAGCGCTGGTTCTGCTGCAGGATGCGGCCGATCTGCCGCTCGACCTGCTCGCGGTCGAGGCGCTTCCTGGAGCGGGCGATGCGGGCCGCCAGGCGTTCGAGCGCCGCCTCGATGCGCCGGCTGAACTTGTCGTGCATCGCCTGCTCTTTGCTGCGCCGGTCGGCCGAGCGGCACAGGATCACGGTCTCCCCGGTCTCGGGACAGCGGGTGAGCTTGACCTCGACGCCATCGCGCACCTGGCGCCAGCCGGACGCAGCCGCCAGCGGGGCCGCAAATCTCTTCAGCTCCGACTTCGGGGCGCCGATGATGTAGCGCCGGCCGGTTGCGCGCAGCCACGCCAGGTTCTCCTTGCTCGCCATGCCCCGGTCGGCGATCCACACGCGCCCCAGCGCCCCGTGCCGCGCTTCCATGGTGGTCACGATCGTCTGCACGGTCTTGGAGTCATGCGTGTTGCCGGCGAACACCTCGTAGCCGAGCGGGAAGCCGTCGAACGTTACGACGAGGCCGATCAGCACCTGCTTGCAGTCGCTGCGGTGATCGCGAGAGTAGCCGCGCTGCGCCAGCGCATTGGCCTCGGCCTGGCCTTCGAAGTACGTGCTCGTCACGTCGTAGAGCAGCACCTCGTTGTCGACAGCAAACAGCTCGCCCGCGCGCCGCGACAGATGCGCTTCAATGGCCGCCTTGTGCACGATGAGCCGGTCGAGCGCACGGTAGAGGCGGTCCTTGTTGAGCAGAGCATCATCGAGCTGCAGCAGATCGGGGAGTGCCGTGCGCCGGTACCAATCCTCGGCGATGTGCAGCTCGCTCGACGGCTGGCACAGCCTCGCCGCCACCAATACGGCCGCGATCTTCTCCCAGGCGACCCGCTCCTTGCCCGCCGGCAGCAGCTTCTCGCACAGCTCAGCCAGCCCCACCCCGCGCCACAACGCCAGCGCCAGATACACGTCCCCGAACTGCCGCGAGCGCTCGATGCGGATGCCCTTCAGGCGCACCGGCACGGCCACATCCCGGCTGCCGTCGTCGAACAGCTGCGCCTGCTCGGGCGCGCCGATCAGATGCCGCGCCAGCGCCCGCGCCTCGATCCGCCCGTACTCGTCAAGCTCGCCGAGATGCGCCACCGTCTGCTGGATCACGCGGCGCCCAACGCGCACGCTGCGCACCAGGCGCCAGGTGCAGTGAACCTTGCCGTCCTTCTTGCGAATCGAATGGCGCAGATACATCCGCCATCGGAATCATGCTCGTCGCCAAAAGAAAACCCCCATGGTCGGCACTACACGCCCAAACCAGCCAATCCCGCCACCCAACTCCTTGATCCGATTCAGCCCACCTCGCCAAAAGCGCAGTTATCCACCCTCCAACTGCGCAAGTTGGGCTAGCTGAGACCCGCCGGCAACTGGGAGCGAACGCAGAACCGCTAGCCCAACCTTAGAAACGCCCATTGTTTCTCCAAACATTTCCGGCGCCATCGCGGCCTCGGCTACCCCCGTCCGCTATCAATGTGCCTGCATGGCATCGCATGCGTGATGGGGTGGTGACGAGAACGCCGCACCCCTTGCTTGCCGCTCAAAGCCCGTACGTTCCGATCTTGCCGTCAGCCTCCCGTTCCTCTTGATAGCAGTTTCTTCCGAGCGTGCTCCCGACCACTCTCTTTCCGTGCGCCTCCATAGCCCTGCGCACTCCATTCATGCACCGATACGAGTTTCTCTCGCGCCGAAACTGCTATCACTTATTCCAATCGCTTTCCTCATATGTTCGGACATATAATAGCCTGCTCAATTTTTCTCGGTCCTTTTTCAAAGCTAGCCGGGGCTACCCTCGGGCTATGCTCGAGGGGCGAACCGCCCCGGACCCCGAAGCACGCTGCGCTTTGGCTGCAATCTGACGGGCGTCATGGCAAGGCCACGACAGGGCGAGGTGAGGGACCAGCACGTCGGCTTCCGCCTGACGATCGAGGAGGCATTGGTGCTACGCGAGCGCGCCGCACGCGGCGGCCAGTCCTTGAGCGACTACGCACGCCATGCCGCGCTGATGCACCGGCCGCACTCCGGGGTCCGGGAAGCACGCCATCCCTTCGCGATGGAGCCTGCGAGCTTTCAGCAGATCCGCCGCCTCGGCGTGAATCTCAACCAGATCGCGCGCCGGCTCAACGCGCAGGACATGCCGGCGCCGCCAGAGCTCGGACCCTTGCTCGCGGAACTCCGCGCCGCTCTCAAGAAGGCTCTCCTTCCCTATGGTGCCTAACGTCAAGAAGGGCGCCTCCTTCCGGGGCGCGATGCTCTACTACCTGCACGACAAGCGCCGGGAAGGGGAGGTGCTCCGTCTTTCCGATGAACGCGTAGCGTGGACCGCCACGCGCAACTGCGCCCATGACGAGCCGGAGCCCGCCTTCGCAGAGCTGATCGCCACCGCCGACAGCCACGAGCAGCTGAAGCAGGCAGCCGGCGAGCGTCTATCGGGCCGGCCCATGGAGCAGCCCGTGATGACGATCTCGCTCTCCTGGCATCCGAGCGAGAAGCCTGACCGCGCGGAGATGGAGCGGGCGGCCGACAGCTATCTCAAGCACATGGGTTTCGACGAGCACCAGGCCGTGTATCTCGCGCACAACGATACCGAGCACACGCATGTCCACATCATCGTCAACCGCGTCCACCCGGAGACCGGGAAGGTGCATGACGACGCCTTCTCGAAGAACCGCTCGCAGGTCTGGGCGCGTGAGTACGAGCGCGAGCACGGGCGCATCTGGTGCCAGGAGCGCATCGGCAAGGACTACACGAAGCCCACCGAACGTTCGCCGCGCGGGCTGCCCCACCGCGAGGCGATCGACACGCGGCAGGAAGCCAGGCACTACGCCGCGCTCGAGCAGGCGGCGCAGTCCCTTGATGCCCGCGAGAAGGAGCAGCTGTCGCGCCGCCACCAAGAAGAGCGCGAGACGTTTCTGAAAACCGCGCGCAGCAGTTCAAGACCGCACGGCAGGCGGCTTACCGGGAGGTGCGGCAGGACTTCAGGGAGCGTTGGATCGAGCATTTTCGTGAAGCCGATGCGATCCGCCGGGAGGCCGGGCGGAAAGGTGCGGAACTGGCCACCCAAGTGATGCAGCTTGCACGCGAAGAGGATTTCGCAACCGCCTGGCAGATGTGCGCCGACCGCGACATCCTCGTCGCGGGCGCGGAGAGCCAAATTGCCGAAGCACGGGAGACCTTGCGCGACCAGCAACGCGCCACCACGCGCGAGCGGCAGGACGCGGCCTGCAAGGAGCTCTATGACGAGCGCGCGCTCACCTTCACACAGATCAAGCAGCGGCAGAAACAGGAGAGGCCGGAGCTCAAGGAGCTCCAGGCGGGCGCGCGACTAGCAACGCCCCTTTGACCGGGAGCGCCTCATCGATCCTGTGGAACGGGCACCCACCGAGCCCAGGACCGGCGACGCGGAGCGCCGCGCGGACCATGAGCTCGTTGCCCAGACAGCCCGCGAATCGCCGGACGTCCGCGACCAGCTCGAGCCCAGGCCCGCCGGGCCCGAGCACGCGGCGGCGGACAATGCCCGTGACGGTCCGCGCGAGAAGCAGCCCCGCCGCGATCTCGCCGATGGCATCGCCGGCGGCATCGCCAAGGCGGCCGAGATTGTCGGCAACATCATGGAGGGGTTCCTCTCACCCGAGACGCCGCAGGAGAAGGCCGCCAGGGAAGCGCTCGTCCGGGTGCTCGCCGAGACCGCGCCCGAGCGCGAGTCGGCCGAGCAACAGCGCGAACTGGACAACCGCCAGGCCGCCTATGAACAGCAGAGGACCGCGCAGGAGAAGTTTGATGAGTATTTCGCGCGGCACGGCGACCGGCTGCGGCGCGAAGAGGAGGAACGGAGCAAAAAGGACAAGGATCGGGATCGGTGATCGCACCCTCGCTTCGGCAGTTCTCTCCCAATCTATTGCCGCGAGCATAGCGGCGCCGTGAACTACCAAGCATGCCATCTGCCGCCGAAGGGGATCAGCACGCGGCCACGTCGGCTTCGCAGAGATTCCGGACATCTGAGTGTCCAAGGCCTAGTGGATGCTGCGGATCCATCGGGATCGCAGCAATCCCTTCGAGAGCGGACACGGCTCCCACGCGATGGGACAGCACGCGACACGGCGCCTTCGCCACGCCAGGCCTAGTGCCTTAGGGCAGCATCTTCCATCCGCACAGTAACCCGCAGGATGTCGGAGAGGGACACGATCAGCGCACGCCTCCCGATGGGCACGTCGGGCGGGGGGCTTCGAGGATGGTGCCCTAAGGCCAGACATTGCGCTTCTCGACTCAACGTCCGTCACTGCGCGACGATGGCCCCCTTCAAGGCCCGCTTCGCGCCGTATGAGACCCTACGGCAACAGACCCTCTGCCTCATGCGTCGGCAGCACGTGCTCGCCTTCTTTTCAACGCAAAATGGGACGCCCACTTCGCTTGTTGACAGGAGGCTCGTCTATGCCCGATTCAATGGTCCGCCTGCTCGTAGGCGCCTGTTCGTTCGTGCTGATGATCGCAGCTAGCGCAATCGTGCAGGCTCAGCAGCCAAAGCTGGAAATGCACCGCGTCGGCGTCAACGCTGACGATGGCTCGGGATGGCATCCGGCGGTTTCCAGCAAAGGCTCGTTCTCGATCCTCATGCCCATTCCCTTCAACGATTTTACGACGCACGAAGCTGGTCAAGCGAGCCATGCCATCGGTGCCAAGAGTGCAGAGGGCATCAAGCTTCTGGCCCTCGAAGCTCCAGTGACTGCAAAAACACCCACTGACCTCGCTGAGATTCCCAAGTCTTTGTCATCCAACCCGGGCAACAAGGTGTCTGACGTGAGCCGCCAGACCAAGGACGGCGTCGACACGCTGACCTTTACCCTCGCTGGTCCGGCAACGGGTGCGTACATCCGCGCTATCAAGACGAAGAGTGTGCTCTACATGCTGTCCATTGAATTTCCAAACACGCAGCGGGAGCTGGCGGGGACGCTCAAGGACAAGTTCTTCGCGTCCTTCAAGCTCAAGCGGAAATCTTAGCTGCTTGACCCCTTCATCCCAAATCTTGGTATTTCGCTATGGTCTCCTGACACACACTGACATGAAGATGCGCCTGCGGTTCGTCTCACTTCGCCACAAACTAAGTGGTTGCATTGTGGGCACAAGCCTCAACTGCCAGCTGCCAGGAGCGCTTGTTTAAGGAGCGGTGCGCTGATGCGCACCGCTGATAAGTAGTGAAGGCCGGGCCATGTCATTGCGGCCGAACTTCGATAGGGGAGCCAACGCATGACGCCGGACGAGAGGCACTCGCGCGTCGCGTGGTTGGCATCACTTGGAGTTCCTGAGCCTTTTCATGATGCCATTGTCGACGCACCCAATAGCAAACTGACCGTTGAAGGGGGCGCCGTGCTTGGCCTCGCCATGGTGGCGGCCATCGGCCTGATCGTGACTGCGTTCATGTGGCTCGACGGTCATGTCCAATCCCGGCCGTTGCTCAGGCAACGCAAAGCGGGGCTTCGTTAATCCACGTGAACGTGGGCATCGGGCCGCTCCTTCTGTTGTTCGGCTTGCTCGCGCTCATGGGCTGGGTCGCCGGAGTGCTCTCTGCTCGCTACAGGGCGAATGGATTCTTGAGCTCGGCGGCGGGAATGCTGAACTCGCCGCCTAGGCCAGGCCTCACGCGCCGCGCTACGCACTGGATACTCGGGGGTTCAGCAGGGCGCAGGTCGACGACAGTCGACGAATTCTTACGCGCTATGGCCCGGGATCAGGCGCGCCGATGGGGGATCGCGGCGATCGTATTGTTGCTGCCGGCTATGGTTGTGATCGCGCTAGAGATCAATAACTTCTGGGTCGCTGGCCCAATGGGCATCGTGGAGCACCGCATGTTTCCTCCGTTTTCCAGCCGCCGCTATGATCTCAGCGATGCAAGAGTACTCACGACCGGGTGTAATCGGACCGACAAGAACAATAACCTTATCTACGATGTCCGCCTCTCGTCTGGCGAGCGTTTCGACCTTGGCAATACGCGACCACTCAAGGGCAGCAAGATCGGGGCGATCGAGGAAATCGACGCCAAGATCGATCCCAAGATTGAGCACAAGCGGTGGTCGCATTTAGACCGCGATCCGGTGCATCCCGCCTGTCTCTACCATTGGGTCGGACAGTTCGACCGCGGGACGGGCAGCGACGGTTGGCCAAGTTGTTGCGCCTCACAGCCGATGAGGCGGGCGGTATTCGCTAGCCGAGCCTTGGAGATCTCCACACCAGCGCGCGATTGTTCACACGCCGCCGGCGCGCAAAGGAGAAAGATTGGGAGGTCCTCAAGCGAGGACACATCAGGGATGATGTTGAGCGTCAGCACGTCACAGATGGTCTGGTGATCCTGCGTCAGACCGGAAAGATTTCACGGCAGGAGGCAGACCGGTTGAACTCCATGCTCATGCAGTTTGAACAGCGCGATGCGAAGCGGCAGTAGTGCGCGCGCGTGCTCTGCCATTCGGCGCCGTTACGGTGCGGCGCCCGCCGAGGCCGTGCAGCTCGGAAGGTTTGTCACCAGTCTCATTGGATGCCGCGGAACCTGAGCGCCTTGGCGGCATAGCAGCGGCCGGCGCATCGAGATCAGCTTATCGTTGGATTTGATTCCTTGATCGAGCGCAATTTCGTGGCAAGGAACAGGATGAGCAGAAGCCCCGCCGTGGGAATGAATAGGACGGCGGGCCAGAAGCCGAAAGTGTTGTAGACAAAGGCAACGGGTGCCCAGACCGACACTCTGTCCGCCCAACCATATTCCAGTCGTACGATCTCGTAGCCGACGAGTGCAGCAGCTGGAGTAAACCCGACGGGGACTATCAACATCATCCGGCGAAGGGTGCGTGCACGTTGATCCAACGGTAGATCGTCAACCGTGTATACCGGCGCCGTTGGGTCCTGCCTGCTGTGACGCCAAAGCGAGAAGGTACCCCAGCTGAAGAACCCAAGACCAAGAAGAACAAAAAGGACTGTCATCTCAAAGTCCTTTGCTCCATCGATGACGAAAGGCATGCCTATGAATACAACACCCAAAACCATATACATTACAGGGGGCAGATAGTGCATGTAGTGAATGTATTTAGCCTTTGCGGGTGACAGCGGCATCGATATGGCTCTCTCATCTAGAGTGGCGTCACAAGGTTGAGAGCATTTCCAGTTTGGCCAGTTGGACTGTCAGCCCAAGTAGCAAATGCGCGCATTGCGGCCGCAAGTTGGCAAACGATGCACCTTGCTGCGATTCATTCGGGACGAGGCGCTAACCCGACTTAGCCTATTCGCGGGGTATGGAAGCGCTAAGTGATTGATTTGTCATGATCGGCCACCCTGAGGTCTTCATTACACAGGGGCTGACACCGAGGTCGATGGCACGGAGATCGTCGGCGGCGCCTGGGCGGGAAGTTCGAGCCTGAGTTTGTCCAGCAGGAGCTTGAGATCGGGTTCGGGCTGCGTGGTGCGGGTGAGCTGAACCTCGCGTCCGTCTGTGGTCGGCACGATCACGTCGTTCATCTGCACGGCGGAGAACTTCTCCAGCACGCTGCGCGGGGTGAGGCGGGGCGCCAGCGCGGCGAGGCGGCGCTTGAGGGTGACGTGCAGGGCGTAGGAGCTATCGCCAATTTTTGGTGACGGCCTGATCGGTCAGGCGGCGATGGCGGATTGAGGGGTGGCCATTTTCGGCACGACCTCGATCCCGTCGGAGAACTTCACGCCGAGGATCAACTTTGGCAAGAGGGCGTGACCGTCGAGCCGCCGCCAGCTGCTTTGCGCGGCCTCGACCAGCTTGAAGACCATGGCCAGCGCGGTCTTGTTGGAGAGGCAGCCCTTCGACCGGATCGTGCGGTGGCGCACGGTTGCGAAGGTGCTCTCGATCGGGTTGGTGGTGCGCAGGTGCTTCCAGTGCTCGGCAGGGAAGTCGTAGAAGGCGAGCAGCGCGTCGCGATCCTTTGCGAGGCATTGCGCCGCCTTCTCGTACTTGGCCTGGTAGCTTTCGATGAAGGCGTCGAACGCGGTCTCGGCTTCGGCCTTTGTCTCCGCCATCCAGATCTCCTGCAAGGCGCGCTTGGCCTTCGGCTGCCGGCTGACGGGGAGCTTGTTCAAGACGTTCGCGGTCTTGTGCACCCAGCAGCGCTGCTCGCGCGTCCTCGGCCACACCTCGCCCGCCGCCTTCCAGAAGCCGAGCGCGCCATCGGCGATGACGAGATCGGGCGCGATGGCAAGCCCGCGGCGCTTGAGATCGAGCAGCATGTCGCGCCAGTCCGCGGCGCTTTCGCGGGCGCCGTCGGTGAAGCCGACCAGCTCCTTGCTGCCTTCCGCAGTCGCTCCAATCAGCACCAGGATGCACTGCTTCTCGTCCTCCAGGCGCGCCTCCAGGTGGATGCCGTCGGCCCAGACATAGACGTAGCGTCTCCCCGCCAGATCGCGCCTGGACCAGGCCGCGTGCTCGTCCTGCCAGCCGTCCTTGAGGCGGCCGATGGCCGACGGAGACTTTCCCCTGGTGCGCCCCCGCCGCCGGGTGCGGCAGCTCATGGCACGCCCTGGCACGCCCTCACCGGAGGTGTACGCAGCAAAGCACGGAGAATGCTGGGTGGATACCCGACATGATGGCAGGCGCAGGCTTGCCGCGAGAACGTGAACCGCCGATGACCGGGGCTTCCGTGCCGGAGGCCCAGGGAGGTCACTGGGAGGCGTTGCTCGCGGCGCAGCGGCGGACTGGGCTGGGCGGGCGCCCAGGGAAGCCGCCGCACTCCCTTATCCTGCAGGCCGTCAGGCCGCCTTGCGGTGCGGCGGGGCGCACAGGGCGAGCGCGATGCGGTCGATCGCCGTGCTCCAGTCGGCGCCGTCGGGAACGCTCAGGCCGAATGCGCCGAGCGCCGCACCGGGGCTGCCGCCGTCGCGGAACACGCGGGCGCAATGGGCCCGCGCCCAGCCGATGGCCTGCTCCCACTGGACCGAATTGATGTAGCGGTAGTTCATGGTCATCCCCTGTCTCGCAGGCCCAAACCGGCGTCAGACCGATCGCGCCAAGGCGATGAATTGCGTGCACAGGTCGGGGGCAAGGGGTTATGTCTGACTTGCCCCGTGCCACCTTGGAGGTGGCAGGCGCATCCAGCGCTACGGCTTCCCGACGCGATACCTTGGACAGCGAAGCCGGTTTGACATGCCTGTCGCACGCTCGATGCGCCTGCCTCACGGACGGAACGCCAAACCCAGCCGTCCTCGAGCCTTGCCTGTGACGCCCCCTCCCGACCTGGGGCCGTTCCGTTCTGGTTTTGGTGCCCGGCGGGCGTGTGGCGCCCGCCTCCTCGTCTCACTCGAAAAGAGCCTCACTCGAAAAGAGCCTTGTCGGCTCCTTCATCCTGCCCAAATGCCTTAGCCCGGTTGACCCCGGCCAGGGCCGCAAACCGCCTGGCGATACGCATCGACTTTCTCGCCTCGGCGGCCCGCCGCAGCCCCAGGAGCGCGGGGGCAAGTGCCGTCCTCGGCAACTCACGCGACTGACGCAACTGACACGACGCATACGCGGACTCGGACGCGAACTCGAACCTGGATGCCAACTGCAACTCCAACTCGCTACTGACGCCGACGCAACGCAACCGACCTACGCGGGGAACCTCGACACAACTTTCGACGCGGCTCTGGACGCAACTCTGAACGCGACGCATAGGACATCACCCGTTAGACAGCAGACCACCGTTACAAGAACGGGCGACAGCCCGATTCCAGCTCAATGCGATTTGCCGAACTCGCCGGAGCACGCTACGCGTACACAACACGCACTCGCAGAAGCGGCGGGACCTTACGCGAACCGAGGTGGAACGGGCCCCTCTTGAACCTCTGCCGGACAGACGCGTTCTTTTGCTTTGTTCTCTTTGCGTTCCGACCTTGGGTCCACTATAGCCCGCCGTTTGTGTCTCAGATATGGCACAGACAGCCGACAAAATGACATTCCAGGACAATAAGCTTGACAGATGTAAGGCGGCTTCGACGCGGTTGCCACCCCCTTCGAGAAGGCCTCGGGAGGGCCTTTCAAGGGGTCTCAGGAGGGCGGAACCCGCGTGGCGACCAGCTATCTGACGACCGGCCCGGCAGATGCCGGCGTGCGCTTTCTGTGCGCCCACGGCGCAGGGGCGGGCATGGGCACGCCCTTCCTCGAGATGATCGCCCGCCTGCTGGGTGAGCGCGGCATCGCGGTGCTGCGGTTCGAGTTCGCCTATATGGCGCGCCGGCGCGAGACCGGCTCGCGCGGGCGTGTGCCCAGGGCCGAGGGG
The DNA here is from genome assembly GCA_963840075.1 of uncultured Alphaproteobacteria bacterium. Classification (GTDB taxonomy): domain Bacteria; phylum Pseudomonadota; class Alphaproteobacteria; order Rhizobiales; family Hyphomicrobiaceae; genus AWTP1-13. Next base: position 82,096 of record CAWIXS010000007.1, on the reverse strand, counting down.
CTCATGGACGAGTACCGCGCCGCCGTCGCCGATGTACCGGCCGGCGCACCGCTCCTGATCGGCGGCAAGTCGATGGGCGGACGCGTCGCCAGCCTCGTCGCCGACCAGCTCCGGGCGGCGGAGCGGATCGCCGGCCTCGTCTGCCTCGGCTATCCGTTCCACCCGCCGAAGAAGCCGGACCAGCTGCGCACGGGGCACCTGCGCGACCTGACCTGTCCGGCGCTCATCGTGCAGGGCGAGCGCGACCCCTTCGGCACGCGCGGCGAGGTCGAGGCGCTGCGCCTCCCGCCGTCGATCGCGTTGCATTGGGCGGGCGACGGCGACCACGACCTCGGGCCGCGCGGCGGCTCCGGCTACACGCGCTCGGGCAACCTCGCCGCCGCCGCCGCCGCCATCGCCGAGTTTGCGAACGCTGTGGCGGATCGGTAGGCCGCACCCCAGGCGCCGGCGCGTCTGCGACTGCCACATGTCTGCCGACACCCACCGCGCTCGAGGCCGGCTTGCGCGAGGTGCTCACCCTCCTCGAGCAGGCGCGGAATCTCCTGCCCCGAGAACGTGCATCACCAACGCGGATCACATAGATGCGGGCGCGCGAGATGGCGGGCGTGAGGCTGCCGGGTATCATACGGCCAGCGCCTTGACCTTGGCGCCTCCACCTTGGCGCCTCCACCTTGGCGCCTTGACCTTGGTGCCTTCACCTCGGCGCCTTGACCTTGGCATGCGCCCGGGGCCACGCCCCCGGCGTACCAGCAGTCGCGCTGCGTGGAGCACCACGCAAACGCACCAGCGCGGGCTTGCATCCAGCCTCCGCCGCCCGGCGAGGCCGGCGGACTTGCCCAACGGGTCGCCGCCCTGCACGCCGCGGCGTAGCCGGGCTCAGGCCTCGTTCTGGCTTCGTCAGGGCCTCGTCTTGCGTACCGTCTTGAGCCGGCAGTAGGGCCTTTGCTTACCCTTCTTCGGGGCGATCCAGCCGCACTCCGCCGTCTTGGCCCTGCACGCCTTCTCGTCCAGACCCCTGCAGGGCGACGTCTTCTTGCTGGTCTGCGCCTCGGCGTCGACGCCGAGCATCAGCAGCGCTCCGACCGCAGCCGCAGCGCCGAGACCTCTCAAGAAGCCCGCATTTACGCGCATGAATTTGCCTCCATCCCACAGAAGTGCATAGAGTAGCGTACAGACGTTCGCCCGTCAACGCAATTTTGCCGTTGACCGAATTTCGGCGTGGAATCGCAGGGACAGGCCGAGCGACCGGGGCGGGCCGCACGGAGGCTTACACGGAGGCTAACTGGCCCGCCGCGGCCGCCAGGGCCTGCTCGAGCCGGTCATCGCCCCAGAACAGCTCGCCGCCCGCCAGAAAGGAGGGGGCGCCGAAGATGCCGAGCTCCTGTGCCTCCTCGGTCTGCTGGCGCAGGAGCTGCTTGGTCTCCGGCGCCGCGGAGCTGGCGAGGAGCGCCTCCGCGTCGAGGCCCAGCCGCTCCAGAATCGCGCCCAGCACGCGCTTGTCGCCGATGTCCGCGCCCTCGCCGAACTCCGCCATATAGACGGCGCGCGTGAAGGCGACACCCCAGCCTTGCGCGTGCCCGACGAGCGCCAGGCGCGCCGCGTGCAGGCTGTTCTGCGGGAACGGGGAGGGCAGCCTGAAGGGCAGGCCGCGCGCGGCGGCCAGCCGCTCCATGTCGCGCGCCATGTACCTGCCCTTGGCCGGGTAGATGTTGAAGGGCGAGGTGTCCCAGCCCTGGGCGTGGAAGATCGGCCCGAGCAGCAGGGGCTTCCAGACAACGGCGACGCCGGCTGCCGCGGCCTGGGCCTCGATGCGCATGGCGGAGAGATAGGAGTAGGTCGAGGCGAGCTCGTACCAGAACTCGAGCCGCGGGCTTGGGTTGCGCATCGCCTTGAAACCGCCTCTGAACCTCTGGATGTCCGGCCGCCTTGCCGGGGCAGTGTTCTCGCCTATAGTGCGCCGCGATTTTGCACCGAAGCAAGAAGGTTCCCCGATGCCCGCCAACGGCGCCAAAAGCCAGATCAGGAAGGTGGTGCTCGCCTACTCCGGCGGCCTCGATACGTCGATCATCCTGAAGTGGCTGCAGGAGACCTACGGCTGCGAGGTCGTCACCTTCACGGCCGACCTGGGCCAGGGCGAGGAGCTGGAACCGGCGCGGCGCAAGGCCGAGATGCTGGGCATCAAGCCGGAGAACATCTTCATCAGGGACCTGCGCGAGGAGTTCGTGCGGGACTACGTGTTCCCCGTATTCCGCGCCAACGCGCTCTACGAGGGCGTCTACCTCCTCGGCACCTCGATTGCGCGCCCACTGATCGCCAAGACCCAGATCGAGATCGCGCGGGCCGTCGGCGCCGACGCCGTCTCCCACGGCTCCACCGGCAAGGGCAACGACCAGGTCCGCTACGAGCTCGCGTACTACGCGCTGGAGCCCTCGATCAGGATCATCGCGCCCTGGCGCGAATGGACCTTCAAGAGCCGCGAGCAGCTGATCGAATTCGCCGAGAAGCACCAGATCCCCGTGGCCAAGGACAAGCGCGGCGAGGCCCCGTTCTCCGTGGACGCCAACCTCCTGCACTCCTCCTCCGAGGGGAAGGTGCTGGAGGATCCGGCCCAGGAGCCGCCGCCCTACGTCTACCAGCGCACCGTGTCGCCGATGGAGGCGCCCGACAAGGCGACCGAGATTTCCATCGGTTTCAAGAGGGGCGACGCCGTGAGCCTCGACGGCAAGCCGCTCTCCCCGGCAACGCTGCTCGCCAGGCTCAACGATCTCGGTCGCGACAACGGCATCGGCCGCATCGACCTTGTGGAGAACCGCTTTGTCGGCATGAAGTCGCGCGGCGTGTACGAGACGCCGGGCGGCACCATCCTGCTCGCCGCGCATCGGGCGATCGAGTCGGTCACGCTCGACCGCGGCGCCGCGCACCTCAAGGACGAGCTGATGCCACGCTACGCGGAGCTGATCTACAACGGCTTCTGGTTCTCGCCCGAGCGCGAGATGCTGCAGGCGGCCATCGACAAGAGCCAGGAGCACGTGGAAGGCGAGGTGCGCCTCAAGCTCTACAAGGGCAACGTGATCGTCACCGGCCGCGAGAGCGCCAAGTCGCTCTATTCCTCGACGCTCGTCACCTTCGAGGACGACAAGGGCGCCTACGACCAGAAGGACGCCGAGGGCTTCATCCGCCTCAATGCCTTGCGGCTGCGCACGCTCGCGATGCGTGATCGCACCAAGTCGTAGCTCCACCCGTCATCCCGGAAGCCGAGCCCCGGCGAAGGCCGGCTTTCGCGGGGGCGAGGCTACCCGGGACCTTCCGGAAGGAGTTTCACCTCCCGAGGTCCCGGCTCGAAGCGCTGCTCGCCTTTGGCTCGCCTGCGTCGACGGGCCCATTCCGCTATTGACAGGATGCGGGACATCGGGCATCACCGCGCTCTCCTTCCGCCAGCCGACGGTTTTTCGGCAGCACTCGAGGACCCCGATGCTCAGGGCATCACAGCTCGCAACCGCGCTTCGCGCCACCAACGGACGGTCGCATCGACCGAACCATTGGCGGCTCGTCGGCGTGCGCGCTGGCTATCGCGTCCTCGGTAGCAAGCGGGCCTCGTCCGATAACGGGACGAGACTGACACCGCAGTAAACCGGCGCAGGGTCCCCCTCCGCCGATCAGGCAGGAGGCAGATGACCCGCAGAACCAACCGCAACAGATCTCCAGCTCGACTCGCGTGCCGGGAGCGCGTGCGTGCGCGCCTCGGCCCATGACCCTCTGCGTCTGCGCCTGGGGTGCCCCCGGCACCGCGTGCTCTTTGACATCGTGAGCCGTTCCAGCTTTGGACGCGGCGCCGAGCTCGGCGCACCCTCATGGGTTGCCTTCCACTCCGGGAGCGGCCCCGCGTCCTTCCTTTTTTCTTTTCTGATCGCAGGAGCGCGGCTTACGCAATCCACTCGAGATGCGAAGTGGTTACCGGTCCTCGCGGCGCTCGTGGATCCGCACGCGACCCGGCTCGAGGATCCACAGTTTCCCCCACGACTGGCTCTAAGGCCAAGACCGCGGCAAGCTCCGCCATGCGTGCAAGAATGCTCGTGGGTGAAAGCCGCCCGCGACAGTCGAGGATTACGATGCCAGCAGAGTCCTCGGGCGCGAAGCGAAGCATCTCACCAAAGTCCCGGTCGAGCGTGATGATCGTTCAACGGTAGGACGCCCGATTGTTAATCGGTCAATCCAGGTTCGAGTCCTGGTCGGAGAGCCATATATGCTCCTGCCGGTTGCCGAGGAGCCGCATCCTGGCCCTGCCAAAGGGGCGGGGGCTTGCTCTCGGGCCCTCCTCTCGGCACAAGGGCACCCAGGCAGCGGCCGCTGCCGTAAGGTTTGCGCTCCGACCTGGAGCAACGCGACGTTTCACATGCCGATGGCTGCGGACGGAACACAAGGCTTGGCCAAGCGGGCGCGCATCGGGGATGCCGTCGCCTGGATCGATGCGCACGCGGCAGCGCTGGGACGCGAGGAGGTGCCTGTGGCGGACGCCGCGGGCCGGGTCCTGTGCGAGGACGTGCTGGCCGAGGTCGACCTGCCGCGCTTCGATCGGGCCGCCGTCGACGGCCTTGCCGTGCGGGCGGACGAGACCGTCGGTGCCGGCGCCTACAATCCGCTTCTCTTTCGGCTGGCCGCCAGCGACGCGGGAGACCTGCCCGCGGGCGGTGCGGTGCGCCTCGACGCCGGAGACCGGCTGCCGCGCGGCGCCGATGCGGTCGTTCCCCTCGATCATGTCGGATCGGAGGAAGCGGGGGCCTGCGCGATCGTGGAGCCGGTGGTTGCGGGAAGCGAGATCGAGCGGGCCGCCAGCCACGGTGCGCGCGGGAGCACCCTCGTCAGGGCGGGGCGGCGCCTCGGTCCCGGCGACATCGGCGTGCTGGCTTCCGTGGGGTGCGCGCGCGTCGGCGTCGTCTGCAGGCCGCGCGTGCGCTGCGTGCCGAGCGGCGAGGAGATCGATGCGGGAAGGCCGCCGGCGCCCGGCGCAGTCCACGATGCCAACGGGCCCATGCTGCGTGTGCTGATCGGGCGCGACGGCGGGGCTCTGGTCGAGCTGCGCCACGTAGAGCGCACGCGTGGGGCGCTCAGCGCGGCGCTGGCTTCGCCCGGAGCAGACATCATCCTCCTCGCCGGCGGCACCGGCCGCGGGCGCAACGACCACGCGGCGGCGGCCCTGGCAGAGGCCGGCGAGCTTGCCATCGACGGCGTCGCGCTGCGCCCGGGAGAGACAACGGGCATCGGCCGCACCAAGGCGGGCGTGCCGGTGCTCCTTCTGCCGGGCGCGCCGGCGGCATGCCTGTGGGCCTATGAGTTCCTCGCCGGGCGCGCGATCCGGCGCCTCGGCGGCCGCGATCCGGCCTTGCCCTTCCCCTTCAGGCCCATGACGGCGACCCGCAAGATCGTGTCCGAGATCGGCATGACCGAGGTCGTCCCGGTGCTCTGCGCGAGCGCGGGCGAGGTGGAGCCGATGCCGTCCTTCGCTGCAGCAGGGCTGAGAGCGGTCACGCAGGCCGATGGGTTCGTCGTGGTTCCCGAGGGCAGCGAGGGGTATCAAAGAGGGGCAATAGCGACCGTGTACCTCTACGATGACCGAGCACCGTTCCGATGAGCAGGCCCGTGTCCAATCCTGACGGCGGCAGACGCTCCGGCGCCCTGCAGGAGATCGAGGCCGCGCTGGCTGAGCTCGCCCGGCAGGATCAGTTCCTCCAGGTGGTGGATCGCGACGAGGCGGTCGCCCGCTTCCAGCGCCATCTCGCGCTGCGCCCCCTCGGCAGCGAGCGCGTGCCGCTGCTGCAGGCGCTCGGCCGCGTGCTGGCGCAGCCGGTCGCGGCGGAGGTCGACGTGCCGGGCTTCGACCGGGCCAACGTCGACGGGTTCGCCGTGCGCGCCGGCGACACGGTCAGCGCCACCGAGCAGGCGCCGAAGGTCCTGCGGCTCAACGCGGAGGTGCTCACGCCGGGCGTGGAGCCGCTGCTGCCGCTCACGCAGGGCGTGGCGACGCTGATCGCCACCGGCGGCATGCTGCCGCGCGGCGCGGATGCGGTGGTGATGGTGGAGCACACCGAGACGCAACAGGCGGGCGGCGAGACGCTCGTCGAGGTGCGGCGCCCGGCGGCACCCGGCCAGCTCATCTCCTTCGCCGGGAGCGATATGGCGCGCGGCGAGACCGTGGTGCGCTCCGGGCAGATCGTCGGCTCGCGCGAGATCGGGATGCTCGCGGCGGTCGGCTGCGACAGCGTCGAGGTCTACCGCCAGCCGCGCGTCGCCATCGTCTCGACCGGCGACGAGATCGTGGCTCCGGGCCAGCCCGTCCAACCCGGCAAGGTGTACGATTCCAATGCCGCGATCCTCGCGGCCGCCGTGATCGAGGCCGGCGGCCTGCCCGAGCAGCTGGGAATAGGGCCCGACGACGAGAAGACGCTGGCGCGGTTGCTCCAGCAGGGGCTCGCCTCCTGCGACATGGTCGTCATGTCCGGCGGCACCTCGAAGGGCGCCGGCGATCTCTGCTACCGGGCCGTTGCCCGCTTCGGCGACCCCGGCGTGGTCGTCCACGGCGTCGCCCTCAAACCCGGCAAGCCTGTCTGCCTCGCCGTCACCGCGGGGAAGCCCGTGGTGGTGCTGCCGGGGTTCCCGACGTCGGCGATCTTCACCTTCCACGCGTTCGTGGCGCCCGTGGTGCGCGCCTTCGCCGGCCTGCCGCCGGAGGAGGCCGAGCGCGTGGACGCGAGGCTGCCGCTGCGCATCGCCTCCGAGCGCGGGCGCACCGAGTTCGTCATGGTGTCGCTGGTGCGCAGCGGGGACGGCGGGTCCCTCGCCGCCTATCCGATCGCCAAGGGCTCGGGCTCCGTCACCTCATTCAGCCAAGCCGACGGGTTCATCGCCATCGAGCCCCAGGTCGAGAGCGTTGCGGCGGAGACGCCGGTGTCGGTGCAGCTGATCGGCCGGTCGCAACGGCTGGCCGACCTCGTCATCATCGGCAGCCACTGCGTCGGCCTCGACAGGATCATCGAGCGCCTGCAGGCCGAGGGGCTGACGGTCAAGGCAATGTCGGTCGGCAGCACCGGAGGGCTGGCTGCCGCCAAGCGCGGCGAGTGCGACGTGGCGCCCATCCATCTCATGGACCCGGCCACCGGCGAATACAATGCTCCGCTGCTGTCGGCGGACCTCACGCTGATCCCCGGCTATCGCCGCCTGCAGGGTATCGTGTTCCGCAAGGCCGACCGCCGCTTCGAGGGGCGCTCCGCGCAGGACTCGGTCGCCGCGGCAGTCGCGGACACCGGCTGCCTCATGGTGTCCCGCAACGCCGGCAGCGGCACGCGCATCCTGATCGACCGCCTGCTCGGGGGCGCCCGCCCGGCGGGCTACTGGTCGCAGCCCAAGTCCCACAACGCCGTGGCCGCGGCCGTGGCGCAGGGCCGGGCCGACTGGGGCGTCACCATCGAGAGCGTGGCGCGGCAGTACGATCTGGGCTTCGTCCCACTGCAGGACGAGCACTACGATTTCGCAGTGCCGAAGGCCCGCCTCGGGCGCGCGCCGGTGCAGCGCTTCCGCGCCGTTCTCGAGGACGCTGAGCTGCGCGCGGCGCTGGCCCGGCTGGGGTTCGGAGTTTGACCACGGCCCGCGTGCCCGTCCCGCCAGGTGAAGCGAGCAGGACAATGTAGGGCTCCTTGCGCTGCAACCGCGGCTGCTCACGCACAAGGTGGCAAGACGATAGTCCGGGCAGCAAGGGAGTGCTAACCTGCCGGCTCTAAGCCCGCCACAGAAGGGGCGCACTTGCACGATGTCCGTCCGGGCCAAGCGAAGTCTCAAGGTGAGGTACCCCGATGAAAATAGATCGCAGAACATTCCTGAACAGCCTCGGTGTCACCGCCGGCGCCGCCGTGGCCGCGAGTGCGATGTCCGGCACCTACTTCGCCGGTCCGCGCCTGGCGCACGCCGCGCCCCCCAAGGTGAAGGGGAACGTGCCCGACAGGCCCTACAAGACCGGCCACATCACCTTCCTGACCGGCCCCGCCAATCTTCTCGGTGAGCCTGGAAGGAAGGGCCACATCCTGGCGGCCGAGGAGATCAACGCCGAGGGCGGACTCCTGGGCAAGCGCAAGATCGAGACGATCTTCGCCGACGAGGCGGCCGGCACCGACGCCAACGTGCGCGAGCTGCGCCGCATGAAGCTGTCGGAGAACATCGACCTCTTCACCGGCGTCATCTCCAGCGGCAACACGCCGGCGCTGGGCCCCGTCGCCGAGGAGCTCGGCGTGCTGACGATGTTCAACGACGGCTGCACCGACTTCCTGTTCGACAAGGCGGTGCCGCAGCCGAAGTACGTATTCCGGGTGACGAACATCCAGTCCGCCGACGGCGTCACCTCCGCCGTGGGAGCCGCGAGAGCCTGGCCGCAGGCCAAGCGTGTCGCCTCCATCCAGCCCGACTACAGCTACGGCCGCAATGTGCACGAGCACTTCCTGCTCGCCTACCAGAAGCTGGTTCCGGGCGCGACCTCCGTCTCCGAGGCGTGGCCGAAGCTCGGCACCACGGATTTCACCGCGCACATCACCAAGCTGATCTCCGACAACCCGGACGTGTTGATCTGCGGCGTGTGGGGCGGCGACTACGTGGCGTTCTATAAGCAGGCGCTGCGCTACGGCCTGTTCGACAAGATGAAGGTGGCCACGACGCTGGCCTTCGGCGGACAGCCGCACGCCATCGGCAAGGATCACCCGGAGGGCGTGCTGGCCGGCTGTCACGCCAACTACTTCTTTACCCATCCCAGCCGGGGGCGCTGGCCGCTCAACGACTCCTTCGTCGAGCGCTACTTCAAGCGCTGGAACGAGTACCCGAGCTTCGAATCCGACGGCGCCTACACCTCGCTCTATCTGATCAAGGCCGCGGTGGAGAAGGCCAACCAGCTGGTCGGCGGCTGGCCGGCGGACGACGTGATCATCAGCTTGCTGGAAGGCATGGGGATCAACTCGCCGGCAGGCTACGTGTACATCCGCCCCGACAATCACCAGGGCTACAAGGATACCGTGATCGGCATGACCAAGAACGACCCGAGGTACGACTTCCCGGTCTGGGATCCCGCCTCGATCCTGTCGATCCCGATCCGCGACATCACGGCGCCTCCCGGCTGGCCGAAGCCCGGCACGACGCACAACGAGTCGACGGCCGCGGCCAACTGGCTGAAGACGACTTGGCTGACGTAGGTTGGGTTAGGCCGAAGGCCGTAACCCAAGATGTCTGAAGCAGCGAATGTTGGGTTACGCGCTGACGCGCTAACCCAACCTGCGAATTGCGGGGGCGGCCGTGTCGCGCGGGACACGGGCCGCCCTTTCGGACAGAGGCGCGGGTTTAGAGCAAGTGCCGGGAGCCGAATGATCGCCAGGGCGCGTTGGAGAGGAGCCTGCACCGGCCGGTGGGATCGCCTCGCCGGTGTCGCATTTGCGGCTGCTCTCGTTGCCGCCAGTGGCCAGAGCGGTGCCGGCCATTCCGTGGGGCACTTCCCGTCCTACTATCCCGACGAGATACGTATTGGCGTGGCGGGTCCTGAAGCGGCGGCCAAAGGCCTCGCCGACGCAACGATGCACGTTTACGTGGGTGGCGCTCCGAAGTTCGCTGGCCCGGTGCCGGCGCAGGTGAAATCCCTGAGGTCGCTGGGGGCGCTGCTGGTTCTCTCCTTCGATACGGCCTCGGCCCGGTACCAATCGGCCGAGGCTCGCTGCGCCGCCGCCAGCGCCATCCTGGCGCGGCTGCGCAACGGGGCGGACGCCGGCTTCGTCTTCCACCCCTACCCCGTGACGCCCTATCACGCCGACTACCTGCACCATCTCGACAAGGTCGAGGCCGCGGTCCTCGGCGGCGGGCCATCGGGTGCGGCCGTGCCGGTTGGGGCCCAGATTGGAGCCCAGATTGGAGCCAAGGGCGCGCTGGCGCAGGCCATCGTCCGGGCCAAGCTGGGCACGGTGGCACCGGCGGCCGACGCCGTCCTGGAGGTTGTGCCCGTCGATGAGCTGGTGTCGGCGGCAAGCGTGCAACTCGGCGGCTGGATGGGCCCGCCCTGGATCAAGGAGGGCTGGTTTCACGCCTACCGTGCGCTGGCGCCCGGTCTCGACGCCAAGGACCGCCCGGTCGCCGAGAAAGCCTACGACCGGTTGATCCACGGCGAGCTGCGCGGCGGCCTGGCCGAGCGGGTCGATCTCGAGCGGAGCCTGGTGGCCGCCCTCGGCCACGGCTGCAGCCGCGTGGTCGTGGGCTACGCCGAGCGGCAGGAGTTCTTCAACGAGTCCTATCCCCCGGGCGTCGAGAACATCGCCTACGATGCGATCGGCGGCCTCAATGCGCCCGTCTTCATCCGCTCCGTGAAGCTCAAGGAGTATCCCTGGAACGGCAAGCTCCACCTCGGCGTCCCCGCGGCATCGGCTTCGGCCTGGAACCCTGTCGGCGGCTTCACCGATGCCACGGCGCGCTTGATGTGGGCGGCTGTCGCCGATCCGGCGATGATCCCGTTTCCGTCCAACTCGAGCTGGATGCCCAACCGGGTCCAGGCGGAGCTGACCAAGGTGGAAGGGCGTTCTGGCGGCATCAAGGTGCCGGCAGACGCGCTGCGCCCGCGCGCAGCGAGCGGCCAGCTGGAGCGGGTGGGGGAGTGGGCCTTCGCGTCCGAGAAGGTGACCTACGAGGTGCTCCCCTCTCCCTTCGAGGATGGCACCGAGCAGGTCGTGGCCGACCTCCTCTACCCCTACCTCTTCACCTATCGCTGGGGCGACAAGGCGAACCTCGGCGCCAACGCCTACGACCCCCGCATTGCAGCGGCGCTGGCCCCGATCCAGGAGCGGCTGGTCGGCATCAAGGTCGTGCGCGTGGACTCCACCAAGCACGCCATTGCCGAGGGCATGGAGCTCGTCGTCAAGACGCCCGTGGTGGAGGTCTACCTCAACGCCGCCCCCGGCGACGAGCGGCAGGTTGCCAACCTCGCCCCGCCCTGGAGCACGGTGCCCTGGCATCTGCTGGCGCTGATGGAGGAGGCGGTGGTGCGCGGCTATGCCGCCTTCTCGGCGGAGGAGGCCGCACGGCGAGGGGTGCCCTGGCTCGATCTGGTGCGCGACCGCGCGCTCGTCGCGAAGTTGCAGGAGCTGGTCGCGCAATTCGAGCGGGAAAGCTATCGACCGGCGCAGCTCGAGGTTCTGGTCACGGCCGAGGAGGCGCAGGCGCGCTGGCGGTCGCTCAGGGCCTTTGCCGAGAAGCACGGCCATTTCCTGGTCGCCAACGGCCCCTACCGGCTGAAAAGCTGGACGCCGGACACGATCGTGCTGGAGGCCGTGCGCGAGATGACCTACCCGCTGGGTTTCGGCACCTTCGACCGCTTCGTGTTCCCGCCGCGCGCCGAGATCGACGCTGCGGTGCAGGATGGGCGCAGTGTCAAAGTGCGCGCCAGCGCCGCGATGACTCTGAAGGGAGGGCGCGGCTACACTGCCGTGAGAGAGCCGCTGTTGCACAAGACGGCGCGCGGGGTCTATCCGCTTCTCGTCGTCTCGCGGTATCTCCTGATCGATGCAGCGGGCAAGGTCGTCGGTATAGACAAGATGCGATGGGCAGAGGATGGGCACTTCGCGATCGATCTGGCGCCGCAGTTGCCGCCCGGCGACTATACGCTCATCGCCGGCATTTTCCTGGATGGCAATGCGGTTCAGCCATCGGCCAGGGTCCTGCGCGTGCGCATCGGCGCCGCTGGCTCCCCGGGCTAGGCAGGCCATGCTGTCCATGACACGCGGTGGCGTAGGTTGGGTCGAGCGTCAGCAAAGACCCAACATCGCCAATGGCGAATGGCCAATCGCGAATGGTCGCGAGCCATCAGCCACTCGCTATTCGCCATTCGCCCAACAGTGTTGGGTCTGCCCCCGGCTTTTTGCCGGGGTTGACCCAACCTACGCGCCCAAGGCGGAGGGACCATGGAAATCCTGATCATCCAAGTCCTGAATGCCATATTCCAGGCCGCGTCTTTGTTCCTGATCGCCGCCGGCCTGAGCCTGATCTACGGCGTGATGCGCATCGTCAACCTGGCGCACGGCAACTTCTACGCGTTCGGCGCCTACGTCTCGGCGTGGACGGTGGGCGCCGCGACGGCGCTGGCGGCCACCTGGGGCTTGGGGCTGGGCCTCGCCGGCCAGCTGCTGCTGCTGCCTCTCGGCGCCTTCGCGGTCGCCGCGCTCGGCGCGCTGATCGAGCCCACGCTGCTGCGCCCGCTCTACCGCCGGCCGGAGGAATACGTCCTCCTCATCACGTTCGGGTTGCTGATGGTCCTGGAGGACGTGCTCAAGCTGGTGTTCGGCGGCACGCCGCTCACCGCCGGCTCGATCATGGACGTCATGGGCAGCTTCAGGATCGGCTCGGCCCTTTATCCGTCCTACAACCTGGTCGTCATCGGCGTCGGCCTCCTCGCGGCGCTCGGCCTGTGGTGGTTCATCTACAAGACGCGCTTCGGCGTCATCCTGCGCGCCACCTCGCAGGACCGGCGCATGGCCTCCGCGCTCGGCCTCAACGTCGGGCGCGTCTACGTGCAGGCGTTCGCCATCGGCTGCTTCATGGCCGGGCTCGGCGGCGCCGTGGTGGTGCCCGCCCAGGCGGCGGTGCTGGGCATGGGCATCGACGCGCTCATCCTGGCGTTCGTGGTGGTCGTCATTGGCGGCCTCGGCAGCCTGGAAGGCGCTCTGGTCGGGGCCCTGATCGTGAGCGGCGTGCGCACCGCGGGCGTGCAGTTCTTCCCCGAGGTCGAGCTTGCCGTCCTCTATCTGATCGCGGCCGCGGTGCTGATGATACGCCCCACTGGGCTGTTCGGGAGGGCGTAAGCCATGCCGGTCAAACGAACGGGGCCATCGCTTCCCCTGCTGCTCGCCGGCTCCGCGATCGTCGTTGCGGCGCTCGCGCTCCTGCCGAGGTTCGTCGGGCTCTACCAGACCGAGCTCCTGATCTACAGCATGGCCTTCGCCATCGCCGCACTCGGCTTCAATCTCCTGCTGGGCTACACGGGTCTGCTCTCGTTCGGGCATTCCGCCTATTTCGGCGCGGGCGCCTACGCCGTGGCGTTCATCGTGCAGCGCCTGCAGGTGCAGTCGATGGAGCTGTTGATCCTCGGCGCGCTCCTGGGCACGCTCGTTATCGCCGCGCTGTTCGGCTACGTGTGCGTGCGCCACACGCGCATCTTCTTCGGCATCCTGACGCTTGCCCTCTCCCAGGTGCTTTGGAGCCTGGCCTACAAGTTCTTCTGGGTCACGGGCGGCACGGACGGCATCCGCGTGCCGCGCAACGCCATCACGCTGCTGGGCGGCCTGCTCGACTTCAGGGGCGCCGGTGCCTACCCGAGGTTCATCTACTCCTACTACTACTACGTGCTGGCCCTGTTCGTGGTCGCGGTCGCCATCATGTGGGTGATCGTGCATTCGCCGTTCGGCAAGGCGCTGCAGGCGATCCGCGACAACGAGGTCCGCGCCGGCTTCGTCGGCATCCGCGTGCGGCGCTACCGCTGGATCGCCTTCGTCATCTCCGGCCTGTTTGCAGGACTGGCAGGCGCGCTGTGGGTGCCGCTCAACGGCCTCACCACGCCCGACATCCTCTACTGGCCGTTCTCGGGCGAGATCGTGTTCATGTCCGTTCTGGGCGGCTTCCGCACCTTCTTCGGCCCGATCATAGGCGCGGTGGCGTTCAACTATCTCAAGGTCTACGCGGTCGCCAGCTCGCAATACTGGCAGCTGATGCTGGGCTCCGTGCTGATCCTGCTGGTGCTCGTCCTGCCGAGCGGCATCCTCGGCACGTTCACCCAGCCGCCGCCGTGGGTGCGGAGGCTTGCGGCGACCTCGGCAACCTTCATCGGCGTCACCCTGGGCCTCCTGGTCGTGCTCAACGGCCTCCTCTGGGTCTGGGTCAAGAGGTTCGGCACCACGGGGGACGTGGCCAATGTCATTGCGACGGTGGCCGTCATTGCGGCCATTCTCGTCTGGTTCCTGCTCATGGCCCTGATCTACCACCGCGGCAGCATGCTCGGTCAGAAGTGGCTGGGCGCGCTGGCGTTGCTGCTGCCGGCGCTGGGCGCCGTCATCGGCTTCAGGTGGCTCGGGGGGCCGGCGCTGCTCGCGCTCCCCGTGCTGGGCTTCCTCGTCCCCATCGGGCTGGGCGCCCTGCTCGGATCGCGCTCACCCGCCGAGCGCGGAGCGTAGGCCATGGCCCTCCTCCAGACCATCGGCCTCAAGCGCTACTTCGGCGAGACGCGCGCCGTGGACAACGTCGACCTCACCATCGAGGAGGGCGAGTTCGTCTCCCTCGTCGGCCCCAACGGCGCCGGCAAGACCTCCCTCATCAACGTCATCAGCGCGCGGCTGGACTCCGAGTCGGGCAAGATCCTGTTCCGGGGCGAGGACATCACCAAGGCGTCGGTGACCGATCGCGTCAGGCTCGGCATCGCGCGCAGCTTCCAGCTGGTCAACGTCTTCGACGACCTCTCGACCTTCGACAACGTGGCGCTCGCCATCTTCTCGCGCGACGGCAAGACCGCGCGTCTGGGGGCGCTGGCGCATCGCGACCACGCCGTGATCGCCGAGGCCGACGGCATTCTGGGCCAGTTCGGCCTCGCCGCCAAGCGCGACGAGACCGCGCGCGATCTCGCCCAGGGCGAGCGCAAGCTGCTGGATGTGGCGCTGGCCTACGCCTTGCGGCCCAAGCTCCTGCTCCTCGACGAGCCGACGAGCGGCGTTTCCACGCGCGACAAGGGCCAGATCATGGACACCATCGCCTCGGTGGTGCGCGGCGAGGGCATCACCGCCGTGATCGTCGAGCACGACATGGACGTGGTGTTCAAATACTCCGACCGCATCGTGGTCATGGCCCAGGGCGCCATCATCGCCCAGGGCACGCCGGACGAGATCCGGCAGAACGACCATGTGGCCATGACGCTGCTCGGCACCTCCGGCCCCGGCGCCTTCACGCGAAAGGATTGAGCCCGTGCTCGAGGTCAAGGCGATCGACACCTTCCGCGGCCCGGCGCACATCCTGCACGGGGTGTCGCTCGATGTCGGCGCGCAGGAGGTGGTGTGCCTCGTCGGCCGCAACGGCGCCGGCAAGACCACCACCATCGAAAGCATCATGGGCTTCCTGCCCGTGCGCTCCGGCGAGATCACGTTCCAGGGCGAGACCATCAACAGGCTGCCGCCGCACGAGCGCGCCAAGCGCGGCATCGGCTTCTCGCCCGAGGACTGCGGCGTGTTCCCCGAGCTCTCGGTGGACGAGAACCTGATGATCGGCCGCTGGCTGGGTGAGGCGGTCGTCAAGAAGCGCGGGGGAACGCAGGTCGATCCCCAGGAGCAGGCGTTCGCCGTGTTCCCCGAGGTGCGGAGCCTGCTCACGCGCCAGGGCCTGCACCTCTCCGGCGGCCAGCGCAAGATGGTGGCGGTGGCGCGCGCCATGATGCTGTCGCCGACGCTGCTCCTGCTCGACGAGGCGTTCGAGGGCCTGGCGCCGGTGGTGGTCAACCGCTTCACCGAGGCGGTCCTGAAGATCAAGGCGCTGGGCGTGTCGATCCTGATGGCGGAGTCGCACCTGGCCGCCGCCACCCGCATCGGCGACCGCCTCTACGCCATCGACCGCGGCGAGATCATCTTCCATGGCGCCCCCAAGGACGCGCTGGCCGACGAGCGGGTGGTGCGGGCGCTGCGGGGGTGAGGCGGCCCTCGTGCTGTGTCATTCCGGCGCTTGCCTGCACCGGCGAAGGCCGGTGTCGCCGGAATCCAGCTTGCCACTTGCTCTGGCGCTTGCGGTTGGGTGGATGCCGGGGACAAGCCCCGGCATGACATGATCGAGTGAAGCATCAGAGACAGAGCGCTGGAATCTTCCCCGTCGCGATGATTGATCGGCATCAACAGGTGCGCTGCACGCCGCGGTTGTTGCCGGCATTGCGAAACCCGCTTAGATCTGAACTTCCGAGGGACGGAGCCTCGCGATGAACGTGCGGCGTGTGCTCATCATGACGGTGGCGGTTCTGCTGCTTGCGCCGGTGGCGCGCAGCGGGCACGAGCAGCCCGTGTATCCCTCCTATTACCCGCACGAGATCGAGATCGCGGCCGTCGCGCCGCAGGAGGCGGCCGAGCTGCTCGGCAAGGGCAGGCTCCATGCCTATGTCGGCGGAGTGCCGGGCTTCGCCGGCGCGCCGGGGAAGGATATCGCCTCGGCGCCGTCGCTCGGCACGTTCGTGGTCGTCAAGCTCAACCCCAGGTCCGCGCTCGCCGAGAACGAAGCGAAGGCCTGCGGGCTCGTCGGTGCCGTTGCGCGCGCGCTGGCGGCCAAGGGTGGCGGCGCCGTCGCCCATCCCTATCCGATCACGCCGCTGCACGGCGACTACCTGCATCACGCCGACCTGGCGGAGGCAGCGAAGGCGCGCCTCGGCGGCGTCGCAGTTGAGGTGCGGCCATTTCCCACGAGCAGGCTGAAGGTGCGGGCCGAGGGCGCGCTGGCGGCGAGCCTCGTGCCGCCGGAATGGCGCGCCGAGGGCGCCGAGTGGGATGCCCTGGTCGAGGAGGTCGATGCCGGCCGTCTCGTGGCCTCGGAGACGACGGTCGTCAACGGCTGGATGGGGCCGCGCTGGGTGCGCTCGGGCTGGTCCCAAGCCTATCGGCTGCTGGCGGACACGATCGTCGACCCGGAGGGGAGCAGGCGCGTGGAGGCCGACGTGGCCCGCCTGCAGACCGGCGACGTTGCCGATCCGACCGAGCGCGCCAACCTGGAGCGTGACGTGGTGCGCCGGCTCACGGCGGGTTGCCGGGGCGCCGTCGCCGGCTACACGCTGCGGCGCGAGTATTTCAACGTCTCGTTCTCGGACGGCATCGAGAATATCGCCTACGATGCGGTGGAAGGGCTCAACGCGCCCATGTTCCTGCGCACGGTGAAGCTCAAGGACTTCCCCTGGAACGGCTGGCTGAAGCTGGGCACCGCTGCGCCCCCCAGCGCCGCGTGGAACCCGGCCGGCGGCTTCACCGACCCCTTCGGCCGCCTGATGTGGTCTGCGATCGGCGACCCTGCCGCCATTCCCTCGCCCTACGATCATGCCTGGGTGTTGAACCGCATTTCCGAGGTGGAGGCGTCCCCGCGATGAGCACCGATCTCCCTCTCCCCGCGCAACACCGACCTCGCCTCGCGCTACATCAGCGCGGGGAGAGGGTCGGGGTGAGGGGCAGTGGCACACGCCGGCGTCGGCGCCTGTGGCTGCCCCTCACCCTAACCCTCTCCCCGCAAGCGGGGAGAGGGAACACAGGGGGCGCCGTTGTCGGCCTGCTCCTCGTCCTGGGGCTGCTGCTCGGCTGGGGGACAGATGTACGCGCGGCAGAGCTCGCCTTCGACCTCAGGATCGAGAAGGGGCGCGTGGCGAGGAATATGCGCCTGATCCGCGTCAGGCAGGGCGACGAGGTCACGTTGCGCTGGACCACGGATCGGCCGATCCTCCTGCACCTGCACGGCTACGACATCGAGAGGAAGGTCGAGCCGGGCGCGGTGACCGAGATGGCCTTCGTCGCCCGCGCGACGGGGCGGTTCTCCGTCGAGGAGCACAAGACCAACGCGAACGGCGGTCATTCGCATGGTGAGGCGGCACTTGTCCGTATCGAGGTGCTGCCGAGGTAGGCGCGTGTGTTGGGTCGAGCTAAACGATGACCCGAGGTCGTGAAGTCGTGAAGTCGCCAAATCGTGAGATCGACTTCACGACTTCACGACTTCACGATTTCACGGAGACGAGGACGGTGTTGGGTCTGCGCTGGCGCTCGACCCAACCTTGTCTCGCCATCGCCACCTGCCTCTGGGCAACATCCGCCGGCGCCCACGGCTTCGGCCAGCGCTACGAGCTGCCGGTGCCGCTGTCGCTCTACCTGTTCGGGGCGGCGGCAGCGGTGGCGCTGTCGTTCGTGGTGCTCGGGCTGTTCGTCCGGCGCACACAGGCTCCCCGCGAGCACGCCGGGTACGCCCTGCCGGCCGGCGTCGTGCACAGCACGATCGGTCATCCCGCCGTTCTCCTCGTGCTCAAGGCGGCCGCCCTCGGCCTGTTTCTCCTCACCGTGCTGGCCGGGCTCATCGGCGCGCAGAGCCCCTATCGCAACATTGCCCCGACGCTGGTCTGGGTCGTCTGGTGGGTGGGCTGTGCCTACGTGCAGGCGTTCCTCGGCGACGTTCTGGAGCCTGATCAACCCCTGGCGCACAGCCTGGGATGCCGCCGACTGGCTCTGGCGGCACCTGAGGGGCAAGGAGCTGTCGCGGCACCTTGCCTATCCCGCACGCCTGGGGGCGTGGCCCGCCTGCCTGCTGCTGCTCGCCTTCGCCTGGATCGAGCTCGTCTACCCGCAGGCCGCCAGCCCCGCGCACATCGCCTGGCTCGCCATCGGCTACTCCGTCCTCACCTGGGCCGGCATGCTGGCCTTCGGACGCGACGTGTGGCTCGCGCGCGGCGAGGTGTTCTCGCTCATCTACGGCACGCTCGCCCGCTTCGCGCCCACCGAGGCGAGGGGCGGCGCGCTCGCCCTGCGCCCCTTCGGCGCCGGCCTGCTGCAAGCGCCGCCGGTGTCGACCTCGATGATGGCGTTCGTGCTGCTCCTGCTCGCCACCGTGCTCTACGACGGGCTGATCGGCACCGGCGAATGGGCGATGCTGGAGGAGGCGCTGACGCCAATGCTGGGAGGCCCGGGCGAGGGGGTGTCGATGGCGCTCAGGACTGCGGGCCTCGCCCTCCTGTGGCTCCTGTTCCTCGCGGCCTACCTCGGGGTCAGCGCCGCCATGAGCGCGCTCGCCGGAGGCCGTCCGGGCCCTCTGGACATGGCGCGCAGCTTCGCCCTCACGCTGGTCCCGATCGCCATCGGCTACCACGTCGCGCACTACCTCGTGTTCCTGCTGGTGCAGGGGCAATACGTCATCCCGCTGCTGTCGGACCCGTTCGGCTTCGGCTGGAACCTCATCGGCACCGCCGGGTATCGCGTCGATATCGGCCTCGTCGGGGCGCGCTTCGCCTGGTACGCCACGGTCGCCGCCATCGTCATCGGCCACGTCACCGCCGTCTATCTCGCCCACGTCAAGGCGACGGACCTCCTTGGTGCCGCCGGCGCGGCCCTCAGATCGCAGGTGCCGCTGACCGCGCTGATGGTGGTCTATACGTTCTTCGGGCTGTCGATCACCGCCCAGCCCATCGTCGAGAGCAGGGCGGCGCCCGCGGCCGTGGCGAGCGAGGTGATCCGCGTTCCATCCGGCGCAGTGCTGCCCCGGGCGCAGGATGGCCATCTTGCGGAGCCGGGGCCGGACAAGACGACCGCCAAAGTGAAGCTGGTCTACAAGGTGCTGGGCTCGGCCTTCCACGACGCCACCAGGACGAGCGTGGCCGACCTGCTCTACGCCTATTCGTTCGCCTATCGCTGGGGCATCCGTGAGGGCCCCGACGATGCGCAATACGACCCCGTCATCGACGCCGCCACCGCGCCCCTGCGCCGGCATCTGGTGGCAGTGCGCCCGGCTGGCGCGGATGCAACCTCCAAGTCGTTCCTCGTGGGCGATGTCAAGTTCGAGCGCGTGCTGTTCACCTTCGAGGTGTACCTGGACATTGCCGCGGCGGACCCCGATTGGAACGCCGTGGTGGCACCGCCGTGGAGCACGCTTCCCTGGCATGTCCTCGCCCTGATGGAGGAGGCCGTGGGCCGCGGCTGGGCGGCCTTCTCCGAGGCCGAGGCGAAGCGGCGCGGCGTCCCCTGGCTCGACCTCGTCCGCTCGAGCGAGCTCAACGCCAGGCTGGCCGCGCTGGTGGCAGATCTCGAGCGCGCGGCGTTTCGCCCGGCGGCCCTGCGGGCGTACGTCACCGAGGAGGAGGCGCGCCGGCGCTGGCGGGCGCTGGCGGCCTTCCACCGGGCCAGCGGCCATTTCCTGGTGACCAACGGCCCTTACAAGCTCAAGGCCTGGTCGCCGCAAGGCGTCACGCTGGAGGCGTTTCGCGACCTCAGCTATCCGCTGGGCGTCGGCTCCTACGATGCCTATGCCGTCCCGCGGCGCGGCTTCGTCACCCGGGTGGACCGTGACGGCGGGCGTCTGATCGTGTCCGCCGACATCGAGGTGGTGGAGAAGTTCCAGCGCAGCCACCGCGTGGTGCGCACGCCGCTCGAGTCCATCCCCGCTGCGCTGCTGCAGCGCGCCGCGCCCGAGTGCCGCTGGGTGATCACCGATGGCGAGGGGCGGGTTGCCCTCGCCGGCAGCGCGCCGCCGGGCCCCGACGGAAGGTTCCGGATCGATTTGAGAGCCCGCCTTCCTTCGGCGTCGGGAGGCTATACAGTGTCGGCCTTGATCGCCGTCAACGGCAACACCATGAATGCCGAGATCCATCGCATGCCCTTGTCTGCTCCAGTGTCTGCGCCGGCCCAGCGCTGAGCTGAGCCGCGGCAACATCCAACCCATGGCAGCACAGGGGGCAGCACAGGGGGCGGCCGGGCGGCTCAGGGAATGGCCAAAGCGCGTCTGGCCGTCGACATCGGCGGGCGCAAGGGCGCGCGGACGGCGCTCCTCGTCACGCAGGCATTCCGCGACTCCATCGAGATGGCCTACGAGGCCGCCGACGAGCCTTCGCTCGAGCTCCTGAAAGGGGTGGTCGACGCGCCTATCGTGCGCTTCGCCTTTCGCGAGAAGCTGGAGCGCCTGGCCTGGAAGCCATCGTGACGGTCGGCGCCTGCTCGTTGCCGAGGAGACATATGCAACCGGTGAGTCGCGAGCCGCCCGGCGGGCGACTGCCGGTCTTGCCCGGGGCTCGGCTCCAGAGTGCTCCTGCGCGTGGCCAGGAGCGCCGTACGCCGCGATCGCGGCGTTCCCGGCACCTGGGGTGGGGCCCCGCGCGCTGCCGGTCAGAGGCGGTCGGGACGCGACTGGGGGTTGATCGCTTGCGGGTTGACGAACCCGCCAGTGGTCGGGATTTTCTCCGTTCGGACCGGGGGCGATGGCGGCCGTGCGGTGGTCGCCGGCGTTGCCGCGGCAGCCTGTGCGGGAGCCTTCTGCGGCCGCACGATGGAACGAGCGAACGGGTGGAAGAACCCACCGCCGACGCTTGCGGCTACACCAACCGTCGCCTGGCGTTGCATGGTCTGCTCCTTTTCCTGCCCCGTGGAACCAGCGTGCGGCGCCGGGGCGACACTGCGCGAATAGGGATGGGCAAATCCTCCCGCGGCGTAGTCCCTCGCCACAAGTCCGCCAGTGGCGGGGGAGGGTCTCGCCGCGGCGCGGACCTCTGCAGCGGCAGGCGGGCGCGCGGCGGCGAGGCCGAGGTACGCCCGCTGGATCGCCTTGTCTGCCTCGATCTCGGCGGGACGCCCGGAGCGGACGATGCGGCCGTTCTCGAGCACGTAGACGAAATCGGCAAGGCGCAGGCTGTGGCGCACGCTCTGCTCCACCAGGATCAGCGACTGCCCGTGCGCCTTGATCTTGTGCAGGGTTCCGAACAGCTCGTTGACGAGCCGCGGGCTCAGGCCCAGGGACGGCTCGTCGAGCAGCAGCAGCCTCGGCTCCGACATCAGGGCGCGCGCGATCGCCACCATCTGCTGCTCGCCGCCGCTCATGGTGCTGGCGAGCTGCCCGCGCCGCTCGGCGAGGTGGGGGAACATGGCGAGCACCCGTTGCAGCCGGGGCTGCTCCGCCGCGCGCGCACGCCGCGTGTAGGCACCCATGCGCAGGTTGTCCATGACCGTCATCTGGCCGAAGAGGCGCCGGCCCTCGGGCACCAGCGCGATGCCTGCGGCAACCATGCGGTGCGTGGGCTCGGCCTCGATGGGGCGGCCCTCGAACAGGATGCGCGCGCCCGGCTGCGGCCGCACGAGGCCGGCGATGGTCTTGAGCAGCGTGGTCTTGCCGGCGCCGTTGGTGCCGAGGATCACCGTGGTGGCGCCGGCCGTCACGTCGAGCGACACGGCGTGCAGCGCCTCGTGCTTGCCGTAGGCAACGGTGACGTTCTCAAGCCGCAGCATCGTCGGCCCCGAGGTAGGCGCGCATGACAGCGGGGTCGGCGAGCACGTCGTCCGGGGTGCCCGCCGCGATCAGCTCCCCGGCGTTCATTACCACGACGCTGTCGCACAGCGCGCGGATCGCCTCCATGACGTGCTCGACCATGACGATGGCGATGCCCTCGGCGCGGATGCGGCGGATCAGCTCGATGCCGGTCTTGAGCTCCGTGGGATTGAGGCCGGCGAGCCACTCGTCGAGCAAGAGGAGGCGCGGGCGGCAGGCGAGCGCGCGGGCGAGCTCGGCGCGCTTCTGGTCGATGTAGGTGAGCTGGGTGCCGCGCATCTCCTCGCGTCCGGCAAGGCCGACGCGCTCGATCAGCGCCTCGGCCTCGACCGAGGCGCGGGCGGGGTCGGCCGGCGCGCTGCCGAACATGCGCCCCAGCATGACGTTCTCGCGCACCGTCATGCTGGGCAGCACGCGCACCATTTGGAACGTGCGGGCAATGCGCGCGCGGCAGATGCGGTGGGGCGGCCAGCCGGCGATCTGTCGGCCGTCGAGGAGCACGGAGCCCCGGTCGGGCACGAGCTCGCCGGTGACGAGGTGGAGGACGGTGGTCTTGCCCGAGCCGTTCGGGCCGATGAGGCCGGTGATGGCGCCGTCGGGCACGTCGAAGGAGAGATCGCGCACCGCAACCAGCCCGCCGAAGGCCTTCTCGAGGCCGCGGATGCCGAGCGCCACGCCGTTGCCGGACCCCGCCACCTCACAGCCTCCAGAGCGCGCTGAGCCGCGCCACGACGGCCTTGATGCCGAACCTGCCCGTGCGCAGCGTCCGCAGCACGGCTTTGGCATCGAACGCGCGATACCAGCGCTCGAGCAACGGGGCGATGCCGCCGGGAAGGACGTAGACGATGACCACGAAGCACAGGCCGAGCGCGATGGGGAAGTAGAGGCTGCCCGCCAGCTGATCCTTCAGGAGGACGAGCGGAACGGCGCCCACCGCCGGCCCCCAGGGGCGGCCGGGGCCGCCCAGCAGCGCCGCGATCAGGACCTCGAACGACCAGCTGCTGTTGAAGGCGATGCTGGCGTCGACATAGGGGTACTGCAGCGTCAGGACCGCGCCCACCAGCGCCATCACCGCCGCAGAGCCCGCAAAGCAGAGGACCTTGACGCTGGTGGTGTCGATGCCGGTGTGGCGCGCCACCGTCTCGTCCTCGCCGACGGCGCGCAGGGCATAGCCGAGCCGGGTGCGGCTCACGTACCAGCTCACCGCGATGGTGAGCAGGGTCACGGCCAGCAGCGTCTCGTAGATCTCGAGGCGGGAGATGTCGGTGAAGATGTAGCGCGTCATCGCGCGGTTCTTGATGGCCCACCAGTTGATGACCTGGTGCATGAGCTCGGTGAGGCCGAAGGTGAAGACCACGAAATAGACCCCGCGCAGGCGCAGGGTCGAAAGGCCGACCACCAGGGCGACGAGGAAGCCGGCGAGCGCCGCCGCCGGCAGAGCGAGCGACAGGGGCAGGTGCACGTGCACGATGGCCAGTGCGTAGACGCCGACGCCGTAGAACGCCGCCGTGGCAAGGGAGATGTAGCGCGTGGTGCCCGAGAAGAACGCCCAGGCCGTGGCGAGGGCGACGTTGGCGTAGATCGAGATGAGGAGCTGGACCACGTAGCTGGAGGTCGCGAGCGGCAAGAGCGCCAGGGCGAGCGCGCCGAGCGCCGCCAGCGCGCAAGCCCACCAGTACCTGGACGCCCAGTCAAGCACGGGTGAAGAGCCCCGTCGGCCGCAGCAGCAGGATGAGGGTGAACAGGCCGAAATTGATGGCGAGCGTCAGGCCCGGATCGATCAGCCAGCCGCCGAGCTGCTCCACCACCCCGAGCAGCAGGCCGGCCGCCAGCGTGCCGGTCACGCGTCCGACACCGGCCATGATGACGACGATCAGGGCCTTCAGCGTGTAGTCCACGCCGGAGGTCGCGCTGAACGAGATGAAGGTGCTCACCAGCATGCCAGACACCGCGGCGAGCGCCCCGCCGGCCGCGAACGCCAGGGCCGAGTATCTGCGCACGTCCACCCCCATCAGCTCGGCGGCGACGGGATCGATGGTGATGGCGCGCAGCGCCGAGCCGACCCGGGTGTGGCGCAGGACGAGAAACAGCGCCAGCGCCAGAGCGCAGGCGCCGAGGAAAGCCACCAGCCGGTTGAGCGCGACCCGCGCTCCCAGCACGTCCACGCCCTCCGCCAGGAACGAGTAGCCGCGCAGATCGCCGCTCCAGTTCACCAGCGCGAGGCCCTGCATCACGAAGAACAGGCCGAAGGTGACGAGCACCACGTCGGCATCGAGCGCATCCTGGTCCGGCGCGCGCCGCACCAGGGGCAGCATCAGGAAGCGGTAGATGAGCCAGCTGAGCGCGAAGGCGATCGGCACGCTCAGGAAGAGGCTGAGCAGCGGATTGAGTTGCCATCGACCCATGACGGTGAAGAAGGCGATGAAGGCGCCGCCGGTCAGGAGCTCGCCGTAGGAGAGGTTCAGGATGCGCGAGACGCCGTACTGGAGGTTGAGGCCGAGCGCGACGAGCCCGTACATCCCTCCGAGGATCAAACCGCCAAGAAGCACCTCGAGCACGCCGGCTCTCCCCAGGGAAACAAAAGGTCAGGCCGAAGACCTCGGCCTGACCAGCGGTGCGAACGAGCGACCGGAGCGCGTCACGACCACGCCGGCTTCGGGAACTGCAGAGGCTTGGCGCCAGCCTTGTTGGCGGGGTAGACGCCGACGATCTCGCCGTTCTGCCACTGGCCGACGGCCCACGGATTGGCGTTGCGCTGGTTCACGTACTTGAGATCGCCCCACAAGGTCGGGAAGGTATCGGTGGCGATCACGTCGCGGATCTTCTTGCGGTCGATCTCGCCCACCTTCTCGATCGCCTGCTGGGTCACCTGCAGGGCGCCGTACACGTTGAGCGCGCCGGCCTCGGAGGGACGGTTGAACATGGCCTGGTGCGCCTTGTTGTAATCGGCCATGCCCGGCTCGCCCGGATTGACGCCGCCGTAGACCAGGATACCGTTCACCTTGCTGCCGTACTTGTCCTTGAGACCCGGGAACACGCCACCGATCGCGACATACATGAGCTTGGGATTGTACCCGACGATCTGGGCCTGCTCGACCAGCATGAAGGTATCGGGCGGATAGCTCATGCACACGAACGCGTCCGCGTTGGCGGCCATCGCCTCGCGGATCAGGGGCTGCAGGTCGGCGGAGGCGAACGGATAGCTCTTGCTCACCACCACCTCGAGCCCGTCCTTCTTGGCCTGCTCGATGAAGGAGGCGTGCATCTCCACGCCGAACTCGAGCGCCACGTGCACGACGGCGACGCGGCCGTTGATTTTGCCTTCCCTCTTGAGCTGTCCCAGCGCGTTGGACAGCGGATGCGCAGATTCGTCGGGCTGCGAGATGTTCCAGAACGCATAGGGCCACTTCGGTCCCAGGGTATAGGTCTTGGTCGTGGTGGCCGTCGTCATGATCACCGGATACTCGTGCCGGGTGATGATGGGCGCCGCCGCCAGGTTCATGTGCGTGGCGTAGGGGCCCAGCATCATGTCCACCCTGTCCTGCTGGATCAGGCGCTCGGTGAGCTTCAGGAGCTCGTCGGGCTTGCCCTGGTCGTCGTAGCTCACGAAGTCGATCGGCACCTTCCTGTTGAACTTCTTGAGCAGGATGCCGCCGGCATCGTTCACCCGCTTCTGCCACAGCTTGTACTGCGAGACGCTGGTCGACTCGGCGCCCGGGCCGAGCGGGCCGGACTGCGTGATGGCGTAGCCGAAGCGGATCTTGTCCGGTGCCGCCGCCTGCGCGAAGACGCGGCCCGTCAGGGTCGTAGCGCCCACCGCGGCCACGCTGCCTTTGACGAAAGTTCTGCGATCCATGCTGCAACCTCCCCTTACGTCTTGCTGCATTTTACGTCTTGCTGCATTTTACGTTTTGCTGCGTTTACGTCTTGCTGATCTCTCCGAATACACACGCTTTCCCGCCGGCTTGCTGCCGGTTCGTGCAACGCTCCTACTCTGCTGTCTTGTCCTTCAGCCGAGAAACCTCCCCAGTGCATCCACAGCCTCGCTCCTTTCCAGATGCACGAGATGGCCCGCGCCCTTGTAGATCCTGATGTCCGCGTTCGGGATGAACCGGCGCCAGGTCTCCGTATGCTGCACGGGGTGGATCTTGTCCTCGTCGCCCCAGACGATCATGGTCGGCATCTTGATGCGATGCAGATAGCGCATGAGCCTGGGATCCCCGGGCCGCTCCCAGAACAGGCGCGCATAGGTGGTCGCCTCGCGATAGCGATCCCCCATGAAGTCGAGGTCGGGCTTCTCCGGCAGCCGTTTCTTCAGCACCTCGAAGTTGGACACGAGCAGCGCCGGCACCTGCTCGCCCGGCACCGCCAGCAGATCGAGGATCGGGTTCATCGGATCGATCACGCCGGCCGGGGCGATCAGCCCGAGCTTCTTGACGCGATGCCCATGCTCGCTCGCGAACTTGGCGGCGAGGTAGCCGCCGAACGACAGGCCGACCAGGTTGAAGCTGTCGAGCTGGAGTGCATCGAACAGCTCCAGGTAGTGCATGACGTAGTCGTGCGGGTCCGTGTAGCTCGGGTCGTCGCCGGACTCGCCGAAGCCCGGATGATACGGGACGATCACCCGGAACCTCTCCGCCCACGGCTCGGCGAAGTCGAAGCCGTCGATGGTGCCGGCGCCGTGGAAGAACACGACCGGCTCGCCGCTGCCGGCCGTGTACACCACCGTCTTGACGCCGTTGACGGCATAGGTCTCGCGCGCAAACTTGCTCATGGCTTCCTCATGGCTTCCCCCGGTTGGCTACTCGGCCGCGGCGCGCAGGGCCGGCTCGATGCGCGAGCGCAGGCGCGGGAACACCTCCTCGGCCATCAACGTCAGGTTCTTCACGCTCTTCCAGTGCGGCATGTCGGCGACGTGCATGACGCAGTTGATGTGGCTGGTCTTCATCCACTGCGACCACTCGCCGATCTTGTTGGCGACCTGGTCGGGCGTGCCGACGGCGATGAAGAACGACTTGCTGATGGCGTCGAAGTCGAAGCCGCCGTGCATCTTGTCGGCCAGCGCCGCGCGCTGCTTGAGCTGGTCGACGGAGAGATAGCCGGGCGGCGCCAGATATTGCGGCGTGGTGCGCGCGAAGTCCTCGAAGAAGCGCTGCAGGTGGCCGATGTACTCCTGCCTCGCCCGCTCCTCCGTCTCGGCGACGTAGACGAACGTCAGCAGCGGCAGCTGCTCGGGGCGCATGGCGTGGCCGTAGTGAGCGGCGCGCTGGCGCAGGGTCTCGTTGAGCTCTTTCGCGCGCTGCTGGGTGACGAACACCGAGGAGTAGCCGAAGCCCAGCTCGGCCGCGATCTCGATGGTCTCCGGGCTGCCCGTGCCGACGATATAGCAGGGCGGATGCGGCTTCTGGTAGGGCCGCGGCCACGGATTGAGGAAGCGGTAGGTGTAGTACTGGCCGTAGTGCGTGGTGGGGCCGTCCTCGGTCCACGCCTGCAGCATGATCTTGACGGATTCCTTGAACTTCTCGCGCGCGGTCGCGGGATTGACCGGGTTCGACCAGTACTCCATGCCGGTGCCGAGCGGCAGCGCGATCTCGAGCCTGCCCTTCGACATGACGTTGAGGATGGCGTACTCCTCGGCGAGGCGGTTGGGCAGCATGAAGTTGGGCGGCGTTCCCCACACGCAGATGCGCGCGTTCCTGGTCTGCGGAACCAGCGCGGCGGCGATCAGGTTCGGCGTCGCCATCAGGCTGTAGACGGTGTTGTGGTGCTCGTTGACGACGATGGCGTCGAAGCCGAGCTTGTCGGCCAGCACCATCTCGCTCAGGTAGCGGTTATAGAGGTCGTGGCCTTTGTCGGGGTCGAAGTACCTGTTCGGGAAGCTGACCCAGAGGGACTTGTAGTCCTTGTGGTTCTCGGGCAGATGCACGTAAGGCATGAAGTGCATCGCGTTGAAGCGGAGAGCCCCGCTCATCGTCGTCTTTCTCCCCAAATTACGTGTCTTTTTGCGATGTCTTTGGGAACGGTAGACCGGGGTTCAGCTGGCGTGCCGGATACGCCCGAGGCCATCCGGGAGCCGAACTTCGGCGCCCTCCCGTGACCCATACTTTGGTCGTAAACTCAGTGACCTGCAATCGAAATCTTGAATGTTTGGCGCCCGGGTCGGGTATTGCGCCGCGCCGCCCGGGCGGGATTGATCCCAATACAAACGCTTTGCGGAGCGAGCCGCGCGCGGCCGTGATACAAAACGGGACAGAGCCGGTCGGCCAGCGTCAACAGCCAGCGTCAAGGAGGTGCATCATGCCGCTTCTTCACGACAAGGTCTGTGTCATAACGGGAGGCGCCGGCAGCCTCGGCCTGGCGAGTGCGCGCCTGTTCCTGAGCGAAGGGGCCAACGTCATGCTGGTCGACCTCGGCGAGGCGGACCTCGCCCGCTCGGTGCGCGATCTCGCCAGCCCCAATGTCGATGCGGTCGCCGCCGATGTCAGCGATGCCGCCGCCACGCGCGCCTACATCGAGCGCACGGTCGCGCGGTTCGGTCCGATCGACGTGCTCTTCAGCAACGCCGGCAACCAGGGCCCGGTGACACCCGTGACCGAGTATCCGGAGGATGCCTTCGACGCGCATATCGCCGTGCACGTGCGCGGCGCCTTCCTGGCGTGCAAGTACGGCCTGCCGCGCATGAACGACGGCGGCAGCATCATCATCACGTCGAGCGTGGTCGGCGCCATGGGCGCGCCCGGCGTCGTTGCCTATGTCACCGCCAAGCACGCGCAGGTGGGCCTGATGCGCTCCGTCGCCAAGGAGGCGGCGCGGCGGCGCATCCGCGTCAACACCCTGCACCCGGGCCCGATCGACAATGCCTTCCAGGCGAGGATCGAGGAGAGCATCGGCAAGATGGCGGGCATCGACGCCACCCGGATGCTGAACGAGGCGATCCCCTTGAACCGCCACGCCGCGCCCGAGGAGATCGCCCGCTCAGCCCTCTACCTCGCCAGCGATCTGTCGAGCTTCGTCACCGGCAGCATGCTGATGGCGGACGGCGGCATGCGCGGATAGCCCGAGGCTCTCCGGCACCCTGCGGCCGCACTACGGCTTTCATTTCGCCTGCCTCTCAGCCCGTCGGCGCTGCATTGGGGAAGAACAGCTGCTGGCCCTCGATCTTGTAGGCGCGGATGGCGTTCTGGCCCTCCGTGGAGATCACCCAGTCGATGAGCTGCTGGCCGAGGTCCTGCCTGACGTGGGCGTGCCTCACCGGGTTCACCAGGATGATGCCGTACTGGTTGAAGAGGCGCCTGTCGCCCTCCACCGCGACCTCCAGGTCGCCCTTGTTCTTGAAGGAGATCCAGGTCCCGCGGTCGGACAGCACATAGGCGCCCATGGCGCCGGCGGTGTTGAGCGCGGCGCCCATGCCCTGGCCGATCTCGCGATACCAGCCGGGCTTGGTGCCGGCGGGATCGAGGGTGGCGGCCTTCCAGAGCCTCAGCTCGGCCGCATGCGTGCCCGACTTGTCGCCGCGCGATACGAACGGGCTGCCCTTTGCCGCGATGGCCTTGAAGGCCGCGACCACGTCCTTGCCGCCCTTGATCCTGGCGGGATCGGCCTTCGGCCCGATCACCACGAAGTCGTTGTACATCACGTCGTACCGCTTCACGCCGTACCCCTCGGCGACGAACTTCTCCTCCTGCGCCTTGGCGTGCACGAAAACCACGTCGGCATCGCCGCGCCGGGCCGTGTCGAGCGCCTGGCCGGTGCCCTGCGCGACCACCTTCACATCGATGCCGGTCTTGGCCTTGAACAGCGGCAGGATGTATCCGAGCAGGCCGGAATCCTGCGTCGAGGTCGTGGATGCGACGACGATCGCCTTTTCCTGGGCCACCGACGCCGTGCCGCCGAGCAGCAGACCGACGACGAGGCCCAGTAGGATAGGAGAAGCGCGCATGTGTCCTTTTCCTCCTCTCGTTTGCAACGTCAGATGACGAGCTCGCCGGCCAGGAAGGTTTGAGCCTCGCGGGTGGCCGGCGCGGCAAAGAATCTCTGCGCCGTCGCGTGCTCGACGAGGCGGCTCTTGGCGAGAAATACGATGTCGCCGGCAAGCCGGCGCGCCTGGCCCAGGTCGTGAGTTGCCATCACCACCTTGACGCCGGCGGCCGCGGCGCCCGCAACGATGTCCTCCACCGCCTTGGTGGCCGCGGGATCGAGGCTGGCGGTCGGCTCGTCGAGGAACAGCACCTCGGGGTCGCGCGCGAGCGCACGCGCCAGCGCCAGGCGCTGCTGCTCACCGCCCGAGAGGCGCCGCGCGGGCCTCGAGGCAAGCGGCCCGAGGCCGACGCGGTCGAGCAGCTGGAGGACCGCCGCCTTGTCCGCGACGCGCCCCGCGGCCTTCAGAGCGTAGGCGACGTTGCTCCCGGCCGACCGGCGCAGCATCACCGGCTTCTGCAGCACGATGGCCTGGCGGCGCGCCGCGCGCTCCGGCTGGCCCCAGCGGATGCTGCCGGCGGTGGGCGCCAGGAGCCCCATGGCGAGCTTGATGAGCGTGGTCTTGCCCGAGCCGTTGGGTCCGATCAGCACGGTCGGCAGCCCGGCCTCGAGCGCCAGCGTCACCTCGCGCAGGATGCATACCGCGCCAGCGGCCGACGCGACGCCGTCGAGCAGGATCGGCAGCATGCTCGTGCGGCCGCGCATGTCGACATCCTGGGGGCCATCCTGGCCGCTATCCCGCATGACGCTCGGACCAGCCGCGCACGGCCCAGGCCAGCGCATTCACGACCAGGATCACCGTGATCAGCACCAGGCCGAGGCCGATGGCGAGCGGCAGGTCGCCCTTCGAGGTTTCCAGGGCGATGGTGGTGGTCATCACGCGCGTGAAGCCGTCGATGTTGCCGCCGACGATCATGACGGCGCCGACCTCGGCCGCCGCCCGTCCGAAACCTGCGAGTGCAATCGTCACCAGGGAGAAGCGGGCGTCCCACAGCAGGGTCGCCACCCGTGCGGCGGGTCCGATGGCCATGGCGGTCAGCTCGTCGCGGTACTCGGTCCACAGGTCCTCGATGAGCTGGCGCGTGAGGGCGGCGATGATCGGCGTGATCAGCGCCGCCTGGGCAACGATCATCGCCCGGGGGGTGAACAGCAGCCCCAGGCTCCCGAGCGGCCCCGCACGCGACAGCATCAGATAGACGAGGAGGCCGACCACCACGGGCGGCAGCCCCATCGAGCCGTTGAGAAGCACGATCAGCCCGTGGCGCCCCGGGAAGCGGGTCAGGGCCACCAGCGCCCCCAGGGGCAGGCCGACGGCGCACGCTGCCACCGTCGCCGACACGGTGACATACAGCGACAGGGCAACGATGCCATAGAGCTTCGGGTCCCCCGAGAGGACCAGGTCCAGCGCGCTCATGCCGTCCGACCGTCCGACTTGGGCCGCGAGCTTGCGGCTCTTGCATTGACTCCCGGGATTTCGTCGTACAGTGATGGACAAAGTCAATGTCTAGATTCAGTGCAGGAAGATGCAGCTCAGCGCAGGTCAGGAGCTTCTGACAACCGCGGAAGCCGCGGATTACCTCCGGCTCAAGGAGCGCAAGCTCTACGAGCTGGTGGCGGAGCGCCAGATCCCCTGCACCAAGGTTACGGGCAAGTGGCTGTTCCCGCGCGCCGATCTCGACCGCTGGCTGCTGGCGGGCATGGTGCGCCCCGCCGGCGTGCCTGCGGCCGAGCCGCCGCCGATCGTCGGCGGCAGCCATGACCCGCTGCTGCAGTGGGCGCTGAGCGAGAGCCGGGCGGGGCTCGCCATGCTGCCCGAGGGCACCGAGGCAGGCTACCGGCGCTTCCTCGAGGGTCAGCTGGTTGCCGCTGCCATCCATTTTCACGACCTCGACGATCCCGAGCGGGATGCCAATGTCGAGAGGCTCCAGACCGAGCCGGCGCTGCACGATGCGGTGCTGATCGGCTTTGCCGCGCGCGAGCAGGGCCTGATCGTCGCGGCCGGCAACCCGCTGCGCCTCGGGTCGCTGCGCGAGGCGCAGCAGCGGCGGCTGCGCGCGGCCCTGCGCCCGGAGGGGGCCGGCGCCCAGCAGCTCCTGCTGGCCTTGCTGCGCAAGGACGGCCTCGGCCTCGGCGACCTCGAGGCCACGCTGGTTGCGCCGACGGGGCCGGATATCGCCCAGGCCATCCGCGCGGGCCACGCCGACCTCGGCGTCGCCACGCGTGCGGTGGCGACGGCGGCGGGGATCGGCTTCGTCCCGCTCTGCGTGGAGCGTTTCGACCTGCTGATGCGCCAGCGCGACTACTTCCGCCCGCCGTTGCAGATGCTTCTCGCCCTGCTGCGCGAGCCCCGCTTCGCCGCCAGGGCGCAGGAGCTGGGCGGGCTCGACGTGAGCGGCGCCGGCCGCGTGCGCTGGGTTCCGTGATTCGCCCGTTTCACCGCTGCTTGCGCTCCGCCTCGGCCGCTCCGCGCGCTCGCGGAGGTAGCCCTCGTAATGCGCGGGTGGGTGCCGGGTCGCGCCTGGCGCGCTCGCCCGGCATGACAGCAGACGATGCCACCGGCGTCCGCTAGGACGGCTGCTCCGTCGAGGAGCTTGGCCTTCCGGACTTGCGCGCGCCGATCCTCATGTCATCGCTCCTTCTTGAAGGAGGTTGCCGGCGTCAAAAGGGTGCCGAGCTGCGCATCTGTGAGCTCGACCTGATAGAAGAGCTTGTAGAACTCACGGGTGGTGTCGCGCAGGCTCTCGGGAAACTGCCGCGGGTAGAGGGTCGCTATCAGCCAGCGCACGCCGATCAGGCGATTGACGCCGGGCGGCGCGTCGAACCAGCCCCAAGGGAGATTGGGGGCGAGGTAGACGCGCCTGTCGCGCACGGCCTTCACCGAGCGCCACAACGGGTCCGTGGCAACCGAGCGATAGAAGCGACACCTTGGTGAGCCCGCCCTTGCCCGCCGCGGCCGCCACGTTGACTCCACCGACGCGCTCCAGCACCTCCATGTTGATGGAGCCGGCGAGCCCGGTCTCCAGGCCGTTGGGCCCGCGCCCGTAGTAGACGCGCGGCCGCTCGCTCTCAGGGATCGATGCAATGCGCGCCTTCGGGCCGACCAGCGTCTCGTCGGCATAGTGCGCGAGCTTCTCCGCGCGCTCCTGAACGCCGAGAGCATCGCCGAGCAGGCGATAGATCGCGGGCGTGCTCTCGAGCCGGCCGTCGAGCAGCAGGTAGGGGAGCCTCGTCTGCTCCTGCACCGTGTTGGCGAGCGAGACGTAGGTGGCGTTGGTGCTGCCGCTGTCGATGATGAGATCCGGTTTGAACCTCAGCACACTTTCCAGGTTTGCCGTGCCGCCGCGTCCGGTGAGCCGGCCGTACTCGGGCAGCTCGCGGACCTTCTCGAGGACAAACGGTTTTTCGTTCGGGCTCGGCATCCGCGCCCAGCCGATCATCCTCTCGGGTGCCAGGGTACAGAGCAGAATCGACGCCGGCGGTCCGGCGGCGAGCACACGCGATATCCTGTCGGGTATCTCGACGCGACGGCCGGCAGAGTCGGTGATCGTGCGCGTGGCATCCTGTGCCCAAGCCGGTGGCAGCAGAAGCAGCAAGAGCACAGGCAGAGTGGCGCAGACGGTCGGACCTGCCAACTTCGGATGGTGCATGACGCGCTTCCTTCGTCCTCCTTGTTGGTCTGCGTCCGAGATGTTAGATGGAACATAGCGCAGAAATGTGTTTGTATCCATCGATGCCGCACACTTGGCAAACGAGGAGAACCGAGATGGATCATGTGAGACGCGGGTTGCGCGGGCGCATGCTGGCCCTGGCCGCGGTGGCCGCGCTCGCCTGGAGCGTCCCGCAGCAGGCATCGGCGCAGAGCCAGAGCGGCGACCTCATCGTGTTCGCGGCGGCGAGCCTCAAGAACGCGCTCGATGGCATCACCGCGCAGTGGAAGAAAGAGACCGGCAAGTCGGCCAAGATCTCCTATGCGGCGAGCCCGGCGCTCGCCAAGCAGATCGAGAGCGGCGCGCCGGCGCAGGTCTTCATCTCCGCCGACATCGCGTGGATGGACTACGTCGAGAAGAAGAACCTGGTCAAAGCGGGGACGCGCTCCAACCTGCTCGGCAACCGCATCGTGCTGATCGCGCCCAAGGACAAGGCGAAGGCCGTCGACATCAAGCCCGGCTTCGACATCGCCAAGGTCATCGGCGACGGGCGCCTGACGGTGGCCAACGTCGCGTCGGTCCCAGCCGGCAGGTACGGCAAGGCATCGCTGGAGAAGCTCGGCGTGTGGGACAAGGTCTCGGGCAAGCTGGCGCAGGCCGAGAACGTGCGCGCGGCGCTGCTCCTGGTCTCGCGCGGCGAGGCGCCGGCGGGCATCGTCTACCAGACGGATGCCGCCTCCGACAGGGGCGTGACGATCATCGGCACATTCCCGGAGAGCACGCATCCGCCGATCATCTATCCGGCCGCGCTCCTCGCAGGCGCGACCCACCCGGATGCCGCGGCGTTCCTCGCCTATATCAAGTCGAGCAAGGCCAAGCCGCTGTTCGAGGCGCAGGGGTTCAGCGTCCTCGGCCTCGGACCCTCCTGATGCCGTGCTCGTCTGCGACTTGGCCGGACTCCTGCTGAAGGCTCTCCCATGGAGTGGCTGAGCCTAAGTCCCGAGGAATGGACCGCCGTGCAGTTGAGCCTCAGGGTGGCGACGGTCGCCACCCTGGTCAGCCTGCCGTTCGGGGTGGCCATCGCCATGGCGCTGGCGCGCGGGCGCTTCTGGGGCCACACGCTGCTCGACGGGCTCGTGCTGCTGCCCCTGGTGCTGCCGCCCGTCGTCACCGGCTATATCCTGCTGATCCTGTTCGGGCGGCGGGGACCGATCGGCGCGTTCCTTGCCGACAATTTCGGCATCGTGCTCTCGTTCCGCTGGACCGGGGCGGCGCTGGCCTGCGGCATCATGGGCTTCCCGCTGATGGTGCGCGCCATCCGCCTCTCCATCGAGTCGGTCGACAGGAAGCTCGAGCAGGCGGCCGGCACGCTCGGTGCGAACCGCGTCTGGGTGTTCCTTACCGTCACCCTTCCGCTGATCGTGCCGGGTATCATCGCCGGCATGATCCTGTCGTTCGCCAAGGCCATGGGCGAGTTCGGTGCCACCATCACGTTCGTGTCGAACATTCCAGGCGAGACGCAGACGCTTCCCTCGGCCATCTACACCTTCACGCAGGTGCCGGGCGGAGATGCCGGCGCCTTCCGCCTGACGCTGGTGTCGATCGCCATCGCCATGCTGGCGCTCCTGGCCTCCGAGCTGATGGCGCGCTTCGCCAACCGACGGCTCGATGTGGAATGACACTTGCGGTCGACATCGCGCATCGCCTCGGCAGCTTCCGGCTCGATGCCAGATTCGAGGCCGAGGGCGGTCTGATCGCGCTGTTCGGCCGGTCTGGCTCCGGCAAGACCTCGATCATCAACATCATCGCCGGGCTCATCCGTCCCGACCGCGCGCGCATCGCGATCGATGGCACCGTGCTCGACGATACCGGGCGCGGCATCCGTGTGCCGCGCCACCGGCGCCGGATCGGCTACGTGTTCCAGGAGGGCCGGCTGTTCCCGCACCTCACCGTGCGCCAGAACCTGCTCTACGGCCGCTGGTTCGCCGGCCTGCGCAAACCGGGCGAGGATTTCGGTCGCGTGGTGGACCTCCTGGGCATCGGCCATCTCGTCGACCGGCGCCCGGGGAGGCTCTCGGGCGGCGAGAAGCAGCGCGTCGCCATCGGCCGCGCCCTCTTGGCCGAGCCGCGCCTCCTGCTCATGGACGAGCCGCTCGCCTCGCTCGACGAGGACCGCAAGGGCGAGATCCTGCCCTACATCGAGCGCCTGCGCGACAAGAGCAAGGTCCCCATCGTCTACGTCAGCCATTCGGTCGCCGAGGTGGCGCGGCTCGCGACGGCGATCGTGCTGGTCGCCGACGGCAAGGTCGCCGCAGCCGGGCCGACCTCGGACATCATGCAGCGCCTCGACTTCTCGACGCTCACGGGCCATGCCGACGCCGGCGCCGTGATCGAGGCTACGGTGGCGCGGCACGACGCCGCCGCCGGCCTCACCGAGCTCCACTCGCGTGCCGGCCACTGGCGGCTGCACCGGATCGATGCGCCGGTCGGCGTCCGCCTCAGGCTTCAGGTGCGCGCGCGCGATGTCATCCTGGCGAGGATCACGCCCGTGGACATCAGCGCGCTCAACGTGCTGCCGGGCGTGGTGGCCGAGGTGGCGCCCTACGACGAGGCCATCGTCGAGGTGCGCGTCGACTGCAACGGTGAGGCGCTCCTTGCGCGCCTGACGCGCTACTCGGCCGAGCAGCTCGGGATCGCCCCGGGGGTGCCGATCTTCGCCATCGTGAAGGGCGTGTCGTTCGACGGCCACAGCGTCGGCGGGCCGATCGCCGCCAATGCCGGGACCAGCGACGCCTGAATCCTGCGACCATCCCGCGACCCGGCCGCGACCGGCCCGGCCCATCTCGAGCGGCGGCGGGGCTCGCCTGGCCGGGCGACGGCTTCAGGACCACGCTGCGCCTGCCGTCGATCGCGACCGCCGCCGGGCCATCGACGGTGGCGCGGTGCACGATGCGGCGCTGGTCGCCGTAGTCGTTGATGCATAGTGCTGCGTTCCCCGGTTGTCCCAGATGGCCACGTCGCCCACCGCCCACTGCCAGCGCACCGTGTTCTCGAGCCGGATGATGTGGCCACTTCCTCTTCCTCGCCTCGTCGTAGAGCGCCGGGGTGAAAGTGCCGACCTTGGTGCCCGGCAGCCCCTGCGCCGGCCCGTAGGCATACTCGCGCTTCGCATCGTCGTGCAGCACCGGCATCGCAAGCCGTGCGCCGTCGCCGGCGTGGGTGTACTCCGGCATCTGCCGATCCCCGGTCGAGTTGCCGAACGCGGCGTAGGGCCGGCGGCCGATCATGAGGTGGATCGCCTCGGGCTTGCCGGCGTCGTTATCGTTGAGCAGCGGCTTCGGCTCCTTGGTGAGCAGGGGCTTGCCGTCCTTGCCATAGCTGTAGGTCGTGTGGCCGGCTGTGCCCACGACCTGCTCGGGCGGGATGCCTTAGGCCCGCTGCGCGTACGCGCGCACGAGGTCCTGCCCGCCGCCGGTGACGATGTAGGTCTTGTAGCCGTTGGCGGGCCCCTTGTCCAGCAGCAGGTCCATCTGGCTGTAGCCGTCGAGGTGGTTCTTGTAGGTCCGGTCGCCGAGCGTCGCGCCGTTGCGCAGTTGCTCGACGATGTTGGGATTGCCGGCAGCGGCGACCAGTGTCGGAAACCAGTCGAGGCTCGAGAACAAGCCGTTCTGGACCGTGCCCGGCTTGATTCTGCCCGGCCAGCGCACGATGCACGGAGCGCGGAAGCCGCCCTCGAACGCCGTGCCCTTGGTGCCCTTGAACGGCGTCATGCCGCCGTCCGGCCAGGTGAACACCTCGGCGCCGTTGTCGGTCGTGAAGATGACGATGGTGTTGTCCGCCTCGCCGATATCCTCAAGGTGCCTCAGGATGGCGCCGACGGCATCGTCCATCTGCTTCACGCCCGCTTCCTGGAGGCCGAAGTTGGTCTCGCTGTTCATCATTGCTCGGTACTTCGGGGAGAGGAAGGTCCACACGTGCATGCGCGTCGTGTTGTGGTAGAGGAAGAATGGCTTGCCTTCCTTCTTGGCCTTGTCCATGAAGCGCTTCGACTGATCGACCAGGACCTCGTCGAAGGTCGTCATGTCGTATTTGGCCTTCTGGAAGCCTTCGGTCATGTTCGGGACGTTGGACATGTCCGGGTACGGCGCCAGGGGCCCCTCGTCCTCGATGCGCTGCTTGCCGACCTTGCCCCAGCGCGGCATGACCGCGGGATCGTCCGTGTCGGTGGCCCAGGAATGGACCAGGTTCCGCGGCCCGTACTTCTGATGGAAAACCGCATCCCGCGGGTAGGAGTACCAGTAGGGGTCCGACATGGCGTCGAGGTGATAGAGATACCCGAAGTACTCGTCGAAGCCGTGCAGCGTCGGCAGGTATTTGTTCAAGTCGCCGAGGTGGTTCTTGCCGAACTGCGCGGTGGCGTAGCCTTGCATTTTGAGCGCGGTCGCAATGGTGCAGGCCTGGGCCGGCAAGCCGACCTCCGCACCGGCCTGGCCCACCGTCGTGAGGCCCGTGCGCAGGGGAATTTCTCCTGTGATGAAAGCCGCCCGGCCGGCGGTGCAGCTCGCCTCGGCGTAGTAGTCGGTGAACAGCATGCCCTGCTGCGCCAGCCTGTCGAGGTTGGGCGTCTTGCCGGACATCATGCCCCGATGGTAGGCGCCGATGTTGAACCAGCCGATATCGTCGCCCATGATGACCACGATGTTCGGCCGCTGCCCGGGCCGCAGGGTCGGCGTCGGCACCTGTTGCTGGGCTTGCGCCGGGCTCGTGAAGCCGGCGACCGACACGGCCGACGCGGCCGCAAGCGATCCTCCCGTCAGCAGCAGGTCGCGTCGTCTCAGTCCTCCGCCATTGCGCGGCGTGGTGTCACCGGGTTTGTCGTGCGAGCCGTTACCCATGGCGTTCTCCCTTCCGGGCGGCGTGGTGCATCGGCAAGGATGGGTGCACGCCGCCTTGCATCACTCGCTTCACTGGAGGAGGGACCGTAGGTCGCGGCGAAGAAGAATGCGCTCGGGATCAACCCGCGAAACGCGAGCACGGATTCCCGACCGCGCTCATTCGGGCCAGGAAAAGCCGTTCAGCGCCTCGGCGGGGATGGAAAGGACGTTGGGGGTCTGCCACGCCGTGGAAACCCGCACGGCGCCCGTGGGCAGCATAATGGTCTGCGTGATCAACGTGCTGACGACCGCCACCACGCGGCCCTTGCAATCGAGCACCGGCGCGCCCGAGGCGCCGTGATCGAGCACTAGCCGGTCGTTGCCGTCGTGCATCTCGATCAGCGCCGTGCCGGCGATACGGTCGCCGGTCCCGTATTGCGCGAAGCGGCCGTTGGCGAACCGCAGCACGCCGTTGGGATACGCGAGACTGAGAAGTCGCTCCTCGGGAACCAGCGGCTCTGTCCTGACCCGAAGGGCGAGCGCACCTGGCAGCGCGGAGCGCAGCTCGATCACGGCCACCTTCTCGGCGTGGGAGCCGGCAATGCGGAGGATGCGAGCGGGAACCGACGTCCTTGTCTCCCGCTCGCGGATTTCGATCTCCTTCCAGTCCTGCGCCGAAAGACGCATGGCCTCGGCCACATGCGCCGCCGTGACCATCAGCCGGGGCGAGAGGAACCAGCCGGTGCCGCGTATGCCAAGGATGGAAGGCGCATCCTTCCTCTCGTCCGCGCCGAATTCCCTTGTGATGTTGACGGTCGAGTGCACCAGCGTCGAAGGATCGATGCACGACGCCATGGCCTCGGTGGAGACCGCGAGCAGGGCGAGCACAGACAACACGCACAGGCGCATAGCGCCGTCCCCCGATTTGCACGTCTACGCGTCGGACCGTTAGCGAAGATACGGTCCAACCCGGACGGCAAGACTATCGTCGCGGGGGCGGCGAGGCTGTGATCAATGTGCCTCGGGGGACAGGGATTTTTGGCGCGCAGCCAAGCATTCAGCGCAACGAGCGGGCAAAGCACGCGACGGCCATGGGACGTTTAGTGGATCGCCGGGGACGACCGTGTCGCCTCGTCATCCCTCGCGCACAACGCACCGGAAGCCGACATGACATGTGGAGGTATCGGTCGGCTGCGCGTGACGCGCCGCCGGGCGGTAGCGGCGGCAATAGTTCGGCGCGCACAGATGCGAGCCGCCCTTCAAGACCTTACGCGGAATCCTGACCTGAGGCTGACAGGGATCGTAGCTGCCGGCCTCGGACCTTCCGCGCGGGTTTCTCGGGATGCAGCATGCTCTCGGCGCCTCGTCGGCATGCTTCGGCGCATACCAGTCGGTCGTCCACTCCCAGACGTTTCCGATCATGTCGTAGAGACCGTGGCCATTCGGCGGGAAGGCGGTCACGGGCGAGGTGCGCCTGTAGCCGTCCTGGGCGAGGTTCTGACGCGGGAACTCGCCTTGCCAGGTATTTGCCCGATGCTTGCCCGCGGGCGCCAGCTCGTCGCCCCATGCGAACTCGGCGCCATCCAGTCCTCCGCGCGCGGCGTACTCCCACTCGGCTTCGGTGGGCAGGTCCTTTCCGGCCCAGCGCGCGTAGGCCATTGCGTCGAGGCAAGTGACGTGGACAACCGGGAAATCGTCCAAGCCCGTGATCGAGCTTCTCGGCCCGTAGGGGTGGCGCCAGTCCGCGCCCTTGAGGAAGATCCACCATTGACTCCAGTCGCGCAGATCGACGACAGGCCGATGCGGCACTCTGAACACAAGGGAGCCGGCGAACAGCATGTGCGGCAGCGCGCCAGGATAGTGGTCGGGATTGGGCGGGATCTCGGCGCCGGTGACATGGCCCGTCGCCCTCACGAACGCGCGGAACTGCCGGTTGGTCACGGGATGCCGATCCATCCAGAACCCGTCCACGGCAACGCGGTGGGCGGGAGCCTCCTCCGGATAGTGCCGGTTCGATCCCATCCAGAAGGTGCCGCCGGGCAAACGGACCATCTCGCCGGCGTCAGCAGGACGGGGGGCGGGGCCCACAGCGGGTTGCAGCATGATGCCTCTTGCGAAACGCACGATTGGCAGCACGTATTGGCAGGCTGGCGCCATCTTCGCGCCGGCCTCCGATCGTGCCATCGGTGTTTCCCCGAGAACCTCTCAGGGACAGTGCTGATGCTCCCTGTCGCCCAGAGCTTCGCCGGCTTATCCGGCCGTAACCGACATCAACTATCAGGTAGGCTGATCGTGGCAAGGCCACGGCCCGTTCGTATGCGCGGTATGTCGGCTCACGTATGTTCGGTGTGAACCGGGGGCTCGCCTCGCATGCCGTCCTGTGGCGGCGCGCTCCGCCGCTCAGCGCGTTTGCCGGCGCTCCCCCTTAACAAGCCGGCCGAGACCTATTACAAACAAGCTCGCGTTGACCGCATGTTGGTCAAAGACTTGCGGGCGCAGTTCAGTGCACCGCCGAGGAGATGCTGTCATCGCCGACAAGGCCCATGACAGCATCGAGATCCGCGACAGTCGAGGATCACCGCAGTGGCGAGGATGATGGACTGGGTCGAAGGCACCAAGCCGAATTGATGCTGGCTATGCCACTGCGCGGACGTTCAGCTACAGGCATGCCCTGTAGCGTCTCCACCAATACGAGCTTCCCGTCGCAACGGCTCGACGGCGCAGCCAATCGCAATCGGAGACATAGCCGTAATTGGGGCCGGCGAAAAAGTCGAAGTCCACACCTCCCCAGCCATAGCCATCTCTGCCGCCCGAGCGAAACTCTGTGCCGCGGCGACCACGGTCGCCCCTACGCATGCTATCTCGTCCTGAATGGCTATCCTTGCCTTTACCAGCATGCGTGCCGCGCTCCCCTTGCTGCACAGTCAGGAGAACGCTCTCGGGGTCGACAGTCTTGCCAATTGGCGAGAATGCCGCCGCTGGTCCAA
Source organism: uncultured Alphaproteobacteria bacterium (assembly GCA_963840075.1). Taxonomy (GTDB): domain Bacteria; phylum Pseudomonadota; class Alphaproteobacteria; order Rhizobiales; family Hyphomicrobiaceae; genus AWTP1-13. The sequence goes on along the minus strand of CAWIXS010000007.1, from coordinate 40,546 downwards.
AGCCTATGCCGATGGCCACCGCGGACGCGGCCACCGTAGCCATAAGAGAGTATCGCATTGGGTAAACTCCTGGTTCGCGCGTGTGAGCCTTGCGGGAAGCAAGAGCCACCAAGTCAGGATGACCTGAAGCGCCGGTCTTAGGGGGATTGCAGCCCGTTGCGGGACAAAGCGCTGGCGCCGCTCGGAGGGTAAGCCAGCGCTTCCCATATTATCGACCGACCGGGGATACCCGGAGGGCCGCTGCTTACATAAGCCCACACACCAACCCGTTGAGCCAGACTCGGAGAGTACCCACGGCAAGCTCCGCCTCCCGGCGCTCGGCCGTATGCGGTGGAAGAAACGACGTGTCGGCAAGCGCCGTCCTCGACACCCTCGCCGCAACCAACCTCAGGACCGCGCGCGCCTGGCGCATCCGCCTTGCCTTCCAGGACATCTATGCCAGCCTTCCCGCGCATGGGGCGAGTTTGCTCCTCGACAAGTGGATCGGCTGGGCAAGACGCTCCCGCCTCGGGCCAATGAAGGCCGTCGCACGCATCATGCAAAAGCACCGCGACGGCATCCTCGCCTGGTTCGACAGCCGCATCAGCAACGGCCGCATCGAGGGCATCAACTCCCTCGTTCAGGCCGCCAAGCCCAAAGCCCGGGGCTACCGCAACAGCCACACCCTCAAGCGAATAACCTACCTCATCGCCGGCAAAATTGGACCTCAGACTATCCACTTGAAACGCCGGAGAGCCAAACAACGTCTTGCTTGAGGCGCTTCGAACGACGCGCAAGCCGATGAGTACGGCGACATGATCGAGAAGGGCATCATCGACCCTGCCAAGGTCGTGCGCATCGCCCTCCAGGATGCGGCCTCCATTGCCGGCCTGATGATCACGACCGAAGCCGGCGTCGCCGAGGCACCAAAGAGAGAAGCCGGCGCCTGATGATGCCAAGTCGGCATGGGCGGCATGACGTGGATCGCGCGCCAAAAGCGGTTGGATAACACTGTCTGGGTCTACGGCGCGCAGCGACGTGGGCGGGCGGTGAGCTGAAAGCCTAGCCCCAGCTTTCTCGCGCTATCTGCGATAGTGCGGCGTTGAGGGAGCGAGCGGTGCCTTTCGTTCGGGCTTGGCGCAGCGTTACCGGCTGGGCACGCTCTTGGGTTCTTGCTGACGACATGGCAACCAAAATGGTAATGGGCCGCACACCGATAGGTCCCAGCTCCATCCCGATACGTACGATCATGAGGCGCCGAGGCGGTGATTTCGCAGGCCCGTTGAGGCGACGGGCCGACCGATGCGGCGCCGTGCACGACGCGACGACTAGTGGGATCGTATCAAAGAATTTTCCGGCCAGGCCGCGAAAGGCCACGTCGGGGCACGGCGGCGGACAATCGCCTGTTCGTCGAGCCATTCTGCACAGAGATCGATCCGGCATTCCTTGACGTGACCTGCCTGACCGCTTCGAGGCCTCTGCCCGCGCCAACCGAGTGCTGCGTTTGCCCATCACGCCGCTCTTCTATTGATCCGGGACTAGCCGGTCGCAAGACCGAGGATGAAGGCTCGGAATCTGCTCAGGCGACGCTCAGAGTTCGCGCCCATCGAGCTGTCATGATAGGGTGAAATCATGCTGAGCGTGTTCTCCTGATGGGAACCCGGGGCTCACGAAAGCCAAGACAGTGACACGACGCAGTGCGCGACAGGCCGGCCAGGCACGGCCACAGCCTGACGGCTACGTGCTACCGGAGCGCGCGAGTCGTCAGGAGGAGCTGCAGTCTCTCAACGAGGAGCTCACGGCTCGCAACAGCCAGCTGCAGGAAACGGTCGAGCAGCAGCGCGCCACGGCGAGCTATCTCCAGAACATCCTCATCAGCACCGATGTGGCGACGCTCTTCCTGGATGCCGGCCTGAGCATTCGCTTCTTCACGCCGGCTGCGAAGTCGCTGTTCAACGTCATCGCCTCCGATGTCGGCCGGCCGCTGGCCGACCTGACGCGGCGGTTCGAGGACGACGATCTCCTGGCCGATGCGCGGGCCGTGCTGGCGCGGCAGGAGCCGGTCAGACGGGAGGTCAGGGCCGACGACGGCGGCTGGTTCATGCGCCGGATTCTGCCCTACCGGAGCGACGAAAGGGGCATCGAGGGGGTGGTGATCACCTTTGCCAATATTTCAGAGATGAAGGCCGCCGAACGCGAGATCGAGGCCGCGCGCACCTATCTCGACAGTATCATCGCCACGATTCGCCAGCCGCTGGTCGTCCTGGACGAGGAGCTGCGCGTCGTCTCTGCGTCGAGCTCCTTCTATCGAATCTTCTCGATCGCGCCCGAGGAGGTCATCGGTCGATGCCTGCCTGCTGCCGGCGCTCATCTTGATGTACCCGTGCTGCGCGACTTTCTGGCCTCCATCCAGACCAAAGGCGCCACCATCGACGACCATGGGGTCGAGCTCGAATTGCCGGGCCTGGGACGGCGGGCGTTCCTGATGAGCGCGCGTGTGCTTCGGGAGGTGCCTTCAGCGAAGCGGAAGATCCTGGTGGCGATCGATGACGTCACCGAGGCAAGGCGCGAGGGCAAGGCGCTGGAGGCAGCCAAGTCGGAGGCGGAACGGGCCAACATGGGCAAGTCGCGCTTTCTCGCTGCCGCCAGTCATGAACTGAGGCATCCCCTGCAGACCATCACCTTGCTGCAGGGAATGCTGGAGAAACGGGTTCACGATGAGGCAACACTCAAGCTCGTACACAGGCTCGACGAGACGGTGAGCACGATGGCGGGCATGCTCGACAAGCTGCTCGACATCAACCAGCTCGAGGCGGGCATCGTGAGCCCGGCGATCTCAGATTTCCCGGTCAAGCGCTTGCTCGACGAGCTGAGGACCGAGCTCACGTATCAAGCAGCGACCGATGGTCTCGACTGGCGCGTGGTCCCGAGCAGCCTGACCGTACGCAGCGATCCCCGTCTGCTCGAGCAAATCATCCGCAATCTGCTGTCGAATGCGGTGAAATACACCAACAAAGGCAAGATCCTGCTTGGCTGCCGAAGGCGCGGCGACAAGCTCCGCATCGAGGTCAGGGACACCGGCCCCGGTATTCCGGAATTGGAGCTCCAGGCGATCTTCGAGGAGTTCCATCAGCTCGACAATCCCGCGCGCGAACGGAGCAAGGGCCTCGGCTTGGGGCTCGCTATTGTGCTGCGCCTTGCCGACTTGCTCGGTCATAACGTCGATGTTCGCTCGCGTGTGGGCGTGGGCTCGGTCTTCGCCGTCGAGGTGCCGCTGGGGCGGGCCGTGTTCGCGGACGTCTCGGAGCAGGCACAGGACGAGACGCAGGAGAGCGCGTCGTCCCGCGGTACCATCCTGGTCGTCGAGGACGATCCGGCTGTCCGCGAGCTGCTGCAGCAGCTTCTCGATGACGAGGGTCATCGCACTCTCGTCGCCGCCGATGGGCGCAAGGCGTTGGAGTTGGCAGCGCAGGGAGCCGTTCCGAGTCTCGTCATCGCCGACTACAACCTGCCGAACGGGCCCAACGGGCTCGAGGTCATCACCAGCCTGAGGAAGCAGCTTCAGCAGGAGATCCCGGCCATGGTCCTGACCGGCGACATCTCGACTGACACCTTGCGCGAGATCGCTCGCCACGGCTGCGTGCATCTGAACAAGCCGGTAAGGGCAAAGGAGCTGACGCGCCACATCCAGCGCCTCCTCGCCAAGCCGCAATCTGCGGCGCCGGCGGGCGCGCTCCAGCTTCTGGAACACGGGCGCGCCGCCACCGTATTCGTGGTCGACGATAACCGTGCGGTCCGAGAGGCGATGCGTGATCTGCTGCGTGAGAACGGGTATGCGGTGCAGGTTTTCGCTGACGCGGCGGCCTTCTTCGAGGCCTATCGTCCAGGCCAAGAGGGGTGCATTCTGGTCGATGCGCTGATGCCCGGTCTGAGTGGCGTCGAGCTGATCGAGCGCCTCAAAGCCGCCGGCCACGAGCTGCCAGCCATCGTGATCACCGGCAACGGTGCCGTGCCGATGGCCGTCCAGGCGATGAAGGCCGGAGCCGTGGATTTCATCGAGAAGCCGGTTCGCCACGAGGATCTGCTCGCCAGCGTCAAGCACGCACTCGATCTGATGCACGATGCCGCCAAGCTGTCCACCTGGCAGGAGACGGCTGCGAAGCAGGTTGCCAGTCTGACGGCGCGTCAGCGGCAGATTCTGGACCTCGTCCTCGCCGGCCATCCCAGCAAGAATATCGCCGCAGACCTCGGCATCAGCCAGCGCACGGTCGACAACCACCGCGCTGCCATCATGAGGAAGACCGGCTCGAGGTCCCTTCCTGCGCTGATCCGCACGGCGCTCGCCGCGAACCGGCCAGACCAGCGCTGACAATCGCGCTCCAGGCATCCCCTCTCCCTGCCGAGGTACGGTTGCCGCGATGCTCGCCATCTACCGCCACTACCCGTCGGCAGCCGGCACACCCCTTCTTGGCCGATCAGCACTGAGCAGATTCCGAGTCTGGCGTCTTCACCTTCCTGCAAGTAACCATCCTAGCCAGCATCTCGTTAGTCGATCGGCCCAGGGTTTGGGCAACAACGCAGGAGAATACTCATGGCAGTTGAACCTCTATTGATCTTGCTCGTCATCGGCGCGGTCGCCGGCTTCCTGGCAGGGATCATCGTCGATGGTTACGGATTTGGACTCGTCGGCAACATCGTGGTCGGCATCGTCGGTTCCCTTCTCGGAGGATGGCTGCTGCCGCAGCTTGGACTGTTCCCAGGCGGCAATCTCACCGGGCAGATCATCTCGGCGACCGTCGGCGCGGTCGTTCTGCTCCTCCTGATCAGCTTCGTGCGCAGGAGGGTTGCCTGAGCCCGCACGGATCCAAGCCGCTCTCTGGACTCCGAATCCTGAGCGCGCATCGCAGCGGGGCCTAAATTCAGACCGTGACGGAGTTCGTCGCGGTCTTCCTTCCGTCTCCTCGGAAGCGGCGCCAACGCTTTCGAGCCTGAAACGAGCCAAAGTCGTGACATACCACCACACAGAGTCTGAGCCTGAGCCTCAGCCGGAGCGAATAGCCGAGCCGAAGACCCGGCCGTGCCTGCGCTGCAAGACGCCGTTTCAGAGCCGATGGTCCGGCGAAGCGCATCTGCCGCCACTGCAAGACAGCCAAGATCTGGTGCGCCAGCAGCCTCGCCCAGAGAGGCCGTCGCCGTGGTGCTGGCCTGGTTCGGCTGGGGGGACGATATCGCCAAGCTGATCCCGTACCCCTCGGTTCATATGAACACCGGTTTCTATCTCGTGTTCTCTTCGGGCCTACTCATTATTTGGCTGATGATGTTTTTCGTGTTCGACCGGCTGACCTATTGGCGCGTACGCCCAGGGCAGTTGACCGAGGAGCACCTTATCGGCGGCGGTGCGGAGAGCTTTGACACCCACGGCTTGCGGTTCCAAAAGCACAGCTCGGATTTCTTCCGCGCGGTGCTGGGTCTCGGTGCCGGCGACCTCAAGGCGACAGGGGCGGGCGAGCGAGGAGCGACGATCGAAATCCCCAACGTCATGCTCGTTGACCGCAAGGTGCACGCCATCGAGAAGCTGATCTCCGTCAAGCCGGAACGTACGTCGTGACGTGGGGCTCACGCGCCTCCTGAAGAAAGCACCCATGAGCGCCATGCTCTCGTGCGACAAGTCGACCCACGCAGCCCATCCGGATGCGGCGTTCCTGATGTTCCCGCTCTTGGTTGCGTTGCTCATTGCCCCGTTCGGCTTGGCGGGCAGCGCGCTGGCTGAACCCTCCAAACTGACGGTCGAGGCGTTGCGGCAGGCCGTGTCGGGGAGGACCGTTCTCATCGCAACGGCGACCGGCGCATTTCCCATTCGCTACCAAATCAGGAAGGTCTATGTCGACATCTGCTCAGTGGTCGCCACCGGCCGCCGCGCCCGACGCACTGCGCTCGCTCGCCGCCCCGACATCGCCGCCGCGGATTGATAAGCCAAAGGGGTGAGCAGTTACGTTCCTACACCTCGCTGGGAAGGCCACGAAGATCCATGTCTTTCAGCACGAGGCCAATGAGCGCTTTTTGTCGGGATGCTCCTGTTTTGGAGAATATTCTCGTCAGATGACTTTTCAGTGTTGCCATTGATATGCACAGCTTGGAAGCAATGCTCTTCATGTCTGTTCCGTCAATGACTGCCGCCAACACCCTGCACTCGGCTGGCGTGAGACGATAGACTTCGCCTATATGTCGGAGCCTACTTTCGATATCAAGGGGTGCATCGCGGAAGATCAAAAGGGTCGCAGGTCGGCGTGGAATAATCTTTGCGAAACCATGCTCGCTCACGATAGGAATGACGTTGACGACGAGTGGTGGCCGGGCCTTTGCCTCGATGCGAATGCCTCTACCAAATGTCTTGCTTGAGTACGCCAAGCTGACCGCCTGTCTCAGCTGTCCGTCGATATGGGGAGTGACACCCGTCAGCCGACCCTGGCGTTGCTTGATCCCAAGCTCACGATGCAAGCGTGCCTCGGCAACACTGTTCGCGTAGACGATTCGCCCTTCCTCATCGAGCGCGATCAACCCGAGATTGCTGCCCTCCATCGCGACATCGACAAAATAATAGTCAAGAGATCGGGTGTCGAGCTCCACCGTGATTTCCATCGCTCGGACGAGATAAGGTACCAATCCACTCAGCCATCTCAAATCCGACCGAGGCACATCCCCCTTTCCATCGGGCCTGACCAGGGTCAGAGGACAATACCTGTCGCTCCTTCTGCTAAGTACCACCGTTGTTGGGCAGCACAGACCTTGAGGACGAGCCCAGCCATTGTAGAATTCGGTACGACGAAAAGTGCGCTCGTTGATAACATCACCATTGGTTACCACGAAGCCGGGCTTCATTCGCTCAGCAATGCCGAACAAGGGGTTCATTGGCAAGTAATAGTCAAACGTTCGCCGTACGTGGTCCGAATCGAATCCGAAGTACACGAGCGGCTCACCTTTTCGGGTTCGTGCATCCTCAACGGTGATTCCACCGGCAACGCAGTCCGTCTCCTCTGCGAGATAATGCAATACCTCTTTCCAGTGTTTGGGGCGCACCGCAGCCGTCAGGATCAGGTCTAGCGCGCGCCTCGTTCGAGGATCGATCATGCCGGCCAACCGCTTTCACTCGATGTTCTCTGCCAATCTTAAATGGCTGGTCCCTCTCTGGGAAGCGGTTCGACTCGAAGTAGTCTTTGAGCGTAAGCGGGATCGGCAAAGCCGAGAAATCCAAGTGCCAAGAAGTGTCGCGACCCCCGACCCCCGGCAGGCCGAGGCACGGATTCGAACCACGCAGGCCGAACGTGGTGACGTTCTTACAACATGCCAATCCGCTTAGCTCAGGTGGCCGTCGCTTGAGCTGAGGCGGCCCAGCGGCACCGCCTCGTCGCATCGATGATTTTCCGCTTTGACAACGGCGCGTGCATGACAAGCTGCTCGATGACGCGGGTCGCGATGCGCACCGTCCCGTTGGCCTTGCGGCGGTTGTGGCGGAAGGCAAACTCATCGAGATAGGCCTGCAGGTGCTTGTCGCGCACTGCGCCCGCATGCGTGCCGACGAGCCATCACTTCAACAGAGAGATCGTCCAAACTCTGGACCGCGTCGTTCTCGCGCCGGCTGTGCCTTGGTCTGCACTCGTGCGTTCGCTCGCCCAGGCTCTTCTTGTTGTAGCCGGCATGCCCATCCGTCACGACGTGACTGTCGGCGGCGATTTCTGCATCGGCGAAGCGCTCAAGCGTGCCCTCATCATTGTTCTCGACGTGTGCGAGGCGCACCCTCCCGCCGGCCTCGGTGGCCCACTAGAACGAGCTTTTTGTGCGGGCCGGCCCTTCCCCCCGACGAGCGCCTCGTCGATCTGTACGAAAGGGCCGAGCGGCTCGCGATCGGGGCGTACCAGGGCCGCGCGCAGCTTGTGCAGCCAGGTCCACGCCGTCTCGTAGGAGCCGAACCCCATGATCCGTTGCAGGTCCTTGGCAGAGATGCCCTTACGCCGGGTGCTGATCTCGAACACCGCGCGGAACCACACCTTGAGCGGCTTGCGCGTCTTCTCCAGCAGCGTGCCCGACGTTAGGCTCGTCTGATGCCCGCACGCCGCGCACTCGAACGTCGTGCCCTCGCGAATCGCCCACACACGCGCGCTCTTGCAGCGCGCGCAGGCCGGCTTGCCGCCCCAACGTGCCTTGATCCAGTAGGCCCGGCAGTCAGCCTCGGCCGCGAACCGCGCCTCGAACTCCGTCGCCGTCTTGGGGAAATCCCGCCACAGATCGTCTCGGGTATGCTGCGTCATGGCCCAACTCCTTGTTGGGCCTCATGTTGCACGCAATTGTGCCGGAACTAAGCAGATAGGTAGGTTCTTACAATGTGCCCGAGCCGCGGTTGCAGACGCCAACAGCTTTCTCTTGCCGAGCAGGCTTGTGCGTGGGGCCGAAGAGCTGACGTCAACCTTTAGGCTGATGCGAGCACAAATAACTTAGCTAGCATCGACCCCTAATCCAGCCGGGCCTTGGTGATCGTGACCTATCTGCCAGGCAGCGTGTCCGAACTCAAACGCGGTGCCGCGATCTTCGTACCAACAGCAGCCAAGCAACCGGACGGAACGCTGCAGGCGCAGCGCGTGATGGTCGGCAGGGACGTTGCGCCGCCGCAGTAGCGGGGGTGCGGGCTGCGCAATAGTTATCTGCCGCAGTGTGCGTTGGGGTGCGATTGCGACATGCTTTCGTTCTTTCGTCGATTGGAAGGCAGCAGAACGCCCTTTGATTGGTCGTCGCTGCGCCGTGCCCCGCGTCGGGTCCTACTGTCCCTCGGGGTGCTTTGTCTGGGCATTGTTGTTGCTTCCCGAGCCAGTCACGCGGTCGATCCTGCTGTCGACCTTGCCGTCGAGGCGTTCGCCGCCGGCGGCATGGCCATCGGCATGCCGATCACCCAGACGGAAAAGGCCTTCCTGAAGCCGCTGGTGCAATGCGCGGTCGACGGAAAGCCCGTGCTCGAATGCGGAAAGGAAGCGCTACTCCAGACCGTCCTGGGGCAGCTTCCTAAGGAGTCGCAGGCTTTTGCAGGCTGCATCGCGCGTGGCGGCAATGTCGCCAGATGCGCGACCAGCGAGGCGATCGGCAAGCTGCCGCCGCAGGCACGGTCGCTGGCAAGCTGCCTAGCCCAGGGAAGCGACGTTGCGTATTGCGCTTCGCAGACCGCGACAGGCCAGATGCCGGCGGAGGCAAGGAGCGCGCTTGCCACGCTCGGCAATCTGAAGGCCGACGCACGCGCCAAGCTGACGCAATCGACCACCACGATCCAGAACATCATCAACGTTGCCGACGGCATTGCCCGGGAAGATTGGGAGAAGGTCGCGACCAACGGTGGAAAGGCCGTCGCAAAGTACGTCATCAGAACGGTCCTTACGACGCTGCTGTCGCAGGTCGGGTCAGCCCTTGTGGGGCCTGTCGTCGATTCCCTGGTCGAGAACCGCATGGACTTGGCCATCAACCTCGTCAATGCCCTGAAATCGGGAGACACCGGGCGCATCGCGAGGGCGCTGGTCGAGGCCTATCTTTACCTGAACCTGCCGGTGGTACAGGCGTGCGCGCTGATACCGTCCGGGGCTGTCAAGGAGGCGGTTTGCGGCCTGGTGGCCGACATCCTCGGGGCCATAGCCGACGTCGGCGGCGAAGTGGGGGAGAAGGGGGAGGAGGGCTACAACGCCCTCCAGGATCTCCTCTCCGGCAGAAGGGACGACTGCGGAACGCGCGATCTCTACTACGACGCCAAGTTTGCGTTCTGCAAACACCACGCGGCGATCGCCAAGAACCTGGACCCCGATAAGTACCGCAGGATGGAAGAGTCTTTATACCAGGGGTGCCGTGCCCACTTCCATCCGTGTGCCAAGAGATTGATCGGCAGCACGAGCGACCGTATCAGCGACATCTGCAATCCCGTGCGCGACCGGTTCAGGAGGGACGTCGATGCGGTGTCCGGCGGCCTGAAGGACAGGGCGACCGCGTTTGCCCGCTCCTATCCGCTGCTGCAATTGAAGCTCGAAAAGGGGGAGGACTGCGACGCGCGGGCCAGCCAGCAGTTCTTCATAGACTGCACCAAGGCCCTGCAGGACCAGGACCGTTTGGCTTCCGCCAGTTGCCGGGTCGATGGCCAGAAATTGGGGATGGCCTTCTCGCACTCGAACGCGTGCCTGGACGCGGCATTCGTCGGCACAAGAGACACATTGCGGCTGAGCTTCCGGGCCACATGCACCTACCCGCCGGACGCGCCGCCGAAGCCGGTGCTGAAGCTCCCGCCTCCGCCAACTCTCCCCCTGCAGGTTGTGAAACCGCCACCGCCCCGGTCGTGCCAGGGCGGCATGGTCGGAACCCCGCCCTATTGCAGATGCCCCCAAGGCACGACCTGGAGAAGTGACCGGTGCGTCACCCAGACCTGCGAGGGCGGCATGGTCGGAAGCCCACCCAATTGCAGGTGCCCCCAGGGCACGACTTGGAGAGGTGACCGGTGCGTCACCCAGACCTGCGAGGGCGGCATGGTCGGAACCCCGCCCCATTGCAGATGCCCCCAGGGCACCGCTCGGAGGGGAAACCGCTGCATCGCCCTCGCTTGTCCGCCCGGCATGCTCGGCACGCCGCCGAACTGCTATCGGCCCGCACCGCCGCCGCCACGGGTGTGCCCGGCCGGCATGGTCGGGACACCACCGAATTGCTATCGGCCCGCACCGCCGCCACCACGGGTGTGCCCGGCCGGCATGGTCGGGACACCACCGAACTGCTATCGGCCCGCACCGCCGCCACCACGGGTGTGCCCGGGCGGCATGGTCGGGACACCACCGAACTGCTACCGACGGGCGCCGCCGCCACCACGGGTGTGCCCGGCCGGCATGGTCGGCACGCCGCCGAACTGTCATCGACCGGCGTCGCCACCGCCCCGAGGGTGTCCGCAGGGCTACAGTCGGTATCAGGGAAGATGCGTGCCGAGGAGCTACCCTGTCAGATGATCGCCTGCAGACAAGGACCGCGTGCAGCCTGATTGTTGCCCGCCCCACGGAAGTCCGCTGACCTCGACTGGGAGAAACAAGTCATGCAACACAGACGCGCTACGAGAGGCACCATCATGTCTGCTTTACGACCGCTGCAACTATTCGCTGTCGCGATCTTCGCAATCGCCGCGGCCTACCAGGCAGAACCGGCGGCAGCACGCCGGCCTTGCGGGCCAGCACAGTACGGCACCCCTGGTTGCCCTTACCCGCGGTTTGGCCCCACGAGACAGCCTCGATTCAAGTCTCTGAACACCTCGTGCCGGCAAGCCTGCACACGGCTCGACACTCCTGCTCAACGCGCGCGATGCATTCGCGGTTGCCCGTGAGCATTGGTGCTTAGGCTGTTGCAAACACCAGATTGGAACCTTGCCGTCAGATGGGGAGGACCGAGATGAAGCGCCTGTTCGTGTCCCTGTTCGTCGCTGTCGGACTGAGCGGCGGCGTTGTCGCACAAGAAGCCCGCCAGATTGCGCTAGGCCCGAATGTCAGTCTCGGCGGCATGCGGCTGCTGCCCGACGACAGCCCTTGGCACCGAGAACGTTCTCGCAGGATGCCGTCGACCCCAAGTCCGCGAAGATCCTCGCGCGCTTCGGACTGAATACGCCGCTGCACCCCGACTTCGGCGCCGAGTGGGAGGGCGTCCCCCTCGGCCTGCCGTATGTCGTGGTCGCAAAGAACCAGGCGAAGGTGCCGGTCAAGTTCAAGGACGCCGACGAGAGCGATCCCGGACCCTATCCGATCCCGCCGAACGCTCCGATCGAAGGCGGGCCCAAGAGCACTGGCGACCGGCACGTGATCGTGCTCGACCGCGACTCGTGGGTTGTGTACGAGCTGTTCAACGCGTTTCGCGCTGGCACCGGGTGGAAGGCGGACAGCGGGGCCGTCTGGGATTTGAAGAAGAACCAGGTGCGTGCTGCAGGCTGGACCTCGGCCGACGCGGCCGGGCTGCCGATCCTGCCGGGCCTCGTTCGCTATGACGAGGTTGTCGAGAAGAAGGGCATCGAGCACGCCCTGCGCTTCTCGCTTAGCAAGACGCGCCGAGCGTACGTGTCCCCAGCAAGCCACTGGGCGAGCAATCATCACGACGAGGAACTGCCTCCCATGGGCATGCGCGTGCGCTTGAAGTCCGATTACGACCTTTCCGGCTTTGCCCCGGAAGTGAGGGTCATTTTGCTGGCACTGAAGAAGTACGGAATGTTCCTCGCCGACAATGGGAGCGATTTCTTCATCACCGGTGCCCACGACAAGCGATGGAACGCGGACGTGCTCCGCCAGCTGAAGCGGGTCACCGCGAAGGACCTCGAAGTGATCGAGATGAAGGACATGGTGGTCGGCAGACGTTGAACCGGCGTGCGCCTAGCGGACTCCGCGAATGCACGTGCGTTCAGTGGCACCTCTGCAGGGCATCGCTGACGCGCGGCCCTGGTCTGCACGATCGCCTGGTAAGGCCGCTTAGGGAACGCCCCCCGTTATCTCGCATCCGATTGCCGTTGATCAGTAGGAAGCGGTTCAGAACTTTACGCCAAATGTGATGCCGGTGCTGCGTCACACCCAATCGCGGCAACCCGTGAGCTGTCGAGATCGATGCGGAAGGGCATGGCCTTGCCGCTGTCATGCCCAGCCTCGCCATGGCGCACGGCGGCGAACAATGGCCCAATGAAGCAAAGTTCGGTGCGCTGCGCTCCATCGTCGTTCGCAGGCTTCCGTTCTAGTCATAGCCGGGTCGATGGTCAGAGGGGCAGCCTCAGGGTGTGAGGTCCAAAGGCATGTCGACGGTCGCAGTGATCTGAAGCCGGCGTGCGCGCGCTGCGGCAGCACGCGTGTGTGGACGATCCGCGAGGGCACGACGATCGAGTGCGCCGACTGCAATCATCAGACGAGCCGGACCTCGGGCACGCTGTGGCTCCGGGCGGCGTTCGAGATCTCGACGCGCCGCACGGGCATCTCGGCCGAGCACCTGCAGCGCATCATGGGGTTCGACCCCTACAAGGCGCCGTGGGCCTGGCTGCACAAGCTGAGGGCGGCGCCGGTCCGGCCGGAATCCTTGACCTTGAAGGCGATGCTCTCCGCGTCGGCGGCGATCAGGCGGCTGTTCGAGATAGCCACGCGGTGGGTGTAACGCGACAGGTAGGCGAGCACCGCCTTCGGCCCGGCGAAGGGCCGCCTGGAATAAACAAACCAGCGCATCCTCTTGAGCGTCAGGAAGGCGGCGAAGGCCTTCCTAACGGCGAGATGGGCATGCTCGCCGAAGAAGGTCAGCTTACCCGCCTTGCGGGCCGCAGCGAGCTTCCCCAGCATCAGGCGGCGGAACAGCCTGGAGGGACCAGCACGGGGAGGAAGAAGTTGGGCTCGGTGGCGATCCAGCGTTGCCTATCGGCAGGGCCCGCCACCCGGCACGATCATGTGCACATGCGGGTGATGCGTCATGGCCGAGCCCCAGGTATGCAGCACCGAGGTGATGGCGATGGGGGCACTCAGGTGCTTCGGGTCGCCTGTCGTGAGCATGGTCAGACCAGCATCTGACCACGGGCGCACGGTCCCCCGACATTGGCTTGCATCGAGGTCGATTGCTGCAAGATCGAGATGGTCGATAGCGAGGGCGGTCATAGAGCCAACAAGGTTGCTTTCCGCGAGACCCTGAATGGACTGCGCATAGCCGTGCGCGGGTCTGGCGATGAGGACCCCGTGGGCGAGAAGCATGGCCGGGAGATCAGCAAGAAGAAACTCGAGGGGCTGCTGGCCAAGGGCGATGCGCGGGCGGCTGCGGCCGATGTTGCCAGTAGAGGGGACATTGTCCATGCCCTTTACTCCGGCGATAACCCAAAAAGCTTCAGTACTTCAGCAAGTTGGGTCGCCGACCTGCGTCACGCCGCCAAAAGAGGCTTGCTGTTGATTTGGCAGCGTTTTTCGCCCCGAGCCGGATCAAAGGGAATAAGCATGATTGCAGTGCGTCTGCTTCTGATCGATCTCGCCGATCTTCTGGCCCTTGATGTCGTAGACATCGTCCCTTCCACGTCCTTGTTCCAGATTGGCGTGCATTGTGGCGGTAGCGATGAATACCCTTTCTTTATGTCCGCTCTGTTGTTGGCCAACGTTCCTACACATTGTTTGTGCCCCGGCAGCTTCGCCTGCGTAAACCCTTGTCCGTGGTCCCTCTCCCAGCGGACTCGTGCTGAGCGCAAGCGCGACTGACCGTGAACCCAAGGTCGTCCTCGAGCGTTTTACATGCGACGTGAGCAGTAACAGTAGGAGGAGCGCAACAATGGCACAGAGCAGCCAACAGGGCGTGGCGGACAAAGCGACGGATCAGTTCAGCAACCTGGCCGACCGGGCGGAAGATGCCGCGGGCCGCGTGGCGGACCGGGGCCGTGACGCCGGCGAGCGCATGCATGAGGTCGCCGGCAATCTCAAGGGCGCCGTAGATAGATCGGTCAAGGAGCAACCCATGGCCACGCTGGCGCTGGCGGCCATTGCCGGCTTCGTCCTCGGCGCCCTGTGGAAGCGATAAGCTCTCAGCGCGAGAGCGTATAAGTGCTCCAGGGTCTCATCAAGGACGCCAAGTTCGCGGCGACATCGTTCGTCGATACGTACCTGGCCAGGGCTTCAGTGGCAGTCCCCTTTGTCGTTGCGGCCGGCTTCGCGACCGCTGCCACCGGTCTGGCGCTGACCGAACGTTTCGGCGCACGAACGCGTTCTGGACGATGGCCGCCGGCTTCTGCGCGATAGGTCTCGAGCCGGCGATGATCCTCACGATGCGTGAGCAGGAGGGCCGCCGCCGCAGAGAACCAGCAAAGCAACGAGAGCGGGCTCGGTGACATCGGCGAGATGGCGTCGGCGGCTGCGACGCAGGCCGCCGGCCAGGTCCCCGCGGGGCTGCTGCTCTCGCTGCTTGGCGGCCCGACGGCCTCGGCGCATGCGCTTGCGCGCGGTCTTGTCCGCCACATACCCTGGTGCTGTTGCTCGCCTTGATCGCTCTGCTGTTCTGGCCGACGGAGCAGGAGACAGAACGCCCAGGATGAGGAAGACGAGCCCTTCAACGACGGGTCGAACGATCAGCCGCCAGCGGCCGACGCAGCCTCAATACGGGAAGCCGCCTGAAGAACCATGCCGCGCCGTTCAACTTGGCGGATATGGCGCCGTGCGTCGGATGCGCTGGGATCCGCCTGGGCGTTCGGCATTGCCTGGGCGCTAGGGCCAATCTGGCGCCTGGCGGGCGTCAGCATCTTCGATGCGTGGCAATACGGGAACGACGATTGGACCTTTCTTCTGATGGTGTTCTCCTCGAGAACACCCAGAACCGCGACGCCAGGGCGCTTCATCTCAAGCTCGGCGCAATGATTGCCCGCAACCGCGATCTGGAGGATTGCACCGAGCAGGAGCTCCATGAGCTGCAGCGGGACTTCGAGAGGGTGCGCAAGCGTGGCAGCGATGTCTCGCACGGGTTTTATGAGATCGTCCGTCTGTCC
The DNA here is from genome assembly GCA_963840075.1 of uncultured Alphaproteobacteria bacterium. Classification (GTDB taxonomy): domain Bacteria; phylum Pseudomonadota; class Alphaproteobacteria; order Rhizobiales; family Hyphomicrobiaceae; genus AWTP1-13. The sequence goes on along the minus strand of CAWIXS010000007.1, from coordinate 25,047 downwards.
GCTTTGAGAGGCGAGCGCTGTCACAGACCGCTCGCAGGCACCGTCGGAGGCGTCACGCGAGCGTAATAGTAGAAGAGCAGGGCCGCACCCGCGATCGCCGCGAGCAGCAGCGAGATCAGCAGGACCGAAACCATGACGCGCGGCCCTGTCCCTTGCCGGACCTTGACCGTCTTCGCACTCGGGTGGTCAACTGGCTTCCCATTGCTCATGACGGCTTCCGTCGTGGCTCGGCTATAGCCGCTGCCCCCCATTGGGAGAGCTCACTGCCGGCCTAGCCAGTCGTCCACCTCCTTGCGAGCCTGATCCTTGGCGTAGCCGTAGCGGGCCTGGATCCTGCCCTCGAGCTGGTCGCGGTTACCGTTGATCTGCGTCAGCTCGTCATCGGTTAGCTTTCCCCACTGCTCCTTCGCCTTGCCTGTAAACTGCTTCCAATTTCCTTCGATACGGTCCCAGTTCATCATACTCTCCATGGTGGCTTGTTCATTGGGCGGCACGAGCCCGGCGTCAGGTCCTGCTTCACCGCGGATCGCTGGACGGGCGTGGAGCTGGCAGATGACTCACGACCGCCACTATGCGAGCAGCGGGCGGTCTCCTTGGCGTCTACCGGCCGTCGTCCTCTGTGAACGCCGCGCTGGTACTTCTGTTCCGCCTCTCTTGCGGGAGCAGCCGTCAGCGATTTCTGCCGCCGGCAGCCGCATTCGGCCGGCTCGATGTCCTCGGCGTTCGTCTTCATAGCGGCTCCGGCCTGCCCCAGCTACATCACCGGCGAGATTGCCGGTCATCGGCGATCTCCTCCGGCTGGGCAGCGCGCTTCATCGGCGTGTCCGCGCTGAACTCCGTCAGCTCCTCCGCTGGGCGGTCGGCCGGATTGAGCGCAGTCCACACCGGTCCAGGCGCGACCGCATTGACGCGAATGCCGCGATCGACGAGGTGCCACGCTCGCTCTCTACTCGAGCCCGCTCTCCAAGCTCCTCGGACGCTCCAACGGTGCTTCCTCGGGCCACGCCTAGCCGCTTCTCGCGCTCCTGTTGCGCGCGCGCGTCCGCGCCGCCTTGCGAGCGGCTGCCGCTCGGCCGGCAACGCCCATGGTGCGCGCGGCTTTCCGGGCCGCCTCGGCGCGCTGCCCTGTGCTGCGCCGCGACGCCGCGCGCGAGGCGTGACGCGACATCGCCTGGCGCGATGCCCTGCTCGTTGGCTCGCGCTTCAGAGCCTGCGAGGCCGAGCGCGACGCGCGCGGCCGGCGACGTGTAGTGCGTTTGACCTGACCCGCCGAATAGTCGTACTCGGCGCTGCGTCGCATCCGCGCCTTGGCCTTGCCGCGCTTCGGAGGCGGCAGGTCCACGCCGGCGCGCCTGACCTTCGAAAGGCCGATGGCGATGGCCTGCTCGGACGACCGCGCGTCGTGCTCGCCACGCAGGATCTTAGGCGACTCCGAACAATAACTGCTACGTTTCGGGGCGTCGCGGCTTGATGGTGTAGTTCCATTCCGGGTGGAAGTCGTCGCCGGTGATTGCGAGGCTCGCCATCTCGGCGTCGCTGACCTTGATGCCCTTCGCGTAGGTGCGCGTGTCGAGCACGCACTCGACCTTCAGGCCGGTCCGCGTCGTCGTGGCGCCGATCGTCTCGACGATGGTGACGTGATCCATCAGCGGTCGCCCGCGCCAGTTCTGGGTGATGTGGCAGAACAGGCGATGCTCGATCTTGTTCCACTTCGAGGTGCCCGGCGGATAATGGTGGACGTGCAGCGTCAGGCCGGTCGCGTCGGCGAGCTTCTGCAGCTCGACCTTCCATAGCCGGACGCGGGCGCCGTTCGAGCCGCCGCCATCGGCCGTGATGGTGAGCTCGCGCATGCCCGGACAGCGCTCGCGCCCCATGCGCGCGCGCCAGGTGCGGATCGATTGCACCGCGAACTCGGCCGTGTCGGCGGTGATCCCGACGTTGACGAAGCCCTCGTTGGCCGTCACGTCGTAGACGCCGTAAGGCGCCACCTTGCTCTGCTCCTTGTCGGCAAAGTCGTGCACCTTGACACGGCGCGGCCGGCCCTTCGGCCGATAGTCGCTGCCGCCATTCTTGTAGTTGCCGACCAGCTCCTTCTTCTTGGTATCGACCGAGATGACGGGCTGGCCAGCCTGCTGCGCCGCCACGACTTTCGCGTTGATATGCTCGAACTGGGCATTGCGGTCCGGGTGCTTGGAGCCTTCGTCGGCCTTGCGGTTGTGCTGGCGCGAGAAGCCGAGCTTGGTCAGCTCGGCGCGCACCGTGTCAGCACTGACCGGGTGGCCCATCGCGGTCAGTGCGGCCGCGAGCTTGTCCATGCTCTTCGACACCCAGGTCAGCGGTCGCTCGGGATCGCCCAGCGTCGCCGGCTCGACCAGGTGCCGGAGCGCCTGCACGAGCCCAGGGTCCTTGGTCGCGACCGACTTGCGCCCGCCACCCTGGCGCCGGATCCGACCTTCGGGCAACGGCTCGCCGTCGAGGTCGTCCTCGCCCCGATTGATGCGCGAGCGGGCAAGCCCGGTAACGCGCGCCACCGCCTCGAGCCCGCCCCAGCCGGCGGCTCTGACCTCGGCGGCCGCGAACAGGCGCCGCCCCCGCTCGTCGAGCTTTGAGCCGATTGCTTCCCAACGCTGCCGGATGCCATCCTCGTCGATCATGCGACCGGGCTACGACTGTTCGCCCCGATGCGGAATCCCGCGCCGCTGAGTCACACGGTCGCACGCCCACGGAATACGATTCAGCTATAGTTCGGAGTGTCCTTATTGACCTCCTCACGCACGAACTCCCCGGCGTGCGTTGAGGCCGCCTTTCCTGCGCGCTTGGCTTTGCGCGCTTTCTCGATGGTCCGCTTCTCGGGCATTCGACATACTCCCGCAACTTGGGCGTCCCCCGCCAGCGCTTCACCTCCGGCCATGGCTGCACGCACGCCACGTTTGCACGTGAAACGCGCAGTTTGAGCCGTCCCCACCAGCCGGTCGTTCTCGCCCACGGGGAGGACCGGCATCGATCTCCGCCATCGCCTGGCCGGCGTGACGAATGGTCTCGCTCGGGCTCGCGATACGACCCGCGCGTCGTCGCTCCGCCCATTTTCTTAGGTTGCGCTCCGTTCAAGCGATTGTATACGGCAACGCTCTTCCCGTGCCGCGGTTCTCCGCAACCGTGAACGGAGCTCGCGTTTCCAACCCCCGTTGACGGTTCAGTCGAGAGGCAAGCATGGCGCGCAGAGCGCGAGGCGCCCGCATCATCCTCTGATCCAAAGCGGCAGGCCTAAGCAAGGCGCGCCCACAGAGGAGCTGCCGAAACCTGCACGCAATCGGAGTTGGCAGCCCGGCCGCAACGGGCGAGGCGGGGAAGGCTTCAGCGACGGCTACGGAGGGAGCAGCGGCGACGGTTCGGGGCCGTCTGCGCCCGATACGGCAAACGAAGCTCCGCAAAGAGCACGAGCGGTAGCCAGTGTAAGCGCGCGCACGACGGTGCCGCGTCGTAATCCGTCCGTTCGCATCGGAAAGTCTCGCGGGCGATGGTCGGCGGCCAGAACCCCTGCAGCCTATAGGTTGGAATGGCATGGATCGATCGGCGTGCGCAGCGTCGGCTACTGTATCTGGCGCAATCGCTTGCGCTGAAGCACGACCGAAGGCTGACCCCGCTATGTGATTTCATGGTTTACGGCCATCGGTGTGCGCCTCGGACCACGGTCGCGCGCCCACGGCCTCACCGCGCGGGAAATGAGCGAAATATCGGCGCGGCTGGAGGTGCCGGACAACCGCAAGCGTAAGCTTCAGCGCTGTTTCCATTGACAAGATCGAGCATGCGCAAGACGCTGCGACAAGCGCCTGCGGTCCAGGTGCGCCTAGCTGCCACCGGCATGGCAAAGCGGGATGCTCGTGGCGAGGGCCACGGAAGACATCGGCCACCCGCGTCGTGGGTCTGCCCCCAAACTCAATGCGTCGCTCGCAAAGGTATACAGCTCAAGGAAGAACCGTGCGTACCTCTTTCGACGACGTTCGTCAGATGCTCACCCCCGGCGTACACCGAGCTTCCGACGAGGCCCGCACTTTCAGCCAAGTCCATCCCAGCGAGTTGGTCGCGGCTTTGCCAGCTGCTGTCTACATCACCGATGCGGCGGGGTGCGTTACCTTCTACAACGCTGCGGCCGCACAGCTTTGGGGCTGTGAGCCGGAGCCTGGAACCAGCACATTCTGCGGATCGTGGAAGCTCTATTGGCCCGATGGCCGGCCGATGCCGCACGACGAATGCCCAATGGCGGAGACCCTCAAGACCGGCAAGCCGGTGCGGGGGGTTGAAGCAGTGGCTGAACGGCCGGACGGGACCCGCGTCCCCTTCATTGCCTATCCGACGCCGCTGCATGACGCGACCGGCCGTCTCATCGGCGCAGTCAACATGCTCGTCGACATTACCGAGCGCAAGGTGTTCGAGCACACCGTGCGCTCCCAGGCCCGCCGCTTTCAGATCCTGAATGGAGTAGCGAAAGTCGTCTCCCGCGACCTGGACCTTCTCCGAATCGCCCAGGCCGTCACCGACATGGCGGTCGAGGTCGGCGGTGCGCAATTTGCGGCCTTGTATCATCATGCGACGGACGAGCATATGCAAACCCACCTAGTCCACACGCTGTCGCCCCGTGAGCTCCAGGAATTTGGCATAGCGCCCCATCGAGCGCTCCTCGATGCGACGCTGCGCGACGGCGTCGTCATTCGATCGGATGACGTCCGCATTGACCTGCGCTGCGAGGGAGGCGCACCGTATTGCCGATTGGCAAGCCAGCAACTCCCAGTCGCCAGCTATCTCGCGGTTCCGGTGCGGCGGCCTGGCAAGATTCTGGGGGCCCTGCTTCTGGGCCATACGCAACCGGGGGTGTTCGGGCAGGAGACCGAGGACATCGTCAGCGGACTTGCGGCGCATGCGGCCCTCGCCATCGACAACGCCCATCTCTATGGTGCCGAGAGGCAGCTTGCCGCAATAGTCGAATGCTCGAGCGACGCCATTGCAAGCAAGGACATCGACGGCATCGTGACGTCCTGGAACGATGCCGCGGAGCGCCTTTTCGGCTATACGGCGGAGGAGATGGTCGGCAAGTCGATCAAATCGCTGATCCCGACGGACCGACAAGACGAGGAGCAGGAGATCCTTGATCGCATCCGGCGCGGCGAGCGAGTCGAGCCGTACGAGACCGTGCGCGCCCGCAAGGACGGAACGCTCGTCGACATCTCGCTCAGCGTCTCTCCTCTCAAGGACGCCGAGGGCAGGATCATCGGAGCGTCGAAGATCGCCCGAGACATCACAGAGCGCAAGCAGGCCCAAGCCCGGCAAGAGCTGCTCGCACGCGAGATCCATCATCGGACCAAGAATCTGTTCGCCGTTGTCCACGCAGTCGTCTCGCGCAGCTTCGTAGGGAAGAGCACCATGGAGGAAGCCGAGGAAGCCGTGCTGCACCAACTCCAATCTCTCGCTCAGATGCACGTCATGCTCCTCGACAAGGCCTGGCAGGGCGCGGATCTCGGCGAGGTGGCGCGGGCGGAGATGGAGCCCTACACGGGTCGCGTCACAATCGACGGCCCAGCCATCATGCTCGGCGCGCAAGCTGCCCAGAATTTCTCCTTAGCGCTACATGAGCTGGCGACAAATGCCGCAAAGTACGGCGCTCTGTCGAATCGTACGGGACAGGTGGTGATCACATGGTCCGTATCGACGACCAACGGGCAAGATCGGTTCCTGTTTCGTTGGGAGGAGCGCTCTGGTCCTCCCGTCTCCGTGCCGGGGAAAAAGGGATTCGGAAGCACCGTGCTCGAACAGGTCATGTCCGAGTATTTCAACGTCCCGCCCAAGATCGAGTTCTTGCCGGCGGGCATCAAATATGAGCTGAGCGGACCGCTCGAGGCGATCACTCAGTAGGGCCTGGCGGCCTGCTGCCATTACTCGTGATCTCGCAGCCCAATGGAGCGGGCGTATAATGACAACGAGCCGGCCGCTGCAGCGTTCCATCAGTGCCGTTCCTTGCGAGCCAGGCGGCCTCCGAGGAACCGGACTTGAACGCGTGCGTGTGCCCGAGACCACCGGCGTTCTGCCACGGAGAAGGACAGAGGCGTGTCGGCGTACGATGCCGCGGTTCTCATTCTGCGCCAGCTGGAGTGGCGAGCCGCCATCCCGGTACGCCTTCGCCGGGACCGGGGCAGCATGCGCCGGTCCGGATTGGAATGGCCGGCCTCATCCCGGCCGATCCCTGAATGCGGGCGACTCAGGCCGCGATCATCGGGCTTTTCGTGATCGCCTTGCTTTGGACGGCGCATGTCAGCCCGCCAGTGCTGGTACCGGTCCTGCTTGCGTGGGTCATCGCGACCATCTTCCATCCGGTCGTGCGATTTCTGCAGGAGCACAAGGTTTCCCGGGCGCTAACCGCGGTTCTGATAACGGCTGGTCTGGCTGCGCTCATGGTCGGCGTGCTGCTGCTGCTCGCAACCCCCGTCACCTACTGGGTCGGCCGGGCCGCGGATCTCGGGGCGCTGCTGATGGAGAAATTCCAGTTGCTCAGCCAGCCCCTCGCCCTGATGGACGAGATGCGAAGAACCCTGAGCTCCATCACCAGCAGCGAGCCGGCGGCGCTCAAAGTCGAGCAGCCGCCAGCGAACGTTGTGTCAACGACGTTCTCGGTGCTGACGCCGGCGGTCAGCGAACTCGTTCTATTCGTCGGAGCGCTGTTGTTCCACCTGATCTACCAGGAACGGATAAGAAATGCCCTGGTCATGCTGCTTCACGGCCAGGAATGCCCGCCTGGAAGCGCTGCGTACGCTCAAATGCATCGGTGACAATATGGCCACCTACCTCAGCACCTTCACGCTCGTAAATCTCTGCCTTGGTATCGTGACATCCGCCCTCGCCTACGCGGTCGGGTTGCCGAACGCACTGCTCTGGGGCGTCCTGGCCGGCGTGCTCAACTACGTCGCCTATCTCGGACCAGCGGTCGTCACGGGACCCTTGCCTTCGTCGGGCTGCTTACATTCCCGTCGCTGGCCGAAGCTGCAGTCGCGCCCCTGGGCGGTCGCCCTGCTGATGGCGGCAGCAGTAGCCATTCAGCATGCCTTCGCGGAGGCGGTGCCCCTGCCCGATTGACGTGATCAGCGGGAGCACGGGCCAGGCCGGCGACGGACAGCGCTGCAGAACGGAACCATCGGCAGGGGTCGGGGGTTGCGGACAGACAGTCCGCCAGCAACTCACGCCTGGAGAATTAACATGCCAGCAAGCAAGCTCGAGGACATCTTCCAGATGACCCTCAAGGATATCTATCACGGCGAGAAGCAGATCGTTAAGGCGCTGCCCAAGATGGCCAAGCACGCGGAAAGCCCACACCTGAAGGAGGCGCTGAACCATCATCTGGAGGAAACGAAGGGTCAGGTGGCGCGTCTCGAACGGGTCTTTCAGCTTCTCGACAAGCCGCCGCGCGGCGAGGCCTGCGAGGCAATCAAGGGCCTGATCGAGGAGGGCGACGAGGTGATGGAGAAAGCCGAAAACGGCGCCGTTTGCGACGCCGCCATGATCGAAGTCGGCCAGGCGATCGAGCACTACGAGATGGCGCGCTACGGCACGCTTGCCGCCTGGGCACGGCAGCTCGGCATGATGGAAGCCGCCTCGCTTCTGGAGGAGACCCTGAAGCAGGAGAAGAAGGCCGACGCAACGCTCAACGAGATCGCGTTGCACGAGGTCAACCGCAAGGCGGCGTAGCGGTTCGCCTGCGTCGAGCGGCAGGGACCTCCGGGAACCCAGCCGACACGATAACAAGCCGAAGCCGGCCAACCCGATTGACGGCTCCGTCGCGCGGACGGAGGGTCGCCTAGGAGTGGCGCCTTGGTTGGCCTGCTGGCACAGGGTAAGTGCCTCTGCTCTGCTACCCGACGGATTTGCTGCAGTGCCGAAGACTTCGGGGCCGTGCCACAGACGCTGCCCTCCGGCTTGCTGAGACTATCTCCGGAGGTCCGACAGCAGACTGCTCGCACGATGCAACGATTGTCCTCGGTGCCCGATCCTCGAATGTCCGCAACTGTGAAGGTTTCTCGGACGCCGGCCAGCGATACGCTCGCCGCATGCACCGGGCCGGTGTCCGAGAAGCAACAGTGCACGAAGTCGCGCTTGCTCAGGTGGTGCCGCGCGCTCTCGGTGCCACGCGCCGAGCCCTATGGGGATTGAGCACTGCCGCCGCAGCGGGCTCTGTCGGGAACGACGGACGGAGGGGCGTGCGTGCGGTCGCGCGTGGTACGTCGAGTCCGACGATAGAGCCGCCTGGGAGGCGTTGACGCGCGCCTACCGACTGTAGTGGCGACCACGCGACGAGCCGATGACGTGCTCGATGGTTGCCGGTCAGCGACCAGGAGAGCTGAGTGTCGGTTTCGAAGTGCTGACAGTCAGCACGGTTCATCACGTGTCGATCCGGATCGCGCTCGGTGCCGGAGACCGTCGGTGCCTGGGTATCGTCCCCGCCTCGAACGTCTCGATGACGTGCATGCGCCCGCCACAGCAGCGACAGGGGCTCGGTAGCGTGCGCGGCTCATCGGGACCTGCCGCAGCGCTCGGCTCGGGTTCGGGCGGAGGCGGCGGGCACTCGAGCAACTCGCGCGCCTTGGCGATGGCGGCGGCGCGATTGCCGTTGGCGAGGAGGCCGTAATGGCGGATGCGGTGGAAGCCCTTCGGCAGCACGTGCAGCAGGAAGCGCCGTATGAACTCGGGCGCGGCGAGCGTCATGGTCTTCCAACGGCCCGGACCTGCAACGCGATAGTCCTTCCAGCGGAACGAGACACCACCAGTGTCGGCGGCGACGAGGCGTCGGTTCGAGATGGCGACGCGGTGCGTGTAGCGGGACAGGTAGCGCAGCACGGCCTCCGGTCCCGCGAACGGCGCCTTGCAGTAGACGATCCATTTGGTGTGCCTGACGGGGCCGACGAAGCGCTTGAAGACGCGCCTGTCGGCAAGGCCTGCGAGATGCCCGAGACACAGCAGGCGGCCTTGCGCATGCGCCTCGGTCAGCAGCGCCAGCATCTTGCCGCGGAACAGGCGCGCCAGCACATTGACATGGACCAGGAAGTCGGACTTGGCCGAGACCCACCTGGCGCCGTCCTCAGAGAGACCGCCGCCCGGCACGATCATGTGCACGTGCGGATGGTGCGTCATCGCCGAGCCCCAGGTGTGCAGCACGGCTGTGAGCCCCAGGCGGGCACCGAGGTGGCACGGATTGGCGGCGATCGCGAGCGTGGTCTCGGCGGCCGCCTTCATGAGCAGGCCGTAGACGAGTCCCTTGTTCTGATAGGCGAGGTCGCGCAGCTGCGCCGGCAGCGTGTAGACGACGTGGAAGTAAGGCACCGGCAGCAGCTCGGCCTCGCGATCCGTGAGCCATGCGCGTGATGCTGCCGCCTGGCACTTCGGGCAGTGCCGATTGCGGCAGGAGTTGTAGGCGATGACGGTATGGGCACAGTCCTCGCAGCGCGCGACGTGCCCGCCGAGCGCCGCCGTGCGGCAGCGCTCGATGGCGCTCATGACCTTCAGCTGGTCGAGGCTGACGTGGCCGCGATTGGCGTCACGCCAAGCTGGACCGTGCTCGCGGAAGATGTCCGCGACCTCCAGCATGGGCCGAGACATGGACGCCGGCGACTACGCGGGCGGAGGCCCCTTGCGCCGGGAAGCCTTCGGCAGGCTCAGCCGATCGAGCGGGCTTTCGACCTTGGCGATCAGGCCCGTGGCCACGCGTGTGTAGCGCGCCGTCGTCGAGAGGCTCGCGTGACCGAGCACCGCTTGGATGACGCGAATATCGGTGCCGTTCTCGAGCAGGTGCGTCGCGAATGAGTGCCGCAGTGTGTGCAGCGTCACCGGCTTCTTGATGCCGGCAGCCGCGGCGGCCTGCTGCAATAGGCGATGGAACTGGCGTGGCGAGATCGGCTTGTGGCGGTGATGACCGGGGAAGATCCAGCGCTCGCCCGGCACAAGTCCGTGGTCGTAGCGCCGCGGACGCTCGCACCACCATTGCCGCAGCTGCGCCAGCACCTCGGGTGGCAGCATGACATTGCGGTCCTTCTGCCCCTTACCCTGCACGACGCGGATGATGCCCTGCGCGCTGTCGATGTCGCGCACCCTGAGCCGCGTCACCTCGCCGCCGCGCAGCCCGCAGCCGTAGCCGATGCTCAGCATAACGTGCGCCTTCAGGCCCGGTGCACACGCCAGCACCTGCACGACCTTCTCGGGGGCAAGCACGACGGCGACTGCCTGGGGCTCTCTGAGGTGATAGATCTCGGCGACCAGATCGTGCCGCCGCATCGTCACCTTCAATAGGAACTTCACGCCGGTCATGATGCGGTTGCGGTAGTGAATGCTCCTGCCGCTGTCGATGAGATGGCGCTGGAAGCTGCGCACATCGTCGGGTGTCGCCGCCTCGGGTGAACGGCCAAGGTAGGCCGCGAGCTGCTTGCATGCAAAGACATGGCCGCGCTGCGTGCCGGGCGCGAGCTTGCGGGCAACCATGTCGTCGATCATGCGCTGGCGCAGCGGGGAGCCGGCGTTGGGGGTCGTCATCGGGAGCTTGCTCCTTGAGCGAGGTTGTTGACGACCTCGATCCTCAAGGCGGGCTCCCCGACCGTCACCTCAACTCGTCAGTGAGCCATCTTGCGCTGCCACCTCTATCTTCCTTCCCGCGCATGCGGGCCGTCGCGAAGCGACTTCGTGCTCTGTATAGCTGGGTCGATGGGCCATGGGGTTAGCTTGGAGTATGAGGTCCAAGGCTTGTCGACGGTCGCAGTGATCTGAAACCTTCCGTAGGGCGGCAGACGCGAGATGTCTATCCTGGACTCTCGCCGCGGCAACAGAGTGGGACCTGCAAGTCTCGCCGCACACCAATTCACCTACGGCCCGATCTTCCCGTCGGGTGCTTGATCTGAACCTGTCTGCATATCTCCGCTGGGCGGCTGAGGATTGGCGAGGCGCTCCAAGGGCTCCGTCACGAGCCGTGCTTGTGAGCTCCGAAGAGAGCGCGCTTGCTCGTCGTGCACGGTGTAGAGCTGCGGCGCCGTGCGATTGATGTGGAGCTGGAAGATGTCCGGTCGATTGTAGTGGCCTGCAAAGTCATGCCGCAGCTTCATCGCAACGCACGTCTCGAGGTCGCAATCGGCATAGAGAATGCCTTCCTCGGCACCCATCGGCCCCGCGATGACGCGGAGGCTGGGTGCGACGACCACGCTGCCGCCGCAGTAATTCGGATCTCGCACGATCTTCTCCTGATCCGGAGAGAGCTCAAGCTTGCCGATCATGTCGTCGTCGACAACGCCGCACGCCGAGACGACGTAGGCCTTGCTGATTTGGGCGAATGCCTGGCTGTCCACGGCGACCCGGATTCGCATCGGATCTCCGCTCGTTGGGAAATAGTTGGGCCAGCTCATGACGTGGACGCGCGTCCCTTCCGCAGTCAGCGCGAAGACTGCCAGAGGATTCGAATTCTCGCCGCAGATGAGGCCGCTCATCGGCCCAAAGCCGGTTTGGAATGCGCCAAAGGTATTGCCAAAGCCGCCGGTATGCACGAGCCTCTCGCCCACGGTCGGCATGATCTTCTGGTGCTTGCCAATGAGCGAGCCATCCGGACCCAGATACACCTGGGTGTTGAACATGGTGCCTATGGTGTTGGGAACCTTCTCGCACACGCCCACCACGACGTAGGCATTGGCATCGCCCGCCGCGGCTGACAACGCCACAATCTCGGGGCCGGGTATCGTGACTGCGTTCTTGAAGAGCTCAGTGGCCAGTCGATTGGAGAGGGTCCCGGTTGCCGAATGATGATGGTACCAGACCGGGTGCGCGGGGACGAAGCCTTCCGGAAAGCCGATGAGCTGCGCGCCATTGCGGCCTGCCTCACGGATCAGCCGGCACGCCTTCTCGGTCGATCCCTCCCGATCGAGGAAAACCGAAGCCGCCTGCACCGCTGCGACTTTGATCTTCGGATAGCTGTCGCCCATGACCTGTTCGACTCTGGGGGAGCGCCAGCGCGCACACCGCGCAGGCTTGGGAGCATAGTGCGACATACCAATGGTTCCAAACGTCGTCCACTCCAGCCGGCTTCGGTCATGGCTTTCCGGCGAATTTGCCTGAGCGCCGGGCTCGGGCAGTGCAGTCGCTGCACGCGTTCACACAGCCAGCGCCCCACACGCATGGGTCGAACCGTCGTTTTTTTTGCTCATTGGTCGCAAAAACTCGTGGACATTCCTGCGCTGAATCGATTCAGAGCCGAATTCGTCCGCGCTGCCGCATCCCCCATACTTTTCCGTCAGCGACTCAACTCCGATCAACTCACGCGCGAAAAGATTCTCCGCGCACACGTTTTTCGCTGCACGGGAAAGCGCGGGGAGATCTCCATGACGCGCCGACCGAAGCGGACCCGCGGCCGCGTACGTCCGCGCGCGTGGCGTTCACGGCCACCCGCAATCTCGCCAACGAGGACCCGTTTGCATCCCTCCACGAAATGTGGCGCACGGCCGAGGATGCCCGGCACCTCAAGGCGTGGGCCGGCCTTGCGCCGAGCGGCCGCAAGAGCGTTGCGCCCGTCAAGACGGTGAGCCTCGCCTGGGCGCCGGGCGAACGCCCGACAAGAGAAGAGATGTGCGCGGCCGCCGACAGCTTCATGAAAGCGATAGGGTGGGCAGAGCACCAGGCCGTCTATGTCGCGCACAACGACACCCGCCATTTTCACCTGCACCTGATCGTCAACCGCGTGCATCCGCACACCGGCCGCACGCTCAACGACTGGCAGGAGCGCAAGCGCGCGCAGAAATGGGCACACGCCTACGAGCAGCAGCAGGGGACCGTCCTGTGCGCCGCGCGCGCCGCCGAACAGGATCGCGCCGCGAAGCATTCGGCCGGCTTGCCGTACCGGGATGCCAAGCTCCTCAAAGACCACGACACCGCCGCACGCAAGCGGATCGCAAGGCATATACAAGCGGCGTTCCGGCCGGCGTGAGCCGCGCACTATCGCCGCCAGCGCGCAGCACTCCAAAGCTTTGATCGCCACCGGCGCGGCGTGGAGCGCATGGCCGCCGGCCTCCTCCGCCAGGGCAACACCCTGATCCGAAAGAATTCGTGAAGGTGGACTGCAGGGGCTTCTCGCCAAGCCGCACCGGACGCCCCGGCCTCTCAACCCTGGTCTAGCGGCCACGCGCCGTTCCAAAATCGCCGCCGTCCTGAAGACCACGCTGCCCAGCCGGCAACGCGCGCGGCTGCGCGCGATCGACGCGTTCCTTGCTGGCCAACCGCGCGAAGCAGCCGCCCGGATAGCCGGCATCGAACCGGACACCCTGGGCGGCTGGATACGAATTCTTCTATCGCAAGGCATAGAAACGGTGACCCGAAAACCCACGCCACGGCGCTCACGCATCGATCCTGCTTCGATCCCCGTTACTCAAGTCGAGATCACTAACGCCCTTGCCAACGAACAGCGGGCGCACATACGCAAGCGGCTTGTCGCTCTCCAGGCCGTCCTGCGTGGCGACACCCATGGCGAGGCAGCAGAATCCGCCGGAGCCGGCTACGATTCCGTCGCCCGCTGGCTCAAGCGCGCCCGGGCGGACGGCCTCGCTGCCGTGCTTGCCGGCCGAGCCCACAAGAAGCCAATGGACCCGGAGTTTATCGCGTCCGCTCGCGCCGAAATCGCTGCCGCGCTCGGCCGCCACCCGCATTGGCGTTTGCACGCGCGCTTGAAAGCCATCGACGCCGCGCTTGCGGGCGAGCCTCCCGAGAAAGCAGCGGCGCTTATTCATGTCAAAGCACGTACGCTCAAGGTCTGGCTCGCACAAATCCGCAAACGCGGCATCGCTCCGCTGCTCGCCAAATGGGGGGCGAGCTATCGGCCTCGGCGTCCCAAACTCAATGCCGACCCCGAAACGCTGCGCGCCCACGCCGCCAGCGAAAAATATCCCTACATGCGGAAACGCCTTCTCGCGCTTGCCTATCTTGCCGAAGGCTTCAGCGTCGATGACACCGCCGTGCGAGCCCACTTGTCGACCGACACCGTTCGCCGGAGCCTGCGCTGTTTCCGACAAGGCGGCATTGGGATGATCCTGCGCAAACGCTCTGGACCTTCGCCGAAACTCAGGCCGCATCAACTAGAGACCGTCGCCAGGATGGCCAACGCCACGCCGCCGACAACTCCCGAACAACTCTGCGCCCGCATCGAAGCGGAGTTTGGCGTGCGCTACGCCCAGGCGGCCTCAGGAATATGCTCAAGAAGCAACTCGGTATCGTGTACCCGCAACGACATCTCGGGCCATGCGGCCCGCAAGTCGACAGCCCCGCAAGAAATTGGGACAGGACCCAAATTTGAGAGAGCCGCAAGCCGCTGCACCCGAGGCCGGGAATTCGCGCGGGCGGCCGCGCAAGCTGAGCGTCACGCAGCTTCAGGAACTCCGCAATGATGTCTTGGAGCGGCCGGAAATGGGTTACGCGCAATTGCGCGATCTCGTCTGGGCCCGCTTCCAGGTGCGGTATTCGCACGCGAGCCTCAAGCGCTTGCTGAAGAGCGAGTTCGGTATCGTGTGGACAGGGTCCAGCAAAAAGCTGGAAGTAGGACTGAATTTGGCGGAGCTGCAAGTGGCCGTGGCCAGCGCCATAGATTGGCGCATGAAGGACAGGCTCAAGGCGCTCACTGAGCTTGCTAAAGGAGACGAAGCCGAGACCGTGGCGTATTCAAACGGCGTGCATCCGGAGACGCTGCGAAAATGGGCGAAGCGATACCGCCGTTCCGGAATAGAGGGCCTGCGCGGCACGCGGCCCGAGCGCGATGGGCGACCACCCAAACTCTCGCTCGAGGAGCGCGGCATCCTGACCGAATGGATCGTGACGCAACCCGAAATCGATGAAGAAGGGTTGTGCGAACAGGTGAAAGCCCAATTTGGCGTGAGCTATAGCCCAGCACATATGAGACGCTTGGCGCACGCGACCAGAACGCCGGCCTCTAGCGTGGGCCGCCGGTGGCAAGGCGCGCCAGAGGCGATTTGAATTTCACGCGTCCAAGATCTTCCCGACTCAATCACTCAAGCAAAGATACTCTTTATGAAATACGGCATCCTTGAACGCCCGCCCCCGATGCGGGTGGTTTGGACGCGTCGCCACTAAGCTAAGTGGTTGATTTTTGTGGTCAGCGCCCCTTACTATGGGCTTAACCACTTTTGGAACATTACTGCAATGTGAAAAACATTCAGGTGGACGGCGTATGAGGACGACTGGAAGCTCAAACTGGCGCGCGAACTCAAAGAGGCCGGCTACGACATCAACATGAACAAGGCGCTGTAGGAACGGCCCGCCAGCCCCGCGCAGCGCGGGACATTTGCCGGATACTGATCGCTGTTTGCCGTGCTGCTCAGGTCGTGCTTTAGTGTTCGCATACCCGCCTTGGGGGGGGTAGTTCATGCGTTGGTCTCTGCCCTGGCGATCCTGGCCGGAGTTCCTCGCCGACAATCCGTGGGCCGTCGATGCAATCGAGTGGCTGCGCGTGGCGAAGAACCTATGGGAACAATACAACAGCATCCTTATCCTCGTCGGACTTTGGCTGGTGGCACGCAAGCTCACCCGCGAGCGCGGACGGCTAGAGGAACGCGTCGCCACCCTCGGCCAGCACGTCAAGGCTGCCATAGAAGCCTCGGATACCGCCATCGCCGCTGCCCAGGAAGCCTCGGCCACGGCCAAGGACGCCTCGGACAGGATTGTGGCGGCCATCACTGCGGCTCAGCCGGGCCGCGCTCAGGTGAACGGGGCACAGGTGGCACCCAACGCAATGCCGCAGCCTCAGCTCTCCGAACACGCTAATTGGGAGCGTATCAGCGACATCTGGAGCGAACTCAAAGACCGCATCGACCTACGAATCGAAGACATCCCGCAAAAGCGCGTACGCTCAAAGTACAGCCACATGGGCCGCCGCACTTATCGCGAGATCATCAACGCACTGCAGAAGGACGGGGTGCTCAAGCCCGGCATCGCCGTCAGGCTGCTGCAGTTGGATCATGAGTACCAGGTGCTGCGGTTCAAGCCGAAGGACGTTTCTCCCGCTCAGGTGGCAACGTTCGAAGAGGTATTGCAGATCGTCAACGGGTCGCGTGCGCTGCCGCCTCTGCCAAATGAAGCGATCGAGGACTCGGCTCAAGCGACGAGCGTGGCGGTTGCCGATCCGCAAAGCGATACGACGCAGCAAAGCACAACGGCGCCGGCGGCTGTTCGCGCAGCGTCGTGAAAGGGCCTAGTCTGCCTCTAAGTTAGCTGGCCTCGCACCAAGTGGTTACGGCGCCGAGGTCGCGTTACGTCGCGGCCCTAGCTGGTTGGGGCCGCAACAGGAGCAAATGTCGGAACCTGAGTGGGAACCCGGCCTGTATTTGGTGAAGCAGAAAGTGTCACTATCGCCTCGAACCCACGAGGCCAAATGTGTTGCCGCCGGCAAATATGATGTTGCTGTCCGAGGTTGTGGCTGGCCAGAAGGGGTCCGCGTCATATCTTAATACCTGGACCGGTAACTCTGCTTCGTCGTCGTCTCTCGAGCATAGGAACCTTCGAACGTTCGGACATCCCATGAACCAGCTCTCCTTGATAAACAGGAAGGCGAGCGGATAGAGCTTCAGCAGAAACATGGGGCTCACCTCCATTGTGGGCCGCCACCCCCCGTGAAACACATTGCGCGTGACGAAAAGGTTCTTTCCTAGATAGAGCCAATAGAAGAGGTTCCACGAACTTTGGCGGAGGTCCCGCTTATTAAGGAAGATCTCTCGTACTTCAGCATCAAACGGACACGGCATTCCGCTATCGTTCGCTGAAGCCAGGTGCGCGAGCAGCCCCCTGAATATCAAGTTCGGTTTCGCCACAACTTTGATGGCCGGGGGGGCTAAGACAATTGGCGACTCTATGAGCTTCCGCACTTGCTCAAAGAAATTCGCCAGGGCTTTGTCCTCTCGCCCGCCGAGGCGACTGTTGCAATCTCTACAGAGCGTCTTGAACCTTAGCCCTTTTCTAAAGTGGCGAGGGAAGAACACCTCCCGATTTTCGGACGTAAGTGCAGTCATGTAGCTTCTTGTAACCCACTCGTTGGTATTTCCAACAGACTGCGGCGGGACATGCGCCTCTGTGAGTTTCGAGTAGGACTGGCAGAGGGCGCACGGGCCCCATTCTCCAGGAACGGGCGCGATGTATGGGTCTGGCAGCAGCCGCTTCCTGGGAAGTCGTATTATCTGCATGTGGTCGAATCGAGGGGAACGTCAGGGCTGGGTACGCGGCAGGCCGTGCAGCTTGGCGTAGAACTTGAATGGTCCACGGTCATAGTTGGGGTTGATACTGCGTTCGATCCGTTCAAGCCCCAGGAAGCGCACGGCTTGCCCCTTGCTGATCGTCTGCTTGGCGAACGGCTCGGAGATCGTCCCGGCTTTCCAGAGCGTGTAAAGCTTCTGAAAATAGTGCGAGACCATCCTGCGCTGCGGTTCGGTGGGCGCGGGCTTGCCTGGCTCGTCCTGGTGTTCGCTGATCACCACCATGGCTTCCCTCATCTTCTCCGTCGCGTATTCATCGAGCAGGTCCGACAGCAGCTTCCCCAGAAACGCGTGCCGGTTGGCTCTCAAGGTAAGTATTGAAACGATAAGGGCTGTCCACGCAGCTACAGCAGAGACGCCGGGCGCGGTGACGAGGGACAGCCAGGTGGCAAGTTGATCGGGCATCATAGTTGGCGAGCGGCCTTCTCCAACGCCGACGGATCATCCAAAAGGTGTTGGATAGCGTTCACAGCATCTTGAATTTTTTGGCGTGCTTGCATCACCGGCTCCCGTCCAATCACGGATGCGAGCCCAGGAATGTGAATTTCCAAGCGGATTTGCGGTGCATCTTTCCGTTCCAGAGTGATCGTGTCCCTCTCGGGTGCGCCTGCGCCACCGCCCGGATCTAGGTGCCAACCAGCCATTGTGGCCTCTCTGTGTTCATTGCGCTGGCCGTGCCAGGAGGCACAGTGCGCCCCGATTCGCAAGTAGCATCGGAAGTCTCTTCACTGATATCGGTCGTCCCGCAGCCGGAGGGTCGTCTCCTGGTC
The DNA here is from genome assembly GCA_963840075.1 of uncultured Alphaproteobacteria bacterium. GTDB lineage: Bacteria > Pseudomonadota > Alphaproteobacteria > Rhizobiales > Hyphomicrobiaceae > AWTP1-13. The sequence continues at coordinate 6,965 of CAWIXS010000007.1, read as the reverse complement.
GGACGCCGGCTGTCAGTGAATATTTCGGAGCCCGCGGCCTCGCGGGTGAACATAGGCGCGAACATGAGTGGGGGGAACTCCGGACTGCTCAGGGACACCAGCAGCAGACGTTGGTACGATGGCATGCGCCACTGGCCGTCCCTGTACCCTGAATACTCCGGTTCACGCGTTCGAGCGTTTAGGCAACGCACATCTTGCGAGAGATTACCGCTGGCGCCGAGAACGTCGTTGACTAGATGCTCTGGCGGGCGATCCCGAGCTTCATCGACTATGACCCACCGGACGTTCGCGAGTAGTCCTGTCGCTCGGGGAGTGCGTCGCGTTCTACGTTTTGGTCTGCGGATGACGCGAAGCGCTGACTCGCTGTGCTATCCGTCGGAGCCTTGAGCAGCCTTCTTATTCCTGGCAGTTTTTCTGACTGACTTTTTGGTGCTTTCGGCGGGTCCATTCACGACGATCGGTATCCATGTTGCCGCGCCAATGCGCTTGAAGTCGCGCCGAAGCTGGCTCTCCAACATGAATGGTTGAGCTTGATAGATCACGGCATAGAAGCGCGTCCAATCCTTGGAACCTTTGTACCCGGCAGTGTCCTCGGCCACGCCGCTGAAAGCGATGGCCACCTGCTCTGCAGCATGGACGATTTTAAACTCGATCGCGGCGCCGACGCTTGCGATCCCGCAGTCCGGTTTGAAGGTTTTGAGCGTTCCACCAATGTGAGGGTTAAGCCTGAGCTCCGGAAAACATGCGCTGAGATAATCGTGCATGATTGCCTGAAGTTCAATTTCGTTTGCGGGGGCTGCTTTTCTTCTGCGCACCAAAGCCGGCGTGTCGCGCAGCATTTCCTCTAGCCTATTCAACTTCCACGCTTCCTCGCTCGAAATGACCTCGCTTGCGGCAGTACGCAAGCCGCGGATCAGGTGTTCGAGAAAAGTCAGGGCTGGGCACTCGCAACTTTCAAATTCTTGGTTGTCGATCGTATATTGTAGTCCTTTGCCATCCTGAAATTCTCTCTACGCATGAATGAGTGAGGTGCGCGTCTCGGGCATGTCTGCTGCTTCCAAAACCACCAAAAGGATGTCGTGAAGTTCTTCTAGGAAGCCTTTCATAGCGGCGCGGGGATACACATATCCAGTGGCCTCGCCGTACCCTGGGTCTCCAAATACTTCTCTCTCAACATCCCACAGGGCATGCTTTGCGTTGCTCAGCAACTTGTCGAGCGACCCCACTGCATTCTTCACGACCGCAATTTCCATGGAGCTATTCTCTACTGAATGGAGGCACAGCGGGAGTGCGCGCGTGTGTCGCATTCCTCCGTGTTCACCCTAACTTCTCACGAAGCGTTCCCTGTGGTTCCGTGCCTCTGTGAACGCATTAATCCATAGGAGCAAGACAATGGCAACTCGCAAAACCTCTCCCAAGTCCTCTCGCCGTGCCCGCAAGGGAAAGGCTAATGTGACCGAGACCGTCCTTGCGAAGACCGACATCGCGGACCGCCTCGACGCGGCCACCAGGACCGAGGGCAAGTTCGACAGGCGCAAGGCGATCGCCTTTGCCGAGGAGAACGGCATCAAACTAACCTGGTCAAACCTCGACGCCGGCCGCACGGCCATAAACATCCGGAACATCATCCGCGCCCGCGCCCGCAAGGGCGAGCGCGTCGTGTGGGCCTGAGGGGGAGGGCGCACTCGTGGCACATTGGGCAACTGAGATCTCCGAGACGCTCCAGACCTTCGCACTTGCGGTCCGTCAGGCTCGCGCGGTGGTCGAGGCCATCGATTCGGACATTGAGTGGATGCGCGACGATGTGCTGCAATACGAGCCCGACAGCGAGACGGCCAAGGGCCTCAACGCGGAGATCGAACTCTTGGAGGCCGCGCGCAAGGTGCTCGCCCGCGCGTGAACTCGCCATTATGAGCGACGCCCAGCCGTGGTAAGATGGGCGCTTCCTCCCTTATTGCTGAGACTTACGGCCCGGCCTGCGATGATCGCGCCGGGCCTCCCGTTATCCGGGTGGTCCTCATTCTGAGACGGCGTCTCCCCCGCAGCCGGCGCCACGTCCGCAACAGTGCGGAGACGGCGAGGGGGAAGGTAAACGCTGCGCCGACACCCACGGCCCCGAGGAGGGCAGCCAGAGCCGGCGAGCAGGCCGGAGGGCCCGTCCCGGTAGCACCTCGCCCTGGCCCGGACGATGGGTCAGGACGCGCGCCGGGGCCCCTCGGGCTATGTCAGGCCGGCCGACCTGCCCGGAGGCCACGGAGATCCCCTCTCCGTGGCTCGTCGAGGCCCTCGGGCTGGCCCCTGGGCCAGGGCACCTGCCTCCCAGGGCCGCGGACTGGCCGTACCCCGTCCGGTCGTGGTATGGTATGCGCCGCGCGGGGCGTGGTCTGGTTAGGGTCTGGAGGCCCGACCCACCGCCCTCAGCCCACTGAGAAGCCGCGTCTGGCCCCGTAGCTCAGCGGATAGAGCACCTGATTCCTAATCAGGGGGTCGCAGGTTCAAGTCCTGCCGGGGTCGCCAATAAAATCACGCACTTAGCACGCAATTGATATCAACTCCGAACTGGCTCGTGCACACGCTGTGCACACTCTGAGGAAGGTTTCTGCGGTATCTCGCCGTGAGTGCCGCCATGATCGCCCGTGCATCGTCTGCGGCTGGACGACGCCCGACGATCGCCGTCTGGGCCGCCAGGCAGGCTCCTCACCGGCCTCGACGACCAGGGCATGCGGCACGACATGTTGCGGCGCTTGCCCAGGATTACTCGCGGCAGCGGTTTCCCAAGGACCCTATCCTGGCGGTCAAGGGTGACGATCTGCCTGATTTCGATGGCGCGCTCTACCCGGTCGCGTCCACGCGGTGGCGTCAGAGTCTTCTCGTGCCAATACGCGTTAGCCGCCTGAGGTGACAGATGCTGTCACCCACAATGCCCGTGATAGGATACACAGCGACAACCATGGAGGCTGTCGGCTTCTTGATCTTGGTCAACCCCCGACACTTCTTTGTCGCTGGTGTCCCCGCAAAATCAGAATCGTGTCATAAATAGGACGTTACGGATACACATGAAGGCAGGTCAGTGTCCCTCCGTGACCTACTTGGGCGACTCGAAACTTGGCTTGGCTAGCCGACGCTGGAATCGCGAGTTGCCGCTTATGTCAAGCGGCAAGGGTGATACTCGGAAGTGTGATCAGCCCAGCTCTCTGTGGACCTTGCTCGGACGCAAATCGCTGCGGCTCTTGCTGATTATCGAATGTTCTCAAGCCGGCGATACGCTCGATGCCCGACTTTCATTACTCCCCGAAAGCCATCATAAATCAGATCAAGATCAACCTTCAGGATCGATACAACTCCGGATACCCGGTTCTCAAGGAACTGCTCCAGAACGCAGACGATGCGCTGGCTCACCGGTTCAGGCTTGACGCACTTCCAGGCTGGCCGACGGCGGAAAACCCGTTGTTGCGCGGTCCGGGGCTCCTGGTGGCGAACGATGGGGTGTTTCGCCGGGAAGACGAGCGGGGAATCACATCGTTCGGCGAGAGCAGCAAGGCTGCCGACGGCGCTGTCATCGGCAAGTTTGGTCTCGGGCAGAAGGCGGTCTTCCACCTCTGCGACGCTTTCGTGGTCTGCGCTTACGGCTACGGTGGCGAGCCGTTCAGCACAGTCGTCAACCCATTCCTGAACGTCGAGGTCAAGGACAACGTCAGCGGGCAATGGGAGCCGCCCGTTGGTTGTGGCCTTGCGGAGGCCGATCTTGCGGTTCTGTCGCACGAGCTGTCCTCCGGGTTTCCGCGACGTTGCCTTGCGCTTTGGCTGCCGTTTCGCCGCGACGGACTCCGGCCGGCTCCTAGCGTTGGCTTCTCCAGCAACCTGCCGTCGGCATCGAAGACGCTCACGGACCTCGCGAAGAGCGATGACCTGAGAATTTTGCTGACCGCCCTGCGTCACTTGGAATCGATTGAGATCGTTGAGAATGGATCGGTCCGCTGCGCGGTCACGATAGGTCAGACGAAGGAACGCCTTCTCGGACCGAAGCATGACGAGTGGGACAGCAGCACCCGCACATTCGGAGGGACGATCAAGAGCGGAGCAGCGGCCGTACCATTCGTCGGCCGCGAGACGATGGCCCCAGGCGGCCGTCTCGAGGGATTGCAAGGCACCGATCATTGGCCAAAGACGATAACCGCCAGCCTGACGCCCCAGCCCGAGAAGGGCGAGCCGCACGGGGCGGCAACATTGCTGCGTGCATCCAAGGGCGGTCCATCGCAACTGCGGATCTCCTGGGCGGTCTTCCTCCCGATCTCGGAAGAACTCCGACATCGTGATTCCGGTGGCCGGCGAGGAGCTCGGTGGTATTCGTCTGTTGCTGCACGGCTATTTCTTCCTGGACAGCGGCCGGCGCCAGATCGAAGGCCTGACGGAGCCAGCCAGCAATGCAGCACCTGTCGACGACTTGACGCTGCGCCGGGCCTGGAATTGGGAGCTGCGCGACACCGTCGTGCTACCGCTTGTGCCAGCGCTGCTGAGGGACGCTCTCGAGTCGAAGATGATGTCGTCGGCCGAGCTTGGACAGCTGGTCGCGGCAATCGCAGCAAGTAGGTGGTTTGAAACCAACCGAAGTGCGGTCTGCAAGGAAGGCGCCCTCGTGCGCGTGCTCGAAAAGCCAAGCGCCGCAGGTGCGGCCGTCTGGCGCCTCATCCCACCTGGCCCCAAGCTTCGCCCGCTGCCCAAGTCGATCGTCGAAGCCCGAGGAAAAATCGGCGATCTGTTCCCAGGCATCGAGGGCTGGACACAAGCGCGCAATGTCCTGCTTTGCGTGGATAGGGAGGCCCTTACGACGGAGGAGATGCACTGGACTGCGGACGATCTCGACACGCTGTTCGCCCTGCTGTCGCAGAAGGCGTTTCAATCGGGACCTCTGGCGCCGCTCCTTGCGAGCTTCCTCGGGTCCATTGAGCTGGACGAAGCCGATCGCAGAGCGATCGGCCCGCACTTGGTAGCGGCGTTGCGGAAAGCCATGATCGAGCCGGCTGCATTGGCGGCCTCGGACCATGTATCTACCGTGCTCAAGCATGTACCGCACGAATTCGCTCTGGTTCTCCCTCCCGACGACCGTCGAGCACCGTCAGCTGTTGCGAGCATTGGCGTCCGCTGCGGCTGCCATTCTCCCGGTGCGCGAGAGAATGGATGAGCGGCGCGTCGTCCGTCCCGCTCTCGAAGGCAGATCCGAAAGGCTTGCTCGGTGCGCTCGAGCCGTACATCGACGGCAATACTTCGGACCAAGCAGCGACCGCGGCGCTGGCAATGCTGGTGCGCTCCGGACAAGATATTCTGCAAGAAGTAGCACTCGATTGTGCAGCGACTGCTGCGAGCGCTGCGCAAGAGGGCTGCCGACAGGTTGATGGCCGAGTGGATCGTCGACCAGGGCATCGCCACCGCATTGATCGATCCCAGCAAGCGCTGGCGGAATGGGACGGCGGAGAGCTTCAGGGGCAAGCTCCGCGACGAATGCCTGAGTCTTCGAATGGTTCCGCTCGCGGGCCGAGGCGAAGGCGGTGATCGAGAGCTGGCGGGGGCACTACAACGAGGCGCCTCATTCGAGCCTGGGCTACCTGACGCCGGCCGCGTTTGCAGCGAGCATCAGGAGCCAGGACGCAGCGCCCCGCGTGCGGCGCGGCGGAGCGCTGCGGTGTGTGGGGCCTCCGCGCCCCGCCCCGTCGCTCCATCGTCCGCGAGGGGCAATCCAAGGCAGCAACAGGGTGGTGGTCGTCTCAAGCTAAGCGTGGACCGAGAGCCGGGCAGGTCACATGGTTGAGCAGAGCTTGCAACAGGGCGTCCTGAACGATTTTGATGGCCCTGCTGCCGCCGTCAGTGCATATCGCGCGCGCATGGACCGCGCGATTCGATCCGAGCTGATGCTCTTGTCCGAAGGCCATCGCAGACTGCGCGATGGAATGTACGGAAATCTCTCGCCCCCGGCTCCACTTGTTGAGAGCAGGAAGCGTGAGCTCCCCTGGCGGCCGCGCCTCCGTTGGGTCCTCATCTTAGTCACGCCTCGCAGCTTGTTCGTGGGGCGGCAATTGGTGGCGGCCTGACCCTGTATGCCATGAGTGCCAGCCTGACGCCGCGGCTGAAGGACGGTAGGCTCGATGCCGCCTCGATCGAAGATGCGCTGCGCTTTCCAGTTCCGCGTGAGCTAGTCGGACGGCTGATTACGAGCCGCGGTGGACTGACTGATCGCCCTATCGCAGTTTCGCGATGCCGCAAGCTCAGAAACATTGCATCGGAAGAGTTCTTGTTGCGTCTTGCGCAATCTGCACTCGTCGTAAAGCGGTCTGAATTCGAGGCCTGGTACAGGAACGAGCGTCGCAGACAACGGTGGCCATCCCAACGCCCAAATGTGCAAGGCCACAAGCGGCGCTGCCCTGGCAGGCCCAGGCTCGATGACCTGAAAATTACGACTCGGCAACACGTTCGCGACTGCGGAACGTGGTCAGGTCGACGGCCCGTAGAGAGTTCATCGAACAACTGAAATTGGCCCACCCCAATGTGCCATTTCCGAGCTACAACACCTTTCGGCGCATCATCGATGAGCTTCATCAAGAGACAGGTGAGAGCCGAGGTTGCTTCGCCGCCGAAAGCTGCGCAGATCGTTTGAGCGGTTTCGCAAAAACTCTTTTGGGCCCATTGACCAGCTATAATATTGACTTAGCATCACAAATCCGATCAGACCTCCCTTTGATTGGCCGAGTGGAGGTCCGCGGCGAATCGATCCGATCAATCTCCGTCAACGTTCGGGCATCTAACGGAGACTGGCAAATGAAGCCGCGCCTGGCCGAGGGAGCCGCCGCCCAGCGGGGCAACAACTCGGGTGACATTCTTACGGTGCAAGAAGCCGCCGACCTTCTCAGGGTGAGCAAGAGCTACCTCGACAAGAAACGGGTCTACGGCGGCGGTCCGCCGTTCCTGCAGTA
>CAWIXS010000006.1:0-74608 GCA_963840075.1 uncultured Alphaproteobacteria bacterium | reverse complement strand
GTCGAGGGCCGTTGCGATCCGGCCAAGCGCCCGCCGCGCAGAACATGTCCTCCGCCCGCCGCGCGCCGTGATTGCCGGGCACTCGCGTCAGCACGGCCCGGCGGCATGGGCCATGGAGGGCGGGCGGTGCCACCGGATCGAGGCCGGCCAGTGCTACGTCGCCCCGCACGTCCCGAATTGGACCCCGAACGCTGCGCTCGACCGCGAGCCGGCGGAGTTCGTGGCCTCCATCTCGGTGGATCTCGTCGGCCGGCAACGGAAGGGCTTCCCGATCGGCGGGTTCGTCTCGCTCACCACCATCAAGCCCGACCGGATCGAGCAGCGTATTCTGCACCGCTGGCAGGACAGGATCGGCGAGTGCGTCGGGCAGGAGGGTGGGCAAGCCATCTTCACCGGGCGAACCTGAGCCGAGCCCCATGGCACGCACGCCGCACGGGCACCTGGTCCGGATTCGGCTGAACCTGGCCGGGCCGAGGCGATCGAGCGCGACCCGTGCCAGTGTGCTTGCCTACCTGAAGGCCGACGACGGCTTCCTTCCCGACTTTGCCGCGCTCGACCCCGAGCGCCGGCTCCTCGCCCTCCAGGCTGTCGACGCGGCCTTCGATCGCCTCGCCGGCAGGGAGGCACCAGCGCCCGCCGAGCGCATCCCGTGGGCCAGGTCGCCCGAGTGGCAAGACCGCATCCGTGACGCCGCGCGCCGGCTGCCCGACGACAGGTCGATCGCGCGCGAGCTCGGCATCAGCGCCAACGCGGCGAAGGTGGCGAGGTGGCGCTACGCTGGCCGGCGCGACAAACCCCACGTCGCGCGGATATTCAGCGTCGACCGGGCCGGATGACTTCGCGGCGGACGGCCCGGCGGGCGGGCGTGGTCACGCATCTGCCGCTGACCCTGTGCATACCCGCGCCGCATGCTTCGCGGACTTGCGTGATCATGTTGTCCGGCTGATTAGGCTGCGCGGGTGACATGGCCTGCGCAGAGGTTGCGACGGCCAAGGCAAAGCCAAGAGCGATCAACCTTGTCATGCTCTCCTCCTGTGTGGACCTCGCTTTATGAACCCCGCCCGACGAAGGGAACATGGGGAGATGTACCGACTTCCTGTGGCGCAAATCCCGGTGCCTGGCGGGGTCTCGGCCATACTCTCATGGGCCCATGTGTGCGCCAGGGCGGGGCAATGCGCGTTGGGCAGACAGCGAGATCCTCCTCTAGGAGGCCTGCAGGCGCGCGAGAGGCTTTCGGGCGCCCTCACTACCCCGAGGCGCTTCCCGGCCGCTCAGAACCCCAGTTGCGGGCTTCCCGTGACCCGTCCCAGGGCCGATCCGTCGCCGCCGGGACGCGCAAGGTACGGTCGAGCGCAGCAGCTCAGTGCCGTTATCCACCCGTCTGAAGTCACCGCGCCGCACGTCTGTGCCAACACGTGCCTGTAATGGTGCCGCCAACCTCAGTGCCAACAGCGGAGAGCAGCGACATGGCCAGGATCGGTGTTCTACGCGAGGGGTCAGCACCAGGGACCAGAAGCTCGACCTCAGATCGACGCGGCCCGCCGAGCTCGGCGTGGCGACGGCGGACATCTTCGTCGAGAAGGCCTCGGGCGTGCCGCGCACGATCGGCCCGAGCTGGCCAGGGCGCTCGCCGCGCTCGAGCCGGGCGACACCCTCGCCGCCTTCAAGCTCGATCGCATCGGCCGCAGCCTGCGCGCACCTCATCGAGCTGCTCGCCGAGCTCGAGGCGCGCGGGCGTGCACTTCGCGCACCGTCGAGGACGGCCTCGACACCAGGAGAGCACCGGCCAGCTGGTGCTGCACATGCTCGGCGCCATCGCCCAATTCGAGCGCGACCTGATCCTGGAGCGCACGCGCGCCGGGCTCGCGGCGGCCAAGGCCGGGGCAAGTAGCTCGGCCCGCCGTGCAAGTGGACGCCCGACATGGTGGCGCGAGCGCGCGACCTCATGACCAAGGACGGGCTCAACGCCGATGATGCGCGCCGGGTGCTCGGCGTCAGCCGGCGCACGCTGTTTCGGGGCTGCGGGCCGCGCGCGGAGCACGACGAGCTCGCCGGTGCCATGGCGCTGGCCGCGTGAGCGCGCACCCGGCCGGCGGCATTTTCCAGACTTGCCGGCCCTTTTATAGGTGGTCCAGAAATTCGCCAGCCGCGCGCCCGCGCCATGTCTATCCGTTTCTATTTTCCGCCCCGCCCGGCCCTTTTTTATGCGTGCGGAGAAATGCCGACGAGGGGGGAGCCGGCAGTTTCGCAGGCTTCGCGCCCTTTTATATGTTCCCTCAGAAACCCCTCTACTCCGGAGCGCCCGGGGCGCCTGTTCGCCGCCGATCGCTTTGCCCCTTTTTAGGGCCTGACAAAATTCGGCGTGCTCGTCAGCGACGGCCGGCCCGCTCGCCGCTGATCTGCCGCTGTTCTGAGCGGGCGCGCGTACTGCGGCGCAATCCCCTTGCGGTCGTGCGCAAACTGATGGGGAGCGCCTCGCGCGCGTGCGCGTATGGCGTCGAAAAATTCAGCCCCGCGAGGCCCCGCCGCTTGCGCTCGGCCGCCCGCCGGCGCTCAACCTGCATCTCGGCGCGTTCGCGGTCGAAGAGTCTCGTGCCTCTGGTGCCGCTGACTTCCGATGGGCTACACTTCGGGGGCGGTAATGTGGGCGGGTTGTCGGGAGGTGTTTTTCGTGCGTTGGTTCATTGCAATGGGCATGGCATTTGCCATGTCGGCGGCGACATTTGCGCAGGACATGACCGACACCACGTTGCGAGCGGCCTACTGTGTCGGCGTGCTGAAGTACAGCGTTGATGAAATGAGGCAGCGCGGAGTGGATGCCCCGCTACCTGAGCTGAGAGAGATGGCGGCGGAACTGCAAAAGGACCTGCAAAATAGGGGCAAGAGATACGCAACATATCTGGCGCTGCGTATGGATCGGTCGACCGATGACGCGCTTTCCAGCATTACCCAAAAGTGGATACAAGTTCTGATGGCGAAGGGGTACAAGGATGCGAGGGAGAAGATCGCAGCCCCAGATCATCCAGGGGTTGCGAGGTGCCTGAAGTCGCCGCCCCAATCGTCGGTCGCTGCCATCGTCGATTGCATCGGCGAGTACGATCAGGTCTACGCCAACATCATCCGGTGCCAGAAGATGCCGGATCAGTTGCCGTTCTGAAGTTGCCCAACAGGCAACAACCGGGGCAGGCGTCGGGCCGGCGTAGGCGTGACGACGCGGGCGAGCAAACACTTCATCCGAATTCGTAAAAAGTGACGCCCTGCCCTACCTGCGCTTCCGCAGCCGCACACCGGGGCCGTGGGTCATCGGTCGAATGCTTTGATAGCCCTCGGCTCGCGGACAAAAAAGGGCGGATGCTGGGCACCCGCCTCCCCAAACCTTCCTGGCAGGAAAGGTCTAATTCACGCCGTCCAACACCTCAATGCGGCTCTCCGCCTTCGCGTTGGTGATGGGCTTGCCGGCCGCATCGTAAAGGTTCACGATCCCGACCACCTTGACGGGCAACATCGCCCGGACTGCCTCTATGCCGAGCTGATCCACGAGCTGATTGATCATGGCCGTTACGATCGGCTCGAAAGTCTTGGCAGCCGCGTCCTTGTCCATCAGCTCTGCTGGCTCGAAAGTTCCCATTACCGCTTCCCTCCCTTCGCCGGCTTCTCCTTCATCTGAAGCGCATCCAGCCCGATCTCGACGAGCCTGCGGATTGCGTCGCCGCGGTTCGGGATCGGGCGCTGTCCGGCGCGCCACTCGTCCACCTTGTCGAGAAAGCTCTGCGGAGCCTTCAGCGATATCGGGCCGATCATCTTCTCTCGCCTTTCCGTCATGCGGCGCAACGTAGCCGATGCGTCGCGCTTTGCTATTGACTGCGTGGTAGGATGGTAATACGGTATTACCAAGGCACAGGCAAGGGGCCGCGCCGAGTTGCTCACACGGAGTTGCGTTCATGCTCAACACCATCGACACCCCCACGCTGCAGACCCCCTCCCCCTTCGATCCAGACGGCCGGATTGGCCTGACCATCCAGATCTCCGGCCTACTCGACGCCGCGTACATGCTGCGCGAGGACGGGCTCGCGCAAAACGAGGCCGGCAACGCGATCGAGTGCACGCTCGACCAGGTGCGCACCGAATGCAGCCGGCTGATGAAGATCCTCGACAGGCCGCCGGCAGTGGCCGGCACCGAGGCCTCGGGTGGCGCGGTGCAGCCGCCCAGCAACGGAGAGGCGCAGCCGCCGAGGCGGCATCGCGACATCGAGAGCGGCTCATGGACCTCGAGGGCCTCGCCGTGTCGTTGAAGATCGTCCGTTTCGGAGATGACTGTTTCCGCGGACTGGAGCACGACTATCAGCACGCGCTCGAAACCATGATCGACACCGTGCTCCTGCAGATCAGCAAGCTCAGCAAGGCCTACCGCGGGGAGCCCTTGCAGGCGCTGGGCTACGCCGGCGAAGGGGAGGACGAGGAGCCCGCCGACGAGGGCGAGGCCGCCGGCGAGCAGGACGCCGAAGAAGCGGAGGAGCCGAGCGAGGAGGAGACCAAGCTCTACAGGGCCAATCTGCAGCGAGCATCCACTCTGATGCGCGCGGCGGAACAGGGAACGACTCCGCCGGTCCCGAGCCAGCTCATGGAGCTGTTCGGCAGGATGACCGACAAGGACCTCGACAAGCTGTGCGCTGACGATCGCGCCCGCATCGGCGAGCTGTGCCGGGAGTGGGCGAAGCGCGCCAAGCGCCGCGGGGAGCACGCCTGATGGCCCGCGACCTCAGGACACTGCCCGCCACGCGCGAGGCTGTCGCGGCCGGCATCCGCGAGGGCGCCATGGAGACCGCCCATCACGAGTTGGCGCAGGTGATCGCGGCGCTCAACACAGAGCGCCGCTTGCCGGCCTACCTGCTCCCGTCGTTGCGGCGCGTCGAGACCATGCTGCGGGCCGATGTCATCCAGGAGCTGGGCGACTGCCTGTGGGCGAGGGCGGCACGACGTCGGTGACGGGGGCTTTTGCGCGCGTTTACGCCGCCTTCAACGACGCTCGGAGCGCGCGCTCCTTCTGGTCGCACAACAAATCGGCCATGCGACCGCTTGCTGCTTGGAGGCCTGCGAAGGGCTCGTCGGGTTTGGCCTCGTCGTCGCCCGTGCGCACGATCACCTGCCCGTCCTGGACGCGGAAGGAGAAGGCGCACGCTCCGTGCAACAGCTTGCGTCCCTTCTTGCGCCCGTCGGGCAGCGTCACCTCCTCCATGGTCTCAGCCTCCTCGTCCCAGCGGTGATCGAGGTACTGCCAAGAGCCTCGGCGTACAGCATGCCATCGACCTCGCGTTGCTTGCGCCGCGCCTCGCTGGTCGAGCGCACCAAGTTGTCCCAGTCCTGCATGTTGTCCCAGTCCTGCATGTTAAGAATTCCCTACGGTGTGTTTGCGCTGCCCGAAGAAAGCCTGAGTCGGCCGGGGGCTGCCACCCGATTGTGGCGAGCGGCGCTCGCCGAGCTGACACGCCGGGAGACCGGATCGACCCCTCGCGCGCGCGAGGCTTGGGACCCCAAGCCGGGGTACGCCAGCGTGACCTGGCTGGAAACCCGGGTAACGGTATACGCTATTTCCTCTTGTATTACGGGCACTTGCGCAGTTTTCGCCGCACGACGGCGCATACCATTTCCACAACACCCAGCAGTTCGCCATGCTCGCCAACCTGCTGGCGATCCCGATCTGCAATTTTCTGGTGATGCCCGCGGCGCTGGCCGCGCTCCTCGCCTTGCCGTTCGGTTTCGAGGCCGCGCCGCTGTGGCTGATGGGGCTCGGCATCGAGGCGATGGTATGGTGCGCCCACGCGGTTTCCGCGCTGCCGGGGGCGGTGGGGCGCGTGCCGGCGATCCCGACCCTGGCGTTTGCGCTCATCGTCGTCGGCGGCCTGTGGTGCGCGTTGTGGGCCACGCGCTGGCGGCTCCTGGGCACCGTGCCGATCGCGCTCGGCCTGATGCTGGCGCCGACGGGGCAGCGACCCGATGTGCTCATCGGGCGCGGCGGCGCGCTCGTTGCGGTGCGCGGTCTGGACGGCAGGCTCTCCGCGCTCGCGGGCCGCGGCTCGAGCTACGAGCTGGGGCGCTGGCTCGAGCACGACGGCGACGCCCGCACGCCGGCCGAGGCCGGCAAGGCCCGCGCGTTCCGCTGCGACAGCCAGGGTTGCACGGCTGAGGTGAAGGGCCTGCGGCTGGCGGTCGCCAACTCCGCGGCGGCCCTGCGCGACGACTGCGCGCGCGCCGCGATCCTGGTGCTGCGATTTTCCCGGCCCAAGGGCTGCCGGCCCGCGGGGCCGGTGATCGACATCGACGATATCAGGCTGCGCGGTGCCCATGCCCTGACCATCGACGGCGGCAAGGTGAGCGCGGCAACCGTGGCCGATCTGCGCGGCGACCGGCCGTGGGCGCAAAGGAGCCATGCGCGGGCGACCCAGGCCGTGCTCGACTGGAGCGACAACGACGGGCCCGCCCGCGGCCGGTGGCGCCGTTGAGCCTGCAACCTCCTCGCAGTCGCGCGCACCCGGCCCGGTCTCAGTTGCATGCACCGGACAAATTCGGCCGCTGGCGCGTGTCTCGGCGCGGAGGCACTCGGGTGCCTGGAACGCCGCGAGGCCACTCCACGGCCTCCCAGGGCGTCCTGGCGGGCCTTCTGCGGCGTCCTCTCGACGGCGCGGTCTCGGCCGGGGCAGCGGAGCGGCCAGGGTCAGCAGGACCTTACCTGCCGCCTATGGCCCGGCGCCGATGTCGGCCTGGGTCTTGGCCGCCTCATAGGCGACGCTGGCGGCGAGCCAGGCCTCCTCGGCGGTCGCGCGCGAGCGCTGCAGGCCGGCGCGCTCGCGGGCCAGCGCCTGCGCGCGGGCGGCATCCTTCACATAGAGCGCGCCGTCCGCGAGAGACGCATCGATGGCCGCGATCCTCCGCGTGAGGCGGGCAATCTCCGCCTCCGCGTCGGCGACGCTGCGCTTCAGGGGCGAGAGCGCGCTGCGCGCCTCGGCGGCCCGCCGCCGCGCTTCCTGCGCCGAGGCCCTGGCCTGCCCGTTCTGTCTCAAAGCGGCACGCGCCCGGTCAGGGCCGGCGCCGCGCTCGGCGAGGCAGAGCGCGCGGTAGCTCTCCATGTCGCCGTCGTAGGACGCAACGGTGCCGCCGCGCACGATCCACAGGCGGTCGGCGCAGGCGTCGATCAGGTGGCGGTCGTGGCTGATCAGGATGACGGCGCCCTCGTACGCGTTGAGGGCCCGCACCAGCGCCTCGCGGGCATCGACGTCGAGGTGGTTGGTGGGCTCGTCGAGGATCAGCAGATGCGGCCCGTGGAAGGTGGCGAGCGCGAACAGGAGGCGCGCCTTCTCGCCGCCGGAGAGATTCTCGGCGCGCGTGTCCGCCTTCTCGACGCCGAAGCCCAGCGCCCCGAGCCTGGCGCGGCGCTGCGCCTCGGTCGCCTCGGGCATCAGGTCGAGCATGTGCTGGTAGGGCGTCTTGCGCGCGGGCAGATCGTCCATCTGATGCTGGGCAAAGTAGCCCACCACCATCTTGTCGGAGGCATAGCGCCGCCCCGCCATGGGCGCCAGTCGGCCGCCCAGGAGCCTGGCGAACGTGCTCTTGCCGTTACCGTTGGCGCCGAGGAGGCCGATGCGGTCGTCGGCGTCGAGCCGCAGGTCGAGGCCCTGCAGCACCGGCTCGCCGGCCACATAGCCGGCGGCGGCGCCCTCGAGCCGCACGAGCGGGCTGGCGAAGGCCTTGGCCGGGTTGGCGAACAGGAAGGGCGCCACGCGCTCCTCGATCTCCTCCGCAATGGGTTGCATGCGCGCCAGCGCCTTGACGCGGCTCTGCGCCTGCGAGGCCTTCGTGGCCTTGGCCTTGAAGCGCGCGATGAACGCCTCCAGGTGGCGCCGCTCGTCGTCCTGCTTCTTCTTGAGCTTGAGGTCGAGGCGCTGCCGCTCGCGCCGCGCCTCCTCGAAGGCATCGTAGCCGCCGGAGTAGAGGGTGAGCTTGCCCTGGCCCAGGTGCAGGATGGAGCCGACGGCGCGGTTGAGCAGATCGCGGTCGTGGCTGACGATCAGAACGGTGTGACGATACTCGCGCAGGTGGTTCTCGAGCCACAGCGTGCCCTCGAGGTCGAGGTAGTTGGTGGGCTCGTCGAGCAGCAGGAGGTCGGGTTCTGTGAACAGGATGGCCGCCAGCGCCACGCGCGTGCGCCAGCCGCCGGAGGACGCCGAGCAGGGGCGCTGCTGGGCGGCCGCGTCGAAGCCGAGCCCGGCGAGAATGCTCGCCGCCCGCGCCGGTGCGGAATAGGCGTCGATGTCGGCGAGGCGCTGATGGATGTCGGCAATGCGGCCCGGATCGTGCGCCGTCTCCGCCTCATCGAGCAGCGCCGTGCGCTCCCGGTCGGCGCAGAGCACGAAGTCGATCAGGCTCTCCGGGCCGCCGGGCGCCTCCTGCGCCATCCAGCCGATGCGGGTCGAGCGCGGCATGCGGATGCCGCCGGCGTCGGGCGCCAGCTCGCCGGCGATCAGGCGCAGCAGCGTGGTCTTGCCCGCGCCGTTGCGGCCGACCAGACCGACCTTGTGCCGGGCCGGGATGCCGGCCGTGGCCTGCTCGAAGAGGGTGCGCCCTTCGATGCGGTAGACGAGCTCGTTGATGTGCAGCATGGGCGCTGGCAATAGCCCAAGTGCCGTGGCCTGTCATGCTTGCCGTTGGCGCTTCGTCATCGCGAATTCCGCGAAGCGGAATCTCCGGGACCCGGGATCGGGCGGAAAGGCCCGGCGCTCGGGAGCCTGGGGTACCGGGCAAGACAGCACCGCCCGGCGATGAATTAGGATGACGGCAGAGGTAAAATGCCATAGCCTGTCCTTCAGTGCACGCTGGCAGGCTGATTGCCGTACAAGGCGGCGGGAGCAGATGCGCGCGCGAGGGGAGAAGGGTTCCGTGATGCGTATCGAGCGGATCGTCATCACCGGCGATGTGTTCAGGACCATTGACGGCGACCCCAACCAGCTCTCCAATGTGCGCTGGCTGCGCGGCGAGCTCGCGCGCCTGCTCTACGAGCTGACGGGCCTGTGGCCGGACGTCCGGTACCGCCGCAACGCCCCGGAGGGCGGCCGCGCCGTCATAGGCGAGTGGTACGGGTTGCTGGGCCACGCCCCCTCGCTCGAAGCCTGGGCTGCCACCTACGGCGACACCGGCCCGCCCGGCGCCCTGATGGAGGCGATGCGCCCGGACTACGAGCGCGCGCTCGTCGTCGGCTTCGAGCTGTCGCCGCTGATGCGGTCGGTGCTCGATCGGCTCGGGGCGCCCTGGGTCGACGTCGGGGTGAGCCCGATCAGGTTCCTGGAGGACCTGGCGCTCGGCCTGCGCTTCTCCTGGCCGGTGGACGTCGCTCATCCCGGCCTGGTGGGGCCGGACCATGTGCAAAGCGCAATCGCACGCCTGCGGGCCCGGTACAGAGGCGATGCCTCGGCCGGCGATCTCGGCGGCACCTCGGTCTTCCTCGCGCAGACCCAGTTCGACAGGTCCCTGCTCAAGGACGGCGCCTTCTTTGCCGACAGCGAGGCCATCGCCCGCATGCCCGCCGCCCTCGATGGACGCGCGCTCGTCCTCAAGCCGCATCCGCTGGCCCCGGACAACCCGATCCTCTCCGCTCTCCGGCAGCGTTTCAGCGCGCGCACCACGGCGGCCGACATTTACGCCATCCTTGCTGCGGCGACCGACACGCGCTTTCTCAGCATCTCCTCGTCGGCGGCGATCGAGGCCCGGCTCTTCGGCCACAGCGTCGAGATTTTTCACGCCGAGGCACAGACCGGCCACGCACCGTCGACCAGCCTTTGGGCGCACCGCTCCGCCTCGTTCTGGCGCGCGGCGCTCGCGCCGCTGCTCCGCGTCAGACCGGGGGTCGACCTCGAGGAGCGTGCGATACCCGACCGTCTGCGCCGCAGCCACGGCAGGTGGGGGTGGGTGCCGCGAGAGAGTGCCCACGCCCCGCAGCCGCCGGCCGCAGATGCCGCCGGGCGCAGGATCGCATGAGCTCCGGGGTGATCGTGCTGGCACCGCCCTGGCCGCGCAGCGGCAGCGCCAACACCATAGCCGCGCAAACGGCGGCATACGCGCGGCGCGGAGCGCGCGTGCTGCTGTTGCTCGCGCCACTGGGAAGGGGGCAGGCGCGCGGCAAAGCGGGCCTGTGGCAGGACGCCGTCTCCGCCATGAGGTTTCCCGGAGTCGAGACCGTGACGCACCTGTGGGCGGGCCGAAGCAGGCTGCGATCATACGTTGCGTGGCTCTTGGCGGGGCGCGACGACTCCATTGCGATCTCGGCGCGCTACGCGGCCTCGGGCAAGCTGCCGGGCGAGCTCGCCGAGCTTGTGGCGTCGGCACGCATCGAGGTGGTCCACGTCAACCATGTCTTCTGCATGCCCCTTGCACGGCGCATCGCCGCCATCGTCCACGGCGTGCAGAGGCGGCGGCCGCTCATTCTGCTCGACACGCACGATGTCCAGAGCGATGCCTTCGCGGAGAGGCGGCAGAGGAACCCGCATTCGCGCCGCATTGACGCCCGTGACGACCTGTTGCGGACGGAGCTGGCGCTGTGCGCTGATGCCGACGTCCTCGTGCATGTGACACAATCGGATTGCGACTTCTTCGCGAGCCGTCTGCCCGGCAAGCGCCACGAGGTGATCCTGCCGACGCTCAATCCGGTGAGCGAGGCCGCGCTCCTGAGGCGGCGCGGCGAGCTGCACCAGGGCGAGTACGACTTCGTCTACGTCGGCACCCGGCAGCACGCGAACCTGGAGACGGCGCGCTGGCTGCTCGGCGAGGTGCTGCCCCTCGTCGGCCCGGGCGTGCGCGAGCGCGTCCGCATCATCGGCGCGATCGGCGCGCTTCTGAGGAGGCACGATCCGGCGCTCTACCAAGCCAACGCGCACCTCTTCGCCGGCGAGGTGCCATCGGTCTACGACTACTACGCGGCTGCGAAGGCGGTGCTGGCCCCGGCCACGGCCGGCACCGGAAGCTCGATCAAGCTGGTGGAGGCCTTGTGCAGCGGCAAGCCCGTTCTTGCGACCAGCCTGACGCTGCGCGGCCTGCCGGCCGGCGAGATGACCGGCGATATCCACGTTCACGACACCGCGGCCGGTTTCGCCGAGGCGATCAGCCGGCTGTCGGCTACCCCCGCGCCGGCCGCCGGCGTGTCGCTGGCCAATGCCGCGCTCTACGACCGGCTGTTCTCCAACGCGCGGTACTTTGCGGCACTCGACGCCGTGATCGGCGGGGCCTTGCCCCTGCAGGCCAGCATGGCGCGGTGACGCTGCTCGAAGGCCTCGTCGAACCGCTCCGGCGCCAGCGCGGCGGCGGCGGCCCGGCACAGATCGAGGCGTGCCCGCGCCGCGGCAGGATCCTCGATGAGAGACCGCAAGTCTGCGGTGAAGGCCTCGCCATCGTCGCAGCGCGGAAAGCGCGACCGCAGCGACTTGCCGAGACCGCGGAACGCATGCGACGTGGCGCAGATCGGCCGGTCGTACAGCAGGGCCTCGATGGTCTTGATCGCCACCCCGCCGCCGGTCACGATCGGAAGGGCCACTACGTCGCTCGCGGCATAGTGGGCCGCGAGCGAGGGCACCGCGCCGTGCAGGGTGCAGCCCTCCGGCACCGCCTTCCGCGTGAAGCAGCCAGCAATCGTTCCCACGATATCGAGCACCGCACCGGTGCCTGCCAACCGCGGCCACACGTTGTCGAGAAACCAGGCCACGTTGGCCTCGTTGCCCCGGTTCCGGCTCGCCACTATCAGGATCCTGCGCCGCCTATCCTCTGTGACCGGACTTGCGATCGCAGGCGCCCGCTCGATCTTCGGGAAGGCAATGAAGTGGAACATGTCGATGTCGGGAAGCCGCGCGGCCACCAGCTCGAGCTCGTCGGCGTTGACGAACGCGATCGCGCGCGCACGCTCAAAGAAGCTCGCCTCCTGCTCCAGAAGATCGGAGAACGTCTCAGAGCGCCCCTTGTGCTCGCTGGCATATTTGTGATGCAGGTAGTTCACAGATTGAATGTCATGCGTATCGAGCATAATGGGCAGATCGAGATCCAATTTGCGCAGGTAGTCCATTGTGAAGTAGTGGTTCACATAGGCGTAGTCGGGTCGGCTTTCATGCAGGAGCCGGCGCAGCCACGGCGGCGCAGCCGCACGGGTGTAGCGACCGACGTGCTCTGCGACCAAGCCTCCGTGCCGGTCAGCCTTCGCACCCCATTTCGACTGAAGCGTACGGCTCCTTGCGCAGGCGAGCACGAGCGCGGGCGAGAGCGCGCGTCGCGACTCGCAGAGCCGATCGCTTGCGTCCTCTTTGGAGTATCGCCGCCGGTTCTCCTCGAGAGCGACATCCAATATCACCGTGCCGCGCTCGGCATACCGCAGCGCTATGCTCTTGAAGGTCGTGAAGCTGCCGCAGCTGGGCCAGTCGGGCCGCAGGAACAAGACGACGGGTGCGCGCGGTCGCCGGGTCGCGCTCGACAGGAGCGCGGACCAGTCGGCCGGGGCTCCTCGTCTCGGAGCGAACGGATACTCCTGCTCGCTCCAGAAGGAGAATGCGCCGTCGGAGGCGCCCGCCGGCGATCCGTGCTGCGCTGCCATGCCGGATGGGGGTGCGCCGTCCTGCGACAGGTCGTAGCCAACGTCCAGGTACAGGGGAATCCCGAGGCCTCGCAGCCCCGCTGCCACGATGTCCGAGGGTCGCGGGCGCCGCACCACGCACACGATGCCGGGCACCGTGGTGTCGCACGCCACGTGGACAAGCTTCGCGAGCTCGACAACGTCGCCCGGGTCTCTGGCGAACAGAACGATGCTCTCCAGGTCTCCGTGCAGCCTCTCGACGATCTTCAGGAGGCTGCGCCGCCCGGCATCGACCGAGGTCACGGTGACGGCCGGATGCTCGGCGAGGCGCAGCCTCTGCCACACGGTCTTGCGCCGGCGGCCACGCTGCTGGCGGCGATCATCGCTTCCCAGCAGTTGCATGGACAGCCGCGCCGGCTGTGGCCCCCGGTAGGCAAACAATGGCAGGAAGCCGGCGCCGCCGGCCGCCGCATCGGCTGTCGCCGCGAACTGCGCTGCGTAGAGCCAGCACAAATAGGGATCGTCCGCCAGGGTCGCGTCGAAGACGAGCAGATGTCGCAAGCGGTGCGTCATTGGCCTGCATGCGGGCGCAGCGAATCGACGACGGCGCCTTCGTCCTCCATGCGGATCGTGCACACCCGCGCATCGCCGAACCGCTCGCGGAAGGCATGCTGAGTGTCGGGACGAGCCAGGAACAGCATGAACCCGCCGCCACCTGCGCCGAGCAGCTTGCCTCCCCAGGCGCCGATCGACTTGCCCTGGGCATAGAGCCCGGTGGTGGCCTCGTCCGCTATCGCCCCGCTCAATCTCTGCTTGATCTGCCACGCCTCGTCCAACAGGGCGCCGAAATCGCGCAACGCCCGCTCGTCGTCACCGTCCCTTTCGAGGATGCCGGCTGCTTCCCGGGTCATCCGGTAGAGCGCGGAGAGGCAATCCGCGTTCGCGCCGGATCGCGTGCGGCCTTCCTGCTCGTCGAGGACGGCCGATGCATGCCGCGAGCGCCCCGTGTACACGAGCACCATGCTGCGCGAGAGAAGGGTGTGCCGCGACCGGCCGATGCGCAGCGGATGGATTGCAAAGTCCTCGCCCTGGAACTCGTAGCGCGCCAGCCCGCCGAACGCGGCGTGGATCTGATCCTGCACGCCGACGTTCTCGCGCAGCAGCTTCTGCTCGACATGGATCGCCTCCCTTGCCAGCTCGAACTTGGTGACGGACGTGCCGCGCATCCGGTGCAGCAGGTTGATGAAGCCGACGGTAAAGGCCGACGAGCTGCCGAGGCCCGTCCCTCCCGGCAGGTCCGACATGGTCGCGATGTTGAGCGGCTGGTCCCATCGGTAGTGGCCGAGACAGGTCCGCACGACCGGATGGGTGATGTCCTCGATGCAATCGACGCTTTCCGTCTGCCGGTAGGTCAAGCGGTACTTCTGCTCCGCAAACCCGGCCAACGGGAGGGCCTGAATGTAGACGTAGCGATCGATGGTGGTGCCGAGGACGGCTCCCGGCCTCTCGGAGAAATAGGAGGGATAGTCGGTCCCGCCGCCGAAGAAGCTTACGCGCAGCGGTGTCCTGCTGATCCACATGTCCGCGTCACCCTGGACCGAGATAGTCGTGGAGCCGGCCGCCCCGGTAGAGGACGCCCCTGAGGCCCGCGGCGCGCGCCGCCTCCGTATCCGACGCCTTGTCGCCGATCACGATGGTGGTCGTGGACTCGATCGGCCACTCGCGCAGGAAGCGGTTCAGCAAGCCCGGCGCAGGCTTCCTGCACTCGCATGCACACGCCAGCGGCACGACGCTCCCCCCGGGATGGTGCGGGCACCAGAGCAGGCCGTCGATATGGGCACCGTGCCGATAGAGCTGCCGCTGCATCTCCCGGTGGAATTGGAGAAGGTGCTTCTCCTCGTAAAGGCCGCGCGCCAGCCCCGACTGGTTGGTGGCGATGAGCGCCCACCGGCCACTCCTGTTGACGGCCCGCACAGCGTCGATGGCGCCGTCGATCCAGCGCAGGTCCTCGACGCGATGGGTGTGGCCCAGGTCCTCGTTGAGCGTGCCGTCCCGGTCGAAGATCACCGCCGGGCGGAGCCTGCGGGCCGGAAGCTCGGCTCGGGCGCGGTGGTAGTCCTGGGGAACGCCGATATCGATGAAGTAGGCCGAGGCTGGAGCCGCGTGGCCCGTGACCCTGCCTTCACGCACCCGGGCCGGCAGCATGTCCGCCTCCAGCGAGAACGGCTGGCCGGGAGGTATTGTCGCCAGCCCATCCCTGTCGACGATATAGACGCCGGCGTTTATCAGGCCCGGGGCACCTTCCGTCGTTTTCTCCCTGAACCCGGTGATCCGCAGCCCCGCAAGCTCTACCGTGCCATAGCGGCTGCGGTCGCCGGCGTGCGCGAGCAGGACGTGGATGGAGGGCCGGGGCGAAAGGCTCGACCTTGCGAGATCCCAGCTTTGCTGGAGCAGCGTCAAATCCGCGTCGATCCACGAGTCGCCGTTGCACAACAGAAAGACGGGATCCAGGACGCCGAGAGCGTGCCGCACCGCGCCCGCGGTCCCTGCGCATGCAGGCTCTGTCTCGACTCGCAGGACCGCGGTGCCAGCGCGCTGGCCGTGGTAGCGGCTGACGAGCTGCCCGGCCATGGTGCCGGCGAGGAGCACGATCTCCTCGAAGCCGAAGCGGGAGATCTCCTGCAGCAGGTGATCGAGAAAGGGCCGATCGCCGATCGGGAGCAGCACCTTGGGCGTCGCCGCCGTCAAGCCTCCCAGGCGGCTGCCCAGCCCGCCGCACAGCACTACCGCTTGTCGGAGCACAACTCGGACTCCACGATGCCACAAATCATGTGCCCCACGGCGATATGCATCTCCTGGATGTGGTTGGTCTCCGAGGACGGGACGCAGATCAGCACGTCGCACAGCGGGGCCATGTCCGCTCCCGCCACCCCGGTCAGCCCAATCGTTCTCACGCCGAGGTCGCGCGCGACGCGCAACCCTTCAATGACATTCGGGCTTCGTCCGCTCGTGGAGATGGCGATCAGGACATCGCCGGCCTGGGCGATGCCGCGCAGCTGCCGGGCAAAGACCAGATTGAACCCGTAGTCGTTGCCGATCGCCGTCAGGGCCGAGGTGTCTACCGTCAGCGCCAGAGCCGGCAACGGACGCCGCTCGTAGCGGTAGCGGCCGATGCAGCTCGGCGGCCAGATGCTGAGCATCGGCGGCAGAGCCCCCATTGCCGCAGAGCATGACCTTCCGGCCTGTTCGCAGCGCCGAAACGACAACGGCCGCGGCCGTCAGGATTGCTGGCTCGCGGTCCGCCAACGTCGCGAAATTCGTCGCGGCCGTCGTGCAGTAGCTGCAGACAACTGACATTGCGAGCGTCCCCACCAACGAACGTCCGAAGTCCAATAGGGCGCCGCCGTCATGATCGCGTCCGCGGTCCCTGACGTGCGTGCTCCCCTTTGGAGATGCCTGCTGGATCGCCACATGCCGGCGGTGCCAGACACAGCCGTGCCCCCAGTCTGTGCTGGACGCCGCAGAAGATTTGGGCGCGCCGGAGCGCACATGAGAACGATAGTTGCTCATCCGCTGCCGTGCAAGCAATATCTGTCTACACCTGATGCTGGCCACTTTTTTGCTGGCAATTGAGCACAAGGGTCGCCGAGTTTGGCGCTGCGAGGCCTCATATCTCAATGCAACGCATAAGCCGTGCCACAGAGCCCGCGCCAATACGCCACCTCGGACGCAGAAGCTGCGATATGCACGCAACAGACCATCACATGGAATCTGTTGTAGGCAGATTTATGTGATTGCTTTGCGGCAGAGGCGATGACAAGGATACGAAAACGCAGCGGCACAAGATAGGTTAGCTTCATCAGGTGCTGACCGAAAATCTGCCGTCGCATATCAGACATGGGATAGCGGACGGGGTAACCTCCTCATGGCGAAGGATTGCCAGGTCGGTGTGCTGCCCCGGACCAGCGTGCACACGGTCGTCATCAATCTCGAGCGTGACAATGCGCGCCTGGCGGCGGTGGCAGCCGAGTTCGCGCGGCACGGCATGGCGTTCGAGCGCTTTGCCGCGGTCGACGGATTGGCTGTACCCGGTTCGCTGCAGGACTACTTCTTCGACAGGGACGGCCATCCGGCCGCGACGCTCACCAAGGGCGAGATCGGCTGCTACGCCAGCCATCTGTCGGTATGGCGGCGCGTCGCCTCTGGGCAGTATCCGAAGGTGACCCTGATCTGCGAGGACGACATCCGCCTGCCCGAGAACTTCCAGGGGGTGCTCGCTGCCGCGCTCGACGCCGCCCCGGCAGGCTGGGACGTGATCCGCCTGTCGGCGCCGAGCAAGCGCGCGCTCTGGCCCATTCGCCAGATCTGCGACGGGCACCGGCTCGTCCGCTACTCCAAGGTTCCCGCGCTGCTGGGCGCCTATCTGATATCGCAGCGGGGGGCGGAGAAGCTCCTGAAGCCCGGCCTCAGGGCCCGCCCCGTCGACCTCGACATGGCGCGCCCGTGGGAGATCGGCCTCGAGCTCTACGGCGTCGATCCCGCGCCGGTCCATCAGCCGACCAGGAACGCCTCCTCCATCGACACTGTCGAGAAGCGGCATTACGCCAGACGCGCGATGGGCTTCCTCGGCATCCGCTCGCGCCTGTTCGGACGCGACCGCTTTCGGCGCTACCGCCACAATGTGCGCACGGTCGGCATCTGGCGCGCGGTGATGGCCGAGGTCCGCAACCTGTTTCGTGGCCGCACGCCCGATACCGGCACGCCACACGGTGCAGGCGCCATCCGCAGCCGGAAAGCTGCTTTCGAGGCTTAGAGGCGCGGTGTGGAGTGTCGCCGTGCCCCTCACACGCGCGATAGGCCGCAGCGACATCCTCACGCTTCCCGCCCGCGTCGTGCGCG
This sequence comes from uncultured Alphaproteobacteria bacterium, assembly GCA_963840075.1. GTDB lineage: Bacteria > Pseudomonadota > Alphaproteobacteria > Rhizobiales > Hyphomicrobiaceae > AWTP1-13. The sequence continues at coordinate 57,111 of CAWIXS010000006.1, read as the reverse complement.
AGAACGGACGTGCCTATCTGCCGCGCCATCTGCTGGCGTTCCGTTCATGGCGACGGTCGCCGCGTGCACGTCGGAAGGGCGCGCGCTGGCTCAAGGCGACGCTGGTCCAGTGCGCCCGCGCCGCCGTCCGCATGAAGGACCGCTACCTGAGCGCGCTCTACCGTCGCATCAGGGCGCGCCGCGGCGACAAGAAGGCGGTCCTGGCGGTGGCTGCCGCCATTCTCACGGCGGCCTACCACATGCTCAAGACCGGCACACCCTACCGCGATCTCGGCCCGCGCCCCTTCGAGCCCGCCAAGCGCAGCGCCCTCGCCCGCAACCTCCTCAAACGCCTGGAGGGCCTCGGCTTCACCGTCGATATCAAGCAGGTCGCCGCCCACCCCGGTTAGTTTCTTTGTAGTTTCGAACTGCGCCCTCAGCTTCCGGGATGACGGGTAGGGATTAGAACTTGCGGATGAGGCCGACGAGGCGGCCCTGGATGTCGATCTGGTCGGGGCCGAAGATGCGCGTCTCGTAGTTGGGGTTGGCGGCCTCCAGCGCGATCGAGGCGCCCCGCTTGCGCAGCCGCTTGAGCGTCGCCTCCTCCTTGTCCACGAGGGCCACGACGATGTCGCCGTTCTCGGCGGTGTCGCAGCGGCGCACGATGATGATGTCACCCTCGTTGATCCCCGCGTCGATCATGGAGTCGCCCTTGACCTCGAGCGCGAAATGCTCGCCGCTGCCGACCAGATCGGGCGGAACCGGGATGTCGCTCGAATGGTCCTGGATGGCGCTGATCGGCACGCCGGCGGCGATGCGGCCCATCAGCGGGATGCTGCTGCCGCGGCCCGCAAACGTCCCCGGCGGCGGCGCCAGCTGCCCGCCCCGGCGCGCGCTGCCTTCGATCACGCTGGGGCTGAATCCCGGCCGGCGCTGCGCGCCGTCCGCCATCGCCTCGGGCAGCTTGATGACCTCGATGGCGCGCGCCCGGTGCGGCAGGCGGCGAATGAAGCCGCGCTCCTCCAGCGCCATGATCAGGCGATGCACGCCGGATTTGGATTGCAGCTCCAGCGCCTCCTTCATCTCCTCGAAGGAGGGCGGAACGCCGGTCTCCTGCAGGCGCGCATGAATGAAGACAAGCAGCTCTTTCTGCTTGGTGGTGAGCATCGAGACCTCCTCCGGAGCACGGCTTTGCGACTCGACGCGATCGATTCGGCGCCGTACAAACCAGGAACATCATAGTTGTTCGTCGGATGTTCCGCAAGGGCATTGCGTGCCGGGCTGTGCCGGGCTCCGTATCGCCGCCTGCGAGGTTTGTGGGTCGCGATATGTCGCTGAGGCGAAACTCCGGGGTGACAACGCGGCTGCGCTCCGGCGCCGGTTGCCCGTCACAGCAAAACTGCAGCGCCAGGAAATTCGAGCGCCCATCTGCAGGGAAGAATGCCTTCGTCTTGGCAATCGAGAGTCGGATATGGGATAGATAACAGGCGGGCGTGCCGGGGGGAGCACTGATGCGCAAGAATTTCCACGAAAGCTTCGGCCATGCGGCGGCGGTGAAGCCGCCGTCGGAGCGGTCCACGGGCCTCGTGTTCGCCTGCGTGGCCCTGGTGGTGGCGCTCTTGTGGCGCAACACGCCCAACGTGCTCTGGATCGCCGCCGGCGTGGCGGTGGCGCTCGCAGCCATCAGCCTGGCCGCGCCGTGGCTGCTCAAGCCGCTCAACCTGCTGTGGTTCCAGATCGGGCTCCTGCTGCACCGGGTGGTCAACCCGCTGGTGATGCTCGCCATGTTCGTGGTGGTGTTCCTGCCGGGCGGCCTGATCATGCGCCTCCGCCACGACCCCTTGAGGTCGCGGCGGGCGAGAGGGCCCGGCGCGACCTACTGGATCGACCGCAAGGCGGGCGCACAGAGCGCGATGACGAACCAGTTCTGAGATTAGGGTGCCGGCCCAAAAGCAGGCGCAGGCGCCGAACGGGAAGGGAATGGAGGGACATGCGATGCTGACACTGACCCGCGAGCTGTTCGCCTACATGGGCGCGCGCAAGAAGTGGTGGCTGTTGCCGATCCTGGCGGTCGTCCTGCTGTTCGGCGGGCTCCTGGTGCTGGCGCAGGGGTCGGCGGTGGCGCCGTTCATCTACACCATCTTCTGACCGCCCAAGGCCCTCCCCGATGCGTCTGCTGGGCCTCTCGGCCTTCTATCACGACAGCGCGGCCGCCCTCATCGAGGACGGCCGCATCGTCGCGGCCGCGCAGGAGGAGCGCTTCACGCGCAAGCGCCACGACGCCGGCTTCCCGGCGGAGGCGATCCGCTTTTGCCTCCAAGCCGGCAACGTCGACCTCGATCAGGTCGACGCCGTGGTGTTCTTCGAGAAGCCGCTGATCAAGTTCGAGCGGCTGTTGGAGACCTACCTCGCCAACGCGCCGCGCGGGTTCTCCTCCTTCCGCATGGCGATCCCGCTGTGGATCAAGGAGAAGCTGTTCCAGAAGCCGAACCTGGAGAAGGCGCTCTCAGGCTTCGCGGCGAGCGGCAAGGTGGGGGACAAGCTGCTCTTCGCCGAGCACCACCAGAGCCACGCGGCCTCTGCCTTCTTCCCCTCGCCGTTCGAGGAGGCGGTGGTGCTGACCATGGACGGGGTGGGGGAATGGGCCACCACCTCGGTCTCCATCGGGCGCGGCAATACGCTGGAGGTCGAGCGCGAGATCCGCTTTCCGCACAGCATCGGCCTGCTCTATTCGGCCTTCACCTACTACACCGGGTTCAAGGTGAACTCGGGCGAGTACAAGGTGATGGGGCTCGCGCCCTACGGGGAGCCCAGGTTCGCCCAGGCGATCCTCGAGAACCTGATCGACCTGAAGGAGGACGGCTCGTTCTGGCTCGACCAGAGCTATTTCAACTACGCGACCGGCCTCACCATGACCTCGCGCAGGTTCCACGACCTGTTCGGCGGGCCGCCGCGCGACCCGGAGGCGCGCCTCACCCAGCGCGAGATGGACCTCGCCGCCTCGGTGCAGAAGGTGACCGAGGAGATCATGCTGCGCATCACGCGCAACCTCGCGGAGACCTACCGCATCCCCAACCTGTGCCTCGCCGGCGGCGTGGCGCTTGAACTGCGTCGCCAACGGCAAGGTGCTGCGCGACGGCGCCTTCGAGCGCATCTTCATCCAGCCGGCGGCGGGCGATGCCGGCGGCGCGCTGGGCGCGGCGCTCGCCGCCTATCACCAGCACTTCGGCCATCCGCGGCAGCTCGACGGGGGCAACGGCGGGCTCGATGCCATGCAGGGCTCCTACCTGGGGCCCGAGTTCGCGCAGGAGGAGATCGAGCGGCGGCTCGAGGCAGCCGGGGCGCAGTTCACCGTGGTGGCCGAGCCGGAGCTCTACGAGCGCACCTGCAGCGGCGCTGGAGGCGGGACACGCCGTGGGCTGGTTCCAGGGCCGCATGGAGTTCGGGCCGCGTGCGCTCGGCGCCCGCTCGATCCTGGGCGACCCGCGCAACCCCGAGATGCAGAAGAACCTGAACCTCAAGATCAAGTATCGCGAGAGCTTCCGCCCGTTCGCGCCCTCGGTGCTGCGCGAGGACGTGGCGGACTACTTCGAGCTCGACGGCGACAGCCCCTACATGCTGCATGGTGGCCGACGTGAAGGAGAGCCGGCGGCGGGCGATGAGCGCGGAGGCGGCTGCGCTGTTCGGTATCGACAAGCTCAACGTGGTGCGCTCCGAGATCCCGGCGGTGACGCACGTGGACTACTCGGCGCGCATCCAGACCGTGCACGCCGAGACCAACCCGCGCTACCACGCGCTCCTCTCGGCCTTCAAGCGGCGCACCGGGTGCCCGGTGCTGGTCAACACCAGCTTCAACGTGCGCGGCGAGCCGATCGTGTGCACGCCCGAGGACGCCTTCCGCTGCTTCATGGGCACCGAGATGGAGACGCTGGTGGTCGGCAACTGCGTCCTTCGCAAGGAGGAGCAGGATGCGTCGCTGGCGCAGGACTACAAGGACAAGTTCGAGCTGGATTGATCCGCGTCGGTCGAGGCGAGGCTCGCGATCAAAGTATCGGTGCGTCTATGGACTACCGACGGGATATCGACGGCCTACGTGCCATCGCTGTGCTGGCAGTAGTCCTTTTTCATGCAAAGGTGCCAGTCTTCTCGGGTGGCTTCGTCGGCGTTGATATCTTTTTTGTTATTTCCGGGTATCTCATAACGGGATTGATCTTATCGGATATTGCCGGACGCCGCTTTTCCCTCCTGCACTTCTACCAGCGGCGCATAAAGCGCATCGTTCCGGCCCTACTCGTCGTCTACGTGGTGAGCGCTGTTCTCGCGACGCTATTGATGCTGCCGGGCGATATTCGAGATTTTGCGCGCACACTTGGCACCTCTGCCCTTTTCGTCTCCAACATCGACTTCTACGAGCGAGCGGGCTACTTCGACGCGCCTTCGGAGCTGAAGCCTCTCCTGCACACGTGGTCGCTGTCGATAGAGGAGCAGTTCTATCTGGTATGGCCGCTCTTGTGCGCGGTTCTGGCCACTACCATCCGTCGGTTCCGACAGCTGGCGGTGCTCGCATGGATCGTGGGCGCCGCCTCCCTCGTTGCATGGCTCGCGTTGACCAATTCTGGGCAGGGCAACGCGGCTTTCTTCCTCACCCCATGTCGGGCCTGGGAGTTGATGCTCGGCGCCGCCTTGGCCCTGTCGCACAGGCGTCGGCCGGTTGCTCCGAGGACGGCCGAGACGCTTGCAGCCGTTGGGGCACTGTTGATCGTCGTTGCCGTTGTCGCTCCGCTGCAGTCGCATCCGCTCGGCGCCTACTTGGCACTGCCGGCTTGCGCCGGCGCGGCCATGCTGATCCTGTCAGGCAGCGACAGGTGGACGTTCGTCCGCAGGCTCCTGTCGATTTCCCCGATGGTGGGCATCGGGCTGGTCTCCTACTCGTTGTATCTGTGGCATTGGCCGCTCCTGGCGTTTGGGCGCTATCACTTCGACCGGCCGCTGCACTGGGAGGAGGTCGCAGGCATCCTGGGATTGAGCCTGCTCGCGGCGTTCGTGAGCTACCGTCTGATCGAGCAGCCGCTGCGCCGAATGACGACGTTCCGCGCCGGACATGTGGTGGCGGCTGGCGCGGTTTGTCTCGTTGCCGTCGCGCTCGTCGGCAACCGCATGGAGAAGGATCGCGGATGGGCCCTCAACCTCGATCCGGCGATCCGCCACTTGGACGCAACGGCGCGATCGCAGAATGTCCATCAGAGCAGATGCTTCGGACGGACTGCCGATTTCGGCACCGATGCGGCGTGCACATTCGGTCGGCGCGCGCAGGGGGCTTCCTTCGATTTGGCGGTGTTCGGAGACTCGCACGCAGACCACTACGTCCCCGCGATTAGCGTCCTCGCGAATGCCGCGGGTGTGTCGGGGCGGCAGATCACTTTAGGAGCCTGCCCCTCTCTGCTTGGCGGCTTCGAGATCGATTCCCAGTTCGCAAGCAAAGCCCGCTGCCCCGAGTTGCCGAGGGCAATGGTGCGATTTGTCGAGCAGAACCCGGGCTTGCGCCTGGTCGTGCTCGCGCAGGCCTGGTCCCAGTATGCGGGCAAGCTGCTGTTCACCGAAGGCGGGAGACGCTGGACGATCTATCTCCTGGGCTCGAAGGACGACGAGCGATCGGAGCTGCGCTCCAGCGAGATCCTCCGCCGCAGCCTGGAGCAGACGCTGGATTATCTCGAGAGCAAGGGCATCCAGGTCCTGCTCCTCGGCGAGGTGCCGCCCCTAGTTCGCGATCCGGTAAGATGCATTGCCAATGCCATAAAGCAGCACCGGCCCCAGAACGCTTGCGGGCGCGACCTCTCGGAGGTGCGGCGGGTGATCGGCGAGACGGAAGCGCTGTTGGCCGGTCTCGCCCGTGCCAGAAAGAATGTCTTCTTCTTCTCACCTTCTGGCACGATGTGCGATCAGCAATGGTGCAATGTGGTGCTGGACGGCGTCTACATGTACCGGGATGCTGGTCATCTCAATAGGCTGGGAGCGGAGCGCCTCGCGCAGGCCATGCGCCTCCCTGAGACGCTTTTGCCAGCGCAGTAAGTGCGTTGGAGGTGCTCGAGAGTAGGAGTAGGGCGGATTAGGCGTCAGCCGTAATCCGCCGATCGCACGGCGAAACGGGGAAGACGGCGACTTACGGGCTTCGCCCTAATCCGCCCTACGCCGGGAACGAGGTAGGGGGATGGACAACGTGCGCTCGATCGTCAAGCTGGTGGCGGCCCAGGCCCTCGCCGTTTTCATCGTCTTCAATGTCGTCGTGTGGACGATCTGCCTCGGCTTCACCGTGTACAACGTGGTCGTGGCGACGGCCGGCAACAGCCTTCGCTTCCTCAAGACGAGCGACCGCAAGAGCCGGTTGCCCAACTACGCCACGATCCCGTGGGCCAGCACGCATTTCGGGGAATTCGCCTCGCTGAAGGCGGATTACCTGAGCTACATCGGCTGGCGTCGTCCCCTGTTCAAAGGCGAGACCATCAACGTCGTAGGGCCGTTTCACCAGCGCGCGACGGTCGGCACCGCGGATGCGAGCGAAGCCGTCGATCTACTTCTTCGGCGGGTCGACGATGTGGGGGACCGGCGCGGACGACGCCAATACGATCCCGTCGCTGGTCTCGCAGATCGGCGGCTTCCGGGCGGAGAACTTCGGCGAGTCGGCCTGGATCGCGCACCAGAGCCTGATGCTCCTCATCCAGCTCCTGCAGGACGGCCACCGACCCGACGTGGTCGTGTTCTACGACGGGGTAAACGAGGTCCTGCACAAGTGCCGCTCGGGAGACCGGCCCGGAGCGCACGCGCGGGAGGACGAGCATACAGGTCCGCCCTGGCGTCGACCAGGGCGAGAACGTCTACGGCCTGCAGTACATGGTCGGAGCCGCTGGTGGCGGTGGCGCGCGTGGTCGCCGAGCGGATCGCCGCTGTGGACGCGCAACGAGACGAGCACTGGAGCGCAGCTTTGCGATTGCACACCGACCCGGCCAAGGCGCGACGGGTGGCCGACGCCCTGATGCAGGACTGGGAGATGGCGCGCAAGCTCACCGAGGCGCACGGCGGCCGGTTCGTCGGCATCCTGCAGCCGGTCGCGCACTTCAGCGACACCAGGAAGGACCACATCCGCCTCGCCGACATCCAGAGAAAGCAGTACGAGGCGGTCTATCCGCTCGTCAGGGCGGCGATGGCGGGGCGGCCCGGCCTTCACGACCTCACGGGCATCCTCGACCGCGACGAGCACATCTACATCGACTTCTGCCACGTCTCGCCGAACGGCAACCGGTACGTCGCGCAGAAGATCGTGGAGGTGCTGGGAAGTGGACGTAGGGCAGATTAGCGCCGAGGTGAAATGAGGCGGCCAGCATGAGGGCATGGCCTCAGACTTGGTGCCTGCGCCGGCATGCAGCCCCTCTATTTTTCTCGAGCTATGTGTTGTACTCGCCACACTAATGCTCAGCCCCGCAATAAGACAAAGAACGCATAGTATTGATCTGATTATATGTTCTGCGAGGCAAAGACCATTCCATGAGCTGCGCAGGATGACGTCTGTCAGAGCTGTCGTCGCAGCCACGCCTCTGCTCTCATGGCGGACACAAAGGCGCGTAGGCTGGGTCGATGGGTCGGGGGCTCTTGACCGGTGTCGGGGGAATAAGCGCACACACGAGGGAGAACCAGAAATGACGTTTTGGCGGAGGAGCTTGCTGGCGTTGACGGTGTCGCTCGGCATGGCAGCCGGCGCAACCGTGGCTTCAGCTGATGGGCTCAACAAGGGCAAGGGGGCAGACTGGCCCAACATTCCTTGGTCCTGGACGGGCCTCTATGGCGGTGTTCATCTCGGCACTGCCGACACCTGGGGGGACGACGCCATGGTTGGCGGCGTGCAACTCGGCCGCAACTGGCGCAGCGGCAAGGTGATCTACGGCATCGAAGGCGACATCTCGTTCACGGACGCTGACCACGTCGACTGGTTCGCGACTTTCCGTGGCCGCCTGGGGTATCTCGTCACCCCCGGCATCCTGGCCTACGGCACCGCCGGCCTCGGCGTCATCAACTTCGACCACGGCGGCAACGAGACGGAGCTCGTCTTAGGCCTGGGCGTCGAGGGCAGGTTGACCGAGACCACGTCGTTGCGCCTGGAATACCTCAACTTCACCGACAGCGACATCGATGTCGTCCGCGTCGGCTTGAACTTCAAGCTCAACTGGTAGCAGCACCTCTGCACCGGATCGGCGGCCGTGCCACGCGGTGGCTCGGCCCCTCCATCGTCCAGGCCGAGCAGGCCCAGGGCACCGGTAACATCGCACGGCGCCGGGCTGTTAGCGCGCGGAGCGCACCTGCGCTGGCGAACGTGGGTGGCCACCGTGAGGGCACCGCCGTGCCGCGGCGTGTGTCATGGGCTCCAACTCGCCGCAGGGTCGGGGTCGGGGCCAAGGCTCGGGCGCAAAGCTCAGGGCCCAAGGCGGCCACCTCACGCCGAGCCGCGCACGCCGCCGAGCCCTTGGTCACCGGCTCTGGTGGCTCTCGCCTTGCCGCGCTGGTCGAGCGCAACGGTGCTCTTGCCGAGGAATTCAGGGCCCTTCACGCCCGCATCGCGGAGCTGGAGGCCAAGCTTGGCCAACCGCCCAAGACGCCGACCAACGCCTCGCTGCCGCCCTCGGCGCGTAAGCCTACGGTCGCCGCAGGCGCAGCACCCGTCCATCGATGATGACGAGGGCGGCGGCAATCACCAGGGCGCCGGCCACGTCGCGCCCGCTCAGCTGCTCGCCGAGAAAAACCCCGCCGAGCAGGATCGGCGTGAGCGGCATGATCAGCGTCACCAGCGAGGCGTTGGTGGCGCCGGCGCGCTGCAGCACCGTGAAATGGCACAGCGCGGCGAGCGCGGAGCCCAGCACACCCATGCCCACGATGGCGCCGAGCGCCGCCAGCGACGGCGCCGCAAGGGTCCACGGCCGATCGACGGCGAGCGCCAGCGGAAAGGTGACGAACATGGCGCCCACCATCTGCATCACCGCGATCACGAATGGCGGATACCGGCCGAGCCGGCGGCGCACGTAGATGTTGGCCAGGACATAGCAGAAGGGGGCGGCCAGCAGCGCGAGGCGCGCCATCAGGTCCGCCGACGAGCCGGCCACGACGTCCCAGCCCACCAGGATGCCGACGCCCGCGACCCCGACCAGGACGCCCGCCACCTTGCTCCAGGAGAGCTTCTCGTCGTGGGTGAGGAGGTGCGCCAGGACAATCCCGAACAGCGGGGCGGTGGCGTTGAGGATCGCCGCCATGCCGCCGGTGGCGCGCGCCTGGCCCCAGACGATGAGCAGGAACGGCAGCACCGTGTTGAACGCGGAGAAGGCGATGAAGAGCCGCCATTCCGCCAAGGTCGCGGGCAGCCGGTAGCCGAGCGGCAGCACGATCAAGAAGAGGGCGGCGGCCGCAGGAATGGTGCGCAGCGCCGCCAGGGTGAAGGCGGGCAGCTCGGGCTGGGCCACCTCAATGAAGAAGTAGGAGCTGCCCCAGAGCATCGACTGGAGCGCGATCAATCCCCATTCGACGGCGCCCAGCCTGAGCGGCGCGCCGGCGCGTGCGGCGAGGTCCTGCATGGGGCCATTTGCACCGACCGCAGCCCCACTCGCAATCGCGGGCGGTGCTGGTCTGGGGTGTGCACGCGGCGTAGGTTGGGTCAAGGCGAAGCTGCAGACCCAACGGGCCGTGTTGGGTCTTCCCGCGGCTGCGCGGGCTTGACCCAACCTGCACGAGGGCACGCATGCCGCAGCAGCAGTTCGCCTCCGACAACAATGCCGGCATGTGCCCCGAGGCGCTCGAGGCGTTCCTCGCCGCCAACGCGGAGGGCCACGCCATCGGCTACGGCGACGATGCCTGGACCGGGAAGGCCCGCGACCTCCTGCGCGCCCTCTTCGAGCGCGACTGCGAGGTGTTCTTCGTCTTCAACGGGACGGCCGCCAACGCGCTGGCGCTGGCCCAGCTCTGCCTGCCCTGGCACGCCGTGATTGCGCATGCGGAGTCCCACGTCGAGACCGACGAGGCCGGCGCACCCGGCTTCTTCGCCGGCGGCGCCAAGATCGCGACTGCCGCGACGCCTTCGGCCAAGCTCACCCCGGCCGCGGTCGAGGCGCTGGCGGGCCAGGGCCGAGGCGTCCACAGCGTGCGCCCGCGCGTCCTGTCGCTGACCCAGGCGACGGAGATGGGCACCGTCTATACGCTCGAGGAGCTGCGCGCGCTCATCGAGGTGGCACGCCGGCATGACCTGAAGGTGCACATGGACGGGGCGCGCTTCGCCAACGCCGTGGCGGCGCTCGGCTGCACCCCGGCCGATCTCTCCTGGCGCGCCGGCGTCGACGTGCTGTGCTTCGGCGGGGTGAAGAACGGGCTCGCCGCCGGCGAGGCCGTGCTGTTCTTCGACGCGGATCTGGCGCGCGAGTTCGAGTGGCGCGTCAAGCAGGCGGGCCAGCTCAACTCCAAGATGCGGCTCCTGACGGCGCCCTGGGTCGGCCTCCTGGAGAGTGGCGCCTGGATCAGAAATGCCGCGCACGCCAACGCCATGGCCATGCGGCTGTGGCATCGCATCGCACAAGTGCCGGGCGTTGCGCTGATGGCTCCGGTGGAGAGCAACAGCGCCTTCATCGCGCTCGACGCCGGCATCCAGGAGCGCCTGCGCGCGCGCGGCTGGCAGTTCTACCCCTGGGGCGATGCCGGCTGCCGGCTGATGTGCGCCTGGGACACGCCGCCGGAGACGGTGGACCGCTTCGCGGCCGATCTGGCGAGCTGTAGGGCGGGTTGGCGCGGCAGCGCGTAACCCGCCGATTTGCGCGGGAAAAACGGCGGGTACGGCCTTCGGCCTAACCCGCCCTACGCCTACTTCAACCGCGCCGCGGCCTCCTTGACGATGGAAAGGTCCGTGTACTTGCTCACGTCCACCTTACCCTTCACAAAGCCGAGGTCCGTCGTCATGTCGAGGTTCCGCTGCAGCGCCTCGAGGTTGGGCAGCATGTTGGGGTCGCGGTAGTAGTCCTTCTCGGTGAACACCCAGCCGAAGCGCTCGACCGGCTGCTTCGTCACCTTGGCGGCGATCGCAGCCGCGGCCTTCTGGTTGGCAGGGTCCAGGAACCAGCGCACGATCCTGCAGCGAATCCTCCATGAAGTCGACCAGCGCCGCGCGGTTCTTGTCGATGAACGGCTTGCGCACCGCCCAGATGATCATCTCGGTCTCGCCGATCGCCTCGCGCTGCGAGAACACGGGACGCGCGATCTTGCCGCAGCTCGGGATCGAGCGAGAACGGCAGCACGCCGGGAATGATGTCCACCTTCTTCTGGGCGAGCATCGCGCGCATGGTCGGGAACGGCGTCTCGAGCATGGTGTAGTCGCGCTTGTCCTCCAGCCCGTTCTTGCGCAGGATCGCGCGCATCGCCACGTCGACCGCGCTGCCCGCCGCGTTGGTGCCGACCACCTTGCCCTTGAGGTCGCCCACGCTTTTCACGGCGCTGTCGTTGAGCGCCAGATACTGGTGCGTGTAGCGGCCGGGCGCGCCGTCGCGGAACTCGTGCGCGATCACGCGCAGGTCGTCGAGGCCGGCGTTCTTGATGGCGATGCCCAGCGTCGAGTAGGCGAGGTTGGCGATCTCCAGTTCCCCGCTCGCCAGCGCCGTCACCATCGGCGGCGTGCCGGCGTAGCGCACGGCCTCGAAGGTGTAGGACTTGCCGAGGTGCTTTGCGAGGTCCTTCTTCTCCTCCCAGATGGAGGCCCAGTTCGACACCGGCGCCACCCACGACACGCGGATCTTGACGGGCTGCTGGGCGCTCGCCGGCGCCGCTCCGAGCCAGGCGATCGCCGCAAGGCCCACGAGCATCCTCAGACTTTTCATCGCTTCCTCCCGTATCGTTGAGACTTACCTGCGCTGTCACCCGCATCCTCGTTGGCGCGGGTGCCAGCGATATGTACCAGCAAGGCCGCCCCGAGGCGACGGCGCGCCTCTCGGCTCAATGTTGAATGCGCAAGGCCGCGCCTGCAACGCCGGAGACGGGGCTTCGAGGCATCGGCGAGGGGGTGGCTTCCAGAATGCGGTTTGCCGGGCCTTGGAAGCGTTTCCAGGGCCCTTCAGCCGCTCGGCCGACCGAGGCAGCACTGCGGTCGCCCCGAGCCTGGGCCCCGAGCCTGAGCCCCGAGCCTGAGCCCGGAGCCTGGGCCGCGCGCCTCAGTGCACCTTCGACCAGATGCGGCGCTTGGCGAAGTAGAGCAGGGTCGCGGTGATCAGGAGGTAGCCCAGCACCAGGAGGCCCATGCGCTTGCGCTCCTCGAGCCTGGGGTCGGCGGCCCAGGACAGAAACGCCGTCACGTCGCGCGCGTAGTTGTCGACCGTCCTTGCGGTGCCATCGTCGTACTTGACGAGGCCGTCGCCGGCGATGAAAGGGTCGGGCATGCCCGTGAGATGCGGCTTCGGGAAGGCTTCGTTGTAGGCCATGCCTTTGGGGACCGTCACCTTGCCCGGCGGCGCCTTGAAGCCCGTCAGGAAGGCGTAGACATAGTCGGCACCGCCTTCCTGATAGCCGCTGACGATGTCGCGCAGCATGTTGAAGGGCACGCGGTAGAACGGCGCGTCGCTCTCCGCAGAACGGGCGCGTGCGATCAGCGACAGGTCGGGCGGCAGGGCGCCGCTGGGCTGCGCCGACCTCGCCTCGTTGTCGTTCTTGAAGGGCGGCGGCATGAGGTCCGACAGAATCGCGGCGCGCTTGACGATCTTGCCCTGCTCGTTGGGCACGGCATCGACCTTGTAGGTCTCGGCCAGCGACTTGATCTGGTCCTCGGAGAAGCCCGGGCCGCCCGGCTGCATCAGGTTGCGGAAGGCGATGCGCTTGATGCCGTGGCAGCGCGCGCAGGCCTCCACGTAGACCTTGAAGCCGCGCTGCAGCTGCGCCTGGTCGAAGGTGCCGAGCAGGCCCGAGAAGGCCCATTTCTGGCGCGGGATGTCGACGTGCCCGTTGTCGGCTGCCCGGGCGGCCGTGCCAACGCCCAGCGCCGCCGCCAGCATCAGGGCCGCCGCGCCCGCCTTCGCTCCTCCGCTCGTCCTCACGACACACCTCCCGCGCTGACGGAGTCCTTGGCGGTCTTGCCCAGCACGGCCTCGGTGATCGAGCGTGGCAGCGGCCTGGTGGTCTCCAGCACACCGACGATCGGCAGCACCACGAGGAGGTGCAGGAAGTAGTAGGCGGTGAACGCCCGCGCCCACCAGACGTACTGCCCCTCGGGCGGCTTGGAGCCGAGGTAGCCGAGCGCCAGCACCGAGATCACGAACAGCCAGAAGAACCATTTGTAGACCGGCCGGTACTTGGCGGAGCGCACACGCGAGGTGTCGAGCCACGGCACGAAGAGCAGCAGCAGGACCGAGGAGAACATCGCGATCACGCCGAGCAGCTTGTCAGGAATGGCGCGCAGGATGGCGTAGTAGGGCAGGAAGTACCATTCCGGCACGATGTGCGGCGGCGTGGAGAGCGGATTGGCCTCGATGTAGTTGTCGGAATGGCCGAGGTAGTCCGGCAGGTAGAACACGAACCAGGCGAACAGGAGCACGAACACCGACAGCGCGAAGATGTCCTTCATGACGGCATAGGGCGTCATCGGCACGGCATCCGACGCCGACTTGATGTCGAGCCCGGTCGGGTTGTTCTGCCCCGCCACGTGCAGCGCCCAGATGTGCAGGCCGACCACGCCGGCGATCACGAACGGCAGGAGGTAGTGGAGCGCAAAGAAGCGCGTGAGCGTGGCGCTGGAGACCGAGTAGCCGCCCCACAGCCACTCCACGATGCGGGTGCCGAGGCCCGGAATCACGGCATCGATGGAGGAGAACAGGTTGGTGATGACGGTGACGGCCCAAAAGCTCATCTGCCCCCAGGGCAGCGAGTAGCCCATGAAGGCGGTGGCCATCATGAGGAGGAAGAGGACGACGCCCAGGATCCACAGCACCTCGCGCGGCGCCTTGTAGGAGCCGTAGTAGAGCCCGCGGCCGATGTGGATGTAGGCGGCGATGAAGAAGAACGAGCCGCCGACGGCGTGGATGTTGCGCAGCAGCCAGCCGTAGTTCACGTCGCGGCGGATCGACTCGACGCTGTTGAAGGCCTCGGCCGCGGTCGGCACGTAGTGCATGGCGAGCACGATGCCGGTGGCAATCTGCACGCCGAGGAAGAAGGTCAAGAGCCCGCCGGTGGTCCACAGGTAGTTGAGGTTGCGCGGCGTGGGGAAGTCCACGAACTGGCCGTGCGCGACGCGCGGCAGGGGCAGTCGCTCGTCGAGCCACTTGCCGGCGCGGCTGGTCGGCTGGAAGGTCGATTCATGGGCAGCCATGACGGGCTCCTCAACCGATCTTGACGAGGGTAGTGTCGGGCAGGAACTGGTAGGGCGGCACCTCGAGGTTGCGCGGCGCCGGTCCGAAGCGGATGCGCCCCGAGGTGTCGTAATGCGAGCCGTGGCAGGGGCAGAACCAGCCGCCGTAGTCGCCCTTGTTGTCGGCCAGCGCCTGGCCCTTGGGGATGCATCCGAGGTGGGTGCAGATGCCGACCAGCACCAGCCAGTTCTCCTTGTCCGGCTTGGTGCGCGCCTCGTCGGTGGCCTTGGTTCTCTCCGGCAGCGCGGCGTTGCGGGCGAGCCCGTCCTTGAGGTCGGCGAGCTTCGCCGCGCGGGCCGCCTTCACCTCCTCGTCGGTGCGGTTGCGGATGAAGACCGGCTTGCCGCGCCACAGGACGGTGATGGCCTGGCCTTTCTGGATCGGGGCGAGATCGACCTCGATGGAGGCCAGCGCCTGCGTGGAGGCATCCGGGTTCATCTGGTGGATGAAGGGCCACAAGGCGACGGCGGCGCCCACGGCGGCAAAGGCCTGCGCCGCAATGACGATGAAATCGCGCCGGTTGGGGTCTTCCGCAGTATGCGACGCCAAGTCAGCCTCCCTTTGCATAGGTTCGCCCGAGCGCGTCGATCAGCGGAGCGCACGACCGCGCCAAGGTGGCACAAGGTCTGCGCACGCCTCGATTGTCAGCGGACGTTCCATGGCTTCGCCAAGCCTTGCCTCGAGGAACCGGGCGATTGTCGATGACCCGCCCCCGGCCCCCAACAGGACGTATTGACGCGCGATCTTTTTGCATTCCTATCATGGTTGCACAAGGCTGTTCGGGAGGCGCCCGAGCGGGCAATTTGGCGCACGCGCGAAGGGGTGGGCCCCTCGCCTCCAGCGTTTGCTATCGCAGTTGCAGCTCCAGCGATGCGGCGAGGGATCCGACCCCTCCCACGAAGCCCCCAACGGCGGAGGCGAGGGGCCTGCCCCTGCATTCACATGCGGCCATTGACATGCGGCTTGCCCTTTACCAGCCCGACATTGCGCAGAATACCGGCACCCTCCTGCGCCTGGGCGCCTGCCTCGGCGTACCCGTCGACATCATCGCACCGGCCGGGTTCGACCTGTCCGACCGCGCGCTCCGGCGGGCCGGGCTCGACTATCTGGCCCACGTGGAGATGGCGCGGCACGCGAGCTTTGCCGCGTTCGAGGCCGTGCGCCGTGAGCGCCGCTCGCGCCTCGTCCTGCTTACGACACGCGCCGAGTTGGCCTATACCACCTTCGCCTTCCGCGCTGGCGACACCCTGCTCCTCGGACGCGAGAGCGGCGGTGTGGCGGAGGCCGTGCACCAGGTTGCCGATGCCCGCCTGCGCATCCCCATGCGTGCAGGCCTTCGCTCCCTCAACGTCGCGGTTGCAGCCGCCATGGTGCTGGGCGAGGCTCTGCGGCAGACTGGCGAGCTCGCCTGAGGCCGAGACTGGCGCTCCTCCGGGAATGCCTCTGGCCGGCCCGGCGTGCGTCTGTGGCGCCCCGATCGCCCGCCAGGGGGCCAAAGGACTTGGCGAATCTGCGGGGGCTCTGCGGCCTCGCCAGGGCGCCTGGGCGCGATGTCCGCGCAATGGGACCTGGGCGCCAACTTCCGATACACATATGCAACCGGCGCTCGCGGGGGCCCGCTTCCGGGAGGCGCCGGCCGGTCCTATGGTGGGGGCGGGTGCGGGCTGGCCCGCCCAGGCTCGAGGAGGCCGATGACAGAGCAGCAATTCATCGCGTCCGTCGCCGGTGTCGCCGCGCTGTGCGGCGCCATCGTGGGGCGGATATTCGCCATGGAGGCTCCCGACCGGCGCACCGCGGCGCTGGCGGCTGCCTATTGCGGGGCTGGTGCCGGGCTGGTGAGCTCGGTCCCGTTCGCCTTCCTGCTGGTCCTGATCGTCAAATGGGCGACCACGCACACCGGCTTTGCCGCAATGCTGGAGGCCGCGGAGGCGATCGGCCCCGGCCTTCTGTGGGGCGTTGCCGGCGGCGCCGGCGGAGGTCTGCTCGCCGGCATCGTCGTGGCGCTCCTCAAGCGGGTCACGCCGGCCGCCCGCACGCCGCCCTGACGGAGCCGCCAGCGCCGCGCCCCGCTGCGGTGCAGCTCGACGACCGGCGGCCTTACTTCTGCTTGAGGCCCACCACGGCCTCGATCTCGACCTTCATCCCCGGTATTGCCAGCTTGCTGACCTCGACGAGGGTGCTGGCCGGCCGCGCCGAACCGAAATACTCCGCCCGCACCGGGTTGATGACGCTGCGGTCGTTGATGTCCGTCAGATAGACGGTGACCTTCAGGATGTCGCCGAAGTCCGCACCCGCGGCGGCGAGCACGAGCTTCATGTTCTCGAAGATCTGGCGCGTCTGCCCGTCGGCATCGTCGCCTCCGACGAGGTTCATGTCCTTGTCCACCGCGGCGAGGCCCGAGATGAACAGCAAATCGCCGAACCGCACCGCGTCCGTGTAGTGGCTGATCGGCTCCCCAAGGCCGGCGACGCGTAGCTCCTGGCGCATTCCCTTGCTCTCCATCCCGGGACCTTGACGATCGGGCTCGAGGCACCGCCGAGCAGCGACCCGAGAGCCCGCATGCCGATACCCCGGCGGAGTCGACGTGTCCACCAGGCGGCCTTCTGAGGCAGCGCGCCGCCGCATCCGCAAGGACGATCATCATGCGCAGATCGAGCTAATTTTTTTCCGGCCAGCATGGGCGGGAGCACCGGGCTCGCTCGACCGGCCCCCTACTCGACGTGTGCAGGCATCCGGGCCGCGGACATCAGCGGCCGCGCCACCTGGTTGAGGAGCTGATCCGCGTTCTCCTCTTCGGCCAGGGAGAGCTGAAGCAACTGGACGACCTCGGGGAGCTTCAGCTGCTGCGCAAGGTTGCGTGCGGTCATGTAGCCTGCCATCTCGTAGTGCTCGACTTTCTGCGCCGCGCCAATGAGCGCGAGGTCGGCGCCGGCCGGGTCCTTGCCCTTGCTTTCGCTGATGACCTCTTCGCCCTCCTCGAGAAGGCCCATCATGCCTTTGCAGGGTTTCGCCCTCGCTGGAGCTTCCATAAGCTTCAACCCCTCTGTTAGCCGCGTCACCTGCTCCTCGGTTTCGGCGAGATGCCGCTCGATGAGAGCGGCGAGCTTCTCGGATTGGGCGGCCTTGATCATCTTGGGCAACGCCTTGACGAGCTGCTTTTCGGCGTGCAGCAGGTCGCGCATCTGGTCGATCAGCAGCTCGCGGATGGCTTCGGGGTCGGACGCATCCGACGCCTCCGATCGTATTTCGCCATTCCCCGACATGCCGCGAGCCTCCTGGAAGGCCGGGGCGTCCAGGACTTGCCAGGTCTCGCCCTGATTCCAGGGGCCGCGGGTGTCAATCTCGCCCATGTCGCCGTTGCCGGTGGAATCGTTGAAGTACTGATCGACCAACGGCTTCGAGGGTGCAATCCTGCCTACCGCAAAGCGCGGCTTCTCCAGGCTGTCCAGCGCCGCCGCGAATGCCTTCATGTGCGTGATTTCGCGGGTCATCAGGAACTGCAGGGCGTCCTTGGTACCAACATCGCTGCAGAAATCAATCAACCGCTCATAGACGATCTTTGCGCGGGCCTCGGCCGCGATGTTGCTCCTCAAATCCACGTCGAGCTCACCGGTGATCTTGAGGTAGTCGGCGGTCCAGGCATTGCCCATGGAGTTGAATAAATTGACCCCGCCGCCGCCGGCGATGGCGACCAGCGGGTCGGCCTCGGCCGCGTCGCGCTTGAACTTCATGGGCGCCAAATGCAAGCGCGCGAGCGTTCCAACAACCTCCAAGTGGCTCAGCTCCTCGGTGCCGATATCCATCAGAAGATCCTTGCGCGCCGGGTCCTCGCAATTGAGGCCCTGAATGGAATACTGCATTGCCGCCGCAAGCTCGCCATTGGCTCCCCCGAACTGCTCCAGCAGCATGTTGCCGAATTTCGGGTCCGGCTCGTCGACGCGGACCGTGTACATGAGCTTCTTGACGTGGTGATACATGGGGCGACCGTCCTTGAGGCTGGAGCTCTTGGAGAAACGCGAGCGGTCTGAAGGAGTTCCGATCCGACATTATGAAGCGCTCTCAGCCGAGTCTCGAGCCCACGTCAGGCTAGTCGGCCCCACGTCCGTCTGCGAGGTGCAGTCGTAATAGCTCGAGAGGGACTTGGTCTTCAGCTCAGTCTCTGCCTGATCCGCGGCTTCCGTCGCATCGCTTGCGAGAACGCGCTGAAAGAAGCGCTCCTCGGGCTCGAGCGCAGGTTCATCGCCCAGCAAAACATCGATGAATCCCTAGTGCAACGCTTGGCGCCGCGTTGCCATCAGGCTTGGCGAGGTGATGGTCGGATCGACGGCACCCCGACGGCCGCCAAACCATGCGGCGATGGCACCCAGGATGAGGGCGATGGCACCGAACAGCGCTCCGCGCGAAGTCGCGGTGGCGGCCGCCTCGGCGGCGCTGGCTGCCTGCTGCTTGGCTTGCTCGACAATCTGCCGGTATTGCTGCTCGTAGCGTGTCGCCTGCGCACGCGCCTCGTCTATCGAGATGTTTTGCGATTTCGCGATTGCCTGGGCAGCGCGTTCACGGGCGTCTTGCGCCTGACCAGGGTCACCCGTCAGCGCGGCCCGCACCGCAGACACGGCGGCATCCCTCAGCGAGGTCGCATCGGACCCGCCAGTCGCACTCCGGATTGACCGTTCAATCTCGGAGAATGGCTCAGCCGTCCGGGAGAGCGCCGGCGCCGTCGCTTGAACGGCGGTCTGCGCCATCGAACCGAGCGTCTGAGTTGTTCCCGACGCCGCTGTCCCCAACGTCTGGAAAGCACCACCTACGATCCCCCCGATCGCCGTGGTAAGCAGATAGAACACGACCAGCGTCGCCAGAGCCCAGGCTGTCAGGCCATGCCAGGCTCCTGAGGATTCTTTCGGCTGGCCAGCCAAGCGGCCAGCGGTGTAGCCGCCCACAAAGGCGGCGATGATGCCAGACACCGCCCACCATATCCCGGCGCCGACAGAAAAGCTTGTCGCAGACGGAGCCTCCCCCGTTGCGGGGGACAACGTGGACGCGCCAACGCCGATCCCCAGGAGATTGAGGATCAGCTGCACCGCCAGCGCCAGCGTGGCGCCAGCGAATACGGCACCCCAACTCACACGATTGATCATGATCGTGCGGACATCTTCCTCGGGGGTAACAGGCGTTGTATGGGGTGCATCCCTGACCCCGCGCTCGCGAGGGGTATCGGTATCGACAGAAGCCATGGGAGTTCTCCGGAGCAGCCTGTGCGTGAGGGGCTAGCACGCGGCAGCGGGCTGATAGGCAAATTCAACTAAAGCCCACAAAGTTCCAGATCGGCAGGACGAATTTCAATTGCGCTGGCGACGGCGCTAACCCCCCGCGCGGATCGGTCGCAAGGACAGATCGTAGTTAACGCGGCGGTAAATCGCCTCGGGTCACGCTGTTTCGCCGAGCGATAAGAATAGAGCGCTTCGGCTTTCAGCCTCTCCCACTTCGCGGGCGTCATCCTTGGCCAGGCCGACGACGGGCTTGCATGCGTCGGGGCCGTCCTCGTGGTCGGCCGCGCCCGGCCTTCAGACTGGCGATGGTGCCGGAAGCGGCTGAGGCCCGCAACGGCTGCGTGCGGCTTTCTTCCCCTGGCGCCACCCCGGCGCGGCTGCGCCGCTTGGTGTGCCGCCATTTCCCCGCGAGCCAAGAAAGCCGTGCTCGCCGTCCTCCGCTGCGCTCCGGCCCTGCAGGCTTCGCCTTTGGGTGCGGGCCTCATCCGCTCCCGGCTTGGAGATCGCCAGAAGGCCGCGCATGGGCGCGGCCTCGCACCCACGAGGAGCAGAACCCATGACACTCGACCGCTCATCGACGATGCCGAGGTTGCCCAACCCATGTCCCCAACCGCTCATCTCTTGGAAGAGCTCGCTCTCTATGAGCGTCGCCCCTATGACGATGGGGCCGACCCGCGTCCGCTGCCTGAGCCCGCCAGGCTCCAGGGTGCCCTCGCCGACATGTTCGACGCACTGGTTGCGGCGCTGTCCGATACTCGTCTGGAGCCTGATCTGCACACGCTGCTGTGGTCGATCGTGAACGTGTTCCACCGCCGCATCGACAGGATCGAGCAAGCCATGATGTGAGCACCTTCGGCGCCAAGCTCAGACCAGACCACCCGCTCGCAACCCCGAGCTTCTTCAAAGAGCCGTATTAACCTTCGTCAGCCGTGTTGCTGCCCGCACTTGGCACGCGAACACGTGAGGCAGTAAGGTCCCGAGCGGAATCCGCGGCAGCCGGCGCAGTGGGGAGGGCGAGATGCTGCTCAAGGTTAAAAAGCAGGCCCAGTTTCACAGCTCCGCTGCAGGGATCAAGCTCTGGGGTAGTCGGGTTAGCTCTTCCATTGCCGTCGGCCTTGCATATTTCCTGACCGCCCAGCTGGGACTGGCGCTCCTCACGTCCGCGGAGCGCGTGGCTGTGTTCTGGCCTGCCTCGGGCATCGCTGTGGGGATTCTGATCGCGGTCGGGCCATGCGCGCGTGCGCCGGTTGCCGCAGGCGTGATCGCAGCAACTCTCGCAGCCAATCTCACGGCTGACCGGAACGTCTGGGGCGCCCTGACCTTTGGTCTATGCAATGCAGGCGAGGCCCTCATTGTGGTGTGGCTGATCGAGCGCTGGTTCGGTCCTGCCTTCGATCTGGAAAGCCTGCGCCGTGTGCTGGGTTTCTTCGCTGCTGCTGCAGTCGCGACGGCGACAGCTGCCGTCGGTGCCTCGGGCGCAATGACGCTGTTCGGCCCCTCGACGGCGTCATTTCTCGACATCTGGAAGGTCTGGTTCACGTCCGATGCTCTCGGCATCGTGACGGTTGCGCCGCTGCTGATCGGAGTCGCCGCCGCGGTCCGCAATGCGCCATCGTGGCGCGAGCTCCTGGAGGGCACCGTTGCGGTCGTTGTTGTGACGGCTACGATCGGCATTCTTTTGGCCATCCTGTCGGGACCCTGGTCGCAGGTCGGGCCTGCTGCCCTCCTGTTCCCGTTGCTGCTCTGGCTCGGATACCGCTGCCGGTCGGTATTCGCCGCCGCTGCCGTCTTCACCATTGCTGCCGCAATCGTGTGGACGACAACCTATGAAGTCGGCCGCTACGGCGACCCCACTCAGCCAATCGCCATCCGCGTCATCGCTGCCCAGATGGCCATGCTGGGGGCCACGTTGGCTGCGCTTTCTCTTGCTGCGCTCTTTTCCGAGCGGCGGCGCAGTGAAGCGGCGCTTGGCAGAAGCAACACCCGGCTGCGATCGGTCCTGGATGCGGCCAATGTCATCACCTGGGACGCGGACTTGATCCGTGGCACCGTGCATTCGGCGGGGCCCATTGCGCGCCTTCTGCATCGACCGGCAGGCTCGTTCCCGCGCGACTTTGCGGCAATGGTCGAGACCATCCACCCGGAGGACCGCGACAGCGTGATGGCGCAATTCTGGACAGCCGTCAGCACGGCTGCCACGTACCGACTGGAATTCCGCCTCAACTCCGAGGGTCTGTGCTGGGTCACGGCGGAGGGCTCCATCGAGCGCGATGCGCATGGCCGGCCAGTACGCGCGCGCGGTGTCACCCACGACATAACCGAGCGCAAGAAGACGGAGCTGGCGCTGGCCGAGCGCGAGGCTCAACTCGGACTCGCAGGGAAAGCAGCCCGCGTAGGCAGCTTCGCAGTCGACTACGCCACAGAGCGGGTCCAGGTTTCACCGGGCTATGCGGCCATTCACAGCCTGGCGGAGGGAACTGAAGAGTATCCCCGCGCGGAATGGCGAGCCCATGTGTTTCCTGACGATCTCGCGCGCCTTGACGCCCTGCGCAGCCGAGTTTTCGCCGAGCGACGCCGCGAGCTTAACGTCGAGTATCGCATTGCTGGTCCAGGCGCCAAAGTGCAGTGGATCGAGTCGCGCGGCCTCGTTTCCTACGACGGCGACGGACATCCAACGCGCCTGGTTGGCGTCCACATCGATATCACAGAGCGAAAGCGGGGAGAGGACAGGCTGCAGGAGAGTGAGCGCAAGCTGCGCGAGCTCCTTGGCGCGTTGCCAGCAGCGATCTACGTGACGGATGCAGAAGGGCACATAACCTATTGCAACCAGGGTGCCATCGATCTGTGGGGATTGGGACCCGCGCTAGGAAGGGACAAGTGGAGTGACTTGGGAAAGTTCTATCATGCCGACGGCTCGCCGATGACCTTGGCAGACTGTCCAACCGAGATCGCACTGAAACAAGGCCGAATCGCGCGGGGACAAGAAGCGATCATCGAGCGCAAGGACGGCATTCGCATCCCGATAGCCCCTTATCCAACCCCACTGCGCGACGAGACCGGCGCGATTGTCGGTGTCGTGAACATGACCCTCGATATCAGTGAACGCGAAAGGGCCGAGCGCGCCCTGGCCGAACGCAATTTGCAGCTGGCACTGGCCGGCAAGGCAGCCCTCGTCGGCAGCTACGCCTACGACGTCGACCCGGATGTAATGCAAGTGGAGGAGGGCTACGCTGCTCTGCATGGTTTGCCCGAGGGAACCAGGTCGACTACGCGCAGCGCATGGAAAGCCCGAGTGCACCGAGAGGATCTGCCTCGACTGGAGACACTCCGCAGCCAAGCCTTCAGCAACGGGCGAAGCGAGTATGGCTTCGAATACCGAATCGTCCGCTCTACCGGCGAGGTCCGCTGGATCGAGTCGCGCAGTTTCATTTCGTACAGTGGCGATGGGCGGCCGCAACGCGTGGTTGGCGTCAGCATTGACATCACCGAGCGCAAGCTGGCCGAAGAGCATCTGCGCATGATGGTTGCCGAGCTCGATCATCGCGTCAAGAACGTGCTTGCAACTGTCAGCGCTGTCACGTCGCGTACGCAGGATGCAGGTGGCTCTGTGGCTGAATTCGTGGCCGCGCTCGACGGCCGAATTCAGTCCATGGCGGCAACGCATCAGCTCTTGAGCAGTCAGCAGTGGAAGGGCATACTGCTTTCCGACCTTGCGCGCCGTGAACTCGCGCCTTACGCAACCCACGACAACACCGAAATCGACGGTCCGGACATAGCACTGAAGGCGGAAGCCGCTCAGGCGGTCTCAATGGTGCTACACGAGTTGGCGACCAACGCGGCAAAACACGGCGCGCTTTCCACCCCTAACGGCCGGGTTGCCGTCGGCTGGTATCGGTTGCAGAGCGGCGATGCGGATGCTCGGCTATGCGTCGAATGGCAGGAAACTGGCGGCCCAACCGTCCGAGCTCCAGGCCGATGTGGCTATGGAATGGAGGTCATTCGCGGTCTCCTGCCCTACGAGCTCGATGGCAAGGTTGACGTGGCGTTCGCCGCCGAGGGCGTCCGGTGCCGGCTCGACATTCCGCTCTCCCAACTTACCAGCGGTGACTGGCTAGCCCAACTTCCGCAGTTTGGGCGAGGTTGAAGAATAGTCCTAAAGCCGGCCGGCAGCGCCTACAGAAGTGCGCGGCGCAATGATGCCAGTAACTCCGGTCCATTGAAGGGTTTCTGCAAAACGGCAGCCACCTTTGCCGACAATCGTGGCAGCACCGCATAGCCGGAGATCACCACGACGCGAACCCCGCGATCGTGCAGGTCATCGATGAGGGAGTAAGCCGTCTCGCCCTTGAGATTGATGTCGACGACCGCCAGCTCGGGCTTGCGCTCGTCGGCCAGCCGGTGGGCGTCGGAGGTTTTGCCGGCTGGCCCGCTCACCTCCATGCCCTCAACCTCGAGGAGCGATCTCAGCGCGTTGGCGACGTGCCACTGATCCTCCACGACCAGGACACGCACACCCCGCAAATCTCCCGGCTTCACCGTCTCCCTGAGGTGCGACATTGGCAAAGGGGCCTCCTCCAGAAGTAACCGCGCAGGCGGTGGCATGTCAATTCAGTGTGCGCGGGTCAGGGAAACGCACAATGCAGCGGGCGCCCGGGCCACGCTCCACCTCAAAAGTGCCGTTCAGCTGCCGAGTCAACGTTATCACTAGCCCAAGCCCGAGCGATCGCGCATGGTCCGGCTTGAGCACAAACCCTGGGCCGTCGTCTTCGACCGTGAAGAAGTAGCCGCTGCCTTCCCTTCGCATTCCAATGCGAACGGTGACCTTTGATCGGCCCGCCAGCCCGTGCTTAGCCGCATTCGCGATCAACTCTTTGGCAATGAGACCCAGCGGCATGGCCGTTTCGCTCGCGAGGTCGCCGGCACTACTTTCGCAAAGCAGCTCGACCCTGTCCTGCATCGGCAGCGGCACGATCAAGCAGATGGCAGTGAGGAGATCCCAGCCATTGATCCTGGTTACCCCATCAGGGTCCTGGAGCAGGCCTTGAGCTGCCGAGATTGCCGCAACTCGCTGGATTGCGTGCTGGATAAGCCTTCGTGCCTCGGTTCCACGTGCTTGTCGTTGGGTTTCCTTCAGCACGGCGTCGATCAGCCGCAGAATGGATCTCCCATTGGGCATAGCACACAGGCGGCCGGTGTAAGCGCCGGCGGCCCCCTCATGGCAGTTGACCAGAACTATCCTTATCAGGCGATCTGGGCATGATAGTGCTTGCCAGCGAGATTGCACCACCCTATCCGCCATTCGACGGGGCGCCCGTCGAGGGCCAGGATCACACGATCGAGAATAGCCCTCGACATCGAGGCCGCCAAAGGGGCGTCAAGGCGGCGATACAGGCCGTGGCCGTCGTTGACCACTTCGATAAGGCGACCTGATTACCCCGACTGATCCGCCCGATATGGTCGGATCGCGATGATCGAATGACGGGGCTGCGGTTTTATCGCGGCAGCGACCCGGGCGAGCCGACCGAGGTTCTCTTTCAACTCGAAGCGGCGATTGTGGCGCCACTCGAAGGCCGCGAGATAACGGGGCGCGCGCTGCGGATCGCAGGAGCGCAGTGTGCCCGTGATCGCACTCTTGACGTTGCCCAGGCCGGTGTTGACCCACTTGAAGCCGCTGCCCTCGGGGCGACCGCCGCCGGTGATCGATCAGCTTGTGCTGGCGGCTCAGCGCATCAAGGCCGGACGTGGTGCTGGCGGGCGAGGGCCTCGGTCCACTCCTTCTGCACGCGATGGGACCGGAGGGGGCGATGGGCCTCGGCCAGTGCGAGCCGCATCAGCAGGTTGCGGAGCTCGCCCCGGATAGAAGCGCGTTGGCGTAGAGGAACGCCGTCAGGGGCTGTTCGCCGGTCACTCGAGCCCAAGTTCCCGGTGGAGGGCCGACATCTCGTCGAGGGCGGCCTTGCGCTTGGCGTAGGCCTCGGCCTTGTAGGCCAAGACGGCTTCGAGCGGGATACGCCGGTGGGTGCCGATGCGTCGGTAAGGCAGCTTGCCCTCGTCCAGAAGCTGGATCAGCGAGGGCCGGGAGATGTTGAGAAGATCGGCGGCTCGCTGCGTGGTGATCTCGGCCTCGATGGCATTGACTGTCACTGCGTTGCCGCGCGCAAGCTCCTCAAGCAGATCGAGCACAAGGCGCGCAGCGATGGGCGGCAGTGGCCCGGCTTCGCCCTTCTTGCCTTCCAGCTGGAGCTTCAAGGTCGCCCCCTCACCGAGGCGGGCCGCAATCTTGCGGGCGAGCTCGGCCGCCATCCTGGCTTCTGCCTCGGACGGCAGGATCGGACCTTTCAGCGATGATGACATGTGGCCCATGAGGCCTCCTATTCTTTCTGTCGAGGCAGCCTAGCGCGCAATCGAAGAAATCGCAATTTTCGCAGAAATCGAAAGCGGGGCTGAGCGAGTCGCGCTCAAGGTTGCACACCATTGACTGTTGACACGCGCTATGGTTTTGGCTGGACGGTGCGCCGCATGGCGAATGCCAAGAACAGGTTTGGCCCATCAGGTAGGTAACACCGTGACGGCGATCGGGATGGTCAGATCATCAATGCGCTGGACGAGAAGCAGGACAGTTGGTGGGAGTGCCGGGACGCTCAATATGAGCCGTTCTCGTGCTGACCGTTCCTCAGGTGTCACTCAAGCCAGGGTTACGAGTAACGCCAAGAGTTCTAAATAGTTGATCTTACGTGGAAATGCCGGCTTAGCTCAGCGGTAGAGCAGCGGTTTTGTAAGCCGCACATGATCATGCCGACCCGTGCCGGCCGGTGTCGCACCGTCATCTTCTGCGCGAGTGTTGCCGCCGCATCGTGCCGTCTCGTCCGGCCGGGGTTGTCCGGTGTGCGCCCGTCCGGTGGCAATTCCGGTGGCAATCGCTGGGCACGCGGCGAGCCGCTCCAGTGATCGCGTCCGTTGTCGGAGGAACGAGAAGTGAGCGACCGCAACCATCCCTTATGGGACGCTATGCAACCCAGCGCGGGGCCGTAGAGGGGCCGTAGACGGCCGGGAGGCGCCGGAGGCTTCCAGGATACCGGCGGGGTCGCGCTCGGCCGCCAGCGCGCACGCTGGGCAGTCCTACGCAGCGGGCACCAACCTGGGCACCGAGACGAGCCCAAGACCCAAGTAGAAGCCCCGCTTGCTCCGCTCCTCGTAGACCACGCCGAGCGCGCCCTTCATGGTGGTGCCGAACGCCGTCAGGCTCACCGGCTCGCGGCCTGTCTCGGCGCACCAGCCCCGATAGGCCGCGTAGGCGTCGCCCGGCTTCACCTTCCCGTCCGGCCGCGCCACCGTCCGGGTGGCCTTCCACTCCCGCACGTCGCCAACCTCCCGCGGTCCCGTGCCCTTCCCCCTCCGGGACTTCCTGGCCGGCGCGGGAGTTGCGGGAGCCTCGGCAACGGCCGCAATCGCGGGTGCCCCAGGCGCTGCGCCGCCCTTCCTGCCCCAGCGCCGCGACCAGGGCGGCCAGTGCCATGACCGCCGGGGCGCCGGCGGCGCATCCTTGCGGGCCATGGCGGTGACGATGATGCGCGGGCCCAGGAGCCCGATCAGCTCGGCGAACACCGACATGGCGCTGATGACGGTATCGGCCACGGCCTCAATAGGGTTGTCGCCGAGATCCACGAACCGGCCGGCCACCTTCGCCAGCCGGGCCGCCTGGGCGTCCACGTTCTCGGGAATGGCACCCAGCGCCGCAAGCTCCTGCTCGAGGCGCCGGATCTCGCTGTCGAGCTGCTCGGCCTGCTGGGTGAGCGCGCGATTGCTCTCCGCCGTCGCCAGGGCCGCAATCGCTGCGCGCTCGTCGGCCTCGCGGTCCCGGCAGAGCGTGGCCGCCTTGCCGCGCCTGGTGCACTCCTCCTCGCGCGAGGTCGCCGCCGCGTCTGCCGCGCGCTTGGCCGCTGCGGCACCCGCGGCGGAGACCCACGCGAACTGCGGGAGCTGGCTGCGGGACTTGCGCGCGCGCTCGATGCGGGAGTTGAGGCTTGCCGCCTTGTGGACCAACTCCCGCGCCGACCCGGCGTGCAAGTCCCGCACCTTGCCGATCGAGCCTACCGCAAGCGTGTAGTTGAGAGTCGCGAGTCCGATGCCGAAGGCGAGGCAAACCAGCCAGAAGCCCCAATTCCCGGCCTTCTCCATGGCGAAGGGCACAGCCGCCATCAGGAGCGCGGCGACCACCACGAGGAGGACGATGCCCACGTCGTTGCCGCTTGCGGCACCCTGCGCCCACATCTGCGACAGTCTCGGCCACACGTTGAGCGCGGCGAGGGGTGCCGCACAGAGCACGAGCCCAACTCCCGCAGTTGTCAGCCTGCCAAGTCCCGCAACCATACCTGCCCTCCCTGTCGCGATGGCCGCGCACCATGCCAGACGAGGAGTCCAGTGGCAACCTCTAGATTGCTACGGTGGCAATCATTGTGATTGACCATTGCCTGCCACAATGCGAATGTGCGGACCGCAACGGGGACCGCAGTCCATGATGAAGGTGATCACCTTTGCCTCGTCGAAGGGCGGCGTCGGCAAGACGACGCTCGCCTTCAACGCGGCGATCCACGCCGCAAAGGCGCAAGGCGTGCTGCTCGCCGACCTCGACCCGCAGCGCAGCCTCCTCGACCTGTGCGCCCGCCGGCGCGAGATGCCCGAGCTCAAGACCGACAATCCGATGATCCTGGAGAACGCCGCAACCGTCTCCAGCGCGGTCGAGGTGCTGATGCAGACGGGCTATGACCGCGACTTCCTGCTGGTCGATACCCCCGGCAGCGGCGTCAACATCATGCGCGACGCCATCGCCAACGCCGACGTGGTGGTGGTGCCGCTGCAGCCGAGCCCCATGGACCTGCTGGCCCAGGACCCGGTCCTGGAGATGATCGAGACGCACCGCAAGCGCGACCGGCTGCTCTTCGTGCTCAACCGCGTCGACCGGCGCGTGGGCCCCGGCCTGATCGAAGGCACGTGCAAGCGACTGGCGCTGCTCTCCTCGCACCCCATCGTGCAGATCGCCCAGCGCGCCGATTACGCCTGGGCCGGGGCGGAAGCGCGGGCCGGCGTCGAGGTGAACAAGGACGCCGCGGCCGAGATCGCAGTGTTGTGGAACGCCATTCTCGCAGTCATGAGGAAAGCCGATGAGCGGCAAGCTGGACATCGACGCTCTCAAGCGAAGCGCGCGCGACGCAAGGACTGAGCGGGAGGCCGACGCGGCGAGCCGGGGCTGGGCGGACGGCCGCCGCCGGCGGCGCGTCAACCGCACAGTCGCCATGACGGTGCGCTTCTCGCCCGAGCGCCGCCAGCAGGTCGACCGCCTGGCCGCGGCGCTCAACGTGTCGTTTGTCGAGCTGTTCGAGAAGGGGCTCGACGAGATCGAGGCCAAGCTCAGGAGAGAAAGCCGATGAAGTGGATCTTCGTGGAGAACCGCGGAGCCTGGAATGGCACCGACTGGACTGGTCTTACCTTCAGCGACGAAGATGCGCTGATTGCTGCGATGCAGAGTCGCGGTTTCACATACAGCGGCCGAACACCTAAACCCTGGCTTCGAAATGGTGGGCGCGGGACGTGTAGGCGCGTGCACCCCCAACTGGAAGATCAGCCCGTCTTTGACGGCCTCGAGGGTCCAGCCCTCCTTGAGGATCCGGCGATCAATCCAGAAACGGTTGTGCGCTACATGCCACTGGCGGCCTATCCCGACGACGAGCGGCATCTCCCGTCGTTCATGGGCTACGTCAACGAGATCAGCTCGTTCTTCAGTCGCGGTGGGGGAAGAGCCTAGACGAGTGGCACAGCGTCGAGTCGCCGACAGCCAGTGTCGGCGTGATGCTGCACCCGCACAATCCACGACTGCGAAGCCCAGTTATCGTATGCGCTCAGCGAGAGGCATCGCCGATAGTGTCCGCTTCTGAGGTAGGACGGACCGAAAAGCCGCTGCCGACAAAGAACATGCCGAGTGCGTAGTTCGGCCCGAACACGGCGGCCTCCACGGCGATCAACGCGCCTATACAAGAGCCGACCTTTGCCCGAACGCAAACGGCGATGGTCCCGGTGTCGCCGATCACGTCCGCTGTGTGGGGTACAGCGACCGCGCTCACCCGCCCTTCGCCAGAGTTTGTCTCCTTGGTTGAGAGACAGGGCAGCAGGCGGTTGCTCGGCAGACGCAAGCGTCTGATTTCACGTCAGGTGCCCAACTAATTGTTCCGCAAGATGGTTGCCGCTCGACGCTCTTGACCCAATTGAGACATTGGCGCTTCCAGCGTCCGCTTTCCAGAACCTAACCCTTGCTTTTGCCGCGGATGCCCAGTCGGATGTAGGGTTCGGCATCTCTTGGCGGTGGCTCACAGAGGTCGATATGGCCGGCTCCTCAGCTCAAGACCGACCGCGGCAATCCCATGCTGAGCTGGAAAAGCAGGTAGCTGCCCTTACGCGCCAGCTGAGCGACGCGCTGGAGCAGCAGGCCACCACCGCAGATGTGCTCAAGATCATCAGCCGCTCGACCTTTGAACTCCAGATAGTGCTTGATACGCTCGTCGAGTTGGCGGCGCGGCTTTGCCACGCGGACAAGGCTCAGATCCTCCGCCCGAAAAACGTAGGTTACTATTGCGCCGCGAGCTACGGCTTCCCGCCCGAGTACATTGAATACGTAAAGACCATAACGTTTCCGCCGGGCCGAGGGAGCGTCGTTGGGCGCATCCAACTGGAAGGCAAGCCCGTCCAGATCCACGATGTGCTTGCCGACCCGGACTACACCTTGCGCGAAGCCCAGACATTGGGCGGGTTTCGCACGCATCTTGGCGTGCCCCTTCTGCGCGAGGGCAACCTGATCGGTGTGATCCTGGTGAGCAGGACCACTGTGCGCCCGTTTGACGACGAGCAAATTGAACTCGTCGCTACCTTTGCCGACCAGGCGGTGATCGCAATCGAGAATGCACGATTGTTTGATGAACTTCAGGAGAAGAGCCGGCAGCTGGAGATCG
Organism: uncultured Alphaproteobacteria bacterium; assembly: GCA_963840075.1. GTDB lineage: Bacteria > Pseudomonadota > Alphaproteobacteria > Rhizobiales > Hyphomicrobiaceae > AWTP1-13. Next base: position 26,460 of record CAWIXS010000006.1, on the reverse strand, counting down.
CCAACCGAGCCAAATCGCGGTTTCTGGCCGCGGCGAGCCACGATCTGCGCCAGCCCCTGCATGCATTGAACCTGTTCGTTGCTCAACTGCGTGATGAGTTGGATCCGACAGAAAGGAGTTCGACTCGTCGTGCGAGTTGACGCCGCCGTAGGCGCGATGAACGAGTTGTTCGAGGCGCTACTGGATATGTCCCGGCTCGAGGCGGGCGTGCTTGAGCCGAATCTCAGCGAGTTTCCGATCGAGCGCCTGCTCAAGCGGATAGAAAGCACCTTTGCCAATGTCGCGCGGGAGAAGGGATTGCGCCTGGGGGTAGTACCGAGCAGCGCCTGGGTGCGCAGCGATTTCATACTGCTCGAACGGATCGTGCTGAACTTGGCATCCAACGCGGTGCGCTACACGGCGCGCGGCGGTGTCGTGATTGGCTGCCGCCGTCGCGGCAATCGGCTACGCATAGACGTATGCGACAGCGGACCCGGCATTCCGCAGGATCAGCGGCAGCATATCTTCGGCGAGTTCTACCAGCTCGGAGGACCTGATCGTCGCCCCGGGCTCGGACTTGGCCTCTCGATCGTTGACCGCTTGGGCCGGCTTCTCGAACATCCGGTCGAGTTGGCCTCGCGCTTGGGAAAGGGTTCGCGCTTTTCCATGTTAGTCCCGTTGGTCTGTTCTCAGCGCGCGACAGCGGGGGCTGTAGAGCCACCGGCGATGGTCACCGATCCGGCGAGGGGCAGGCTAGTGGTGGTGATCGATGACGACGCACTTGCTCTCGATGGCATGCGAGGCTTGCTGCAAACCTGGGGCTGTCGTGTCGTGGCCGGTGCATCGGACACCGCCGTGCTCTCGCAGTTGGCTCAAGAGCGCGGGCCGGCCGATTTGATCATTTCAGATTACCGATTGGCAAACGGGAGGACCGGCGTCGAGGCCATCGAGCGACTGCGCGACGCGCTCGGCGCTCCAATTCCGGCTTTCCTCATCAGCGGCGACACCCGGCCTGAGCTCCTTCGCGAGGCCAGCGCGCGCGGTTACCAGTTGGTGCACAAGCCGGTGCTGCCAATGGAGCTGCGAACGACGCTGCATAGGCTCTTGAAAGCCCACGATTTCGCGGGCCAAACCTCGCTGACGCCGAGACCCTAATCTATTCGAGGTCCTGCTGGGGGCCGAAACCCAGTGCCCCGGCCGCGATGACCGCCTCGGTGCGGTTGGTTACCTTTAGGGCCTTGAGGATCGCGGAAACGTGAATCTTCACCGTCGGCTCGGCGAGCTCAAGCGCACGACAGATTGCCTTGTTGCTCTTGCCCTGCATCATCAGGGCGAGCACTTCGATCTGACGTGCCGTCAGACCAAGCTCGGAGCCAATGACCTGTCGGTTCAGGGGCGTGGGCTCCGCTTGTTCCCCTGTTGCCGAGCTCGTGACGACCGAGAATATCTGGCGGAATGTAGATGCCGCCCGCGAAGATGAGGTTGAAGGCGCTGAGCATGACCTCACGCTGCGCTGATTTCGGTATGAAGCCGAGCGCGCCGAGATCAAGGGCTTTCCTCACCCTGTCGCGGTCGTGGTAGCCGGAAAGCACGACAACCGAAATGGTCGGGTAGCGCACGCCCAACTCGCTTAGCATTTCGAAGCCGTCCCGGTCCGGCAAGGCTAGATCGAGCAGGATCAACTTCACGTCGCGATTCTGCTCGATCTGGCGCATCGCCTGGCGCGAATCCGCCGCCTCAATGACGACCGCGGCATCGCCCTTGAGCTCCCTGAGGACGCCTCGCAACGCCTCGCGGATCAGCACGTGATCGTCGACGACCAGAATTTTCATGCAACCGCCTCGTCCCTGGGCCGGTGCAATAATACTTCAGAACTAGCTCCGAAGCACTCCCTCGCAAGCCATGCGCCGTGCTGAAATCCCCTGGTACGCAACGAGTTGCTGTGAGCGGCAGGCATTGCCGCAACTTCAGTACTAATACGCCTGGCTGATTCATCGCGTCCACGTTTGACTGACAAACTACCCAACAGTCGGAAGCACTTTCTGACCAGTGGAGAGTGGTCTCCGAGACCCTGAAAAATCGAGCCGGTGCTCAGCTACAGGCGTCGGCACAACAGGCAGACCTCGGGGCATCCGAGGACTGCTATCCAGTGGAGAGTTCGATGTTCAAAAAATCGCTGCTCGTCGGTTCGGTGGCCGCCCTCTCACTTGCCGGCCTCGCCTATGCCCAGCAGGCACCGTTGCAGCCGTCGCCAATCAAACGCACCCCATTGGGCAAGGTCGACGTACCGGGATCGAACTACGAAGTCGTGTTCGGCATTACGGAACTGGTTGCGGGCCACAAGGCGGGACGTTATTCCCATCCGGGCCCCCTGCTCGTATATGTGACAGAGGGCGAATTCTGGTATCACGTCGACGGCCAGCCGGAGAAAGTTTACAAAGTCGGCGATTCCTTCGAGGTGCCTCACAGCGCAATTCACGCCGAAGGCGCGGTCGGGAGCAAGTCCGCCAAAGTGATGGTCGTCTTTATTGTCGAGAAGGGCAAGCCGTTGGTGAAGCTGGCGGAGTAGTGATCCGCCGAAGCTTGCCGGGCTTGAGAGCACCCGCGGGGATATGGACGGTATCCAGGCAACCAAGAGCCGGCACCAAGTGTCGATAATTGCGGCGAGGGACAAGCTTCTTGTGCTTGCTGCCACGATCCCATATTGCCGGGCTCGGACGCGTATAGCGCAAGGGTCAGCGTTCGCGTGGGTGACCGAAGTCTGATAAACTCCTGCGTCTCCTTTTGGCACAGGGCTGAAGACTTCGGCAGCGCAACAACTTCGACAGCTATCCGGGGGTACAAGAGACGTGCCGAGAGCGCCGATACGATGCCCGCCCATGACCCAATTCGACCGTTGGGCTGGGCCATCCGACGCAACAAAGCTAACCGCGAGCCCGCTGCGAGGGAGGCGACAGCCTTCGGAACGAAGCGTGTCTGAAACTCAGCCGGCAGACTGACGTCCTCGACGGCGGGCCGCCAGACACGAAGCGCGTGATTGCGGTGGCAGCGCGGGCTATGCGTAACGCGTTGGTTCCCTGAATTCACTCCCCACGATTGGGTAATTGCACGGATGGCACCGCCATTGATGCTGATCCCTATGTGTCGTGTGGCGACGCACTTAGGGAGAACAGAATGGCCGTCCTGAAATTTGTCACCCCTGGTGGACAAGCCGCGTTTGCGGACTTGCAGACCAAACTCATCGGCTACGCGAATGATGTCGATGAGCTACGGTCCCCTGACGACGTACTGAACGAACTACATGCCATCACGACACGGCACCTGCCGCTGTCGGTCCTGGGCGCAGCGCGGTTCCCCACAAAGTCTGGAGATTGGGGGGCCGTCCAGCTCGGAAAATCGGCCTTCGTTCACAAGAGTATTCCTGAGGGTTGGTGGGAAGAACATGACGCTCTCACGCGAGGCAAATTCCGTCCAATGCTGTACTTGGCCGCGACCAGTATGGCTATGCATACGTGGACTGAGGTTAGGCGGATGCACCAACCAATTGGAGTTGACACCTGGACGTACGACTTGGCTCGCAAGCATGGGATGCGTGATGGACTGACTTGTCCAGTTGGCGGTCGTTGGGTCGTGGCTTTCTGGTCGAGCAAAGAGCTTTCCAACATCGTGACGCAACCGCTGAGGATCATGATTCTCGCCGCCGCCAGCTTTGCGGCACTCCGCCTGGAGCAACTTGTTGATCGTGATCCGAGCATATTTGCGCAGCACGCTCACTTGACGCCTCGGGAGCTGGCCGTTCTGCGATTGGTCTCGACCGGGGCGCAAACCCGCGAGGTCGCCAAAGCACTCGGTCTTGGCGAGGAGACAATCCGCAGCCACCTGAAAAAAGCGCAGATCAAGCTCGGCGCTCGCAGCCGAACCCAAGCCGTCGCGGAGGCCTTGCGGCAGCAGCTTATACCGTGAAGCCAGCTCGCGCCGTTGTTCCTGCTGCGGTGCACGAGTCCGGATGCGGGAAGGGTTTCAAATGCCGGCCCATCGCAACGGCGCGCCTGGCACCGGGGCCGGCGCCGGGCCCCCGCCCGAGGTGCACCTGCGGGAACAGCCGATCCAGGTCGAGACCGGTGGTCGGAAGCACGCATCCGTGAACTCGATCCGAATATCCTTGTTTGCCTCGCCAAGTACGGAGCCGATCTCATGGAGTTTCTTGCAGAAATCGCGGCATGGAGCTTGCTGGCATTTGGCTTCCTTTTGTTTCTAAGCCAGATTGTCGCGCATGAAATCGGCTACTCGCTAGGACGGGGGCGCTTGGCAAGCAAAGCGCCAAGTCAAGTCGAGGGCGTCGGTCGGTCGTCGGCGGATTGCTCGGGTTGCTCGCCTTTGTTCTGGCCCTCACGCTTTCCTTTGGCAGCGCACGTTTCAACGAGCGCCGGCAAGGGATATTGAATGAGGCCAATGCCATTGGGACGGCTTGGCTACGAGCCAAGGCAATCACCCATCCCCGGGGGCATGAGATTGCTCGGTTAATTGCGGACTACGGTCAAGCACGGAAGGAATATGTGCAAGCCCCCCGTGAGACGTCGATCATCGAAGCGATCAACACGCGCACGTCGGGCCTGCGGACCGAGATTTGGGGACATGTTTCCGCTGTCGCTCGCGAACGCACAGACCCCGTCGTTGTCTCGCTCATGACTGCACTCAATAACATGTTCGACATGAGCACAGCCGCGCGCTTCGCCCATGAGAGCAAATTCCCGCCCCCGTTGTTCTGGCTGTTGATCGGGATGGCGCTGATCTCGATGGGCGCACTAGGCTACCAGCTTGGACTGAACAGCAAAAAACCTATGTCCTTGCCACGGTACTGACCGCCGTGTGGACGGCGGTGATTGTGGTGATCTTAGACTTGAGCGCACCGCGACTTGGGGCCATTCGTACCAGCGTTTCGGTCTACGACTGGACCCTTGAGGGGTTCAAATCCGGGACGCCTAGTCCACCGCTCCCTGCACCGAAATGAGGTCAGATTGTGGATCGGCGTCGAAGAATGACCCACCAGATTGAGCATCATCAATGGCCTGGAACGTCGATCAGCGGCCGTGGAAAGGCAACCAGTGCACGTCGCTTGCTGCGCTGCATGAGTCCGCACGTGGCACGTCGCGTCTGCCGACCGACGGAAGGTTTCAGATCAGTGCGAGTGTCGACTCCGAGTCCGACCCCCTGCCCATCGTCCCGGCTATACAAAAGCGGACCTCGACCGATCCAGGCTCGGCGACAGGTAGGCCGTCACCGACCACGTCCGCTCGTTGAGGTATCGCGTCGTCACGACGGGTCGCTGGTAAGATTTCGATCTTCGTGGCTCAGTGGATGGCGTTCGCGCTTGACCTACGTCTGCTTCCCGATGACATCTTCCGTCGGGCGATTGGCCCTCGACGCGACTGACCCAAAGGAGACCTCGGCCTCCCGCATATCTCGCGGAAGCGAGCCCAAATCGTATCACCGGATCATGATCATCACCCTCATTGCGGCAATCATCGCGCCGGCTGATCTCGGGGAGCTTGGTGAGCCCATGTCTCGCCGGCAAGATACTCCTGCGCCACCTGGCGCTTGAACTCGATCAGATCGCTGCGGTGTTAGACATGGGCTTTCTCCTCGCAAGCCCGGTGCAGGTAGCTCGATTCTCAGCTCACCACCTCCCGTAGGGTTGCATTCCATCGCATGACAGACGAAGGCACGCTTCAGACGTCAGATCCGGTGCGGTCCAGGAGGTGCGGTTGCAGAAGCGGCGTGTTAGAAACGATTATGAGCATCGTTACCCTGACCATGAATCCCGCCATCGACATCTCCGCCGATGTTGCGCGGGTGCTGCCGACGCACAAGCTCCGCAGCACGTCGGTGCGCCGTGATCCGGGGGGCGGCGGCGTCAACGTGGCGCGCGTCATTGCCAGGCTCGGCGGTGAGGTGCGCGCCATCTACCCGGTCGGCGGCCCGATCGGCGATCTGTTGCGCCGGCTCGTGGACGCGGAAGGCCTCGCCAGCGAGACAATTTCACTGTCGCAGGACACACGCGAGAGCTTCACCGTTGAAGAAAGTAAGACAGGAAAACAGTATCGCTTCCTGCTGCCCGGCCCCGAGCTCACCCACGCCGAATGTCGCAGATGCCTCGCAGCGGTCGCACAGATGCAGCCAGCGCCAAGCTTTTTCGTCGCGAGCGGCAGCCTGCCGGCTGGTGTTCCCGACGATTTTTTTGCCAGAGCCGCCCACGCGGCAAAAGCGCTGGGGGCCAAGGTGGTCGTCGATACGTCCGGCCCCGCCTTGGCGGCCGCCCTTGCAGAGGGTGTATTTCTCGCCAAGCCGAACTTGCGCGAGCTGCAGGAGCTGACCGGATCGACGCTTGACGGGCAGGAGCAGCGGCTCTCTGCCGGCCGTGATCTGATCGAGCGGGGGGCCGCGGAGGTCGTTGCGCTCACGCTGGGCCAACATGGAGGCCTGCTTGTGACGCGGCGGCAGGCTCTCTATGCGCCCGCATTGCCGGTGAAGCCGGTCAGCGCAGTCGGCGCCGGCGACAGCTTCCTCGGCGCCATGATCTGGAGCCTTGCGACAGGTCAGGGCATCGAGAATGCCTTCCGGTACGGCATGGCCGCCGGCTCAGCGGCGCTGCTCTCGGCGGGGACCGAGCTGTGCAAGGCAGATGACGTGTTGCGTCTCCATCCGCAGGTCCGCCTGCAACCGCTTTGAGAGACGTTCAGAACACCGGGGGACTTTGTCGGCGATATCTTCCTTGCCTCCCTAACCGCCGTATTCTGCTTTGTTCGAACCATCCAGCGCGGCCGGAGGTTTACGGCAAGCTCGATGGCTCTGTTCAGCACTGACGTAGCATCCTACGTAGCAGTGGCGATGGGATGGTGCGCTAGGATGGCGGTCCCGATCGATCATGCAGCGCCGGTCCAGGTAGCTGTCGAGGTATTTGCTCGCGACATCCCGAATCGAACCATCCAGTTCTTCAGGCCGCTGGGTGTATAAGTCGCGCTCGCATCGGCCGTAGTGGGCCCATGTTTGGTCCTCCGCAGCCGTAACTCCCTTTCACCTGCCCCACGTTCTCTTTCATTGCCACCACCGATGAAAGTTTATTAGACCTTCGCCAGTGGCGGGTCGGCGAGTCCCCCTGGCGGCAGGCGTTCCGGTACATCGAGTCTCGCCACGCCGATCCGTTTGTCGGCCATCCCATAGTAAACGTCGAACCGATCCGGTGAGCCGAGATCGTCGCGCCGATCGATGGCCGTCGGGAACACGACGTTGGCGACGATGCCGCGGCGTTCCTGCGGCAACTTCGGTGTCAGCACCGGCTCCCGCGAGCGATAGCGGATAACTTGAGGAAGGTCCTCCGAAAGCACCAGCACCCCTGCCGAGTAGCACAGCTCGCGTGCCGACCCAGGAAATGCCGAAAGGTCGCTGACGCCGTGGTAGATCGTCAGCCAACCGTGCCGGGTCAGGATGGGTGGAGTACCGCCGCCGATTTTGAGCCGTTCCCAGGGTGCCACGGGGGTGGCCAGGCGGTGATGCGAACCGAAATGGCAGAGGCGAAACGGCTCACAGTCCGCCATGGCCGTTGAGCAATAGGAAATCCAGATGCTTTCGCGATGGAGATCCACCAAGCGGGACGCGGGGCAGCACGCCGTTTCCTCCGGACGGGTTCCGGGAAAAAGCGGCCGCTGGAGGATGGCCAATGACGGCTGTCCTGATGGATCTGCAATGGCGACAGGGAAGACGCTGGCGTCCTTGTTGTCCACGCCTTCGAACTCAATGCCCTGGTACGGCCGGAAGGTAGCCAACCCCAAGCGATGCCAGCGAAACAGGTCTTCGGATATCGCCAGGGCGATGCGTGGGCCGTTCGGCGAAAGCGCGGTGTAAGTCATCACGTAGCGTCGAAGTGGTTCGACGAACGCAATGCGCGGATCCTCGCAGCCCCCGCTACCGTCCTGCCGCCGCTCGTATTCCGCTTCGGGCTCCAGCGCGATGCCGAGCCGCTCAACTCCGTCCGGGTCACCGGCCTCATTAAACTGGACTCGCGCTATGCCGATGCGGGAGTAGTTGCCCCGCGCGACGAGCCGCGGGAAGAGGTAAAGCTGACCATCAGGGCCACGCGCGGTGGCTGGATTCAGGACGCCTTCGGCCTCCAGCGGATTGCCCGGCTCCGGTTCCATCACCAGCCCAAGGCGCTGTAATTGAAAGTCATTCATCCATTTTTCTCACAAGGTCGCGCCTCCTGATCGCTATCTAACGAAGCGATGATTGCTTCGATAACCCGTCTCGTCTCATGGGATCCCTGACCTGGATAGAAACAACCCCTTTTGCTTTGGCCGCATAGCTCATAGGCATTTTCCGAGTCTGGCTTGCGGCTAGCGCATTCGCTTCTGTGGCAGCGACCCCCGGACTTCCCGCCCGGTCGGTCTCTTTGCGAGGTTTCTAGCTTGCTCTCCGTAACGCAGCGTCCGCGCATCGCCTCTTCAGCCAACCCACGATTAGCGACCTCGGGTTCGCCCCGACCCCGGATCGCGTTCTACATGATGTGCGGCTCGAAAAAAAGCGCGGCGCCACCTCACACTAGGACACCATCCAGCGCCACGCTCTGCTAATATGGGTCAAAGCGCTCACGGCGACATGGCCTCCCTTTCTTTTGCAAGGCCAGAGGTCGTTGCGGACGAGGATGGCCAGGTGATGTTCCCCCAGAGCAATTGAGAAGCGACATGCTGGAACGGACTACCGCACGAGCGGACGTGGAGACACCTGCGCCACGGAATTGGCTGAGCGCAATGAAGGCCCGGGTCACGCAGTTGGGCAAGCGCTCAGGCCTGCTTTCCGTCGCGCTGTTGTCGATCGCCGCTATTGGCGCGGGCTACGCCTTTCTTTCATACCGGCCCGTCACCGTGCGAGTCGCAGGGGTATCTGCGAACGTGCCAGTCCGCGTCTTCGGCCTCGGTACCGTCGAAGCCCGTGTTCTCTCCAAGGTTGGTTTCGAGGTCGGCGCAGCTGTCACTGAGCTCAATGCTGATCACGGCGATATCGTCAAAGAAGGCACCGTCCTTGCGCGTCTGCACGCCACGCAGCAGGATGCAAAGGAGGCCAGGGCCAAGGCCGCCGTTCTCAGTGCCGAGGCGACCATCAAGAAAGCAGAAGTCAACCTTACCAAGACTCGTGCCATCCTCGCTCAAAGGCTTACAGCGAACCGGCGCAAGCAGCAACTGGTCGAAAGTCGCGTGACCTCGCTGCAGCTGGCCGAGGAGGCGCAGCGCGATGAGGACGTTGCCAAGGCCGATGTGCTGGTGGCTGAAAGCGACATCGAGGTTGCAAAGGCGCAGCTTTCCGATGCGCGAGCGCAGCATAAATACGAGAAGGCCATTCTCGATCAGCACACACTGGTCGCACCGTTCGACGCCCTTGTGATCGAGCGCCACAAAGAGCTTGGAACGGTCATCAAGGCGGGCGATCCGATCTTCACGTTGGTTGCGTCTGACTCGGTATGGGCGTTGGCATATGTAGATGAGTCACGCGCTGGGGCGATCAAGGAGGGGCAGCCCGCCGAAGTACGGTTGCGGTCCCTTCCTCAACAGGTCTTTTCGGCCAAGGTCGTGCGAATAGGCATCGAGAGCGACCGCGTCACCGAGGAGCGGCGTGTCCACGTCAAGTGTGACGTGTGCCCCGTCCGCTTCCACTTGGGGGAGCAGGCCGAGGTGCTGATCCAAGTCGCCATACTCGAGAAGGCAACGCTTGTGCCCGAAGCTGCTGTCACGGGCTTCGACGGCAGCAAAGGGACGGTGTGGACCGTCGAGGACGGGCGCTTGGCGCGCCGGGCCGTCTCGTTCGGCCATCGTACAGAGGATTCGCGGCTGCAGATCGTTGCTGGCCTCCCCGATGGCGCGCTCGTCGTCAGCGAAATCACCTCGGCATTGCAGGAAGGCCGATCCGCGCGGACCGTGGCGGAGGCCAAGCGATGAACTTGGCCTACCGGGACGTCCGTCACAATCTGTTCCGGTTCCTGCTGACCTGCGTCGGGCTGAGTCTGCTCCTGAGCGTCGTGCTGGCAATGATCGGCATCTATCGCGGCATCGTTGTGGACGCCCTTGCAGTGGCACGCAATCACCGCGTCGACCTTTGGGTCGTTGAAGCCGGCTCACGCGGGCCCTTCGCCGAAGCTTCGCGCATTCCCGGCGACAGCCGCGAAGGGATCGCCCGACTTGCCGGTGTCACGGAGGCAGGCTCGGTCACCTACCAATCGGTCGAGGCAGAGCACCTGGGCAGGAAAATCAGGCTATACGTCATCGGCTTCGAGCCGACACGCCCCGGTGGACCCGAGCGCATAAGCGAGGGCAGGGCGATCGCGCAAAGCCATTTTGAAATGATCGCCGATCGCGGCACGGGCCTTTCCCTTGGAGATCGCATCAAGCTCGGCCGAACCACCTTCAGCGTCGTCGGCCTCACCGAGAACCAAGTTGCCTCAAGCGGCGACCCGGTCATCTTCATTACTCTGCTCGATGCCCAGAGGCTTCAGTTCGACCTTGCGCCGCCTGCAGCCCGCGTGCAGACGGCGCGGGGAACCTCAGGCGCGAGCAAGGACACGGTCAATGCGGTGGTGGCGCGGATTGCCCCGAACGCCGATGCGGAGACCGTTGCAGCAGCGGCGCGACGTTGGAAACACCTCTCCGCGATGACGCAAGCCGAGCAGGAAAGCATCCTGACCCAGTCTCTGGTGGATCGTGCACGCCGGCAGATCGGCATGTTCACCAGCATTCTGCTGCTGGTGTCCGCGGTGATCATCGCGCTCATCATCTACACCATGACAATGGAGAAGCTGCGACAGATCGCCATGTTGAAGCTGATCGGTGCGCCGGACCGGACGATTGTCGCCATGATCGTACAGCAGGCGCTGGCGCTGGGCTTGACCGGCTTCATGTTCGGGGCGCTGCTCATCGCCAATATCAAGGGCTTCTTCCCGCGGCGCGTAGTGCTGGAGCCCGACAATGTGCTGGCGCTCGGAGGGGTGGTCTTCATCGTATGCCTTCTAGCGAGCGGACTTGGCGTGCGAGCGGCGCTCAAGGCGGACCCAGCAACCGCTTTGGGAGGGTGAGCATGGACCTACCCCCGCGTCCAGAGCCACGTGTCAGCCTGCGAGGCATCTCGAAGCATTTTGGAGCGGGTGAGACGCGCATCGACGCGCTGCGAGACATTTCTCTCGACGTCGCACCAGGTGAGGTCGTGGCCCTACGCGGCCCGTCGGGCTCGGGCAAGACGACACTCCTCAACGTGATAGCCTGCATTTTGGATCCCTCGGAAGGCACCATGAGCCTGGAGGGCGAGGTCGTCTACGACCAGAGGTGGTTACGCCACGACCTGCGACGCCTGCGGCTGGACAAGATCGGCTTCATCTTCCAGTTTCACAACCTGCTTCCCTTTCTCAATGCAATCGACAACGTCGCCATCGTGCTGCAATTGGCGGGCTATGACCACTCCGATGCCCGCAACCGTGCGGTTGAGCTGCTTGAATATCTCGAGGTGGGAAACCGCAAGAACGCCTTCCCGGCAAAGCTCTCGGGTGGCGAAGCCCAGCGCGTCGCCATAGCCCGCGCGCTCGCCAATCGCCCGCGCATCATCCTCGCCGACGAGCCCACGGCGGCGTTGGATTCGAAGCGCGCGCAGATCGTCATGGACCTGGTGCGCAAGCTTGCTTTGGACCAGGATGCCGCCGTCATCGCGGTCACGCATGACGAAAAGATCTTCGATCGTTTCGATCGCATGTTCATGTTGCGTGATGGCCGGCTCGAGGATGAGCGGCGCATGCCGACGGCTGCATAGGCGTGCCGGATCCGCTCAAACACTCCCCTGAATATGAGCCACTCACGAACGAGGTCCGACCCAAACCGATCGTGATCGTACCGCCCGGATCATGAAGTATTACATCTTCGACCTCAGCGCCAAGAACTCGAGGAACCACATCGCGACAGATACGCCGCTATGTTGAGAGGCAGAACTCGCGGGCTTGGCGCCTCGAGTCCTGCCCATGCACCGAGCCGATCCCAAAGCGCGGGGGGCACTTTCCTGCCAATCTTCGACGATCCTCCGAGCCCAATCCGCCCTGTCGAGCGGCGCCAGCAGATTGGCGAAGCGCGCAATGGCTCTGTGGCCGACGACGATCGTGAGATCCGCGAGCTGTTGTCGCGGTTCCTGCGCAAGGGTATCGGGTGAACATCGCGGCTCAACGGGCGCATTTTGGAGATTGATTGACGTCAGAAGTGGCTCCACAATTTCAGACGGTGCGCTGAGTGGAATCTCTGCCTGACAGCGGGCACGGTTGTGCCGGCGAATCAGGAGCGACGAAGGCTTCCGAGCAGAAGCGGTCCATGCGCAAGGGCGCCGCGCACGCGTAGTGGCCGGCGTCCATGTCTCGGCCATGCTGGAGGTCGCGGACATCTTCCGCGAGCACGGTCCGGCTTGGCGTGACGCCAATCGCGGCCACGTCAGCCTCGACCAGCTGAAGGTCATGAGCGCCATCGAGCGCTGCCGCACGGCGGCGCGTCCATGCGAAGCATGGCTCCGCCATGACGCGGGCATATCGCATGCTGTGAGAACGCCGCCTGCGGCTACACGGCCATCGCCTACAACTCCTGCCTTATGGGCAAATCCAGTAATGGGGAGCTGGCGACGACTTGATCGCGCTCTTGCGACAGCCACCGCCAACTCGGCTCACCATTACGAGGCACGCTTGAGGAGCGCGATCAGCTTGTCGGACGGTTGGAAGGCGCCGCGCCGCAGATGCGGCGGAACGATCGACTCCATCGCATCGAGCTTCTCGGTCGGGTCGCCGCGCGTGTAGACTTCGGTCGTCGTCAGCGTGGCATGGCCCAGCCATAGCGAGACTTTCCGGATGTCCTGCGTCGCCTGCAGAACGATCATCGCGCAGGTGTGTCTGATCACGTGGGGAGAGACGCGCTTCTTGGCGAGACCGGGCTGCTGGCGAGCCGCGGTCGCGACGTGCTGCTTGAGCAGATAGGCAAAGCCCCATCGGCTCAGCGGCTCTCCCCGGGCGTTGACGAACACCTCGGGCACGGCGGGCTGGCCGCGAACGGCAAGCCATGCGCGCAGTGCTGTGGCCGTGGTCTTCCACAGAGGCAGCGTCCGTTCCCGCCGCCCCTTGCCGAGAACGCGTATGCTCATCGACGGCAGGTCGATGTCCTTGATCTTCAGGCCGGTCAGCTCGGATACGCGCAACCCCGCACAGACGGCCAGATGCATCATGGCCCGGTCGCGGATGCCCTCCCATGTCGTGGGATCAGGAGCGTCGAGCACGGCTTGCAACTCCTCGCGCAGCAGATAAGGAACCAGGCGCGCATCCGTCTTCTTGAACGGGATCGCCAGGACCCGGCGGATCTGCTCCAGGGCTGCCGGTTGCCGGTATTCGAGGAAGCGGAAGAACGACTTGATCGCCGCCAGCCGGACGTTGCGTGTCACGGCCGCGTTCTTGCGCACATCCTCCAGGTGCTCGAGGAAGGCGGTGACCAGGCGAGCATCAATCTGCTCCAGCGTCAGCGCCGATGGTGAGATCTTCAATCTCCCGGCAGCGAAGACGAACAGCAGCTGGAAGCTCAGGGCATAGGAGTCTTGCGTGTGCCGGCTGGCGCCACGCTGGCGGGAGAGCGTTCTTCAAGCGAATCGTCGCCGAGCTCGAGAGGTGCCTGCCCCAGGCGCGCCGCCACACGATTGCGGGAGCATCGCACACGGTGCCGGCGGAGCAGCCCGCGCTGTTCGCCGAAGCCGTAACGGCGTTCTTCGCTCAGCACTGACCACATGGGTGGCGCCGCCCCACCCAACCTACTTTGATCACTCCGGCCGGCCGGCGCGGTGCAGGTATCCGGGCGAACCGCGCGGCGTCGGCCTCGCTGCGGAACGGCGTGAACATCGGATACCCCACCCAGGTGATCGGAATGTCGTGCCTACTCAGGGCTGGCCGGCACGATAGGGCGCTTCCCGGCGATGCCCACCTGCTTGCGCTGTTCCGCACGGTCACTTTGGGTCATTCGCGTCGCGCGGTGAACGTCGGCTTTCGGACCACTTCTCCCGATCCACGAGGAGCCCGTAGTCGAAGTGTGCCAATTTGAGACTCATGCACCGCACCAGGGCGTGCGTACAAGGCACCAACGACCCAGCGTGACATGTCCGGCTGAAGTTGCGGCGCCGTGCTCTAAAGCAGCCCGCCGGCGCTCCGGCGCTGTAGCAGTGCCCGCACCAAGGCGCGGCGCTCGTCCTGCGTCAGGGCCGGCAGTGCACGCATGATGGCCTGCTGCAACTCGCCCCCGATCTCCATCGTGTGAAGCTGCACGGCGGCGAAGCCGCGTTCGAGTGCACCACTGTCCGGTGTGGGCTTGACCATTTCCTCGGCAAGCGCAGCGCGTGCCTTCCGCAGCGCAGCGAGCTGCTCGCGCACTCGGGGCATCGCGGCGTCGATCTCCCGGCGTACCAGCTTGCGCTTGGCGTCAGGCAGTGGGGCGAGCATCGCCCGGATGCTGCGCTGGGTCTGCGAACCTTGTGCCGCATCTCCCGTGATGCGCCCCGCGACCATCCCGCCCAAAAAGAGATTTGCACCCAGTGACGCAACGAGCAGCATGGTCAACCCGCGGGTGGTGCGCAGCCAAGCAATCACCGCCCGATCTCCTGCAAGCTTTGTGGTCCCAGCAAAAGCTGAGCCACGACGCCGGTGTCAGTGGTGCCCCGCGACTGCAGGTAACCCACGACAAAGCCGACTGCCGCGCTCGCCGCTAAGGCTGCCGCCGTCTTGCCGAGGCGGCGCCAAGCCGGCCTGGCCAGCGCGTCGATCCGACCCGCGCGGCGTGGGTCTGGCGGGGCAGTCTCGAGCGCGTCGAGGAAACGGTCGGTGCAACCGGCTTCCGCGAGGATCGCCATACCTACCGGCGTATGGGCGAACCGGTCGTAGATCGCGTGGTCGCGCTGCGGCCAGCGACGCCTTTCGGCGCCGAAGGTGGTGCTGCATTCTTTGAATCGATCGAGGTCCATGCGCTTTCCCTATTGCAGATCGTCCCGCAGCCATTTTCTTAGCGTGGCGCGCCCGCGTGAAAGCAGCGATTCCAAGGCGCCTTCGCTTACCCCGAGCAACGCGGCTGCCTCCGCCTGTGACAGCTCCTCGTAGTAGCAAAGAACAAGCGCCGCCCGTTGCCGGACGGGGAGCCGGTCCAGGGCCGCCCTCACGCGTGCGCCGCGCTGCATGCCAGAGACACGCTCTTCGTTGTCAGGTGCCTCGTCGGCCAAGGCCTCGACAAACTCGCCCTCGAGCGGCTCGCTGGCAGTCGCACGGCGGGCGCGGAGGTGGTCGATGCACAAATTGTGCAACACCCGATACAGCCAGGTGGTGAACTTGGCATTCGGCTCCCACCGCGCAGCACCCTGCCAGACGCGCAGGAAGGCCGTCTGCACCAAGTCCTCCGCGTCATGGCGCGCGCCCAGCATGCGGTCGGTGAAGCCGAGCGCCCAGCCGTAGTGACGCTCGACGAGGCGCGCAAAGGCGTCGTGGTCGCGCCTGCTCACCGCCATCATCAATTCATGGTCGAGCGCATCGTCTGGCGGCGGTTTCATCGAGCCCAGGCATTGTGAGCAGGGTTCAAGTCACCCGCCTCATCGATTCTCCATTCAACGTGCGATCAGCCGTTTTCCTTCGGTTTCTTTTTCTTCAGGCCTACAGAAGGAATTTCCGTCCTGGACCGTTGAATGGCCCATGAGCATCGAACCCATCATCGCCGTCAATCGCTTCGGCCTGGGCGCGGCGCCGGGTGAACTCGCCGCCGCAGGCCCCGACCCGCGAGGCTGGCTCGCAAGGCAGATCAATGGAGCTGAACCGATCTTTCCGGAGTTCAGCAAACTCCTCGGCTCGGGGGAACGCCTGAAGGCATACCCGCGCTGGATCGCAAGCCTCCGCACGGCACGCGGTGCCCTTGGCGGATCATCTCAAGCCGCCCCACGTACCGTGGAAGGAACGTTCCGCGAGCAGGTTGGCCCAATCATGCTTGAGGAAGTCGCTGCGCGACTCGCTGCTGCGCGTTCGACACCGGCGTCCTTCCGAGAACGCTTGGTTTGGTTCTGGTCCAACCACTTCACGGTATCGGCGGAGAAGGCGCTCGTATTAGCGCTGGTCGGCAGCTTCGAACGCGAAGCGATACGGCCGCACGTAAGCGGTCGCTTCTCCGACATGCTGCTCGCCGCGACCCGCCACCCGGCCATGATCCTCTACCTCGACAACCACCTCTCGGTGCGCACGGGCTGGCAGGCGCGGGGGATGCGCCGGAGTCGCAGTACCGCGTTTCCGTCGCCCACGGGCCTGAATGAGAATCTCGCGCGCGAGATTCTGGAGCTGCACACGGTGGGTGTGAATGGCGGCTACACGCAGGCGGACGTCACCGAGTTCGCGCGCGTGCTCACGGGCTGGACCGTCCGCCCGACAATGTTCGACCTCGAAGAGACCAATCCAGGCTTTCTGTTCGACCCCGAACGGCATGAGCCCGGTCCCAGGAGCCTGCTCGGCAACCGCTATGCACAAGAAGGCATTGCGCAGGGCGAGGCGGTGTTGCGCGACCTCGCGCTCCATTCAGCGACCGCGACGCATGTGGCCACCAAGCTCGCTCGCCATTTTATCGCGGACGAGCCGCCGCCGGAGGCCGTGGCCCGCATCGCACGCGCGTTCCGTGACTCGGGCGGGCAATTGCCCACCGTCTACGCGGCCCTTCTCGATTGCCCCGAAGCCTGGACACAGCCGCTCGCCAAGCTGAAGTCGCCGATCGAATACGTAGTATCCTGCCTGCGCGCGTTGCCTGGCCTGCGTGCGGCAGATCCACGTGGGCTCTTCGCTACCCTTCGCGGCATGGGGCAGCGACCCTTCTTCGCGCCATCGCCCCAGGGCTGGCCGGACACCGCCGAGGCTTGGGCCGGCGGGGACGCGCTCTGGAAGCGCATCGAGTGGGCGGGGATCATTGCTGGGCGTTTGGGCTCCGGCGTGGATCCGTTGCGCCTAGCGTCTGAGAGCTATGGCCCTGCACTGGCGGAGCGGACGCGGCAGGCCATAGAGCGCGCGGAAAGTCGCCAGCAAGGTGTGGCGCTCTGGCTCGCCAGCCCGGAATTTCAGCGGAGGTAGGCATGAGAACGCGTCGACAAGCGCTGCAGCTCTTCGGCGGTACCGCCGCGCTCATTGGACTGCCGGGGCTCGCGTTCTCGCAGCCGCCGCCAGAGCCTCGAACGAACGATCGGCGTCTCGTGTTCATGTTCCTGCGCGGCGGCATGGATGGCCTCTCGGCCGCACCTCCCTACGGCGACCCCCAATACGCCGCGCAGCGAGGACAGCTCTCCGTTGCGGCGCCAGGCACGCCCGGCGGGGCGCTCAATCTTGACGGCCACTTCGGCCTGAGCCCGCATCTTGCGGAGATGCACAAGCTCTTTGCGGCGCAGGAGCTCACAGTGCTGCACGCCGCCGCCTCGCCGTACCGCGAGCGCTCGCATTTCGACGCGCAGAACCTTCTCGAGAACGGCACGATCAGGCCCTTCGGCCGCGAGTCCGGCTGGCTCAATGTCGCGCTCGGTAGTGCCGCCCGTGCAGGTCGCGGCACGCGGTCCGGCACCCTGGGCTTTGCCCTCGGGCCCAGCGTGCCGCTCGTCCTGCGCGGCCCTGCGCAGATTGGCTCGTGGTCGCCCTCCAGGGTGCCGGCACCTGATCCCGAGCTGCTCGAGCGGCTGGCAGCACTTTACCGGGATGACCCGCTGCTCGGGCGCTCCTTCGCCGTCGCGCGCGAAGCGCAGAACATGATGGAAGGGCATGATCCGGGCGGCATGGGCAGCCGGACAACGCCTGTCGTGGAGTTGGCCCGGGCGGCAGGAGAGGTCCTCAGCAGGCCGGATGGACCGAGGGTGGCGACGATCGATTTCGGCGGTTGGGACACGCACATCAGCCAGCAAGGCGAGTACAGCCAGTTGACGCGCAACCTGCGCCTGCTTGACCGCTCGGTCGCCGTGCTCAAGACAGCGCTCGGCCCGGTGTGGCAGCACACCGCCGTGTTGATCGTCACGGAATTCGGGCGCGCCGTGGCGCCGAACGGCTCTGGCGGAACGGACCACGGCACAGCGGGAGCGGCCTTCGTCGCCGGCGGCGCGGTGCGTGGCGGGCGCGTGGTCTCGGATTGGCCGGGCCTCAGCCAGCGCGCGCTGTACGAGGAGCGCGACCTGCGGCCGACGCTCGACCTGCGCGCCCTTTTCAAAGCGGCGCTCGCCGCCCAGCTCGGGCTCCGCGAGGCGGCGCTCGAGACGGAGGTGTTTCCTGATAGCCGCGCCGTAAGGCCGCTGGAGGGGGTCTTTGTCTAGGCAACAATCCTTGCTGCATCGCAACGTCACGCGCAGGCCAGGACTGGTTCGGGTCCAGGCCGTGTGATAACGTTCTTCCGCCCCCAAAAACCGCTCGCGACCAGGGGCGATCCGCCTCGACGCGGCTGTTTGAGCATGTTTTTGCTGTTCGGGGTCCGGAGTCAACCCTGGTGCAACGTCGGGCCAACCTGAGCAACATGGACGGCCCTAAGACGCGCACAACAGCACCCGCACATCACGCCCGGATCGCCGCCAGGAGCGGTTGGATGCCGACGATATTCAGCACACGCGTGAAGTTGTAGCCGAGCACATGCAGCGCCATTTCGGTCGCCACCTTCGGCAGCGTCTTCATCAGGAAGTGTGTCGCGCCCATCCGCATCTTGAGCGTGCCAAAGGGGTGCTCGACGGTGGAGCGGCGAACGCGCATGGCGTCAGGATTCTTGTCGAGCCGCGTCTGCACCGCTTCGAGAACGTGCTCGTGCTCCCACCGCGTGATGCGGCGCTGCTCGCCTGTCGTGCACTGAGCTTTGATCGGGCAGGTGCGGCACGCGTTGGTCCAATAGCGCCGCAGCTTCTGCCCGTTCTCCTCGGCGGTGAAGTAGTACCTCAGCTTCTCGCCGGCCGGGCAGCGATAGATATCCTCCGCCGGCAGATAGACGAAGTCCTGCTTGCCGAAGCGGCCATTCGCTTTCGCGCCCGATGTCTGAGGTTTCGGCAGCGTCACCGTGATACCGGCCTCCTCGCACGCGAGGATCTCCTCGCCCTTGAAGTAGCCGCGGTCGGCCACCGCTTCGAGCTTGTCGGCTTCCAATGCTTCCTTCGCCTGGCTGGCAACGTTCGCGAGCTGCGACTTGTCGGTGCCGACGTTGGTCACCTCGTGCGCGACGATCAGATGATGCGTCGTATCCACTGCGGCCTGCACGTTGTAGCCGACCACGCCAGAGCCCCGCCCGCTGGTCGCCATCGAGCGGGAATCGGGATCGGTGAACGAGATCTGCTGGTCCGGCGTGGCGAGCATCTGCTTCTCAATCGCCTTCAAGCGCTGCATCTCCTCCTGGAGCTTGGCGAGCTTCTCCTTGAGGCGCGTGGTCCTGGCGGCGAGCGCGTCCGACGGCTCCTGCCGGTCGGCGGTGTCGAGCTGGCTCAGGTAGCGCGCGACGCTCTCCTCGACTTGCTCCAGGCGGCGCTGCATCTTGGCTTGTGTGAAGTTGTTGTCCCGCGAGTTGACAGCCTTGAACTTGCTGCCATCGATCGCAACGCTCGCATTTGCCAGCAGCCCCATCGTGCGGCACAAGGCGACGAACTGCGCGCAGACTTTCTTGATGGCGGGGCCGTTGTCCTTGCGGAAATCGGCGATGGTTTTGTGATCCGGAACGAGACGTCCCGTCAGCCACATCACTTCCAAGTTGCGGCCCGCCTCACGCTCGAGCCGCCGGCTCGATTGCACGCGGTTGAGGTAGCCGTAGATGTAGAGCTTGAGCATCGGCGAGGGATGATAGGCCGGCCTGCCCGTCGCTGCCGGATCGACGCCGTCGAACCCCAGGTCGCGCAGATCGAGCGCATCGACGAACACATCCACCGCGCGAACAGGATTGCTCTCGTCGACCCAGTCATCGAGGCATTCAGGCAACAGCGTCGTCTGCTGGCGATCCGCCCCTTGCACAAAGCCCTTCATCAGTTCCCCCGCCGATTCAGCAAGGGAATCATAGCACGGAGGGGTTTTCACACAGCCTGGGTCACGAGCGGGCGTGCTGACGGGCTCGTCGGGACGGTGAAAGTAACTCTGTAACCGGACGGAATCGCCGCGGTGCAGCGAACGGGCGTTCTGTGCACAAAACGGTCCTGAGCATCCAACCCGGCATCGCCGCAATGTAGGCCTGAACCGGCGCATCGCCGTAGCCCTTCGCGATCTGCGGGTTGCCGCCTGAGAGAGCACGAACATGTAAAGACCGGTGACCAGCATCAAGAAGAGCGGCGGCAATGGCGAATAGACCACCCAGGCCGGGGGCTCGCCCAGTCCCATTGCGACGAAGTTGGCGATGACGGTCGCCGTTGCCCTGCTTGGGTGCCGCAATCCCTCATTCGTGGCACGGTGCCAGCCGTGGTGCCGACGGCCGCCCCATCGCGTGCCGCGAGTCGGTGCCACCAACGGGAGCGCTCATGCGCGCCCCTCGTCGGGCGTGTCATCGTCCAGGAGGTCGCGGGCGCAGCCGTTCAGGAAGTCGGCGGCCCGCTGGCGCCCGTAGGCTGCAGCCAGGAGCGCCAGGCCCACACCGACAAAGGCGATGCCCGCATCGTACGGCCCGATGATCACCGCGAACTTCTCCGCCTGGCGCTACAGCCTGGCCCTGGACTCGAGGACCAGTTCGTCGTGCTCGCGGCCGCGGCTGTCGGCGTCAATCGCCATGGTTCTCCCTCCTGCGGGCGGCCTCGCGCCGCTCCTGCCTCGATGATTGCCGATGGGGTGCCGTGGGCTTGTGCGGGGCCCGGATCGGCGCGCCGCCGCGGTTGCGCCCCGGCTTCGTGTGTGCGGAGGGCCGCCAGCCGATCGGTGACGTTCGCCGGCCCTTGGCAGGCCCGTGCCGACGCGGCGACGTAGGGGGCAGGGCGAGGCGGTCGCGGGTGCAGACCATGCACAGCCCGCCCGCCTGGTCGGCATCGTTCGCTCTGCACGCACGGCACATCATCTCTGCGGCCCTCGCCGACCCGCCATCTCGAGGGTCGCCATCAGCGCCGCCTCGATGCGCGACAGGTCGGTCAACTCGGCCTCGAGCACGCCGAGCTGCTCTTGCACATGGGCCCGCCGCCGCCGCAACCGCGCGAGGGCGTCCTGTAGGCCGCGACCGACTTCCCGCTGACCTTGTTCGCTGAGCATGGCCCTCGTCCTCTCAGAAGGGAATGGCTTGATCGAGGGGGTCGGCGGCCCTGCCGGTGCTGCCGGCGGGCCGCGGGTCGGTGTCGGCCGGGCGCTGCCAATCCCGCCGCGCGGCCGCGTGCCGGGCCGCCTGCTGCCGCTCCTCGCCGGCCGGGCCATCCGGTGCCGCCGGGCGCTCCTGCCCGCCGGCTGGCTTCTTGGGCGCCTCCTGGAGGACCAGCTCCCAGAATCTCGCCCCCATCGTCGGCGACCTCGCGCGACTTGAGCAGGACGACGTTCGCGAGGCCGAGCCGGCCGCGGAAGTACGTCGAGCCCTTCGCGCTGGTCTTCCGGTAGAGGCGCGCGAGGGTGATGCTGGGGCCGTAGCTCATGGTGCAACCTCGTTCGCGGTTGCCATCGCGCCCGCACGCGAGCGGACCGTCGGTTGCGACGCCCTGCGGGCCGCCCAGCGCGCCTTGAGCGCCGCGAGCCTGGCGCGCGCGTGCTCGGCATCCGTGGCCGTGACGGTGCCGGCCGGCTTGCCGTCGATGGGGCTCCCTTCCGCCCGCCGTCGCCACGCCTAGACCGACGGAGGGGGTGCCAAGGGGTGTGGCACGGCAGCTCGCTCCACAGGGCTACACAAAAGCTCTCTCAACCAGGCGAGTAGCCGCGCGAAGTTGTAGCCGACCGCGGCGAGCACGGCGTTGCTGCGACAAGGTCGCTTTCAGGCTCCCTCCAGCTCCCTCACCGCCGGAGCTGTGAACCTGCCGTTGGGACCGCGCGGTTGCCATTTTTCCGGCCCTCCCTCCCGCTTTTGACGGGGTCTGTAAGCGTGCACGTGCCGCACTTCCACGATCTGCTTGCCGCCGCGACGCAAGGCTGTCAGGGCCTCCGTCTGCTGGGCATACGTACGCAGGAAGCGGTTCGCGAGCTTGCCGAACGTCTCCACGTGATCGAAAGGACGAGATCGAGGCGCAGCTCATTTCCCAGATGGCGGTAACGCATGCCTACGCCATGGCCCTCATTGGCCGAAGCAGGACCAGCGACTTCCTTTGGCCGCTGACCGTCTACTACGGCGAGCGCGGCATTGATGGCCTCCTTCCTCCCGGGTGTTGAGCGCGGTTCCTATGCGGGCAATCTCGGTCTTGGTGAAATCGCCGGACGAGGTTCCGAAGGCGTCCAACGCACGCCAGCACCAACCTTCCGCGTCGGTGTGGTTGGCGCCGATCTTCATGACCCCGCCTTCTTCAACCATGCGCGTGGACAGCCGTTTCCGGCGGGCAATGCGCCTGGTTGCGGCCTCGGTGATGGCCCGCTTCTCGCGCTCACACGGTTCAGGCAGATCGATCACACGGGGACTTTCTGGCCGGTGAGGGCGCTCCTTAGCCATTCTGTGGCTCCGCTAGTAAAGGCGGCAGCGGCCCGCCCACGTCTGGTAAGCAGATCTTCAGGGGGCTTTTGTCTGCCTTTGTGATCTTCTGATCAAGCGCAAGGAGCCTAGCATCGAAAGTATGCAGCTCCGCAACCTCAGGAACCATGGCAGCTGTCGCAAGATGGCAAGCGTCCGCCGGCTTTAGCCCCGCGAAGCCTGCCATCATGATTTCCCGCGCCCGCTCGCCAATCTCCCTACCAAGCGCGACTACCTGCAGGTAGTCATGTTCGAAGAACGCCGCGAGTTTATCTGGGTCCGCGTCCTTAATGTCTTTGTTCTTGCAGACCTCAGCAAGGCACAGCGCCGAGGTCGCGATCTCGATTTTGCCTCTCTTCGCCAGTTCAAGAACGGCCTTGCATCGGGTAACGCGATCTATGCCGTTCTCAATAATCGTCTCGCCCTGGATCAATGCGATCCAAGTGCAAGCCTCCCAACAGATACGCTTAGGAGATGTCGCCATCGCGGAGCTTATCTAAGTAATCCTCTGAGCGCATGCCGCCCGTGAAGTTCGGATCAATGATGTCATCAACGTCAGGTAGTTCGCTGCGGCTCCGCAGGAAGCGGACCTGAATCGCATCCATATGGCTTACACGGCCTGGTCCCCTAAAGTGAATTGTTCCGAAACAGGACACGCGGCGATGCCGCCAGACATCGCGGATCTCACGTTGACCGAACTCTTCTTCAGCCTGACCGGTGACAAAGCACCTGACCTGATCGCCTGTCAGCCTGTGCTTCAAGTAGACGACGCGACGGCCACGGCCGTCTTCATCCACCCTTTGCACATACCCCTCAATAGAACCAATCTCCTCGTAAGCCTTTCCTGCAGGCTCCAGGATAGCGCGCACATTCTTCGCAGCGACCCGCGCCTTGCTAGGTGTGAGTACAATGGCGGGCAGAGCTTCACCGCCCTCGATAGCGGTCTGGTCAAGGCCGTTGGCCACTCGCCCAAAGATGCGCTCTGCCTTCTGCAAAGCTCGCTCCGGGAAGTGCGGCGGCCGATCAGCGGAGCCCTGCAAGTGGTCCAGCCCTTTGATGGCATGACTGACTACCAAGTAGGCGCGTCTGTCCACATTCACCGCGTACTGACGCGCGAATGCCTCCACTGTGAATGTCAACGGGCTAGCAGTGCTCGCATGAACAACACGCCATTGGATGGCTTGCTGGTTATCCTCTGCCAGCGCCTCTTCAACGGCGCCGAGCAACTCAAAATAATCGCCAAGCTGATCAACTAGATCAGCAACAGTAGGGGCGTCCGTATCTGGACCCCGCCCGGAAATGGTTAACGTGATCCTCTTGCCCATAGCCACTACACGGGGCTTTCTGGGACCGACAAGTCCCGGTATGTCAACCTCTTGCCTACTATACCAGAAAGCGCGCGGTCTGCACGCTGCTGGTCATCAATCCCTAGCGCATACCTCAGACTGCGCGGCAGGGTCACTCCGTCTGGGACGAGCAGCATTGCGGTGGGCTACACGGACATCACGGCGGTCGAGGCCGTTGGTTCTTGTCCAAACGTACAGCGCCATAGGTTGACCCTCACCCTTACTGCCTCAGCTCCGCGAGACGGGTTTCGAACCATGCAAGATCGCGCTTGAGGGCGGCGTGGTCCGGCGCGAGACCGACCAGCAGGTGCATGATTTCACGGCCGCGCTCATAGGCGCGCCGCGCGGCGTCGTGTTCACCCTGATGACGAGCCATGAAGCCGATGCGCTGCAACGAGAGCGCAAGATCATACTGCGATCGGACATTGCTGGGGTTGGCCTTGGCGAGGTGCTCACGAATGGCGAATGAGGCGCGATAGCTCTCCAGCGCCGCCGCCACAAGGCCCTGGTCCAGCAACATATCGCCAAGCTTTTCCTGCGTGACGCTGAGGTCGCGCTGCCAACTGGCATTGGTGGGTTCGGATTTGGCTAGGCGCTCCGCTAGAACGTGGGCGGCCCGGTAGCTCTCCAGCGCAGCTCGCAGATTGCCCTGGTCCCGAAGCACGTCGCCAACCTTTTCCCATGCCACGCTGAGGTCGCGCTGCCATTCGGCATTGCCAGGGTCGACCGTCGAGAGACGCTCCCGGATGGTCACGGACGCCCGGTAGCTCTCCAGTGCAGCCGGCAGGTTGCCGTGTCGCAAAAGCACGTCGCCCATCTTTTCGTGCGACACGCCGAGATCGCGTTGCCAGACTAAATTGGCGGGGTCGACCTCTGCGAGGCGTACGGCTATCGCGTATGATGCTTTGTAGCTCTCCAACGCCGCCGTTACATTGCCCTGCTGTGCAAGGACATTGCCAATCCTTTCCAGTGACACGCCAATATCACGTTCTGCATCAGCGTTCGCGGGGTCGGCTTTAGCGACACGTTCCCTGATGGCCAGCGAGGTTCGGTAGTTCTCCAACGCCGCTTGGAGGTTGCCTTGCAGGAAAAGCACGTCGCCGATGTTCTCGTGCGATGCGCCGAGGTCGCGCTGCCAACCGGCGTGTCCAGGGTCGGAGTTGACGAGCTGTTCCCTGATGGCCAGTGAGGCACGGTAACTCTCCAACGCTGCGGGCAGATTGCCCTGTCGGAGAAGGACGGCGCCGATCTTTTCCCGCGATGCGCCCAGGTCACTCCGCCAGCTGGCGTTGGCGGCGTCGGATTTAACCAGACCCGTGATGATGTCGTCACGCGCCTGATAGAACTTTGCCGCGCCGTCAAGATCACCCAGCGCCTCAAGCACCGAACCGATCGCCTCGTTTCTGGTTCCAAGATCATATTGCCATTGGGCATTGCTGAAGTCGGATTTGGCCAGTCGCTCAGCGATGGCAAATGCCTCACGGTAGCTTTGTAGCGCCCCCGGCAGGTTGCCCTGAGTGCGAAGCACAAGACCGATCCGGCCGTGCAATACAGAGAGATCGCGTTGCCAGACAAGATTGTTGGGATCGGACTTTGCCAAATGCTCAGAGTTCCCTTGCGCGAGGCGGTAGCTTCCAGGGATCCTAAGAGGTTGCCCTGCAGCTGAAGCACGAGGCCGATCTTCTCGTGAGACACTGAGAGGTTACGCTTCCATACAGCATTGCTAGGATCGACCTTGGCCAGACGTTTTCTGATAGCTAGCGTGACCCGGTAGTTCTCTAGCGCTGCCGGGAGCTTGCCTTGCGCCATGAGCACGCTGCCGATCCGCTCAACGCAAAGCGCCAGGTGATCCTGTCCGAACGTACTGCCGAGGTCCGCCTTCGCGAGGCGCTCGACTATGGCGAATGAGGCGAGGTAGCTTTCTAGCGCTGCGGGCAGGTTGCCCTGAGCTTGCAGAACTCTTCCACGCTCATCGTGGGTGGCAGCAAGGTCGTACTGTGCGCCAATGTCATCCCGCTGCTGTAAGGCGAGCGCCGCTATGATGCGACTAGCTTCATCTCTCGGCGCGCTCGCGCTGCTTGGTTGTATTCCCGAGGATACTCGTAGTTCCGAGCGAACTGGATCAACATCCAGGCCTTCTGCCTCTGCAGATTGGGCGTGGGCCGGCCGAGACGGGCCATGTTGTCGACAAACTTGGCGCGGGTCAGCATCTCCAGAGTTGCCGTACGCGGAACGTGTATCTCAGCCTGACCGACAGCCGTATTGACGATCTCGGTCGCAGTCTTGAGGGTGGCCTCAAGAAGCGCCTCATTCCGCTTCAATTCCTCGCGAAACAGGTACGCGCCGGTTCCCGCTGCCACAACGAGCAGAGCCAGGACTGCGATGATGCCGTTGCGCAAGCGGACCGTGCGCCGCCGTGCTCGCTCGGCGCGCCGGAAAATGTCGTCCGAAGCAAGTCCCGTCAGGCCCGCCACTAT
>CAWIXS010000005.1:0-285729 GCA_963840075.1 uncultured Alphaproteobacteria bacterium | reverse complement strand
TCAACAGCGACTTCATCGACAACTCGGCCGGCGTCAACACCTCCGACCAGGAGGTCAACATCAAGATCGCCCTGCAGGCGGCGGCGCGAGCCGGCAAGCTCGACGACGAGGCGCGCCTGAGACTGCTGGCCGACATGACCGCCGACGTGGCGGCGGCCTCGCTGCGCAACAACTACCAGCAGTCGCTGGCGCTCAGCCTCGCCGAGCGCCGCAGCGCGCGCGACTCCCGGACTACGCGCTGCTGATGCGCGCGCTGGAAGCGCGTGGCCTGCTCGACCGCGCCCTGGAGGCCCTGCCCTCCGAGATGGAGCTGCAGGAGCGCGCCCGCGCCGGGCGCGGCCTGACGCGGCCGGAGCTTGCCGTCCTGCTGAGCTACGCCAAGATCGCCCTGCAGCAGGACATCCTGCAGAGCCGGGTGCCGACGAGCCGCAGCTCGAGAGCTGGCTCACCGGCTATTTCCCGCCGCTGCTGCGCGAGCGCTTCGGCGCGGCGATCCGCGGCCACAGCCTGCGCCGCGAGATCATCGCGCTCGGCCTCACCAACGCCGTCGTCAACCGCGGCGGACCGGCCATGGCGGTGCGGCTCGCCGCCGAGACGAGCCGCCCGTCGCCGACGTGGCGCACGCCTTCATGGCCGCGCGCGAGGTGCTCGACCTGGCGCGGCTCTGGCAGCGCATCGATGCGCTCGACGGCAACGTGGGAGGCAACGCGCAGCTGCGCCTCTACGAGGCGACGTGCAACCTCCTCAACGCACAGACGCGCTGGTTCCTCCGCCAGGGGCCCGGCCACGGAAGACGATCTCGCCGGCACGTCGAGCGACACAAGACCGGGCTCGCCGCGCTGACCCAGGCGCTGGAAAGCGTGCTGCCGCCCGGCCGCAAGAGCCGCCTCGAACGGCGTGGTGGCGAGCTTCGGCCGACGGCGTCCCGGCCGACGTTGCCGGCGACATTGCGCGGCTCGATGTGCTGGCGCACGCGCCGGCCGATCACCGAGATCGCGCACGCGCCCTGGGCAGCCGGTGCCAAGACCGCGCGCGTCCTCTTCGAGATCGGCGAGCGGCTCGCGCATCGACGATCTGACGCCAGAGGCGCCGCCATTGCCACCGCCGACGAATACGACCGGCTGGCCATCGCCCACGTGCTGGCACCAGCTGGCGGCGGCGCAGCGCAGCCTTCACGCGCGAGGCCATCAGGGCCGGCGGACCGGAGGCCTGGTCCGCGAGCCAGGGCGACCGTATCGGCCGCGTGCGAGCGCACTCTCGAGGAGGCCGCGGGCCAGGGCACGTTGACCGTGTCGAGGCTATCCGTCGCCGCAGGTGCCCTCACGAGCTCGCCGCCGGCCCTCGCTGAGGTCCGCAGCCACGTCACTCCCAGCCCGGCAGCGCTCAGGCGGCTCTACGATTCAAGACACTGCGAGTTTCCAGCAACTAGTTTGGCTGCTATCCTTTGATTGTTAGAAAAAATTACCGGAAGGTCCTCGATCCGGCGCACAAGAATCGACACCCGATCGCCGGATTGTCGACTGCCCGACCGGAACGCAAGGGAGAGAAGGACAATGCCGGGCAAGAAGGAAAGGCTGATCGTCGAGCTCTACGAGGACGATCCGGAGCGCGCCGATGCCGTCGTATTCGGCCGCAGAACGGATGCAACGCGGCGCGGTTTTCTCGGCGGGGCCGGGCTCGCCGCCATGGGGGCCGCGGTCGGCGGACCGATCGTGTTCGGCGACAGGATGCCGGCCGGGTTGATGCCGGCTGCGTTCGCGCAGGAGAAGAAGGATGCCGCACCGCCGCGGCCGCGCCGAAGGGACCGCAGCTCCTGCAGTTCCCGGGCAAGGACCCGGCGCCTCGTCGTCCTGGGCGACCAGCCGCTGGTGGCCGAGACGCCCGAGCATCTGCTCGACGACGAGACGACGCCCACCGCCAAGTTCTACATCCGCAACAACGGGTTGATTCCGGAGGCGACCAAAGACCCCGACGCCTGGAAGATCGCCGTCGACGGCGAGGTCAACAACCAGCTGGAGCTGACGCTCGGCGAGCTGAAGAAGAGGTTCACGCCGGTGACGCGGCGCATGGTGCTCGAATGCGGCGGCAACGGGCGCTCGTTCTTCACGCCGCAGGCGCGCGGCAACCAGTGGACCAACGGCGGGGCCGGCTGCGCCGAGTGGACGGGCGTGCGGGTGGCCGACGTGCTGAAGGCCGCGGGCGTGAAGCCGTCCGGCCGTGTTCAGCGGCCACTACGGCGCCGACCCGCACCTGTCGGGCGACGCCTCGCGCCAGGCCCTGTCGCGCGGCGTGCCGATGAAGAAGCTGATGGACGAGAACAACCTGATCGTCTGGGCGATGAACGGCCAGCCGCTGCAGCCGGTGCACGGCTTTCCCGGTGCGCCTGCTCATCCCGGGATGGCCGGGGTCGGTCTCGGAGAAGTGGCTCACGCGCCTCTGGATTGCGCGACAAGGTGCACGACGGCCAGGGCATGGGCGGCACATCCTATCGCGTCACCGTCAAGCCGATGGTCCCCGGCGGCAAGCCCGATCCGACCAACTTCAGGGACCTGGAGTCGATGCCGGTGCGCTCGATCGTCACCAGCCCGGCGAACGGCGCGAGGCTTCCCGCCGGAGCCAGGGAGGTCGCCCTGCGCGGAGCGGCCTGGGCCGGCGATCACACGGTGCGGGCCGTCGACGTGTCGGTCGACTACGGCAGCAGCTGGCGGAGCGCCAGCCTCGGCCAGCCCACGAACCCCTACGACTGGCAGCGCTGGACCGCCACGGTGCGGCTGCCCAGCGACGGCTACTACGAGGTGTGGACGCGCGCCACCGATCAGCGCGGCGTCGTGCAGCCGCATATCGCCGGCAACTGGAACCCGCAGGGCTACGGGGCCAATCCGATGCACCGGATCGCCATCCTGGTCGGGTGATGGCGCCGGCGCGAGGAGGCTCGGGGAGGCTCGCGGCGGGCGCCTGGGCGCTCGCCGCATGCGTGGTGCTGGTGGTGCTGCCGGCGCTCGACGCCTCCGGGCAGAGGCGCGAGCGGCCCAAGCAGGAGCAGCCGGAGGATTACCCGGACGGCCCCAGCCGTGAGGATACCTTCTACTTCTGCACGGCCTGCCACGGCTTCAAGATCGTGGCGCAGCAGGGCATGTCGCGCGCCCGCTGGAACGAGACGCTCGACTTCATGGTGACGCGCCACAAGATGCCGGACGTGCAGGGCGCCGACCGCGAGAAGATGCTCGACTACCTGGAGCGCGCTTTCCCGGAGCGCAGGCAGCCCGGCGGCTGGAAGAATCCGTTCGCGCCGGAGTAGGGCGGTGTCAGACCCTCCGGGTCTGACACCATTGCGCAACGGGCGTTGGAGCCACGGTGTCAGGCCCGGAGGGTCTGACACCAATCAATGGCGGAAATGGCGCACGCCGGTGAAGACCATGGCGAGGCCGTCCTCGTCGGCGGCGGCGATGACCTCGGCGTCGCGCACCGAGCCGCCGGGCTGGATCACCGCGGTGGCGCCGGCCTCGGCGGCGGCGAGGAGGCCGTCGGCGAACGGGAAGAAGGCGTCGGAGGCGACCACCGAGCCGCGGGTGAGCGGCTCCGGCTCGCCGGCCGCCTTGGCGGCGTCGGCAGACTTGAGGGCGGCGATGCGGGCGCTGTCGACGCGGCTCATCTGGCCGGCGCCGATGCCGACCGTGGCGCCGTCCTTGGCGTAGACGATGGCGTTGGACTTGACGTGCTTGGCGACCCGGAAGGCGAACTTCAGGTCGGCCAGCTCCTGCGCGGTCGGCTGGCGCCGGGTGACCACCTTCAGGTCGAGATCGTCGACCACGACGTTGTCGCGCGACTGCACGAGGAAGCCGCCGGCGAGCGAGCGGAAGGTGAGGCCCGCGGCGCGCGGATCGGGCAGGCGGCCGGTCGTCAGCAGGCGCAGGTTCTTCTTGGCGGCGAAGACGGCCTTGGCCTCGGGCGTGGCGTCGGGGGCGATGACGATCTCGGTGAGGATTGCCGTGATCGCGTGCGCCGTCTCCGCGTCGATGGTGCCGTTCAAGGCGATGATGCCGCCGAACGGGCTGACGGGATCGCAGCGGAACGCCTTGGCGTAGGCCTCGCTGAGCGTGCTGCCCAGCGCCACGCCGCAGGGGTTGGCGTGCTTGATGATGGCGACCGCCGGCGACACTGCGGGGTCGAGCTCGGCGATCAGCTCCATCGCCGCGTCGGCGTCGCCGAGGTTGTTGTAGGAGAGCTCCTTGCCCTGGTGCTGGACGGCGGTGGTGACGCCCGGCCTCGCCTCGCCCGTGCGGTAGAACGCGGCCTGCTGATGCGGGTTCTCGCCGTAGCGCAGCTTCTGGGCGAGCCGGCCGCCGAAGGCGCGCCAAGCCGGCGCCGTCTCCCCCAGGGTCGAGGTGAACCAGGCGGAGATGGCGGCATCGTAGGCGGCGGTGCGGGCGTAGGCCTTGGCAGCGAGCACCTTGCGCAAAGCAAGCGTGGTGGCGCCGCCGTTCTGCGCCATGGCGTCGAGCACCCGGGCGTAATCCTCGGGGTCGACGACGACGGTGACGGCGGCGTGGTTCTTGGCCGCGGCGCGGATCATGGCCGGGCCGCCGATGTCGATGTTCTCGATGCACGCCTCGAAGGGGGCGCCCTTGGCCACCGTTTCCTCGAAGGGATAGAGGTTGACCGCCAGCAGGTCGATGGGCGCGATGCCGTGGACCGCCGCGGCGGCGTCGTGCCCGGCGTCACCGCGGACGGCGAGGAGCCCGCCGTGCACCTTGGGGTGGAGGGTCTTGAGGCGGCCGTCCATCATCTCGGGAAAGCCGGTGTGCTCGGCCACGTCCTTGACGGCGAGGCCGGCGTCCTTGAGTGCCGTGGCTGTGCCGCCGGTGGAGAGGATTGCCACGCCATGCCCTGCGAGTGCGGTGGCGAAGGCGACAAGCCCGGTCTTATCGGAGACCGAGATCAGTGCCCGGCGGATCGCCGTGTCGGTCATGCGAGCAAACCTTCCTTGATCCGAGGGCAAGGGCTTCGCACGGCGGCGCGGCGTTTGTCATCCGGGAATTCCCGAAATTTCTCCGAATTGGAGCGGCGGCGGTGTTGCCGGAGCGCTGAGGCGTCCCAGAGAACGGATCCTCATGCAGCTGCGCGGCTCACCCATATCGAATTGGTATGAGCCCGGGGGAGGCAGCATGCCGGACCTCGTCAACGCGGTCCGCGCCAAGCCCGGCGAGGTGACAATGGCCATCAACGGGCCCGCAACCAGCCAGCAGATCGCCTTCGAGAAGCTCGAGCGCTCCGCCAAGATCGACATGGTGGCCGTCACGTTCTCGGGCGGCGCGCCGTCCGTGA
Organism: uncultured Alphaproteobacteria bacterium; assembly: GCA_963840075.1. Classification (GTDB taxonomy): domain Bacteria; phylum Pseudomonadota; class Alphaproteobacteria; order Rhizobiales; family Hyphomicrobiaceae; genus AWTP1-13. Next base: position 280,404 of record CAWIXS010000005.1, on the reverse strand, counting down.
ACGCGCTGCTGGGCCAGCACGTGGCAGCGCTGGTCGTCAACTACCCGTCGGGCTCCGAGGTGGTTGCCGCCGGCAACCTCGTGTGCTCGCGCTCACAGCACTGAAGCGCAACCCGTTGCTGCCGGACGACGGTCAGCGAGCTCGGATACCCGCAGATCGACGAGGACGTGTGGTTCGGCATCGTGGCGCCGGCGAAGACGCCGGCCAAGGAGGTCACCCAGCGCCGCGGTGACGGCCCGAGCTCGAGCCGAAGCTCGACAAGCTGGGTTCTCCGTGGTCGGGACGTGCGGCCAGAACTTCGTTTCGTTCCTCAAAGAGCAGCATGAAGCCTACGGCCGCATCATCCGCGAGGCGAACCTGAAGGTGAAGTGAGGCGGGCGGAGCGGGGGTGGCGGCGACTGGCTCGGGCAGCAATCGTCCGGGTCGGTTGAATGGGGTCAGCCCCGGCCTTCGCGGGGGCGCAGGGTCTGCCCCCTTCGTCTGACCCCTTCGTCTGACCCCTTCTCACATCCGCTGCAGGCGCCAGTGCACGCTGAGAGCGCCGCAGCAGGCGGCGCGCAGAACCACCTGCTGGGCCTGCCGCGGGCCGATGGTGTCGGCGTAGTGCGTGCTCTCCTCGATGGAGAGGGCGGCCCCCTCGGCGGAGAGGCGCCAGCGTTCGCCGCCGGGCAGGATCAGCTCGGCGCCGCCGTCCCCGTAGCGGGCACCGGCCAGCGGGTGGAGATGGAAATGGATGGCGAGCGGCACGTCCCAGGCGAAGCGCACCTCGCCCCTGGCACCCTGGAGAGCGTCCTCGCCGTCCAGGCAGGTGCCGTCCGCGGAGAGGGCCAGCGTGCGCGCGTGGATGAGCCCGAAGCGGCCGGCATAGCCGTCGTGGGTCGCCTGCAGGATCAGACCGCCGTCGGCTTGGCTCAAGCGCGCGATCACGCGGCCGGGGTGGCGGATCGGGGGGGCGCCGATGCGGCGCTCGAGGACGGCATTGCGCACCAAGTCCGCAGAGGACTGGCCGCCGAGCACCAGCGTGTTGTGGCTCGCCGTCCCGCGCGCGGCGGCAACGGCGCGGGCGTGGGCGGCGGCCGGCATACCGCCGTTGGCGAGCAGGACCTCGGGGCCCGAGCTCAGCTCGAAGGAGAGGCAGCCGGCGCAGGCCTCCGCGGCAAGCTCCAGGGGCGGCGCGGGGCCAGCATCGACGACGAGAACGGCGTTGCTGCGCTCGAGCCGGACGTAGCCCGAGGGCGACACCGGCGCGGCGGGCGCGGCTCTGCCCCGGTCGTAGGCGAGCAGCATGGCGAGCGCCTCCTGCTCGCCGGCGCCGACGCCGTTGAAGCGCGCGAGCTGCCCGTCGCCGAGTCGCAGGCGCCGCAGCATGGGCATCATGCGGTCGATGGCGGCGGGGAGGCGCTCGCTGGGCGTCAGCCCGCGCGCGCCGAAGCATTGCCGGAGCGGCAGGAGGTCGAGCAGCAGGTCGATCAGCACGCCGGCGTTGCGGCTCAGGTGGCCGCCGTCGGACCCGATCTGGCGGTCGAGCTCGCGCGTAAGGTGCTTCTCGGCCTCGGGCAGCCGGGGCTCGTGGCCGGCGATGCACAGTGAGGCCTGCACCAGCCCGATGAGGGCGAGGAGCCTCGGCTGGCCGTCCGGGACGTCGCGCCAGGCGGCGGCGAGATAGCCCGCCTGGTCCTCGAGGCTCAGCATGAGGCCCGCGGCGAGGCGGCGCTCGGCCCCGTCGAGCAGCAGGCTCGAATGTGACAGCCAGGAGATCATGCGCCGGCCGACCACATCGGGGGCCCAGGCCTCGGGACCCTTGCGGCGGCTGCCTGCGAGCCACTCGGCGGCGAGGCGATGCACTAGGGCCTCGTTCTCGAGCGTGCGGGCGGCGGCGAAGTGGCGCAGCCAGCCGAAGCCGTTGAGCTCGCGCTGCCAGCCCGCGCCGGGCGCCGTCAGGTCGAAGGGAGACGCCCCGTCGAGCGTCACCGTGAGGCCGGCGAGGCCGACGCTGCCGGAGGCGACCTCGTCGGCGAAGCTGGGGTCCACGGGGCGCAGGTCGGGCGGCGCCAGCACCAGCTCGTTGACCATCGGGGCGCGATGGCGCCAGCGCATCAGGCGCGAGCGGCGCATGCGGGCGAGCGCGCCGCGCCGCAGGCCCTCCGCGGCGAGCACGGCGAGGCCGATGCTGTCGCGCGCCGCATCGAGCGGGCCGGCGTTGCCGGGGAAGGAGGGCAGGCGCGGACGCGCGTGCGCTTTCCTGGAGCGGCGCAGCGAGAGGCGTGTGTCCATGAGGGGCCGCTTAGCGCGCGCGTGCGCCGACGCCAAGACGTGCCGGCGGCCAAGCGGTGGGCGAGCTGTGGACAAACGGGGTCAGGCGTGCCGTTGCAACCGGGAGATGTAGAACCCGTCCATGCCTCCCAACTCGCTCAGATGGAACGGCAGGGTGCGGACGTCTCCCTCGGCGATCCATGCGGGATCGGCGCCGATCTCCGCAGCCGTGATCGGCAGGTGGCGGAAGGCCGGCGTGCGCGCGAGGAAGGCGCCGACCTGGGCGCGGCCCTCCTCCGGCTCGAGCGAGCACGTGCTGTAGACGAGGACGCCGTCCGGCCGCAGCAGCGCCGCGACATTGGCAAGCATGGCCTCCTGGACCTTGGCCATGCGGGCGACGTCGGGGGGTCCCTTGAGGCGCAGGATGTCGGGATGGCGGCTGATGGTGCCGGTCGCGGTGCAGGGGGCGTCGAGGATGACGGCGTCGAAGCTGCGGCCCGGTGCCCAGGTCGTCACGTCGGCGGCGACGACCTCGGCGTCGAGGCGGAGGCGGGCGAGGTTCTCGCGCAGCCGGCCGAGGCGCGCGGGGGCATCGTCGACGGCCGTCACACGGGCGCCGGATGCGGCGAGGCCCGCGGTCTTGCCGCCGGGCGCGGCGCACAGATCGGCGACCTCGAGCCCCGCGACATCGCCCACCGCGCGCACCACCAGAGCCGCCGCGGCGGCCTGCACCCACCATGCCCCTTCGGTGTAGCCGGGCAGGTCCTCGATGCGGCCGTGGGTGGCGAGGCGGATCGCGCCGGTCGGGAGCAGGCGACCGCCGAGGCGCTCGGCCCAGGCGGCGGCATCGGCGCCGGGCTCGGGCTTCAGCGCGATGTCGAGCGGCGGTTCCATCAGGCTCACCTCGGCGATGCGGCGGGCATCGGCCTCGCCCCAGGCCGTGCACCATCGTTGCCAGAGCCAGGCGGGTATGTTGAGCCGCACGGGGTCCTGCCCCGCGAGCAAGGCGCTGCCCTCGGTGGCGACGCGGCGCAGCACGGCGTTGGCGAGGCCGGCGAAGCGCGCCCCGCCGGGCTCCCTGCGCGCCGCCTCGACGGCGAGGCCGACGGCGGCATGGGCCGGCGTGCCGAGGCACAGGATCTGGGCGGCGCCGGCGAGCAGGATCGGCCACAGCCGGCCGCTGCTCCTGGGCGGCCTGCGCTCCAGGAAGGCAGCGAGCACGTGCTCCAGCTCGCCCAGCCGGCGCAGCACCGTGGCCGCCAGCAGGCGCGCGAAGGCGCGGTCGCGCGGCTCGATGGCCGCCGTCTGCGGCCTGGCGGCGGTCGCGGCCAGCATCTCATCCAGCGTGCGCTTCGCGAGGAGCACGCCGGCGATCAGCTCGTGCGCGAGGTCGCGCGCCGCGAGCCCTTGTGGCGGTGGGCGGCGTGGCGGTCTGCGAGCTGGCACCTTGCGAGCCTCCAATCCAACGCGTGGGTAGGCCGATCGGATGCCGACCGCAAGCGGGGGAGCTACCTGCTGCTGCCCATTGCCTGCTGCCCGGGGTCAGCCCCGGCCTTCGCCGGCGCGCAGGGTCTGACCCGGGTCTGACCCCATCTCACGACCCCGGCCGCGTGGCGATGAAAGCGGCGGCGAGCATCAGGAGGCAGGCGAGGGCGAGGGTCCAGGCCGCCTCGGCGTAGCCGAGCGCCACCAGCAGGGCGGTGGAGAGGATCGGCGAGGCATAGGAGAGGACGCCCAGGAGGGCCACATCGCCCCGCTTCATGCCGATGTCCCACAGGAAGAAGGCTGCCCCCACAGGGCCGACGCCGAGGCCCACGAGGGCCGCCCAGGAGAGTGCGCCAGCGGGCCAGGTCCACTGCTCCAGGGCGAGGCTGAACGCCAGCGCGAGGGCCGCCGTGGCGAGGCAGGAGACGGCGAGGCTCTCGCTCGGCACGTCGGCCACCAGCCGGGAGGCGACGGAGTAGCTCGACCAGACGAGCGCGCAGGCGAAAGCCAGCGCGAAGCCCAGCTGCCTCGACGGAGTGCCGTGCGCGAGGTCGAGTTGATCCCACACCAGGAGGGCAGCCGCGCCGAGCCCGAGCAGGGCGGCGAGGACATGCCGGGGGCGCAGCCTCGCTCCGGGCAGGAGCCCGGAGAGGAGCACGGTGAGCAGCGCCCACAGCGAGGCGACGAGGTGCGCCTCGGCCGGCGGCGCCAGGCGCAGCGCCGCGAAATAGAGCGCGTGGTAGCCGAACAGGCCCCAGACGCCCAGCGCAAGCGAGGCGGCGCTGGGCCGCAGATACCCGAGCCGGCCGCGCAAGCCGGCCAGGAGCACGCCGACGAGCGCGGCGAGGGCGAACACGATGGCCGTGGTCTGGAACGGCGGGACCGGCCCGCGCAGCGTCGTCAGCGTCGCGAGCGAGGCCCACAGCAGGATGGCGCCCAGCCCAACCGCCGTCGCAGTCCTGGATGCCATAAGGTCTGCCGGTGCCCTCGGATGCCCGGGGTCAGCCCCGGCCTGCGCCGGGGCGCAGGGTCTGCCCCCTAGCGCCGCGCTTCGAGGGCGCCGGCGAGGCCGGGGACGTGCTCGGCGCCCTGGACCTGCAGGCTGGAGCCCTTGAGGTCGCCGCCGAGCTGCTCGAAGCGGGGGCCGCCGCAGTGCCGGGCGAGGAACGCCTCGATGATGGCATAGGACGAGATGCGGTTCGCTGGGACGCGGAAGCCGTGGCCCTCGTCGGGGTAGAGCACGTAGGTCACCGGCAGCCCGCGCGCCTGCACCGCAGCCACGATCTGGTCGGACTCCGCCTTGACGACGCGCGGATCGTTGGCGCCCTGCAGGACCAGGAGCGGCTTGGAGATGGCCCCCGCGCGCGTCAGCGGCGAGCGCGCTCTCAGCAGCGCCCGGCCGGCCTCGGTGCGCGGGTCGCCGACGCGCCGCACCTCGTTCTCGTAGAAGGCCTGCCAGTAGGGAGGGCTCGATGCCAGCATGGTCTCGAGGTTGCTGGGCCCCACGACACTGACGGCGCAGCAGAAGGCCTCGGGCGTGAAGGCAGCGCCCACAAGGGCCGCATAGCCGCCGTAGGAGCCGCCCATGATGGCCACCTTGCCCGGCTCGGCGATGCCCTCGCGGGTCGCCCAGGCGACGGCGTCGATGAGGTCGTCGTGCATCTTGCCGCCCCATTCCAGGTCGCCGGCGTTGGTGAACGCCTTGCCGAAGCCGGTCGAGCCGCGGAAGTTGACGGCGAGCACGGCGTAGCCGCGGTTCGCCAGCCACTGAAACTCGGCGTCGTAGCCGTAGCTGTCGCGCGACCACGGCCCGCCGTGCACGCACAGCACCATCGGCAGCGGACGGGCCGGGCGGGGCCCTTTCTCGTTCGCCGGCAGGGTCACGTAGGAGACGAGGTCGAGGCCGTCGCGCGCGCGCACGATGTGGCCGTGCATGGGGGCGAGCGTATAGCGCCCGAGGCGCGGCCGCGCCGTGAACAGCCGCGTGAGACGCCGCGCGCCGCGGTCGAAGAGCCAGTAGACGGCGGGCTGCTCGGGGCTGCCGCCGGCGATGGTCCAGCGCGTGCCGTCCTCGGTCTGGCTGACGATGCTGAAGTCGGCCTTGATCTCGCCCTCGAGCCAGCGCAGGTCGGCCCCCGTCCCCGGCTCGACGCCGATCCACTCGTGGCGCACGTGCTCGGCCGAGACCGCGACCACCTCCAGGCTGCGCGGGTCGATCAGTGTACCATCGATGTCGGCCCTGGCATGCTCCGCCACTAGCGTCTGTGCCCCGGTCTCCAGATCGACCCGGAACAGGGCGGAGCGGTCGCGCCCGATCGAGCTCGTGAGGTAGTAGGCCTTGCCGTCGGCCGTCAGATGCTGCGGACCGGTGGCCATGGTGTCGGCGAAGGGGATGGTCAGCACCGGCTCCAGCGTGTCGAGCTTCTCGCCTCTGACCGCATAGACGGTCTCGCCGCCATCGGGCCGACTGCGCGTCACGAGGCGCGGAACGAGGTCGCGATCGAGGAGATAGGCGCTGATCTCGTCGCGGTTCTCGCGCACCAGGCGCCGCTGGCCCGTCGCCAGGTCGACGTGCCACAGGTCGTGCCATCGGGCGTCGCGGTCGTTGAGGCCGATGGCGATCAGATTGCGATGCTTCGGCGTGGCGCCGAGCAGCCGCGCCCGCACGCCGGCCAGCGGCGTGAGGTCGCGCTTGGCCAGGGTGGCAATGTCCACCGCGAACGCCCGGAAGTTCTCGTCGCCGCCGATGTCGTCGATGAAGACGATGGTGCGGCTGTCGTAGGCCCAGGAGTAGCGTTGGACCTGCCGCCCGGTGGAGCTGGTGACCGCGCGCGCCGCCGACAGGTCGTCGACGGGGGCAACGAACACATTGAGGACGCCGTTCAAAGGCGCGAGCCAGGCGATCCGGCGGCCGTCGGGGCTCAGCCGCACCGTTGTGCGTTCCGGGTTGTCGAACAGCGCCGAGCGGGGGATGAGCGGCGGCAGCGCGGGCGCGCCGGGCTGTTGCGCCGAGGCGGCGTCGAAGGCCGACCGGCCGGCGCCGAGCGCCATGGCGAGGCCCATGAGGCCGACCTCGCGCCGGCTGGGACCTTTACGGGCAATAGCCTTACGCGTGATGGAACGGCTGGTGGTCATATGAATCCCTGATCTTGTCCCCCAGTCGGCATCACACCCGCTGGCCTCTTTCTCGCCTGACCTGACGGAAACGGATGCCGAAGGAGCTGGGGCCGGCTCCAGGGAGCCGGCCTGGCAGCGCCGACGCCCGGCGCTAAACCGGAATGTCGTTGCTATTGTGGCGCGTGAGGTGCGGCGGCCCCTCAGCGCCGCGCCGCAAAGGGCCGCCGCCAGCCCGCGGGCGCGCACGGCCGCCACGATCTGGTCGGACTCGGTGCTTTACACGCGGGTCGTTGGCGCCTTGCATCACCAGCAGCGGCTTGGAGATCGCGCCGGCGCGCGTCAGCGGCGAGCGCTCCCTGAGGAGCGCACGTCCGGCGGCTCAGCATCACGCGGTTCTGGGCTTTTTTTCACAGCACCGCGCTGCGGGGTCGGGGGTACCCCGTTCATCCGGTCGAAAAAAGGTGTCGCGCCGGCGCGCGACCCTTGCGTCGAGCGAATGCCTCCGGTGAGCCGTGCGCCTCAGCCCCACGGTCCCCGCGGCCGGTCGGGGGCGCTGCCCCAGGGGCCCGAGGCGCCGGGCGAGCCGGGATCGGACCGGAGCGTGGGGTGCACGCGCGAGGCGCCCGGGCCCAGCTCGGCGGCCAGCTTCTCCAGCTCGGCGATGCGGTTCTCCGTGTTGGGGTGGGTGGAGAACAGGCTGTCCATGCCCTGGCCGGTGAGCGGGTTGATGATGAAGAGGTGCGCCGTGCCCGGTGCCGCCTCGGCCTGCTCGTTGGGGATGGCGCGCGCGTAGCCCTCGATCTTGCGCAGCGAGGAGGCGAGCCACAGTGGATTGCCGCAGATAAGGCCGCCGAGCCGGTCGGCCTGGTACTCGCGCGAGCGGCTCACGGCCATCTGCACCAGCATGGCGGCCAGCGGGGCGAGGATGATGGCGGCGACGACGCCGATCCAGCCCAGCGGATTGTTGCTGTCGCGGTTGCCGCCGAACAGGGCCCTGAATTGCAGAAACTGCGCCAGCATCGACACGGCGCCGCCGATGGTGGCGGCGACCGCCATGGTCATGGTGTCGTAGTTCTTCACGTGCGCCAGCTCGTGCGCCATGACGCCCGCGATCTCCTCGGGCGACATCGCCTCGATCAGGCCCGTGGAGGCGCACACCGCCGCGTTCTGCGGGTTGCGGCCGGTGGCGAAGGCGTTGGGCTGCGGGTTGTTCATGATGTAGACGCGCGGCATCGGCAGCTCGGCCCTGGCCGCCAGATGGCGCACGATCTCGTAGAACTGGCCGCCCGACTGCGCGTCGACCTCCTCGGCGCCGTACATCCTGAGCACGAGCTTGTCGGACTGCCACAGGCTGAAGGCGTTCATTGCCAGCGCGATCAGGAAGGCGATCACCATGCCCGGCACACCGCCCACCAGCGCGCCCATGGCGACGAAAATGCCCGTCAGCAAGGCCAGCAGCAGGCCGGTCTTGGCGAAGTTCATAGGCATCGGTCGTCGGTTCCTTCGGGATCCTGGTTGTTGTTCCCTCTGCGCCCGTTCGCGGCTGTCAGACCCGGAGGGTCTGACACCTCCGGGCCCCCATTATATGGGGTCGGCGCCGCCTGTCGGCCAGAGGCTCCGCCCATCCCGGGGCCCAAGCTCGGCGCGCTGGTCACGTCTCCGGGGTCGTCGTCAGCGAGCCGCCCACGGCGGTGCGGCCGCCGTCGATGACGTACTGGGCGCCGCTGACGTTGGCGGCGAGGTCCGAGCACAGGAACAGGACGACGTTGGCGACCTCCTCGGCCGTGCCATAGCGCCCGCTGGGCAGCCCCGCCTGGTAGCGGCGCGAGACGGCGCCGGGGTCCGACGGGGCGATCTGGGCCTCGATCCTGTGGATCATGTCGGTGTCGATGGGGCCGGGGCACACCGCGTTGACGCGCACGCCGCGGCGCGCCACCTCGCCTGCGGCGGCCTTGGTGAGGCCGATCACCGCGTGCTTGGAGGCGACGTAGGGCGACATGCCGGGCGTGCCGACGAGCCCCGCCACCGAGGCGGTGTTGACCACCGCCCCCGCCCCTTGCGCCACCATCACGGGCAGCACATGGCGCAGGCCGAGGAACACGCCCCGCACGTTGACGGCGATCACCTCGTCGAACGCCGCCACGTCCTGCTCGGCGATGGGTGCGACCTTGCCGACGATGCCGGCGTTGTTGAAGAAGCAGTCGATGCGCCCGTAGGCGTCGAGCGCCGCTTTGACGTAGCTCTCCACATCGGCCGGCCTGGTCACGTCCGCGGTCACCGCCCGCGCCTCCCCGCCCTGCTGGCAGATGCTGCCGGCGGTGGCCTCGGCGGCGGCGGCGTCGCGGTCGACGGCCACCACCTTGGCGCCGCGCCCGGCGAAGGCCAGCGCCGCCTGCCGTCCGATGCCGTTGCCCGCCCCCGTGATTACGGCAACCTTGCCCGTGAAGTTCATTGGCGTCCTCCGGTCGTTGTCGGGATTTGCGGCCACGTTAGCATGGGCCGCGTCGGCCGCCAGCCGCCATCGGTTTCAGCCGCGCCTGTCGCATGCGCGACATCCGGAGGGATTGCGCCAAGACTGCCGCTGGCAATGCGGCAACTAGGCAGCAGACAACAGGCGCGTCATTCGCCCAACCGACGGCCTATCGGCTGGCAGCAGGTAGACAAATTCGCCGACGACTGCCTTACTGCCTTCCTGCTGTATTGCTCTTTTCCTTTCCCGGAGAGGGTTGTCGATGCCGCGTAGCGACCCGTTGCGGCGGCGCCGGATTTGGCCGCGCCTGCTGCTGTTCGTGCTGATCGCGGCAGGCACGGCCATCGCCTTCCGCCAGGGCCTGGTGGCCCCGTTCGTCAATCCGCTGCCCGTCCTCGACCTGGCAGCGCCGCGCCAGTGGCTCGTCGACTGGCGCCTCGCCAGCATCAAATACTACCCGAGCGTGTGCGCGCGCACGCTGAAAGCCCCGCATATCGAGGCCGGGCCCATCGCCGACAACCCCATCAAGGACGGCTGCGGCTGGTCGAACAGCGTGCGCCTCTACTCGGCGGGCGGCGTGCGCGCCTCGTTCGGGCAGCTCACGTGCGAGACGGCCGTGGCGCTGGCCCTGTGGCTGGAGCACGAGGTTCAACCCGCCGCCATGGAGATCCTCGGCCAGAAGGTGGCATCGCTCGAGAGCTGGGGCAGCTACGCGTGCCGCAACATCATCGGCAGCCGGTTCTGGAGCGGCCGTCGCAGCCAGCACGCCATCGCCAACGCCGCCGATATCGGCGGCTTCACGCTGGCCAACGGCCGCCGCATCAGCGTGCGCGCCCACTGGAAGAGCGAGGGCGCGGAGGGTCGCTTCCTGCGCGCGGTGCACGCGCGCGCCTGCCCCTACTTCCGTGCCGCGCTGGGGCCCGACTACAACAGGGCCCACCACGACCACTTCCACCTCGACCGCGGCCCCTTCTCGCGCTGCCGGTGAGGTGCCACCCGTCATCCCGGACCGAAGCGATGCGAGCCATCGGCGAGCAGCGCTTCGATCCGGGACCTCGGGAGGTTCGAACTCGCCCGACGAGGTCCCGGATAGCCTCCCCCGGCCTGCGCCGGGGTCGGCTTGCGGGATGACGGGTGCGTTGAGATGACGGTTGGCTACTTTGCGGCCCTGGTCGGATCCTTGGCGTTCTCGATCTTGTCGAACTCGACGTTGCGGGTGTCGTTGCCGGCCTTCTCCACGCGGCGGATGTAGACGGTCTGCACGATGTCGCGCGTGGCGGGGTCGATCGATATGGGCCCGCGCGGGCTCTCCCACTGCATGCCCTTGGCGGCGGCGATCAGGCTGTCGCCGTCGGTCTTGCCGCCGGTCTTCTTCAGGGCCTCGTAGATCAGGTGGATGCCGTCCCAGCCGCCGATCGAGTAGATGTTGGGGTTGCGCCCGCCGTACTCGGCCTTGAACGCCTCGACGAACGCCTTGTTCACGGCCGAGTCGTGGCTGTGGTCGTAGTGGTAGGCGGTGATGATGCCGAGGCCGACATCGCCCATGCTCTTGCGCGCCTCGTCCTCGGTCAGCTCGCCCTGGCCCAGGATCTTGGTCTTCTTGGGGTCGATGCCGCGCTCGGCCAGCGCCTTGGCGATCGCCGCGGGCTGCGTGCCGCCGGGCACCCAGATGAAGATCGATTCCGGGTTCAGGTCCTTGGCGCGCTGCACGAAGGCGGAGAAGTCAGGGTTGGCGACGGGGAAGCGCACCGAGCCCACGATCTCGCCACCCGCTGCCTTGAAGGCGCGCTGGAAGGCGACCTCGGCATCGCGGCCGGGCCCGAAGTCCGATACCATGGAGTAGACCTTGCGGATGCCGCTCTTGTAGGCCCAGGTGCCGAACGGCTCCTGCAGCTGGGGAATGGTGAGCGAGGTGCGCACCATGTAGGGCGACTTGGTGATGATGATCGAGGTGGCCGCGTTCATCACCACCATGAACTTCTTGGCCTCCGCCGACACGTCGGCCGCGGCCATCGCATTGGGGGTCAGGATGAAACCCGCGAGAATGTCGACCTTGTCGCGCGTCACCAGCTCCTGCGCGAGCCGCTTGGCCACATCTGGCGCCACGCCGCCCGAGTCCTTGCGGACGAACTCGACCTTCTTGCCAGCGACGGTGTCGCCCTTCTGCTTGACGTAGAGCTTGATGGCATTGTCCATCTGCGTGGCGGTATCGGCGAACTGCCCCGAATAGGGCATGATCACGCCGATCTTCACGGTGCCTTGCGCGCCAGCCGGCACGACAAGGGCAAGCGCGGCGGCAACCAGCAAGGGTCATCAGTCGAAGCATTGGCATCAGTCGAAGCATTGGCGTCCTCCCGTTGCTGGCCCTGGAGCCTTCGTCGGCCCTCGGATGGGTCTTTGCCGTCGACGGTAGTTGCGGGACATGCGAACGTCAATTTGCAGCAACCGCCAGTCCGGCAGATGCCGGCGCCGGGATGGGTCCGTTCCCAACGCTGCGTGGCCGCAACACCCGATGAGAGGCCATCGTCATGGGCAAGCTCGATGGTGCGACCGCAATCGTCACCGGCGGCGCGCATGGGATCGGCCGCCACTTCGCCGCCGCGCTGGCGCACGAGGGCGCGCGGGTTGCGATCCTCGACATCGCCGACTGCGACAGCGCCGCTGCCGACATCGGCGGCGCCGGCGGCAAGGCCTGCTTCGGCCTCACGGCGGACGTGAGCGACGAGGCCTCGGTGCAAGCGGCGGTTGCGGCGATCCTGGACCGGACGGGGCGCATCGACATCCTCGTCAACAACGCCGCCGTGTTCTCCACGCTGCCCCCGGCCGGCTTCGCCGACATCGATGTCGCCTTGTGGGACAAGGTGATGGCGGTCAATCTGCGCGGGCCCTTCCTGATGGTGAAGCACACCGCGCCGGCGATGATCGCGGCCGGGCGCGGCAAGATCGTCAACATCGCCTCGGGCACCGCCTACAAGGGCATGCCGCTGATGCTGCACTACGTGACCTCGAAGGGCGGCGTGGTGGCCTTCACGCGCGCGCTCTCGCGCGAATTGGGCGCCCACAACATCTGCGTCAACACGCTGGCGCCCGGCCTCACGCTGAGCGACAGCATCCTGAGCGAATGCGGACCACATCGCCTTCGCCCGCGACCGGGTGGTGGCGAGCCGCGCCCTCCAGCGCGACGAATACCCCGAGGATCTCGTCGGCGCCCTGATCTTCCTGGCCTCGCGCGACAGCGACTTCGTCACCGGCCAGACCATCGCGGTCGACGGCGGGTCGATCAACACCTGATTTTAGCCCTGCGCGAGATTCCTCCAAAACCGCTCCAAGCTCTCGTCGGCACCGAACAAGGTGCTGAAAATCGTGGAGTTGGCGAGCAAGATATCACCGGCCCGCTTGCCCTCCGGAGGCATCCAAAGGAACGCGTTGAATTCGTGGTTTCCCGCCTCGGTGAAGGGATGCGGCTTGGACAGATCGATCGGCTGCCTCGCCAGCACGTGAATCGACCTCGTGTCGTCGGTCGTCAGCGCATAGTCGGGAAGGTGCATGTGGAAGTTGAAATGCGTCACCCCATTGAGCCAGCCCCGTGTGTCCAGGTCCTTGGCGATGGATAGAGGCGCGCTCCGTTTCGTCCCCTCTATGACGGCGGGCCGCAGCCCATAGCGGTTCTCGACGGGGACCCCAAGCCCTTTCATCAGCGCTCGCGTGTATCGGCCGAATCGCTGCTGGCGCGGCACGAGAGCGTCACCGTGGTGGGCATACTCCATCTGGCGCTCGTCGATGTCGGCCGATACGCCAACGTCGTGGTGCGGTCCCAGCACCAGGCACGTGCCGTCGCGCTCCAGGAACTGCCGAACCGCCTCGATCTCCGCCGCGTCGGCTTCCTGCTCGGTGAGCAGATGATCGAGCCCAAACACCAGGAGCGTGTCGGTGTCTGCAAGCACGCGCTCGTCGAGCAGAAGCTTGTAGCCAGCCTGGTCGATGCGCTGGTAGACGGGAACCGGATGCCCGGTCGTGTCCTCCACGACCTTTTGGAATTGCTCCCAAGCCCGGAAAAACAGCTCCAGCGACCCGGCAATTCCCTGAAGGAAATTCCTCGGGTCGGCGAACTCTGGTCGCTCCCAGGCGGGCCATTCCACCCGGCGCACCTCGGTCATGGTCGAGAAGCGATTGTCGAGCTCGGTCACGTCCCGGTTCGCCTCGCCGGGGTAGCTCCAGGTAATGTAGACGCTGACGCGCCTTTGACCTCGCACGTATTTGCGCGGGACATGGATCTGGTTATACGTGCGCGGCGGATGCAGTGCGGCGCTCATTCTCGCGCCCTCCTCATGTCAGTGCAGGCTGGCGGCTATCGCCAAGCGTTGCGAGGTATCGAAGAGCCCTCAGGCCCGGCAAAAAGAAGTAGGCACCACCCTTGAGGGTGGTGAACGCCGGCAGCCCCTTGATCTTCCTTCGTATCGGCCGTTTGGGGATGGTCATGTCGAAGGTACCGTCGTGGGTGCCAACGATCGGGTCGCGCTCGTTGCCAAGCTCATGGAAGCTCGGATCGTTGATCCAGACGTTCTGGGCGAACTCGAATTGCCGCACCAGGCTCGCGCAAAGCCGATGAAGGCTGCGATGCCGCGATCCACACCGTCGTCCGGCACGCCTTCCGGCAAGGGCGGGCCATAGGTCGCCCCGCGGCGGATCATGCGCCGGCGCTGCATGTTCGCAGCGGTGTCACGAGGGTTCATCCGCCGCATGTGGCAGCCGAGCGGAACGGCGTAGCCATGCGGGTCCATCGTGCCGTAGTCGAAGTCGTTGTTGCGTTGGGGGTCCGCACCAAGGGCCGGATCGTCCTTGTCGGGTGCCAGCACAAGCGGAGCGCCGCTGCGCCAGCGGCCCATCAGCTTTGCGGCAATCAGCTCCTGCTCCTCGGGCGTCTCGCCGTGCTGGCGCAGAAAATCACGGAACGCTCCCACGTGCTCCTGCAAACGGCGATAGGCCATATAGCTGCCGTTGCGGGAGAGAATGTCGGGTTGCGGCAAGTGGGCGGGAGGGCCGTCCTCGTCGGGATAGCCAAGGATGAACTCGCCCGCCTTGATCGGTGGCCCCGATCCAGGCGTTGGCGCGACGCCCGTTCCCTCGATCTCCGGCTGTGAGAGCCGGTCACGGAAGCCGAAGTGATCGTGTGCGTGGTTGAAAGGTGGGGCCGCCTGCAGATCGAGATAGGAGAGGACCTCGACACCGGGGGTTCGTGCGAGGAATGCCCTGTGCTCGCCGACGCACCGGTCTCTCTCGGCATCATCGCGGGCGAAGAGGATGACGATCGCATGCAGATCCGGGCTGGCCAAGCCACCGACCCAATGGTCCGGATGGTTGGCGCCGGTGTCGCCAAGCACCTCGGCGCGAGCCACCATCCCCTGACGGAACTCCTCCGAAAACGTGGCCAGGGAAATCTCGTCCACGCCGAGCGCGCGCAGACCGGGCCAGGTGAAGGCCACCGACACCCACCGCTTGTCCTTCTCGATCGAACCGGCGACCTCGGCGGCCGACGCCACCTTGTCGAGGATGCCCGAGACCCAGGCTCGTCCCTGTGCGGGCCGGCAAAACGAAAGGAACTCGTATCGCCCGGTTACGGCGGGAACGCGCGTCAACACCATGTGCTGGATATCGTCGAATTCCAGCATGGCCCTGCCCCTCGGGATCACTGCATCTGGTCGAGCATGTCCGAGAAGGCGGCCTTCAGCTTGAGTGCCTTCTTGATCTCGTCGGAGCTCACATAGGGATACTCCGCATACTCCAGGAAGCTGGGACACTGGTGCTCGCGGACGAACTTGACGAATGCCGGCGGGCTCGTCGTCCAGTCCTCGGGAAAGTCCTCTAGGTTCTCAAATACGGTATTGAGGCCATACTTGGAGAAAAGGGCCACGGCATCCTCAGTATACTTGTCGAAGTCGGTGTCGAAGATGCCCTGATACATGAAATAGGTGTCGCCTTTGATATCGAAGAGCACCCAGCGCAGGTAATGCAGCTTGAGCGCTGCGAGGCCGTCGGGCAGATCGGCGATGGTCCTCTCGATGGTTTTTCCGTACTCGCGGATTACCTCCTCCCGACCGGGTTTGATCTTCGCGACAATCGTGAAGCCGTAGCATGCCGGTGTCTTGGGGAAGATCGGGCCGTATCTGCCCTGCTGCACCTTGTCTTCGAAGAAGCCCTCCCTCGGAATCGCCATGGCTGCCGGCTTCGTCCAATCTTGTTGTCTTGCCGGCTTCGGCATGGCGGTGCTCCCGGTGGCTCTGCTGGGATTTCCTCATCTCCTCTGTCTGTGCCGGCCCGCGCTTTTGCGGATTGGCTTCAATGGATGCGCCGCAACCCCCTCACGCACGGGCATAGACAGCAGAAGGCATGAGCATGGTCTCACGGGCGCACTGAGTGCGACATCGGGGAAAACCCCCGGCACGCAGCAAAATCACCCCTATCAGCCGGATCGGCCGGGCTTCACCTTTACGCCGGGGGCGGCGCGCTCGTAGATCACGCTGCGGCGGAAGCGGTAGAGGCGCGCCGGCCGGCCGCCCGTGCGCAGACGCTGTTCCCCGGTCGGCTCCACCAGCCCACAGCCCTCGACCAGACGGCGGAAGTTCTGCTTGTGCAGATGCGGCCCGAGAATCGCCTCCACCGTCTTCTGCAGCTCGAACAGCGTGAACTCGTCCGGCATCAGCTCGAACACCACGGGGCGGTACTTGACGGCGCGTCTCAGCTCGGCGATGGCGCGCGCCAGCACCGGCGCCTGATCGCCGAGCACGGGGTGGATCAGCCTCGACAACGGCCGCCTGGTGCCGAACTCGGGCGCCGCCGGCCCGGCAAGCCCGGCCTCCTGCAAGAGCTCGTAGCGCTCGAGCACCTTCTCCTCGTCCCAGCCTCCGCCGCCCGCGCCGAACGCCACGCGCACGCGCTGGCTGCGGTCCGCCGCCCAGCGTGCGGCGCACGGCGGCGCCGGCTGGGCGGCCCACGCCTCGAGGCGCGCGCAGAGATCGGCGAGGCATTCGGGCCTGCCGTAGCGCCAGTCCTCCCAGGGGAGGAAGGCGTACCAGCTGCGCCAGCTCGCCTGCGTGCGGTCGTTGCACTGGCGCGGCGCAACCAGTGCCAGATAGCTGACGCACAGGGTCGGCTGGACCGGGTCCGGCTGGACCGGGTCGGGCCCGACGTTCTCGGCGAGCGTGCACAGCTGCTGCAGGAAGCGCGTCTCCACGCCGGCCTGGGCCTGCGCCCACGCGCGCACGCCGTCCTCCAGCGTGCGGTGCTCGCCGGGGCGGAACGGGCCGCAGGGCAGCTGCTCGTCACCCGCGCGCTGCGCCGGGACCACGGCCACGACCGGATCGGCGGCACGCATGGCGAGGACGACGGCGCCGAGGGTGACCGCCATCGCCTCGCCTGCCTGATACGCCCGAGGCACCGTACGCGGGACGGCACTCGCCGCGCCTGCGCTCGGTTGCTGCGCTGTGTGTCGCCCCGCTGTGTGTCGCCCCGGTATGTGTCGCCCCGGTATGTGTCGCCCCGGTGTGTTCATGCAAGCCTCTGACGGCTCTGGGGAAATCCTCAGGTTGGCGCTACCGTGCGATCATGGCAATTTTCGGCCGCAGAGACCCGATTCTTGCCTCTCTGCGGCGGCGCGGCTGGGGGCTGTGATGGCTCAGCGCCGACGCAGTGCGGACAGGTCTGCGGGGAGGGAGAAGGGGTGCGCCTCGTTGGCGATGAGGCCCCGGCCGATCGATTCCACGGCCGCCATCATGCGCCCGGTGCGCCCCAGTGCCGCGTCCGCCAGCCTGACGATCAGGCGGTTGGGATAGGCGGTGGGCGAGGCCTCACGCAGCAGTCGCGCAATCGTGTACTCGGGGACCTCCGGGTTCAGGGTGCAGAGCGTGACGAAGGCGGCCGCCGTCGAGCGGCTGATGCCCGCCCAGCAATGAATGACCGCCGGCCCGCGTCCGCCCCAGCCGAGCGCGAAGGCGATGAGATCCGCGACGTGGCCCGCGTTCGGGGCGACATGTCCCGGCATCGGCTGGGAGATGTCGTCGAGGTCCAGGCGCACGTGGTTCGCCGGCGCGATCGGCGCGGGCGTCTCCACCAGGATCGCGTCCTGCAGGCAGGTGAGGAGGTGCGAGGCGCGGGCGTCCGCAACCACATGGGGAATCGCGCTCAGCGGACAGACATGGACGCTGCCGTCCATGGCCAGCGCGGGCGCGGCGTCGTTCTTCTGGATGGAGAGAGGTCTGCTCATGAAGCCCCGGGGATGTCCTGCGCCAGTCCTAATAGCAGTTTGTGCCAAGACCACGACAGGCGCTATTTGACCGCCAGGTCACCAAACCGTTGCAGGAAAGCCGTCTGCGCCAGAGCTGCCGGATGGGCCGAAAGCCCTTCGAGCGCCCGGCTCAGCTCCGCAGGCAGGTGCGGCGGCGCACCGAAGAAGCGGCGGCCCTCCTCCGCGCCGAAGCCCGCGAGCCCGGTCGCCTCGTAGTAGGCGGCGATGCGGTCGGCCTGCTTGATGTCGGCCGCGACGGCGGCGGGGAGCACCGGCGGCAGGCCGAAACGCAGGTGGATGGCTTCCAGCAGGCGTATCTCGAAGGCCTTGTAGTCGAGGCCGACGGCGGCCTTGAACGGGCTGATGAGGTCGCCGACCACGTATTCCGGCGCGTCGTGCAGCAGCGCCGCCAGCAGCCAGCGCCGCTCGGCAGCGGGCGCGAGCGCGGCGGCGATGTCGGTCACCACCAGCGCGTGCTGGGCCACCGAGAACGCGTGGTCGCCGAGCGTCTGCCCGTTCCAGCGCGCGACGCGGGCGAGGCCGTGGGCGATGTCCTCGATCTCGATGTCGGCGGGCGACGGATCGAGCAGGTCGAGGCGACGGCCCGACAGCATGCGCTGCCAGGCGCGCGGGCGTTGCGCAGTGTCCACGGTCGAGACCTCGGGCTCTCGTCTGGTCATGCCCGCGCGGGCACCCCCGGGGCCTTGAAGCTTCTCTGCAGTCTGGCGCATGGCTCGTAGCGGAAGCAACCTGTGAGGTGATCGTTGACCATCCCGACGGCCTGCATGAAGGCATAGACGGTGGTGGGTCCTACGAAACGGAAACCCTCCCGCGATCAGCGCCTTGGAGATCGCCTTGGAGGCGGGCGTCGCGGCCGGCACGGTCTTGGCCGAGCGGTGCGCATTGATCGAGCGGCCGGCCGTCGACGAGCCCCCACAGGAAGGCTGCAAGCCCCGTGCGCTCCTGCAGCTTCAGGAGGGTGCGGGCGTTGTCGATGGTGGCCTCGATCTTCATGCGGTTGCGCACGATGCCGGCATCGGCCATCAGCCGCGCCACGTCGCCGGCGCCGTAGCGCGCGATGCGGGCGGCGTCGAAGGCGTGGAAGGCCTTGCGGAAATTCTCCCGCTTCTTGAGGATGGTGAGCCAGGACAGCCCGGCCTGGAAGCCTTCGAGCACCAGCTTCTCGAACATCTGCCTGTCGTCGGTCTTGGGTACCCCCCATTCCTCGTCGTGGTAGCGCGCATAGAGCGGGTCGGCGATGCCTGCCCAGGGACAGCGCGTTGGCCCGGCTGCGCTCATGTCGCTCCTTCAACTGGCGCCGCCTCGACCTCGAAGGTGGCCCAGTCGGGCTTGCGCAGCGAGATGCGGATGCCGTCGGCGAGCAGGTCCTGGCCCTTGGCGCTCGCCTCGGCGGCACGGTCGAGACGGATGAGCGCCAGCCCGCGCGCGCCAACGACCGAGCCGATGCTGCCGATCTCGGCCTCGCCCAGCATGATCGGGGCGCCGGACCTGAGCGGCGCGTCGGCCTCGACGGGGACGACGCGCTTCCTGACGGTGCCCTTGTGCTTCATGCGCGCCACCACCTCCTGACCAACGTAGCAGCCCTTGGCAAAGGATACGCCGTTGAGGGCGTCGAAGTCGGCCTCGTGCGGGAAGGTGTCGCCGATGGGATAGTCCTTGCCGGCCTCGGGCACGCCCAGCGCCACGCGGTGCGCATGGTAGGCCTCGGTGGTGACCCACTCCGCGTCGCCTTCAACGTCGCCGGGATCGGCGGCGAAGCCGGGCGGCACGGCCGCCAGCACGCGGGAGCCCATCTCGGGCAGGCGCGGGTCCTCGTAGATGGTGCGCTTGCCGCTGGCGGGCAGCGTGCCGGCCCAGGCCGCGGCCACCTCGTAGGCGGCGGACACGTTCTCGGCCTCCACCTTGGAGCGCAGCATGAACGTCTTGAAGCGCTTGACGAGGTCGTCGGCCAGGTCCCTGCCGGTCTCCAGGAGGAAGCCGCCGTCATGTCGAAGACATGCCTCCGGCATGGGCGCCTTCACGACGAAGAACTCGAACAGCATCTTACCCCGCGAGGTCAAGAGCGCGGAATGCACCGCCGCCTGCTTCGCGAGCGCCCTCAGGTCCGCGGTGATGCTGCCGTTGAGAAATTTCTCGGCATCGGGTCCGGCAACGCGCACGACGCCGCGGTCGGGGAGGAGCGCCATCTTCGCGAGGGGCATGTCGGTTTCCTTACAGTTGGCTCTGATGGGGCGCGGATCGGGCTCTGACCTCCCTGCCCCAAGAGGTAAGCGCGTCGCGCCTGCGAGGCAAGCGCAGGGACTGTGCCAGGGGTGTGGCGCACGCGTGCATCCTACCTTGCGGCGGATGGCGGTTCGCGATAGAGCGCAGGCATGATCGGCCCCTACGATCTCCTGCTCAGAGGCGGCACCGTCGTCAATCATGACGGCCGGGGGACGCGCGACATCGGCATCCGCGGCGGGCGCATCGCGGCGCTGGGCGATCTTTCCGGCGCGGCGGCGGCCGAGGTGATCGACGCCAAGGGGCTCACCATCCTGCCCGGCGTGATCGACACGCAGGTGCACTTCCGCGAGCCGGGGCTCGAGCACAAGGAGGACCTGGAGACCGGCAGCCGTGCCGCCGTCGTGGGCGGCGTCACCGCGGTCTTCGAGATGCCCAACACCAGGCCGCTGACGACCACGGCCGAGACGCTGGCCGACAAGGTGCGCCGCGCGCGGCATCGCATGCTCTGCGACTTCGCCTTCTACGTCGGCGGCACGCGCGAGACGATCGGCGACATCCCGGCGCTGGAGCGGCTGGAAGGCTCGGCCGGGATCAAGGTGTTCATGGGCTCCTCCACCGGCGACCTTCTGGTGGACGACGAGCCCTCGCTCGAGGGCATCGTCGCCAGCATCTCGCGCCGCGCCGCCTTCCATGCCGAGGACGAGGCGCGGCTCAAGGCCCGCGCCGGCCTGAGACGGCCCGGCGATCCCTCCTCACACCCCGTGTGGCGCGACGAGGAGGCGGCGCTGCTCGCCACGCAGCGCCTCGTGCGCCTCGCCGAGAAGCACGGCAAGCGCGTGCACGTGCTGCACGTCTCCACGGCCGAGGAGCTAGCGTTCCTCGCCGGCCACAAGGACTGGGCCAGCGTCGAGGTCACGCCCCACCACCTCACGCTCGCGGCGCCCGAGTGCTACGAGCGGCTCGGCACCTACGTGCAGATGAACCCGCCCGTGCGCGACGAGCGCCACCGCGCGGCGCTGTGGGAGGCGCTGGCGGGCGGCGTGGTGGACGTTCTGGGCTCCGACCACGCGCCGCATACGCGCGAGGAGAAGGACCACCCCTACCCGGAGAGCCACTCCGGCATGACCGGCGTGCAGACGCTGGTGCCCATCATGCTCGACCATGTCAACGCCGGCCGGCTCAGCCTGGAGCGCCTTGTCGATCTCACCAGCGCCGGGCCGCAGCGGTTGTTCGGCATCCGCGGCAAGGGCCGCATCGCCGTGGGCTGGGATGCCGACCTCACGGTGGTGGACCTGCAGCGGCGCGAGACCATCACCAACCGCTCGATAGCCTCGCGCTGCGGCTGGACCCCCTACGACGGGGTCAGCGTCACGGGCTGGCCCGTCGGCACCATCGTGCGTGGGCGCCGGGTGATGTGGCAGGGCGAGATCGCGGGCGCGGCCCACGGGGAGCCCGTCCGGTTCCTGGAAGGGGCGTAGGAGAAAGAGGTCGCCGGGTCCGTCCCCTCGAATCGGCTGGTCCGGGCCGGCTGTCCGAAAGGCGATGCGATGCTCACGAGCCTCCAAGTCACGATCTATGCCCTGAGCCTCGCGGTGCTGGTTCCGCTGCTCGTCTACGGCGTGATCGTCCGCCCGGGCGTGCCCGAGAGCAGCCCGCTCGCCAAGTACTACCGCGCGGAGAGATTGCTCGATCCCGTGGGCAACCTGGTGATGGCCGTCGTCCTCGCCGGGATTGCCGGCAGGCTCGCCGCGCACTTCCGCTACATCGACCCCGCCCTGTGGGAGGGGCTGACGCTGCCGCTGCTGGTGGCGTCCGTGGCGGCAGTTCTCCTCTACCTCGGCCTGTGGATCAGGGCCGCCCTCAAGGTTCGCCGCAACGCCGGCGCCGAGTGAGCGCTGGTGCGCAGCCGAATCAAGCCGGGGCAGGAGGGAACGCTGCGGCCAGGGCCACGCTCGAGGGATCACGCGGGGCAGGGCGAAAATTCCTCAAGTACCGTATGATCTCCGGTTGCGGGACCCCAACCCGATTGTCGGAGAGCGTTGCGATGCTCACAAACTTCGAACTCGTCCTCTACACCGCGGGCGCCGTCATTCTGCTTCCGCTGGCGCTCTACGGCCTCATTGCCGGCCCAGGCCTGCCCGAAAACAGCTGGCTCGCCAGATATTACAGTGCGGAGAGGTATCTCAATCCCGCGGGCGCCCTGATGCTGCTCGCGCTTTGGGTCTGGGGCACTGCCAAGCTCGCCGTGCACCTCGACTACATCGATCCGAGTGTCCTGATGGGCCCGCTGCAGTGGGCGATCCCAGCGACGATACTCGTCAATCTCGGCCTGTGGATCAGGGCAGTCCTCAGGGTTCACCGCAATGCCGGCAGCTCCAAGTGAGCGCTGCGCGATCCACGGCGGTGTCAGACCCTCTGGGCTACGGCGCTCACGCATCCTGGATTGCGACGCTCGGTGAGGAGAAGAAGCGAGCCGCAAGGACTCCTCCCCCTCAGTGTCGAAGGCAGAATGCCTTCGACACGACCGAGGGGGGAGGAGTCCTTGCGGCGCCGTCCCAGCCAACCAGATGGGCGATGCACAACATCCCGGTCGGCGCGATGCGAGCCATCGGGGAGCAGCGCTCCGAACCGGGATCGCGCCGGGTTCGACTCGGTCGACGAGGTCCCGGATGGCCTCGGCCCAAGGGCCTCGGCTTCCGGGATGACGGGTGGCGACATCAGCCTGTGGCAGCGGTGCGCCAGCCCTTGTGGTAGGTCTCGCGGGCCTGCCTGGCGTAGGGCGTCGGGCCGACGGTGACGCGCAGCTCGGTCTGCTTGTGGCGCTCCACCGTGGTCTTTTTGGTTCCGCCGTTCTCCTCGCCCCACAGCAGGGTGAGCTGGGTGCCGGGCTTGGCGTACTGCTCCTCGACGAAGCCGAGCGAGAGCATCTTGCGCTCGTTCCAGCTGTAGCCCGAGAACATCGAGGCGCCCACCACCTTGCCGCCGTTCAGCACCGAGTCGAATGAGCTCGAGGCGAAGTTGGACAGCGGCAGGTCGATCACCTTGTAGCTCTCGCCGGGAGGGGCCAGCATCGACGCCCACACCTTGACGACATCCTGATCGTTCCAGGCGAAGGTGACCTTCTGGCGGTGCACCTTGCCCTCCCTTGCCTGCAGCGCCTCCTTGCCGATGAAGTCGTGGTCGTACTTGGTGAAGCCGGCGTAGCCCAGCTCCCAGGGCGTGGTGTAGTAGTCCTCGATCTTGCTGGAGACGAAGCTGCCGCCGAGCGAGGCGTTGGCCTCGTAGCTGGTCCCGGGCAGCCACTCGCGGTAGGCCTTCATCTTCTCGCCGGTGTAGACGGCGGGCACGGGCGAGGGGATCCAGCCCGACTCCAGCGTGTTGGTGGCGTAGGCGCGCGCGCCGACCTGGACGATGCCGGCATCCTTGCCGGCTTCCAGGATCGCCGCCTTGATCTCGTCGCCTTCCGCGTAGGGGCCCCACACCTCCAGGCCAGGCGCGCCGGCCATGCCATGGCGCAGCGCGCGCACCTTGCGGCCGGCGATGGTCATGTAACCCATGTTGAAGAACTTGATGTCCGGTGACGTGCCGCCGTTGAGCTTCTTGATCACCTGCTCGGCGTTGGGGCCCTGGATCTGGTAGCGGTAGAAGGTGCGGAACACCGGCTTGCCCATCGGGCGCGAGGGCGAGCGGTCGTCGTACGTGGTCTCGACCTTGTAGCCGCCGGTCTTGGCATGGAACTCGATCCAGTTGGCGGCCGGGTTGCGCCCGACATAGGCGAGCTCGTCGGGCGCGAGATAGAACAGGATGCCGTCGCCGATCAGGTAGCCGTCGTAGCTGACGGGGGCGAACTGCTTGGCCTTGTCGATGGCGAAAGCCTTGAACGAGTTGGTCGAGAGGTAGGACAGCATCTTCAGTGCATCGGGCCCGCGCACGAACAGGTTCACCATGTGGTGCGACTGGTCGTAGAGCACGCAGGTCTCGGCCCAGGCGCTCTGCTCGTCGCGCCAGTTGGTGAACTCCGGCGCCACCACGGGGTAGACATAGGCGCCGATCTGCGAGTTGCGCAGCATCGAGACCGGATTGCCGGCGGCTTGCAGTGCTTCTTCCAGGTTCTTGTAGGCCATCCCCACTCCTCCTCCAGCTTCCGTTCCGATGTTTCAATACGCGCGGCCTGCCAGCACGCCGCGACAGTCGTCAGCGCGGGCTGGCGGGCCATTTTGGGCTCGCCGGCGCACAGCGGTCCTAGAGCACCGGCACAATAAGGCGGCGCTCGGGCGCAACCAAGCGGCGTCTTTGCGCAGGGGCAGGCGGCGGGCGCAAGCGTCGGTTGGGAGGTTTTCCACCTCCGAGGCAGAGCTTGCTCCAGGAGGCCCCGGACAGCCTCGCCCCTGCGGGGCTCGGCTTCCGGGATGACGGGTATGGGGTGAGGGCGCTAGGACGACCTGCGCTCGCGGGCGCCGATCTTGTCGCGCGCGGGGCGGACCTGGTCGGCGACCAGGCGCTCGAGGTCGCTCGGCAGCCTGCTCACCACGGTGACGACGGCGCCGATCTGGATGCGGCTCGCCAGGTCCACGATATGGCCGTTGAGCATGCGGAAGCAGCCCGAGGAGGCCGCCCTCCCGATCGACCTCGGGTCGTTGGTGCCGTGGATGCGGTAGAGCGTCTTGCCGAGGTAGAGGGCCTTGGCCCCCAGCGGGCTCCTGATGCCGCCGCTCATATGCTCCGGCAGGCTCGGATCGCGCTCGCGCATCTCCTCGGGCGGGTGCCAGTCCGGCCAGTCGACGATCCTGCTGATCGTCTCCACCCCCGTCCAGGTGAAGCTCTCGCGCCCGACCGAGATGCGATAGTGCAGCGCCTCGGTCGCGGATTCCACGAGGAACAGCTGCCGGCCCTTGTGGTCGATGACGATGCTGCCGACGGCGTAGCTGCTGGGAAAGGCGATCCGCCGCGGCTCGATCGGCGCGATCTCGGGCCGCGGCCCGCCGGAGCGGAAGGCGGGTCCCGGCGGCCGATCGGCGCGGTCGGGGTCGCGCCACTGCGGCCAGGGCTCGAAGAAGCTGCCGCGCGGCGGTTGCGCGTACGGGGACCGGCCGCGCGGCCGGTCGTCCCACGGATCTGAGCCCCAGCCCCACTGGGCGAGGGCCTCCTCGCTCATCGAGCCCAACGCAACCAGCGCAATCATCAAGCGCAACATCGCCCCGCATTCCCTGCTTGCTGCATCCGCCGCCCGCCACCCGGCGTCGGCGCCCGCACGTGCGAGCCTCTTGCCAGCGGCCGCAATGTCAAACAACGTTACCCGTCCCGTTTCGGCTCACGAGTTGATTTCATGTTTAACAAGGCACGCTGCATCGACAATTCGGCGAGGCGCGCCTCCGGCTCCCCGGGCTCACTCGGCCTTGCGCAGCATGTGCCACGTGCCGTCGGCGCCGATCGCCAGGCGCCAGTGGGTATACTTGCCCTTGGCCTTCATCTCGCGCATCACGGCGGGCGGCACCAGCCGCAGGAGCCCCACCTCCTGCCTGGGTGTCAGCTTGCCCAGCGGCCACTCCGCAAAGTAGGGCCACACATAGACCTGGTTGTTCTCCAGGTCCGGCCCGAGCGGCAGGACCACATATCCGGCCTCGAGGATGAGGGAGAGCGCCGCCAGGACCTCCCGGCCCTCGCCGTCGCCCGAGATGCGCTTCCAGTGCGCCACGGGGTCGGTCTTGGGCGCGGCGCCGAGATCGGGCTTGGGCTCGCTGAGGTCCCAGGCGTGGCGCAGCTCCTCGATATCGCCGGCCTCGATCGCGGCGAGAATGGCCTCGCGCATCTCCAGCACCGGGCGCGGCAGCCCCTTGGTGCCGTAATGCACCTTGGGAAGGGGAGGCGGCTGCTTCTGCGCCGGCTTGTCCGCGGCGGACCCGGGCTGGGCTTTCGCGGTCTGCGACCAGGCCGGCGCGGACGGGCCGATGGCGGCGACGCCGAGCGCCAGGGCCAGGCAGGCCAGGCGCCACGAGCTGAGCCATGAGCAGAATCGGGGCCGCCAGCCGGCTCGAGTCGGGGCTTTGCCGCATTCGGGAACTCCACGTGCTATCGATCTGCCGGCCGCAGGCCAGGGGTGCAGTCGCGGCAAACGACCCTATCGCTCCCCGCGAATCCGCGCACAATATGTCGGGGACCGTTGCCGGCGGAAGGGCCGTGCAGCGCCCCGCAACCTGTTAGCACCGGACCCCGTGTCGTACATCACCAATGCATTCTTCATCATTCCGGTGGGCGTGCTCGCCGGCGTGCTGCTGGCCATGCCGATCGGGCCCGTCAACCTGCTCGGCCTGCAGCGGGCGCTGGAGCGCGGCTTCCTCGGCGGCCTGGCGGCGGGCATCGGCATCCTCCTGGGCGACGGGCTGATCGCGCTGCTCGCGGCGCTCGGCGTCAATGCCGTCTCCGGCGCCATCAGGGAGTACCGCTCCGCCATCCAGGTCCTGGGCGGTCTCGGCCTGCTGGGCGCCGGCGTGCAGCTCTATCTGAGGCCGGCGAGCCTCTCCACCCACGTCGAGACCACCAAGGCGCGCCTGCGCGACTACGCCTGGGACATTCCAGAGATGTTCCTGCTCACCGTCTCCAATCCCAGCTCGGTGCTGGCGCTGCTCGCGATCTACGCCGGGGTGTGCACGTTCGTGGGGGTGGAATCGGTGCC
The DNA here is from genome assembly GCA_963840075.1 of uncultured Alphaproteobacteria bacterium. GTDB lineage: Bacteria > Pseudomonadota > Alphaproteobacteria > Rhizobiales > Hyphomicrobiaceae > AWTP1-13. The sequence continues at coordinate 253,881 of CAWIXS010000005.1, read as the reverse complement.
CGACGCCCTCACCGTGGTGGCGTCGATCAGCGGCGGCATCTTCCTCTACTGGTTCGTGGTGTCGCAATGGATCGCCGGCGCCCGCCACCGCCTCGACAAGGTGCAGCTGGGCCGCATCAACCGGGTGGCCGCCCTGGTGCTGATCGGGTTCGGCGGGCTGCTGATCGCCGAGATCCTGCTGCGCTGGCTGGTGCTGTGGGCGTTGGCGCAGATGCTCGGGAGCTAGTCGATGAGCCGGCGCCCGAGCAGCCGCAGCAGCAGCCCGCGCGTGCGGCTGAGCCAGGGATAGAGGCGCCGCGCCCACGGCGCGGTGCCGACGCAGGCGAGCGCCGCCCTGCGCCAGCGGGACGGGGAGACGCGGCCGAGGACGGCGATCGTGCGCGTGGCATCCGGGCCGAAATGGATCACGCCACCGAGGCTCAGCACCATGCCCTCGTTGATCTCGCAGCCGCGCGTGCGCAGCTCGGCCACCAGCGCCGGCACGGTGCGGGCGCTCATGACGCGCAAGGTCGGATAGAGCCGGCGCAGCCTGCTCATGGCGACGTAGGCGCTGCAGGCGGGACACGCGCCGTCGTAGAGCAGGAAGTCGGCATCAGCGCAGCCTCGGACCGCCCCGCGGCCTCGTGCCTGCATGTCCCGGTGCTGCGCCATGGGGCATCATGGGCGTGCCGTCGCGCGGTGGCAAGGCCGTGGCGCGGAGCGGATGCGACGCCGCATGCTGACCCGCATGCTGACACCGGCGCCGGGGCCGGCTATCTTGCGGTATCCCGCCCGGCATCCTGCCCGGCACCCTGCATCTGCCGGACTCCCCGGTCGACGCGGTACGGGACCAGCCGCCTGCGTCGGCTTGCGCGGGTGCCGGGCGTGCGCGGCCGTGATAGAGCGGCGTAGTTGCAACGACATGTGCCGAAGGTGAGCGAATGGCCGCGCGCATCTACCAGCCGACCAGGACTGCCATGCAGTCGGGCGCCGCCCGCACCAGGGAGTGGGTGCTCGAGTACGAGCCGGAGGTGCCGCGCGAGATCGACCCGCTGATGGGCTGGACCAGCAGCCGCGACATGCGCAGCCAGCTGCGGCTGGCGTTTGCCACCAAGGCCGAGGCCATCGCCTACGCCGAGCGCTGCGGCATCGCCTATGCCATCGTCGAGCCCAAGCCCCGGGCCACGGTGCGCAAGGCCTACTCCGACAATTTCCGCTTCGGCCGCAAGGGCGCCTGGACGCACTGAGGGCGACGCACTGAGCGCACTGAGGGCGACGCACTGAGGGTCAGGCCCGCCGGGCCCGACCCTGCGGCAGTCGGCGGTCGACGGCCTCCCCTGGACGGCCGGCCCGGACTGCCCACTGCCGATCGCCCCCCTTTATCTTCAGACAGGCCGTTGAATCCTCTACAGGATGACGTGCAAATCTTGTGGCAACTCAATCACACGATACCGGTTATCTGGCATACTCGATGAATACTGCCTTGTTTGCAATCGTCGAGTATGTCCGATTGTGCAGGGGGACGGCGGTCACAAACCCCGCAGTGCCCGCCGTTGGGGGGCCGACTTGACCCTGGCCTGGGTCGCTGGTCGGCCCTCGCCTCCCTCGCAGGCGCGGCCGGGGGGCCAGGCGCGGCTGGGCCAGTGGCTGACGGGCGTGGTTGTACCCCTGTCTCGCCGTCGTGGCTGGCGATCTGCGCGCCAGCGCGCTCCACGCCACAGCGGCTTGGGCTTGCCGGGTTGAGCTCGTTCACGTGCCCAGCGCCGATGGCGATGGCGGGTTGGCGCCTGCTATGGTAGGCAAGCCACGCAATGCGCGGTTTTGCGCCCCTGTGCCGTGCTCCGCGCCCAGCATCGACGTCCCCGTAGCTCAGCTGGATAGAGCATCAGCCTTCTAAGTTGAGGGTCGCAGGTTCGAGCCCTGCCGGGGACGCCAATAATCTCAATATCTTAGGATGTCACATCGTTCCGCAGAAATGGCGCTGCGGAACGCCAGCGGAACGACGCAAGGCCGAAAGGGGCTCGCCGCCCAGGTTGGGAAATCGCTTCGCGGCATTTCCCAACAGGCGCGTCGTATCTGCGTCATCATGCGGTCCACCGATGGAGGTGCGTGACGATGACGAGGCGGAGCGGAGCGGCAGAGCACAGGGTGCCGCTGGACGACGAGCTGATGACGAGGCCCCAGGTCGAGGCCTTCTTCGGCGGGCCAGACGGGCCGATCCACCACACCACCCTCTACCGGGGCATCAAGGCGGGGCGGTTTCCCCGGCCGATCTACATCGGGCGGCAGACGGTGCGGTGGCTGCGCTCCGAATGCATTGCGTCGCGCCAGCAGTTCATCGACGTGCGCGACGAGATGTACGACGAGGTCCGGCGCCAGCTCGCCGAGGTCCGCTCGCGTCAGCGTGAAGACTCTGGCCAGCCGACGGCGCCGCAGGGCGGCCGAGGCCACGCCCTGAAATGGGCCTGATCATGCAACCCCGGAACGGAAACGGGCGCGCCCCTGTGGCACGCCCGCCCCTCGCTTTAGTTGACGGCGCGCCTGCCAGGGCGCTGCCCGTCGGAGTGTCCACCGACCCCATCGGCGACGCGCATCATGTAGCGCGTCCAATTCTCCCTGTCGAGAATCGCGTCGCCATCCTGTCCACAGGATCGAGCGACGCACATGACCATCCAGCAAGCGCTTGACTATCCCACCGCCAGAGATCTCACCGAGGCGCTCGACGGCAGATGGGATGGGATGCGGCGGAAGGGCAAGGCGCGGTGCCCAGCCCACGACGACCACGAGCCATCGCTAGATATCGAGACAAGCGAGGACGGCAAGGTTCTCTTTGCGTGTCGCGCCGGCTGCGATCAGATCGCGGTGCTCGACGCGCTGCGGGCCAGAAGCTTGTGGCCGGAGAAGCGCGAGGGGACGCCGGCGTTCAAGGCGACGATCATCGCCACCTACTCCTATCAGCCGGCGGACGGCACCGAGCACTTCCAGGTCGTCCGTTTCCAGCCCAAGGACTTTCGGCAGCGCCGCAAGCCCGGCCCCGGCGACAAGAGTAGCGATATCCGTGGCGGCTGGGTCTGGAAGCTCCCCAAGGAGCATCGATTCATCCCGTACCGCCTCCCCGAGGTGGCCGAAGCGATCGGGGCGGAGCGCCCCGTCTTCATCGTCGAGGGCGAAAAGGATGGCGACAACCTAGCCAAGCTCGGAATAGTCGCGACGTGCAACGCGGGCGGCGCGAAGAAGTGGCGCGCCGACCATGCCCGCTACCTTGCGGGCGCCGATGCCATCATCCTGCCCGACAACGACTCCGCTGGCCGGGCGCACGTCAAGGAGGTGTGGAAGACGCTCCGCGTCGCTGCGAGCCGCGTGCGCGTGCTGGAACTGCCCGACCTTCCCGACAAGGGGGACGTGTCAGACTGGCTCGCAGCCGGCGGCACGGCCGAGAGGCTGTGGCAGCTGGTCGAGACCGACGCGCGAGACGTGACCAATGTGGTGCCGTTCATGGACCGCGAGCCGGCTCCCGAGACGCGGAGGCAGAAGGACAAGGGCGCCCCTGATGACGACCAGCCGCCTCATTGGGCGGTCGAGCCGTGGGACGAGCCGGTGAACGGCGCCGAACTGCTGGACGACATCGTGCGGGCGATCAATCGGTACATGGTGATGCCGCCGCACGCGGCCGAGGCCGTGGCCTTGTGGCTCATCCACGCGTGGACGATCGAGGCATGGATCATCTCGCCGCTCTTGATCATCGTCAGTCCGACGCCGGGTTGCGGCAAGACAACTCTACTCAGCATCCTCTTCTTCCTCGCACCGCGCTCCGAGCTCATTTCCAACACCAGCGCTTCGGCCATCTTCAGAACTCATTGAGCAGACCAAGCCGGCGACGCCGACATTCCTGCTCGACGACGGCGACAGCTACTTCCTCCCCGAGAATCAGGAGTTGCGGGGCATCGTCAACAGCGGCTGGATGAAACTCGCCGCATCGGTGCTGCGCACCGAGGGCGAGGGCAGCAACCGCCGGCCGCGACGCTTCTCGACCTGGGCCGCCAAGGCGATCGCCACCATCAAGAGGGTGGCCGAGACGCTGATGGACCGCGGCGTGATCGTGAAATTGCAGCGGAAGGCGCCCGGCAAGAGCGTTGGCCGGTTCGGGATGAAGGACACAGCCGAGCTTGCAGAGCTGCGGCGCAAGGTGGCGCGTTGGACAGCGGACAACGTGGCCGCCCTCACGGGTGCTGACCCCGAGATCCCCGAGGCGCTCGCCAACCGGCCGGCGGACAATTGGCGGCCCCTTATCGCCGTGGCCGACCACGCCGGCGGCACATGGCCCGCCAAGGCCAGGAAGGCAGCCCTCACTTTGGCCGGCATCGCCCAGGCACAGGACAATGGGGCGCTGCTCCTCCGTGACATTCGACGGGTGTTCGAGGAGAGCGGCAATCGCGAGTTTTTAGGCGCCGAAGAGCTGGTGGAGAAGATCGTGGCGCTCCCGGAGACGCCCTGGGCCGAGTGGCGGCGGGGCCAGCTCCCTATCACGTCGCGCGGCGTGGCCGTCGTACTGGAGCCCTTCGAGCTGAGGTCGGACGACTCGGCGAGGCCGCGTCGTTGGTGGCGCGAGAGGTTCGAGCCGGTGTGGAAGGCATACTCGGAGGCCGAGTAGGGGGTGTTCAAGCGGTCAAGCGGCTAAATGACTGAAAAACAACGGGAAAGCGCAAACACAAGTGGTAATCAAGTGGTTGGGCGTCTACCACTTGATTACCACTTAAAAGCGGGGAAATCGTAGTTAAATCAAAGGCTTTGCCACTTACCCGCTTGAACAGGGGGTGGAGCTTGAGCCGCCTGCTGGCCGCCCCAGGAGAGGCAGCATACCCGGAAGTGAGCGAACACACTGGAGCAGGAACGATGGGCATGAGGCAGAACCGCCAGCGACCCTTGGTCAAGATCACCGCCCCGCCCGGGCAATCACCGGATGATGTCGAGCAGCACATGAAGCGCTGGCGGCAGGAACTCGCTTTCGCGATTGAGCAGCATCCCGACCTCGCCGCGAAAGCCCGGAGGCTGGGCATCGTCCTCGACGAGGGGGAGCCGGGCCACTCATGAGGAAACTTCAGATACAATGTGAAAAGATTGTCTGAACTGCTTGCTTCAACTCGATAATAATGATTCTGTCTGTCAACTGTGAGCATCAAGAGAATATGGGAATCACAGCAGTCTGAAGCTCGAGCCGAACCCAGGGCCATGCCCAGTCCCGACGAGAACCCGGCCGCCGCGGTGTTCCGCACCCTCTCCGGGGGCGTGGAGCCGGACGAGTACGAGCTCGACAGCAAGAGCTGGCCGACCTGGCGGCGCTACCGCGCGGCATTCAATCGCTACTCGGCCTTCTGCGAGGAGACGGGCGTGCAACCCTTCCCGGCGACCGTGAAAACGGTCCGGGCGTTCTTCAGGCATGTCGTGGAGGGGGGCGGCGCGGTGGTCAGCTGCGACATCACCAAGCAGGTCATCAAACTGGTGCATCGGCTGCGCGACCACGAGCCGGTGGACTGGGACCGCATGCGCGAGTTCCACCAGGGCATCAGGCGCCGGCATGGCGGCGCGCGCCAGCAGGCCCAGCCGCTGCGGACGGAGGACCTGCGGGCCATCCTGGACCGCCTCGATCCTGCAAGCCCCCGCGGGGCCCGCGACGGCGCGATTCTGGCGCTGGGCTGGGCCGGTGCGCTGAGATCCGAGGAGATCACGCAGCTGGCCTGGGATGCCCCGGGCGTTCACGGCAAGGGCCACATCGTGACCCGGCCTGCCGGCGTCGAGGTGCACTTCCGCCGCACGAAGACGGACCCGACCGGCAGGGAGGCGCAGCAGGTCATCATCCCGGCGCCGGATGCGTCGCTGGTGACGACCTGGCTCGGCCATTGGGAGCGCATCGCCGGGCGCGTGCCCGGCCGACTGCTCTTCGCGCAGGTGAGCCGCTGCGACCGCGTCGTCTGGAAGCCGATGGCGCCTACGGCCGTCACGGCCGTGGTGCGCAGGCATGTGCTCGCATTCCTCTTGGCCGCCGGCATGGAGGAGGTAGCGGCCGTGGCCCGGGCAAGCGCCTTTCGCAGCCACTCATTGCGGTCAGGCTTTGCCACATCGGCCGCGGCCGGTGGCGTGGCGGAAGCAAAGATCCGGCTGCACTGCAGGCACAAGAGCGCCGAGACAACGGCTGGCTACATCCGCCTCGGTCGGAAATGGGAGCAGGGCGCGTTGAAGGGCCTCGTGACATGACCAGCACCGAACTGCGGCTTGCCGAGCATCCTGCCGGCCTCGGCTTCCACGGGCAGGCCCTGCTGGGAGACACCCTGGTGCACCTCGACATCCTGCCACCAGCCTACCTGTGGGCCGGCTGCGCCCCGCTCCATCTCGACCCCACGCACTGGCGGGTGCTCGCCGACGGCGAGCTGCTCGGCCGCATCGAACGCCAGGAGGACGTGGGGCCGGCGCTGCTGCCGCTGCTCGCCACGCGGCCGAGTGCGTCCGCTCGAGCGGAGTCTGGGCGCCACTGCAACACGGAGACAGATACGTGACCAAGGGCAGGCTCACAGCGCGCGAAGAAGCCTTCGCTCAGGCCGTTGCGGATGGACTGGGACCGAGCGAGGCCTATCGGCAGAGCCACGGTAGCAAGATGGCTCCCGACGCTGTTGCCTCGAACGCCAAGAGGCTCTTGCGTCGGAGTCGCGTGAAAGAGCGCCTCGCAGAGCTGAAGGCGGAGGCCTCCAGCGCTTCCGGACTCACCCCCAAGCAAGAACGGTTTTGCCAACTGTACATTGAAAAATCGAACGCCAGCGAGGCCTACCGCGAGGCCTACGACGTGCGCCCGAGCACCAAGGCCGAGAGCGTCAACCGCAGTGCCGCCGAGCTTCTCACCAACCCCAAGATCACCTCAAGGGTCGAGGCCCTCCGCGCTGAACTGAGGAAGCGCCACGAGATCACGATGGACTACCTGGTGGAGAAGCTCCGTCCGATCATCGACGGCGACATCCGCGCGGTGGCGACCTGGGGCGACGCCGAAGCCGTCAAGGCGACTCCGAACAATAACTGCTACGTTTCGGGGCGTCGCGGCTTGATGGTGTAGTTCCATTCCGGGTGGAAGTCGTCGCCGGTGATTGCGAGGCTCGCCATCTCGGCGTCGCTGACCTTGATGCCCTTCGCGTAGGTGCGCGTGTCGAGCACGCACTCGACCTTCAGGCCGGTCCGCGTCGTCGTGGCGCCGATCGTCTCGACGATGGTGACGTGATCCATCAGCGGTCGCCCGCGCCAGTTCTGGGTGATGTGGCAGAACAGGCGATGCTCGATCTTGTTCCACTTCGAGGTGCCCGGCGGATAATGGTGGACGTGCAGCGTCAGGCCGGTCTCGTCGGCGAGCTTCTGCAGCTCGACCTTCCATAGCCGGACGCGGGCGCCGTTCGAGCCGCCGCCATCGGCCGTGATGGTCAGCTCGCGCATGCCCGGACAGCGCTCGCGCCCCATGCGCGCGCGCCAGGTGCGGATCGATTGCACCGCGAACTCGGCCGTGTCGGCGGTGATCCCGACGTTGACGAAGCCCTCGTTGGCCGTCACGTCGTAGACGCCGTAAGGCGCCACCTTGCCCTGCTCCTTGTCGGCAAAGTCGTGCACCTTGACACGGCGCGGCCGGCCCTTCGGCCGAAATCGCGGTCAGTGCGGCCGCGAGCTTGTCCATGCTCTTCGACACCCAGGTCAGCGGTCGCTCGGGATCGCCCAGCGTCGCCGGCTCGACCAGGTGCCGGAGCGCCTGCACGAGCCCAGGGTCCTTGGTCGCGACCGACTTGCGCCCGCCACCCTGGCGCCGGATCCGACCTTCGGGCAACGGCTCGCCGTCGAGGTCGTCCTCGCCCCGATTGATGCGCGAGCGGGCAAGCCCGGTAACGCGCGCCACCGCCTCGAGCCCGCCCCAGCCGGCGGCTCTGACCTCGGCGGCCGCGAACAGGCGCCGCCCCCGCTCGTCGAGCTTTGAGCCGATTGCTTCCCAACGCTGCCGGATGCCATCCTCGTCGATCATGCGACCGGGCTACGACTGTTCGCCCCGATGCGGAATCCCGCGCCGCTGAGTCACACGGTCGCACGCCCACGGAATACGATTCAGCTATAGTTCGGAATGTCCTTACCTGCCCGCGCCTGACCGCAAACCAAGAGCCCCGCCACGTGTTGCGTGAGGCGGGGCTCATCATCTTTCGATGCATACCCAGCTGAGCTGGGCTAATATACGAGACAACAGCCCCGTCACATGCGCGAGTTTGATGTATACGGGCGGCTCGGCTTTTCGGGATCAACTCGCTGGAACTCGACCACCAAGCCGTGCCCCCGCTCTCTGGCGGGGGCTGAACCTGATAGGTGGTGTCATGCTGCCTCCCCGGTTTGTTGGTCCTGACGACGCTCCTTCGATTCCGCCTCCGCGGCGAGGAGCATTACGCGCGACGTTCCGCTCAACTCATCACGTCGACGAACAAAGCGAACATACCCTAGGTAAGGACGGTAGCTCTTGATCCAGATCAAGCGGGCATCCGAATACGAATCTATGGTTTTTCCATTCGCTCTTGTGTGGCGTCAGACTGCGGGAGGGCTCCTATGGACATGACCCCAACGCTTGAGCAGCACCTCGACGATCAAGATATCAACCATCATGTCGTCGTCGACTTAGGTGCCGGCGCGTTCAACCCTTTGCTGATGCGCATGCAGGCGCTTCAACTCGAGCCGGATGAAGTGATGCGCATCGAGGCTGGCGTGTTTGGCTACCTTGCAGAAGCGTGTGCGAATTGCGCGAGCAAGGAAATCTGTGCACGGGATCTAGCCTCAGCAACCACGGTCACACACGATTGGGAGAAGTATTGTTCCAACGCCGCGATCTTGCGCGCGATGGCGGCTTTGCCATGGTTTGGAAAGGTCGGCTCAGGGTGACCTTGAGAAGTGGTCGATGTGCTAGGCAGGTTCTCTCTTTGCTGCTCAGTCCGCGGCTGCGTTCGTGAACGTGGCCGCGGGACCCACGGAGGGCGCCTTGGCGCTCGTGCCGTTGCCCGACGCGTGGCTCTGCTGGCCGATCGTCCATCACCCCGCTAGGGGACGGCGTCTGTTCCAATGCGGCAATGCTTGTTCGAGGAACGGGAACCGGGCACGAGAGAAAGGGGTAGAGCAATGATTGGGCCGCAGGAGGTCATCTACAGCTGCAAGGCCTCGGCCCTAAGCGGATTCACTTATTATGCTCTCTGTGTCTATCGCCCACGCAGCACCCGGGCTCAGGCCGTGGTCGCCTTGTGGCGGGCCAATTCCCATTTCCCGCGCCAGGTCCACACGAGAGACTTCCTGAATTTCGCGCTGCGCCACCAGCGACGGGCGACCTTGTACGAGCGGCAGGTCGCAGGCGATATATGGCAGAACTATCTGCACTGGCGTCGCGCGCAGGCGAAGGTCGCAGCTTAGCGAGATCATCTCGCCTACCCCAGTTGCTGCGACACGCTCGCGATATCGCCTCTGGGTCAAACTCTACCGGTCGCCACTGCCGACAGCCCCTCCAGTACAACCCCAGGGAGCGGACTTCTTCGCAGTGACGTGATCTGGCGCCAGATCAATGGCGGCAATCTTGGACTGCAGCTCCCCACTTACCGGCGGCTGCGGGTGTGTTGGCCCTTGTGCCCGAATCCCCTTCGGAGCCGCCTCGTTTGACGCACGTCAAAGGTCTCCCGGTCTGAAGCCGAGAAGCTACTCCCTACGGATGGAATTCAACGGGGAGCCCTTCGATGGAAGCGCGAGATATCATGACACGGGATGTCGTCACGGTGAGCCCGGACACGTCGGTGCATGACATCGCGGGTCTTATGGCTGAGAAGCACATCAGCGGCCTTCCAGTCTTGAGCCCTGATGGCCAGATCATCGGAATGGTCAGCCAAAGTGACCTATTGCACCGTACAGAGATAGGAACCGAGCGCGGACGCGCGCGCAAGTGGTGGTTCGGCATTTTTGCGGATTCCAATGCCTTGGCGCGAGAATACGCGAAGGCACATGGGCTGAGGGCACAGGATGTCATGTCTCGTTACGTGGTCTCGGTCCGTGACGACGCGGAACTGAGGGATGTCGCTGACATCCTCGACAATCACAGCATCAAGCGAGTACCTGTCGTTCGAGACGGCCGCCTGGTGGGGGTCATCTCGCGCGGCGACCTCGTGCGCACATTGAGCCAAGTGCAGATTTCCAAGGCGGTCAGGAAGCTCGATAATGCTGCTCTGCATAAGATACTGCATGACCGCATCCGGACCCAGCCCTGGATCAATGAGGGTTCCATCAACGTCATTGTGAACGATGGTGTCGTGGAGCTTTGGGGGATGGTCGATACGGTCGACCAGCACAGCGCGCTGCGTGCACTCGTCGAGGAGACCGACGGCGTGACTCGCGTTGAGGACAAGATAAGTGTCGGAACCCCTTTCCGAGGAGGAGGAATATAGCTACCCCATCCCAAAATGGCCGTGGCGGCTCGCAGGAGCGTAGGCTCGCCGTCGTTGATGCAGATCAACAGGTCGTCAGAGTGGGAGTCGTAATAGGCAAGCCGCCAGGAGACTCGCGAGGGGTGCAACCTGCCGACTTCAGGGAGAGGAGAAAAACCGATGCTATCGCTCAAGCATGCGTCGATCGGGGCCGCATTGCTGCTGGCCGGGGCCATGATTGCCACCGCCCAGACGGGTGAGACGCCACTGACAATCGAAGGCGCCAAGACGGTAACTGCTGCCGAAGCGAAGAGCTTGGTCGACAAGGGCGGCATTGTGCTGGACGTGCGGGCCGCGAAAACCTTCGCTGAAGGTCGCGTGCCGAAAGCCAAATCCATCCGCGCCGCTTACAACGAGAAGAGCAAGGAATTCGATCCGACAACCTTCGGAACGAATAAGGACGCCGTCATCGTGATCTATGGTCATGGCAGCGATGGCTGGACGGCCGTCGACGCCACCAAGAGCGCCGCCAAGGCCGGCTTCAAGCAGGTACATTGGATGCGCGGCGGCTGGGTCGAGTGGACCAAGGCCGGATTGCCGGTGGAGAAATAATCGCTGACCCAACCGCGGCCGGCTGGTCGGGAGCCCAACCTATCGACCTAGAAACGGCAGTTGGAGGCCAACCCGCTGAAACTGACGAATGTTCGTCAAGTGCTCCGCGTGTTCCGAGGTTTGCCCTTGGTAGCCTTCTTGGCTATTCGGAGCTGATCGGGCTTCGCACGGGTGGTAAGGTGCCTATTGTAGGGCTTGCTCGCGACCGCGGATCGGGTCAGCTTGCAGTTGTTGCCCTTGCCGTCGGCATCCTCGTGCTGGCCTTGTCGACTCCGGCCCAGGCAGCCGGGGGTGCCTTCGTGGTGGATGACGGCGAGATCGGCAAGCCCGGCGACTGCAAGATCGAGTCCTGGGCCTCCTTCGCCAGCAATGCCGATTTCCTCGGTGTAACGTCCCCGGCCTGTGGCGCCGGATTCGAATGGAACTTCGTCAAGCCGCTGTGACGCTGATCGGCGAAGTGTTCGGCCTCGTCGGCCAAAGTGTCGAACCTGCGAGTCGGACGGAGCCGCGAGCCCAGCTTGGGCTGCGCTTCACGCCTGTCGAGGCGCGTCGACATCGACATCATATACGGCCGTAATGTCCTCGGCGAGAACGCCAACTGGATCACGGTAGGTCCCAACGTCCGTTTCGACGCCAAATAATCCGCATGCAATGGCGGGCTTTACGGGCTCCCCAGCACCGGCGCACGTCGCGCTCGATGGGCTCGCGGCCGGGCATGCACACGGCCCAGCGGCCCGACGGCTGCATCTGGAGGACGCCCGCCAGATCGGGCGGGCGCGGCGCTGGGGGCAGCAGCGCCTCGACCTCGGCGGCGAGGTCCGGCCGTTTCAGGACGTGGCGCAGCGCGTTGGCGAGCCGGCGGCCGTGGTGGGGCGTGCGGGTCTCCAGGAAGGCGCTGAACTCCGCGACCACCCCGTAGACGTGCGCCGGGATCTCGCGGCGAGCCGCTTGCACAGCGTCTCGACCGCCGAGGCCGGCTCGATGGGCGTCAGGTGATCCGGCGTCGTCATGGCTGCGGCTCCGTGGCAGGCGCGAACACACCCTTGAGCGCCGATCTGCTGTACTTGTCGGCCTCCCGGCAATACCGGTTCACCATCTCCACGCTCTTGTGACGGGTGTGCTGGGCGATGCGCATCGGCGGCACGTCGACGGCCGCAGCGCTGGTCACGAAGCCGGCCCGGAGCGAATGGCCACTGAAGCGCTGTATCAGCGCCTTTGCCTCGTCCATCGACCTGCCGCGCTTGCGGGCGATGTCCCGCATGGCACGCTTGACGATCCTCGAGACCGAGTGAGCCGTGAGGCGCTCGGCCGCGATGACGTTGCGGTTGTTGACCGCCCGGAAGATCGGGTCGCCGGGCTGGAGCGGCACCCGCGCCGCCCAGGCCTCCAGGGCCTCGCACGCCGGCATGAAGTCCGCGCGCGGGATCACGACCGTCTCGGCCTTATCCTGGCTCGCCTTCGACCGCGCCAGCGTGATCAGGATGCCCCGCTCGTCGATGCGCACGAATCCGGTCCCGCTCCCGAGTTCCTGCCAGTCGAGCCCGACGAGCTCCGACCGACGCAGGGCGGCACCGAAGCCCAGCGTGAGGAGCGCGGCGTTCCTGCAGCCGATGTTCTTCTCGACCTTGAGGATCGCCAGCAGGTCGCGAACGTCGGCGGCCAGGAACGGCGCCGCCTGCCGCTCGATCTCGACCATCGCCTTGACGCGCGAGATCCCGCTCCAGGTCATGGAAATGACCCTGTGCTTGCGGTCGAAGGCGTAGCCGGCGTTCCTGTGTGCCAGCGTCACGGCTGCAAGCGCCTGGTTGATCGAGGCCCTCGCCAGCGGGCGCCCGGTATCGGTGCCGTCGGCAAGCGCCGTGAGCCACGCTGCGATCGTCTCGGGCGAGGCAGGCAATGCTTGGCGGCCGTGCTCTTCGCACCACGCGAAAAACACGCGCCACCACCGGCCGTAGGCTTCACGGGTGCGCTCCGAAAGCGCCTCCGCCATGTAGTCCTTGGCCCTCTCGACGAGCGCTTCGGGGAGCGCGATCTCCGCGCCCTCGGCGGGCAGCGGGATCAGCGCAGAGTGATCAAGATCGGTCATGGGTTGTTACCCCCAAGTGTGTTCGAGAATCCCTGTTCGGTTGGGCCGGGTTGCGCACGCGCCACATCGACGATGCCGCGGACCAGGCAGGCGACAGCTCTCTCCTGCCAATTGTTGCTGATCTCGATGCCGGCGGGCAGCGAAGGGAACGACCGCAGATCGAAGAAGCGGTCGTAGGCGATCTCGGCGAGCAGGAGGATGTCCGCCAGATCGTGAGCGCGGGTGGCCCACGCCGCCTCGGCTGCTTCGGAAATCAACGTGTCGTTGGCGCCGAGCTCGGCCTCGTAATCGAGGACGCGGAGATCATCGGCCGTGAGCCCGCTCGTGCTCTTGTCGTCCTCCAGGGCTTCCCTGGTGCGGCGCAGCTCGTCCCATTGGGCCCGGAAGTCGGTCGGCTTGCTCTCAGCCATGGGCGGCCTCCTGGGCGATCAGGGCGGCCTCGGTGCCCAGGCGGGTCTGCAGCTCGAGGAGCTGCTTGCACGCCAGGGTGTGCTTGCGGGAGCCGGGCGGGAGGGCCGCCCAGACGAAGACGGCCGCGCGCCACTCGTGGAGCACGGCCGGTGCGGGGTTGCAGCCCTCTCGGGGCGCGGATAGAGCGTGCGTAGCCTTGGCCATGGCTTACCTCCGTGGCTGGGGTCAGGGCCTCCGTAGGTGGTCAAGACCTGCGGGGTCCGCTTGCTTCGAAATCACGACATTCCGTAAATTTCCCGGAATGCACGCAATCACGGTTTACCGTACATGTGCCGCAGTAGTCAACACGGAATGTTGGATGCCCAAGAAGACTGAGCGCCTTGAGCTTCGTGCCAGCGCAGAGCTGCCTGGCGCGAGTAGATGAGTGGCGGCGCCATCAGCCCGATATCCCGAGCCGCTCGTCGGCCGTGCGGCAGCTCGTAGAGATCGCCCTATCAAGATTGGAGCAGGAAGAAGGAAGGAAGAAGCGATGAGCAACCAGGACGACGAGCCGACCGGGATGCACGACATTTTCGAGGCGGTCGAGGCGGCAATCGTGGGAGCCGATCCTGTGAAGCGCGAAGCGTTGGCCAAGACCCTGGACGCCTTCGCCGAGGACTCCCCTGACGCGTTCTTCTGGGCGGTCGGGCCGCAGGCACCCGCGCTGCTGCATCAACTCATGATGACGATCGATGTCGCGTGCCGGAGCCAACCCAAGGCGCGCCGGTTGATCGATCGCAAGCCGGCGGGCAGTGCCTAGCAGCTTGCAGCGTCTCGCTCGCCAAGTCGAGCGAGACGCTTCTTCAGGGGCCCACAGAGATGAGCACAGCTTTCCGAAAGGGGCGGACCCTGCCAGTTGAACTCTTGCAGCCCACGCTGGCGGAGAAGGTCTTGCCCCAATTCCTGCGCGCTGATCACGATGTCGGTGTGTTCCAGGCGTTCAAGGAGGTCGAAGTCGCAGTGCGCAAGGCCGCGAATGCCAAGGGCGCCGGCTACCCGGACGACTTGGTGGGCACGACTCTGATGCGAAAGGCTTTCCACCCCGAGTCAGGTCCGCTCCGTAATACGGCGCTTGTTGCCGCCGAACGGGACGCGGAGATGCACTTGTTCGCTGGCGCCATCGGCCACGCGAAGAACCCCACCAGTCATCGCGATGTGACGCTCAATCCGCAGGAGGCCGCGCGCCTCGTGGTATTCGCATCTCATTTGCTGAGCATCGTCGAGCAACGCATGGCGTGAGGTGCGCGAGCACCCACCGGGGCCGGGATTGGCAGTTAGGGGGCTCGCTCGGTGTGCGCCCCTTTGTGCCGACTAATGAGCCCGCTTTACCCGTTGATGGCGTTGATGTGTGCCGGTGTGCCGGGCGAGCCGCTACACACGCAAGTGGTGAGGCGCGGGCCCCCCATCTGCCCCGCAATACGCTCGCCACGCAGCCTCGAACTGGCGCCGATAGCCTTTCCGGCTCTTGCTGTCGGGTGTACGCCCAGCCGCCCAAATTGAGCGCGGCCTGATGTCGAACGGCGCCAGCATGCGCGCCAACTCTCCCTGCGACAGGCGCCGCGGCTGCCGGTCCTCATGAATACCGCGCCACTCTGACCTAGGGGCATCATCCATCGCCAGCAGTGCGTGCACCAACTCCCCGCTGAAAAGGCGGTCGAATTCCGCGAGCGTCGTAGACGGCTCGGATGTGGCTCAGGAGCAGCACGGACGGCTCCTCCTCCGGGAGCCCGCGCGACATGATGGTGGCGGCCTCGCGCGCCCTTGCACCCCAGTCGCCACCGCACGCGTCGGCGATGGCGATGAGAGATCGCCAGTTGTCGGCGGCTCGGTTGCGCAGCGGTACATCAGGATCGCGGTTCAGTGCAGTGATCCGGGACCAGCGGCAAATCCGCTTGCGCATCTCGTCCAGCTGGGCAGCGATCGCCCCGTCCAGGTCGTCAAAGCGCTTCAGCGTGCGTGTCAGCGCGCTTCATAGGGACGATGATCGAGCGATCCAGGACGGTCAGCGGCAGCGAGGTACAGCCGATGGCCGCTACGGCCATCGGCGCGAAGGTGGAGAAGGTGATCACGCCCTCCCGCGTCCCGCGCGCTATCAATCCTCCGCGCCGGTGCCCGCTGTTGAGTGCGACGCTATAAGCCGCAAGCCGGGAGGCGATTCAGTCCTATCCGGGCGAACCATTGGCCCGGCGAGTCCCCAAATCAGACCCTCAAGCTCATCGGGAGGTAGATGCAGCAAAGCTGCTATATCTCGTTTTGTGGTTCGCTCAGTCCACAGGTGCAAAAGAACCTTTCGCCACACTGCCAACGTCTCACGCTCAATACCAATTGGCTCGCCTGTTCTGTAACCGCGACGACCCAGCTCGATACAGGATGATTTGTATTGCCACTCACTCAGGAAACCAAGCGAATGAAGACGATACGACATTGCCATAGATGAGACACGCCAGCGCGCCTTCGCCCTGAGGATTAGGTCGACCGTGATAAATCCTGGGACCCTCGACCGGATATCCTTCTCCGGCATCAGAAAAGCAGAAGCAAATTGATTGGCCTCCCGCTCGGTCGCTCTAGTGGTAGATCTTTGCACGCCAGCGTGGCGATGCATAACTAGGTGGGCGAGTTCGTGCGCTGAGTCATACACACTGTGTTCAGCGGTCTTGTAGTTATTGAGAAATATGAATGGACGATCATCGCGCCAAAAAGAGAATGCGTCGACGGTCCGCGTTGCCTCTGCCAACGAGAACACCCTGAACTCCATGAACCTCAAGGAGTCCAAGCATGTTCCCGATTGGCTTCTCGCCAAGCCCCCAGAACGCGCGAAGCGTGCGCGCAGCAGCTTCAGGATCTGTTTCGTAACTAAGGTCAATTAAGTTCGCTTTCGGAAGTTCGAACTGCCTATCCAACCAATCACTCAACTCAAGTCCAAGGGAACCGGCCGAGATGGCGGCATCGCGTTCCTTGGCGCTCATCTTTGACAAGCTGCGGAAGCTAACGGCCGTCGTGTCCAACTCATCAGGGTCGTCCGAACAGAAAAATTCAACTGGATAGTTCAAAGCGGCAGCAATACGAGCGATCGTCACTGCGTCCGGTTCATTCTCAAAATTCTCAATGCGGGAGACAGTTACGGCGGAGATCCCCGCCGCCTCGGCGAGCCCTTTGCCGGTTAGTCGCCGGCGTTTCCTAGCTAGACTCAGTCTTTTCGGATTGAAAGGCATCATATCTCACTTGCGAGCCACTTTTGGATCGAAATTGTCGGCGATATCGTTGTCGTCGAGCGACAATTTCGGCTCGCTCTTGAGGTCGCTACCATCCGACAAATAGATGCGCTCAACAAAACTGGCGAATTTGCCACCTTTCACTGTGGGGCAACTCAGCTCCACCGCTCCATCTGGCGCGACCATCAAGTAGTAGGTCGTCCACCCGGGCTCCGTCACAGCGGGCACAAACCGGGACAGGTTACCGAAAAGGCCGTTGCCCGCACAGAGACGTTCCGCTCCAGCTCCTTTGTTCGACCGAGGTCGCGGCTCATACTCATCGTTGCCGGCGACATCAACGTTTGCGAACACGACCTTGACCCGGATGGAGTCGTTACGGATGGCCTCGACGCCATTTGGCCTGTCGATCACCCAATTGGTGCCGACATGTTCGTTCCTGAGAGCAAAAGTCCCGTGCTGGTAGGAGAACGTGCCGGCCGCATTGGCGGGGTGGAAAAGAGTGGCGTCGGCAGCTGCCCCGACGGCAGTGGTCCTGATGTTCAGCAGCTTAGGCCGCTCCAGCTGAAGTACTTCCAACCGAGGGTGAACCTCCCAATCCTCTCGGAGGATACGGGTTGCAGCCATTCCAGCCATAGGGGAGTCTCCGTGTTAACGAATCATACCCTACGGTAGGGTGTAATTTCTTAACACGCAAGACCTAGCGGCCCCGCTCCCACCGCTTTCTTGCTGCCTTGCGGGCAATCGCGACGCGTTGCTCGGCACTCATCTTCTCGGCCCGCGCCTTCCCACCGCGCTGCCCCAAGGACTTGGCGGCCGGGTCCTGGCCATCGTAGGCGCCGAAGGCTTCCGAACTCCTCGCCAGTGGCGATCTTGGCTACCCTGATCGCGTTGGCGATCACGTCGGCTGGGCGCTTCTCGCCCTTCGGGCCTCGTGGCACAGCAGTGTGCCTCCATTGGGGAATACGCGGCAGGGCAACGGCGTGCTGTGGACAATGGTCCAACCTGCCGAACCGATCCATGCCTTGCCATGCCGAGCCAATCCACAGCACAGTAGATATAGGCGATCCGGCCGCCGGGTGGAATGCTTAGCGTCAAGCTGTCAACGGCTTACCGGAAAACACCTGATACACTACCAGCCTCCAGCCCCGCATCCTCCCGCCTTGCCTTGTGTTATCGCAGTGTGATAACCATATCTCGTGACACAGCCACGCGACCACACCCTCGACGTGCTGCTCGATCTGGACGGGGAGGTGCTCGTCGTCGATCCCGAGGGCGGTCATTGGGTGCGGTTCGTGGTGACACGTGTGGAGGCGACGCCAGACAAGCCGCATGGGCTCGACTACTCGCTTACCCTGCACGGGCCTGACGGCGAGCGGTTGGTGGGGTTCGACAATGCCCACCCGGTCGAAGGGCAACGCCGCGGGGAGCCGCAGGACCACGGGCATCGGCTGCGAAAGGTGAAGCCCTACGACTACCAGGATGCGGCGACCCTGCTCGCCGACTTCTGGGCGACCGTGGATGAAGTACTGCGTGAAAGGGGCGTGATCCCATGACAACTCTCAAGATCGGCATCGCGAGCTACGAAGAGATGAAGGCGCGCACCATGGCCATTGCGCGCGGCGAGCGCCGCGCCAGGCCGGACCAGCCGAAGGTGTGGTTCACGTCAACCGAGTCCTTCGCCAAGGTTCTCTCCGCCGGCAACCGCGCGCTGCTGCGTGTCATCGCCGACAAGGCGCCCGGATCGCTCGACGAGCTGGCGCAGCTCACCGGCCGCGCCAAGTCGAATCTGTCGCGCACGCTCAAGACGATGGAGGCCTACGGGCTCGTTCGCCTTGAGCGAGGCGAACGCGGACGCATCGCGCCTCGAGTCGCGCACGACCGGGTGGAGCTGGAAGTGTCGTTGACGCAGTAGTGTGCGCGATATCTGGCCATGTAGGCCCAGCTCTCGCGGCGGTGCACAACGGCCCTCAGCCCTTGCGCTCCGCGAGCACCTTCTCCGCGTGGCGGCGGTGGTCGACCATCTGCTGGGCCAGCTCCTGCTCCCTGCGGATGCGCTCCTCGAGGCTTTGCCGGTTCGTGCCGAACCGGCGCTTGAACGCCTCCTCGAAGGACGCGGCCTCTTCCTCGCTCGGCGGCTGGCTCGCTGCGATCCAGTCGTCCACCCACTCCCGGCACGTGGCCACGATCTCGGGCGCCTCGCCCGGCAAGTCGGCGTCGATCCGCTCGACCTCGCCGTCGTCGACAAAGAAGCGAATGCTGATGCGTGCCATGCCTTCATCCTGTCTCGACCAACGCCTTGACCGACGGCTCGCCCCGCTCGCGCAGCCACACGTCGAGCGCCTGCATGAATAGATCCTGCTGGCTCGTGTTGAGATTGATCGCCAACCTCCGGAGGCGCCGATGCACGACCTTCGGCAGCATCAGCGTGGCACTCACGGTCGGCCGCCCTTGGTGCGGGGGCGCGGGACGTAAGGCGCCGGCTTCGGTGCTCTCTTGGCAATCGGCATGTCGCCCTCCCTACTTCTCCCGCTTCCCCTTGCCCACCGGCGCCAGCTCGGCCCAAGAGCAGAGCCCCCGCGCGGCGAATGCGAGGTCGATGGCCTCGCGGAAGAAGGCCTGCTGCGACGTGCGCTCCATGATCGTGATTGACCTGATCTGCTCGTAGACTTCGGGCGGCAGGTAGAGTGTCTGCCGGCGCATGCCGCGCTCGTCGAGGCGCTCGGCGGGCCTGTCCACAGCGAGGGACGGCCTCTCGCGCATGCGGCTCTGGATCATCGCCCGCGATCGATCAATGGGCTTTTCGACCATGGCCTCCCTCGAGTTGCTGTTCGAGCCAGCGCCAGATGGCCTTGATCTCGGCCGCCGACGCGCTGCCGGGCTTCATCTCCTGCACGGTAGAGCCGCTGGCCGATACCGTCATCAGCGCCATGTCGGTGTTCGCCGAGCTGATCGGGCTCCTGGGCCCGCGCATCATCGTCACGGCGCTGGCGCACAAGGACGCGCCCCCAGCGCCGCAGCGCCCTTGGCGCTGGCCGGCGGCTCTGTCATGGCGGCGGGGCAGGAAGGGTGCGGCGGCACCCGCGACCGCGCTGGAGGGCTCGCCTCCGCCCGCCGCAACTCCCGCGTCATCCCGGAAGCCGCGCAAGGGCAAGCGCTCCGGCGGGCGAGAGCTTGGCGACGTGGAGGAGTGGAAGGCGGCCAGGACCGTCGCGAGGCCGGAGGCCAAGGTGAAGCCCGGAGACGCGTACGCCGCCTACAAGGGATGGTGCGCCGAGACCGACCGGGACCCGGTCACGCTGACGGCGTTCGGCACGACCATGAAGGGCGAGCTCGGGGTGAACTACGAGGAGAAGTCCAAGCGCGGCTTCTACCTGGGGCTCGCCCTGGTGGGCGCCCCCAAGCTGGTGTCGGCCGCCTAGTGGTCTGCACCACCTAAATTGATCAGTTGCACGTAGCTGCGAACACTGAATTCTTGCCCGGTCGGGTTTCAAAACCGACAGGGGCGGAATCGTGGCCAACAAGAAATACGTCGTCAAGCTCAGCGCCGAGGAGCGCGAGCGGCTGAGCGCGCTGGTCTCCAAGGGCAAGGCGGCAGCGAAGACCATCCTGAAAGCGCGCATTCTCCTCAAGGCCGATCAGTCAGAGGCCGGCGAGGGCTGGTCGGACGAGAGGATCTGCGAGGCGCTCGACACCAACCTCAGCATGGTGACGCGCGTGCGTGTCAAGCTGGTCGAGGCGGGGCTCGACGCGGTGCTGGCCCGCAAGAAGCGCTCAACGCCACCGATTGCGCCGATTTTCGACGGCGAGGGCCAAGCCCAGCTGATCGCACTCGCCTGCTCCGAGCCGCCAGCCGGCCATGCACGCTGGACCATCCGCCTGCTGGCGAACGCCGTGGTGGAGCGCGAGATCGTCGATCGCGCGCACTTCAATACGGTCGGCCGGGCGCTAAAAAAAACTCGCTCAAGCCGCACCTGAAGGAATACTGGGTCATCCCGCCCAAGGCCAACGCGGCATTCGTGGCGGCGATGGAGGACACCCTCGAGGTCTACACGCGCCCGCACGATCCTGCCCGGCCGCTTGTGTGCCTCGACGAGACCTCCAAGCAGCTCGTGGCCGAGACGCGCACGCCGGTGCCGATGCAGCCCGGACAGCCGGCGCGCTACGATTACGAGTACCAGCGCAACGGCACCGCCAACCTGTTCATGCTGTTCGCCCCGCTCGAAGGCTGGCGCCATGTGAAGGTCACCGAGCGGCGCACGGCCGTTGACTTCGCCCACGTCCTGAAAGACCTGAGCGATATCCACTTCGCTGACGCCCAGAAGATCGTGCTGGTCCAGGACAATCTCAACACGCACGCGCCCGCCTCGCTCTACGAGGCGTTCCCGCCGCACGAGGCGCGCCGCCTCGTCGAGCGCTTCGAGTGGCACTACACGCCCAAGCACGGCAGCTGGCTCGACATGGCGGAATCGGAGCTGGCCATTCTGTCCGGGCAGTGCCTCAGCCGGCGCATTCCCGACCGCGCCACGCTCGAACGCGAGGTCGCGGCCTGGGTCGAGCGGCGCAACACCCACCACGCCAAGGCCGACTGGCGCTTTACAGCCGCAGACGCCCGCATCAAGCTGAAGAGCCTGTACCCGTCACTTTAGGTGATTCAGGCCACTAGGCCACGCCATCAGGTCGGGCTGGCCAACGCACCGACGCTCTCGTACGCTCTTCCACCCTCCCATAGCTGCCGAAGTTGCTGCGCCGCCGAAATCTTCCGGGTCGTGCCACAACCGGCTGTGAGGATCCGCCTACAATCCGGTACAGACTAGGCGATGTCATGCGCCGTCCTGTCGCACCATCAGTCGGACGACGCTGAAGTCTCGCGTCTATGCCGCGGCGCGCTTTGCCTCGATCGCAAACGGGCTGAGCCCGAGCCACGTCTGGATCTTGCCCGCAATGTCCTGGTCTCCCGTGAGCACGACCTTCGCGCCCTCTTTCTTGACCGTCGTAAGCCCCATCCAGATTGCGGTCATTGTGCGCAGGTCGGTCGCGACGTAGAGATCGACATCGAACCCCGGATCGGTCCAGCAAAGATCCACCTCGCCGAGTGGTTCGACGACCAGCCACCAGGAGCGCTTTGGAACCGGCAGCTCGTGGTACAGAAACTGTATCACCGTGCGCCGGTTGGGCAGGGGAGTGGGGTTCAGGTTGCGCCGCATGTCCCACATGAGCAGCGACGGATCCAGGTTCTTGAGCGACTTGCGGGCCTCGACCCACTTCTGGCCCCAGAAGCCCACCGCCTCGACCACGGCGCGCAGGTCTTTGCCCAACTCGGTCAAGCGATACTCAAAGACGCCTTTCTCCGACTTCAGCTCCGTGCGCTCGACGGCGCCTGCCAACTCTAGCTCTTTGAGCCGCTGAGACAAGAGTGTCGGGGACATTTTTGGAACACCACGACGCAGGTCATTGAAGCGCGTCGATCCGGCAACCAGCTCCCGCAGCAGAACCACGGTCCACCGCGTACACAACACCTCGGCGGCCATCGCGACGGGACAGAACTGCTTGTATCCGTGCTGCGTCATTTGTCGGCCTCTCGATGCGTTGCAGCGAGACCTTAGGTCCTGCGTCGTCATACGACTAGTCCAGACTCTGTACCGGCCCGCTCCAGTTCCTGGACTGGATTGCAGCGGCGTTCTCCTGTGAACCTTCGTGCAAGGCGTTTGGCAATTCATGCGCCGAACAAGGAACCACAGGAGCACAAGACAATGACAGTGTACGTGATCGCAGATATCAAGGTGACAGACGACAAGTGGGTGCCGGCTTACGCCGCATCGGTGCATGATCTGGTGCACAAGCACGGCGGCAAGTATCTGTCGCGGAGCGGCAACGTGAAGACTTCTGGAGGGAAAGCCTCTGGATACCACGCTCATCGCGCTGATGGCGTTCCCGACTGCGCAGGCCGCACAGGCCTTCGTCGCCGATCCCAAGTACGCACCATACGTGGCGGCCCGTCAGGCCGGCAGCGAAAGCCGTTTCCAGCTGATCGATGACGTCGATCTTGCGGGAACAATTCCGTACCTTCCAAAGGGCTAACGATAAGGCGGAAGTCGGCGTCGCCGACTTCCGCAGCGGTCAAGAGTACGCATGCCGCCTGGCGCGTCGGCACGGGGTAAGTGCCTCTGTAAGTGCGCCGGTGAAACCGGCAAGGAGTAGGTGGTGAAAGTCCACTACGATGAAGGTGTAGCGAACCGCATCGGCCCCGAGCCGTGCGTCGGTGCCCGCGAGGGTACGGGCGAAGCGTCGGCAGGGGAGTGCATAGGCCAGCCATTGAGCCGCGAAAGGGTACTTATCCTGGGTGCCGACGCTGTTTACAGGGCGGAAGGCAACACGTACGGGCGCGCTAGTGCGAGCGTCCGCATGGCCCGGCGTGGTCGAAGACCCTGGCATGTGCAGACGCTCCTTGTCACTGGGAACCGGGAGATCTCGCGTTCGACCGCTCGGTCAATGGCCGCCGGTCCGCGTCGGGGAGGTGAGGAGCCGTAGCCGACGATGCACGAACGCGAGAAGTCAGACCCCGCAATAGGAGCTAGGAAGCCTGCGAACGAGGCGGCGCCGGCCGTCGAGGAGCGGGTGAAGCAAAGGGCGGGGGCCAAGGGGAACGCGAGCGGGCAAAGCACGCACCGGACGCAGAGCCGGGGCAGCGTGTCACAGGCGCTCGAGCGCGTGCGGACCAAAGCCAGAGAAAGGAAGACGGAGAAGTTCACCGCGCTCCTGCACCACATCGACGACGAGCTGCTCCGCGAATCGTTTTACGCTATCCAGCGTAAGGCGGCGCCCGGCGTGGACGGCGTGACGTGGAAGGACTACGCCGCAGACCTTGACCTAAACCTCACTGATCTGCGGGATCGTATCCATCGGGGCGCCTACCGGGCGATGCCGTCGCGTCGGGTGTACATCCCGAAGGCGGATGGCAAGCAGCGGCCGTTGGCGGTCGCAGCGCTGGAGGACAAGATCGTCCAGCGGGCAGCGGCCACGGTGCTCGAAGCGATCTACGAGGAAGACTTCCTCGGGTTCAGCTACGGGTTCCGGCCGGGACGAGGACCACACGATGCGCTAGACGCGCTGGCGGTGGCGATCGGGACCCGGAAGGTGAGCTATATTCTCGATGCGGATATTCAGTCGTTCTTCGACCGCGTTAGCCACGAGTGGCTAGGACGGTTCCTGGAACATCGGATCGCCGACAAGAGGATGCTGCGCCTGATCCAGAAATGGCTGAAGGTCGGGGTCCTGGAAGACGGGATCGTGGCGCCTGGGGAGGTGGGAACGGGGCAGGGTTCGGTAATCTCGCCGCTGCTTGCCAACGTCTATCTCCACTACGCCTTCGACCTGTGGGCCGAGCAGTGGCGGCGGCGGGAAGCCAAGGGCGACATGATCATCGTACGCTACGCGGACGATATCGTCGTCGGCTTCCAGCACGAGGCTGATGCGAAGCGCTTCCGGGACGACATGGGACGACGACTGGCGGAGTTTGCGCTGACACTGCATCCGGAGAAGACGCGCTTGATCGAATTCGGCCGCTTTGCAGCGGAGAACCGGGCTCGGCGCGGGCTCGGCAAGCCGGAGACCTTCAACTTCCTGGGGCTGAGGCACATCTGCGGCCGCAGCCGCCGTGGCAAGTTCCAGCTGTGGCGGCACACACGGGCCGACCGGATGCGCGCCAAGCTCAAGGAGCTGAAGGTCGAGCTGATGCGGCGCAGGCACCAGCCGCTCCCTGCACAAGGGAGATGGCTGGGACAGGTGGTTGGCGGTTTCTTCGGCTATCACGCCGTGCCAACCAACTCTGCGGCCTTGTCGGCCTTCTTGCACCACGTCACGAATCTGTGGCGGCGCGCGCTCCGGCGGCGCAGCCAGAAGGATCGCTTGACGTGCGCGCGGATGGACCGGCTGGCTGCCGACTTCCTATCCAAACCGCTGATCCGACACCCATGGCCGAGCACCCGTTTTGCCGCCACACACCCGAGGTGGGAGCCGTATGCCTTAATTGGGCCTGTACGGTTCTGTGCGGGGGGCGCTCAGCAATGAGCGTCCCTACCGCGATCCGGAAGGAATTGCTGCACCGCCGAAGACTTCCGGGGTGTCCAGGTGCTGTTGGGTCACGCCAAGCTCGAGAGCAGCGCGCTCTACACGCGGGTCGCCACCAACACGATCCGCGCGGTCATGAGCCCGCTCGACCGGCTGACGCCGATCCGTTCCAAGAAGGAGGGCCCGCCCAGGTAGCACGCGGCTCATGTCCCGCCCCGCTCTGGAGGTCGCGGACATCTTCCGCGACCACGGGGCCGCCTGGCGTCAAGCCAATCGCGGCCACGTGAGCCTCGCCCAGCTCGAGGCGATGAGCGCCATCGAGAGCTGCCGCACGGCGGCTCTCGGCGGGCACGTTGCGCGCTGCGAGGACTGCGCCCACACGACCATCGCCTACAACAGCTGCCGCAATCGGCACTGCCCGAAGTGCCAGGCCGCCGCGGCGCGCGCGTGGATGGAGGAGCGCCAGGCCGAGCTGTTGTCCGTGCCCTATTTCCACATCGTCTTCACGCTGCCCTCCGAGATCGGCGACATCGCCTGCCAGAACAAGGCGGCGATCTACGACCTCTTGTTCAAGGCCTCGGCCGAGACCATGCTCACCATCGCTGCCGACCCCAAGCACCTGGGCGTTCATCCGCCGCTTCCTGCTCCACGTCCTGCCCAAGGGCTTCCACCGCATCCGCCACTACGGCCTCCTCGCCGGCGGAGCGCGCGAGGAGAACATCGCGCAGGCTCGCGAGCTTCTGGACACCGCTGCAAGCACCGCCACCGATCCCAAAGACGAAGCTGCCCCCGATGACGGACCTCAATCCGCGCTCGCCACCCCGTGCCCCTGCTGCGGCGGCCGCATGATCGTCATCGACACCTTCCACGCCGGCTGCCAGCCACGTTACGCGCCGACCATCAGGATCGACACGTCATGATCACCCCGTCCTGCATCTGCAGCGGTGCCGATCACTGGCGCCGGTCATCCGCCGGCTGCGATGGCGCTTGTCCGCAACGATACGCTGCGCGGGACATAGACCCTCGGTCACATGCAGATCGAGGCGCCCAACGCAGCCTGACGCCACGGCCCCGCCCCATCGCCAGCCCAGCCGACACAGCCCAGCGTCGCTCGCCTCGGTCCGGCCACCACCCCACTACCGCGAAATCCCCATAGCACTCGCGGCGCCCTCTTCCCCCCACTACCCGCGGGTTCCTTCCCTGGAGGCTTTCGGACGCCGGCCCCGGTGCCAGCCGCCCCGTCGCCATGGGCCGGCATCCGAAACCCTTCACACGAGCGGGCGTGCTGACGGGCTCGTCGGGACGGTGAAAGTAACTCTGTAACTGGACGGAACCGCTGCAGTGCAGCGAACGGGCGGTCAGTGCCATCGAACGAACCCGCTCACGCGGGAGCGCGCTGCGCGCAAGGGTGGTGCTCGGGGAGGGGGCGAGCCCCAGCTGAGATGAGGTGACGGGGTGGGCGCTCCGTCTTGAGGATAGAGGGGTTCCGAACCCCCAACCTCAAGACAGGAGCCCTCCGATGAGCGAGAAGCCCATCAGCCCGCTGCGCCAGCGCATGATCGAGGACATGACGGTGCGCAAGCTTGGGGCCGCCACCCAACGCAACTACATCCGCGCCGTCAAGACCCTTTCGGAGTTTCTCGGCCGCTCGCCGGCCACCGCGACGGCGGAGGACCTGCGCCGGTTCCAGGTGCACCAGAGCGGAGCGGGCGCCCAGCCGTCGGTCATGAACAGCACGGTGACGGCGCTGCGTTTCTTCTTCAGGGTGACGCTCGACCGGCCGGAGATGGGGCGCCACCTCACCCTCGTGCGCCAGCCGCGCAAGCTGCCCAATGTGCTGAACGAGGAGGAGGTGGTGCGCCTGCTGGAGCACGCCAGCGGCGTCAAGTACAGGGCGGCGCTGGGCGTGGCGTATGGGGCCGGCCTGCGCGTGTCGGAGGTCGCCAACCTGAAGGTCTCCGACATCGACTCCAAGCGCATGCTGATCCGCGTCGAGGAGGGCAAGGGCAGGAAGGACCGCAACGCCATGCTCTCGCCGCGGCTGCTGGAGCTGCTGCGCGACTGGTGGTGGGTGGGGCGGCCGAGCACATGGCTGTTCCCGGGCCGGGACCCGCTGCTGCCGGTCACGGCACGCCAGCTCTACCGCGTCGTAGAGGAGGCGGCCGCGGCCGCCGAGATCAAGACCCGCGTGTCGCCGCACACCCTGCGCCACAGCTTCGCGACACACCTCCTGGAGCAGGGCGTCGACATCCGCGTGATCCAGGTTCTCCTGGGCCACGCCAAGCTCGACACGACGGCGCGCTACGCCCACGTGGCGAGCAAGGTGCTGCGCGAGGTCACCAGCCCGCTCGACCGGCTGACGCCGATCGGTCCGAGGAGGGGCGAGCCGCCGAAGTAGCTGGGCGGTGGCACGGCCTGCTCTGGAGGTCGCGGACATCTTTCGCGACCACGGCGCCGCCTGGCGTCAAGCCAACCGCGGCCATGTGAGCCTCGCCCAGCTCAAGGTGATGAGCGCGATCGAGAGCTGCCGCACGACGGCGCTCGGCGGGCATGTTGCGCGCTGCGAGGACTGTGCCCATACCGTCATCGCCTACAACAGCTGCCGCAACCGGCATTGCCCCAAGTGCCAGGGGGCCGCGGCGCGCACCTGGATGGAGGAGCGGGAGAGCGAGCTCCTGCCCGTGCCCTACTTCCACATCGTCTTCACGCTGCCGGCGGCGATCGGCGACATCGCTTACCAGAACAAGGCGGCAATCTACGACCTGCTGTTCAAGGCCTCGGCCGAGACCATGCTCACAATCGCCGCCGACCCCAAGCATCTCGGCGCCCGCATCGCCATTACCTCGGTGCTGCACACCTGGGGCTCGGCCATGACCCATCATCCGCACGTGCACATGATCGTGCCGGGTGGAGGCATCTCGCCAGATGGCAAGCGCTGGATCGCGACCAGGCCCAACTTCTTCCTGCCCGTGCTGGTGCTCTCCAGGCTGTTCCGGCGCCTGATGCTGGAGAAGCTCGCCGCCGCCCACAAGGCCGGCAAGCTCACCTTCTTCGGCGCGCATTCGCATCTGGCTGATGACAAGGCCTTCGCCGCGTTCCTGGCGCCGCTCAAGAGGACGCGCTGGTTCGTCTACTCCAAGCGCCCCTTCGCGGGCCCGAAGGCGGTGCTCACCTACCTGTCGCGCTACACCCACCGCGTCGCCATCTCCAACAGCCGCCTGATCGCCGCCGATGCGCAGAGCGTCACCTTCAAAATCAAGGACTACCGCGTGGAAGGGCCGGGCCGCTACACCACCATGACGCTCGGCGCGCACGAGTTCATCCGCCGCTTCCTCATCCACGTCCTGCCCAAGGGCTTCCACCGCATCCGCCACTACGGCCTTCTCGCCGGCAGCGCTCGGCAGGAGAGCCTCGCGCAGGCTCGCGAGCTTCTGGAAGCCGCCGCGAGCACCGCCACCGATCCCGAGGACGAGGCTGCCGCCGATGACCCAACCAGGACCGCGCTCGCGACCCCATGCCCCTGCTGCGGCGGCCGCATGATCGTCATCGAGACCTTCGAGGCCGGCCGCCAGCCCAGGCATGCGCCGACCATCAGGATCGACACGTCATGATGCTTCCAGCCGCCAACCGCTGCGATGTCGGGCGCCACTGCCGCTGGCCACGAGCCGGCCGCGACGGCATTTGTCCGCAACGATACGCTTCGCGCCGGATGGAGCCTCGAACACCGGCGGATCGCAGTGGCCAACGCTGCTTGGCGCGACTATTCCACTCCATCGGCAGCCCAGCCTGCACTCTTCCGAGCTGTTCGCCTCCGTCCAGCGACCAGCCCACTACCGCGAAATCCCCATAGCACTCGCGGCGCCCTCTTCCCCCCACTACTCGCGGGTTCCTTCCCTGGAGGCTTTCGGACGCCGGCCCCGGTGCCAGCCCGACCGTCGCAATGGGCCGGCATCCGAAACCCTTCACATTTGTTACCGTGAGCACCTGCAGAACACGCGCATCCAGAACAAGAATTTACGTAATCTCCAGATCACCTTGTCGGCGCGCGAGAAAGCAGCGTGAGATGGTGCGCGTTTTTCGGGCCTGCTGCGCCAACGAGATGAAATGCTTGGCGGCCGGGCGGGCTAGTCGGGCAGCCCTGCCTTGCGCAGGCCAACGAGCAAGTGCTCGGCATCCTCGCGGCGCCTGAAGACGTAGATGCGCGTCCCCGTCTCCTTGTTCGACCACGTTGGCTCAATCCGCAGGACCTCGGCGGCTTCACCCCGAGCCTCTTCCAGTTTCCCACATTGCGCATAGGTTGCCGCCAGCCACAGGTGGCCGGTGCGCAGGTCCGGTGCCCGAGAGACACATTCCTGCAGGGGCGGCAAAGCCTCCGCATACGCCTCGAGCACGTAGTGCGCGACCCCCAGCCACACGGGCGCCAGCGGCACATAGTAGGGGTCCAGGCGCATGTGCCGCTTGATGGCCGCGATGGCCCGTACCGGCTCTCCAGCATACACTAGGTTCTCGGCAAAACGCCAATCCGTGAAACTGGGGTTCAGCGTAAAGGCCCTCTCGAACGCGGCGATGGCCGCGTCGTGCTCGGCTCTGCGACCGAGAACATGCCCGAGGAAGGCATGCGCGTCTTTGCGGCCGAGCTTCGCCCGATTCATCGAGGCCGAGCAGAGGCTGTGGTGGCCGATCGTGAGGGAGAGCGCACCGAAGTAAGCCGGGACGACAGACAAGATCGATGGCCTCATTGACCCAAGACTCCGAACAACCCTATCGGCGACACCCGATGACGCCCTACATCTTCAACAACGCCGCCGAGGCCGAGACCGCGGAGCGCTTCCAGACCCTCGACGCGCTCTATAACTTCCGCACCTTCCGCTTTCTTGAGACGATAGGGATCAGCCCAGGCTGGCATTGCTTCGAGGTCGGTGGCGGGAGCGGTGTGGTGGCGGCTTGGATGGCCGAGCGGGTCGGACCATCTGGACAGGTGCTGGTGACGGACATCGACCCCAGGTTCATGGAGAGATCGGCTCGCCACAGGCCGGCCAACATGGAAGTGCGCCGCCATGACATCGGCACCGACACCCTCCCCGAGCGCGCGTTCGATCTCATCCACGCCCGGTTGGTGCTCGGCCACGTGCCGCAGCGGCAGGAGGCGCTGAAGCGGCTGGTGGCTTCACTCAAGCCCGGTGGCTGGCTGGTGATTGAGGAGTTCGACGGCCGACTGATCGATCGCGCGATTCCCACGGCGATAACGGCCGATGCGGAACGCTTCCGGAAGATGATGCGTGCGCTAGCACGCTTGATGGATGAGCGTGATTTCGAGGCGGAATGGCCTCGTCGGCTCTACGGCCACTTGAAAGCGGCTGGTCTCCTGGAAGTCGGAATGGAGGGGCACCTCGCGATTCGCGAAGGCGACACCCCCGGTGCCCACCTGGATGTCGCGAACTTCACGCAGGTGCGCGAGGAGGCTGTTGCCAAGGGGCTGATCACCAGCGCCGAGATCGAAGCCGTCCTGGAGCGCCTTGCTGCACGGGACTTCGCGGTGTTCTCGCCGGTCATGCTTACCGCTTGGGGGCGGCGGCCCCATGATTCAGGGAACGCGAGGTCGCCTGCAGTTGCGCGCGCTTAGGCAGCGCCGAGCGACGTCAGGCCGGGCCGGCGAGACCGGTAACCACGAATGCTGAGGAGCGGGGTCGACCGGGCGGTGCACACGCCAACCGCGGACGCGTGAATAGCGAATGACCGGTTAGGGTCGTGTGTCACGAGCGCCGTCGCGAGTATCGGCGGTGCGGAACTGTACGAGAGATGATGGAGGGCCCTTCGGGTTCGGCAAACAGGAGCCGATCCCAAGCCACCGCAAGCTGCTGCGGTCAAAAGCCGTGGTGGTGAGCGTTGCGGAAACGCCGGGGCGAGACCTTGGCAGGCACAGTCGAGAGAGGCGAGCGCAAGCGAACGAAGTAAGAGTTTCTGAGGCGCGAAGCCGCCGCAGAAACTCGGTTGGACTGAACGCGGGCAGTTGGGAGCCGCGTTGGCCGCTATGGATTTTCTAGGCCTTTGATGGGGCTGGCGGTGGCCGGCAGGAGGGGAGCTGTTGGCCGGGCGGTGGCGGGATGATGTGGGGCACGGCGATTGCGGCCCATGATTGAGGGCGCCGAACGGGTTTCCGCGCCGGTGTAGCCAGGGGAGGCAGCTGGTCGGCCATAGTAGGCCGTAGCGTGGCCGGCACGCCCAGACGCAATCGCTGACAGTCGCCCCGGCGGTTCATGGTCCGCGCACCTGGATCGTGTCCCAGGCGGTGGTGTAAGAGCGCCGGTCATGGCTGAGCTCGATGCTGGCTCGGGCCCGGCTCAAGCCGCTGCGATGCGCCTTGGCTTGGCCTGTGGATCATCGCTCAGACCTTCGAGGGTTTCCAGGCTCATGTAGCGGCGCTGCACAGCCCATTCGTCGTTCTGCTCGAGCAGCAGCGCGCCGACCAGGCGCACGATGGCGGCCTCGTTGGGGAAGATGGCCACCACGTCGGTGCGGCGCTTGATCTCGCCGTTGAGGCGCTCCAGCGGGTTGGTGGAGTGGATCTGGGTCCAGTGCTCCTTGGGGAAGCTCATGTGCGCGAGTACATCGTCCTCGGCCTCGTCCATGAGGTCGGCGAGCTTGGAGAAGCGATCCCGCAACCGCTTCGCCACATCCCGCCATTCCGCATGCGCTGCTTTCTCCGTCTCCTGGGTGAACGCGGTGCGGATGGCAGCGGCCACCATCTGGCGCTGCTTGGCCCCGACGTGCGCCATGGCGTTGCGCATGAAGTGCACGCGGCAACGCTACCAGGTGGCGCACAGCACCTTGGTGGCCGCCGCCTTGAGGCCTTCGTGCGCATCCGAGATGACGAGCTTGACGCCTCTGAGGCCGCGCCGCCGAGGCGCCTGTCGACCTCCTCGGGGATCTCCTCGGCCTCGGCGTAGGTCTCCTCGAGCTTGTCGAGCCTCTGCCTTGAAGGCATCGCGGGCGGCTACCTCCGCCTCGTTCATGGCGACCTCGGTGCCGCTGAGGCGGCGCAGGCCGTAGGTGTGGCCGTAAGGAAAGTCGGGGGCGACCTCAACCCACTTCCACCCTTCGGCGGACGGCTTCGGCCTCGCGCTTCAGCTTCTCGGCAAAGAGCCTGGCGAGCAGGGCAGGGTCCTGCAGCCAGCCGCCGTCGTCGGCCTCGAACAGGTCGCGCAGGACGGTGCCGCCGGCCTCATGGTACTCAGCGATGCCGACATCGATCCAACGCCTCACCGAGCGCTGGCAAACGCGAAGCTCTTTGGCCACTTCGGCGACGCTGAGCATCTGATCCGGCACATACCGGCGTGATCCGCTCACGGCTTCTTTTCTCTGTCGAAATCCTTGGCTCTGTTCGGCGACGATGTAGCAACGCTCGAAGCCATTGATTTCATTGGTCGTCGTTGCCGGGGATGTGGGGCCTCTTTGCGGATTCTACAGTCTCCCCGAACAGAGCCAAATCCTTTGGTTTCTCGGGGGCGGGGCTGTGCCCACGGTCGGCGTACTCGCCATCTTGCGCCTCGCGCGCTCGTATCGCGGCCAAACGACCCATAAGGCGTGCGAGCAGGCGGAGAGCGCCGACCGAGTTGTGCTCGCCGGAGGGCACCCTGGCCTTTGCCGTTCCACCGGAGCTCACGTCGCTCCCCTAAACCTGTTGCGTCACCGTTCCGTCGGCAACTTGCGCAGCCTGCGCAATGTGCGACCGAGCGTATTGGCATCACCTTGATGTTGCAGCTGTCTGTCAGCCAGCACGTCGGTGCTCGCTCTTCCTTCTTGGCTCTGTTCGGCGACGATGTAGCAACGCTCGAAGCCATTGATTTCATTGGTCGTCGTTGCCGGGAATGTAGGGCCTTTTTGCGGATTCTACAGGTCTCCCCGAACAAGAGCCTCCTTCTTCGGTGCCGACCTCTCTTGCAGAACAACCAAGAAACTGGAACAGCGCCTTCAGCGTTGGGTCATCAAGTCTACGCAGTAAGTGCACGACGCTCGCCTCCAGCTCGAGACGGGCTTTCGGTCGCTTGGGCGGATTCGGCCCGCTTTCGAAAAACGTGGAAGGGTCGAGCCCCAAAGCGTTGGCCAGTGCGACCACGTTCTCGGATCTCGGCGTATTTATGCCGCGCTCAGTCCTTGAAACGAATTCAACTGAGGTGGAGGCAGCCTCCGCGAGCTGCGCTCGTACCTATGCCGCTAGTTCAGGTTGACGAAACCAGCGGCAGCGCCGCGTTTCGTCGATCAGTGATCGCATGGTCAGCGGCGGGCGAGCCACAAGCTGCTCGATGACGCGCGCCGCGATCCGGCCGACGCCGTTGGTCTTGCGGCGGTTGTGGCGAAAGGCGTACTCGTCGAGATAGGCCTGCAGGTGCTTGGGACCAACGGCGCCCGCATGCGTGCCCAAGAGCCAGCGCTTCAGCAGCGAGATGGTCCAGTGGCAGACCTGCAGGGCGTCGCTCTCGCGCCGCTCGGCCTTGGTCTGCACGACCTTCTCGCAGGGCCGCTTGCCCAGGCTGTCGCTGTCGTAACTCGCAAGCCCGTCCGTCACCACCCGCGCGTCGGCCGCGACCTGGCCGTCGGCAAAGCGCTTGAGCGTGGCCTTATCGTTGGTCTCGGCGTGGGCGAGGCGCACGCGCCCATCCACCTCCGCGGCCACCAGCACCAACTCCTTGTGCGGGCCGCCTTTTCCGCCCACCAGCGCCTCGTCCATCTGCACGAAAGGGCCGAGCGGCTCCCGCTCGGGCCGCACCAGCGCCGCGCGCAGCTTGTGCAGCCAGCTCCAGGCCGTCTTGTAGGACCCGAACCCCATGATGCGCATCAGGTCCATGGCCGAGATGCCGGTGCGCCGCGTCGAGATCTCGAACACCGCGCGGAACCACATCTTCAAAGGCTTGCGCGTCTTCTCCAGAACCGTGCCCGAGGTCAGGCTCGTCTGATGGTCACAGTCGCGGCATTCGAACGTCGTGCCGTCGCGGATCGTCCACACATATGTGCTGCCGCAGCGCGCGCACGCCGGCTTGCCGCCCCAGCGCGCCTCGATCCAGTACGCCCGGCAGTCCTCCTCGGTTGCAAACCGCCTCTCGAACTCCGTCGCCGTCTTCGGGAAATCCCGCCACAGATCGTCTTGACTATGCTGCGTCATGGCCCAACTCCTTGTTGAGCCATAATTAACTCACGATTGTGCCGGAACTAAGGGCATAGGTACGAGCTGCGCTTGGGTCATGCCTGCTGCTCGGCGAGCCGCTTTTATTTCGATGGCCAAGAGATTGCGTAGGTCAGGCATGAGATTGCAATGGAACATCTGGAGGAAAATTCCCAGGGAACCAATGCCGGGTTGTTAATAGCGGGACGCAACTTGTTACGACTAACGGGTCTCTGCACAGATGGAGATCCATCCTTGGAACTTGCGGTTTCGGCAATACTCGAACCTTGCCCTGCTATTGCAGCAATCGTGTAAGCCTCTTGGGATTTATCGGTTGCTTAAAAATAGGCTCTTCTTTTCACTGTACGCTATCCTCCGAACTTGCGGTTCGAGCAATGCTCGCCGTTCTTCTTTCTATTTCAGCAATGGAATAGCGTGTTGCGCGCACACGAGCACGTCGGGCACCCACTCACCCCACATCATCGAGACCGGCAGGCGGGTCCTGCCGGTAAGAGCGCTGAGGCGCTGTCCGGCCTTGCCCGGACCTTCTTCTATGCCGGGGCTCGGACGCTACCCGTGTCGCACTGGGCGGTAGGCCCGCGCACCGCGGTCAAGCTCACCACGCGGGGGCGTTCGACGAGCTCAAGGCCAACCCGGCGATGGGCCGGGCCGAGGCGTGCCGCGTATCGATGCGCGAACTGATCCGCAACGGTTGTGCGATCGATGCGCATCCCGTGAAATGGGCCGCATTCACCATCGTCGGTGAAGGCGCAAGGTAGGCCTGTAATAGCAACGCAGCTACCCGTCGACCACAACTCCCACCAAGAACGCAAAGGCCGCGCATCACACACAGGGGCAATGGCATGGGCCGAGGATCGGCGTCAGGGTCCTTCGGCGGGATTGCCGTGCGCGTGAAACGGTCTTCTTTGTCAGACCTTCTCCAACAGTGGCCTTTTTCATCTGGGCGTCGTGGGTTAGGGGCTCATTGCCCTCGCATAGCGGCGCAAACTTTGCCGCGTTGCGGATCAGTTCAATAGAATCGAATGCAGCAATGGGTCACGGCAATAGGCGCTCCAGGCGCTCTTTCCGGCTACGCCAATCCGGTAGCAGGGTCTCTAACAGTCGAAGGAAGGCGGCGCCGTGGTTTGGGTACACTACGTGGGCCAGCTCGTGGGCCACGACGTAGTCGATGCAGGGCGAAGGGGCGCGCACAAGATCGTAGTTCAGGATGATGCGACCTGTGGGGGTGTGGCTCCCCCAGGGTGTCTTCATTGGACGAAATAGCAGTTCCGGGGGAGACGCGATGGCGCTTTCGAACTTTCGCCAGGTGGCGTCGAACCGCTCACGAAGCTTCCGTCTCGCCCTCTCCCGATACCAAGCCGTGACAAGCTCCCCTACCCGAGGGCCGGCGTGCTGGGGCAGGGTCACACATAGGAGCCCACCGCGCAGTGTCACCTTCTCGGCTTCGCCCTGCGTACATTTGAGGCGGTACCGCCGGCCCAGGTATAGGTGCGTCTCGCCGCTGATGAAGCGGCGCTCGGGGGTGCGCGGTTGGAACTGTGAAAAATACCGCGGCTGGCGGGCGATCCAGTGGGCGCGGCGCTTGAGGCGGGATTGGATCTCGCGCTCGGGGGTGCCGAGCGGTGCCACCACCTCGACCGCGCCGTTGGGGAGGACCGAGATGGACAGCGTCCGTCGAGCGGAGAATTGCGCACGGTAGGGCACGACGTGGTCGCCGTAGGTGAAGGAGCCCCGCAGGGCACTCACGCTCGCGCGCAGGCGGCGCGCGATGGCGATTATCCGGTCGACGATGGCGTCCACGGCCAATATCGTGAGCGGCACGCCCTTGTCATCGCGCACCACCCTCGAACACGTAGTCGTCGAGGTCGTTGCGGATATCGCTTAAGATGTCCGGTGCGGCCCGCGCGCTGAGGCTCACGCAGCCGACCATCGGACGCCACATCGACGAGCTGGAAAAGGCGCTCGGCACCGTGCTCTTCACCCGCTCGCAGCACGGCCTACTGCCAACCGATGCCGCCGTCGAGTTGGGGCCGCATGCGGAAGTGATGGCGGCCTCGGCCGCGGCGCTGATGCGGGCGGCGTCCGGGACGTCGCAGGAGATTGGCGGCACCGTGCGGCTCAGCGCCAGCGAAGTGGTCGGCGTGGAGGTGCTGCCGCCGATGCTGGCCAGCCTGCGCGAGCAGCATCCGCGGCTCACGCTCGAGCCGGTCGTGTCCAACGAGGTCAGAGACCTCTTGCGCCGCGATGTCGACCTTGCCGTGCGCAACGTGCGGCCCACACAGAGTGGGCTCCTCGCCAGGAAGATCGGCGACGTCACGCTCGGCCTCTACGCGCACCGCCGCTACCTCGAGACCCACGGCACGCCGCGCAGCCCCGAGGATCTCAAGAGCCATGCCCTGATTGGATATGACCAGGAAACTCCGGTCGTGCGGTCGCTGCAGGCGAAGGGCATGCGCTTCTCGCGCGACATGTTCGCGCTGCGCGTCGACAACAATCTCGCGCAGCTTGCCGCCATCCGCGCCGGTCATGGCATTGGCGTCTGCCAGGTGCCCATCGCCCGGCGCAATGCCGACCTCGTCCGCCTCTTGCCCAGGCAGTTCGCGTTCGATCTCGAAATCTGGTTGGCGATGCACGAAAACCTGCGCGCCAGCCCACGCATGCGCGCCGTGTTCGATCACCTTGGCCGACAGTTGTCGATCTACGTTGCCAGGGAGCGCGGGAACAGCAAGGTCCGAAACCGGTATGGCAGCGATCGAGAAGCATCTCGATGATGGTGGCAGACGGCTCAGGGCGACGAGCGGCACGTACCACGCGAGGTCGTCCAACACACCCAGCTCTTGCAGCGCGGACAGTAGAGCTGACGATGCGTGCCATGCATGCCGAGGTCAACACGAACACGTCCGAAAGGCCGCCGTGGGCAAGGACACCTGCGGTGCACAGCTTTGCCACGCAACCGGATCTCGAAGCATATAGGCCGCTAATTGAAGGCTTCGCCCCGAAGGCGCACGCCCAGGCTGACATTCCCGCGGCGGGGCTTGCTCTAGGCGGTGTGCGCTCGCACGCCTGGCTGGTCCTGTTGAAGGCCTGACGCAACCGGCAGCTTCTCAATCGCCCTGAGACCTGGTCGCTGCCGCCACCGGATTGAGTCGGCCGGCACGGCGAGTTCGAGGTTTGGCCAGCGTTCGAAGAGAGCTTGGAGCGCGCACTTGCCCTCGATGCGCGCAAGCTGGTGCCCGAGGCAGAAGTGAATGCCCGTGCCGAAGGAGAGATGGCGGTTGGGCCGTCTTTGCAGATCAAGCTGCTCAGGGTGGGAATTGGCCTCAGGGTCCATGTTGGCAGCCGCAAGCATGGCCATGATCCTGTCGCCCTGTCTCAATTGCATGCCGCCGAACTCGACATCCTTTCTCACGAAGCGCGGCTTGGTGAACTGCACGGGCGAAACAAAGCGCAGGAATTCCTCGATGGCCAGGTTGGCACGGCTCCAGTCCTGCTTGAGCCAGTCGCGCAAGTGGGGAGCCTTGGCCAGCTCATAGACCGAGCCGCTTATCAGATGCGTGGTCGTTTCCGAGCCCGCGCCGAGCAGGAGGAACACCATGGCCACCATTTCATCGCCGCTGATGCGCCCGCCTTCCTTCTCGACGCGGACCAACTCGGCAATCAGCCCTTCGCCGCCCGTCTCACGTGCGATCCGCAGCTGTCCCTCCAGGTAGCGTTTCATTGGGCCGATGCCGGCGAGCATGCGCAGGAAGCTGAGCGGGCCCGTAAGGCGGGTGAGGCTGTTGGCCCAGGCGATGAAGCGGGGCCGGTCGGCACGCGGCAGTCCGAGCAATTCGCAGATGACGGACAGGGGCAATTTGCGCGCATAGCGCTCGACCAGGTCGGCAGGGGTTCCGTCGGTGAACAGATCGGCCGCAAGCTCGTCGGCGATGGCGAAGAGATGCGGCTCCATGTCGAGAATGGCGCGCCGGCGAAAAGCTTCGTCGACGATGCTGCGCAGGCGCGTATGATCGGGCTCGTCCATCGTGAGCATGCTCACCGCGAGCGTGCGTATCCATCCCGGCATCCACCAGCGCAGGCCGGCGACCCTGCCGTCCTTGCGCATGGTGAAGGTTTCGCTGTCCTTGAGGACGCGGCCGGCCAGCTCGCTGGTGGTCGTGATCCAGGTCCTGCCGATGATCGGGAAGCGCACCTCCACCACCGGACCGGCTGCGCGCAGTTTCGCGAGCGCCGAGGTGGGATCGCGCAGATACTCCTGGCTCATGAAGTGAAAGCGCCGCATGGCGTCCGCTCCTCCGCTGCTGAAGCCAGGAGGTGGGGATCGGGCAGCGCTTGCTCAATGGTGCCGCACCGGAAACGTCAAAGCTCAAGTCGCCGATCCAGTTCGGGCCTGCGTACCACAATCCGGAAGGGGCGTTGAACCCACGATGCGTGCCTGCGCTTGCACGTTGCAGCCCGCGGCCCGGCACGGAGAAGGCTGACTCGTGGACGGAGGATGGACCAATCCGGTCCCCGTTTCCATCTGCCGAGCGGCGCCGATGCCGTCAACGGCGATCTCGTGGGACGCCATGGGCCAAGCCGCCAGAACCGGATCGCAGGCCGCGCTGCGACAGCCACGACCGGACTTCTTCATGCGTCTGCTCTGTCAGGTCCCAACCGCGTTGTGCAGCAGTCCTCGGCGATCCTGCCCAAGGTCGTATCCTCCGCGTCCAGCTCTCCCGAATACTTCGACGTGCTGATGAGCTCGACCAGCGTCATGCAGGACCGATCACCCGCAGCCAACTCGCCGGGGAGCCCCGCATTGGTGCCTCGCTTGGGCGCCGCGCAGTGAAGGCGCCGGTGCTTTCAATGGGCTGCGGGTCCCGGTACTGGACTGCACTCAGGCAACCGCGTCCAGGCGATCAGCAAGCCGGTTGAGCTGCCAGTCCCGCGCCAGAGCGGCGGCCCGACCCCAAGTGGGTTTCTGACTGCGGAGCGCCGGCACACGGGCGACTACGTAAAGGTCGTGAAGCGGGCGTCGGAGCCGGTGTCGGAATACGTCCCGTCGGAGTTCCCGCTCACTTCCCCACGTTCGACCTGTCGCGTGAGATTTCCGGTCGAGGTCGAATACGTGAATTCATTGGCCCCGTCTCGATGCGTCGAACCGCCGTCCCAGTCCTGCACCATCTCGTTGCTGACGTACGTGAACCAGCGATTAAAGACCGAGGACGTAGCCGTGCCGGCATACGCGGCATTGCTTGCGAACACCGGACTATTCTGACGGCTCTGTTCGGCAAAGATGTAGCAAGCGAAACAACGAGCGCATAGAAGCACGCGCCTGGAGCGACAACCAAAGGCCAGCGCAAGATCGCCGGCGTGGTGCAAGCGTGCAAAGCTCACCATCACCGAGACCAAGCTCGTCAAGGCCGAGAACATTCCAGCCGGCGCGCGTTTCAAGGCTACGAGGAGTTCGTCGTCCAGACCTGATCGTGCAGGCGAGACGATGCTCTTGCGCCGCGAGCGCTGGCAGCTGCCGACCGGCGAGACCATCGTTGCGCCGCTGCCGGCCGGCATCACCAGTCACTTCGTGCGCAGCTCAAACGCTTCGTGCTCGCCCAATACCATCAGGTCAGACCACCATGCCGCGCTTGGCTGCGCTGCTGGCCGACCTGGCGTCATCGTCTCGAAGCGCCAGCTCGTGCGATTGTTGATCGAGGGCAGACGCCTTTCTGACAATGCGCGCGATGTCCTGCGCTCAGGTCTCGATGCCGCCTCCTGGATCACGGTCGACGATACCGGTGCGCGGCACAAGGCGCAGAACGCGTGTGCACCCAGATCGGCAACGACCAGTTCACGTCGTTTTCGACCACGGCTCCAAGAGCCGATTGAACTTCCTAGTTGCTCAACGCCGGCGATACCACGCATCTGATCAATGCGGCGGGTCTCGCCTACATGCGCGAGCACAACCTGTCGGCAAAGTCATCGATCTGCTCACCGCTCATGCGACCAAGCACTTCGCCGACCGGCGGCGTGGACGCGCATCTCCGCGCTCGCATCACCCCTCACGTGCATCCGATCCGTTCGCATCCCACCGAATGCGCTTGTTCGCTCCCGCGCAACCTGCTCGACTATCTCTCACCCAGTTCAATCCCACTCCAGCACCCTGTCTTGCACCAACCTTCACAATCCACCTAAGTCATTGAAATTGCATCGTCGACGATGACGGTTTCGCGCGGATCGCCGGGCCTACTACATGATCGCGGAACAGAGCCATTCTGACCAGTCAGCGTGTTGTTGTTCCCCGACGTATCGGTGTACGGGTGTTGAACTGCCACGCCCCTTGCAGACTTGATCCATTGCTCGCCGTCAATGGCGAACTATACAAATCAGAGATCTCACTCCCCGAGAGCTCCCTGCTCCACACCCGCAGGTGCCGTCCCAGGATTGGTTGGAATCGGAGGTGGCGTTATCTCCGGCTTGATCTGAAAGCCAAAACGGCGGTTCGTGGCCGCCGACGGAGACAACGCCATGACGAGGGATATCACGGGAGCAGATTCGGAGCACCTGCTGGAGGAGGGGTGGTCCACACCGCTCGAAGCCGGCGTGCGCGGCACGATCCGCGGCTTCATCGAGACGCTGATCGAGGAGGAGCTGGAAGCAGCACTTGGACGTGGGCGCTACGCCCGTCTCAAGACCGCAGCGGGCGCGCGTGCGGCGGCGGCAGCTGGGCTCGGCAATGAGGGTGCGGCCGGCGCTGTGCCCTCTACAGGCCACCGCAACGGGCGGCGCGAGCGCCAGGTGCTGGGCAGCTTCGGCGCGGTGACGGTGGCGGTGCCGCGCGCGCGTCTCGCTACCGCCGACGGGCGGACGACCGAGTGGGTCAACAAGACCCTGCCTGCCTACCGCCGGCGCACCCGCGAGGTCGATGCGCTGATCGCGGGTGCCTATCTCGCCGGCACCAACACTCGGCGCGTAGGCCGTGCCCTGACGGCGATCTTTCGCGGCGCGATCTCCAAGTCGACGGTCTCGCGCGTGTGGCGGCAGATCAAGGCCGACTGGGAGAGCTGGAACCGGCGCGATCTGGCCGAGGACATCGTGCGGCTCATCCTCGACGGCACCGTCGTCAAGGTGCGGCTCGACAGGAAGGCCACGTCGATCTCGCTGCTCGTCGTGCTCGGGGTGCGGCGCGACGGGCAGAAGGTGCTGCTCGCCGTCAAGAACATGGGCGGCGAGAGCGAGGCCGCCTGGCGCGGCATTCTCGACGACCTGACGAAGCGCGGTCTCAAGCGCCCCGAGCTCGCCATTGTCGACGGCGCGCCCGGCCTGGAGAAGGCGCTCGTCTCGCTATGGCCGGATCTGCCCATGCAGCGCTGCACGGTGCACAAGCTGCGCAACCTCATTGCGCATGCGCCGAAGCGGCTTGCCGAGGAGATTGCGGCCGACTACAGCGACATGATCTATGCAGACAGTCCGCAAGCCATCGAGAAGCGGCGCAAAGCCTTCGTGCGCAAGTGGCGCGACAAGTGCGAGGCCGTCGCGAGGAGCCTGGAGGAGGCCGGCGACAAGCTCTTCACTTTCACGCGGCTGCCCGTCGAGCAATGGAAATCGGCGCGCACCACCAACGCCATCGAGCGCCTGCATCTGGAGTTCAAGCGGCGCATCAAGACGCAGACCGTGCTGCCCTCGGCCGAGACGGCGGCGATGCTGTTCTGGGCGCTGCTCGCGTCCGGTCAGATCGTGCTCAGGAAGGTCGACGGCTGGATGTCGATCGCACGGCCCCTTGCCGAGCCGATTGACCTCGCCGCCTGACGAGCTACGCTCAACCTTGCCGGAGACCCCCTCACCAAATTCCCACCACGATCGGGACGGCACCCACCCGCACGTCATCAATCAATCCGTCATGATACGACGGTCCGGCAGACCAGCCGCCGACTTCGAACGGCGTCGTGCTGTTGTAGATAGAGGCCGTCGTGCAGGTTTGCGTCGAGCCTTGCTGCGATCCGTTCACGTAGAACTTGACCGAGGTGCCGCTCTTCGTGACGGCGACGTGGTACCACGTGTCCATCGACGGGCTCCACGTCACACCCTCTTCACACGCCGCGTCGGAGCCGGTCGAGGCTGAATCGAA
Organism: uncultured Alphaproteobacteria bacterium; assembly: GCA_963840075.1. Taxonomy (GTDB): domain Bacteria; phylum Pseudomonadota; class Alphaproteobacteria; order Rhizobiales; family Hyphomicrobiaceae; genus AWTP1-13. The sequence goes on along the minus strand of CAWIXS010000005.1, from coordinate 211,733 downwards.
CGCCAGCTTGTTCATCGGCGCGTAGAGATACCAGCTGTACGAGCGCTGGTTGTTGATATGGGTGCGCTTGATGATGAGGGGGGTCGCTGCCGCTGCTTCCAAGGATTCGAACTCACCCACCCCGCAAGCGTCAGATCGTTGGAGAAGTCGAGGCCGCTCTGGCTTGCGTCGCTGATCGAGCCGTACCGTGTGGAGTTGCGTTCGAGGTCGAGGGAGTGGCTGTTTGCGGAGCTCGTCGCTACTAACGTGAGGGCCGCCCCGTTCCACCGGTAGAACGTCTTCTTCAGCGTGTTGGAGGAACTCGACAGCACATCTTCGCGGTACGGCTTTCCGAGGAGTGCGAAGCTGTCGGTCAACTCGCCCCCGGTCGTGGATGCGGTATCGCCTTGGTGGTAATACGTCTGCGTGATGCCGAGGCCGTCTTGCTTCGTGATTTTCTCAAACCCCGCGAAGCGTCGGTCACGTGCGTCTCCCGAGACGTACATCTTCCCGCCTTCATAGGTATACTGCGTCGTCTCGCGCGTCCCCATCGTTGTTCGTCGTGCTCGCGACAAGGAGCATCGGGAACGCGAGGTTCGGGCTCAGGCTCGCCTGCTGCGACGAGAAACCTGTAGCCGACCTCCTTCGTCCCGCCCGTCGGCAACGTAATTCTGTTCAGCAAGTCCGGCCTTGCTGTCGTGCTCGTCTGCGTATCGGTGTCAAGAATCCCATCGCCATTCCAGTCGACAAGCTCGTTATAGACGATCCTGCCGCCCCAGCTTCCGGCAGGGATGTTGTCCGCGCTCACAATCGTCGCCGGTACCTGCAGCGTACTCGTGGCCCAGCCGGAACCCGTATCGAGGTACACGTAGTTGTGCGTGCCCTTCTCGATATCGAGCGTTCCTGAGTATTTGTTATTGTAGCTGTACGACCTTACGTAGTCAGGCAGCCCGTCGCCGTTGATATCAATGAAGCGGATGCCGCGGTCCCAGCCATTGATGCCGCGAGACGACGTGGCGATGTTCCAGGGAGAATTGCACGACGCCCATGCCGATCCCGTGTTGAGACAGAACGTGATCGAACCAGAGCCCGCATTCATCCAGTCATCGAGACCATCACCGTTGATATCAACGAGTTCGTTTGCAACCTGGCTGGTTCCTGAGGTCGGCATCTCCGCGACCGGACCAATCCAGGACCCGCCCGCGGTGCCATACGAGGAACCGTTTGTGCTCCAGCCTGCCGTGGCGCTGCACCAAAGCGGCAATTCGATCACGGCGGACATTGAGCTCGAGAACCTCACCTGCTAGGCATGCGAGAAGGTGCTGCCGACTACGCAGGTGAAGGCGTACTACACGGCCTGGTACCCCGAATGATGGTGAGATCAAGGAAGTCGGCGACCACGTCGCCGAGCAGGCAATCGAGGTATCGGATGTTGCCTTGGGGGCATCGCGCTCGATGACGTGGTCGACAACGGATATTGCACCCGGCAAGTATTATTTCGTCATTGTTGTTGATCCCGAGAACGCGATCGGTGCATACCGGCTGCAGCGGATGAAGTTCACGATCTGAGGCGGGCGGTGTTTCTTCACTGCGGTCGAGGTACTCGAAAATCGCTGATTCAGGCAGTGGCGCTACCGCTTTGGAAGGTGATCCTGGGCGCTAATTCGTTCATTGCGTAGTGTACGAACTGGCGGCCGAGATCAGTGAGCACGTATTGTTCGCTGTCGTCGAACGCTGATTTCATGGTGGCGGATCGCACCTGCATGCTTCGAGCGCCTCGGCGTGCTGACTCCTTCTTGACGAAGTTGCCGTAGCCGTCAGTTTCTCGTTGCTGGCGGACGACACCACCGGTGCTGAGGTCGCGGATGAGGAGCTTGAAGAGGTGGGCTTCGGCAGAATCTTCGCGTACTGGGCCGCGCCCCGTGTGTTGCTCTTCAGTGCCCGTGGCAAGCTGAGCTGAATTACCGCCAACGAGAGGTCCGTTCAAGTGCCCGCCGCCGGGATAGCAGGGAAACCGGATACGACTTACAGTGCGTGGATGCTTCGGCCGATGAGTAGATCGCTGTGCTAGGAAAGCTGTGGGCGAAGATCCGCGGATTGCACCAACGCGAGCGCAGCTCGAAGCTTGCGGAACTTGGTGACCTGCCGGTCGCGGTGCGGGAATACTTGCGCGCGTTTGAGAGCGGTGACGTCTCCACGCTCACGCGGTGGGTCGCGGCCGACGTGGATCATCTGCAGATCGGCGACGATGGTGATCCGAAAACCGAGAAGACGATGATACAGGGCCTCGGGCTCGATGGTGTCTTGGCAGTCATCGAGGGAATGCACGAGATGATGCGCGATTTCCGCATCGAGCTGTACGAGGCCGGTCCCTACACCGACGAGGCGAATGTCTGGTCCGTGAAGTTCATGTTCTTTGGCGTGTGGCAACGGACAATCTCGCAGGGATTTCAGGCGGGGCAGCACGTGCGCTTGCCGGGCCACGTCATGGCGAAGGTCGTGGACGGGAAGATCGTGCAGTTGCGGGAGAAGCTGTGAGCGCTTCGAGTTCCCCCATACGCTTTCAGGGTAGCGTCTTGGGGCAATGCTCACCCGGGCACGCGCGCACCGGTGCAGAGGTTGCCGCCAGCGCGAACATAGCGAGAGCAAGCGCAAGCAAGATCAGCGAGCTAACGTAGGGTTGCCATCATTTGTGTTTCCGATCGCAGGTCTGCTAGTCGAGCACCGGCTCTGTCCTACTAGTCCCTGCCAACGCCGCCGCACATAGATGCCGCGCGATTCGCTGTCGCGACTGAGAACGCTCAGCATCAAATCGCAGATGGCATGTGGTGTTATCACCTGCTCTTCGGTCGAGGTTCCCAATGAGGGGAGCGTCTTGCGGCAACATTTCGATCCCGCGCGTCAGCGTCGAGCCATGTGCGTCTGGTTCCTGATGTGATTGTGCCCGCAATACCGGCGCGAGCGACGCACGTACATCAGGTAAAACCCTTAACGACCGGTAAAGAAATTTGCTCGGCTCTTGTGCAGCAGTCATACTGCCCAATGCTGCGCTACAGTCTGCCCATGGTGACGCTGCGCTCCGATACCTGCGGCAAGTGCAAGAAGCGCAACCCGTTGCGTACCGCGTTGAGCCCGACGAGGCTTGGAAAGTGGTCGTGCTCGACCGGTGGAAGAAACTCTGCCCGGCCTGCTTCGATGAGCTCGCCGAAGTCGCAGGCGTTCGCTACAGCTTCGCCGACGTTGAGGCGACCTCGTGGTCCGACCGGCCAGTGCCCCCGAAGCGATGCGGGCGGAGGCGGAGAAAGAGAAAAGCCCCGTGGTGGCGGGGCCTTGAGGTTGGCATCAATCATTGATGCCGTAGTAGTCGCAGCGGCGCTCGTGCCGCTTGATGACTTGGTCGGCGAGCTTGCGCGCGATCGCGGTCGTCGCCCGCTGGAGCGTCGCGTAGGGCTTGCTCCACTCTGGCTCGTCCTCGAAGCGCGCGGTCGGCGCGATGTACCACTTGCCGTTCGTTTTTCTGACGGTCCAATCCCGGAGGGCGTAGATCGGCGGCGGTGCGTGCGTGGGTCGCTTGACTGGCGCGACCTCGGACGCCGCGCGCTTCGCGACAACGGGGCGCTCGTTTTTCTTCTGCATGGCGCGCACCCCCTTATGATGCCGGCGAGCACGAGCGCGCTCTTCAGCGAATTGGTGCCGCACACCTCGCACCAGCCTTGAGACTGGTCGGGCTCCATTTCCGCGGTGTAGTCGCAGCCCGCGTTCATACAGATGGCGGGACAGACGCTGTCGGTGACCGCATCGGCGATAAGGTCAACGTCATCGTCGTAGCCTTCAAGCTCGACGAGCTTCTGCAGCTTTTGCTGTGAAAAATCGGACACGGTGTTGTCTCCGTAGCTCGATGCCTGCGCTCCCTGTGAGCGCAGGGCTAAGCTGCGGAGAGGCCACGCTGGGGATATTGTAGCGCGCCGGTGGCGCGCAGAATGCGAGGGAGATCAATTTGTTAGCTGCTTCTTTCACAGCGGGGAGAGGGGAAGCTGGAGCTCGGTCTGGTGGCCGAGAGTTTTGTTGACGCCCGACAGTCAGTTTCGCGTATGTTCGGCTTCGGGCGCTGAACGAAAGGCGCCCTGCTGTGATGCGTCCCCGGGCGCCGGCTTCCATGAGGTACCGCCATGACCCTCGATGCTCAAACCGTCATCGTCATTCTCGTCGTCGGCCTGGTCGCCGGATGGTTGGCGAGCTTCATTGTCGGCGGCTACGGCGTTGTGCGCTACTTGGTTACGGGCATCCTTGGCGCGATCGTTGGCAGCTATCTTTTTGCTGCCCTCAACATCCGGATGCCGATCGGTGATCCTATCGTTGCGCAGATCGTTGTGGCAGCGATCGGTGCCATCGTGCTCGTCCTCCTGGCGCGACTTATCCTGCGAACCTAATGGCTATCATCACAACTGCTGTCGCAAACTTCCTCATCGTGCTCGCGATCGGGATTGCTGCTGGCCTCGTTTTCAATCGGTACGGCCAGACGTGGCTTCGCCGGCAATTCGTTACGCGGCACAGCGACGTGACGAGTGCGCTCGTCGGCATTGCCGGCGCGTTCATCGGCTTCCACGTCGGGGTGCTCTTGGGACTACTGCCGTCCCCCTTGATGCACTATCTCACGGCGGTAGTCGGCGCCTTCCTCGTGCTGTGGTTCTGGCGGGGCAGGTGACTCGCGGGCAGGGCCCGTGCCGGGTCAGCGGTTTCGCGCGCCGTGCGCAACGGCGACAATGATGATTACTGCGGGGTTTTGCCGGAGCTCGAAGACGATGAGGTAGGGTGTGCCGGGCACCACGCGCTCGTAGGTGCCGCGAGCGCGGCCGGGACGCGCGAGCCGCGGGAACGCGTGCAGGTGTTCGATTGTCCGCAGGATTTTCTCCAGCACAGCACGTGCCGCGCTCGGGTTGTCCTTCCCGATCCAGGCGCCGATGTGGTTGAGGTCGTCCCACGCGGCGACATCAACCACCAATCTCATACGCCGAAGTGGCGTAGGCGATGGCGCGTGTCGCTGAGCGACAGGAAATTGCGATTAGGATCGGCGATGCGGCGCTCCACTTCGGCGACTTGCTCGTCGGAGAGCGTCACGTCATCGTCGGAGCCGGCGCTGTACTCGATGATGGCGCGTGCGGCCGCCGCCTGCATGTCGTCAGGCATCTCCCGCAGCACCCTCACCGCATCTTCCACGAGCTTGCTCATGGTCGTCAGTGTACCAGAGAGTTCTTCTCGCGCCAGGGATGGACGCCCGGAGGGCCGAGACGCGGCGAGCGAAGCGAGCGGGGGGACGCGGCTCGGTGCACGACAGCCCGGCGCCGCGGCAGCGGCGGGCGCCCAGATCATGGATTTCGGATGGTGCGGCCCATGGATTTTGTACGGGGTGCGCATCACGGATGCTGAAGCTCGCGGATATGGGGTAGCCTGTAGCGCACAGATTTCGGTCGCGGGGCGCCGCGCGGAGCGCGGGGTTCAGGGGCGATGATGGCTTGGTTGCAGGCTTTTTTCTTGGTTGAGTCTCAACGGCTTCGCTACGGGGGTCGCCCGTTGTGCGCGGGGGACAATCTTGTCAAAGCTTGACGGGGAGACAATAATTGTCGGAACTCATTCATCGATCTGCGTAGGCGCCGCTCACGGGGGTTCGCGTAATGGCTCCGCCTGAAGTTGGGTCCGAAATCCTGGTCAGCACAAAGGCGCGCATCACCAGCCACAACGAAGACGGCACGTTCAACGTCAAGATAGGCAACAGACGCGGACGGCCGTTCAAGAAATCGAAGGCCGACATTGTCCCGCCGCCGCTCCCGCTCATAGCGGCAGTTCCGCCGCCACCGAGGTCCGGTAAAGAAGACGGCTGTACAGATGGACAGCAGACGGGCTCCAGAGGACGGTTGCTGAGCTGGGCTAGCTTCCTCACCGTTGGTGGCGCTGTGGTGCTGGGCATGTTTCACGGCGTCGGCACAAAAATCGTCGATATTGTATGGCCTTACCTGCGGGCGCTCTTGCGATTCGTCTCATAGAGGCTCTGCGGCGTCAGATCATTGCCGAGAAGGTGGCAAGGTGCTGGTAGACGACGGCGAAGCCCTGCTCGGCGACTTGTAGCCGATAGTGCGGCTTCAGCCGCGCGATCTCGCCGCCGCTTAATCCTTGCCACGGCCCCCATGTGCTTGATGCGGGCCGGCAGCTCGTCGAACGTGCCTCCGCGAAAGGTCACGTGCACGCTTTTGTCTTCGGCTGAGCGGACAACATCGTAGCGCATTTGGCTGCGACAGCATGGCTAACGAAAAGGGAACATACTTTCCCGCTACGAGCGGGTGGCTGGAACCAATCGTTCTGCCTGTCGTTCTCCAGGCACCCAAAGGACGGACCTCCCCCGGTCTGTCCGAGAGTCGGAGGACCCTCCCTCATCCTCCGGCGCATAATGAGAGCGGTGCGCCACCCCCCGTCGCACCGCTCTTTTCATTTCGGAACCGCGGCGGAGGTCTGTATCCGCAAGAAACGGAAAGAGAAGGACGAGAAGGTTGACCGGTCGCTCGATATGAGCTTCCCGGCGAGTGACCCGCCCGCGCACGGGAAGCCGACAGGCACGGAAGCGCCGAAGCGGCCGACCGATCGCAAGGCGCCCCGCATCACCAACGAGCAAATCGAGCAGGCCCGGCGTGGGCAGGGGCACAAGCAGGGTGTGAGGTAACCTCGCCACGGTGGGTGGCCAGATTGCCCTCTCCGTTCCGAAGAGTTGATCTGACGGGTTGGAATTGCGGGTCTACGGTTGCTTTCCACGAAGAGAAGTTTCCGCAGGAGGAACCCCATGCCTATCTACATTTCGCGCGGGAAATTCACGACAGAGGCAGTCAAGGGTATGCTGGCCAAACCCGAAAATCGCGAGGAAGCGGTTGCCGCCCTCTTCAAGACCGTCGGAGGTAAGCTGATCGGCTGGTATCTGACCTTCGGCCACCACGATTGGCTGGTCATTGGCGAGTTCCCTGACGAGAAGGTGGCGGCCTCAGCCATTCTGGCAGCAGCAGCGGGGGGCAGTCTGTCGGATATCGAGACCACGGTCGCGATGACAGCGAAGGATGCTGCAGCTACCTTCGCGGCCGCCGGAAATGCGGCGAGGAGCTTTAGAAGCGCTGGACGCCCGTAAACCTAGGCCGGTCGGATTCAGGGCGCGGGATCTTGCGATCAGGGTGGGAATGACAGTTCCAACGGGCGGGTCGCCGGCCCGTCCGCCTCGTAGCCCTGCGCAATCAGGCGACCCTGCGCGGGATCGGCGGCGAGGGCGAGCCGCGTCTCCTTATTGAGGATGGGCCAGTGCAGCCATGTCAGATCGAGCGAGCCCGGTACTGTCTGCATCGCCGCGAGGCGCGTCGCGTTCTCGAACGCCCCGTGGTGCCCCGGGTGCCACTCCGGCGTCTGCCATTCGTTCGCGGTGGACGCCGACTTGCGCAAGACCCGCGCTGATGTTTCTTGGCGCTCAATAATGCAGACCTCGCTCGGCCGCAGACCGGCGAGCGTGTAGATCGCCGGCGTGCAGATCGGCGTCGACTCCAGCATGTGACGCGCCCCATTGAAATCCGGAGCTTGTTCGAATGCGCGCCGCAGCAGGTGGATGGGCTGCACATGGGGCGAACGCCAGACGGCTGGCTTGCTGAGGAGCCAGTCGATCGCGACGAGGCCGGTGCGTCGCCTGATGCTCGGCTGATTGATGGCCGCAGCGAAACGCCGGGGCGCCATCGCCTGCAAGACACCGGTGAAGCCCGGCCAGGTCAGCGACACCCAGGGACCGAAAGCGCTCGCGATGCGCGCCGCGACGACGTACTGGCCGAGGCCGTTCACATTCCAGTCGAGTGCACGCAAGAGCCGTGCGCTCGTGCCCTCCGCTGCCGGCTTTGCCGCACTCGTGCATCCCCATTCGTAATCAACGTTGAGGAAGTACGCGCCTGGCCGCGCGCTGAGGGCCGCGATCGCGTCGAGCTCGGCGAGATAGGGGGACTGCCGCGCGCTGAGCCAGCGGCGGGAAATGCCGTCGGCTGCCCGCAGCGCAAAGGCGGGGATGCCCGCGGTGGCGGCATCGAGCATGGCATAGGCGCGCTCGCGACCGGCGAGGCGCGCCGTCTCGATCGCGAAATCCGGCCCCACGTCGAACACGGGAATCTCCGGCAACTCATCGTGCGTGTCTCCGGCCGCCGATTGCGCGTGGGCCATGGGCACGTCCTCGCTTGTCCGTTACGGCCACAACGTGGTGGTAATGAGCCGAGTTCCGCGAGACGTGCAACGCCGCCGCCCGAGTGGGCGGCTGCCACATCACGGATTTCGAGTGGCGCGGTTCACGGATTTTGGGTGCGTCGTGCCTCACGGATATTGGATGGCGCGCCGCTGACGCGTCGTTCCGTTGAGCTGAAGGTGGTGTGTTGGTTATTGCACGTTGTGGCGCGTGCGAGCGACACCCTACGCGCCAAGCGCTTTGCGGCGAGCCTCGTAATCTTCGCGATCGATCTCGCCTTTGGCGAAGCGCTCGTCGAGTATTTCCCGCGGCGTTCGGCTGACGCTTTGCGGCGAGCTGCGCTCGCCGGTGAACCAGCGGATTACGGCTACGATCGCGACGACCGACAGCACGATGAGTGCGATCATAACAAGCGGGCCGAAGAACATGCCGCCCCAACCCGGTCCCCAGTCGTACATCATGGCGAGCCTCCTCAAACTGCTTCTACCGAATGGGTCGGGTCGGCGACGATCGCATTGACGTGCGTCAACTCGAAGGGGTAGTGGTCTTGACGAGTGGGGCGAAGCTCACTGGGGAGCGGGATTGCACGTAAACGTTGCACTGCGCAATAGGAAGTCCTAGGAAGATTGCGACACTGAACCCAGGGCCGCCCCCGCAAGCCCACGGAAGCGATGATGAACGAATTCGCCGCGAAGGAAGCCTTCGGCCAGGCAGAGAAGTTCTTCAGGAGTGCGTGCGCGCCGGAGGCGATGCAGTCCGTGATGCAAGATCGCGTTGCCAGGTCGCGCAAGTTTTACTCCGAAGCCGCCGTCGTCGCGCTCGGCGGAACCAAAGCGCTGACCGAACTGGCCGACGCGGTTTGGTCGAGCACCAAGATGCTCAACGACAAGATTATCCGAAACGCGAGCGCGAATGCCGAGGCCGCGTTTGACGCGGCTCAGGCCCTTGCGGGAGCACAGTCGCTCAGCGAAATGGCGAAGATCCAGAGCGAGTTCGTGCAGCAGTTCTTCGCGAGGGCTGCAGCGCAGAGCAGGGAGTTCTTCGATCTTTCGGCGCGAGCGGCAGAGCACGTGATCGAAACCGCGCAAGCGGCTGTCAGCAGGTCGCTGAAAGCCGGGTTCTGAACATCTTTGATCCTTCGACTGTCTGACTGCGATCAGAAGTGACCGAGCCGTCGGCGCACGGTTCTGGGTGAGCGGGCATCACGGATATTGGTGGTGTGGGTGCGCGGAGAGTGCGGAGTTGCGCGGCACGCCTAGCGTGTATGATGTTCGCCCCACGCGCGGCGCGGGATTGTGCCTGGGCTGAAACTGTGAATAATCTTCCTGGCGGCGTCCGATCAATACGCAAGGGAGTCCCAGATGTTCCTTCCTCCTCAGTACTTTTGGCTTGAGCCAGTGATAGTTGCTGCCGTGGTGGTCTTTGTGATTGACCTAATCGGAAACACAATTTCATTCAGCAATCGCTTTCTGAATGCCCTGGTGACCTCGGTGGTGTTCGCGCTCGTCTTCGGATCGCTTGTCTACTTCGGGTACGGCAATATCACGATGTCGGTCAGTTCGACGCCAAGTGCGACCGCGCCTGCCAAACGGTGACGAGACGCCACGCGACGTATGTGCGTCCATGAGGGGGAATAGCCGGCGGGTCCATGCGAACATTGAGGGCTCCCAATTGGCGGCTGCATTCATCCCACGTTCTGCGCCGCTAACAAAAGCCGGCGCATCGCATGGGTCGCGCCGGCAGAGTGCAGTGTACTACTTCCTTTCGAGCATCTGGCGGATCATTTCCCGCATCGACTCCGGCGGCTCGCCGAGGACGATGCGCTGTTCCGTCATGTGGAAGTTGGCCTTCTCCAGATTGAGATCCGTGCGCAGTGCGCCGGCGAGGATCGTCCGGAACACGCACCGGTTGCCGGCTACTTCGCGGCGCGTGCCCCGAGGCCCGCCCATGGCCACACGACGGCCATTCGGAGGCTGCAGCTCGGCAGCCTCGGGGTGGCTCTGGCGTGGGCGATACGTGCTCTCGGGCTGCCGCCTGCGGATCTGCTCACGACGGACTGAACGCCGGACCGGGCTACCCTACCTCCGGCAGCAGCTCCGCCACCGGAACCGTCATGCCGGGCGGGGTCAGGTCGATCTCCCCCGAGCTCGCGATCTGCTTCACGATATCGCCGCCGTCGCTGCGCGCGTGATGGACGACCACCTTCTTCACCGGGTCGACGATCAGATAGTGGTGGATGCTGGGGACCGAGAAATACTCGGCCACCTTCTCACCAGTGTCGTCGCGCTCCGATGACGGCGAGGTCACCTCGACCACTATGAGGGGAGCGTCCAGGATCATCGAGTTGAGGTCGTTGGCCACATTGCATTGCACAGCGGCATCGGGCTCGCGCGCGTGATGGTTGTCGATGACGACCGTCATGCCGTCAGTGAAGACCGTGCAGGGCAGACCGGCACGCTTCACAGCATCGTCGAGAGCGCGCGCTACGGCCAGCTTGACAATGTTGTGTCTGGCACGCTCCGGCGCCATCCTCACCACCTCCCCCCGCACCAGCTCGTAACGGCCGCGCGGCTGAGCGGACGCCCAGTCCAGGAACTCGGTGACGGTCATACGGCGGAGCTTCGACTGCGTGGTCATATGCCCACCATACCACAATTTGTGGAATTTCAAGCTCTCCCTCCCAAGCCTCGTGCGCGGTGAGGTGGGCGAAGCGAAGGGAGAGGGAGACGCCGCCTACCGGTCGATCTCGCCGAACACGATGTCGATGGAGCCGAGGATGGCGGAGACGTTGGCCAGCATGTGGCCGCGGTTCAGGAAGTCCAGGGCCTGCAGGTGCGGGAAGCCGGGCGCGCGGATCTTGCAGCGGTAGGGCTTGTTGGACCCGTCGGCCACCAGGTAGACGCCGAACTCGCCCTTGGGGGCCTCCACCGCGGCGTAGACCTCGCCCTTGGGCACGTGGAAGCCCTCGGTGTAGAGCTTGAAGTGGTGGATCAGCGCCTCCATGGAACGCTTCATCTCGGCGCGCCTGGGCGGCACCACCTTCTTGTCGTCGGTCACGTGCGGGCCCTGGCCCTCCGCCGACATCAGCTTGGCGCAGCACTGCTGCATGAGGCGCACCGACTGGCGCATCTCCTCCACGCGGATGCAGTAGCGGTCGTAGTTGTCGCCGTTCTTGCCGACGGGGATGTCGAAGTCGAGCTCGGAGTAGCACTCGTAGGGCTGGGCCTTCCTCAGGTCCCAGGCCGCGCCCGAGCCGCGCACCATCACGCCCGAGAAGCCCCACCTGAAGCAGTCCTCCAGGCTCACCACGCCGATGTCGACGTTGCGCTGCTTGAAGATGCGGTTGTCGGTGAGCAGCCCCTCGATGTCGTCGAGCACCTTGGGGTGGGTCTCGCAGAAGGCGGCGATGTCCTCGATCAGCTTCGGGGGAAGGTCCTGGTGCACGCCGCCGAAGCGGAAGTACGTGGCGTGCATGCGGCTGCCGGAGGCGCGCTCGTAGAACACCATGAGCTTCTCGCGCTCCTCGAAGCCCCACAAGGGCGGGGTGAGCGCGCCCACGTCCAGCGCTTGGGTGGTGACGTTGAGGAGGTGCGAGAGCAGCCGGCCGATCTCGGAGTAGAGCACGCGGATGAGCTGGCCGCGCTTCGGAACCTCGAGATCGAGCAGCTTCTCGACCGCCAGGCAGAAGGCGTGCTCCTGGTTCATGGGCGCGACGTAGTCGAGCCGGTCGAAGTAGCCGATCGCCTGCAGGTAGGTCTTGTGCTCGATCAGCTTCTCGGTGCCCCGATGGAGCAGGCCGATGTGCGGGTCCACGCGCTCCACGACCTCGCCGTCCAGCTCCAGCACGAGGCGCAACACGCCGTGCGCCGCGGGGTGCTGCGGCCCGAAGTTGAGGTGGAACTGGCGAAGCTCGGTTTCTGGCATGGCGCGTCGGGGTCAGACCCTGCGGGTCTGACCCCTTTCTCCAACGGTCGTTGTGCCTTGGGGTCAGACCCGCAGGGTCTGACCCCTATTTCGTAGCCTTCTCGTCGCCCGGAATTACGTACTCCACCCCCTCCCAGGGCGACTCGAAGTCGAAGCTGCGGAACTCCTGGGTCAGCTTCACGGGCTCGTTGACGACGCGCTTCTGGTCGTCGTCGTAGCGCACCTCGACGTAGCCCGTGAGCGGGAAGTCCTTGCGCAGCGGATGGCCCTGGAAGCCGTAGTCGGTCAGCAGCCGCCTGCAGATCCGGGTGGCCCGAGAACAGGATGCCGTACATGTCGTAGGCCTCGCGCTCGAACCAGTTGGCGGCGGGGAACACCTCCACCGCGCTCGGCACCGCTGTGTCCTCGCCGGTCTCGCACTTGATGCGGATGCGCTGGTTCTTGCGCGGCGAGAGCAGGTGATAGACCACGTCGAAGCGCCTCTCGCGCTCCGGGTAGTCCACCCCGCAGATGTCGATCAGCACCTCGAACAGGCATTGGGTATCGTCGCGCAGCGCCGTGAGCATGCGCACGATATCCGTCGGCGCTACCACCAGCGTCAGCTCGCCAAAGGCGATCGCCTTCTCCGGGACGATTCCCGGCAGCTTGGCTTCGATATGGCTGGACAGCTCCTCCAGCGTCATCGCAGGCCCCCCGTCGCCTCCAGCGTCACCTCGTAGTGGGTGACGAAATCGTCGTACTCCGCCAGCACCGCCTTGGCGCCGGGGGTCACCACCGCCCGGTTCGGGTCCGGCCCCGCAAACGCCTTGACCGCCTCCATGGATTGCCAGCGGCTGATCACAAGCAGCTCCACCTGATCGCCGCGCACGGCCTCGCACAGGTCGAGCCCCAGGAATCCCGGCAGCTTCTTGAGCCCCGGCAAGACCACGCCCGCCAGATGATCGCGGTAGGCCCGCGCCTTCTCCGGCCTGGCATAGGCCATCCACGTCCGCACGATGGTTGTCACGCGCTAGCGCTCTATGGTTCCGGTGCGGCGGATCTTGCGTTGCAGGAGGAGCACCCCGTAGACCAGCGCCTCGGCCGTGGGCGGGCAGCCCGGCACGTAGATGTCGACGGGCACGATGCGGTCGCAGCCGCGCACCACCGCATAGGAGTAGTGGTAGTAGCCGCCGCCGTTGGCGCAGCTGCCCATGGAGATGACGTAGCGCGGCTCCGGCATCTGGTCGTAGACCTTGCGCAGCGCCGGCGCCATCTTGTTGGTGAGGGTGCCGGCCACGATCATCACATCGGACTGCCGCGGCGAGGCGCGGGGCGCGAAGCCGAAGCGCTCCAGGTCGTAGCGCGGCATGGAGGCCTGCATCATCTCCACGGCGCAGCAGGCGAGCCCGAAGGTCATCCACATCAGCGAGCCGGTGCGGGCCCAGTTGATGAGGTCGTCGGTGGTGGTGACGAGGAAGCCCTTGTCGGCGAGCTTGTTGGTGACCTCGGTGAACCCGCGGTCACCGGGCACGACGAGACCGGCCCTCGGCTGGGAGAGCGTCGTCACGCGGTCATTCCCGACTGGCTGCCCACTGCCCACTGCCGCATCTTCAATCCCACTCCAGGGCGCCTTTGCGCCACTCGTAGATGAAGCCGATGGTGAGCACGCCCAGGAACAGCATCATCGACCAGAAGCCGAAGCCGCCCACGTCCTTGAAGGCCACCGCCCAGGGAAACAGGAACGCCACCTCGAGGTCGAAGATGATGAACAGGATCGAGACGAGGTAGAAGCGCACGTCGAACTTCATGCGGGCGTCGTCGAAGGCGTTGAATCCGCATTCGTAGGCGGAGACCTTCTCGGGGTCGGGGTTGCGCACGGCCACCAGCATGGGCGCAATCATCAGCGCGAGGCCGATGACCCCGGCGACACCCATGAAGATGACAAGCGGCAGATACTCCAGCAAGAGCTGGTTCATTGGAAGCTCCCGCACCGCGGCGCAAAGGCCGCAGGTGGCCACGTCCGCTGTTAACGTAACGCCCTTCCTGGTGCAACCCCCGGCGGTGTCGCACAAATGCGCCGACTCCCAGCTGGAGCGTTGCCGTCGAGCCCCGCACAACCGAGCGATGCGTCAACCGCCCCTATAGAGGTGCCTGCGTCGCTGCGACGGCCTCACCGGATCGTGAATGATTTCTGCCGACCGCCGATCAGTCGGCGGGCTATTTCGCAACACCCGCGGGCTATTCAGCACTTTTCGTGTTTCGGGACCGTGTCAAGAAACCCACTCCGTCGCATGCTCGTTGGGCGAATCGTGCGGGATAGGGTGTTTCCCAATACGGAGGCCAAGCGGCGAGCCGCCGCTGTTCCTCAGGAGGGTCCTGACGCATGTCCGCCAAGACGGTCTCCTGCCCGCATTGTGGTCTCCTCCTGACCCTGAAACCGGGCAAGGGCGCCACCCGCCTCACCTACGGCATCCCGGAGTGGAAGCAGCGCTGCCGGCATCTCGATCTCGGATCCCCCGTGCTCTGCCTCCTGGAGCCGCACCGCAAAGGCAGGAAGAACTCCGACTGATCGGGTTCCAGGTTTCAGGTTTCGCTGTCATCCCTACCTGAAACCTGAAACGTGGCCATGGCAGCGCCCAAAGCCTCCCTATTCAGCCGACGCCATTTGCAGGAGAAGGGGAGGAGCGATGGCCATTGCGCAGCGCCAGCAGCACGGCGGCAATACGGCGGGAGCCGTCAAGAGCGCAATCGAGATCACCAAGCAGAGCGCGCGCGGCGGCTGGTTCGCTACCGTCTTCTCCGCCATCACCGTCGGCCTCTCCCGCGTCAGCGTGCATGTGAGCACGCTGCAGGCCCCGCAGCTCGAGGTCCACGCGCCGCCGACGATCCACTACGCGCGCGACAGCGGCGGCGAGACCGAGGTGCTCGCGATCCCTGTCACGATAGCCAACAGCGGCGCGCGCAGCGCCACCGTGGTCTCCATGGAGCTCGAGGTCGAGAACCTCGAGACCAAGGCGACCAAGCGCTACGTACAGCGCCTTCCTGGGCGAGCATCCGCGCGATGCGGCGGCCTCCAACCGCCAGTTCGCACCGCAGAGCATTCCCGGCCGCGCCGTCTTCACGGAAACGGTGCGCTTCTGTCCTGCGGGTGCCTCGCCGCCGAAGCTGATCTCCGACAAGGGCGAGTTTGTCTTCCGCCTGAAGCTCAACGCGGCCGCGCCGGCGCAGCCCTCGTTCCTCGATTGGCTGCAGGGCCGCGTCCAGCCGGCGCCCATCGCCTTGCAGATGACGCTGCCCTGGTTCTCCGAGCAGCAACTCGGCATGCGGCGCGGGCTCATCATCATGCACTCCAAGGACTGGTTGCCGACCACGGCGGCGAGCACGGGCCGCTGACGAAACTCGCCCGTCCGGCTTGCTGCGGCCCCGCCCTCCGCCCTACTTATGGCGCGAAAGGGCAGAGCGCGTGCAGCTTCGGGACATCGGTGACAGTGCGGCGGTCGCGCTGAGAGAGGCGGGGGCGCGCCTCTCTCACCTGATGACGCCGACCGTGCGCCTCGGCGTCACTGGGCTCGCCCGCGCGGGCAAGACCGTGTTCATCACGGCGCTCGTGCGCAATCTCGTGGCCGGCGGCCGGCTGCCGTTCTTCGCGGCCATGGCCGAGGGCCGCATCGAGCGCGCCTATCTGGAGCCGCAGCCCGACGACCGCGTGGCGCGCTTCGCCTACGAGGAGCACCTGGCAGAGCTCACCGGCAACCCGCCGCGCTGGCCGGAGAGCACGCGGCGCATGAGCCAGCTGCGCGTCACCATCGAGTACGCGCCGGCCCGGCGTCTGCGCCGGGCGCTGGGGACAGGCCGGCTCCACGTCGACATCGTCGACTATCCCGGCGAGTGGCTGCTCGACCTGCCGCTGCTCGACCTCGATTTCGCGGCCTGGTCGCGGCAGGCGATCGGCGAGGCCGAGGCGCCGCATCGCGTCGGCTTCGCCGAAGGGTGGCTCGAGTTTCTCTTCTCGCTCGATGCCGGCGCCCGCGCGGATGAGCAGATCGCGCTCGACGGTGCCCGCCTCTTCACGCGCTATCTGCAGGAGGCGCGCGCGCCCGATCCCGCGCTCGCCGCACCCGGTCCGGGGCGCTTCCTGCTCCCCGGCGACCTCGCGGGCTCGCCGCTCCTCACCTTCTTCCCGCTGCCGCCTTCCCCGGCCGGTGGATACCGGCGCGGCAGCCTGGGTGCCCTGCTGGCGCGCCGCTTCGAGAGCTACAAGGCGCACGTCGTGAAGCCGTTCTTCCGCGACCACTTCGCCCGGCTCGACCGGCAGATCGTGCTCATCGATGCCCTGTCGTCCGTCAATGCCGGCGGGCCGGCGCTTGCCGATCTGGAACGCACGCTCACGGCCGTGCTGGCGTGCTTCCGGCCGGGCGCCAACACCTGGCTGTCGCGGATCGTGACGCGCCGCATCGACCGCCTCCTGTTCGCCGTGACCAAGGCCGACCATCTGCATCATTCCCGTCACGACCGGCTGGAGGCGATCATGCGTGTCGTTGCCGACAAGGCGATTGCGCGCGCCCGCTTTGCCGGCGCGGAGGTCAAGCTGCTCGCCCTGGCCGCCGTCAGGGCCACGCGCGAGGCGGAGGCCCGCTCGGGGCTCCAGCGGCTGCCGTGCATCGTGGGCGTGCCGCTGGCCGGCGAGCGCGTGGGCCGCAAGCTGTTCGACGGCAGGGAGGAGGTGGCGGTGTTTCCCGGCGACCTGCCGGACGACCCGGCGATCCTGAGGGGCGAGGCGCGGTCCGAGGCCGTGCAGTTCCCGCGCTTCCGGCCGCCCGCCGTCGCTCTCGACGGCGCCACGGGCGAGGCGGCGGCCCTGCCCCACATCAGGCTCGACCGCGCCATGGAGTTTCTGCTGGGGGACAAGCTCGCATGAGCTCCGCCAACGACCCGCGCCAGCCGCGTGTGTTCGCTCCCGACGATCCGGCGCTGATCGTCGAGCAGGGGCCGGTGGATGCACCGGCGGAGGCCGCCGGCGATGCGCCTGACGCCGCCGCCGGGCCCGGCGTCGCCCGCCCGACGCTCGGCGAGCTGGGCCGGCGCGGGCTGCGCTGGGGCGCCGTGCTCCTCTCCGCGCTCGCTGGGGCGGTCCTCCTCGGGCTGGCAGCGTGGTTTGCCCGCTTCGTCTCCGCGGCGCTCGCCCGCGACGACTGGATCGGCTCTGCAACCCTGGCGCTGCTCGCCGTCGCCGCCTTCGCCGCCCTGATGATCGTCGTGCGCGAGCTGACCGGGTTCCTGCGCCTCGCCCGCCTCGGCCGTCTCAGGGCCGACATCGCCGCCGCCGTCGCCGAGCGCGATCAGAGGGCGGAGCGCAAGGCGGCGCGGCGGCTGGCCGACCTCTACGCCGGGCGCCGCGACCAGGCCTGGAGCCTGCGCCGCTTTCGCGAGCATGCCCAGGACGTGCACGACCCCGGCGAGCTCCTGGCGCTGGCCGAGCGCGAGATCCTCGCTCCGCTCGACGCCGAGGCCAAGCGCCTCGTCACCCGCGCGGCCAAGCGCGTCGCCACCGTCACCGCGCTGAGCCCGATGGTGCTGATCGCCGTCGGCTATGTGCTGATCGAGAACCTCCGGCTCCTGCGGGCGCTGGCCGCGCTCTATGGCGCCCGGCCGGGCGTCGTGGGCGTCATGAAGCTCGCGCGCATGGTCTTCACCCACATCGTCGCCACCGGTGGCGTGGCCATGACCGACGACCTGCTCGGACAGTTCCTGGGCCAGGATCTCCTGCGCCGGCTGTCGCGCAGGCTGGGCGAGGGCGCCTTCAACGGGGCGCTGACGGCGCGCATCGGCGTGACGGCGCTGGAGGCGATCCGGCCGATGCCGTTTCTGGCCGCCAGGCCGCCCAGGGTGCGCGATGTGCTGGCCGACGCCCTGAGGCCGCTGATCGCGCGCAAGTCCACCGCCGCGTGAGCGATTGTCCATCCACGGCCGCGCCCGGATTCCCCTCCCCTCCGGCCCCGCAGGGGCCAAAGCGAGCGCAGCTCGCTTGTGCGCCTTCGGCGCAGGTGCGGGGAGGGGCTAGGGGTGGGGGACTCCCGCCCTTGTTGCTGGGAGCAGCGTTGCAGCTGCTGCGCAATTCGTGGCGCAGAGCGGCCAGTTTTCGGCTCCCAGGCCAGGGGTGCCTCTGGTCCCCGGAGGGCCGCACGGGCCCTGTAGCCTCTTCCTACGCAGCGCCAGAGGCATTCCGGACGGCGCCGCCGTACCACGGCCGAGCCTGGCGCCGAGCTCCCGGCCGTGGGATGCAACGCCGTTGATGCAACGCCGCTGATGCAACATTGCGCCAGCCGGCCGGCCGCGGCCAGCGCGCAAGGTTGGCGCCGCTACTTGGGCTTACTACCCCCGCAGCCCGGTATTCGCTGCATCGCAATCTTGACCTCGGGTGGGTCGTACTTGTTGATCGCACCCCTCGCGGCGTCGATGCCGAGCCCGATGACGCCACCGATCAGGATGTTGCCAGCCGTCATCTCCTCGAACGTGGAGAGGATCTCGCCGTGGCGTCCCGGTAGCAGGACCTCTTGCAATGCACGGCGATGTTGTCGGGACCCTTTCGACCACGATGGTGTTGGGTGCCGTTAATGGTGCGTGAGCCGATGGCCGGCGAGGTCAGGGTGCAGACGGCGCCCTGCGGGGCCAGCACTGTGACGCTTTGCTGCGCACCTCTGGTGACGGTGGCGCAGCCCGCGCACAAAATGAGCAAACCAAGCAACGTTACGCGTTACATCAGTTCTTCCCTATTTCGTTCCATGACGTTGGAAGTATTATGTCTGGCATCGGACATAATGGCTGGTGCACTGCTACATCAGCTCCTGACGAAATGAGCCGCTCACACCGGTTGTGGGCGGAAATATTTGCACGTTACCCCCCGGATCTGCGAAACGGTTGATGCGGATACCGCATTTTATCTACGTTATGTCGTCGCGGGGGATCAATGCGGAGGGGGAGCCGCGAGCATGCTGCGCCGGGCCGGATACGGGTCACCCAACGCGAAAGGGAGATCCTGGGCTGGGTGGCCGTCGGCAAGTCCGACTGGGCGATCGGGCGGCTGCTCGCGATCTCGGGGAAGACCGTCAACTTCCACGTCGAGAACGCCAAGCGCAAGTTCGGGGTGGCGACCCGGGTGCAGGCGGTCATCGTCGCCCTGCGCACGGGCATCATCAGGTGATGGCCGGCATTCCTTCCTGGCCGATGATTTTCCCGCAGCCGTTCGCTATCCTCCCTGCAAGCGGCACCGCAACGGGCAAGGCACGCAGGGTCTCATGTTCGCAACCTTCTTCCACGAGCTGAAAGCGGCCAAGGTGCCCGTCACCTTGAAGGAGTATCTCACCCTGATGGAGGCGCTGCAGGCCAACCTGGCCGACCGCAGGGTGGAGCATTTCTACTATCTCTCGCGTGCCGCCCTGGTGAAGGACGAGCGCCACCTCGACAAGTTCGACCAGGTGTTCGGCCACGTCTTCAAAGGCCTCGACCTGATGAGCGAGGCGGTGGAGGCCAAGATCCCCGAGGAGTGGCTGCGCACGCTCGCCAGGCTCTATCTCTCCGAGGAGGAGAAGGCCAGGATCGAGGCCCTGGGCGGCTGGGACAAGATCATGGAGGAATTGAAGAAGCGCCTCGCCGCGCAGAAGGGCCGCCACCAGGGCGGCAGCAAATGGATCGGCACCGGCGGCACCTCGCCCTACGGCGCCGACGGCTACAACCCCGCCGGCGTGCGCATCGGCCAGAAGGAGAGCCGCAACCACCGCGCCATCAAGGTCTGGGACAAGCGCGAGTACCGGGACCTCGACGACAAGGTCGAGCTCGGCACCCGCAACATCAAGGTGGCGCTGCGGCGCCTGCGCAAGCTCGCCCGCGAGGGCGCGCCCGACGAATTGGACCTCGACGGCACCATCAGGGGCACCGCGCACAAGGGCTACCTCGACATCCACATGCGCCCCGAGCGGCGCAACGCCGTCAAGGTGCTGATGTTCTGCGACATCGGCGGGTCGATGGACTGGCACATCAAGCAGGCCGAGGAGCTGTTCTCGGCCGCGCGCGCCGAGTTCAAGCACCTCGAGTATTTCTACTTCCACAACTGCCTCTACGAGTTCCTGTGGAAGGACA
This sequence comes from uncultured Alphaproteobacteria bacterium, assembly GCA_963840075.1. GTDB lineage: Bacteria > Pseudomonadota > Alphaproteobacteria > Rhizobiales > Hyphomicrobiaceae > AWTP1-13. The sequence goes on along the minus strand of CAWIXS010000005.1, from coordinate 191,470 downwards.
ACGCCCGGCGCTGGACCGCGCGCACGCCGACCTGGGAGGTGCTGCACAAGTACCCCGCCGACTACAAGGTGGTGTTCGTCGGCGACGCCTCCATGAGCCCTTACGAGATCTCGGTCGCGGGCGGCTCGGTGGAGCACATGAACGAGGAGACGGGCGCCGCCTGGATGCGCCGCGTCACCGGCATCTACGAGCGGAGCGTGTGGCTCAACCCGGTGCCGGAGGGCCACTGGGGCTGGACGCCCTCCATCAAGATGCTGCGCGACCTGATGGGCGGACGCATGTACCCCTTGACCCTCGACGGCCTCGACCGCGCCATGCGGCAATTGATGCGGTAGTGTTGCGATTCCTTCCGCAGCACGTCAGGAGCGCCGCCATCGCCGTGGCTTTCCACTACGATGCCATTGACGCGTCTTCTTTTCTCGGCACACTGGCGCCAAATTCGGGGGATGCCATGGACAGATTCGCTCGGGCTATCGCCTTCGGAGTGCTGGTCTCCGCCGCTGCCCTCTGTGCCGGCTGCAGCGGTGCGAGCGGCCTCTTGGGGGGCTCCGCCGCCGCGGATGCGCCCGACAAGCTCGGCAACGACAATCCCGCCGCCCGGCCGATCGCCGTGGCCTGGACCTCGGCCCGGGCGCATCGCTGCGGCTTCTTCTTCGATCCGGGCAGGCTCAAGGCTTCCTACCTGGCCTACGAGGCCAGGCAGGCGGGTGCGGATCAGCTCGCCAAGGTGGAGAAGAGCTACGACAATACCTTCAAGACCATCCGCGACCGCGTGGCGAGCGACCCCGACTACTGCACCGACAGCAAGAGCCGGGAGATCAAGGCCGACCTGACCCGGCACCTGGCCGGCGATTTCACGCCCAAGCTGCCCGAGGCCAAGAAGGTCGAGAGCTGCGGCTTCTTCGGTTGCCCGGAGGCCAAGAGCGACGGGGCGTGGGACGCCAAGAAGTTCTGGGAGGACGAGGAGCGCAAGCGCTCCGGCCGCTGACCCGCGCCGCAGCCGCATCGGCGCTGCACCCGTCATCGCGGAAGCCGAGGCGCAGCCGAGGCTATCCGATCCGGGACCGCCCCGAGCGAACTCTGCCCCCCGAGGCCCCGGATCACCGCTCTGTCCGGGACCAAGGGTGGGTGCTCGTCAGTTGACGCCGAGCTTCTTCTGCAGCGAGGAGGACGAGGTCGTGTACTGGAACAGGAGCTTCTTGCCCGGGTACACGATCTTGTAGGCCGCCTGGGCCATGAGGGCGGCCTCGTGGAAGCCCGAAAGGATCAGCTTGAGCTTGCCGGGATACCAGTTGATGTCGCCGACAGCGAAAATGCCGGGCTCGTTGGACTGGAACTTCTCCGTATCCACCGGGATCAGGTTCTCGTGCAAATTGAGACCCCAGTCGGCGACCGGACCGAGCTTCATGGTGAGGCCGAAGAACGGGAGCAGCCGGTCGACGGCGATGCGCGTCTCGCCATCCTTCAGCTTCACGGTGATGGCCGACAGCGCGCCGCCATCCCCGTGCAGCACCGACATTTGACCGATCAAGAGGTTGACCTTTCCCTCGCCGACGAGCGCGCGCATCTGCTCGACGGAATGGGGGGCGCCGCGGAACTCGTCGCGCCGGTGCAGGAGCGTCAGGCTCTTGGCGATCGGCTGCAGGTTGAGCGTCCAGTCGAGGGCGGAGTTGCCGCCGCCGACCACCAGCACATGCTTGCCGCGGAAGTCCTCCATGCGGCGCACCGAGTAGAGCACCGACGTGCCCTCGTAGGCCTCGATGCCGTTGAGCGGCGGCCGCTTGGGCGTGAACGAGCCGCCGCCCGCCGCCACCACCACGACCTTGGCGAGGAACCGCGTGCCGAAGTCGGTTGCGAGCAGGAAGCGCCCGTCCTCCGTCTTCTGCAGCGTGTCGACCCGCTGGCCGAGATGGAAGGTGGGGCCGAACGGTTTGATCTGCGCCATGAGGCCGTCGGTGAGCCCCTGGCCCGTCACCACGGGTATTCCCGGGATGTCGTAGATCGGCTTCTCCGGATACAGCTCCGCGCACTGTCCGCCGGGCTTGTCCAGGTTGTCGATCAGGTGGGCCTTGATGTCGAGAAGGCCGAGCTCGAACACGGCAAAGAGCCCGATCGGTCCGGCGCCGACGATCACCGCATCGGTCTCGATGGGCGCGCCGCCCTCAGTCCCGTCAGCTGACATCGAGCATGCTCGCTTGCTAGAATTGTTTCTCGGGGATGCGCACGACGAGACCGTCGAGGTCCTCGGTCACCCGGATCTGACAGGACAGCCGGCTCTCGGGGCGCACGTCGAAGGCGAAATCGAGCATGTCCTCCTCCATCTCGGCAGGGGCACCGGTCTTCGCGCGCCAGGCCTCGTCGACATAGACATGACAGGTCGCGCAGGCGCACGCGCCGCCGCACTCCGCCTCGATGCCCTCGACGAGGTGCTTCTTGGCGGTCTCCATCACCGTCATGCCGGGCTCGCCGTCGACCGTCTGCGCGGTGCCGTCCGGCTGAATGAACGTAATCTTGGCCATGCGCCGGGGGCGTTCGTTCTGTCGTTGACGGTTGCAGGGGTCGCCCGATGGCGATCACCACGTGTTAACGATCACAGCGCACAAATTCAAGCAAAACGGTTGGCTGCTCAAACCATATGCAGCGTCCGGGGCGCGCGGCAAAAGGGCATGCGATCGCGCGGTGGTTGCTCCCGGCCGGGGCTGCCCCCCCTGTGTATCAATTTCGCTCAGGAGTTGCTGCCCGCGTCCAGCTCTCCCTGAAAATCCCCGTCAGGATGCTGCGCGATTAGGCCGGATAGCCGTCCGGCGGTCCTTTTCGCAACGTCATAGTTCCCGATATTTGCCTTAGATAACAAGCATCTTTGTTTTGCCCCATTGCCTGCATAGCAAGAGATGAAGATGGCGCGGCACCCTGGGAGGTCTGCGCCGAGGGGACGAGCTTCAGGTCGGGGTGATAGCGTTTTTTGGTGCGGCGGCTGTGCCCAATCGGGCAAATGCGCTATGTCTCGCTAAGGATTCGGAGCTTCGCGGCGCCGAACATCGGATGGGGGAATGGCTCACGACGGCAATACGCAGCGTGGTGCGGCTCCGCGCCCCTCGGAGTCCGGCAACGGCGAGCGTCCGTCCGAAAGGCCGGGGGCTGCGGCGTCCGGCCGCAAGCCGCTGTTCCCTGCGAGCGGGGGGCCGAAGTCGGGCGCAGCTGGCGCGGCGCCGATTCCGCTCAATAGCGCGAAATCGCTGCCCAGGTTCAATACCGTCCCATCGCCCGCTACCGCCAGGAAGGCCCCAGCTGGCGCGCCACCCGATATGCCGGTGCCGAACGCCAGCGCAGTGATCAAGCGCGCCCTCGAGGACTTGGCCGAGGGCGCTCCATCGGAGATGCCGGATATCCCGGACATGCCGTTGCCGAGCGCCGGCCCGGAACGCCCGACAGCGCCACCGAGAGCCGCAGCCACCGAGAGCAGCACCACCGAGAGCAGCACCACCGAGGCCAGTGCGCGAGGTCAGAGAGGCCGCTGCGTCCACCGCCGCTGCTGCAGCCCCCGGCAAGAGCGAGGCCGAGGCGAGCCAGCGGCCCCCGCCGCCGAGGCGGCGGCCTGCCGCCCCGCCGCGCGCGCGCATCGCGGCCAACGACGACGCGCCCTCCATCGGCGGCCTCATCTTCGCCCTGCAGCAGAAGCCGTCGAACCGCTCGTTCATGCTGGCGGCGGCGGCCTCGGGCGGATGGCTCGCGGTCGGCAGCCTGCTCGCCTGGGCCATGCTGGCGCCGGAGATCGCCAGCAAGGGCTTCTCCCAGACCGTCGCCAGCCCGATGATGATCGTGGTGGCGGCGACCGTTTTCCTGCCCATCGCTCTCTTCTGGTTCCTGGCGCTGCTCGCCTGGCGCGCGCAGGAATTGAAGCTCATGTCGTCGGCCATGACCGAGGTGGCCGTCCGGCTCGCCGAGCCCGACCGTGCGGCCGAGCAGTCGGCCGCATCGCTGGGCCAGGCGGTGCGCCGCCAAGTCTCCTACATGAACGAGGCGATCTCGCGCGCGCTGGGGCGGGCCGGCGAGCTCGAGGGGCTCGTGCACAACGAGGTGGCCTCGCTGGAGAGGGCCTACTCGGAGAACGAGAACAAGATCCGCGGCCTGATCCAGGACATGGCAGGCGAGCGGCACGCCCTGGTGAGCACGACCGAGAAGGTCTCCGAGACGCTCAAGGCCATGGGCAGCGACGTGCCGATGCTGATCGACAGGCTGTCCCAGCAGCAGGTCAAGCTCGCCAAGATCATCGAGGGCGCCGGCCAGAATCTCATCGCGCTGGAGAGCCAGCTCTCCACCGCCAGCGGCGGGCTCGAGTCGACGCTCGCCAACCGCACCCAGCAGCTGCAGGCGGTGCTCGACGACTACACGGTGGCGCTCGATGCGACGCTGGCGAGCCGTGCCGAGGCGCTCGACATCCAGCTCCTGGAGCGCACGCGGGCGCTGGACGATGCCTTCGCCGAGCGCCTGGCACGTTTCGACGACACCATGATGCGCTCGACCGTGGCCATCGACTCTGCGGTGAGCGAGAAGGCGCGCGCCCTGACGCATGCCATGGAAAGCCACGTCCGCTCGCTGTCGGATACGTTGGGACAGGCCGCCAGCAACCTCGACGAATCCATGATGAGCGGCCTCGACGCCGTGCGCCGGTCGAGCGACAACGTCACGCGCCAGTCGCTGCATGCCATCGAGGGCCTCTCCGGCCAGGCCGACCTCCTGAAGAGCGTGTCGGAGAACCTGCTGAATCAAATGGCCGGTGTAGCCAATCAGGGCCAGAACATTGCCAGGGCGGCGACCGCGCTCGAATCGGCCAACATGCGCATCGACTCGACCATGCAGAAGCGCCAGGGCGAGCTGAACGACACGCTGCAGCGCCTGTCGGGCAAGGCCGACCACCTCGATCAGGTGATGCGCGGCTACTCGCAGTCGCTCGAGACCGTCGTCACCGAGACCGAGGACCGGGCGCGCAACGTCGCGCAGCAGATGGTGCACGATGCGGCCGCCCACTCCAAGGCTGCCGCGGCCGAGCTCGAGCGGCTGCGGTCTCAGACCGATGCCCAGGCGCAGCGGGCGATGGATGAGATGCGCGCGAAGGTCTCCGGCGTGTCGCAGGAGGTCAACCAGCACCTCGGCGACATCGCCAGCCGCTTCAGCGAGACGCTCGGAGGATTTGAAAACCCGTGCGGCGCGTGCCGCAGCCGAGCTGGAGCTGGAGCAGTCGCGCATCCGCACCGAGGCGGCGCGGCTGCCGGCGGCGGCGCGCGAGAGTGCGGAGAGCATGCGCGGCGCGCTGAGCGACCAGCTGCGCGCGCTCGAGCAGCTCTCCACCCTGTCGGCCCGCGAGCGCCGCGACGTGACGCCGCCCAACCCGCTGCCGCAGACGGCGCCGGTCTCGCTCACCGCCACCTACGCCGCGGCCCAGCGCAACGACCAGAGCCCGAACCTGCCCGTGCCGGTTGCCGCCGACGGCAGCGACCGCTGGACGCTGGGCGATCTGTTGTCGCGCGCCTCGCGGGAGGACGGCGGCATCAACATCGCCAGCATCTCGAGGGCGCTCGACCCGACCACCGCGTCTGCCATCTGGTCGCGCTTCCGTGCCGGCCAGCGCGGCATCATGGTGCGCAGCATCTACACCAACGACGGCCGCACCCTGTTCGACGAGATCTCCGCCCGCTACCGCACCGACACCGACTTCCGGCGCGTGGTCGACCGCTTCCTCGTCGACTTCGAGTGGCTGGCGCGTGACGTCGAGCAGAAGGACCCGTCCGGCCGCAACGTGCACGGCCACCTGGTCTCCGACAGCGGTCGCGTCTACCTGTTCCTGGCCCACGCCAGCGGGCGGTTGCGCTGAGGCGGGTCGCGGCGCATAGCGAAGGCCAATGCCTGTCCTCTTGAAGGTCCAAGCCAGGGTCGAGACTTGGCCCATCGCGGGGGAGTTCGTCATCTCCCGCGGGGCCAGACGCGAGGCGGCGGTCGTCGTCGCCGAGGTCGGCGAGGGGACCTTTGTGGGGCGCGGCGAGTGCTGCCCCTATGCCCGCTACGGCGAGTCGGTGGAGGGCGTAGCGGCCGCGATTGCGGCGCTGGCCAGCGTGCATGATCGCACCGAGCTGCTGCAGCGTCTGCCGGCCGGCGCCGCGCGCAACGCGGTGGACTGCGCCCTGTGGGACTGGGAGGCCAAGGCCTCGGGCACCAGCGTCTCCCGCCTGGCGGGCCTGCCGGCGGCGCTCCGGCCCGTCACGACGGCCTACACCTTGAGCCTCGGCAGCGCCGAGGCCATGGCCGCCAGGGCGGCCTCGGTGCCGTCGCTGCCCCTCCTGAAGCTGAAGCTCGGCGGCGAGGGCGATGCCGAGCGCCTGCGGGCCGTGCGCCAAGCCCGCCCCGACGCCCGGCTGATCGCCGATGCCAACGAGGCCTGGACGGCCGAGCTGCTGCCCGGGCTGATGGCGGCAGTTGCAGAGACGGGGGTCGAGGTCGTCGAGCAACCCTTGCCCGCGGGCGCTGACGCCGCCTTGGCCCGGATCGAGCACATGGTGCCGGTCTGCGCCGACGAGTCGCTGCACACGCGCGCCGACCTGGCCGGGCTCGCCGGGCGCTACGACGCCGTCAACATCAAGCTCGACAAGGCCGGCGGTCTGACCGAGGCGCTGGCGCTGGCCGCGGCGGCGCGCGCCGCGGGGCTCAGAATCATGGTGGGCTGCATGGTGGCGACCTCGCTCGCCATGGCACCCGCCCTCCTCCTCGCCCAGGACGCCGACTGGGTGGACCTCGACGGGCCCTTGCTGCTGGCGTGCGACCGCCAGCCGGGCCTGCGCTACGACGGTGCGCTCGTGCATCCTCCGCTGCCCGAGCTGTGGGGGTGAGCGGTGTTGGACCCTCCGGCCTCCGGGTCTGACGCCGTTCCGCCACCGGAGTCGGAGCCATGGTGTCAAACCCGAAGGGTCTGACACCTACCGCCGCTGCAGCATTGCGATCGATTGCGCCGCGCCCAGCAGCCCGTAGAGTTCCGGCGGCGGGCTTCAGCTCTTCATCTTGGCGATCACCTCGGCGCCGAAGCGGTCGATCCGGGCGACACACTCCTGGGCCGTGTTGCCACCGAGGCGGAGCGCCACGTGGCCCACCCCGAGTGACGACAGGGCGGCGGCGTCGGCTGCCATGTCGGCGGAGGTGCCGGTGAAGTAACGGCGCGCCGAGCCGTCCGCCGTCTGGCAGTCGCCCCACTCGAAGAGGTCCTGCACGAGCAACGCGAGCCCCAGTGTGGCGGGGTCACGCCCCGCTGCCGCGCAGGCGCGTTTCACGCCGGCGATGCCGGCGGCGAGACGCTCGGGCGTGTCGAGGGGCTTGGCTTGGCTGTTGCTGCCGGGATACCACACGTCAGCGAACTTGATAGCGCGGCGCAGCGCTGGCGCACTCTCGCCACCGATCCACAGCGGTGGATGCGGTTTCTGCACGGGCTTGGGATAGAAGAGCACATCGGAGAACCTCACGTACTTGCCGCTGTAGGTGGGCTTGCCCTTGGTCCACAGCTCCTTGAAGGCGGCCAGGTACTCGTCCGTCAGCCGGCCGCGGTCCTCGAACGGGACACCCAGAAGCTCGAACTCCTCCTTCATCCAGCCGGCACCGGCGCCGACGATGAGGCGGCCCTTGGCGAGCACGTCGATTGTCGAGAGCGTCTTGGCGGTGAGCATGGCCGGTCGATGCGGCAGCACTGTCACCGAGGTCAGGAGCCGCAGGCGGTCGGTGCAGCCGGCGAGGAAGGCGATGGTGGCCAGCTGGTCGAAGCAGTGCCCCTGCTCGGCGGCGCCGAACACGCCGGCCACGTCGTAGGGGTAGCGCGACTCGAGGTTCGCCGGCACGACCAGATGGTCGCTCACGGAGAGGAAGTCGAAGCCTGCTCGCTCGGCGGCCTTGGCAACGGTGGAATAGCTCTCGGGCGTCGTGAAAACACCCCGCGTCACGGTGCTCAATCCGAATTTCATGGCATCCTCCGCCCTAGCCCCGCACTCAGCGCCCCGCCGCCTCGGCCTTCACCTCCTTGAACACCTTGGCGGCCGTCAGCATGGCCTCGCGTATGATGGGCACGCCCACATAGCCGGTGAGGTGGAGCAGCACCTCGGTCAGCTCGTCCTCGGTCCAGCCTTCCTTGAGGGCAAAGCGCAGATGGATGTCGAGCTCGGGATGGCGGCCGGTCGCGGCGTCCGAGACCACGCAAATGAGCGTGCGCGTCTTGATATCGAGCCCCGGGCGCGTCCACAGCGCGCCGAACACGGTCTCTGTAGCCACATCGATGAACTTCGTCATGATTGGATCGCTGTGGTATTCGGCTTGGCGGCGCTCGAAGGCAGCCTCGCCCATCAGCTTTCTGCGGATCGCTTCGCCCTTCTTGTAGGTCTCGCTGTCGGCAGCCATCGCGTCGTTTTCCCTTCCTCTTGCGTTCGTCGCGCCATGCACCACCATGGGCGCGAAGCCGCGCACCATGCGGTGGCAGTCCCGGTAGAGCTCGAGGCTAGCGCACGCGGCTGCAGCTTGTCACGCGCCCGCCGATCTCCCTATCTCACGTTCTCACTCCGGACGGATCGATATGAACGCTGTCAGCGACACCGGCGAGCAGGACGCTGCGGCCTATGCCGCCATCGAGCGGATCCATCACGCCTACCTCACGGGGCTGATCCTGATGCTGGCGTCCCGGGCGGGGCCGGCGCGCGCCGCCGAGGTGGTGTTTCGTACCTTCCGGCGCCAGCAGCTCGCGCGCTTTCTCCCGGGACTACGGAAGCTGGAGCTGGCCGAGCTGCCGCACGCGGTCGCCTGCGCCCAGTATCACTACCTCTCCAACCAGGTCGGCGGCGTCAAGGTCGAGTACGTCTACGAGAGCGACCGCAAGGCCTGGGTCCGCTATCCGCCGCCGCGCTGGATCTGGTCGGGCACCGCGATCTGCGGCATTGCCTCGGAGGTCTCGCGCGCGGTGCTGAGGGGATGGCACGCCAACAACGGCGTCGTGCTGGGCAACCCGCGGCTGGGCTTCGTCTGCACCGGGCAGACCGTCGACGGTCAGCCGGGCCTCGAGGGCTACTACCGGGAATGGGACCGGGATCTGGCGCCGGAGGAGCGGCTGCAGCTCTCGCCCGGCGAGCGCTGTCCGCCGTTCCGGGCCGACCTCGCGCCGCGGCTGCCCGAGGCGTCGTGGCCCGAGGCGCGCTTGCGAAAGGTGCTGCGCAACTATGCGATGGACTACATCACCTCGATCGTGCCGGAGACGGTCGCGGTGCTGGGCCCGGAGGAGGGAGGCCACCTCGCCGGAGCGGCTGCGCGGCTGGTGGGCATGCAGACCTTCGATGAGGTCGCCGCCCTCCTGGGCGGCGTGGGCGCCGGGCCCGCCGGCTTCGCCACGGCGTTCGCCCGCCTGGCCAGGGGTCAGGGCGACGATGCCGAGTTGCAGGTGGACGGGGCGACCGCCTCGGTGCGCCAGACCTCGTGGCGGCTGATGGCGGAGCGCGAGGCGCTGCACCCCTCCGTGTTCGACGCCTGGAACGAATTGTGGATCGGCGCGGCCCTCGCGCACGATCGCTTCATGCGCGTCGACGTGACCGAGCGCCGCGACCGCGGCGACGCGTCGTGGTGCTGGCTGTTCCGCTGAGCCGAGCCACCCGTCATCCCGGCCCATGGAATCCCTTGGGCGATGCGAGCCAAAGGCGAGCAGCGCTCCGAGCCGGGACCTCGGGAGGTGAGACTCGCTCAGAGAGGTCCCGGACAGCCTCGACTGCGTCTCGGCTTCCGGGATGACGGGTGCAACGGGTGTCAGGCCCTCCGCCGGCGCAGCATGAGGCCCGCCGCGAGACCCACGGCCGCGATCACCGCCATGGCCCAGTAGGTGCGCCCGCCCAGAGAGGCGTAAAGCTGGCCGGAGAGCAGCATGGCGCCGCCCATGGCGATACCCGCGGTGATCGCGGCGTAGAGCGCCTGGGCCGTGCCGGCCTGCCGCTCCGCGATGGCGTGCGTGATGAAGTAGAAGGCGCCGATGTGGGTGGCACCGAAGGTCAGCCCATGCACCGCCTGCAGCCCGATGAGCGCCGCCAGCGGCGGATCGAAGCCCATGGCCAGCCAGCGCACCACCGACGCAGCGGCGCCGATCACGATCAGCTCGACGGCGCCGATGCGCCGCACCAGCGCGCCCGAGAAGGCCATGAGCCCGATCTCCACCGCCACGCCGATCGCCCACAGCGTGCCCGCCCAGCCGCCGGAGATGCCCTGCGCCCTCCAATGCAGGGTGCCGAAGGTGTAGAATGTCGCGTGTGCCGCCTGCACCGCGCCGACCGCCAGCAGAAACAGAACGAACGGGCACGAGCGCACCAGTGCCAGCGCGTCGGCAAGCCTGATGCGCGGCTGCGCGCCTGCCGCCGGCGCGGAGGCGCGCCCGATCGGGCGCGGCAGGCCGTGGGCCGCCAGCACCGTGAGGGCTGCCCCGCCTGCCAGCAGCCAGACGGCGGCCGGCGCACCGAGGCGGTCCATCGCCAGCCCGCCGCAGAAGCTGGCGGCAATGAAGCTGAGCGAGCCCCACAGCCGCATGCGGCCGTAGTCGAGCCCGGCGGCCCTGACGCCCGCCATCGCCACCGTCTCCGTCAGCGGCATGACGGTGGAGATCGCGACCGCGAACAGCAAGGAGAGGAGCAGGATCGGCCAGAAGCTCGCGCATTGCGCGAGGAGAAGGGCCGCCGAAAGCGCGCCCCACGCCAGGAGCACGAGAAACCGGCGATGGTCGCCGCTGCGATCAGCGGCAAAGGCGATCGCCGGCGTCACGGCCACGCGCACCAGCGTCGGCGCGGCGGTGATGACGGCGATCTCATGCGCACTGAGCCCGACCCAGTCGAGCCAGACCGGCAGATAGGGCAGCTGGGTGCCGGCGACCACGAATATCGCGGCAAACAGCAGCGAGACGCGGGTGGCGAGGCGGAGTGCGTCCTGCGGGGCGGCTGCGCCGCTCATTGAGCGTGCTGCTGCTCCTGGATGATCTCGGCGAACAGCGACGGGTCGATGTTGCCGCCCGACAGCACCGCCATCACGGTCTTGCCCGCGAGGTCCAGCTTGCCCGCCAGGATCGCGGCCAGCGACACGGCGCCGCCGGGCTCCACCACCAGCTTGAGCTCGCGGAAGGCGAAGCGCACCGCGGCCTTGGCCTCCTCGTCGGTGACGGCGAGCCCGCCGACGAGGTTCTGCTTGGCCATCTCGAAGGTGATCTCACCGGGCGTCGCGGCCATCAGCGCGTCGCAGATCGAGCCCGACAGGTGCTCGTTCCGCTCGCGCTCCCCGCGCACCAGCGAGCGCGCGAGATCGTCGAACCCCGCCGGCTCGACGCTGTAGATCTGTGTCGCCGGGCTCGCCTCCTTGACGGCGAGGGAGACGCCGCCGATCAGCCCGCCGCCGGAGGCACCGACCAGCACGATGTCGGGCACCGCGCCCAGCGCCGCGGCCTGCTCCATCATCTCGAGGCCGACGGTGCCCTGCCCGGCGATCACGTCGGGGTCGTCGAAGGGGTGCACGTAGGCCGCGCCGCGTGTCGCACAGAGCTCGCGGGCAATGGCGTCGCGGTCCTCCCTCACGCGGTCGTAGGCCACCACCTCGCCGCCGAACGCCTTGGTGCGCTCGATCTTGAGGCGCGGGGCATCGGAGGGCATCACGATCGTCGACCTGAGGCCGCGCAGCGCCGCTGCCGCGGCAACGCCCTGCGCGTGGTTGCCCGAGGAGCAGGCCACCACGCCGCCGGGAAAGGCCGCCTTGTCGACCTGGGCAATCTTGTTGTAGGCGCCGCGGAACTTGAAGGCGCCGACGCGCTGCAGGTTCTCCGCCTTGAGGAGCACGCGCGCCCCGGTGGCGGCATTGAGGGCCGGGTGCTCGATCAGCGGCGTGCGGCAGGCGAGCGAGCCGATGCGGCTGCGGGCCGCTACCACGTCGCCATAGGTCGGCAGGTGTCGGGCCATTGCAACCTCCGCGCGGGGCTGGGACACGAGCCCCATCACAAGTTCAGCCGGGCCCCGCTGTCAAGCAGCGGCGGTCCCGGTGCACAGGCGGCGGCGAAACAAGAAAACCGGTCCGGCGGCGCCGGACCGGTTTTCTCTGGAGCGGAACCCGTCCCTGGATTGTCAGGCTCCGCTCTCCCCCGTGAGCCTCGGCCGGTGAGCTGTTCGGCCTTCCCCCAACCGAGCAGCGTGCGCGAGGCTCCCCGCCCCACTTGTTCCAAACTTCAGCGGAGCCGGCAACCTCGGTTGCGCCGATCGCGACACGCCCGTGTCTCACCCGCCACAGCGCTGCTTGGCGAGCGTGATGGAGATGCGGGTGACGTCCAATCCGGTCGGAGTAATGGTGAGCGACTGTCTGCAGTTGGAGACGGTGACGTTCATCGACGCGCTGAAATTGGCACCCTGGACCGAGAGAGAGAACGTGTCGCCGCCATACCGTCCGCTGACGGCGCCCTTGGCGGCATAGGTCTTCTCCTCCCACGTGCCGCTGACCTGGCTGCCGTTCACGGTGAGCTCAGCGAGCGAGTTGATGTTGTAGTCGGCGCTGGCGCAGCGCATGGTCTGCCGAATCTGGCCGGCGGCCTCGGCCCGGTAGAGGACCTGGCATTTGACGCGCTCGGTCTTGCCGTTGGAGAGAGCGATGGAGCCGCTGCCGCTCCAATAGCCCGTGAGCCCCGGGATCGGGTCCGCGAAGGCGGCGCAGGCAAACAGCATCGCCGGGATGGCCGCTGCAGTCAGGCGTACAAGTATCTTCATTGCAATTCCTTTCGGACTCGATCAAAGCGAGTGCATATAGACCAACGTTGCCACGGTCGCCAGTCCGGCAGCCGCCTCTGGCGCGAAACCGCACGAGCCTATCCCCCGGTGCGGACCGGGCGCGCGACGCTTCCTTGTCCGGCCACTTCCGTCAAGGGGCGCGGATCGGGGCAGGCGGACAGACGCTCCAGGACACACGCAGCTGTTGCAAAACTGCCAATGCGCCGCCCTTGCGGGTGTGCCGGCGAGCTCAAGCGGGGGGTGGTGCGCTGCGGATGGCGAACAGGTGATCGAGAGGCCCTCGTCCGCGGCCGACGCCCAGCGTGAGGCCGTGCCGCAGACCGTGCCAGACGTAGGCCTTGGCTCGGCGGACGGCGTCCGGGAGCGTCGCACCCCGCGCCATCAGGGCAGCGACGGCGGCGGAGAGGGTGCAGCCGGTGCCGTGGGTGTGGGGCGTGTCGAGGCGCGCCAGCTCCAGGCGCTCGATGCCCGTGGCATCGGCGAGGATGTCGCGGGCGGCCGCCCCCCGGCCGTGCCCGCCCTTGAGGAGCACGGCGCGGCAGCCCAGCGCCAGCAGAGCCCTGGATTGGTCCACCATCTCAGGCTCGCCCTCGGCCTCGGAGACGCCGAGCAGGATTGCGGCCTCAGCCAGGTTGGGGGTGATCAGGGTGGCAAGAGGGATGAGATCGCGCTTCAGGGCCGCCACGGCCTCCGGGGCGAGCAGCCGATCGCCACTGGTCGCCACCATCACGGGGTCGACGATCAGCGGCCTGGACGGCGCTGCGCCGAGCGCGCGGGCCACAGTCTCCACGATCGGGGCGTCGGCGAGCATGCCTGTCTTGATCGCGGCGACGTCGAGATCGGCAAGGACCGACTCGATCTGGGCGGCAACGAAGTCGGCTGGCACGGCGTAAATGCCCTGCACGCCCAGCGTGTTCTGGGCGGTGAGGGCGGTGACGACGGTGGCGCCGTAGACGCCGAGCGCCGAGAAGGTCTTGAGGTCGGCCTGGATGCCGGCGCCGCCGGAGCTGTCGGAGCCGGCAATGGTGAGCGCGATCGCCGTTCTGGAGGCGTCCGGCGCCGCGCTGCTCATCGCGCGCGCTCCTTGAGGATCTCTTTGCTCAGTTGGTCGGGCGTCAAGAGCTCCTCGATACGGCCGAGCACCGGGATGTTCTCGATCATCCAGAAGCTGAACGCGTTGAGCCAGCCGGTGAGCATGAGGATGCCCGCGGTCACCAGCAGGAGTCCCATCACCATCTCCACGCGGCCGAGATGGCGGCGGAAGCGCTTGAGGAAACCGAGGAACGGGCCGATGGCCACCGCCGCCAGGACGAAGGGGATGCCGAGCCCCAGCGAATAGACGAGCAGCAGGCGCACGCCGGCACCGACGCTCGCCTCGTTGGTGGCGAGCGCGAGAACCGCGGCCAGCACCGGGCCGATGCACGGCGTCCAGCCGAAGGCGAAGGCGAGCCCCATCGCATAGGCGCCGAGAAACGTCGCTCGCTTCGTGTCGACCTGGATGCGGGCGGAGCGGTAGAGCAGGTTGATGCGCAACAGCCCGAGGAAGTGCAGGCCGAACACGATGACGACGATGCCGGCGGCGATGCCGAGCTCGTGCCGGTAGTCGCGGATGAATTTGCCGAAGTACGAGGCGGTCGCTCCCAGGCCGATGAAGACGGTGGTGAAGCCCAGCACGAAGAACACCGACGCCAGCACGACGCGGCGCCATGCCGCCGTGTCGATGTCGTCCTGGCGCCCGAGCTCGGCGACGGTGGTGCCGCCGAGATAGCCGAGATAGGGCGGCACCAGCGGCAGCACGCACGGCGACAGGAAGCTCACCAGGCCGGCGATGGCGACGAAAAGGTGGATGTAGACCTGGTTCAGCATGCGGTCCTGCGGTGCGGGGCATGGCGACCCGTCTCACATAGGGCGGCAGCGCTGTACGGGCAAGTTGCCAGCGCATCTCTGTCACCCCGGGTGGTCGCGGGATGACGCCGGATGGTTCATCGCTTGTTGACCGGGCTCTCCGGCGACATGAGATATGCCACCACGTCCTTGATCTGCTCGATGGTCAGGAACCGGCTGGCGCCCAGGCGTGGCATGCCGGCGCAGGGGAGGAAAGCCTGGGCATTGTAGATCCGCTCGTAAGCGGCCTTCACCTCGGCCTCGGCATAGTTGCGCTGCTTGCCGTAGCCGGCGAGGCTGGGTCCGAGCGTTCCGAAGCTAACCTCCCGCCTGTCGAGCCGATGGCAGGCATAGCAGTTTCCCCCGTTCTCGGCGCGCGGGGGATCGTCCGTGACGCGCCCCCCATAACCGCTCTGCGCCAGCTTCTCGCCCTTCCTCCAGTCGCCCAGGAGGTTGCCGTCGGGCGGATACCGGATGGCGGCCTTCTCGCGCGCGAGGATCGCATCGGCCACGTCCTTGGGCGGGTTGTTGAAGTATCGGCTGCACGCCTTCTGTGTCTCGTCCTGGACGAGGCGCGCCCGCCACTCGGGTGCGGCCTTGGCCCAGCTCGAACTCGATCGCGCGCTCGACGATGCGTTCGTCGAGGGGAGCACTTTCCTGGACGGTCCTGGTCACGCGCTCCTCCGGTTGCAGCAGACGATATGCGGCTGCAAGCACGAGGGCCACAGCGGCGACGGCGGCGAGATACAACAGGGTGGTCCGCATCGCGCCTAGCGCTTGATCTGGGGCGCGGTGATCTCGCCGCCCCTGGCCTGGTAGACGAGATGCATGGTTAGGGCGACGGCGGCATCGGAGCCGGGGTCGATGGTGGGCAGGCGCATCTGCCAGTAGCAGTTGGCGATGCGGTGCTGCAGGGTCATGACGGTGCCCTGCGACACCCGGTAGGCCGGCCACGCACCGATCGCTTTGCGGGCCTCTCCGGGGTTGCCGAAGAACGGGAGGTCTGCAGGCGGATGCGCCGGCCGGATTGCGCATGGCACGTGGAGCAGGCGAAATCCATCGGGCCCTGGCGCCGGAAGAACAGGGCCTCGCCCAGCCTCAGCGCCTCGCGCTCCCTGGCGTGATCGAGCTTTGGTGCGAAGGTGAGTCCGCTCGACCTGCTGGCGACGTAGGTGGCGAGCGCCTCAGCCTCGGTGCCGGCTGGTTGGCCTTGGAATAGGGCCGCTCGACGATGTCCGCGCGTGCGAAGCCCTGCAGCGTCTCCATGCACCACACGAGGCGCGCCTCCAGGTCCATCACCCGGTCGGCATCCCTGAAGTAGCGCGGCAGCTCGGCGAAGGCGCCCTCGACCCTGCCGGGGCCTCTGCCGAGGTCGCACGCTTCAAGCGAGGCGTTGCGGGGCCCGCGCCGCTTCCTCCACAGCGCCTCGCCGCGGTCGGCCTCCAGGTGTCCGGGGTTGGACCAGGGGTCGTCCTGCAGCATCCGGCGGTAGCGCTGCAGAGCGCGCTCGGTGTCGTCCCTGGGCGCTGGCAGGCGGGCCGGTGCAGCCGAGCACGGCGGCGACCGCGGCGATGCTCAGAATTCTGCGCATCGATGGCCTCCTCGGGAGTCCCCGCATGCAGGGTGGGAGCTCGCGCCGGAGGTGTCAATGTTCCACAGGGGCGAATTGCGAATGGCGAGGAGGCGAATGGATGCCTACCATGCGCGATTGGCCATGCGCGATTGGCCATTCGCGACTGGCCATACGCAATTCGGCATTTTCGCATGACCACGCACATCGCCCTGCTGCGCGGCATCAACGTCGGAGGCAACACGCTCCGGATGGAGCGGCTGCGCGCGCTGTTTGCCGGGCTGGGATTCGCCGATACCAGGACCTACGTGCAGAGCGGCAACGTGCTGTTCACCGCCGCGCGGCCTGCGGCCGGGCTGGCGGAGCTGATCGAGGCGCGGCTCGCGCGCGAGACGCGCCTGCCGGTCTCCGTGCTCATCAGGTCACCGGCGCAGCTCGAGCGCATCGTCGCCGCCAATCCGTTCCTGAAGGAGCCTGGCATCGACGCCAGGAAGCTGCACGTCACCTTTCTGTTGGGGCGCCCGTCCAACCCGGGTCTCGCAGCGCTCGGCGGCGTCAAGAGCGGTGCCGACCGCTGGCAAGCGGACGGCGCGGAGGTCTACCTGCACTGCCCCGACGGCTACGGCCGCACGAAGCTCAACAACACCGCGATCGAGAGGCTGCTCGCAACGCGCGCGACGACCCGCAACTGGAACACCGTCACGGCGCTCTACGAAATGTCGCTTGGACGAAAATGAGACAGGCCCACCTTAGAGGAGGGCCCAGGCGCTGTATCCCGGTCCGACAACGTTCAGATGCGATTCGACCTCTCCGAGGGCGAAGCCGCCCGTTCCGTAGATGAGAAGCGACCCGGAGGTGATGCCGAAACGACCGCGAACCGTCGCCAGCCAGTTGACCTGGTTCTCGAAGTCCCACGCCGGCGAGCCGTTGCCGGGATATCCGGTGGGGTAGGGCAGAAGCCTGTTGCTCCCCTGGATACCCGACCAGGACAGGTCGCTTTCGATGCCCCACACGAAGCTGCCGGTCTGGATGTTGAACCCGAGTTGACCGCCCGCCAGCGCACCCTCGCCGTCGATCACCTTGCCGGTCACGTCGAAGCCAGCGGTGGCGTCGGTATAGACCATGTTGCCGTCCCAGCTGCCAGAGGCGTAGCCGGCGTTCAGTCCGACATAGAACCCGGTCCACTCGCTGGGACCGTCCGCTTGGGCCGTCCCACAGCACGCAACAAGAGCCGCCGCTGCAATCAGTTTTCGCATGTCCCGCCCCTGGGTCTAAGTCTTCACAGACGTCAACTATGCCTATGGCGGGGGCAGATGCCAGCCGTGCCCACAGGGTTTTCACTCCAAGTTGCTGATGTAACGCATCAAAGCTGACTATTAGCTTTGTCCGCAATCCGCGTCCGCAGGCCGTCAGCGATCTCGAGCGTCTGCGCGCGTGAGCGCTGCGACTCCGGGCAGCTCGCGGCCTTCCAGCCACTCCAGGAAGGCGCCGCCGGCGGTCGAGACGTAGGTGAAGCGGTCGGTGACGCCCGCCGCATTGAGGGCCGCGACGGTGTCGCCCCCGCCGGCCACTGAGGTGAGCCTGCCCGCCGCCGTCGCGTCGGCTGCGAAGCGCGCCAGCTGGAAGGTACCCTCGCCGAACGGGGGGATCTCGAAGGCGCCGAGCGGGCCGTTCCAGAGCAGGGTGCGGCAGCGGCCGAGCACTTCGGTGTAGTGCGCGACCGCCTTGGGCCCGATGTCCAGGATCATCTGGTCGGCTGGCACCTCCAGCACCGGGCAGATGCGCGAGGGCGCGCAAGCCTCGAATTTGGCCGCCACGACCGCGTCGGCCGGCAGCACGATCTCGCAGCTGCGCGCCTTGGCCGCATGCACGATGTCGCGCGCCGTCTCGGCGAGGTCGGGCTCCGCGAGCGATTTGCCGACGTTCACGCCCTGGGCCAGGAGGAAGGTGTTGGCCATGGCGCCGCCGATGATCAGCTTGTCGACCTTGCCGATGAGGTTGGTGAGGAGCGCGATCTTGGTGGAGACCTTGGCGCCGCCGACGACGGCGGCGACCGGGCCCTGCGGCGCCTCGAGCACGCTGCGGAGCGCGCTGATCTCCTCCATCATCAGCGAGCCGGCGTAGGACGGCAGCAGGCGCGTGACGGCATCGGTGGAGGCGTGCGCGCGGTGTGCGACGGAGAAGGCGTCGCTGACGAAAATGTCGGCGAGCCCGGCAAGCGCCTGGGCGAAGGCCGGATCGTTCTTCTCCTCGCCTTTGTGGAAGCGCAGGTTCTCCAGCACGGCGATCTCGCCCGGCTGCAGGGCAGCCACCACGTTTTCGGCGGCGCTGCCGGTGCAGTCAGAAGCGAACGCGACCGGGCGACCGAGCAGCTCGGCGAGTTTCTCTGCCACCGGCTCGAGGCTGAGCCCCGGCTCGCGCGCGCCCTTGGGACGGCCGAAGTGGGAGATGACGATGATCCTGGCGCCGCGCCCGGCGAGATCCTCCAGGCCTGGCAGCAGCCGCTCCAGGCGGGTGGCGTCGCTGACCTTGCCGTCCCTGACGGGGACGTTGAGATCGGCGCGCACCAGCACGCGCTTGCCCTTCACGTTGAGGCCAACGGTGGTCCTGAGCTTGTCGAGGCGGAGCATGGCTTATCGCTCCTCGCTATTGAGGGCCGAGCGGTGTCCAGCGATAGATATCGCTCAGCGGCAAGGTGAGGCCGAGCGCGGGCAAGTCCAGGGCATCTGCGAGATCGGTGAGGCTGCGCTTCTTCCAGCCGGTGTCGCGATCGTAGGCGTCGACCGCCACGGCCTTGAGCGAAACCGTCACGTAGTGCCGGCAGTTCGGCACGCTGGCGTAGACCTTGCGGCGCCAGGCCTGGTCGGCCTTGGTGTTGCTCTTGGAGAGCACCTCGAACAGAACCAGCGCGTCGTCGGTGACGGGAGAGCCGGTCATGGCGTCCTCCTTCACGAACACATCCGGCTGCGGAAGGCTGCGCGGCGAGACAGGAACGCGCGTGCCCACGCCAGGCATCGGATACCAGCCTGCAGCCGTCTGCCGCTTGTGTGCGATCAGAAAGCCCACGATGTTCGCTACCACCATCTGGTGGTAGTCAACCGGAGATGGATTGAAGACGGCAACCCCCTCGATCAGCTCCCAGCGCTCGCCGTCCGGCCGCGTGTCGGTGAAGGCGAGGAACTCCTCGATGGTGAGCTGGTCTTCCGGGGCGAGCTTGGTGCGCGCAGTCATCACTCGAGCCTCAGGTCCGCAAGTCGCAAGGTGAGCGAGGGGATCAGCAGTGCCGTCAGGGGTTCATTTGCACCGACCGTGGTCGTCTCCGCGTAGCCGGTAGCGGTGGGTTCGCGATAGATGCACGTCGCCGGAGTGACGACATCGACGACCCAGTACTCGGGCACGCCGAGGGCTGCGTAAAGCCTGGCCTTGAGAGTCGTATCGTATGCGAGGCTCAGATCCGCGACCTCGATCACGAGCAATGCCTCTCGCGCGGGCAGCCCCGGGATAGTGGCCTTGCAAGCCCTTGGATAGACCAAGAAGTCCGGCTCCAGATAGGTGTCCTCGCTGAGCCGCCAACCGAGGGCAGCCGCCACCATCATGTCCTCGGGCAGGCGGCGCAATACCCGATTGAAGAGCTCGCCTCGCATAGTCTCGTGACGGACGGTCTTCGGTGCGACCGGAACGAGCTCTCCGCCAACAAGCTCTATGTGGTCTTCTTCAGTGAAGAAGCCCAGCTCCGCCATGCGCTCGAACTCGTGCAAGGTCCAGCGCAGCCTCGGTACGCCTGCGGCGGCCTCCGTCGTCGGGCGGATCTTGCGTTGCAGGACCTCAATCATTCGACCAGCCCTACCCGTGTGACACGGCATCCGCATGACTTGCGGCAGGGAGCCTACTCCTTCAGCCTGCTTAGCAGCTTGCGGGCGGCGTCGGCAACCTTGGCGGGGGTGATGCCGAAGTGCTGGTAGAGCTGGCCCGCGGGAGCGGAGGCGCCGAAGCTTTCCATGCCGATGAAGGCGCCCATCTCGCCGAGCCAGCGCTCCCAGCCGAAGCCGACGGCGGCCTCGACAGCAACGCGCGGGGCCGAGCCCAGCACCGCCTCACGGTAGGCAACGGGCTGCTCAGCGAACAGTTCCCAGCACGGCATCGACACCACCGCCGCCGCGATGCCCTCCTTGGCCAGCAGAGCCCGCGCTTCCAGGGCGAGGCCGACCTCGGAGCCCGTTGCCAGGATGGTGGCGTCGCGCGCCTTGCCCGGCGTCTCGGCCAACACATAGGCGCCCCTGGCGCACAGGTTCTCCTCGCTGTGGGCGGTGCGCACGTTGGGAACGGCCTGGCGCGTCAGGGCCAGGATGGAGGGCGTGTCGCCAGTGCGTACGGCGAGCTGCCAGCACTCCGCCGTCTCGACGCCGTCGGCGGGGCGGAGGACGTTGAGGTTGGGAACGGCCCTGAGGCTTGCCAGCTGCTCGACGGGCTGGTGCGTCGGGCCGTCCTCGCCGAGGCCGATGGAATCGTGCGTCATGACGTAGATCACGCGCTGGCGCATCAGGGCGGAGAGGCGGATCGCCGGGCGGCAGTAGTCGGAGAAGACGAGGAAGGTGCCGCCGTAGGGGATCAGCCCGCCGTGCAGGGCCATGCCGTTCATGACGGCCGCCATGGCATGCTCGCGTACGCCGTAGTGGATGTAGCTGCCGGCGAAGCTGCCGGGGGCAACGATCGGCTGGTCCTTGATCCTGGTGTTGTTGGAGCCGGTGAGGTCGGCCGAGCCGCCGATCAGCGCCGGCAGAGCCGGGATCAGGTGCTCCAGGGTGGCCTCGGACCAGGCGCGTGTCGCCTTCTTGGCGCCGCCGGAGGCCGCGGCCTTCTTGGCGGCGGCGATGGCCGCGGTGATGGCCGGCTCGGCCGCCCGCGCGGGGTGCTCGAAGGCCGCGCGCGTCCCGGCATCCAGGCTCTGCCAGCGCTCGCTCCAGGCGGCTCGCAGGGGCGCTCCCCGCGCTCCTGAGGCGCGCCAGGCGGCGAGGACGGGCGCCGGCACCTCGAAGGGGGCATGGGTCCAGGCGAGCTTGGCGCGGGCTCCGGCGATCTCCTCGGGCCCCAGCGGCGAGCCGTGCGTTGCGGCCTTGCCCGCTTTGGTGGGGGCGCCATAGCCGATGACGGTGCGGCAGGCGATGAGCGTCGGCCTGTCCGAGCGGCGCGCCTGCTCGATGGCGCCGGCGATGGCCTCGGGGTCGTGGCCGTCGACGGCCACCGCGGCCCAGCCCGCGGCCTCGAAGCGTTTGATCTGGTCGTCGGAGACGGTGAGGGAGGTGGGGCCGTCGATGGAGATGTGGTTGTCGTCGAACAGCACGATGAGCTTGTTGAGCCCGAGGTGGCCGGCGAGCGAGATCGCCTCGTGGCTGATGCCCTCCATCAGGCAGCCGTCGCCCGCGAGCACATAGGTGAAATGGTCGACGATATCGTCGCCCAGCCGTGCGTTGAGCAGGCGCTCGGCGAGCGCCATGCCCACCGCGTTGGCAAGGCCCTGGCCCAGGGGGCCGGTGGTGGTCTCGATGCCCGCCGCGTGGCCGTATTCGGGGTGGCCGGCGGTCCTGGAGCCGAGCTGGCGGAAGTTGCGGATCTCCTCCATGGTCAGGTCCGGATAGCCGGTGAGATGCAGGAGGGCGTAGAGCAGCATCGAGCCATGGCCGGCGGAGAGCACGAAGCGGTCGCGGTCGGGCCAGTCGGGCGCGGCGGCGTCGAGCTTCAGGAACCGGGTGAAGAGCACGGTGGCCACGTCGGCCATGCCCATGGGCATGCCGGGATGGCCGCATTTGGCCTTCTCCACCGCATCCATGGCGAGCGCGCGGATGGCGTTGGCCATGTCGCGATGTGTCGCGGCGCTGCTGGTCTCGTGTTTCACCTGCCCAACTTCCTCTGGCCTGGCGCCCCTCGGAGTGCCGCGATGCTATCGCGACACCAGTGTGATGCTCGTGCGGCACCGGGATTTAGCGGCCAAGTGGCCCGGCGTCCACCATGGGGTGAATTTCTGCGGCTGCTTCCACGGGATGCGATCCATTTGCGTCATTCCCGCGCAGGCGGAGCCCAGGGCACCGACGCGCAAGGGTGTGACGCACCCGAGGCGGGCAGAGAGTGGCAGCCGTTGCTCTCGACCTGCTCAGGCTGGGCGTCGCCTGACGGGTGCGCCCTCGGCAGTGGCCGGAGGATCACGTCGGCAGGTGAATTCGGGGCGATCCTGCATCGGGCGGTGACTCGGCTGCGCGGCTCAGTATGTTGAGCAACCGCGATGTCTGCGTAGGGGGCGGTGCATGGTCGGCCGGAGCATTCCTTGGGCGTTTGGTGCCCTGACGTTCTCTCTTGCTGCTCGGAGCGTGCGCGACCACGGACGCGGCGCCGGGCAAGGCCGGTGCGGTGAAGGCGTGGACGGCCGTGCCGCCGGGCTACCGGCAGCTGATTGCGCGCCACATCCTGGCGAACGTCGACAGGGGCAAGGTGCTCAAGGCGGAAATCTCCCGGCCGGGCGTTTGGGAGAGCCCGATCGGGATGTTCGACCCGAAGCCGATCGCCTGCGCGCGGTGGGTCGCACGAGGTCCGATCATCGATCAGACCTTCACTCTCGCCTTCACGTTCGAGAACGGCAAGATCGCCGACAGCTTCGATCCTACGTACGTCAACCCCGCCATGGGGGCGTTTTCAGCGATGGTCCTGAATGCTGCGACCTGCGGCAAGCTCTCCTTCGCCTCCTTTCCCGAGCTCATGAAGGGGAAGAGGTAGCGGGGCGCGGTGAGAACAGGCTCGCTTGCAGCCGGGTGCACGAGATTCGCGACCCGTGAAGGCATGCGTCCGGCACGGGCGCCGGAGACGCTTTTTCGCGAGCTTCGCATTTGATTAACCCCCACTGCTAGCCCCTCCCCGTAAGCGGGAGGGGAACCCGGTCGCGGCTCTTGAGGGGGGCTGCGCTGCGGCGCCGGGTACACTTGTGCAGGGTCTCGCGATATATGCAGGGTCGCGCGATCTTGGCGGGGTGCGCGAGGCGACGTGCGCCGACTTCAGGGGCAGTCGAGATGATCCGAACTGACGTGATTGTGCTGGGGGCCGGCATCGTCGGAACGTCGGCCGCGCTGCATCTGCAGAAGCGGGGGCGCTCCGTCGCCCTCGTCGACAGGCGCGGCGTGGCCGAGGAGACGAGCTACGGCAACACCGGCATCATCCAGCGGGAGGGCGTGGTGCCCTACCCCTTTCCGCACGACCTCCTGCTGATGGGCAAATACGCGCTCAACCTGCTGCCCGAGGCCAACCTGCACTGGAGCGCGCTGCCGAGCATTGCGCCGTGGCTCTTCCGCTACTGGCGCGCCTCGACGCCCGCGCGCATTGCCGCGACGGCCCGTGCCATGCGGCCTCTGATCGAGCGCTGCATCACCGAGCACGAGGCGCTGATGCAGGAAGCCGGTATCGCCAACGTTCTGCGGCGGACCGGGTATCTCAAGGTCTACCGGTCGGCGCAGGCCCTGGCAGCAGCTCACGCCAAGGACGAGCACGACCACGCCGCCTACGGCGTCAAGTTCGAGGCGGCCGATGGCGGCGTGCTGAGCGCGCTCGAGCCACACCTGAATGGCGGCGCGCTGGTGGGCGGCACGCTGATGCCCGAGCCGGCGAGCGTCGCCGACCCGGCGGGCGTGGTGAGGGCCTATGCAGGCCTGCTGGAGGAGCGCGGCGGCCGGGTGGTCCGCGGCGACGCGCAAACGCTGCAGCGGGTGGGCGGGGTGTGGAGCGTCGTCACCGGCGAAGGGCCCGTCGAGGCACCCGTGGCCGTGGTGGCGATGGGGCCGTGGTCGGACGACGCCTTCCGCCGGCTCGGCTACCGCTTTCCCCTCGGCGTCAAGCGGGGGTACCACATGCACTTCAAGCCTGTGGGAAACGCCACCCTGTCGCGCCCGGTGATCGACGCCGAGAACGGCTATGTGCTGACAGCGATGGTGCGTGGCATCAGGCTCACGACGGGGGCGGAGTTCGCGCTGCGCGATGCGCCTGCAACACCGGTGCAACTCGAGCGGGCAGAGCCGCTCGCCCGCGAGGTCTTCCCGCTCGGCGAGCGCGTCGATGCCCAGCCGTGGCTCGGCCGGCGCCCCTGCCTTCCCGATATGCTCCCCATCGTCGGCCCCGCGCCTCGCCACGACGGCCTGTGGTTCGACTTCGGACACCATCACCTGGGCTTGACGCTGGGACCGGTGACCGGCCGCCTGCTCGCCGAGATGATGACCGGGGAGGCGCCGTTCACCGATCCGGCGCCCTATCGCGCCGACCGGTTCTCGTAGGACCAACTGATAGTCCGCAAGAAACGTCGATCTCCATCCCGCCAGCGTGCGCGCCGCGCATGGCTCGAGCTAATTGAGCTCCCAGCCACGCTCTGTCCTGATCAACAGGACAGCAATCCGTTCTCGGTAGGTTCCGCCGACGGCTGCCGGCTCCGAAAAGGGGGCGCATACCCGGGCAGAGGTTGCGGCCGTCGGGGCCAATGCACTCTGGATGAAATCCCTTTGGAAAGCGCAGCTCGATGTCCAATTCCATATAGCAGTGTGTCCTGGCATTTTCGCCGAGGTTCGCCCCTTCTCGCTTATTTTGCGACATGCAAGCAATTTGCCGAAAAACGCAGGAGGTGCCGCCCAACCTTTCTCCGATCCATTTGCAGGCATCCGACTCTGTTGGGGGACGTTGCTCTCCGCAGCCAAGAAGCGTTGCCGCCAGCACGGGCGCGAAGAGCATAGCTCGCCTGAATGACTCATCGGCAGACTCAGTTTCTCGAGAATTCATCGAATGAGTGAGGGAGGTGGCAATGATGATCGTAAGGTTTGAGCTGGCTCTGGACAATGCCGGAGCGGTGGAGGCGTCAGCCCCTTTACGACCTCTGGTAGTCACGCTGCAGGATCGGGCGCAGCGGCCCCTTGCAGACCGAGCGCGGCCCGTACCAATCGCCGCCGCCGTCCAGGCACGTCCTGACCAAGCGCTCGCGATGCACCTGCCAGCCCAGCAACCCCGCGAGCGCCAGCACCGTGAGGACCGCGATGATGACGCGCTGGCGGCTCACGGCCGGTCTCCGTCATGTGCAAAACGGTCGCGCCAGGCCGGCAGCGCGCCCGCAAACGACAGGGCGGTGGCGGCGTAGACGCCGCGGGCCACCGCGCGCGCCAGGCAATTGGCGGCGGCGGTGCCGAGCGCGGTGAGCCCGAGCAGCCGATCGGCGAGGGGGCGCTGCCCGGTTGCGGCGGCAAACACCACGTCGCCGTCGAGTGGCGTATGCACCGGGTAGATGGCGCGCGCGAGCCCGGTGTGCGCCATCACCGCCAGGCGCTTGGCCTCGGCCTTGGTGAGGGCGGCGTCGGTTGCCACCACGCCGAGCGTGGTGCTGACGCGCGGGCTGCCCTTGGTCAGGGGCCGGAGCGCGGCGTCGGAGAGCGCTGCCGGGAAGCCGCGGCCGCCCAACTCCCCTGCGCGCTCGAAGGGCGCGGCCCAGAACCAGGGGCCGTCGCCGACGACCACGCTGCCGGCGGCGTTGACTGCAGCCAGCGCCCCTACCACGAAGCCGTCGCAGAGCTCGGAGGCCGAGCCCAGCCCGCCCTTGAGGTTCACGGTGGTGGCCCCGAGGCCCGCCCCGCTGCTGCCCAGCACGAAGTCCTTCGCGGCGCGGCCCGCGGCCTCGTAGCCGAGCTCCCGGTAGGGCGGAAAGCGGCCCCAGTGCTTGTCGCCGCCGTTGAGGAGGTCGAACAGGATGGCGCCGGGCACGATCGGCACGCGCGCCTCGCGCACGGCAAAGCCGCGACCCTGCTCGGCGAGCCAGGCCTGCACGCCCGAGGCGGCGTCGAGGCCGAAGGCGGAGCCGCCCGACAAGACGATGGCATCGATGCCCTCGACCGTCTGGGCCGGGTCGAGGAGGGCCGTCTCGCGCGTTCCGGGGCCGCCGCCGCGCACGTCGACAGAGGCGACAACCGGCGCCTCGAACACGACGGCGGTGACGCCGCTGGCGAGGCGGGCATCTCCGGCGTTGCCGACGAGCACGCCCGGTACATCGGTGATGAGGTTGGCACGGGCGCCCAAGAGGACCTCCGCCTGCCCAAAGGTCTGCGCGGCGCAGGTTGGCGCCTGGCGTGGGCTTCCGTCAACAGCCGATCGAGGTCCCGGACGCAAGGCCCGGACGCAAGGCCCGGACGCAAGGGAGGCAGCCCGAGGGCTGCCTCCGCCGCAAGACATCGCCAGGACCAAGGGCTCGATCAGTTCTGCACGTAGGTGATCTTGCCGCTGGGGCCCTTCTTCCAGGTGTAGACCACGTAGTCGGGACGCGTGATGTCGCCCTTCTTGTCGTACTTGAGGTCGCCCAGCACCGTCCGGTAGGTCTTGCCCGTGCGCACCTCCGCGGCCACCTTCTTGGGGTCCACCGACTTGATGGCGGTGGCGGCCTGGGCGATCACCTCGAGCGCCGCGTAGCTGTAGAGCGTGTAGGCCTCGGGGTTGAAGTTCTTCGCCTGGAACTTGGCGACGACCTCCTTGGCCGTGGCGTACTTGCGCGGATCGGGCCCGAACGTCATCAGCGTGCCTTCCACGGCGGGGCCGCCGATTACGGCGAACTCGTCGGAGGCGATGCCGTCCGCGCCCATCAGCGTCGCCTTGACCCCCTGGTCGCGCAGCTGGCGCACCAGCAGGCCGCCCTCGGTGTGCAGGCCGCCCCAGTAGACGAGGTCGGCGCCCGAGGCCTTGATCTTGGAGACGAGCGCGGAAAGGTCCTTCTCGCCGAGGTTGATGCCCTCGTAGAGCACCTCGTTGATGCCGAGCTGCTTGCCGTACTTCCGCGTGAAGTCGGCGAGGCCCTTGCCGTAGGTGGTCTTGTCGTGGACGATGGCGACCTTCTTGCCCTTGTACTTGTCGGCGATGAACTTCGCCGCGGTCTGGCCCTGGTTGTCGTCGTCGCCGCAGGTGCGGAAGACGTTCCAGAGGCCGCGCGTCGTGATCTTCGGGTTGGTCGCCGCCGGGGTGATCATGAAGATGCCGTTCTCGGCATAGACGTCGGAGGCGGGCTCGGTCACACCGGAGTTGAAGTGGCCGATCACGAACTTGACGCCGTCGCCCACGAACTTGTTGGCGACCGACACGCCCTGCTTGGGATCGGACGCGTCGTCACCGAAGCTCAGCGCGATCTGCTGGCCGTTGATACCGCCCTTGGCGTTGAGGTCCGCGGCGGCCTGCTCGGCGCCGTTCTTGAGCTGCGCGCCGAACGAGGCGTTGGGGCCGGTCAACGGGCCGCCCACGCCGACTTTGACCTGGGCACTGGCGGTCCCAGCAATGGCCAAGCTCGCCGCGGCGGCCAGCACCGGCAAAAACAGCCTCTTCATAGCGGGTCTCCCTTCCCGAACGAAACCTGACGCACCTGCCGCCGCGGGCGTGCCCCGCCGCGGCGCCCGCATAATTCAACGAAAGGCCGACGCTGTCACGCCGATTTGAACACGCATGGTGTGGGCGTGGTATCAGACGTTGCGGGTCTGACACCATTTCCACCCGTCATCCCGGCCGGAGCGATGCGAGCCTGCGCGAGCAGCGCCCAGCTTTGGGCCGGGACCTCGGGAGGTGAGATTCGCTCCGGGAGGTTCCGGACAGCTTCGGGCTGCGCCCTCAGCTTCCGGGATGACGGGTGCGCTATATGCGGCGCCAGCCGAAGGGCCCGGCGCGGCGGAAGAGCCAGCCGTACTGGCGCGCCATCTGGCCGGCACGCACGAGCCGATAGCCGGCCGCCGCGGCGATGAGGGCCACGGCAAAGTCGGTGGCGAGGCTCCCGGCCGACAGCAGCACCTCGTCGAACAGGGCGTAGTGGAGGAAGCGCACGCCGGCGGCGATGCCCAGCATGTAGAGGGGGACGTGCCAGAACGGCCGCCAGGTCTGGGCAATGGCGCGACCGGAGACGAAGGCCGCGCCGCCGCCGATGACGATGGTGACGAGCAGGAACACCCACGGGCTCCCATCCTCGTAGATGCCGATCATGCCGGGACCTCGCGCCCGCCTTCCAGGTAGGCCGCCCGCACCTCGGGCCGCGCCAGCAGCTCCTGCCCCGTGCCCGTCATGGCGATGGTGCCGCTCACCATGACATAGGCGCGGTGGGCGATCTTCAGCGCATGGAAGGCGTTCTGCTCGACCAGGAAGATCGTCACGCCGGTCCTGTTGAGCTCGCGGATCACGGCGAAGATCTGCTTGACGATCATGGGCGCCAGCCCGAGCGAGGGCTCGTCGAGCAGCAGGAGCTGCGGCCGGCTCATCAGGGCGCGGGCGATGGCCAGCATCTGCTGCTCGCCGCCCGACAGCGTGCCGCCGCGCTGGTTGAGGCGCTTGCCGAGCAGCGGGAAGAGGACGCAGATGCGCTCCAGGTCCTCCTCGAAGTGGGCGCCGTCGTCGATGCCAGCACCCATCAGCAGGTTCTCGCGCACGGTCATGCGCGGAAAGATGCGCCGGCCCTCCGGAGCCTGGGCGATGCGCAGGCGGGCGATCTCGTGCGTGGGCAGCCGGGTGATGTCGCGCCCGCGAAAGTGGATGCGGCCCTCGCGCGCCTGCGGGTCGCCGCAGACGGTCATCATCAGGGTGGACTTGCCGGCGCCGTTGGCCCCGATCAGGGTGACGATCTCGCCCTGGTGCACGTCGAGATCGACGCCCTTGAGCGCCATGATCGGGCCGTAGAAGCTCTTGACGCCCCGCACGGCGAGAAGCGGCTCGCTCATGGCTCCGCTCCGCAGGCCCACGAATGGCGAATGGCGAATGGCGAATGGGGAGTGGGGAATGGGGAGTGGGGAATGGGGGGGCACGAGCGCAAGAAGCTTGCGCCCCACTCCCCACTCCCCATTCCCGACTCCCCGTGGCCATTTGCTATTCGCGACTTCCCCCTCATCGGGCGATCTCCGCCTCGATGGCGTCCACCTCCTGGTCCTCCACGCCGAGGTAGGCGGCGATCACCTTGGGGTCGTTGCGCACGGCCTCGGGCGCGCCGTCGGCGATCTTCTGGCCGTAGTCGAGCACGACGACGTGGTCGGAGATGCCCATCACCAGCGACATGTCGTGCTCGATGAGGAGGATCGACAGCGCGTGCGAGCGGCGGATGGACTGCAACAGCTCGGTCAAACCGGCGGTCTCGCGCGGGTTCAGGCCGGCGGCGGGCTCGTCGAGGCAGAGCAGCTGCGGCTCGGTGCACATGGCGCGCGCGATCTCCAGGCGGCGCTGGGCGCCGTAGGGCAGGTCGCCCGCGGGGTCGTCGGCGCGGTCGGCGAGCTGGGTCTGCTCCAGCCAGTACTTGGCGCGCTCCACTGCCGCGCGCTCGGCGGCCCGGTAGCTGTCCGCGCCGAAGAGGCCGAGCGCGGTCCAGCCGGAGGCGCGCATCAGCGGGTTGTGCTGGGCCACGATCAGGTTCTCGAGCAGCGTCATGCCGGGGAACAGGCGGATGTTCTGAAAGGTGCGCGCAACCTTGGCGTGCGCGGCGACCTCGTAGTCCGGCATCCGTTCCAGCAGGAAGACCGACCCGACCGCGGTGGCGCGCGAGCGGCGGCCCGACCCGGTTAGGGCGTCGAGCTCGGCGGCCGTCGGCGGGCCTCCGAGGCTCAAGAGGATGCGCCCGCTGCTCGGCTTGTAGAACCCGGTGATGCAGTTGAAGACCGTGGTCTTGCCGGCGCCGTTGGGGCCGATGATGGCGGTGATCTGGCCGCGCGGCGCCGCAAACGACACGTCGTCGATGGCGATGAGGCCGCCGAAGCGCATGGTCAGGTGCTCGACCGCGAGGACCGGATCGGCGGCGCTCATCTAGCCGTGCCCCTCCTTGACGAGGCCGGCCCGTACCGCGCGGCGCTCGCGCAGGAAGATCGAGGGCTGACGCGTGGAAATGAGCCCGCGCGGGCGCCAGATCATCACCACCACCATGGCGAGGCCGAACACCAGCATGCGGTACTGCGTGGGGTCGAAGTCGGGGCCGAAGATCTGCTTCAGCCACTCCAGCTCGCGCAGCAGCTCGGTGCCGCCGATCATGGCGACGGCGGCGATGGCGACGCCGAGCTGGCTGCCCATGCCGCCCAGCACGACGATGGCCACGATGATGGCGCTCTCGATGAAGGTGAAGGACTCCGGGCTGATGAACCCCTGCCGGGCCGCGAAGAACGAGCCGGCGAAGCCGCCGAAGGCGGCGCCGATGGCGAACGCCGTGAGCTTGGTGTTGGTGGTGTTGATGCCGAGCGAGCGGCAGGCGATCTCGTCCTCCCGGAGCGCCTCCCAGGCCCGGCCGATGGGCAGGCGGCGCAGCCGCAGCGTGACCCAGTTGGTGAGCAGCGCCAGCGCCAGGATCACGTAGAACAGGAAGATCGTGCGGTACAGCGGGCTGAACTCGATGCCGAAGAACGCTGCAAACCCCTGGTCGCTGGCGTTGAAGGGCAGGCCGAAGAAGGTCGGGCGCGCGATGCCGGAGATGCCGGCATAGCCGTTGGTCACGGGCACCCAGTTGATGAGGACGAGCCGGATGATCTCGCCGAACGCCAGCGTGACGATGGCGAGGTAGTCGCCTCTGAGCCGCAGCACCGGGAACCCCAGGAGGATGCCCCACAGCGCCGCGAAAATGCCGGCGAGCGGCAGGCAGAGCCAGAAGCCGAAGCCGAAGTTGTGCACCAGGAGCGCCGTGGAATAGGCGCCCACGGCATAGAAGGCGACGTAGCCGAGATCGAGCAGCCCGGCGAGGCCGACCACGATGTTGAGGCCCCAGCCGAGCATCACGTAGATCAGGATCTGGATGCCGAAGTTGTCGATCCATTTGATGGCGCCGGCCCAGCCGGCGAGCGACAGCGCCAGCGGCGGGTAGAGGACGAGCAGGATGACGCCCGTCGTGGCGAACGCCCGGGCGAGCCGTGTGCCTACCGCGGCGAGGCCGGCCGCCCGGGGTTTCGCGGCTGCCGGCCCGGCGAGGCTCGGCCGGATCAGCAGCCAGGCGAGGCGGCCCAGGAAGGCGAGCGCCACGGCGATGGCGACATAGTCCCAGCGCGGCCGCAGGATCGGCTCGTTGTTGATGTTCTGGTCGATGCGCAGGGCCAGGATGGGCACCGCGAGGCCGAGCGCCAGAAGCGCCGAGCCCGCCGCGTCCTTGACCGCCGACGCGAGGCGGCTTGCGAGCTGAGCCCGCTCCGGGGGGCGTTCGGCGGCAACCACGGCCATCGGCCTCAAACCTTCTCCACCTCGGGTTTGCCGAGCAGCCCCGAGGGCAGGAATATCAGCGTGATCGCCAGGATCGAGAAGGTCGCGACATCCTTGTAGTCGGTGGAGAAGTAGGCCGACCACAGGGTCTCGATCAGGCCGATCAGGAGGCCGCCGAGCACCGCGCCCGGCAGCGAGCCGATGCCGCCCAGCACCGCGGCGGTGAAGGCCTTCACCCCCGGCACGAAGCCGTCGTTGAAGTGCACGACGCCGTAATAGATCATGAACAGGAGACCGGCGACGGCGGCGAGCGCGGCGCCCAGCACGAACGTGAGCGCGATCGTCCGGTTCACGTCGATGCCCAGGAGTGCTGCCATTCTGCGGTCCTGCTCGCAGGCGCGCTGCGCCCGCCCGATCGAGGTGTTCTGCACCAGGTACCAGAAGCACGCCAGCAGCAGCGCGGTGACCACCACGATCAGGATCTGCTTGTGGGAGACGGTCACGCTGTAGCCCGCGCTGCCCGAGGTCAGGGTGATGACATCGCTGAAGATCGGCGGCGCCGGCTTGTAGCGCGGCCCCTGGGTCACCTGCACCAGGTTGGAGAGGAAGATCGACATGCCGATGGCGGAGATCAAGGGCGCGAGGCGGAACGAGCCGCGCAACGGCCGGTAGGCCAGCCGCTCGATCGCCCAGGCCCACAGCGAGGTCATCAGCATGGCGGCGATCAGCACGATGAAGAGCGCGATCGCCAGCGATCCGAGCCCCAGCACCTGGGTCAGCACCATCAGGAAGATGAGGGCGATGAAGGTCGACAGCATGAAGACATCGCCGTGGGCGAAATTCACCATGCCGATGATGCCGAACACCATGGTGTAGCCGATGGCGATCAGGCCGTAGATGGAGCCGAGCGTAACGCCGTTGATCAACTGCTGGAGGAGGTATTCCACCGGTCGCGGGCCCTCGTCTGCGTGTGGGGCAAGCTAGCAGACCCTTCGGGGTCGCCACAACGCGGCTGCAGTGCCGCAGATGCAACTTAGATGCGACTTTTTCCGGGCAGTCTGCCTATCCGGTGGCCAATTCAGCCGATGAGCCGGCGCATCTCGCACCGCAGGGCGGGCAGCATCTCGCGCTCGAACCAGGGGTTGGCCGCCAGCCACGCGTTGTTGCGCCAGGACGGATGCGGCAGGGGGATCTTGCGCGGCAGCGCCTTGGCTTCGAGCCGCGGTCGCCAGGTCCTGACCAAAGCGTCCATGCCGACGCGCTCGCCCAGATGCCAGCGCTGGGCGTAGCTGCCGACCAGCAGGACCAGCTCGAGCTGCGGCATGGCCGCGAACAGGCGGCGGTGCCAGTGGGCGGCGCATTCGCGCCGCGGCGGCAGGTCGCCGCCGGCGGCATCGTGGCCCGGGAAGCAGAAGCCCATGGGCACGATGGCGACGCGGCGTTGGTCGTAGAACTCGTCCGGCGTCAGCTCGAGCCAAGCTCGTAGGCGGTCCCCCGACGGGTCGGTGAACGGCGTGCCCGAGGCGTGCACGCGCACGCCCGGCGCCTGGCTGCAGATGGCGAGGCGCGCCGTTGCGCTGGGCCGCAGCACCGGGCGCGGCTCGTGCGGCAGCGGCAGGGCGGGGCCCTCGGGGGTGTCGCGGCAGATGCGGCAGGCGCCGATCTCGCGCACCAGGCGCGCGAGCTGCTGCTGCGGCGCGCTCATACGTCGAGGACGAGCCCGTCCTCGGCCAGCACCACGCGCGGGTCGGCAACCTCGCTGCGCCGGGCCAGCATGCGCTCGGCCATGTGGGTGAGCATGACGCGCCTGGCCCCGATGCGGTCGAGGTTGGGCGCGATCTTCTGCCAGCTCATGTGGTAGTTGGGTGCGCCCTCGAAGTGGTAGCACTCCATGATGTAGAGGTCCGCTCCGCTCCCCGCCGGCACCAGGCTTTCCACCCACTCGGTATCGCCCGTGAAGCTCAGCACTTTGCCCTCGACCTCGAAGCGCAGGGCATAGGAGGGGGCGCCGGACGGGTGGTTCACCTCGAAGGCGGTGGCGCGCACCGGTCCCGCCTCCAGCGGCTGCCCGGCCAGCAGCTCGACGAACCTCAGCTCGAACCGGCTCTGCACCCGGCTCGAGCCGGGGAACAACGCCTCGCACGCCGCAGTGAACCGGGCCGCGATGCCAGGAGGACCGACGACAGTCAGGGGCACCGTTCGTTTCGCCACGTGCTGGCCCTGCAGCAGCCACCAGACGAGCCCGGCGTAGTGGTCGCCGTGCAGGTGGGAGATGAAGATTGTCGGGACGGTGTTGGGATCGATGCCGAGGCGGCCGAGGCCGATCATCGTCGTCGCGCCGCAATCGATCAGGAAGCGCGTGCCGCCGGCCTCGACGTGATAGCAGGTCTGCAGCCGCCCGCCCGAGCCGAACGCATCGCCGCAGCCGACAACGGTGAGCCTCATGCAAGCCTCATGTGCCCGCCCCTCGTGCGCACCGGTGGCGTCACGCCCTGGCGCTGGGCCGGGTCGAAACGTCCTGGTACCACCGCTCCAGGTTCTTCAAGTCGGGCGGACGCTGGATGCGCGCCGGCTTCATGAAGTCCACCGCCACCAGTGCCGTGATGTCGGCGACGGAGTATTCGTCCCCGGCGATGAATTTCCGCGACGCCAGCTCCCGGTCCAGGAAGGCGGCGATGTCGAGCGCCCTGGGCTTGTTGGCCTCGCCCCAGGCCGCCACCTGCGGCACCTCGAGCTGCGCCATGGCCGGATGCAGGTGGCGGAACGCCTGCGCCACGCTCAGCAGGAGGCCCAGCTCCATGCGCCGGTTCCACATCTCCACGCTGGCCCGGCCGACCGCGCCTTTGCCGAACAGCACCGGCTCCGGCTGGGTCTCCTCGAAGTAGCGGCATATGGCGATGGTCTCGGCGATTGCCGTGCCGTCGTCGAGAACGAGGACGGGAACGCGCTGGAACCAGTTGAGCTCCGTGAACTCGGGCGTCTTCAGCTTCATGATGTCCACGTCCTCGTAGGGGACCTCGATCCCCTTCTCGGCCAGGAAAATGCGCACCCGCCGCGGGTTGGGCGCGGTTCGGGTCTGCAGGATCTTCATGGGCTGGCGCTCCTCCACCACGCGCAGAATCGTAGAGGAGGCCCCTCAAAGGCGCAAGCCGCGTCGGCCACGCGGCGGTCGACAATCACCCTACTTGACCACGACCACCGGCACCGGCGCCAGTTGCGCGACCTTTCCCGCCATGGTCGCCACGGTGAGGCCGGTCGCCCTGGGCAGCCAGCGCCGGAATGCGCCCGCCGGTGCATCGCCGAGGAGGACGAGATCGCAGGCCTCCTGGTCGGCCACGCGCAGGATGGTCTGGGCGGGATCGCCCACCTCGATGCGGTCCTGGTGCACGATGCCGGCCTGGTCGAGGCGGCGCGCGGCGGCGGCGACGGCGCGCGTGCCCATGCGGTCCTGGAGGCGGGCGTGGATATCCTTGCGCTTGAACGAGCCGTAGCCGCGCAGCCGGCCGTCGGGCGGCTCGGCGATCACGCCGAGCAGGATCGCCTCGACCGCGAGGCCCTTGCGCGCGAGGCCGATGGCCACCTCCACGATGCGGCCGGTCCGCTCCGAGCCGTCGATGACGATCAGCAACCTGACGGGACGCAGCGCGGGCTCGGGGCTGCGTCGTGCAGATTCGCGATCGGGTGTCTCGAGCGACGGCATCACTCACCCCGGCAGGAGCT
This sequence comes from uncultured Alphaproteobacteria bacterium, assembly GCA_963840075.1. Lineage (GTDB taxonomy): Bacteria > Pseudomonadota > Alphaproteobacteria > Rhizobiales > Hyphomicrobiaceae > AWTP1-13. Next base: position 156,307 of record CAWIXS010000005.1, on the reverse strand, counting down.
GGAAGGCGGCCACCGCGACGAGCGTGGGCAGCGTGGCGGCGGCGGCGAGACCGGCGGCGCCGATGGCGCCGTCCTCGAAGCTGTCCTTGAGGATGGCGAAGCCGGCCGGGTTGGGCGCGTTGGCGATGACGGTGAGGCCGCCTCCGGTGACGGCACCGGCGACCATGGAGTACTTGAAGGCGTCGGAGACCCCCTCGACCTGGGAGCCGAGGTAGGTGAGCGCCGCGTTGTCGGTGATGGCGGTGAGCAGCGTGGCCCCGAAGTAGAGGGCGGTGGGGCTCAGCTCGGCGAGCAGGGGCTGCAGCCACCAGCGCTGCTGGCCGCCGAGCACGACGATGCCCCCCAGGAAGAAGGCGACCAGCAGCCCTTCGCGGATGATGAGGCGCTTCTGCCAGTGCTTGTAGGCCTCGGCAAAGCCGAGGAAGAACAGAAAGAGGGCGATGAAGACCACGGGATGGTGGCTGAAGATCACGACGCCTGCCAGGAAGAGCAGGTGCACGGCGATGATCCAGACCGGGACATCGACGCGCGCCAGCGCCGGGGAGATGGTCTGATGCTTGCGCAGGTACATGCGGCAGGCCCAGGCGGCGCCGGCGGCGTTGACGACGACGGCGAGCGCGGCCTTCCAGCCGAAGCTCCTGAGCATGGTGACGGTGTCGAGCCCCCATTTGTCGGCCACCATCAGCACCGGCGGCGCGGCGTAGGGCGTGAGGGTGCCGCCGATGGAGACGTTGACGAACAGGACGCCGACCGTGGCGTAGAGGAAGCCCTTGGGCGCGCCGCGGCTCATGAAGCGCTCGCGCAGCAGGAGCGCGGTGAGGGTCATCGCCGCCGGCTCGGTGATGAACGAGCCGAGCAGAGGCCCCAGCGCAAGCAGCGTGAAGTAGTAGGCGACGGGCGGAGGCAGCGGCAGCGCGCGCGAGATGGAATGCAGAAGCGCACCGGCGAAATCGAGGACCGGCCGGCTCGCGGCGATCACCATGATCACGAACACGAAGGCCGGCTCGGTGAAGTTGCGGCTTTCCAGGTAGCCGAGCGCCGGCCCCGTCCCGCTGTGTGCCACGAGGAGCAGAAGCAGCACCATGGCCCAGAACCCGAACACGACCTCCACCTCGCCCAAGAGGTGCCAGAGCCCGGCGTGGGCGGGGTTCACGTGAGCCAGACGCTGGAAGGTGCGGGTGCTGAAGGTGTGGACGAGCGCGACGGCAAAGATCGCGGCCGCCACGACCTCGACGATCCCTGGATTGAAACCTGCCATCCCGTCCTCGCCCGTTCGGGGCAGCGACGATGGCGGGCGGCGGTACACTGCAGCAATTGAGGATGCGCCCCCGCGGTTGCGTGCCGGAGTGCGTATCCCCAGGTAGAAGTACGGAAGGGCGGAACCGCTGCTGGAGGGGTAGTAACGGCGTGCAGAAACGGCCCACGGATACGGTCTCTGTCGGCATGCCCATCGCGCGCCTGCTGTCGCGTCGCCACATCGAGATCGCGCTTGCGTATCTCGCGGGCTACGTGCTGCTCGACTGGCTGAGCTACGTGCACCCGTTCGCAAGCTTCGGCATCACGCCGTGGGACCCGCAGACCGGCTTGAGCTTTGCCCTGATCCTGCTTTTCGGCGCGGAGTTCATGCCGTGGCTGTTCGTCGCGCCGGTGCTGGCCGATGCGCTCGTGCGCGGGTTTGCCTTGCCGGCCGGGGCCGAGGTGGCGGCGGCCATCATCATCGGCGGTGGATATGCGGCCGCGACGGGGCTCCTGCTCGTGCCCCGGCTGCGCTTCGATCCGACGCTCGCCTCCCGGCACTCCCTGGTGCTGCTGGCGGCGGCCGCCATCGGCAGCACCGCCGTGGTGGCCGCAACCTATGTCGGCATGCTCGTTCTGCTCGGCGTCCTGCCCGGCGCCGACTTCGGGCGCGCGGCGCTGCGCTTCTGGGTGGGCGACGCCATCGGCGTCATCGTGCTCACGCCGTTCCTGCTCGTGGTGATGACGCGGCGGCGCCTGGTGCCACCGTCCTGGGAGGCGCTCGCGCTGGTTGCGCTGCTGGTTGCGGCGCTGTGGGTCGTGTTCGGCCTGGCGGAAACGCTCCGCTTCCAGCTCTTCTATCTGTTCTTCCTTCCCGTGATCTGGACGGCCGTGCGCTTCGGGCTCGAGGGCGTCACCGCAGGGCTGCTGCTGACCCAGGTGGGGCTGATCGCGGCCATCCACTTCACCGAGCAGGACGGTGCGGACGTGACCGCCTATCAGGCGCTGATGGTGGTCCTGGCGCTGACCGGGCTCGCCGTGGGCGTCCTCGTCAGCGAGCAGCAGCGCACGCAGCAGCAGCTGCGGCTCAATCAGGAGGCGCTGAGCCGGGCACTGAGGGTCGGCACGACGGGAGAGTTTGCCGCCGCGCTGGCGCACGAGATCAACCAGCCACTGACGGCGGTGGCGAACTACGCGCGGCTCGTGCGCGGCGCCTCGGATCGGGCGGCGGCATCGGAGGCCTCCGACCGGCTGATCGCCCAGGTCGAGCGCACGGCCGAGGTGGTGCGGCGGCTGCGCAACTTCATCCGTCTCGGGCGCAGCGAGACGGCTCCCGTCGCGGTGCCGACGCTGGTGCGCGAGGGGGCAGCGTACTGCCGCGTGGAGCTCGACCGGCAGGGCGTCGAGCTGCAGCTGCGGCTCGGTCGCGATCTGCCCACGGTCAGGGTCGACGCCCTGCAGATCGAGCAGGTGATCGTCAATCTGGTGCGCAATGCCGCCGAGGCCCTGCACGAGGCCGGCCGCTACGACGGCAAGGTGGTGATCGAGGCGGATCGCGAGGCGGCGGGCGCAGTCGTCATTCGCGTGCGCGACAACGGCCCGGGCTTCGACCCCGGTATCGCCGAGCGGGCCGTCACGCCCTTCACGACGACCAAGGCGGACGGTCTGGGGCTCGGCCTTTCGCTGGCCCGCTCGATCATCGAGGCCCACGGCGGCCGGCTCTCGGTGGAGAGCAGCTCCGCGGGCGCGGTGGTCTCCTTCACGCTGCCGGCGCGTGCCGATCGACATGGGGCCGCATGACCATTGCGCTCATCGAGGACGACGACGCGGCGCTGGAGTCGCTGCGCCTGCTGCTCGAGGGCCGCGGACTGGCGGTGCGCGGCTTTGCCTCCGCCGAGGCGTTCCTGGCGTGCCTGCCCGGATACGAGCCCGCCTGCGTCGTCAGCGATGTGCGCCTGCCCGGCATGTCCGGCCTCGACCTGCAGCGCGCGCTCAAGGCGCAGGGCAGGGCCGCGCCCGTGATCCTGATCACGGGGCACGGCGACATCCCCATGGCGGTCACGGCCATGAAGGAGGGGGCATTCGACTTCGTCGAGAAGCCGTACGACGCCGACTGCCTCATCGCCGGCATCGAGACGGCGCTGGCGGCCGAGCAGGAGCAGCGCTCCAAGGAAAGCCAGCGCCAGGACCTGCTCCAGCGCATCGCCGAGCTTTCGCCCCGGCAGAGAGAGGTGATGCAGCTGGTCGCCGAGGGCCTGTCCAACAAGCAGATCGCGCTGCGGCTCGGCATCAGCCCGCGGACGGTCGAGAACTACCGGGCCTGGGTGATGGAGCGGATGGGCGCGGGCAATATCGCGGAGCTCGTGCGCAAGGTGCTGCTCATCGAGCGCCAGCGTTGAGCCTCTCTGCAGGACCGCCCGCCTAGCACGCCGCGCGCTGGCGCTCCGCCTTGGCGAGGCTGCGCACGTGCCCGGGCGGGGTGGGGAACTTGGTTGCCAGCTCCTTGAAGGAGGAGCAGGCGGCATCCTTCTGGCCCAGCCGATGCAGAGACATGGCGAGCTTGAGGAGGCTATCCGGCGCCTTCTGGCTGTTGGTGTAGTCCTTGTAGCCCTTGAGGAAGGCGGCCGCGGCAGGCCGGTACTGGGCGCGCACGAAGAACGTCTCGCCCAGCCAGTACTGCGCATTGCCGGCCAGATGGTGCGTGGGATGGCGCTTCAGGAAATCGTCGAAGCTCTGCTCCGCCGCGCCGTAGTCCTTCTGCAGGAGGTAGCCGTATGCCTGCTCGTAGAGGCGCTGGGGCGGCGGCTCGTCTGCCAGGCTCGGAGGAGGCTTGGGTGCAGCCTCGCCCGGCGGCGGCACGACCTTCGCGGTTGCGGGCAGCTCGCGCTTGGGCGGCGGCTCGCTCTTGGGTAGTTGCTCGCTCTTGGGGGGCTGGAATACGCGGTCGATCTCGTCCTTGGGCGGCGGCGGTGTCGGTGCCACCGTCACGTCGCCGAAGCCCGACGGCGGCGGCTGGCCGGGTGAGCGGTCCGCAAGGCTGCGCACCTGCTCCTGCAGGTGCTCGAGCTGGGAGGCTAGCGCCTTGATCTGCGTCTCGATGGCGTCGAGCCGCCCCGCGTCGGCGGCGCCGAGCGCGCCGTTGGTGGGCGGCGTCCGCGTGGGCGGTGGGTTGGTGCCCCTGGTCAGCGATTCCACCGTTCCGATCGTCACCTGCAGATCGACGAGCTGCTCCTCGAGCTGCTCGACGCGCCGTTGCAGGGCCGCATCGGGTCCCTGTGCCGCCTCCTTGCCTGCCGGAGGGGAGAGCTTGCCCGGCGGGCCGGGGTTCTGCTGCGCCTGCGCGAGCGCGACGAGGATGGCAAGCGCCAGCGCGAGCGCACTGCCCCTGGACCACAGTTTTGCCGTCCCGATCATCACCCTTGCGTCTTCATCCCTTGAAGTCTTCATAGAGCGAACAGAACAGGGGTACCTTCCCGCGGGGTCGCGAATGGCCTCTCGACCACGACTTTGGGACGGGAGCAAGGCCGCATCGACGCGCGAATGGCGGATGGTGATTGCAGACAGGCATCGCCCCCACGCTTCCAATCCCTATTCGCTACTCCCTATTCGCCATCGGCCATTCGCCATCGCGCTTACGACCGCGCATCGGATCGCCCGTTGGGCACGGTCTGGACGCGCCTGTTCTGAGACCAGCACGAGATGTCGTTGCACACGGCGACCGGCCGCTCCTTGCCATAGGACACGGTGCGGATGCGCCCGGCGGAGATCCCCTGCTGGATGAGGAACGCGCGCACGACCTGGGCGCGCTTGGCTCCCAGCGCGATATTGTACTCGCGCGTGCCGCGCTCGTCGGCATGTCCCTCGATGGTGATGGGGTATTGCGCGTACTGCTTCAGCCAGCGCGCCTGGCTGGCGAGCGTCTGCTGCGATTCGACGGTCAGCTCCACGCTGTCGGTCGAGAAATACACGATGTCCCCGGCCTTGGTGATGAAGTCGCGGAGCGAACCGGGCGTCGTGTAGTTGTTCTTGGCAAGGTCCTCGGGCCGCTGGTTGTTGGTGCATCCGGTGAGCGCAAGCGGGAGCGAGAGGAGAGCGGCCGCGAGAAGGCTCACACCGGGTCGCCGAGCTGATGACATCATCGCAAAGCCCCCTTCTCTGGCGCCGTGCGCCGGCAGGACACGCTCCGAATTCTGTGGCCCATTCCGGGTCTTAGCCAACGTCGGGCGCCAAAATATGACGTGCCCGGGTACAGCTGAACCCTGCTTCGGCGCGTTCTTGCAACCCACCACCGCAGGTTATCCCCAGGGTGGACGCAGGAGGTTAACAAACCGAAAAAAAATCAGGGCCACATCGCGGCAGCGAGCCGCGATGAGGCCCAGCTATTGAAACCCGACGGTTGGCCTGCAGCCCGCCCTACACGGCGGGAACGCACAACGCCAGACCGGCGCCCCTCGGCTCTGGGTTCAGCGAGCTGCCTGCTCGACGGCCACGTCGCCAGCGCCGAGCTTCATGGGCTCATGGGTGACTTCGCGGCGGCAGGCGCCCAGGGCTACGCCGGCGACAAGCGCCAAGGTAACGATCATTTTGAGCTTCATAGTCTTCTCTCCTGACACGTGTTCGGCAATCGCACCATTTGGCTACCGATGCGCAACGCCCAGATCAAGGACGCAGCTTCTGATCCGAGGGCTTTTGCACGGTTGCTGGTGCCGAATTGCCACTTTTTTGGGTGGAGTTGCATCGGTATGCCGTAACGCTCTACGGGAGGCTGCGTGCAGGCCCACCGATGCAACCGGGCCCAGCTCACGTCAGAAAGACACACTAATCCGGTTAAGACGGCGTAAAGAGTCAGGCCCGCAAGGGGCCCCAGGCCGGATCGGATCCGAACGCCGGGGTTGGAACCTGGCGCTCGTTGTAGCCTGTGAGATCGACGGAAAAGAGCCTCGGGCCGCCGCTCGCGCCCTGGCTTTCGCGGAAGTACAGGATCACCCGGCCGTTGGGCGACCAGGTCGGCCCCTCGTTGTGGTAGCCCTCGGCAAGGATACGCTCGCCCGACCCATCCGGCCGCATCACCCCGATCAGGAAGCTGCCGCTCATCTGCTTGGTGAAGGCGATGAGATCGCCGCGCGGTGACCACACCGGTGTGGCATAGCGGCCCTCGCCGTAGCTGATGCGCCTCGGCCCCGAGCCGTCGACGTTCATGACGTGCAGCTGCTGGGTGCCCTCGCGGTCCGATTCGAACACGATGCGACGCCCGTCCGGGCTGTAGCAGGGGCCCGTGTCGATGGCGGCAAGCTGGGTGAGGCGCCGCGTCTGGCGGTTGCGCAGGTCCATCTCCACAATGGCCGAGGCGCCGCCCTCGCCGATGCTCATGACGATGCGCTGGCCGTCCGGCGAGAAGCGCGGCGCGAATGTCATGCCGGGGAAGTCGCCCACCATCTCGCGCTGGCCGTTGTCGAGGTTCAAGAGCACCACGCGCGGCTGCTCGCCGACGTACTGGAGAAAGGTGATCTCCTGGGCGTTGGGGCTGAAGCGCGGGGTCAGCACCAGCTCCGCGCCCTGGGTGAGCAGCCGCACGTTGGCGCCGTCCTGGTCCATCAGGGCAAGGCGCTTGCGGCGGCGGTCCTTGGGCCCGGTCTCGTCGATGAAGGCGATCAGGGTGTCGAAATAGCCCGTCTCGCCCGTGAGGCGCTCGTACACCTGGTCGGCGATGCGGTGCGCCAGCCGGCGCCACTGGACGGCCGGCATGGCCATGCGCCTGACCACCATGAGCTCACGGCCGGAGAGCACGTCGAAGAGCTTGAAGTCGGCGACGTAGCGCCCGTCGGGGGCGCGCCCTGCCCGGCCCACCGCCAGCGCCTGGGCGCCGATCACGCGCCAGTCGGGGAAGCGCGGCGGGGCGTTCACGTCGCGTACGCGGTCGATGAAGGAGGCGGGGTCCAGCGGCCTGAACAGGCCCGACCGCTCCAGGTCGGCGGTGATGACGGCCGTCAGCTCGGCCACGAAGCGCGGGTCGTCGCCCAGGAATGGCGGGATGGCGATCGGGATGGGGGTGATGGTGCCGGACCGCTGCGTCCCGCGCAGACCGCCCTCGGCGTCTGCGGATTGCTGCGCCGCCGCCGGTCGGGCCCAGGCGACGGCGGCCAGGGGTGAAAGCGCCACGGCTCCAAGACCGAGCGCCAGCCGGCGCCTTTCCGGGTCGACTCCGCCGTGCAAGTCCCCGTGCAAGTCCCGATGTGTCCGTCGCAAGAATGCCATCTCGCTGTTCGGCCTCGCTGATTACTGGACCAGACTGATCATTTCAACATCGCACCGGGATCAAAGTCCCGGATGATCACCTTCCAGTGGTTGTACTTGTCCCGCGGCAGCGGAAACGGCGCGCACTCCCGCACGGCACGTATCGCGGCATCCGCGGCGAGTTGGAACAAGGCGTCGCTGCGTGTGCGCTCGATCACCACCGGGTCGCCGTCGAGGCTTCCGTCCGGATTGAGACGCCAGCGCAGCGTGACGACCGGCGTGTCGCTGCCGCCACCGGCCGATGGCAGGCGCCAGCAGGCATTGAGCCGGCTTTCTATAATGCCGTTGAGCATCGCCTTCTCGCTGGCCGAGAGCTGCTGGTCGCGGCCGTCCGGGGCGCCGAGCGCCGGGCCTTTGGCCTTGGCCGGCTGGTCGGGCGGGGGGGCCGGGGGGGGCGCGCTCGCGCTGGGGACCTTGTTGAGCAGGGCCGCGATCCTGTCGGCGTCGAACTTCGACTTCGCCGCCGCCTCGGCCTCCACGCGCTTCTTCTCCTCCTCGCGCCTCTTCTTGGCCGTCGCGTCCCGGCGCCGCTTCTCGTCCGCCTTGCGCTTCTCGGCCTGACGGCGCTGCTCCTCGCGCCGGCGTTGCTCGGCGGTCCGCTTCTGCTCCTCGGCTCGCTTCTGCTCTGCCGCCCGCTTCTCCTCCATCTTGCGCTGCTCGGCAGCCTGCAGCGCATCGGCATCGAGCTTCTCCGGCGGTGCGGGGTCGAGCTTCTTGTGCTCGGCCGGGGCCGGAGCCGCGGGGGGCGGAGCCGACGGTGGCGGCGCCTCCTTCAGCTTCTGGGCGACCGGGTCCGCCTTCTCCTCCAGCCTGGACGCCGGCTCGGGGGGCGGCGGAGGCGGCGCGGCGGCAACCGGCCTCGCCTTGGCGGCCTCCTTCTTGGCCACCTCTCCCTTGGGTGACGCCTTGGCCTCGGTCTCGGTGAGCTTGGCGGTCTCGACCCCCTGGCGCACCTTGGTGGCTTCGCCCGGCGTGATCATGCCCACCGCCACCGGCTCGGTTTGAGGCGGGTGCAACTGGCGCTGCGCCTGGAATGCGAACAGAGTGCATCCCAGGATCGCGACGTGGATGAAGACGGAGATGATGAGCCCGAAGTGCACCCGTCCGCCCCGCTATTGCTTCGCCGGCACCTTTTGGATCTCCTCAGGACCGCTCACAAACGTGAATTTCTTGTAGCCTCCCTGAATAACGGCGTTCAGCACCTCCGAGACGCGCCCGTAGGGCACCCGCCGGTCGCCGCGAAAGAGAATCACCTCGTCCTCTTTGGCGATCGCTTTGAGCTTGGCCGCAAGCTGGCTGGGCTCGATCGCCTCCTCGGAGGCGCCGAGATAAACGCGGCCCCCGCCGTCGAGCGTGATCGTCAGCTGCTCCTTGTTCACGTTGAGCGACTGCCCCTTGATGGCCGGCAGGTCGACGGGGAGCCCCGACAGGAGCAGCGGCGCCGTGACCATGAACACGATCAACAGCACCAGCATGACGTCGACGAACGGCGTGACGTTGATCTCGTGCATCGGCGCATGCCGCCGCGCGCGACCGCGCCGGCCGCCGCCGGGCCTGCCTGCGCGATGCAAACTGACGGCCATGCGGGCTCCGCTCCGCTCACGTCCGCACGTCGATCTGGCGCGAGACGATCGCCGAGAACTCGTCGGCGAACGTCTCAAGCCGCTGCGACAGCCGGGACGAATCGGCGGCGAACTTGTTGTAGAATACGACCGCCGGTATGGCGGCCAAGAGGCCGAGCGCCGTTGCAAACAGCGCCTCGGCGATGCCCGGGGCCACCACGGCGAGGTTGGTGCTCTTCGACACGGCGATTGCCTGGAAGCTCGTCATGATGCCCCAGACCGTGCCGAACAGGCCGACGAAGGGGGCGATCGAGCCGACCGTGGCGAGGAACAGGAGGCGCCGGTCGAGCAGCTCCATCTCGCGGCTGATGGTGACATCCATCACCTTCTCGACGCGCATCTGGATGCCACCCATTGCCCGGATGTTGCCCTCCACCGAGCGCTTCCATTCCCGCATCGCCGCCACGAACAGCGAGGCCATCGAGAACGTCTTGCCGTGCGACAGCCCGATGTAGAGCTCGTCGAGGGACTGCCCGGACCAGAACATCTGCTCGAAGCGGTCGGCCTCGCGGCGCGCGCGTCTGAAGGCCACCAGCTTCTCGATGATGATGGCCCAGGCCCAGACCGAGGCGAGCAGCAGCCCCACCATCACACCTTTGACGACAGGGTGTGCCGACCAGAAAAGCTCGATCAGAGAGAAGCCGCCAACTGGCATTGTTGTTTGTTTCCGTAGTCTTGGGGCGTGGCTTCGATGGACCCCTGCAGGATAAGGGGAGGCGAGGCCCGATTGACGGGCGGCCGATTCGCGACCCCGTGCGCACTTGCCTAGCCGCTTCCAGCCCCTGCGGCCAGGGCCATCCTGTGGCGCAATGTGGCCAGACTTGGGCTTTCTGTGGACGCCTTGTCGCGTCCCGTCGCGTGCCACCCGGACGCGGCGCTCGCCGGCTGTTGCTCCGTTGCGAGCGCCCGAGCATGTCCTCGATGCCCCGGTGACGGCGCATTTCTGATCGGGCCGCATGTCCCGGTCGGGGATAGAGGTCTCGCACGAGGGGGGCATCGGCGCGCGGAAAACTCCTCAGAACCGCCGTGGTGCTCGGGCAATGGCATCGGTGAGCCGATTGCCGGTGCCGTGCCTGAGAAATCGCCATTCCCATCATGTCTGAAAGGACCTGGTCATGTTCTCGACTGCTCTCCCACCCCAGTGCCGACCAGTCGGCCGCTGGCGCCGCCTGCTGCCGCTGGCTGCCTGCCTGGTGCTCGCCGCCGCCATATCGGCGCGCGCCGAGGCGGCCACTCCGGCTGCCCATTTCACGCTCGCCAACGGCATGGAGGTGGTGGTCGTGCCCGACCATCGTGTACCGGTCGTCACGCATGTGCTCTGGTACAAGGTCGGCGGCGCGGAGGATCCGAAGGACCACCCGGGGGTTGCGCACTTCCTGGAGCACATGATGTTCAGGGGGACCAAGCGGTTTCCCGCCAACTCCTTCGACAAGTTCATCGTCTCGCTCGTCGGCGGCCGCGCCAACGCGGGGACGTCCTCGGACTTCACCAGGTATCCGCAGAGCCTTCCCAAGCAGAAGCTGGCCGAGCTCATGGAGCGCGAGGCGGACCGCATGATCAACCTCGAGATCCGCGACGAGGACGTGAAGCTGGAGATCGGCGCCGTGCTGAACGAGCGCCGCCGCGCCGAGCTGGCCCCGTCGTTCCTGCTCACCGAGAGGCTCAACGCTGCGCGGTTTCCCGATCATCCCTACAGCCGGGAGGTGCTCGGCTCCGCAGCCGACATCAAGGCGCTCGACCGCGCCAAGACGCTCGCCTTCTATCAGCGCTTCTATGCCCCCAACAATACCGTGCTCGTTGTGGCAGGCGACGTGACGGAGAGCGAGGTGCGCGCCCTCGCCGAGAAGACCTATGGGCGCGTGCCCGCCCGCACCGTGCCGAAGCGCACCGTCCAGGCACTGCCCGAGCGCCCGCGCACACAGCGGGTCGAGATGGAGCACGCGCAGGTGACGAACCCCAGCGTCGGCTTCTACTACACGACGGCGGGAGCTGCGGCGGCGTCGATGGCAGACATTCAGTCGCTCCAGCTGCTCTCCCGTATCTCCGGCGCCTACGTCATCGGCAGGCTGCACCGCCGGCTGGTAACGGAGAAGGGCTTGGCGCTGACGGTGTCGACCTCGTACGGGCCCGGCATGCAGGCCGGTACGCTGGCCTTCACGGCCGAGACCGCCCCCGGCGTCGCCCTCCCCGACCTGGAGCGGGCTCTCGCCGCCGAGATCGCCGCCCTGGCACGCGACGGCGTTACCGAGGCGGAGCTGGACGACGCCAGACGCGTGTTCCTGGCCAACAAGGCCTATGCCGACGACAACCATCGGACGCGCGCGGAGGACTACGGTGTCGCGCGCGTATTCGGCCTGACGATCGCAGACATAGAGACGGGCCACGAGCGCGTCTCGAAGATCAGCGTCGCCCAGGTCAACCGGCTTGCCGCGCAGATTCTCGGCAAGTCCCAGCCGGTGATCGCCGTGCTGCGTCCGCAGGCTGTCAGCCAGACCACTCCTCCGCCGAGCACCCAGAGGTAGGCGGCATTCCCCTCCTACGATGCGAATTCGCTGCAAACAGGTGATGTCATGGAAAACACTCGTTCGTCTTTCTCGGCCCGGTTTCCGGCCCGCGTGGCGCGGTTCATGTGCCTCGCGACCGTGGCGGTCGGGCTCGTTGCAACAACTGCCGCGACTGCAGAGGTCCCCAAGGTCCAGCGCGTCGTGAGCCCGGGCGGCATCGAGGCCTGGCTCTTGAACTACACCGACGCGCCCTTGATCACGATGCGGCTCACCTTCGCCGGGGGCACGCTGCAGGATCCCGAGGGCAAGTTCGGCACGGTCAACATGGCGGCGTTCCTGTTCGACGAAGGGGCCGGTCCCCACGATGCCTCCGAGCTGCTGCGGCGGCGCAGCCGCATCGGTGTGAGCCTCTCGGCTTCGGCCAGCGCCAACTACTTCAACGTGTCCTTCGCGACGCCGTCGACGTACAAGGACGAGGCCTTCGAGCTCCTGCGGCTCGCCATCCACGAGCCGCGTTTCGACGAGGAGCCGGTGGCGCGCGGGCGCAGGCAGTATCTCGCCAATCTCGAGGCTTCAGAGAAGGACCCGGGCAGCATCCTCGGCTTGGCCCTGCGCAAGCGCCTCTACGGCAAGCATCCATTCGCCGTGGACTTTTCGACGCAAGCGGCCGGCATCAGGAAAATCGACCGCAGCGACTTCGCGGCCTTCCGTCGTCGCGTGCTTGGTCGCGACAGCCTCAAGGTCTCGGTGGCCGGCGATATCGACGCTGCGACCCTGGCGCCGCTGCTCGACCGCTTGTTCGGGTCCCTGCCTGCCAAGGCCGAGCTTCGCCCCTCGCCCAATCCCGCGGGCAGCGTTGGCAGTTGCGAGGTGATCACCATGGACGTGCCGCAGGCGCAGGTGCTGTTCGCTGCCGCGACGCCCACGATGACCTGGCATCAGCGCCGGGCGGAGCGGATCCTCAACTCCGTCCTGAACGGCGAGGGACGGCTCTTCCAGGAGGTGCGCGTCAAGCGCGGGCTCGTCTACGGCGTCAGCACCTCCTTCACCTACTACAACAACCGCGGCGCGGACCCCTTCGGCGTGTTCAGCGGAGGTCTCGGCGCCGAGGTCAAGGATGTGCCGGAGGCGTTGCGCGTCACCATGGCGGAGTTGCGCCGCATGGCCGCCGAGGGCCCGACCGAGGAGGAGGTTGCCACCGTCAGGCAGGCGTTCCTCGGCAGCAACCTGCTCGGTCTCGACACCGGCTCTGCATTGGCAGACAGCATGGCGTCGTCCCAGCTCGAGAGCCGTCCCATCACGTTCCTCCAGGACTCCATACCGGAGATCGAGAAGATCACCCGGCAGGATGTGTGGGAGGTGGCGAAGCTGCTGATCCAGCCCGATCGCTTCACGGTGACGATCGTCGCTCCGCCCACGCAAGCCAACCTCTGCGATGCCCGCGCGCCCCAGCGCGAGTAGCACCGCACGGGCGCTGGAGCTGCAGGCTCGAGGGCGCGCCGGCAACGCCGGCGCGCCCTTTGGTTTTTTTGTACTGCGGCGGGGAAGGGAGGAGCGAATAGCGAATAGCGAAATAGCGAACAGCGGCTCACTGCCCCGCTCGCCATTCGCCATTCGCCATTCGCTCAGAGGATGAACGACCCGCTGGTCGTGGGGTCGGAGATCAGGCGCAGGAATGCGCCATCGTCGGGCTGGGTCTGGTCCAGCACCAGGACCGCCTGGCCGGATGCATCCGCGGCGGGCAGCGGGCGCTTGACGATGTCGCCGGCGGCGCTCTCGAGCAGCAGGGCGCGCGGGGTCGCCGTCGGCCAGCTGAACTGGAACAGGGCATAGGTCTGGCCGCCGACGCGCGAGGGATGCAGGCGCACCGTGCCGCCCTCGAAGCTGCGCTGATCGATCTCGCCGTCGCTGGCAGCGGCCAGTGCTGGCAGCTCGACACAGCGCAGCGAGGCCTTGAGCCGCTTGAAGTCGGCGCGCAGGCGCGGATTGGAGAAGAGCAGGCGCTGCGCCGCGGGCGGCAGCTCGCTCCTCGGGTCGGACAGGAACTGCACCAGCTCGGCGACGCCGATCCTGGGGCCGCTTGGCGAGGCGTCGGCTACCGCTGAGCGGGCGGCATAGAGCCGGTCGGCTGCATCGGCGCTGGTCTCGTCGCCCGGCAAGGTCATGCGCGGCCCCTCACGGTCTCGAGCTGAGTTGCGAGCACGACTGACCTCCATGTCCAGTGGAACCGTTGCATGCAAAGAAGGCATCGCCCGGCGCACCTTGACGCCGTTCATGCCCAGTTCACAATGGTTCTCGCGTTTTTTTTCCCGAATGGACCCGAGGCTGCACGACAAATCGTTGCCGGTGAGCTACATCTTGGCCGCAGCAACGGTAGACTTACGCCATTGGGCGCAACGCGCCACGGAAAAGGGGGAGGAAGCGCGCCGCGCATGCGTGCCCCGCTGTCACAAGCCGCCCAGGAGGTTGCCGAGGCGCTGGCGATCACCAGCGAGCGCACCGCCGCCGACGGCTCGCCCTGGTGCCCGCCCAGAGACGCCGACCTCGTGCAGCGCTGGGTCACCGACCGCGGCCGCGAGCTCGGCGGCGGCATCCGGCGCGTCGTGCGCTTGGCGCGCCTCATGGGCGCGGCCGAGGGGAGCTACCTGCAGTTCCTGCACGTCCGCCTCCCGACCCTGCGCACCCGCCACTTCAAGGTGGCGCTGCAGGCGGCGGTCGCTGCCGGGCGGGTCCCGCGGGCCGTGGCCACGCTGACCACTGCGGGCGTGCGCCTGCACGAGGCCAAGCTGGCGCCGCCCGGAGCGATCGGCTTCGACATCGACTTTGCGCAGATGCCGCGCCTGGCCGCCCTGCTCGATGCCCTGCACAACGCGCTGGGCTTCGCCACGGTGGAGGACCTCTTGAAGCCCATCCTCGCCCGCGGCGCTCCCGCTGTGCATGCCGACGAGGTTGCGCGCGCCTTGCATGCCCGGCTCAACGCCTGGCTGTCCGAGCGGCTCGAAAGTCCGCACTACATCCGCCAGGCCCAAAGGATGCGGGCGTTCCTGGCGGGCCGGGGCGCGGTGGAGCCCGACGCCGTCGACGACGAGGCGATCCTCGACTTCTGGATCTCGACGGCGGCAACGCCCGGCGACAGCGAGACCGAGGGCTTGCGCCTCTACCGCTCCTCGGCGCGCGCCATGCTGCGCTATCGCCGGGCCCTGCGCGACGCGCAGGCCTATCGCCAGATCGGCGCGCCGCTGAACCTGGACGACCACCTGCACCGCCAGCCGGAAGGCGACAGCGGCACCGTTACGGTCGAGGCCTGGCAGTCGCCGCTGCGGGCGCTGGCTGTGCGTCCCGCCAATGCCGTCAAGTGGCTGACCAAGCGCGAGCGGCTGTGGCTTCTCAACTATCTGGGCGGCCCGCATCCCGATCGGGAGGAGCCGGAGGAAGAGGCGCCCGAAACGCCCGAGGCGCCAGAGGAGCCGGCCGCAGACACCGGGCTGGCCGATGCCGAGCCCTTCGATCCGAGGTTCGTGCGCACCCTGCTGCGGGTCGACGTGTTCGGTCCCGTGCAGTCGATCCTCGTCGCCGGCCTGAGAAGGCAGGTTCCCCCCGCGGCCGCCATCGGGCAGGCGCTGTCGCACGCCGGCGACACCGCCTACGAGGCTTGCGCCACGAGCTACGGGGAGGTGGGAGAGCAGCTGCGTGTCGAATGCCTCGCGGCGCTGGTGACGCTGATGGAGGCCGGCGCGCCGGAGTCGCTGCATCTGGTGTCCCATCTCGGCGGTCGCGAGTTGCTCTCAGAGCTGCTCGGGGACGACCGCCGCGGCCCTTCCGCCGCCGCGGATGACGAGGAGGACAGCGAGGAGCACGAGGAGGACGAGAAGGCGCCGCGCGGGATCGGCGCCTATGTGGCGGCGCTGCAGCGCGCCGCCGCGGCCGGCGCCCAAGGCGCATCTGCAAGCCCGCTGCAGGTGCTGCTCGCCCAGGCGCATGCGGCGCTGCGCAAGGTGGGCAGGGTCGGGTTCCGCCGCAGCGACCGCGGCGAAGGGGCCGTTGTCGCCGCGTTGGCGGCCGGGGCCGCACCCGTGGTCGAGGTCTTGCGCGAGCTCGACCGGCTGCTCCCGGTCTTGCCGCAGGCGGGCCCGCGCGATGCGCTGATCGCCGATCGCCAGCGGTTCGAGACAGCCTTCCAGCGCATCTACGCCCCGGGCGGCGCCCAGGAATCGCCCGCGGCCTGAGCCACCGACCGGCTCTCTTGCCTTGCAACGACAGGCTTCCCTCGCCTCTGGCCCCGCAGGGGCCAAAGCGAGCGAAGCTCGCTTGTGCGCCTTCGGCGCAGGCGCGGTGAGGGGCCGGGTGTGGGGGGAGCCCTTGGATATTCCGGCCGACGGGCGCATGCGCACTTACCAATCCCGCGCGCCGGCGCTGAAGCCGCCTCCCGCAGACGCTACACTGCAAGGATGCCGAAGAAGCTCAAGGCGAGGCGCTGGCGCGTCTACCGCCTGCGCGGCAAGCGCATGGTCGAGCTGGGCCATGTCGAGGCCCGCGACGAGGCGGAGGCGACAGCCAAGGCGATCGAGGAGTTCCAGGTCCCCGGCCCGCTGCGCAACCGCGTCCTGGTACGCCCGGAGCAATGAGGACGCCGCTGCGCGCGGGTCAGGCGCAGCTGCGCCGATGCGACGGCCGCGTCCGGGTTTTACTTTGGAAAGCTCCGTCCGCGAGTCGATGGCGCCGCGCGAAAAGCGCCCCAACCCCGATGTGACCGAGAGCCGTGAGCCGGTGGTGCAATGTCTCATCTCGATGCACGGCTTCAAGTCCCGCCTCGCCCGGCGGTGCAGCAGCGCAACCCTGGGCGGCCTCGGTCCCTGGCTGGGTGGCTGCAACTGCTCCTCGCCCAGTGGTCGAGCGCCGCCGACGCGGAGCACCGCTACAGGCAGCTCCGGTACAGGCAGGTCCGGCGCAGCGAGCCGGCGGCGCCGGCAGGCTACAACGCGGCGCGGCAGGTCTTCCTCGAATACTACGCCTGCTGCCGAAGCCGGCGGCAGCCCGCGCCCCGGCGCTGCAAGTAGAGCCTCGAGCCGCCGGTCGTGCAACGCTGCCGATGGCGGCGGGACAATGGGCGAATACTGTCAGGCATCAGCCCGGTCCAAGGTCTAGGGTATTCACACAAGTCGCCCTGGGGGGCGTTGCCCCACAAGACGTTTCCGGCATCTGGTTGGCTCGGACGGCGCCGCAAGGACTCCTCCCCCTGGCCGCTCGGAGGCGCCAGCCTCCGGGCGGCGATGCGGGGGAGGAGTCCTTGCGGCTCGCTGCTTCTCCCTCACCGAGCGTCGCAATCCACGTCTCGTTCTTCCTGCAGTCGGATGTGTGAATGCCGTAGGGTCCAAGGTGTCGGGAGCCGGCCCGGCCGGATGCAACCGGCCTGCAGTGCCTCGTCAGGCAAGCTCGGCAATCTCGCCGGCGAGGTTGGCACGCGCTGGCCCTTCCCACAGGGCGCGCAGCCGATCGGTGCGATAGATGCGCTCGCGCGCCAGGAACCCTTCCAGCACGCGCCGTCGCCCCGGCCGGTAGACCGCGTCGGGTGCAAACGCATACTCGCGCCGGATGGCCGCGGCATACGCGCGATACTCCGTGGGCGCCGCTGCCAGGATGGACAAATCCAGATCGAGCAGGAGGCCAACCCCCGGCTGATCGGCTGCAGCGTCATCCTCTTTGTGCCGGGTGGCGAGGATGCCGCGTGCGACCTCGCTGGTGCGCTCGTGCGGAAGGCCCAACCCGTTCAGGCGCTCCGTGGCCAGAGCCGCGCTCGCCTCCTCGTTGTCCTGGCGGGCGGGCGCGTAGACGGCATCGTGGAACAGGATCGCCAGCGCTACGGTGTCGCGATCCACAAGCTCTCCGCCGTGCCGGTCGAGCAGCTCCAGCAGCGCGGCGATGTGGTCGAGCGTATGGTAGTGCCGATGCGGCCGGCCGTAGGCCGACGCCAGCTCCGCCAGCACGACCGTCGCCGCGGAGGCGGGCCAGCGCCAGCGTGAGGCGAGAGCCTCCCAGCAGCGCTGCACCCGCTCGTGCGCGTTCATGCTCCCGCCTTGCGCTGCCTCAAGAGGTACTTCTGCTCGCCCTCCAGCACCAGCTCGCCCCGCTGGTTGTGCACGGTGGACGCGAGCGTCAGCACGCCGGTGGTGCGCTGCGGCTTCAGGGCGGCGACCGTGAGCTGCGGATAGAGCGTGTCGCCGGCATGCACGGGCTTCAGGAAGCGCGCGGACTGCTCGATGAAGCCCAGCAGCGAGTCTTCGACGAGGAACGGAAACAGCCCCGCCCCCGCGGCCGTCTGGATCAGCACCTGGAACCCGTGCGCCAGCAGGTCGGGGTGCCCGTGGCGACGGCAGAACTCGCGGTCGTAATGGATTGGGTGGTTGTCGCCCGAGGCGGCCTGGAAGGCCATGAACTGCGCCTCCGTCACGGTGCGAGACGGGATGTGGAAGGTCTCGCCCAGCGTGAAGTCCTCGAACCAGCGCGAGGGGCCGAGGCGATGGCTGGCGGGGTCGAAAGGCTCGGTCATGGCGCAATCCTGCTTATGGGGCCGTGCGCTGAGGCTAAGGCTTGCCACGCCGTTTGGCCACGTCCGCGGCCTGCAGATGGCGGCCCGTGTGCAACAGCTCCAGCATGTACTCACGATAGGTGACGCCGGCCGCCTCGGCCCGCGCCACGCGCAACCTCAGGATCGACAGCGGCGGGTTCTTCCAGACCTCGGCGTGCGCCTGGCGCCAGCAATAGCGCACGTATGCATCGCCGACGGGCGCGTCGAGCGGCGGCCCCTGGTTGTGGCCGATGCGCGCCGGCTCGTGCAGGCCCCAGCCGGCAGGCTCGTCTGGCGGCGGCAGAGGCTCGAGCGCGGGATGCCGCGATCGCCTGCGCCGCCTCGGTTGGTAGCGGTCACCCATTCGGGATCTCCCGGCTAGTCCGGGGGAAGCGCCATCCCCTTCGCCCGCATCACGGAGCGCGCACGATCGGGGTAGTCCGTGATCAGGCCGTCGACGCCCATGTCGATGATGCGGCCCAGGTCGGCCTCGGCGTTGACGGTCCACGGCACGACCTTGAGGCCGAGGGCATGCGCCTCCGCGACCGAGGCGGCGGAGATTTCCCTGAACTGCGGCGACCAGGTGGCGCAGCCGGCGGCCGCAACCAGCCGCGGTACCGAGCCCGCGTAGTCGCGTGGGTCGAGCCCGGCAAGCCAGGGCGACGGCCGGCGCCCGCCGGCATCGACCCTGTCGCGCAGGGTTTCCTCCCAGGTCAGGCAGACCGTCTCGATCTCGGGCGCGAGCCGCCGGGCGATGTCGAGCGTGCGCCAATCGAACGACTGGATGGTGGTGCGGCTCGTCAGCTGCGCGGCACGCACGGCTTCGACCACGAGCCGCACGAAGGTCTCGGGATCGGGCGTCTCGTCGGGGCGCTCGGGCGAGAGCTTGGTCTCGATGCTGAAGCGCGGCGACTTGCCGGAGGCCTGCGCCAGCTCGAAAAGCTCGGCGAGGGTGGGGATGCGCGCGCCGTCGGCCGGCGTCTGCCGCGCGAGCTGCTGCGCATATCTCGTTCCGGGCCTGATGCGGCCGACGTCGAAGCGCCGCAGCGCAGCCAGCGTGAGGCTGTGGATGGCCGGCCCGGGAGAGGCGAGCCATTCCCCGTCGGGCCCGCGCACGATGTCCGGATTGAGAGCCCGGTCGTGGCTCAGCACGATCACCCCGTCGCTGGTGATGGCGAGGTCGGTCTCCAGCGTGGTCACCCCGATCCGGAGCGCCTCGGCGAGGCCGGCGAGCGTATTCTCCGGCGCCAGCCCGCGTGCGCCGCGATGCCCCTGCAGATCGAAGGCGGCGGCACCATCGGCGCTCCCGACTGCAAGCGTGCCGGCGACGGCCAGTCGTGCATAGGCTCCCAACATTGTGCTCCTCCCCGCTTGCCCGGCGTCGCCGGCGTGGCAGAATACGCCGGCCCGACAGATGGACGCCATGCGCGGCAGGAGGCCCGCGGCGCATGCGCCCGCGTGACGCGGCTTGCTCATTCCTCGGATGACGTGGCAGAAACCGGGCCGGACGGGCGCCACCGGGGCGCCACGAGCCTGTGGTGGCATCGCCGGGCCGCAGAGTGTTGCCGCCACGGCACAGTATGCCCGGAGCGGCGGATGGGGAGATCGCTGAGCCATGGATTCCAGCTACGTCAGGTGGTCTGCGGTGGTCGGGCTCGTCGCCGTGCTCGGCTTTGCGACCTTCAGCATGTGGCGCCAAGCCAGCTCGATCGGCGAAGGCAGGATCGTCGTGGCCGCGGGCAGCTTGCACTACGCCGAGCTCGCCGAGAGCTACCGGCGCGATCTCGAGCGCTTCGGCGTCAAGTTCGAGGTGGCGCGGGGGGCCGAGGGGTTCGCCACGCTGAAGGCCCTGCTGGAGCCCGGCCCCGGCATCAACGCGGGCTTCATCAAGGGCGGGCTGGTGGGCAGCCTGCAGGGCCGGCTCGCCACCGAGAAGGCCAAGGACCGCTACGCCGAGTTTTCGCGGCTCCAGTCGGTCGGACGCCTCTTCTACGAGCCGATCTGGGTGTTCACGCGCGGCGACCTGCCGATCACAACCCTGCGTGACCTCCGGGGCAAGAAGATCTTCACCGGCACCCGGGAGAGCGGGACGCGGCGCATCGCCAACCAGATGCTGAAGGCCAACGGCATCGACAAGACCAGCGCCAGCCTGATCGCCGAGGGCCTTCCGGCCGACGCTGCCCCGCTGCTCGACGGCCGCGCCGATGCAGCGTTCCTGATCGAGCCCGCGGATTCCAAGGTGATCCAGGACCTCCTGCGCGTGAAGAACATCCGGCTCATGGATTTCGCCGAGGAGGCGGAAGCCTACGACAACCGCTTCCCCGCCATCACCAAGGTGGTCCTGCGCAAGGGCTCGGTGGAGTTCAACCCGCTCATCCCTTCCGAGGACGTCACGCTGCTTGCCACATCCGTCGTCCTCGTGGTGCGCAAGGACATGCACCCGACGCTGGTGAGCCTGCTGACGCACGCCGTCGTCAGCAATCCCAAGCAGGGGATCGACAAAGCGGGCGACCCGGTGCTGTTCCACCGCGCCGGCGTCTTTCCGTCGGCCGACGATCCCGAGTTTCTGGTCTCCAAGGACGCGCGGGCCGTCTACAAGTCGGGCGAGCTGCCGATCCTGTTGCGCAACCTTGCCCCTGTCAGCACGCGCCTCGGAATCCCCTATCAGTTTACCGCCTATGTCAGCACCTACGCCGGGCAGGTGCTCCTGGTCCTGATCCCGCTGATTGCGCTGATCGTGCCGTTCACCAGGGCCGTGCCCGCGATGTACGTCTGGATGGTGCGCCGCAAGCTGGTCTACTGGTACCGCCACCTCAAGGCTCTGGAGCGGAGCATCGACCGGGACACGAGGCAGGACGTGGCTGCCCACCAGGCCGACCTCGAGCGCATCGACGGAGCGGTGCGGCGCATCCGCGTTCCGCACTACTTCTCCAACGAGCTCTACGACTTGCGTCTCCACATCGCTCTGGTCCGCCAGCGGCTGGCGACGCAGGCTGGCATGCAGATGGCGGCGGAATAGGTCTCGCCGCCGGGGGGGCGGCATTGTTGCGAGTCGATTGTCCATGACCGAGCCTGAGTTTGATCCGCGTGAAGTGCTGGAGAGGTATGTCGCCGTGCTGCGCGAGCAGGGAAGCTCGGTGGTGCGCGATGCCGCCGAGCTGGCCCATCCCAAAGAAGCGATCCGCATCGTGCTGCAGCACTGCATCAAGACCGCAACCGACCAGGAGTCGCGCGACTTTCTGCGCAACGCCTACGTCTCCTTGAGCAACTTCCAGTCCATCAGCGAGCTGGAGAGGGAGGCGCTCACCGTGCTCAGCGGCGTCGGCCCGCTGGGGGTGGAGGGGAGCAAGCTCTTCAGCAAGCAGGCGCGGCAGATCACGCACGTTGCCGCTCCGCTGCAATCGCTGCTCGACCGGGTGACGGCGGAGCTCGCCGTCCTCACGCAGGAGCTCAAATCGCTGCCTGGCGCCGAGTGAGGGCGCACCTGGGGGAGACGGCGCATGGACCCGACATTGCAGGACGACGCCGCCATCGCTGCGCTCCAGAGCCGGATCGCCGCGCTGGAGGCCGCCGGCAACGACGCCGAGGCCGTCCCCCTGGCCGGGAGCTGGGTCGAGGCGGCCAAGGCGCACTTCGGCGAGGATCACCCCGCGTATGCCGCCGCCTTGGCGGCTCTCGGCGGCTTGCTGCGGCGTGCCGGCCGGCTCGACGAGGCCGAGGCCCTGCTGCGCCGCGCCGTCGCCATCTACCGAAGCACCGAGGGGGCGCATTCCCTCGAGCTTGCCCGCACCTATGGCCTGCTGGCGCAGGTCCTCTACGAGGCCGGCCGCGAGGAGGAGGCGGCGGCCTTGCGCGGCTACGCGATGATGGCCCCGCCGCCCCCGCCCCCCGACGAGGCGGTTGCCGCCGGGCCGCCCCGCTCTGCCGAGGAGGCTGCGCCCGCGAAGCGGGATGCACCCCATGAAGATTACAGCCTCGGTGACCTCGCCGAGGCTCTCCCCCCGCTCGAGGATGAGCGCTACGCGCGTGCGCCCGAGGAGCCCCCAGCGCCGGCACCTGCAACGGCGCGGCTGGATCTCGACAGCGAACGCTTGTCTGCGGCGAGGCGACGTGCCCAGCCCGAGGCTCCCTTGCTGGAGCGAAGAGCCGGGCCCAAGCCGCGCGAGAAGGTGGATGCCAAGCGGGCGCTGGAGATCGACGCCGGGCGCCTCGCCTACCAGATTGCGCAGCGCATGTGGGTCAACGTGCCCGAGACCGTGGAGGTGCGGCTGGGGCGCACGCAGGCCCAGGGCCTCACCCAGGGCTTCGGCGGCCCCGGCGAGGTGCGGACCGAGGACATCCCCATCGTCGAGACCATGTCGGTGACGCTGCTGTGCGAGCCCGGCGCCTTCGACATCGAGGCGCGGTCGGAGAAGGACCAGCTGGTCAAGCCCGATCTGGTGCTCGGCACGGCCTTCCATAGCAACGACTTCGGCCGCTGGGTGTGGCTCGTCACGCCCCGCCGGACGGGCCAGCAAACGCTGCTCGTCAAAGTGTCGGCCGCGATCCGCGACAGCCGCGGGCTGCCCACCACCTCCTCGCTGCCCGACAGGACCATCGCCGTGAGCGTGCGCGTGCAACTTATGCGCACGGTAGTCTCAGCGCTCGCGCGTGCGGCGCCCAAGCTGGCCTGGGTGGTGGTCACCACGATCGTCGGCATCCTCACCAAGGACTACTGGTGGCCCGCCATCCGCCGCCTGATCGGCTGGGAATGACCCGCCGAATTCCCCTCCCCCAAGCGCCGACGGATTCCCCTCCCCCTTGCGGGGAGGGGTTAGGGGGGAACCCCGAACGCTGGTGAATGTCATCAACCCCAGGTGCAGACGAGCTGCCGGCATACCCGGCTGGTCGCATCGATGCTGCAGCGCGCCGTCACCAGGCGGCAGATGCGGCAGCTGTAGGACGACAGACAGCCTCTGTAGACGCCGCCCGCGGTGAAGCGGCACGTGCGAACGACCTGGCAGTCGCGGTTGAGATCGAGCCCGTTGGGCTGGGCGGCGCTCGGCCCGGGCAACAGGAGGAGAAGGCCGCAGGCGAGCAATGCAGATCGCCACGTGCTTGGCGTACGCATGACGGGTAGCCCCAGGGCGCAGTTTTCACTGGGGCCCACTGTTGGCCAAAGTCCCGCTCGCCGCAACGCGGGGCGACCCATATGGTTCGGGCATGTGAAAGGCTGTGCCAAATCGGCAACGGCGGGGCGGCGGCTCCCGCTGCCGATTGCCGGCTGCCACGGGGTCAGGCGGTCAGACCGGGTCAGACCCGCAGGGTCTGATCCCAAGTCTACGCATGTCTACGCCGCGGCCTGCTGCTTGGGCTGCACGGCGGCCGTGTAGTCGTTGATCAGCGTCTCGCAGATGCGGCCCGGCTTGTACTTGTGCTCGGCGATCTCGGCCACCGGCGCCACCTCGCCGGCGGTGCCGGTCAGGAAGCATTCCGAGAATGTGCCGAGCTCCTCCGGCATGATGGTGCGCTCGACCACCTGCAGCCCGCGCTTCTTGGCGAGCCCGATCACCGTGCGGCGCGTGATGCCGGCAAGGAAACAGTCGGCCGCCGGCGTGTGCAGCACGCCGTCCTTGACGAAGAAGACGTTGGTGCTGGTGCACTCGGCGACATGGCCGCGCCAGTCGTACATCAGGGCGTCGGCATAGCCCATCGCCTCGGCCCGATG
Organism: uncultured Alphaproteobacteria bacterium; assembly: GCA_963840075.1. Taxonomy (GTDB): domain Bacteria; phylum Pseudomonadota; class Alphaproteobacteria; order Rhizobiales; family Hyphomicrobiaceae; genus AWTP1-13. The sequence goes on along the minus strand of CAWIXS010000005.1, from coordinate 132,379 downwards.
CTTCTCGATTGTGCAGATCATGTAGAGGCCGGCGGCCTTGATCCTGGCCGGCGCCGTCGCCGGATCGGGGCGGCGGTACTTGGCGACGGTGAGCCTGAGACCCTTGAGGCGCTCCTCCAGGGGGTAGTAGGAGCCCCAGTCCCAGGCGGCGATCGCCAGATGGATCTTGGTGGCCTGGGCGGAGACGCCCATCTGCTCGCTGCCGCGCCAGGCGAGCGGCCGCACATAGCAGTCGGTCAGCCTGTTGGCCTTGATGGTGTCGCGGCAGGCCTGGTCGATCTCGGCGACGCTGTAGGGAATCGTGAAGTCCATCACCTTGGCGCCGTCGTAGAGCCTCTGGCTGTGCTGGGTCAGCTCGAAGATCTCTCCGCTGTAGGCGCGCTCCCCTTCGAACACCGCGCTGGCGTAGTGCAAGGCATGGGTCAAGAGGTGAACGTTGGCCTCGCGCCAGGGCCGGAGCTTGCCGTCGTACCAGATGAACCCGTCGCGGTCGTGATAGGGGGCGGTATCGGCCATTCCACTTTCCTCCCGGGCTTGCCCGGCAGGGCCGGGCTCTTCGGTGTTCAGACCCGGCGCTCGCGGGCTCGGCGAGGCTGCTGAGAACCCTGAATAAGGGGTTGCAAGCAGCTACGTTGACATGACAAATGACTTGCCAGCCCTAACAATCGGGGTCAAATAAGTCAACATGGCTGACGTAAACTCCGACGCGCTGAACGGTAGCTCCGACGCGCTGAGCGGTCTGCTCGCGCCGGCCGAGCCACGGGCCGAGCTACGGGAGAGCAAAGCGCCGCCGGCCGACGCTCGTTTCATCACGATCATCGAGCTGCTGTTCTTCGCCTACCGCGATTTCACGCGCGATGCCGATGCCGTCCTCGTAAAGTTCGGCCTCGGCCGCGCGCACCACCGTGTGCTGCACTTCGTCGATCGCAACCCGGGCCTCAGGGTCGCCGACCTCCTGGAGATCCTCAAGATCACCAAGCAGAGTCTCGCCCCGGTGCTGAAGCAGCTGATCGACGCCGGGTGGATCGCACAGCAGACAGGCGTCGCCGACCGGCGCGAGCGTCGCCTGCGGGCAACCGCGCGAGGCGGCGCTCTCGCCCGCCGTCTCGACCAGCTGCAGGCCGCGCGCGTCTCCGGCGCGCTCGCGGCCTGCGGGCGCGGCAACGAGGCGGCCTTGCGCCGTTTTCTCTTTGCCATGATCAGCGCGGAGGAGCGTGGGCGGGTTGACGCCCTGCTGCCGGAGCCGGTGGAGACAACCCGCTGAGTGGAGCGTGCCTATTGGGGGAGGCCCATGGAATCGCTGCCTGACAATGCCGCGCACATCCTCGTCGTCGACGACGACCAGCGCATCCGCGATACGCTGGCGCGCTATCTGTTCAAGAACGGGTTTCGCGTCACCACCGCGGCCGACGCCTCGACCGCGCGCGCGACCATGAGCGGCCTCGCCTTCGACGTCGTCATCCTCGACGTCATGATGCCCGGCGAGAACGGTCTCGAGCTCGCCCGCGATCTCAAGGGCACGTCCAACATTCCGATCTGCATGCTCACCGCCCGGGCCGAGCCCGAGGAGCGCATCCAGGGCCTCGAGATCGGCGTCGAGGACTATGTCGCCAAGCCGTTCGAGCCGCGTGAGCTCCTGCTCAGGCTGCAGAACATCCTGAAGCGCAGGCAGGGGCCGTCCGGCCCCCGCGACGAGATCACCATGGGCGACTACACGTTCCATGTGGCGCGCGGCGAGCTGAAGCGGGGCGAGGACTCCATCAAGCTCACCGAGCGCGAGCGGGAGCTGTTGCGCCAGTTCGCGCAGCGGCCGGGAACCCCGATCGCGCGCCACGAGCTGGCGGCCGACGAATCGAGCGGCACCGAGCGCGCCATCGACGTGCAGATCAATCGCCTGCGTCGCAAGATCGAGAGCGATCCGGCCAATCCGGTCTATCTGCAGACGGTGCGAGGCAAGGGGTACACACTCTATACCGACTAGACAGTGGCAGCGGTGAGGGGAGAACATGCTCGCTCCCAGTGACAAGCCCCGGCGCCGGCCGGCGGATTGGCTTGCCGTCGCACAGACGCTTTGGGCGGGCGCCGCCAGGATGCTCGCCGAGCTTGCGCCCAAGGGCCTCTATGCCCGCGCGCTCATCATCATCATCGCGCCGATCGTGCTCCTGGAAAGCGTCGTCGCCTTCGCGTTCATGGAGCGCCACTGGAACCAGGTCACGCGCCGGCTGTCGGAAGGCACCGCCCGCAACATCGCCGCCATCGTCGACCTGTACGAAGCGAGCGTTTACGACAGCAGCCGGCTGGAGGTGCTGGCCAAGGACCGGTTCGGCCTCTCGCTGACGGTGATGGCGCCCGGCGAGCTGCCGAAGGCAGGCCAGCAGCGGCCGTTCTTCGACCTGCTCGATCGCGCGCTTCCCGAAGAGATCGCTTTCCACGTCAAGCGGCCGTTCTGGGTCGACACGGTCGGCAAGTCGTCGCATGTAGAGATCCGGATCAAGCTCGGCAGTGCGATCCTGCGCTTCACCGCCCGGCGCGCGCTGGCCTATGCCTCCAACTCGCACATCTTCCTGATGTGGATGGTGGGCACCTCGGTGTTTCTGCTCACCGTCGCCATCCTGTTCCTGCGCAACCAGATCCGCCCGATCCTGCGCCTCGCGGAAGCCGCCGACGAGTTCGGCAAGGGGCGGCCCGTTCCGCCCGACTTCCGCCCGCGCGGCGCGCGCGAGGTGCGCCAGGCGGCGCAGGCGTTCCTGGAGATGCGCGACCGCATCAGGCACCACGTGGAGCAGCGCACCACCATGCTGGCGGGCGTCAGCCACGACATGAGGACCGTCCTCACCCGCTTCAAGCTCGAGCTGGCGCTGCTCGGCGACGGCCCCGAGGCCGCCGCCTTGCGCAGCGACGTGAACGAGATGCAGCACATGCTCGAGGACTACCTCGCCTTCGCCAAGGGCGACGGCGGCGAGGAGGCCGCGCCCACCAGCGTCGGGGAGCTGCTGGACGAGATCAACGAGGAGACGCTGCACTACGGCACGCCGGTCGAGATCCGGATCCGCCATCCCGGCGGCGACCTCGTCCTGCCGCTGAAGCGCCAGGCGTTCAAGCGCGCGATCAGCAACCTCGTAACCAACGCCACCCGCTTCGGCGGCTACGTTGTGGTCCGCGCCAGCGCCGACAAGGAGTGGCTGCGCATCGAGGTCGACGACGACGGGCCGGGCATCCCGCCGGCCGAGCGCGACAATGTCTTCCGGCCCTTCTACCGGCTCGGCAAGGGGCGCAACCAGGACACGGGCAACACCGGGCTGGGGCTCGCCATCGCCCGCGACATCGCCCGCAGCCACGGTGGCGAGGTCTCGCTCGCGGAATCGCCCATGGGCGGCCTCCGCGCCACGGTGCGCGTGCCTCTCTGACCGGGGCACGCGGGTCCGCCGGCCGAGGCATAAACGCGAACTTAACAATTTACCTGGACGCTGCGCCGGGTTCCGACCGTAGCGTTCGTGCAGTTGTCCTATGGCCGAGTTTCTCCAGGACGCGACTCCGGGCTACGGCACCGCGGCCCAGCCGCCCTTGCGCATGGGCGCCAGGGAGCAGCGCGTGGCCTTGCAGCGGCGCGTGCGCGAGATCCGCGTGCGCCTGCTGCAGGGCCCCAGCGTCAAGCCCGAGTTCGAGTACGAGCTCTTGTGCCTGTTCGCGCGCAACGAGGTCTCCGCGCGCACCACCGTGCCGTTGCTGGCCGTGGTGCTCGCCTCGGCGCTGTGGGCGCCGCCGGTGCAGGCCGGGGCCTGGGTGGCGATGGTGCTCGCCACGAAGGTGTTCATGGTGGCGGCCTGCCTCGACTTTCTCTCCCGGCCGCGCGGCGAGGCGCGGGTCGCCCGCTGGCGCCGCCGGCTCGTCTGGCTCGACCTGACGACCGGGACGGCCCTGGCCGGGATCGCCGCGCTGGGCCTGGGGGCGGCCGATGCGGCCCATCCTGTCTTCCTGCTCGCCTCCCTGGTTGCGCTGCTCGCGATCCGCATCTTCGCTGCCGCTGGAAGACTGGGCCTCAGCGCCGCCACCACCGTTCCTGTGACGCTGGCCGTGGTGGTGCGCCTGGCGGCCGAGGGCGACGCCGTGCACCTCGCCATGGCCGCGACGGCCGCCGGCCTGCATGTCTGCTTCCTGGTCCTGGCCAGGCAGCACGACGCCACCGCGCTCGCCATGCTCGAGTGCCGCGCCGAGAAGGACGCGCTGATCGCCGAGAGCGAGGGCGAGCGGGCGATCTGCGACGAGGCGAGACGCCGCGCCGAGGCGGCGAGTGCCGCCAAGTCGCGCTTCCTGGCGACCATGAGCCACGAGCTGCGCACGCCCTTGAACGCCATCCTCGGCTTCTCGGAGGTCATGAAGAGCGAGCTGCTCGGACCGATCCACAATGGCAGCTACAAGGAGTACGCGGCCAACATCCACGACAGCGGCCGCCACCTCCTGCAGCTCATCAACGAGATCCTCGACCTGTCGCGCATCGAGGCAGGCCGCTACGAGCTCAACGAGGAGCCGGTGCGGCTCGCCGCCGCCGCCGAGGATTGCCTGCGCCTCTTGACCCTGCGCGCGGAGAGCAAGGCGCTCGACGTGGCCCTGGTCTGCGACAGGGGCCTGGAGCCCCTGTGGGCCGATGCGCGCGCCGTGCGCCAGATCTGCCTCAATCTGATCTCCAACGCCCTGAAATTCACCCCGCGGGGAGGACACGTCACGGTCACGGTCGCACATACGCCCGAAGGCGGACAGATGCTCCTCGTCAAGGACACCGGCCCCGGCATCCCGGAGGAGGAGATCCCAAGGGTCATGCAGGCCTTCGGCCAGGGCTCCCTCGCCCACCAGGTCGCCGAAGGCGGCACGGGCCTCGGTCTGCCGATCGTGCAAAGCCTCGTTGGGGCGCACGGTGGGACATTCGAGCTGCGCTCGGTGCTGCGCAAGGGCACCGAGGCGGTCGTCCGGCTGCCGCCGAGCCGCATCCTGCGGGCGGCGCTGCGCCCCCCTGCACGCGATGCGAGTGGCGAGGCGGGCCTTGCGCAGGCATCGGAGAGCGCGGGCAAGGAGCCGGAGCGGTGGTGGCAGGTGAAGCCGGGAACGGCGATGCAGCATGCGCCAGCAGGCAGTTGAGCACCAAGGTGAGTCTCGGTGAGTCTCCTGGGCGAGTGCATTGCCCTGCCCTCGGCCGCTTCCTACATTGGCGCAATGCCCGCGGTGCCGCTGCAGGCGCCGGCGCAGGCGGGCCAGGCTGGGCTGGGCCAGGCCGGGCTGGGCTGGGGATGACTGACGATCTGCGGCAGCGTATTGTGGCGGGCTGCCGCCGGCAGGCGTCTCGCGGCGTGGAGGTGAGTATGGCGGCGTGGATTGCTCTGCTGCTTCTGGTGGTGGCCGGTCTCGTCCTGGTGCTGCGCGCGGACGCCGGCACGATTGCCGGCTTCGACCCGTCGGAGGTCGCAATCCTGGTCACAGGCGTGGCGCTGCTGATCTACCTCGTCTCGGCCATTGCCGGCAGCTATCGCGGGCGCTCGGGCCAGGCCGCACGCGATCTCCTGGCGTGGCTCGTCGTGGCGCTGGCTCTGGTCGCGGGATACAGCTTCCGGGAGGAGCTCTTGGTCTTCGGCCATCGCGTTGTCGGCGAGCTGCTTCCGGCCGGCAGCCCGCTGCGCGTCGCGCAGGTGGAAGGCAAGCAGTCGGTGACCATCAGGAAGCGTGCCGACGGGCACTTCGTGGTGCGGACGGAGGTGGAAGGGATGACCCTCCACATGCTCGTCGATACCGGGGCCTCGACCGTGGTCCTGAAGCCCGACGATGCCCGCCGTCTCAAGATCGACGTCGACAACCTGCGCTACCTGGTGCCGGTGCACACGGCGAACGGCACGACCTACGCGGCGAGCGTGCGCCTGCCGAGCCTGAGCGTCGGCAGGATCAGCCTGAAGGATGTCGATGCCCTGGTGGCAAAGCAGGGGACCCTGCGCGACAATCTGCTCGGCATGAGCTTCCTCAACCGCCTCACCTCCTACGAATTCTCCGGCGAGTTTCTGACGCTGCGCAAGATCTGACGGAGGGGTCGGACCCCTTGCCTCGGCGCTCTCGATCTGACAGCCACCTAGGAGGCAAGGGGTCTGACCCCTTCTGACAGGATCAGCACGATGTTCCCCAAGCCGCGCGCCGACCTGCAACCCAACACGCTCGAGTTCGAGCGCCTGCCGCTCGTCAAGCCGACGGGCTTTCGCGAGTACGACGCGCGCTGGCGCTTTCCCGACGACATCAACCTCATGGGGCTCGAGGCCATCGGGCTCGGGCTCGCCACGCTCGCGGGCGAGCGCGGGGTGGCCAAGCGCTTCGTCGTCGGCCACGACTACCGCTCCTATTCCGGCGCGGTGAAGCAGGCGCTGATGACGGGCCTGCTCGCCGGCGGCGCCGAGGTGCACGACATCGGCCTCGCCTTGTCGCCGATGGCCTACTTCGCCCAGTTCGAGCTCGACGTGGAGTGCGTGGCCATGGTCACCGCCAGCCACAACGACAACGGCTGGACCGGCATCAAGATGGGGCTCGAGCGCCCTCTCACCTTCGGGCCCGAGGAGATGGCGGCGTTGAAGGAGATCGTCCTCGGCGGCCGCGCGGACGCGCCCGGCGGCGGCCGCTACCTCCTCGTGCCCGACCTCGCCGAGCGCTACATGCAGGCGCTGGCCGACCGTCCGAGGCTGAAGCGCAGGCTCCGCGTGGTGGCGGCGTGCGGCAACGGCACCGCCGGCGCCTTCGCGCCCCGGGTGCTGGAGGCCGTCGGCTGCGAGGTGATCCCGCTCGACTGCGAGCTCGACTACACCTTCCCGCGCTACAACCCCAACCCAGAGGACATGAAGATGCTCGCCGCCATCTCCGAGGCGGTGCTGGCGCATGAGGCCGATGTCGGCCTCGGCTTCGACGGCGACGGCGACCGCTGCGGCGTGGTCGACAACGAGGGCCACGAGATCTTCGCCGACAAGGTCGGCGTCCTGCTGGCGCGCGACCTCTCCGCCCGCCACCCGGATGCGGTGTTCGTCGCCGACGTGAAATCGACGGGCCTCTTCACCACCGACCCGGTGCTGCGCGCCAACGGCGCGCGCGCTCTTTACTGGAAGACCGGCCACTCCTACATGAAGCGCTACACGCATGAGCAGAAGGCGCTGGTGGGCTTCGAGAAGTCGGGCCACTTCTTCTTCCAGCCGCCGCTCGGGCGCGGCTACGACGATGGCCTCGTCGCCGCGCTCGCCGTCTGCGACATGCTCGGCCGCAACCCGGAGAGGTCGCTCGCCGACCTGAAGAACGCGCTCCCCAAGACCTGGGGCTCGCCCACCATGTCGCCCCACTGCGCCGACGAGGCCAAATACGGCGTGGTCGACAGGATCACCGCGCAGTACCAGGAGGTGGCCGCCAAGGGCGCTGCCGTGGCCGGCCAGAAGGTCCGCGACCTCGTCACGGTCAACGGCGTGCGCGTCACGCTCCAGGACGGCACCTGGGGCCTCGTCCGCGCCTCCTCCAACAAGCCCGAGCTGGTGGTGGTGGTGGAGAGCCCCATCTCGGAAGCCAACATGCGCGCCATCTTCGCCGACATCGACGCCCGCCTCGCCAAGTTCCCCGAGGTCGGCGAGTACAATCAGAAGATCTGACGGCGGACGGGGTCAGACCCTGCGGGTCTGACCCCATGCTCCGACCTCGTTGAAGTCCCAGCCGAGGAACCGTACCGGCCCGCTCGCCCGTGCGGCAAGCAGAGCCGCGACGAGTCTCGGCGTCAGGTGCCTGGGGTCAGACCCGCAGGGTCTGACCCCTTCACCCGAAGGACCTCGACTACCGCAAGCAGATGCTCTGGCTGTGACGCCAACACGTGAGACCAATGGGCGTCGGGCGGATCGCCGCGCGGAGCATTCGCGAGCTACACGCCCGAACATGCAAATTTGGCAAATTTGGGAGGAAGAGGATTTTTTGCACCCCCCAAGACAGCATCCAATAGGTTCCCCGTGAACTCCTTGCCTTGCCGTGCCTCCTCCATAGCGATGCAAACCCATTCTGACTCAAAAGGATCTTTCTGAAACAGAAATCTAGCTTTTACACTTTCTGGACTTTCTGTACCCCACCTGAAGTCGGACCCAAGCCGCATCGCGCCTCACCCGCCCAGATGCGTCGCCCAGAACTTCAAGGTCCGCTCCCACGCCAGCTCCGCCGCGGCGCGGTCGTGCACGGCGCGCTGCTCGTTGACGAAGCCGTGCTCGGCATCGTAGCGGAACACCTCGGCGTTTCTGCCGGCCGCCTTGGCCGCTGCCTCGAAGGCGTCGACGGCGGCCGGCGTGCACCAGTCGTCCTGGTTGGCGAAGTGCGCCTGCACCGGCACCTTGATGTCCGCCGGCTTCGCCACAGTCTCCGGCGGCAGCCCGTAGAAGCACACGGCGGCGTCGAGCTCGGAGATGCGGCAGGCGCCCAGGATCGTCACGGCGCCGCCGAGGCAGAAGCCCGTGAGCCCCACCTTCACGCCGCTCCTCTTCAGGAACAGCACGGCGCCGCGCACGGTCTCATCGGTGGCATCGAGGAAGTTGAGCGAGCCCATCTCCTTCCCTGCCGCCTCCCGGTCGTGGTAGGGGACGACGGTGCCGGCATAGAGGTCGGGCGCCAGCGCATCGTAGCCCGCGAGCGCGAAGCGGTCGGCGATGCCCTTGATCTGGTCCTGCAGCCCCCACCACTCCTGGATCACGACGACGCCCGGCGCGTTGGCGCGCCCGGCCCTCGCCAGGTAGCCCGACGCCTCCTTGCCGTCCGGGCGGCTGTAGGTGATCTTGGTGCCCATCCTCGTTCCTCCTTGCTCCAGGCTCCTGACTCGGGGCCAGCCCAAATCGATCGAGCCTCGCGGGTCATCCCGATACAGCGCTTTACGCGGGCTTAACGCTGCTCGCCTAGTGTCGCCCGGTCCCTGCCGGGGCAGGCACACTCGGGGTCCCGCGTAGACCGCATGTATGATCGGCGCAAGAGCCGGCGGCGGCAAATGCTGGTTTCGGCCGGCTGCCTGCTCGCGATCGGCTATTTCGCCTGTCACGCCGTCGGCGGCAAGCGCGGGCTCGAGGCGCGATCGCGCCTCGTCGAGCGCAGCGGCATCCTGCAGCAGGAGACGAAGCGCCTCGAGGCCGCGCGCGCCCGGCTCGAGCGGGACGTGCGGCTTCTCGAGGCCGGCGACCCGGACATCGTGGAGGAGATCGCCATCGGGACCCTGGGCTTCGCCCGGCCCGGCGACCGGCTCCTCGTCCTCGGCCGCTGATGCCGGCCAGCCATGCCCGAGAGGCGTCCGGCTGGCCAGCGGGGAGCGTTTCTAGTACGGTTTTTGCAAGGCCCGAACATAAAAGGTGCAAGTGTCGAGATGTCCCGCCCCAACGGCCAGCACACGGTCCCGCCGCTCAGCCGCGAGCAGGAGCTCGCCGCCTACCGGCAGATGCTCCTCATCCGCCGCTTCGAGGAGAAGGCGGGCCAGCTCTACGGCATGGGCCTGATCGGCGGCTTCTGCCACCTCTACATCGGCCAGGAGGCGGTGGTCGTCGGCATGCAGATGACGGTCAGGGAAGGCGACCAGGTCATCACCACCTACCGCGACCACGGCCACATGCTCAGCAGCGGCATGGATCCCAAGGGCGTGATGGCCGAGCTGACCGGCCGCCGCGGGGGCTACTCCAAGGGCAAGGGCGGCTCCATGCACATGTTCTCCAAGGAGAAGAACTTCTACGGCGGCCACGGCATCGTCGGCGCCAACGTGCCGCTCGGCGCCGGCATCGCCTTCGCCAACCGCTATCGCGGCAACGGCGCGGTGTGCCTCACCTACTTCGGCGACGGCGCCGCCAACCAGGGCCAGGTCTACGAGACCTTCAACATGGCGAAGCTGTGGAAGCTGCCCGTGGTGTTCATCATCGAGAACAACAAGTACGCCATGGGCACCTCGGTGGAGCGCTCGGCGGCCACCACGGATTTCTCCCAGCGCGGGCGCTCCTTCGACATCCCGGGCGAGCAGGTCGACGGCATGGACGTGCGCGCCGTCAAGGCCACCGGCGAGCGCGTGGTGGCCTGGGTGCGCGAGGGCAACGGCCCCTACATCCTGGAGATGCTCACCTACCGCTACCGCGGCCACTCCATGTCGGACCCGGCCAAGTACCGCACGCGCGAGGAGGTGCAGAGGGTCCGCGAGGAGCACGACCCGATCGAGCAGGTGCGCCGGCGCCTGCTGGAGGCCGGGCAGGCCACGGAGGACGAGCTGAAGGTCATCGACGCCGAGGTGCGCGCTGTCGTCAACGGCGCAGCGGAGTTCGCCCAGTCCGATCCGGAGCCGGAGGAGAGCGAGCTTTATACAGACGTGCTGGTGCTTGCTTGAGACAACCCCGGCGGCGATGTGGCCATGACCAACACAGACAGCCATCGAGATTGGAAGCGTCGCCTATATGGTGATGCTATCGTGGACGCCCATCGGCATTCGAGCCGACATCGCGCCGAGATCGAGGCTAGCGACCGATGCGGCTGCTTCTACTGCATGCGAATCTTTAGCCGCGAGGAAATAGAGGAGTGGACCGACGATGGCGACACCGCGCTCTGCCCTCATTGCGGCATCGACTCCGTGCTGGGGAGCGCTTCGGGGTACGAGATCTCCGCTCCGTTCCTGAGCCAAATGTACGGCGCCTGGTTCCTGGCCCAGTAGAGAGAGGCGAGGGGGCGTGCCCCTCCGACAGAAAGAAACTCGAGGAAATGCCGACCGAGATCCTGATGCCCGCGCTGTCGCCCACCATGGAGGAGGGCAAGCTCGCCAAATGGCTGATTGCCGAAGGCCAGAGCGTCAAGCCGGGCGACGTCATCGCCGAGATCGAGACCGACAAGGCCACCATGGAGGTCGAGGCGGTCGACGAGGGCAAGGTCGCCAAGCTGCTGGTGCCCGAAGGCACCGAAGGCGTAAAGGTCAACACGCCGATTGCGCTGCTCGACGGCGAGGCCGGTGCCGCCGCGTCTCCCTCTCCCCGCAAACCCTCGGCCGCCCCCGCCGAGGCTCGCGCCGATGCAAGGTCCGAGGGTTTGCGGGGAGAGGGTCGGGGTGAGGGGCAGCCACAAGCTCCGACGTCGGCGCCTGTCGCTGCCCCTCACCCCAGCCCTCTCCCCATGCCTGAAGAGGCATGGGGAGAGGGGACGACCGTCACCCAGACCATGCGCGAGGCGTTGCGCGACGCCATGGCCGAGGAGATGCGCCGCGACCCCGATGTGTTCCTGATGGGCGAGGAGGTGGCGCAGTACCAGGGCGCCTACAAGATCAGCCAGGGCCTGCTCGACGAGTTCGGTGCGCAGCGGGTGATCGACACGCCCATCACCGAGCAGGGCTTCGCCGGCATCGGCGTGGGCGCGGCCTTTGCGGGCTTGAAGCCCATCGTCGAGTTCATGACCTGGAACTTCGCCATGCAGGCGATCGACCAGATCGTCAACTCGGCCGGCAAGACGCTCTACATGTCGGGTGGGCAGGTGAGCTGCCCGATCGTGTTCCGCGGCCCCAACGGCGCCGCCGCCCGCGTCGCCGCCCAGCACAGCCAGTGCTACTCGGCCTGGTACGCCCACGTCCCCGGCCTCAAGGTGGTGGCCCCCTCCAACCCGGCCGACGCCAAGGGCCTGCTCAAATCGGCGATCCGCGATCCCAACCCGGTGCTGGTGCTGGAGAACGAGGTGCTCTACGGCAGCTCCGGCCAGGTGCCCAAGGTGGACGACTGGCTGGTGCCGATCGGCAAGGCGCGCATCGCGCGCCCGGGCGCCCACGTCACCATCGTCTCGTTCGCCCGCGGCATGGTCTACGCGCTCGACGCCGCCGAGCAGCTGGCCGCGGAGGGCATCGACGCGGAGGTGATCGACCTCAGGACGCTGCGCCCGCTCGACCTGGAGACGGTGCTCGCCTCGGTGCGCAAGACCAACCGCCTCGTCACGGTGGAGGAGGCGTGGCCGGTGTGCTCCGTGGGCTCGGAGATCTGCGCCCAGGTGGCGATCCAGGCCTTCGACTGGCTCGACGCTCCGCCTGCCAAGGTCTCCGGCGCCGACGTGCCCATGCCCTACGCCGCCAACCTGGAGAAGCTGGCGCTGCCCAACGCCGCCCAGGTGATCGAGGCGGTGAAGGCGGTGTGCTACAAGTAGCACCATGAGCCGACCCCAGCCCGAAAGGCGCGACGCCACCTACGAGGACTTGCTCGCTGTGCCCGAGCCCCTCGTAGCCGAGATCCTGTTCGGCGAGCTCGTGACCCACCCGCGGCCGGCCCCGCGCCACGCCCGCGCCGCCAGCCGGCTCAACTCGATACTGAGCGCGCCGTTCGACCGGGGTGTGGATGGGCCAGGAGGCTGGGTTTTCTTGAATGAGCCCGAGTTGCACTTGGGTGAGCACGTGGTGGTGCCGGACGTGGCGGCATGGCGGCACAAGCGTCTGTCCAGCTATCCAGAAACCGCCTGGATCGAGACTGCGCCGGATTGGGTCTGCGAGGTGCTGTCCCCCTCGACGGAAAGCTACGATCGCGGCGACAAGCGGCTGATCTATGCCGAAGCAGGCGTGGCCCATGTGTGGCACATCAATCCGCTGCTCAAGATGCTGGAGGTGTGTCAGCTGAGGGATGGCAAGTGGCTGCTCCTCGATGTCTTTCGCGATGATGCTCAGGTGGCGGCCGCTCCGTTCGCTGAATGCAGTTTTTCGTTGCACGAGCTGTGGTCCTTGGGAGCTCCGCCCTCGGTCCACGCCCGCCCTCGAAGAAAAGCTTCGAAGAAGAGGAAGCGCAAGTGACCGAGCCCGCGACACTGACAGGGTCCTGCCACTGCGGCGCGATCCGCGCGACGCTCTATGCCACGAAGCCGGCGTCGGAGCTGCAGGTGCGCGCCTGCCAGTGCTCGTTCTGCACGCGCCACGGGGCGAGGACCGTGAGCGACCCCGCGGGACGCTGCCGGTTCGAGATCGATGGCGCCGCGCTGTCCTGGTACCAGTTCGAGACGCGCACAGGCATGAGCCTGATCTGCAACCGGTGCGGCACGTATGCGGGCGTGATGATCGAGGACGGCGACAACGTCTGGTCGGTCCTCAACGCGCGCGGGCTTGCCATTGCCGGGCTCGAGGGCCGCGCCGCCGAGCCCAGGGACTACGAAGGCGAGACCAGGGAGCAGCGCATCGCCCGGCGCAAGACCACCTGGACGCCGACGGAGATCGTGTGGCGCGGCGCAGACCCCGCGCGCAAGTCGTAGGTTGGGTCGAGCGTCAGCGATGACCCAACACCGTGAGGTCGTGAGATCGCCGAGGCCCGGCTCGAGTCCGGGGGAAATCGGCTTCGCGATCTCACGACGGCACGCCTTCACGAGATCACCAGCAGCGTTGGGTCTGCGCTTCGCTTGACCCAACCTACGCAGAGGCCCGAATGCCGACCGAGATCCTGATGCCCGCGCTGTCGCCCACCATGGAGGAGGGCAAGCTCGCCAAGTGGCTCATCAAGGAGGGCCAGGCGGTGAAGGCCGGCGATGTGATCGCCGAGATCGAGACCGACAAGGCCACCATGGAGGTGGAGGCGGTCGACGAGGGCAAGGTGGGCAGGCTGCTGGTGGCGGAAGGCACCGAGGGCGTGAAGGTCAACACGCCCATCGCCGTGCTGCTCGCCGAGGGCGAGAGCGCCGGCGCCGCGCCGGCGCCGAAGCCCACTGCCCCGCGGCCGACGCCTGCCGCGCCCCCCGCCACGGGCTCCGCTGGCACGGCGGGCGCCGCCAGCGCCGGCGGAGCGGTCACCGCGGCCAGCGCCCCCGCGGCGGCTTCCGCAGCCGCGAGGTCGCCGGCGCCGGGCGCTGGCGGCGCGCCGCAGACGCGCAACGGCGGGGGGCGCATCCTCGCCTCGCCTCTGGCGCGCCGGCTCGCGCGGGAAGGCGGGCTCGACATCGCCGCGCTCGCCGGCTCGGGCCCGCACGGCCGCATCGTCAAGAGCGACGTGGAGGCTGCGCTGAGAAACGGCGGCGCGCGCGCTGCGCCCGGTGCGGGCAGGGCGGTGATGCAGCGGCCGGAGGGCGCAGGGACGCTGCCGCCGGCACTGAGCGACGACAAGGTCCTCGCCCTCTTCGAGCAGGGCTCCTACGAGGTCGTGCCGCACGACAACATGCGCAGGGTGATCGCCCAGCGCCTCACCCTGTCGAAGCAGACCATCCCGCACTACCGCCTCTCGGTCGATTGCCGCATCGACGAGCTGCTCAGGGCACGCGAGCGCATGAATGCGTCCTCCCCCAAGGACGGCCCGCGCGCCTACAAGCTCTCGGTCAACGACTTCGTCGTCAAGGCGCTGGGCATGGCGCTGGCCTATGTCCCGGAGGCCAACGTCACGTGGACGGACGGCGGGACGCTTCGGCACAGGTATTCCGACGTTGGCGTGGCCGTCGCCGTCGAGGGCGGGCTGTTCACCCCGATCATCCGCCACGCCGAGCTCAAGTCGCTCTCGGAGATCTCCAACGAGATGCGCGACCTCGCCGAGCGCGCGCGCAAGCGCCGGCTGGCTCCGCACGAGTACCAGGGCGGCACCACGTCGGTCTCCAACCTCGGGATGTACGGCATCAAGAGCTTCGATGCCGTGATCAACCCTCCGCACGCGACCATCCTGGCCGTCGGCGCGGGCGAGAAGCGCGCCATCGTGGCCGGCGACCGGGTCGAGGTGGCGACCTTGTTGTCGTGCACGCTCTCCTGCGACCACCGCGTCGTCGACGGCGCGGTGGGTGCCCAGCTCCTGAACGCGTTCAAGAGCTTCATCGAGGATCCCGTGCGGATGCTGGTGTAGGCGCCGCCGGCGAGCCGGTTGGAGCAGCAATGCGCGACCTGAGGACCCGGGAGCACCGGGGGCTGTGGCGCGCCGGCCACTCGAGGCGTGTTTCCCACAGATTAACGGCTCGTCGATGCGGGCTCGCACTGCGCCGAGGACGGCGATTGCTTGCCGATGCCCAAAATCAGACCTAAGAATCAAAAGGATTCTCAGGCTCTAGAAGTAAGCCTGAAGTAAGCGCGCGGCGTACGCACGAGTAGCAAAGCAAACACTCTTCGGGGGTCATGTTCATGGCAATCTTCAGGCGTGCCTCGTCGCAGGCACTCGTTCTCGGCGCTCTCCTGCTTGCCGGGTGCGCAGAGGGTGGCGACAACATCTTGACGGGATCGCTCACCGGTCCGACGGCGGATGCCAAGGCCGATCCGGCCTGCGTGACACTGGCCTCGCGCATCGAGACGCTGCGCAAGGAAGGCATCGCCGACAAGATCGAGAAGGCGGCGGCCCGCAGGTACAAGCTGACCAAATCGGACCTCGGCAAGGCCGATCAGCTGACCAAGACGAGCGCCGAGCTGCAGGCGCGCTGCTCCTCGGTGCCGCCCGGGAAGACGACGGCCGAGGCGCCGCCGCCGGCAGCAGACAAGACGACGAAGGCCCCGGCGGCCAAGAAGTCGGCGGCGAAAGCGGCGCCCAAGACGCCCCAGTAGGCGTGACGGCCGGGACGCCCGGACCGTCCAAGTCCCGTTGACCGGACGGGCCGCCCCCGGGGGGGAAGGTGGCCTGTCTTTGCTGCCATACCGGGCTCGTTTGCGCGGCAACGCGTGTGTCGGGTGTGTGCCCGGCGAGACACTGTTGCGCCCTGCTCCGGCTTCGATGCCCGTCCGTTGGGTCTTGCCTCGGCGGCTGCGTCGTTGTCACACTGCCGCCCGAGGTTGTAATGCGTTCCGCGATTGTGGTTCCCTGGCCAGGACGGCGAATGGCGGGGATGAGGGAGACACTTCGTGGTGCACAAGAAGCGGCACATGCTCGCAATGCTGGCCGCCGCGGGCTTGCTCGCCGGTGGCTGTGCTGAAGGCAGCCTCGGCGGCGATCCGGGACCGACGCCGTTGGCTGCCGGGCAATCCTGCGGGTCGCTCCAGCAGGAGATGAACCGCCTCCTCGGCAGGGGCGTGCAGGGCAGCACCGAGCGGGCCAACAGCGGCAAGAAGCTGAGCCCGCAGGCGCAGGCCGATGTCGACCGCTACAACGCGCTCCTCAGCCAGTATCTCGGCGCCCGCTGCCACGTGTAGCGCCAGAAGGAGTGGCCGGCAGCCACAGGCCGTCGGCGAACGAGCAGAGCGGGGAGGACGGAGTAGGTCGCCGCCTGGCCCTTATGTCCTGGGGCGTTGCTTCAGTCCGCTGCCTCCGGGGAAGCCGTCCAGGAAGCTTCCGCCTCGAGGCGTGGCTCGCTGGACGAGCTCTTGGCGTTGCTTGCGAGGTCGAGCCCGGAACCGCGCGAACAGATCGTCCGGCAGACCACATGGGCGCAAACGGGATGTGAGTGCATGAGCTCGACCTTCGACGTCATCGTCATCGGGTCCGGTCCCGGCGGCTACGTCGCGGCCATCCGCGCCGCGCAGCTGGGCTTGAAGACGGCGGTCGTGGAGCGCGACTGGCTCGGTGGCATCTGTCTCAACTGGGGCTGCATCCCGACCAAGGCGCTGCTGCGCTCCTCGGAGGTGTTCCACTATCTGCAGCACGCCAACGACTACGGGCTCTCCGCCGAGAAGGTCGGCTTCGACGCCGCAGCCATCGTCAAGCGCTCGCGCGGGGTATCCAAGCGGCTCAGCGACGGTGTCGCCTTCCTGCTGAAGAAGAACAAGGTGGACGTGATCTGGGGCGAGGCTGCAATCGACGCGCCCGGCAAGCTCACCGTGAAGGCCGCGAAGGCGGCGGCGCCGAAGGGCGCGCTCGGCCCCGGCAGCTATCGGGCCAGGCACATCGTCATCGCCACCGGCGCGCGCCCGCGCGTGCTGCCGGGCCTCGAGCCCGACAAGACGCTCGTGTGGACCTATTTCGAGGCCATGGTGCCGGAGCCCATCCCCAAGTCGCTGCTGGTGATCGGCTCGGGCGCCATCGGCATCGAGTTCGCCTCGTTCTATCGCGCGCTCGGCGCCGAGGTGACGGTGGTCGAGATCCTGCCGCAGATCCTCCCCGTCGAGGACGCCGAGATCGCCGCCTTCGCCCGCAAGGCGTTCGAGAAGCAGGGCATGAAGATCCTCACCGGCGCCAAGGTCACCAGGCTCGACAAGGGCCCCGACCGCGTCACGGCCACCATCGACGACGGCAAGGCGACCGAGACCATCGCGGCGGAGCGGGTGATCTCGGCCGTGGGCGTGGTCGGCAACATCGAGAGCCTGGGGCTCGAGAAGCTGGGTGTGAAGACCGACCGCGGCAGTGTCGTCATCGACGGCCTGGGCCGCACCAATGTCCCCGGCATCTACGCCATCGGCGATGTCGCGGGCCCGCCCATGCTGGCGCACAAGGCGAGCCACGAGGGCGTCGTCTGCGTCGAGGCCATCAAGGGGCTCAATCCGCATCCCATCGACAAGCGCACGATTCCCGGCTGCACCTACTGCCATCCGCAGATCGCCAGCGTCGGCCTCACCGAGGCGGCGGCCAAGGCGGAGGGGCGCGAGATCAAGGTCGGCCGCTTCCCGTTCATCGGCAACGGCAAGGCGATCGCGCTGGGCGAGGACCAGGGGCTCGTCAAGACCATCTTCGACGCCAAGACCGGGCAGCTGCTGGGCGCCCACATGGTCGGCGCCGAGGTGACCGAGCTGATCCAGGGCTTCGTCATCGCCATGCAACTGGAGACCACCGAGGAGGATCTGATGCACGCCGTCTTCCCCCACCCCACGCTCTCCGAGATGATGCACGAGAGCGTGCTCGCCGCCTTCGGGCGCGCGTTGCATATCTGACTGTCGGCAGGATTTGACGGGGTCAGACCCGGGTCAGACCCCGTGCGGCGACCGTTGCAACGGAAACTCCTGGCGATGTGGCAAGGCCCCGTTCTGTTTCCCCGCTCGTTTCCCGATTCGGGACAAATCGCGCACAAGCCGCCTGGCGTGGCCCAGGAGCCCCGAGAGCCTCGGAGGCACCCAAGGTGGTGGCCAAGCTGGGAAGGCCCCTGTAGCCTCTTCCTGGGCAGCGGAAAGGGCATCCTCGACGCGACCGCAGGCGTGGGGCCAGGGGCGCCCCGCAGCCGGGTTCTGCGTCCGGCTGTTCGTACAACTTGTCGTCCCGCCGGTCGCACATCATTTACCTCGTTCGTTGGTCGGGTGCGGTCGGGTCTCGACGTAGTCGGACGAGTCGGCCAAACTCGCGTTTGAAGTAGAAACGTGCCGCCATACAACCAGCCCCAGGGCCCGCGTGGGCCGGCACGGAGGATGGAGAGGCTCCATGACCCTGAATGCACAGCAGCTCATCATCTGGTTGCTGGTCGGCCTGATTGCCGGCTGGCTGGCCAAGCTTGTCGTCGGCGGGCCTACCGGCCTGCTGGGCTATCTGATCGCCGGCCTGCTCGGCGGCCTCGTCGGCAGCTGGCTCTTCAACGCCCTGGGCTGGAGGCTCAACCTCGGCAACGACATCCTCGAGTCGGTCATCACCTCCGCCATCGGCGCCGCCGTCGTCATCCTGCTCGCGAAGCTGCTCAACGTGATCGTGTGAGCGCGCTGCCCTCGGGCGGACCCTGCCATTCTTGTCATGCCGGGGCTTGTCCCCGGCATCCATCCGAACTGCGAGCGCCGGTGCAAGCAAGCCGTCGCTGAGCAACTCTAGCACTGCTTGAGTCAGAGAAGTTGGTGCAAACGTGTCAAGTTTCTTGAAGTAGGCGCAAACCCTCTCGTCCTCAGACGCGAGTTTTTCGCGGAGGCAATGGTGCACCGGGACGCTTTGGGCCGGACGTTGCTGCCGCGTAGTGACGCTGCGTCAGATCAGACGGTTGGTGCCATGTAGTGGCGGTGTCCCAAGAGGGAGCCTAGAAACAGAACTCGGCGAGCCAAGCCTGTCGTTTGACCGTCGTATGGATGCGTCGAGGAGCAGAACCGGTCCCTCCACTATGTACAAGGCTTTCTATACGTGCTGTTGGCCCGAAGTGAAGGTCGGCTGGAGCCACAGCCGCCACAGGCCTCGTCGGTCTGAGGCGGAGCCTCGTTAGAATGTAGGGTGCAATAAGCGGAGCGCATTGCACCGATCCGCCGTGCGGCAAGCCCGGCGCGGGAATCGGTGCAATGCGGCTATCGCCTTATTGCACCCTACGGCTCAGGTGCCGAACACGCGGGCGAAGATGTCGTCGACGTGCTTGGTGTGATACCCGAGGTCGAACAGGGCCTCCAGCTCGCCGGCGGAGAGGGCCGCCGAGACCTCGGGGTCGGCTTTCAGCAAGGTGAGGAAATCGCCGCCCTCCTGCCACACGCGCATGGCGTTGCGCTGGACCGCGCGGTAGGCGTCCTCGCGGGTGAGGCCCTTGTCGACCAGCGCCAGCAGCACGCGCTGCGAGTGCACGAGGCCGCCCAGCCGGTCCAGGTTCCTCGCCATGCTCTCCGGGTAGACCACGAGGCTCTCGATGATGCCCGCCATGCGCGCCAGCGCGAAGTCGAGCGTCACGGTGGCGTCGGGGCCGATCATGCGCTCCACGGAGGAATGCGAGATGTCGCGCTCGTGCCAGAGCGCCACGTTCTCCAGGGCCGGCAGGGCGTAGGCGCGCACCATGCGGGCGAGGCCCGTGATGTTCTCGCTGAGCACAGGGTTGCGCTTGTGCGGCATGGCCGAGGAGCCCTTCTGCCCGGCCGAGAAGAACTCCTCCGCCTCCAGCACCTCGCTGCGCTGCAGGTGGCGGATCTCCACCGCGAGGCGCTCCAGCGACGAGGCGATGACCGCAAGCGTGGCGAAGTACATGGCATGCCGGTCGCGCGGAATGACCTGGGTCGAGATGGGCTCGGGCCTGAGCCCCAGCTTCTCCGCGACATAGGCTTCTACGCGCGGGTCGACGTTGGCGAACGTGCCGACCGCACCGGAGATGGCGCAGGTGCCGACATCGGCCCGGGCCTGCGCCAGCCGCTCTTTCGCGCGCTGGAACTCCGCGTAGGCGCAGGCCAGCTTCAGGCCGAAGGTGGTGGGCTCGGCGTGGATGCCGTGGCTGCGGCCGACGGTCGGCGTCATTTTGTGCTCGAGCGCGCGCCGCTTCAGGGCGGCGAGCAGGGCATCGAGATCGGCGGCGATGAGGTCGGCGGCGCGCACGAGCTGCACGTTGAAGGCGGTGTCGAGGATGTCGGAGGACGTGAGCCCCAGGTGCACGAAGCGCGCCGCGGGCCCGACATGCTCGCCCAGGTGGGTCAGGAAGGCGATGACATCGTGCTTCACCTCGCGCTCGATGGCGTCGATGCGCGCCACGTCGAATTGGGCCTTGGAGCCCTTCTCCCAGATGGCCTCGGCCGCCTCTTTGGGGATCAGGCCCAGGGAGGCCATGGCCGAGGCCGCATGCGCCTCGATCTCGAACCAGATGCGAAAGCGGGTCTCCGGCGCCCAGATGCGGGCCATCTCGGGCCGGGTGTAGCGGGGAATCATGGGCCTGCCTCGCCTTGCCAGCCCGTCGCCTAGCACGCACGGGCCCGCCCGCAAACCCCTTGCGTCGGCGCAGGCGAGCCGCCCATCCACACGTCCGCCATCCACAGGGTCGGTGCACCGCTTGTTCGCGGCGAGGCCGGCGCCGGCTACCGTCGTCGGCGGCGATTCGGGTCTGCCGGTTTCAGGAGCCGTTCCATGGCCAACGCATCCTCGCTCAAGGGCTTGATGAAGTTCCTCAACCGTGAGGACTGGCGCGAGCCATTCGCGGAGATCCACGACGCGCACTTCCTCGTGGCGTGCAGGGACGCGGGCATCGATATGGGCCGGCTCGCCGAGATCCTGGGTGACCAGATGGCCGTGACGCTGTGGGGGTGTGCGTTTGAGGACTTCCTCGCCCGCGACCTGCCGGGCGGGCGCAATATGGTCGACGATTACCTCAGGCGCCGGGGCTATAAGGAGAGCGCGTCGGCCAAGGCCTACATGTGGGCCATCCGCCGCTCGGTCATGAGCCTCTACGAGGTGAGTGACATCGTGCCCGGCCAGTCCTTCCTTGCCCGTGACCTCATTCGCGGCGGGAAGCCGGTGCGCGTGACCGAGCGCACCGCGACGAGGCAAATAAAGCCGTGGGACCGCATCGCTGCGCGCTTGGTGCGCCTGGGCGGAACGCACCAGATGTGCGGTGGAATGCTGGTCTATGGCCTGGCGACCTCGGAGCGGCTGCTCGCGGAGCTTGCCCGCTTCGAGAGGCGACTCGAGCGGGAGATGCACAGCATCGCCGAGGAGATCGGTGCGACGTTGGACACGGCACGTCTCGCCGACATCATCGCGAATGGCGACTGCCTGGAAGTTGCCGCGCCGATCTTCACGCGCGTTTGGCTCACCGACACGCTCGACCGCGCCCTCAACCGCCGCCTCCCGAAGCTTGTCAATACCGACGGGGACGACATCCTGTTCTGCAAGCTGACCTTCCCTCTGGCCGGGATCGCGAGCGCAGAGGAGATTTGCTCTGCCCTCGACGCCGCCGACGATCTGCGCCGCGAGAGCGACATCTTTTTCAATTGGATGGGCCACGAGAAGGCGCCGGACCGGGTGCCGGCCGAGGGTCATGTGCTGCGTACCACGCACAGCGAGGGAGGGCTTGTGCTGGGCGGGCTCGAGGTGACCGAGACGGCGGTTGTCGCCACGACCAGCTCGCGCCAGCGCGCCGAGCGGATGCAGGTCAAGCTCGGCGAGCTGCTGGGGGCGATGGTCGGCGAGCCGGCTCTGCAGACGGAGACGCCCGAGGAGATGATGGCGCGGGGAGACGGGACGCGAGAGGCGCCACCGGAGCTTGCGCTTTCCTCCGATGAGAAGCTTCGGCTCGTTCATTCCTGTCTCGACGATCACTATCGCAAGACCCTCGACCAGGAGCTGTCGATGCTGGACGGGATGACGCCGCGCCAGGCCGCGAAAAACGCAGCCGGCCGGGCGAAGGTCGCAACATGGCTCAAGTATCTGGAGAACCAGTCCCGGAGGCGGCACGACCCCGGCGATCCCCTTGCCACCTACGACGCAAGCTGGCTCTGGACCGAGCTCGGTGTCTCCGAGTTGCGCGTGTAGAGACGCGTAGAGGACGTGATTGACCCGAGCCGGTTGCGGTCGGCGGGCGCTCTGACGGCAGCCGCGTTTCCGCCTCTATTTCCGGCCCAACGCTGCGAGATCCAGCACGGGGCGGCCCGCGCTCGCAGCCAGTACCCGGTCGAGGTCCTCGATCGCCGCGATCAGGGCGGCGGGCGGGTCGGGCTCGAGGAGCAGGTGGCCGAGGAGGAGGCCGGCGAAAAGATCGCCGGCGCCATTGGGGATGCCGGCCAAGCGGGCTGAGAACCGCTCCACGTCATGGGCCCGCGTCACCAGCAGGGTCGTGACGCCTTTGCGCCCCGCGGCGGCCGAGGTCACGACCACGGTCTCCGGTCCCAGGCGGCGCGCGGGCTCTATCAGGTTGTCGGGATTGCCGATCGGGCCGCCTGTCAGCCACTGCAGCTCGAACCTGTTGGGGGTGACGATCGTCGCCAGCGGCAGCAGCTCCCGGCGGATGGCCTCCGCGGTCGCCTGCGCGATGTAGAGCCGCCCGTCATCGCCGAGGATGGGGTCCACCAGGACCGGAATGTCGGGCCTCGCCTGCCGGATGCGCAGGATCGCCTCGGCGGCGCCTGCCACCGCGTCGGGCGAGGGAAAATACCCGGTGAGGACGGCGTCGAGCGAGGCCCAGCAGGCGTCGCTCTCGAGCGCGGAGAGCATGGCGGCGAGGCCTGCCGCGGGCATCTCGTGCCGTACCAGACGGCCGAGGCCGGGGCGGCTGGCCAGCACAACCGTCGGCAGCGCCCACACCTCGTGGCCGAGCCATTGCAGCGCCGGCACGGTGGCCGCGAGGCCCACATGCCCGCGCACGACGTGGGAGGAGATCGCCAGGACATTCGCCATGCCTATCCCTACGACCTCGATGTGCGTGCGGGAAGATGCTTGCACCGGCAAATCTGGGAGCGTTGGCGCTGCAAATCAGGGTTTGGCCGGAGTGCGCGATTCGACTGTGGGTGCGACCAAGCCGCTCGATGTGCTCGGATCAATCATCGAGGAGGCACCAATGCGCCGAATCGTTCCCCTTTCTGCCTGTCTCTTTGCGGGCGCCGTGTTGCTCGCAGCCCCGCCGTCGACAACGGCAGCATCCGCTGTATCGCCCCTTGGCCTGCAACAGGGCCTTGCCCTGGACGACGGCCTGCAGCTCGCCCGCCGCGGCGGTGGTGGCGGGTTCCGTGGCGGCGGTGGTGGGTTCCGTGGCGGCTTCGGCGGCGGCGGCCGTGCGTTCGGCGGCGGCGGATTCCGTGGCGGCCGCGGGTTCGTCGGCGGACGCAGCTTTGCCTACCGTGGCGCAGGCGCGGGTTGGCGGGGCCCACGCATGTACGGCGGCGCCCGCGTCTGGCGCGGCCGGCCCTACGCTTACCGCGGTGCACGGGTCTGGCGCGGCCGGCCCTACGCGTACGGCGGCTGGCGGGGGCGCCGCTGGTATCGCCCGCGCTTTTGGGGCTGGCGGGCGCCCTACTACGGCTACGGCTACGGCTCCCGCTGCAGGTGGGTCCGGCGCTGCTGGTGAGCCCTGCTAGGCAACCCGCTGCCGGCTAGATGACGTTGCGTTCCGGCAGCGGGGCTGCCTCGGCGATGCGCCGGTAGCCGAGGCGCTCGAGGTCGATCGACCGGTAGGCGCCGCTCGCGATCAGCTCGGCGATGGCGCGTCCCGCGGCGGCGGCCTGCTGCGCGCCGTGGCCCGAGAACCCGGCGGCGAAGTAGAGGTTCGCCACCTCGGGGTGCGGGCCGATCACGGCGTTCTGGTCGAGCGTGTTGTAGTCGTAGTAGCCGGCCCAGGCGTTCACCACCTTGACGGCCTCGAAGGCCGGCACGCGCGCCGCCAGCGCCGGCCAGACCTCCTCCTCGAAGAAGCGATAGTCGATGGCGTCGAGGTCGCGGGCGGCCGGCTCCTGGTCCGCCTCCGGCGACTTGCCGCAGATGAAGACGCGCCCCTCCGGCCGGAACCATACGCCCGACGGATCGACGGTGAGGGGCGCAAGGCGCAGCGCGTCGGGCACGGCGCGCGCGTCGATGACATAGACGTAGCGCTTGCGCGGCTCGACCGGCAGCGCCACGCCTGCCAGCGCCGCAACCTCGCCTGCCCAGCTTCCGGCGGCGTTCACCACCTGCCCGCAGGCCACGCTGCCTCCGCTTGCGAGCGCCACGCTTTGCACGCGACCGCCCTGCACGACCAAGCCCGTGACCCGGTCTGCGATGACGGTGACGCCGTTGGCGACGGCGGCCTTGCGGAACAGAGTGGCGAGGCTCGGCGGGTCGAACCAGCCCTCGCCGCTCAGTCCGAGGCTGCCTGCGGCCACCCCGTCGCTGGTCAGCCAGGGGAACCGCGCTTCGAGCTCGGAGGCGCCGAGCAGCGCGATATCGGCGCCCATCGATCGCTGCAGGTCCACGTTCTCCGCCAGCTGCGGCTGGCCCTCGGCCGACGCCATGATCAGGTAGCCCTGCTCGCGGAAGGCCACGTCGGCCTCTGCACCGAACATCGTCGCCAGCCGGTGGAACACGGCCAAGGTGAACTGCGACATGGCGATGTTCTCGGGCGTGGAGAACTGCTGCCTCACCCCGCCGGCGGAGCGGGCGGTGCTGCACTCGCGACAGCTCGGGTCGCGCTCGACGATGACGATGCGACGGCCGCGAAAAGCCGCGTCCGTGCTCAGGAAATAGGCGGCAGCACAGCCGACGATGCCACCGCCAACGATGACGACATCCGCGGTGTTCATTGCCTGGATACTACCCGAGGAGGCGCGCCGGCACCACGACTGGCGAAGGGCCTGGCAATTGCGTAGCCTGGAGCGGTAAAGCCCGAAGGACCCCCGCGATGACGATCCGCCCGCGCCGCAGCGTGCTCTACCTGCCGGGCTCCAACGCCCGGGCGCTGGCGAAGGCCAGGTCGCTGCCGGCCGACGCGCTGATCCTCGACCTCGAGGATGCCGTGGCGCCCGAGGCCAAGGAGGCGGCGCGCGCACAGGTGTGCGCGGCCGTGGCGGCCGGGGTCTACAGCGGGCGCGAGGTGGTCATCCGCGTCAACGCGCTCGACACGGCGTGGGGCAAGGCGGACCTGGAGGCGGCGGCAGCGGCCGGGCCCGATGCGGTGCTGATCCCCAAGCCCGGCAGCGGCGCCGACATCGAGCGGGCCACGCAGGCGCTCACGCGCGCCGGCGCGCCCGAGAGGACGCGGCTGTGGGCGATGATCGAGACGCCGGCGGCCATCCTCAACCTCGCCGAGATCGCGGCGGCGGCGCGGTGGCCCGGCGCGCGGCTCGGCTGCCTGGTGATGGGCACCAACGACCTCGTCAAGGAGACGCGCGCCGAGCTGTCCGGCGACCGCCTGCAGGCGCTCTACTGGCTCTCCGCCGCCGTCACCGCCGCGCGCGCCTATGGCCTCGACGTGCTCGACGGCGTGTACAACAACTTCAAGGACGTCGAGGGCTTCCGGCGCGAGTGCGCGCAGGGCCGCGCGCTCGGCTTCGACGGCAAGACGCTGATCCACCCCGATCAGGTGGCGGTCGCCAACGAGGTGTTCGCCCCGCCCGAGGCCGAGGTCGCCTTCGCGCGCAGGATCATCGCCGCGTTCGACGAGCCGCAGAACCGGGGCAAAGGCGTGATCACGGTGGACGGCCGCATGGTGGAGCTGCTGCACGCCGAGACGGCGCGCCGCACCGTGGCCATCGCCGAGGCGATCGCAGCGACGAGGGCGTCATGAGCGAGGGCAAGGCCCGGCGCGGCAGCACTTTCGAGGACTTCGCGGTGGGCCAGGTGCTCATCCACGCCACCCCGCGCACTGTCACGTGGGGCGATGTCGCACTCTACAACGGGCTCTACGGTCCGCGCTTTGCCGTGCAGTCCTCCGACGAGCTCGCCAAGGCGATCGGCTACCCGCGCGCGCCGATCGACGATCTCCTGGTCTTCCATGTGGTGTTCGGCAAGAGCGTGCCCGACATCTCGCTCAATGCCATCGCCAACCTCGGCTATGCGGAGTGCCGCTTCCTGAGGCCCGTGTATCCGGGCGAAACGCTGAGTGCCACCTCCGAGGTGATCGGCCTGCGCGAGAGCTCCAACCGCACATCGGGCATCGTCTATGTGCGCACGAGGGGGCGCAATCAGCGCGGCGATCCGGTGCTCGACTACGTGCGCTGGGTGATGGTGCGCAAGCGCGACGCGCAAACCCCGGCGCCCGAGCCCGTGGTGCCGAAGCCCGCCGAGCGCGTCGATCCCTCGCTGCTGGGCGGCGCCGTGCCCGAGCTCGACATCGGGCGCTACGACTTTGCTCTCGCCGGCTCGCCGCACCGCTGGGGCGACTACGCCGTGGGCGAGAGGATCGACCACATCGACGGCATGACCCTGGAGGAGGCGGAGCACCAGATCGCGACGCGCCTCTACCAGAACACGGCGAAGGTGCACTTCAATCAGCTAGAGCAGGCTGAGGGGCAGTTCAAGCGCCGCCTGGTCTACGGCGGCGTGGTGATCTCGCTCGCCCGCGCGCTCTCCTTCAACGGCCTTGCCAACGCCTTCCACATCGCGGCCATCAACGCAGGGCGGCACGTGGCGCCCTGCTTCGGCGGCGATACGGTCTACGCCTGGTCGGAGGTGCTGGAGAAGGCGGAGCTGGCCGGCCGGCGCGATGTGGGCGCCCTGCGCGTGCGCCTCGTGGCCGCGAAGAACCGCCGCTGCGCCGATTTCCCATTGCGAAACGCTGCCGGCGAGTACGCAGACGGCGTGATGCTCGACCTCGACCTCTGGCTCGTCCTGCCGCGCTGAACGCGAAAATCTCCGACCGACCCAGAAACTGTGAAATGTCGAAGCAAGCCGCACCGCGGACGCTTTGCGATGTTCCCCAGGGGCATTCAAATGCGCTTCCGGACAACTTTCGTGGTCCTTCACAAGCGCGGCCGAGTTGGCCTATCCGCTGCGGACCGCCAGTCATCGCCAACACACGGTTTTTGTCATCCCGGCACTGCCTGCACCGGCGAAGGCCTGTGTTGCCGGGGATCCAGCGCAAAGCGAGTTTCGGAGCGCGCGTCTGGCTGGATGCCAGGAACGAGTCCCGGCGTGACAGAGCGCTTTGTCAGAGACGCGACACTAGACAACAGTGCGAGCCAGAGGTGAGCACCGAATATCTCAATCGTTTGATTTTGAGGCTGCAATCCGGATGGCACGCGATGGGCTGGAAAGAGATAGCGCTGATCGAAAAACAGGCGTCCGATTCGCAACACACTGCATCGCCTGCGCATCGGACAGTCATAGCAAGCTTGGTATACAATACACCAGACAGCGTCGCGCATAGCCGTTGAGACAATAGGCCAATTGCCGCCCCTGCCGCTCGGCGTTACAAGCCCAAGCACAGCCAAACCATGCGAGGAGAGCCAAGCTCCATGGCCGAAAGCAAGCACGCGGTCGAACGTCCGCTCTCGCCGCATCTCGGCATCTACCGGCTGCAGATCAACATGGTCATGTCGATCGTGCATCGCCTGACCGGCGCGGCTCTCTATCTCGGCACGCTCCTGCTCGCCGCCTGGCTGATTGCCGCCGCCATGGGCGAGCCGGCGTTCGCGACGGTGAGCGCGATCTTCGGCCACCCGCTCGGCAAGCTCGTGCTCGCCGGCTATTCCTGGGCGCTCATCCACCACATGCTGGGCGGGATGCGCCACCTGCTCTGGGACACCGGGCGCGGGCTCGATCCGCGCACCGCCGATGCGCTCTCGTGGCTGACCATCGTCGGCTCGCTGGCGCTGACTGCAGCGCTGTGGGCGGCAGGCCTCTCGCTCAAGGGAGGGCTCTGACGTGAGCCAGCGCACGCCGCTCGCCAAGGTCCGCGGCCTCGGGTCCGCCAGGGGGGGCACGGAGCACTTCTGGATGCAGCGGGTCACGGCGGTTGCCAACATCGCGCTCGTCTGCTTCCTGATCTGGCTCCTTTACACGCTCGCCGGCGCCGACTACGCCACGGTGAAGCGCACGCTTGGCCTGCCGTGGGTCGCCATCCCCCTCCTGCTCCTGGTGCTCTCGGGCATCGTGCACATGCGCCTCGGCATGCAGACCATCATCGAGGACTACGTGCATGCCGATGGACTCAAGGTGCTGGCGCTCCTGTTGAACTCGTTTTTCGCAATCCTGATCGGCTTCACCTGCGCTTTTGCGGTGCTGAAGCTGACGTTTGGAGCTTGATCGGCATGGCCCGGGAAGACGCGCAGCACACTGGCAACGGCGTGGCCAAGCCGGCGATCAACGGCAAGGCCTATCCGCTGACGGACCACCCCTACGATGTCGTCATCGTCGGCGCCGGCGGCGCGGGCTTGCGCGCCACGCTGGGGTGCGCCGAGGCCGGCCTCAAGACCGCCTGCATCACCAAGGTGTTTCCGACCCGCTCGCACACAGTTGCCGCCCAGGGAGGCGTTGCCGCGGCGCTCGGCAACATGGGGCCGGACGACTGGCGCTGGCACATGTACGACACCGTCAAGGGCGCCGACTGGCTGGGCGACCAGGACGCCATCGAGTATCTCTGCCGCAACGCGCCCGAGGCCGTCTACGAGCTCGAGCACTACGGCGTGCCCTTCAGCCGCACCGAGGACGGGCGCATCTATCAGCGCCCGTTCGGCGGCATGACCACGCACTTCGGCGAGGGGCCGCCGGCGCTGCGCACGGCGGCTGCAGCGGACCGCACCGGCCACGCCATGCTGCATACCCTCTACGGGCAGGCGCTCAAGCAGTCGGCCGAGTTCTTCGTCGAGTACTTCGCCATCGACCTGATGATGGACCAGGACGGCGGCTGCCGCGGCGTGGTTGCGCTCTGTCTCGACGACGGCACGCTGCACCGCTTCCGCGCCAAGAAGACCATCATCGCCACCGGCGGCTACGGCCGCATCTACTTCACCTGCACGGGTGCTCACACCCAGACCGGCGACGGCAACGCCATGGTCCTGCGCGCCGGCCTGCCCCTGCAGGACATGGAGTTCGTGCAGTTCCATCCGACCGGCGTCTACGGCGCCGGCATGCTGATCACGGAGGGCGCGCGCGGCGAGGGCGGCTACCTCACCAACAGCGAGGGCGAGCGCTTCATGGAGCGCTACGCGCCGCACGCCAAGGATCTCGCCTCCCGCGACGTGGTTTCGCGCTCGATGACCATCGAGATCCGCGAGGGGCGCGGCGTGGGGCCGCAGAAGGACCACATCTATCTGCACCTCGACCATCTCGACCCGAAGATGCTGGGCGAGAGGCTTCCGGGCATCACCGAGACCGCCAAGATCTTCGCCAACGTCGACCTGCGGCGCGAGCCCGTGCCGGTGCTGCCGACGGTCCACTACAACATGGGCGGCATCCCGACCAACTACCTGGGCGAGATGCTGACCCTGAAGGACGGCAATCCCGACTACGTGGTGCCGGGGCTGATGGCGGTCGGCGAGGCCGCTTGCGTGTCGGTGCACGGCGCCAACCGGCTCGGCTCCAACTCGCTGATCGACCTCGTCGTGTTCGGCCGTGCCGCAGCCCTGCAGTGCGCCAGGACCGTCGAGCCCGGCAACTCCCAGGCGGATTTGCCCGCCGACGCCGCCGATCTCGCGCTGACGCGGCTCGACAAGCTCCGCTACGCCAAAGGCGACACGCCGACCGCCGCGCTGCGCCTCAAGATGCAGAAGGCCATGCAGACCGACTGCTCGGTGTTCCGCACCGGTCCGGTGCTCGAGGAGGGTGTCGCCAAGATCACGGAGGTGTGGAAGGAGACGGCGGACCTCAAGACCACCGACCGTTCGCTGATCTGGAACACCGACCTCGTCGAGACGCTGGAGTACGAGAACCTGATCGTCCAGGCCGCCGTCACCGTGGTCGGCGCGCAGCGGCGCACGGAAAGCCGCGGCGCGCACGCGCGCGAGGACTATCCCGACCGCGACGACGCCAACTGGATGAAGCACACGCTGGCCTGGACCGACGAGGCCGCCCACACGGTGCGCATCGACTACCGAGCGGTGCACACCCACACCATGACCAACGAGGTCAGCTACTTCCCGCCCAAGCCGCGCGTCTACTGAGACGGGCGGCGGGCGCCCCGAGAGCGCTGCAGCGGGCGTGTCCCGACGCCGGGCGTCTCCTCGTCCTGGTGTTCCTTCTGGTCGAGCGGGACGGCATCGCGCCGCGACACGGCGTGGCCGTCACCACGCAGGTCCGGCGCGCTGTCGCGAGCCTCCAGTATCCCTTCAGCTCGCAACAGCTCCAGGGCGAGCGAAGCATGTGGTTGGGGCTTGCGGCTCCTGCCTCGCCCCATGGCCCGACAGGACCGGGTGCACGCGTTCCCATGTCCACCCCTTGGACTTGCAGTAGTCGGCGGCCTGCTTGCCGGTCCAGCCGCGCTTGATGTGGCGACAGAGTATCGGGGCCACCTCGGCGATCTTGCCGTCGCACGCCACCACGCCGGCGCAGAAGCGCGGCCCCACGATTCGAGATCAGCATCTCGTTCACCCGCCGTGATCCGCCTGTTGCACCATGGCGTGTGTGCGGCATTGGCGTCGGGAGCGAAACGGCGATCTTCCGGGATCGCGCCGGCTCAGCGCATGGCCCGCGGAATGGGGCAATCTTCGAGAATGCGCTCCAGACGGTGTCGGGCCGGCGTCGAGCTGTCCCTCAGATACTCCCCGGCCGCCCCGAGCAGTATTGTCTGCTATCGGAATGCCGATAGGCCAGATGTGTCATCCTCTATCATATAATCAGAGTACATCTTATTTGCGCCACACGAATCACCGGGGGTGGGCGGATCCTGGAGGTCCGCCATGGCAACGCTCGGCTTCGTGCTCGCCGCATTTCTCGACCCCGTTCAGGCAGGGATCGTGCTTGCCGTCGTTCTCGTCCATCGTGGCGCGCTGCCCGTCATCGTTGCGGGCCTCGCCGCCGCGCTCGTCTCGGAATCCGTGATGGCGCTCGCCGCCGATGACTATGCGTGGGGCGAGCTGCTCATGCCGCGCGTGGTCTCCGCGCTGATGCAGGCTGCCGTTCTCTGGTGGGTGGTGCGATGGGCGCGCGCCTTGCGCAGCAGCGGCAGCACCGCGCCGACCCGAGCGGGCGAGACTGCGGGTAGCGCCCCGGCAGGGTTCGCGCCGCTCGGAGGACGGCACCCGCTGCCGCCTGCCTCGGCTGCCGCGCCGCGGGAATAGGTTGCGGTTCAGATTATCACAGCCAAAAGTTGCGAATCACGCTAGAAGATGCGCCGCGGCGCGGTTTGGCAATCCCGCACCGCCTTGTCCCAGCGGGCCCCGGCTGTCCCCTACCAGCCGGGGCCCATTGCTGTCCGGGCGCCAGCCAGCAGGGCTCCGCCGGCGGCCACCGCCACCGGCTTGCGCTCGTTGTCGGACGCGATTGCGCTCGCCGTGGGTTGCGTCTGGAGCGCTGCGTGCGCCCGCTGGGTTGCGCGCCGCGGGGTTGCCATCAATCGATGCGCGCGGCGCGGGCTGCGGAAGACTGGCCACGCGGAAAGCATATTTCACTTCCGGTGCCGGGAAGGCCGAGCGCGCTCGGGTGGAGCGAAACCCGGGGAGTGTGTCGGAGTTGACTCGGGCGGCTGCGGCAATTTCTGCCCCAAAGAGATGGTAACGCTCGCTTAGCGGACGCCGTATAAGACGTCCTGCGGGGCTTCAGGATGCTCGAAGGGGCTTGGTAAATGGCGCGTGTCGATGTGCGTGCGTGGCGTAGCTTCAAACTGACGGTGGCCGCGTTTGCCGGCGCCGGAGCGGTCTTTCTGATCGCCGCCTGGGCGACAGATGCCAGCGCCAAGAGCCGGCGCGAAAGCAAGCGCGAGGAAGCGACCTACATCCGCCCGACCGGCACCCCCCTCATGGCGGTGGTTTCCATCAATCAGCAGCGCATCACGGTCTACGACGCGGATGGGCCGATGCTGAGATCGCCCGTGTCCACGGGCAAGCCCGGCTACGAGACGCCTTCCGGCATCTTCACCGTGCTCGAGAAGAAGGTCGAGCATTACTCCAATGTCTACCTGGACGCCGCGATGCCCTACATGCAGCGCATTACCTGGTCCGGGATCGCACTGCACGCCGGCATCCTGCCGGGACATGCGGCATCCGGCGGGTGCATCCGCATGCCGATGGGCTTCTCGGAGCGGCTCTTCGGGCGCACCAAGCTCGGCATGCGGGTCATCGTGGTTGGCGACGACATCAGCCCCGTCGTGATCGTTCACCCCGCGCTCTTCCAGCCTCGGGCCGGGGAGACGGCGCCGGTCACGGCGATGCTGGATCCCGGCAAGGGCCGCGACGGTGCCGACAAGACCTCGACCGGCATCGTCGACGCGGTGGCAACCGACGCTGCGCCGGTCAAGCGCCAGGGCTTGCGGTCGATCGCTGCAGCCAAGGCGGCCGAGGCCGAGGCTGCCGGCAAGAAGGTGGAGGAGGCGAGGCGGGCGGTCGTCGAGGCGAAGGCGGACGCAGCGCGTCTCCCCGCGGCGCTGCGGCGGGCACAGGCCGCCGTGGCGACGGCCGAGGCGCGCCTGCGCGAGGCCGCGCGCGCGGTCCAGGCGGCCGATGCCGTGACCGAGGCGGCGGAGCGCGCGCGCGACGCCAAGGCGGCGGCCGAAGCCGCCCTTACGGAGGCGCGCGCGCAGCTGCTGGCGGTGGAGGCGCAAATCCAGCCGGCACGCGAGCTCACCGCGCGGGCGGTGGAGGAGGCGAGGGCGGCGCTGGCGGCCAGGGCGGCGGCTCTGCAGGAGGCCGGGGAGGCCCAAGGCAGGCTGGCGCCGATCTCCATCATGATCAGCCGGAGCACGCAGCGCCTCTATGTCCGGCAGTCTCGCGAGCCCCTGTTCGAGACGCCCGTCACGATCGCCGACGCCGACACTCCGCTCGGCACCTACGTCTTTACCGCCGTGGGATATGCGAAGGCGGATTCCGAGCTGCGCTGGAGTGTCGTTTCCATGTACCACAGCGCCAAGGGAACGGAGCCGGACGGCAAGCGCGCACGGGCCGTGCGCCACACCGAGGCATTCGCCGCGGACCTCGCCGGCGCCAAGCAGGCCCTCGAGCGGATCACCATTCCCAAGGAGGCGCTGGAGCGCATATCGGAGGTGATCGCGCCGGGCTCGTCCCTGATCGTCTCCGACGAGCCGGTCAGCCGGGAGACGGCAAAGGGCACCGACTTCATCGTCCTCATGAGCAACGAGCCGCAAGGCGGGCTCAAGATACGCCGGCCCCGCACCCGCGATGGCGGGCGCTACCGGCAACCCTCCTACCGCGCGCCGGAGGGCTGGGGCAGCCCGTTCTTCTGGTGGTAGGGACTGCTCACGGCCGCACTGCCGGGCTTTCCAGGGGCAGGCCGCGGGCGCGCCACATCAGGTAGGTCTCCAGCGCGACGAGCTCGGGCGCGCCGTAGGCCCAGGGCTCGGCGCGCATGCCGATCATGCAGTTGCGCAGGCGGCGCTGCAGCGAGCCCAGCGTCTGCCATTCCAGGCGGTAGAGCGGGTAGCCGGTCGGGTGCCCCTGCGGCAGGGTGATGCCGGCGAGCTTGCGGCCCCAGTTGTCGTCGTGGCACTGGGCGCAGGCGAGGTCGAGCTGGCCCTGCCGGCGCTCGAAGAGCGCGCGCCCGGCGTCGATGAAGGGCTTCAATCCGGCGTCGTCGCTGCCAATGGGAAGCCCGCGCGACTGGCGCGCGATCAGCGCCGTCAGCGCCAGCAGGTCCCTGCTCTCGCGCGCGAGCCCGGGCGCCTTCTGCCGCTCGGTCCGGCAGATGTCGATGCGGCCGGCGAGATCGACCGCCGTGCGCCGTCCGGGATCGTAGGCTGGATAGCGCGCGGCGACGCCCTTCATGCTCGTCTCCGGCTCGCCGTGGCAGCCGGCGCACGCGACGCCCGCGTCGCCCGCCTTCGTGCGCCACAGCGCCGCGCCGTCCAGGACCCACAGCATGCCGGGGTTGTCGGTGTCGCCGTCCTGCATGGCCTTGGTCGCGGGGCTCATGTGCTCGTAGGACGAGCGGCGCTCGGCGAGGGGGATCTCGCCGCACACGGCTATCGCGACGGCCAGGGAGGCGGCGGCGAAGGATGCAGCGGGGCGCTTCATGTCCTACCCGTCATCCCGGCCAGCGGTTCCCTGGGCGATGCGAGCCGAAGGCGAGCAGCGCTCCGATCCGGGACCTCGCGAGGCTCGACTCGCCCGTGGAGGCCCGGATAGCCTCCCCCGGCCTTCGCCGTAGTCGGCTTCCGGGATGACGGGTGGGAAGCGTCATTCCACCGTGATCCCGATCCGCTCGGTGGCGGAGAAGCCGTTGTCGCCGGTCCATTTCAGCTCGATGGTGCCGCTCTCGGTCGCCACCGTGTGGAAGGTGATGAACGGGTTGGCGGCGATGCCCGGATGGAGCTGCGCGCGGAAGACCTCCTCGCCGTTGTAGGTGGCGGTGAAGGCGGTGATGATGTCGCGCGGCACCGCCTCGCCCCTGCTCGTATACCGGAAGCCGCTCTCCATGACGTGGGAGATCAGCGTCTTGACCTCGATGACCTCCCCGCGCCTGGCTCTGGCCGGAGCGTTGATGAGCGCGCGTGCCATCACAGAACGTCCTCCAGGCAGGCCCCGATGGTGACGATGACATGGGCGCGGTCCGACCAGAACGTGCCGTTCGACAGCTCGGCAACGGCGAGCACGTTCTGGGTGTCGCGCAAGCGGATGCGGGTGGAGATGCTGGCGCGCCCGGCGCGCGGCCCCAGCGCCACGCTGATCACGTAGGGCTGGGGGTTCTGCTCGGCGAAGACGTGGATCGCCTTCACGTGGTCGGCGGCGGTCATCGGGCTCTCGACCGTCACCGAGCATGGCACCGTGTTGCCGTTCTCGACGAGGGGCGGAATGTCGAGCTTGACCCTGCCGACGTTGAGCCGCGCGTCGCCGACCACACCCGCCACGGCGGCCTGCATCTCGGCGGGCGTGGCCGCAGCGGGGCCGATGGCAAGCGCGGGTGCAGCGCAGCCTGCCGCAAGGGCACCCGCGATCTTGAGAACGTCGCGCCGCGAAGCCGTCCTCTCTCGCTCGCTGTCGGACATCCTGGCCTCGTCTCCTCAGCTACTCCCGCAGCATCGCGAGGAACGCTACCACATCCTCGATCTGCTCCGCGCTCAACACGGGTTTACCGCGCAAGGCCGGGGCAATGCGGTTGAGGCCGTCGACGCGATAGTAGGGCGGCATGATGGTCGAGGGGTTGAGCTTCGCTGCGTCGACGATCCGCAGCCGCAGCTGTCCCTCCGTCCAGCGCGCGCCAGCCCCCTTGAGGTCGGGCGCCAGCGTGCCCTGCAGGCGTTCCTCGGGGAAGGGCCCCGAATGGCAGAGCAGGCAGAGGCCGACATGGCGGTTCGTCACGATCGCCCGGCCGCGCTCGGGATCGCCCCTGGCGCCGGTCAGCGAGGCCGGGATCGCATCGCCGACGACGGTGAACGGCTGCAGCCGCTCCTGCGCCGCGGCGGCGGGGAGCGATGCAGCCCAGAGGGCAAGGAGCATCGTGGCACGCGACGCGCGATGGGCGCATGGGCTCAACCAAAGACCTCGCCGGTGATGGTGTTGAACCAGCCTTCCGCGAACAGGGCCTCCTGTGTGCGGAGCGAGCGGGGCGCATCGCCGGGGCTCACGCCGCCTGACCCCGGCACCTCCGTGAGAACCCCGTTGACCGGCCGGTAGACGCCGGCGACGGTGATGCCGTAGTTGGGAGCGACGATGCTGTAGCAGGTATTGATCAGCCTCGGCTCTGCGGCCGCCTCGCCGGCGAGCAGCTTGGCGATGGCGGCGGCGCACACCTTGGCCTGGGCGTTGGCCGAGAACGCCGACTTCGGCATGGCGCCGGCGATGATGGCATCGCCCATCAGGTGGATGTTGGGCGCGAGCCTGGATTCGAACGTGACGGGATCGATCGGGCACCAGCCGGTGCGGTCGGCGACGCCGGCGAGTTCGGCGATGCGGCCCGCCTTCTGCGGCGGGATCACGTTGGCCACCGCGGCCTTGTGCCTGCCGAAGTCGGTGACGAGCGTCATCTCGGCCGGATCCACCGCGGTGACCTTGCCGCCCTGCGACAGCCCCACCCACTCCAGATGGTTGGGGTAGAGCTCCTTCCAGGCGCTCTGGAACAGGCGCTGCTTGGAGAACTGGTCCTTGGCGTCGAGGACGATCAGCTTCGATCTGGGCTTCCTGGTTTTCAGGTAGTGGGCGATGAGGCTCGCGCGCTCGTAGGGGCCCGGCGGGCAGCGGAACGGATTGGCCGGAGCCGCCATGATGACGACGCCGCCGTCCTCCATGGCATCGAGCTGGCGCCGCAGCAGGGCCGTCTGCGCGCCGGCCTTCCAGGCGTGCGGCATCCTCTCGGCCGCCGCCTCGGTGTAGCCGGGCAGCCCGTCCCAGCGCAGGTCGATGCCGGGGGCCAGCACGAGGCGGTCGTAGGCGAGGCTGACGCCGTCGCCGAGCGCCACCGTGCGTCTCTGAGGATCGACGCCAGTGGCCGTCGCGAGGACGACCTGGATGCCGTCGGCTGCGACCTTGTCGTAGCCGAACTGCTGGCTCGCGAGCTCGCGCAGGCCACCGATCACGAGGTTGCTGAAGGGGCAGGCCGTGAATGTCCGGCTCGCCTCCACGAGGGTCACGGCGATGCGCTGGTCGGCCTTCTTCAGTGCGCGCGCAGCCGTTGCTCCCGCGAAGCCGCCGCCGACCACGACCACGCGCGGCGCGGCTTGCGCCAGGGCCGGCGCCCCCATGAGCGCGCTGGCCGTGGCCCCTGCGGCGGAGGCGAGGAGCTGGCGGCGGGTCACCCGTCTTGGCGTCATGACCTTCTCCGGCCCGTCACTTCTGCTGCGCATACCACGCGGCGATGGCTTCGACCTCCGCATCGCTGAACCCCTTGGCGATGCGGCCCATCACCGTTGCAGCCTTCTCGCCTGTCTTGAAGGCCTGCATCTGCGAGACGATGTCGGCCGCCTTGCGCCCGGCGAGTCGGGGCACGGCGGTATCGACCTTCGCATTGGCTGGATGGCAGCCCGAGCAGGACGATGCGCCCGGCGGCGGCTCGGGCGCGGCCGAGAACGCCGCGCCGGCCCAGGCGACGGCAATCGCGATGGCAACAAGGAGACGCGCCGCGCTCATGGCCGACCGCTGCAAAGGGGAGCAGACCCCTCGCGCTCGACCTCGTGCTCTGTTTCGAGGTTGGAGGCGAGGGGTCTGACCCCGCAAGCTTACACCATCCGCACGCGCTGGTTCTTCAGCGGGATGGAGCGGATGCGCCGGCCCGTCGCCTTGGCGTAGGCGTTGAGCACGGCAGGCGCCGCCACGCAGATGGTGGGCTCGCCGATGCCGCCCCAGGGGTCGCTGCCGCCGCTCGGCATGACGATCGTCTCAACGGGGGGCATCTGCGCAATGCGCATCGAGTCGTAGGTGTCGAAGTTGCCCTCCACGATGCGGCCCTTCTCCACCGTGCACTCCTGGTAGAACAGGGCGGAGAGGCCGTAGACGAACGAGCCCGCCACCTGGCGCTCGATCTGCGCCGGGTTGACGGCGTAGATCGGATCCGTCGCCGCGACGATGCGGTGGATCTTGATCCGGTTGTTGCCTTCCACGGACACCTCCGCCGCGGCCGCCACGTAGGCGTTGAACGCCTTCAAGTGGGCGAGACCGCGATGCACCCCTTGCGGGGGAGGCTTGCCCCAGCCGATCCGCTCCGCCACGGCGTTGAGGACGGCGAGGTTCTTGGGATGGTTCGCCATCAGCCTGCGGCGGAACTCGAGCTCGTCCTGACCGGCGGCCTGGGCCAGCTCGTCCATGAAGCATTCGATGAAGATGCAGTTCTGGTTGATGTTCACGCCGCGCCACACGCCCGGAGGCACGTGCGTGTTGCGCATCGCATGGTCGATCAGCAGGTTCGGCACGGTGTAGCCCAGCTGATACTCCCCTCCGAGGAGGTTCGGCGACGTCACGCCCTGGAACACGAGCGCGTCGCGTCCCTTGTCCTTCTCGACCACCTGCGGCAGCACCGCGGAGAGGATCGACTGGCCCGAGAGCCGCATGTGCAGTGCGACCAGGTTGTTGTTGGCGTCGAAGCCTCCCACCAGCTTGCATTGCATGACGGGGTGGTAGCGGCCCTGGCGCATGTCCTCCTCGCGTGACCACAGCAGCTTCACCGGCACCCCGGGAACCTGCCTGGCGATGCGTACGGCCTGCCGCGCCCAGTCCTGGTGCAGGCCGCTGCGCCGGCCGAAGCCGCCGCCGAGGTTGATCTTGTAGACCTCGCACTTGTCGGCAGGCAGACCCGATTCGGCGAGCACCGCTGCGAACGTGGCCTGGCCGTCCTGCGTCGGCGCCCACACCTCGCACCTGTCGGGCGTGTAGCGCGCCGTGCAGTTCATGACCTCCATGGTGGCGTGGTTCTGGAACGGGTAGGAGTAGACCGCCTCGACCCGTCTCGCCGCGCTTGCCAGCGCCTTCTTGGCGTCGCCCGCCTCGTTGCCGACGAAGGCCTGCTCGGCGTTGAGGCCCTCCGCCAGCATGGCGGCGATCGAGGCGCTGGAGACGTTGGCGTTGGGGCCCTCGTCCCATACGACCGGCAGCGCATCGAGCGCGGTCTTGGCCTGCCACCAGGTGTCGGCCACCACGGCAACCGCGGTGTCGCCGACCTTGAGGACGTGGCGCACGCCCGGGAGCCCCGTGACCTTGGCGGCGTCGTAGCTCGTGACCTTGCCGCCGAACACCGGGCTCTCCTTGATCGCGGCGTTGAGCATGCCGGGCAGCTTGAGATCGGAGGCGTAGACCTGCCGGCCCGTCACCTTGTCGGCGGTGTCGAGCCGCTTCAGGGGCTTGCCGGCGATCCTCCAGGTCTTGGGGTCCTTGAGCGGCACGTCGGTGGGCGGCGTGAGCTTGGACGCCGCCTCCGCGACCTGTCCGAACCTGACGGTGCGGCGGGAGGCGGTGTGGGTGATGACGCCGTTGGCGGCGGTGCACTCTGCTGCCGGCACCTTCCACTCATTGGCCGCGGCCTGGACCAGCATCATGCGAGCCGCTGCGCCGCCCCTGCGCACATACTCGTGCGAGGTGCGGATGCCGCGGCTGCCGCCGGTCGAGAACGAGCCCCACACCTGCTTGCGCTTCACGCTCTCGCCCGGCGTCGGATACTCGTAGGTGACCTTCGACCAGTCGCATTCCAGCTCCTCGGCGACGAGCTGACAGAGGCCCGTGATCGACCCCTGGCCCATCTCGGAGCGAGCCACGCGGACCACAACGGTGTCGTCGGGCTTGATGACGACCCAGGCGTTGATCTCGGGCACGGCGCCCTGGGCATGCGCGGCATCCGGGCCGCCGAATGGAATGTTCAACCCGAGCGCGAGGCCGCCGCCGGCCACCGCCGCGGTGCCGATCACGAACGAGCGCCGGTCGATCTGAAGGGATTGGTTGACTTGGGTCATGGCTTCCTCCCCCTCACGCGCTGGCCGCGGCGTGGATCGCCGCGCGCACCTGCTGGAAGGTGCCGCAGCGGCAGATGTTGGTGATGGCGTCGTTGATCTCGGCGTCGGTGGGCTTGGGCTTCTGCCTCAGCAGGGCCGCGACGGCCATGATCATGCCGGCCTGACAGTAGCCGCACTGCGGCACGTCGTGGTTGATCCAGGCCTGCTGCACCTTGTGCAGCGATCCGCCCGCGGCGAGCCCTTCGATGGTGGTGATCTGCTTGCCTTCCGCGGCGCTGACGGGCAGCGAGCACGAGCGGACCGCCTGCCCGTCGATGTGCACGGTGCAGGCGCCGCATTGTGCGATGCCGCAGCCATACTTGGTGCCGGTCAGGCCGACATTCTCCCGAATCACCCACAGCAGCGGGGTGTCGGGAGGGACATCGACGTTGTGAGACTGTCCGTTGATTGTCAGTCTGGCCATTACTTCCTCCTCCGCGCCACACGGGCCTTCGCATTGCCTGCGATATCAGTTGTCGGGAGCATAGACTGGCGTGCGTGCCGTCAATACGGCAATCGCCGCCGTCCACCCGCCCATCACAGCAACGTGAGCGGAGCACTATGTTGCGCTGCGGTATCGACCCGGGCCGTTGGGCTACGGCCCACGCGCTACGCGCGTGTCGTGTAGATGCCCTTGAAGCCGGCCTGCAGCGTCTGGCCGGCCGCCTCCCGATCGAGCGCCTCCAGCACGGCGGCGACGGCGTACTGGTCGTCGGCCCTCACGATCGCCGGCATCAGGTGGCTGAGGCGGCGCTGGCCGGCGACGACCACGACGTGGTCGGCACCGAACGGGGCTCGCACCCTCACCTTGACGGGCGGAATCTCGGCACCCCTGGCCTGCACATGCGCGGCCACCCCGGGACCGAGCGGCGGCGGCGCCGCCAGCTCGACCTTGCCGTTGCCGGTGAAGTTGACGACGGCGAAGTAGTGACCCTGCCTGACACCGCTGATCCTGATGTCGAGCTCGGTGCCCGCCCTGTGCGTCGCGTCGGCGACGCTCGCTTCGGCGGCGGTCTCCTGGCCGGGGAGATGGATCCTCACGCCGAGGCCGCGCCCTGCCGACATCTGGATGATGCGCTCCATGAGCCGCCGGCGGTCGACGACATGCTGCAGATCGCCGGGGCCGATCTCCTCGGCGATCCGCATCCCCTGATCGTTGAACACCAGCCGCCGGGCCGCATGCCAGATCAGCGGCGCCGGCTCTCTCTCTCCGACGACGGTTGCATGCGCCAGCGACGCGGTGATGCGGGCCTGCTCGGCCGCAGGCAGACCTCGGATCTGCAGCCGCACGGGCGGCAGCGGCGGGGGAGGCACCGGTCCGTGCACGACCGGCGGCGCCGCCGTGGACGACGGCTCCCGCAGAACCACCAGCGTGCCGCGCACGGAAGCACCGACGACGTCGGCGGGCGTCGACCTGCTGGCGCCGTGAAACGTCGCGGTCGGATGCTGGCTGGAGTCGCCGAGCGCATGCGCGTAGCTCAGAACGAAGTCGGCCAGCTCGTCGCCCGTGATGATGCCGTCCCGGTTGAGGTCAGCGCCCCCTTCCAGCGCCCTCGCGACCGCCACGCTGAGCGCGCCGCGCCGCACGCCGTGGAGCTCCATCTCCGGAACCGCCTCGTTCTCCTGCGAGCCGGCGATGAACAGCAGGTTCGGCGGCACCTCCGGCAGCGTCACCAGGCACGACACGGGGGCGGCGCCGCCGGGCGCCACCCGATAGGAGCGGATCGTGCGGTACCGCTTGCGATCCGCCAGCTCGACGGTGCGGTACACCGTACCCGAGAAGCAGCTGTCGGCGATGAACACGACGCGCACGCCCTTCTCTGCGGCCGCGGCCCAAAGCACCGCCAGCTCGTCGTCGATGATGTGCTCGACCTTGTCCGCCGTATGCCTCACGTCGAAGTGGGTGAGGATCAGCGTCTCGTCGAGCTTGTCGTCCTCGCTGCCGGCGCAGGCTTCGGCGATCTGGCCCCCGTGCCCCGCGTACGTGAGGAGCAGGGTGTCGTCCTTGCGGGCGGCGGCCAGCATGCTCTGCCAGGCGGAGGAGAAGGTGGCGCGGGTCACCGGCTCGTCCTTGACGCCCAGGACGCGGACGTTGGGATCGAGCCGCGCGACCTGCCGGGCGATGTCGTTGGCGTCGTTGATGCAGCCCTCGAGATCGGGAACCTTGCCGCTGGGTCCTGCCCCGGCATACTTGTTGATGCCGACGACCATGGCGTGCAGGCGCGGGCGCTGAGCCTGGGCGCGCAAGGCACCCGGCAGGGCGATGACCGGCAGGCTGGCGCACAGCCCGCCGAGAAACAGGCGTCGGTTCAACATGGCTCCCCCGGCGTCCAATCTCCAAACAAGGGCCTACCGCTCTGACCCATTCAAACCAACCCGGAGGCGGTCCGCTACAAGGATCCGCGGGGCAAGAGGAAGCCCGCTCGCCCGGTCCCTCTCCCCGCGTGCGGGTATCGCGTAGACGACGCGGAGCATTACCGCTTCCAGACGATCTCTACGCGGCGCAGGATCTGGTGGATGTCGGGCTCCGGGATGCGGTCCGCGTCCACGATCTTGCGCATGAAGGTCTCGACCTCGCGCTTGCCGCGTCCCTCGATGGTGATGAGATCGGGGGGGTAGCCGCGCTCGATCAGGAACCTCTTGACGGCCGCTGCACGCAGCCGGGAAAGCCTGTCGTTGAAGGACTCTGATCCCTTCGGATCGGTGTGCCCTACGAGATGGATGCGCGGGTTTTTCTCCTCTTGCAGAACCTTGGCCATCCGCTCGGCCTCGGCC
The DNA here is from genome assembly GCA_963840075.1 of uncultured Alphaproteobacteria bacterium. Taxonomy (GTDB): domain Bacteria; phylum Pseudomonadota; class Alphaproteobacteria; order Rhizobiales; family Hyphomicrobiaceae; genus AWTP1-13. Next base: position 90,154 of record CAWIXS010000005.1, on the reverse strand, counting down.
TTTCCGAGCTCCGTCAGGTTGTCCTCGTTGTAGACGAACTGGAGAGGAACCGGCGTGCGTCCCACAAATATCCGGCGCGCCTCGCGGCTGTAAAGCGCGCGACTTTTCACAGGCGTCGGAGAGCGGGCCTGGTACTGATAGGCCAGCATGCCGATCCGCTCCAGCTCGGCCGGCGACGGTCGCGACCGCGATGGCGGCGTCTCCTCGACGGCCCGCAACGACTTCGTAATAGGCCAGGCTCACGCCCCCGTAGGTGCCGGGGTTGCCGCCGGCATCGGCCAGCTGCCGCTCGAGATCGGCGATCGTGAGGCGCACCTGCCAATCGTCCTTTTTCCCGTAGCGCACCAGGGCGGCCTTCAGGCCCGCGAGCCGCTCGGTGGAAGCGGCGCCCGCTTTTTGCAGCCGGTGATCCTCTTGCCGGTGGAGGTCGAGCATCACCGCCTTGGCGTTGCTGCGCAGCGGGTTGCAGCCCCGCCCGGTCTGGAGCTTGCGATTGGCCGCCTCGGCCGCGTCCAGGTTGCGCGTCCTGGCGGCAGTCCCGAGGTCCCTCCACAGGGCCTGGCACGGCTCCGGCGGCGCTTGCGCAGCGGCCCAGTGCGAGACCGCACCGGCGAGTGCCAGTCCAGCGACAAGACGCTTGCTGATCCCAAGTACCTGCATGGCAATGTCTCTCTCGAGGCAATCGGCTTCAACGAACCGCCTTCGGCTCCGTGGACACGGGGCCGGGATCGTTGGCCGGATCGGCGATGTAGCCGGCGAACAGCACGGCTCCGGTCGGCCTGTGGACAATGGCGATGGCGAACGGGCGATCGGCGGAGAACGACGGCTTGGCCGACAGCGACCGGTCGGCGGCGATGGTCGTCGCGGCCGCCGCCTTCGTGCCCGCCTCGGTCACCTCGAGCACCGCCCGGTGCGTCACCCGCGACGGGGCGTTGCCCAGCCTGTTGATGGCGTTGTAGTTGGCGCGCGCGGCGAATGCGGGTTCGAGGCCGAGGCCGGAGAGAGCACCGGTGACATCGAGCTTGCTCTCGACGCGGAAGCGCGGGAGGCGGACCTGGAGGGCGACCGTGCGCCGCTTCTTCTGCGCCTCGGCCATCAGCTCGCCGAGCGACTTGCGCTTCAGGGCCTCCACAACCGCGTCGGGGCTCTGCTGCTCGCCGGGCGCGATGATGAACATCGCCACCTCGTTGCCGTCGTAGGGAAGCCAGACGGCCCGCAGCTTGTCGAGCTCGGCAAACTCGACCGCCATCGTCGCATCCATCATGGCGACCTCGCGCTTGGAGCCGTCGACCCGCGTGAAGGGCGCCTTGGCCGTGCGCTCCGGCTCGAAGGCGGTCGCCCAGGCGCCGTTGAAATAGACGACGTTGGCGAGCACGAAGCGCGACTGCGCGTCGAGCCGCTCGACGATCTTAGGGATGAGCCCCCCGCTCGCCTGCTTGGCCCAGGCGTTGATGCGCGTCACGGCCGCCTCGTCCTCGAAGTCGAGTGCCTCGGGCACGGCGTCGAACACGCCGAGCGCGGTCCCGACGAACTGCGACCAGGGCCTGGCGTCCTCCGGGACGAACACCGCGCTCGCCACCGTCAGCTTCACCTTGTCCGTGTTGGCGCCCAGGACCTGGCGCTTCAGCGTGATCAGGCCCTCCACCTGCTGCACCGCCTCGAAGCCGGACGGCAGCAGCTTGTCGCGCAGGGCCCGCTGCGCCTTGCCGCCAGCGCCGAAGGAGAGCAGGTGCAGGGCGGAGCCGAGACCATAGGGCGAGACGATGACGGTCTCGTTGCTGCTCTTGCCGGCCAGCGCGCCGATGAGCGCGCCGCCGAGCTTGTTCATGCTCTCGGCGAGATCGCGCGTCTCGCTGGCGACGGCCGTTCTTGCCGCCGGCAACGGGCTGCCGCCGAAGGCCGCCACCAGCATCAGGGCTCCCAGCCCGGCCGCCGGGGCGGCGAGGAACGAACGGACCGTGCGCATGTGAATGGTCTCCTGGCTGGTTGCCGCGTGACGCTCTTTCAGGCGCAACGCCAAGCCACGCCTGCGTTCAAGCCATGTCTCCGTTCAAGCCATGTCTCCGTTCAAGTCGGGGGCTCGCTCGATTGGTGATGAGAAACCAGCCCGACACCCGCTCGACATCGAAATTGCCGGCGGGCCCGCGCGCCTTGAACTGGACCGGCGAGCGGATCGAGGGGACGAGCACGGACTGCCCGGCGCGGATCACGTTGTCCGGCTGGAGCTCGTTGGGAACCAGGCGCACGGCCTGGCCGCTGGTGCCGAGGCTGATGAGGGAGAGGGGGCAGTCCTTCTCGACGGCGACGGCGACGCGCACGGTGTCTCCGATCTTGTAGACCGGCCGCTCGGGCCGCAGCGTGAGCCCGAACGCGCCGGGGACCTCGCGCGATCCGGGGCGCTCGAGCTGGCCACCGCGCTGGACGACGCGCACCAGGAGGCTCTTCACCCCGCCGGGTATGATGACGGAGCTGCTCGTCTTGCTCTTGAGCTGAGGCACGAGATCGCGCGCGACCTCCTCGCCGGACCGGTCGAGCGACACGAGCGGCTGGTCCTCCGAGGTGCCGGCGAGCCGCTCCAACTCGCGCAGCCGCAAGGGCTCGCGCGAGGCGATGATCTTGATGACCTCGATGCCCGCAGGGCCGGCCACGTCGATATGCCAGTTTGAGTCTTCGGCCGGGATCCGGACGGTCTCGCCCGCCCGCACGCGCATGTTGCGCTGATAGTGGTTGGGGAAGATCACGGCCACGCGGCCGCTCGAGCCGACGTTGAGCACGGTGATGTAGGAGGTCTCCTTCGGCCGCACGTACACCTTGAGCCTCTGTCCGACCGAATAGACGCCCTCCGGGTTGTCGATCCAGGCATCGAGCGCCACGCTGTCCTGCTTGCTGGTGCCGCCGAGCTCGAACAGCGGCCGCTGCGACGGTCTGAGGTCGCGAGCCAGATCCTCCGGAGTCTCGGCTGCGGCGGCCCGGACGCCGAGCGCCAGCCCCACGACAGCGAGCGCCAGGGAGTACCTCGTCAGGGGAGATCTGGACATTGGCTCATCCTTCCGATCGGGTGGTGGTGACAATGATGGATACGCAAAATCGCATGGGTTCAGGCGCACGATCGAGCTTCAGTCTACGATATCGAATTGCCGCGAGCCGACCGCCCGGGGTGTGCGCGGCGTGACCTCGATCCGGCGCGTCTTGGCGGCGATGCGTCCGAGCACGTCGTCGAAGTGGTCGATGGCCCGCATGTCCTCGAACTGCTTGGTGATCTCGGGCAGGTCGGCGCCTTCGGGCACGACGATGGCGATGATCTCGTTGCGTCCGCGCGGCGATTCCTTCCTGATCTCGAACTGGAAGCCGTCCGCCGGCCCGGGGACGGTGACGACCTGGCCGGCCCGCACGCGGGTCTTCGCCTGGCCGGACAGCGTGCCGCTGCTCCACTTGTTGGGGAAGATCTGGCGCGTGTCACCCTTGGCGTCGCGGTTGAAGACCACGAGGTGGCCGGTGGCGCCGCTCGTCACCTGCACGATGAGGCACGAGCCGACCTTGACCTTGTTCGCGGCCGCCGCAGCATCGGACTTCAGCACCAGAGCGCTGGTGCCCTCGCATCGGCCCACTCGGAGATCGGCCGTGACCTGTCCGTGCGGCGCGGGCGGACCGCCCGGCTCGACCGCCGCGATGTTCTCCAAAGCGGACTCGAGATCGCGCGGCACTGCCCACTGCGCCTTCGATACGTACTTGGCGATCCACTGCTGGAAGTGGGGGATGGTGGCGTAGGCGCCGTAGGTGCCGGGCACGGCGCAGCCGTCCCCCCAGCTCACCACGCCGATCTGGATCGCTTCCCCGGCGGGGCCTTTGGCGAAGATGGGGCCGCCGCTGTCGCCGTTGCAGGAATCCGCGCCGCCCTTGCCGTCGCCGGCGCAGAACACGGACTCGCTCGGGGCTCCGCCGAAGCCCAGGAAGGCCTCGCAGGCGTTGCGATGGGGCACCGGGACATTGGCCCTCAGGAGAACCTCGGAGAGATACTTGCGGTCCTGTTTTGCTTCCGGCCCGCGCGGCTTCGTGAGACCCCAGCCTATGACGGTCATCGTCGTGCCGGGCGCCAGGAAAGCCGACTGGCCGGAAACAGCGGCCAGCTTCTGGCGCGGCGCCGACGTCGGCGTCTCGAGCTCGAGCAGTGCAACGTCGTTGATCAGGCCCGCGCCCTTGTCGGCGCGCGCAACCGCACGAAACTGCGGATGCACGACCACCGACTTGACGCGCCGCGCCTCGCCGGAATGCGGGACATTGCTCTTTGCGAACGCCGTCACGGCGCGCAATCCCTTCACGCCGCCGGCGCTCTTGGCGAACACGCAGTGCGCCGCCGTCAGGATCCAGCGCGAGTCGATCACGGTGCCGGCGCACAGCGAGCCGCCGCGCGCGCCTTCCTTCAGAATGTTGAGGCTCACTGCGGTCGGCCACTCGCCGGGGTTCGATGCGGTGCCGTGCACGACGCGCGAGCGCGGCTCGCCGGTGCCGTCGTACTCGGGAACGAGGGCCTGCAGGGACCTCTCGACGAAGGCCTCGTTCTCGGTGTCGGCAACCGACGGGGCCGCCTTCTCGATGCGTGTCGGATTGAGGCTGAGATCGAGCTGGCGCTGATAGAGCAGCGCGTCGTCGTCGACGCTGCCCGGGACGAGGCTCTGGGCGCCGGCGGTGTCGACCCCTATGCCGGCCGTCCCCAACCCCACAGCCATCGCCAGGGCATGCCACCCGAACCGCTGCCTTGCCATGATGCGTCCCCTCAGAATCAGGTGCCCAAAAAGCCCATCCACCTCGCGCGCGGGCGGCACCGGCGTCGGCAGCGCTGGCCGCGACGCCGGACGCCGCTCGGGCGTCATTGCCACTTGCCGGAGTCCCAGTCCCACGCGCTGCCGGCGGGCCGCGTCCGCTTGACGACCTGCACCAGCGCGCGGGCATGGCCCCAGTCGCGGCGCGGCAGCTCCTCGAACCTCTCCCTCACCGCCTGCTTGAAGCTCGAGGGATCGTAGTCGAGGTCGCGCGGCGTACGGATCGGGCCGTAGCCGAGGAAGCCCTTGATGCGCTCCCTGGTGACGACCAGCACGATGTCGTCGCGGCCGGCCGGGGCGGCGGCCGTGATCTGGCCCCGGGTCGGAAACACCGTCTGCTGACCGGCAGTGATCGGTGCGTTCTCCATCCACACCTGCACGCGGCCCGATGCGCTCACCACGTAGATATGCGCGAAGCCGTCGACATCGGAGCCGAGCTCGAAGTCGATGGGTGCCCCGATGCGGACCACCGGCGAGCTCGGCCGCAGCGTCACGTGCGGGCGCGCCTTCTGGTGGCCGGGCGTGCCGGGTCCCGGGCGCAAATCGCGCGTCAACGGCGCCTCGTCCTTGAAGTCGAACACCGGGTGCAGGCCGGCGGAGGGCTCCGCGGCGCAGGCCAATGAGGCCGGAAGGCCGCTGCAAGCGAAGGCGCTGGCCAGGATCATGGTGCAGGCAATGTTGCGGACTGGCATTGGTCGCTCCTGTGATTTCGTGAACCGATCGCTTCAACCGATCGCAACGCCGCTCGCGAACGGCATTGCCCAGAGTATCGTCGCTTCCCCGCCCGCGAAATGTTCCGGGCGCTTGCCGGCCTCCCATCGCCTGGGAGGCCTCCAAATCGATGGGAACCCCCTCCGCGCCAGCGCCGCGAGGGGCAGCCGAGGTCAAACGTCAGGGTGGGAGTACTAGCGGCCGAGTTCGATGGAGCGGTTGGTCTGCTGCCCCGCCGCCTCCTTGAGGATCTGCAGGAGGTCGAACGGCCCCTCTCCGGAGGCACGGCCGCTGTCCTCCTCGGGCGGCGTGCACAGCACCGGCTCCGCCGGCACCTGCGCGCGGCCCGCTGCGCCCTGCTTGATGGCGTCCAGAAGGTCGAGCGCCCGCCGCAGGCGCCAGGCGCACGCCTTGGTGGCGCGCATCAGCCGCGAGTCGCGGTTGATGAGCTCCATCTCCTCGGACGTGAAGGTGGGCGGGCTTGTGACGCCCTTGACATCCGCCTGGGCGGCAGCCGCCGACACCAAGGCGGCGAACAGGAGGCCGGCGCACCGGTGCAAAGTCACAACTATGGCTCCTTCGGCTGTAGCTTCTCGAGAAAGGCCTGAAATGCGCTGCCGCGCTTCGCGCAGGCAGCCGCCGAGAATGCTCTCGAGCCTGCCGGTCGACACGATGATGATCGTCCCGTAGCTCGTCCGCTCGCGCAGCAGCAGCCCCACATCGGCGCAGGCGACCACCACCTTGCGGCAGGTCTCCGCCGACATCACGATCGCCAGCAGGCGGGCGAGATTCGACTGGTCGAAGGCGCCCGGCCGCTCGCGCCAGTTCTGCAAGAGGCGCGGCAGGGTGTCGGCCGTGAACATGGCATTCAACAGCCGGTCCTTGTTGAGGCCCAGCCGCTCCATCTTCGCCTGGTCCTTGGTCAGATCGGCGATGTAGCCGTTGTGCAGCTCCGCCAGCATCTTGATCTGGCTCTCCGACTGGAGCTCGCGCGCCTTCAGCACGTAGTAGAACTCCGCCAGCTGGTAGGTCGCCTCCAGCCGCAGCGTGGAGAGCAGCTCCTCGTTCTGCGAGGTGCTCGCACTCACCAGCCGCTCTGCAAAGACCATGCGGTACCATCGGAAGATCTCGATCATGTCGAGGTCAGCCATGAGCTGAGACCTGTCGGCGAACACGTCCTCCTCAGACATGCCAGCTTCCTTCGCGCACAACCAGCTCCCAGCGGCTGGGACCCCTCCAATCCGATGGGAGCCCCCCATGCAATCGAGGCGCCACGCCGCAGCGGTCCTTCGCCTCGGGCCTGGAGGCCGAAGTGCCGCAGTCGGGCGCAGGGGTCAGCTCACCCCTGTGGGCAGAATACACGCTCGCGCGCCCCCGTGTCCCCCGCAAGACACGGGCGCCAGCTGCTCATGGCCTGGGCGGCGATTCACCCGGTATTAACGCTGGCAGCATGAGGCAGGCGCCGTCGTTCTCCCGGCCGGTTGCAACCCCGTTACAATTCGCTCGTCGCCCGCCCGAGCGCGAGCGACCGGCGCGCCGCGCCGCGCTCTTTGACATTGTGAAGAAACCTGCCGTCGCGGCGGTGTCAGACCCTCTGGGTCCGACCATTGCGCCTGCGCGCCGAGGCGAGCGTGGGAGCTGGCGGCGCCGCCCATTGCCTGTTGCCACGGTGTCAGCCCCGCCCGTCGCCGGGGCGGAGGGGTCTGACACCATTACATCACCTTCGCCATGGCGACGGCGGTGTCGGCCATGCGGTTGGAGAAGCCCCACTCGTTGTCGTACCAGGCAAGCACCCGCACCAGCCGGCCGTCGACGATCTGTGTCTGCGTGAGGTCGAAGGTCGCCGACATCGGGTTGTGGTTGAAATCGACGGAGACGAGGGGCTCGCTGGTGACCCCGAGGACGCCCTTCAGCTCCTGGGCGGCGGCGTGCTCCATGGCCTTGTTGATCTCCTCCACGCTGGTCTCGCGGCCCGGGATCAACTTGAGGTCGACCACCGACACGTTGGGCACCGGCACGCGGATGGCGGTGCCGTCGAGCTTGCCCTTGAGCTCGGGCAGCACGAGGCCCACGGCCGCGGCGGCGCCGGTCGAGGTCGGGATCATGCTGATCGCCGCGGCGCGGGCGCGACGCATGTCCTTGTGCGCCTGGTCGAGGATGCTCTGGTCGTTGGTGTAGGCGTGGATGGTCGTCATGAACCCCGACTTGATGCCGACGAGGTCGTTCAGCACCTTGGCCACCGGGGCCAGGCAGTTGGTGGTGCACGAGGCGTTCGACACCACCTTGTGCTCCGCCGTCAGCTTGTTGTGGTTGACGCCGTAGACGACGGTGAGGTCCGCCCCCTTGGAGGGCGCCGAGACCAGCACACGCTTGGCGCCGGCCTCCAGGTGCTGGGCCGCCTTCTCGCGGTCGGTGAAGATGCCCGTGCATTCCAGCACGATGTCGATGCCCAATTCCTTCCAGGGCAGCTTCCTGGGGTCGCGCTCGGCCAGCACCTTGATGGGCCCGCTCCCGACATCGATCGAATTGGCCTCCACCTTCACGGTGCCGGGGAAGGGGCCGTGCACCGAGTCGTACCTGAGGAGATGCGCGTTGTCCTTGGCCGAGACGAGGTCGTTGATGGCGACCACCTCGAGGTCCTTGCGCTTCGCCTCCGCGATGGCGCGCAGCACGTTGCGTCCGATGCGGCCGAACCCTGAAATTGCGATCCTGACGGCCATGGCGTTTGTTCTCCGGCTTTGGTGGCTCTGGTCGTTTCCCCGGTCGAGCGAATCGTCCTCTAGTGCTGCGCCCGCGGCGCAGCTGTCAATACGGACGAACCCCGCAGGAGAATTTGCGTCATATGGGCAACGCGGCAGGCGCGCTGCGGGTTGCAAGGACGCTCGGGCGTGTTGACGCTTGCGCCGCCCACACCTATCGTCCGCGTCAGCTGCGGGGCAAGTGCAACAGGCGCAAGACGGCCTGACCACGGCGGGGAGGGCGTGCAGATGGCCCGGCGCGGCGCCGGCAAGGCCAAGCCCAAGGGCGTTGCATCAGGGGGGCAGCGCCACAAGGGGACAACCCCGCCGTCGGAGAGCACGCTGCTGGAGCGTCTGGCCGCGATGGAGCGCGAGCGCGATGCCCTGCTCGCCGCCTTGAGCCTCGAGCAGGAGCGCCGCCGCAAGCTGGAAGAGGTGCACGCCGCGGCGCGCGACCGCATCGCCTGGGCCCTCGATTCGCTGCAGAGCATCCTGGAAGCCAAGGGCTAGCGTTTCCCCCGCATCCACACCGCCTCGCGGCGCGCATTGATTTTTCGCCCCCGCGGCCTCATGTTGGCGGGTGGCAGGGCTGCGGGGTGCGTTGTGGGCATGCAACCCGGGGGCCTATAGAATCCGCAAGGGAGCTGTCCCTGACCGAGGCCGTGGCCTCGGACAAACGGCGCCCACCTACATCTCGTAGGGACCACGCGGGTTTGATCGCCCGCACGGCCCATGCGGCTCTGCCTGCTATCCTCTGGAGCGGTCATGCCGGTCGGCCGGCTCCCCGCTTCCAGCGGTAGCGCACGTCGGGCGTCCTTTCCTCGTTGCCGGCGCCGTCCGTGAAGCGAACGGCACGGAAACCGCGCGCCTCGTAGAAGCGTCGCGCACGGGTATTGGCTTGAAAGCACCACAGCTCCAGCGCCGCAATGCCGCTCGCCTGAGCGGCCTCGGTCAGGAGCGTGCCGGCGCCCGCGCCGATGCGGTCGGGGTGGGTGTAGAGCAGGCGGATCTCCTCGCCTGCAAGCGCCAGGAACGAGACGATGCCGCTCGCATCCTCCGCCAGCATGACCTCGCACTGCCTGAGAACGACGTCCTCGATGAAACGCCGATCCTCGGCCTCGGTGTGAAGGGCCGGAAGGAAGCTCAGCAGCCGAAAGGATGCGGAGAATACGGCCGCGATGGCGTCGGCGTCCTGGAGTGTTGCGCGGCCAATGCGGAGCGTCATCACTGCGTGCGATATCATGCGGCGCGGCAATCGTCATCTGCCGCACGCTTGCACCGGCGGCCCCGATTTGGCTCAATGGCGACCACGTGAAAGAGCCAGCGGACATCATCGAGGAGAAGCGGGCGCTGCGCGCGCGCATCAAGCGGTGGCGGGCGGGATTGGGCGCCGCAGAAGTCGCGCGGGCCGCCGATGCGGCGGCCGCGTACGGGCTCGATTTCCTGCATCTGCAGGGACCGGCCGTCGTCTCGGGGTTCGCGCCCCTGCCCGACGAATTCCGCATCTGGCCGCTGCTGCGGCGGCTGCACAGCGAGGGCCATCGTCTCGTGCTGCCGGTGATGCAGGGCAAGGCCAAGCCGCTCCTGTTCCGCGCCTGGGCTCCAGGCGATGCGATGGATCGCGCCGTGTGGGGGATCAGCGAGCCCAAGGCCGACAAGCCGGCGCTGGAGCCGGAGGTCCTGCTCGTGCCGCTGCTGGCTTTCGACCGGCGCGGCTGGCGGCTCGGCTACGGCGGCGGCTTCTACGATCGCACGCTCGCCGATCTGCGCGGGCGCAAGCGGATTGCCGCCGTCGGGCTCGGCTGGGACGAGCAGCTCATCGACGCCGTGCCGCGTCTCGACTATGACCAGCGCCTGGACTGGGTGCTGACGCCCTCCGGCCCCCTCCGTTGTGTGGATTGATCAGATGCGTTTGTTGGCGCTCGGCGATGTGGTGGGCCGCTCCGGCCGTGCGGTGGTGATCGGTCGGCTGCCCGACTTGCGCAACCGGTGGAAGCTCGATTTCGTCGTGGTCAATGCCGAGAACGCCGCCGGCGGCTTCGGCATCACCGAGGCCATCCTCACCGATCTATTGGATGCGGGGGCCGATGTCGTCACGCTCGGCAACCACGCCTTCGACCAGAAGGAGGCCCTCGTTTTCATCGAGCGCCAGCCGCGCCTGCTGCGGCCGATCAACTATCCGCCGGGCACGCCGGGCCGGGGCAGCGGCCTCTACAAGGCCGGCAACGGTGCCGACGTGCTGGTGATCAACGCCATGGGCCTCGTGTTCATGCCCGAGCTGGCCGATCCGTTCCGCGCCGTCGACGCCGAGATCGAGGCCTGCGGGCTGAAGCGGGGCGCCGATGCGATTCTCATCGACCTGCACGCCGAGGCCACCAGCGAGAAGCAGGCGATGGGGCATTTCGTGGACGGGCGCGCCAGCTGCGTGGTGGGCACCCACACGCACGCGCCCACCGCCGACGAGCGCGTGCTGCCGGGCGGCACCGCCTTCATCAGCGATATCGGCATGTGCGGGGACTACAACTCGGTGCTCGGCATGATGAAGGACGAGCCGCTCAACCGCTTTCTCACCAAGATACCGCGCTCGCGCATGGAGCCGTCCATGGGCCCCGCTACACTGTCGGGGCTGGCGGTGGAGATCGACGACGACACCGGGCTGGCGATTCGGACCGCAGGGGTACGGCTCGGTGGTGTGTTGACACCTACCGAGCCGCTCTTCTGGGTCGAGTGAGAGTTCGAGAAGACGGCCAATTCCGTCCTCTTCGTATGGCGAGAGCTGATACTCGCTGCTCCCCCGAGGATCACCGCCCTGGGCAGTGGGCGGTTGATCCCACGAGATGCTCTGCATCTCTGTTTGGGACACTGGGCTGCGCCGGTTAACAAAGAGTTAACACCGGAGCGATGACCGGCTCGCGGCAGGGGACGCCGGAGAGTGCTGCTGGTCCAGGGCTCAACCCGGGCTCAACCCCTGCTCAATCCCTTCACCGCCAGCTCCGACAGATACTCGGCCCACAGCTTCTCCCGGTCCCGGCCGAGCGTCTCCAGGTAGGGCCAGGAATAGAGGCCGGTGTCGTGGCCGTCGTCGAACACGATACGCACGGCGTAGCTGCCGACGGGGCGCAGATCCCGATCTTGACGTTGCGCTTTCTCGGCACCGTCACGCGCTGCTCGGGCGAGTGGCCCTGCACCTCGGCCGAGGGGCTCATCACGCGCAGCATCTCGGCCGACAGCGTGACCGGCTCGGCGCCTGGGAAGGCGACGATCAGCTCGCTGCGGTCGGCATTGACCTCGAGCCTGGGCGACCCGACGTCGGCATTGGCGCCGGCCTGCAGCTGCTCCCAGGCCCTGGCGGCGATCTCGCGGTAGATGCCGGCGTGCGCCCCGTCGGGGTTGGAGGCCACGATCGGCCGGCCCGAGTCGGAGGTCGCGCGGATCTCCATGTCGAGCGGCACGCCGCCGAGGAAGGGGATCCCGAGCCGCTCGGCCTCCAGAATGGCCCCGCCGTGGCCGAAGATCTCGGAGCGTTCGCCGCACTTGGGGCACAGGAAATAGCTCATGTTCTCGACGATGCCGAGCACCGGGACGTTGACCTTGCGGAACATGTTGAGCCCCTTGCGGGCATCGATCAGGGCGAGGTCCTGGGGGGTGGAGACGATGATGGCGCCCGACAGCGGCATCTGCTGCGCCGCGGTGAGCTGCACGTCGCCCGTGCCCGGCGGCATGTCGATCACCAGCACGTCGATCTCGCCCCACAGCACGTCGCGCAGCATTTGCGTCAGTGCCGAGCCCAGCATCGGCCCGCGCCAGATCATGGGCGTGGCCTCGTCGATCAGGAAGCCCATGGACATGGCCTTGAGGCCATAGGCCTCCATGGGCGCGATCCGCGTCGCGCCGCCGGTGGCCTGCACGGCCTGAGCCCGGCCCGTGAGCCCCAGGAGGCGCGGCTGCGAGGGGCCGGTGATATCGGCGTCGAGAATGCCGACCTTGAGGCCGATGGCCTGCAGGCCGAGGGCGAGGTTGACCGAGGTCGTCGATTTGCCGACGCCGCCCTTGCCCGAGGCGACCGCCAGCATGTGCTTGATGCCGCCAACCTGCGGGAGCTGCCGCGGGACCGCCCTGCCAGGCGCCGGCGCCGCGGCGCTCGGCGGCCTGCTGGAGGCGCCCGTGGCGCTGCCGTTGGTGCCCGGGGCGCGCTCCGCCGTCAGCACGGCGAGCACGCTTTGCACGCCGTCGATCTCGCGCACCACCTTCTCGGCCACCTGCCGCAGCTCATCGAGCTGCGCGGCGCGCTCGGCCGGAACCGTGATCGAGAAGGACACGCGGCCGTCCTTCACAAGGATCTCCGAGACCAGCCCGAGATCGACGATGTTGCCCGTAAGGTCGGGCCCCTTGACCCGGCGCAGCTGCCCCAGGACCGCATCTTTGCTTGGGCTCATGAAGTTGCATTTCCCTGACGTTGACGTGGCACGGCCTGGCCGCAGCACGGGGTCGCTCGGAAGCCGGCCGCTGTCACGGCCCGATCTTTGGGCCATAGTGGCAGACAGCTCACGGCATGTCACGGCGGGACGCAGGGTGCGAGGCAGAACGCATGCCAAACCGCGGCGCCATGGCCCCCCATGGACCACCCCCATGGCCATCCCATGGGACCACCCGAGCCGAACCGAGCCGGAGCCGCGGCCTGGGCCCGCCTTACAGCGTATGCTTGCGCTGCTGGACGATCATGTAGTTGTCGTAGCCGCTGTCGGCCACCTGCAGCCACAGGTACTGGTCGAGGCGGAATGCCTTGAGGGACTCCCAGATCCTCTTGAAGTCCTCGTTCCTGCCGCTGATCTCGGCATAGAACTCGTTGCTGGCGCGGTAGCACACGTCCAGGATCGCCTCGGAGAACGGCCGCAGCTGGGTGCCGGAGGCGATCAGGCGCTTCAAGGCCTGCGGGTTCTGCGCATCGTAGCGCCCGACGATATACTGGTTGGTCTCGGCGGCTGCGGCCCCCAGAATGGCCTGGTAGGGCGCCGGCAGCGAATCCCACTTCGCCTTGTTGATCTGCACGTGCAGCATGGCCCCGCCTTCCCACCATCCGGGGTAGTAATAGTAGCGCGCGACCTTCTGCAACCCGAGCTTCTCGTCGTCGTAGGGCCCGACCCACTCGGCGGCATCGATGGTCCCCCGCTCCAGCGCGGCCAGGATCTCGCCGCCGGCGAGCTGCTGGGGAACGATCCCCGCCTTGCTCAGCACCGCGGCGGCCGCGCCGCCGACGCGCATCTTGATGCCCTTGAGGTCGTCGGGCGCGTTGATCTCCCGGCGAAACCATCCGCCCATCTGCGCCATGGTGTTGCCTGCCAGCAGCCCGTAGATCCGGTGCTTCTCGTAGAAGGCATTGACGAGCCCTTCGCCGCCGCCTTCGCGCCACCAGGCGTTCTGCATGCGGCCGTTCAATCCGAACGGCGCCGCGCAGGCGAGCGCGAAGGTGGGGTCCTTGCTCCACATGTAGTAGGGAGCCGTGTGGCAGAGCTCCACGGTGCCGGCCGCTACCGCCTCGGTGACGCCGAGGCCGGGGGCGACCTCGTCGGCGGCAAAAACCCGGATCTGAAATCTGTTGTCGGTGGCGTCGGCCACGAACTCGGCGAAATGCATCGCGCCGCCATAGACGGTATCGAGCGTCTTGGGCCAGCTCGTCGCCATGCGCCAGCGCAACGGCGGCGAGGGCTGGGCGATGGCCGGAGACGCGATGGCGGCTGCTGCGCCGGCGCCGGCCGCGCCCGCCGTCCTCAAGAGCCTGCGGCGTGTGATGCGAGCCATGCTGGCATTTCCCTGATGCGATCGAGAACAACCCTGGCAGGCGGAGCAGGGCCGGGGTGGTCAGTTGAGTGGTGGCCTGTCCAGCTTCTGCCCGCAGCCCCGGCAAAAGGAGGTTTAGCATCCCTCGCCGCCCCGCGCCGATGCCCCGTTGGTCGCGTTTTCGCGGGGACGTGGCAGGGCGCGCTGCGTGCTGGGGCGGACATGAATAAGAGAAAAGTGTCGTGTTCGTGGTCAGCGTCAAGCTCGGGCCAAGCTCGGGCCAAGCTCGGTCATGATCGGAGGCATCGGACCGGCGGATTGCGGCGGCTTGCGGGCCGGCAGCCCCGGGGCTACATCGCATTGACGCCGGGCAAGGCAGCTGTAATCCCCCGGCAATGGTGGAGCGAGATCGCGTGAAGGAATTCCAAGTCCGCCCGGACCCGGACGATCCGCGCCTGTCGGTCAGCGTGCCCGGCATCGACCACGAGGGCAAGGCCGTGGAGACCGCGGTGGTTACCGAGCGGCCGCTGACGCTGTTTCTCAACGGCCAGGAGATCGTGACCATGATGACCATCGGCGACCGCCCCGATCTGCTCGCCGTGGGCTACCTCCTCAACCAGAGCATGCTCAAAGCCGACGACGAGATCACCGGGATCGAGTACGAGGAGGACATCGCCACCGTGGTGGTGCGCACGCGCCGCCAGACCGACTTCGAGGCGAAGCTGCGCAGACGGACCCAGACCTCGGGCTGCGCCCAGGGCACCGTGTTCGGCGACCTGATGGAGGAGTTCGACCAGGTCCGGCTCGACCCCGCCGCGCGCGTGAGGACCTCCTGGCTCTACCAGCTCACGCGCAAGATCAACACCGCGCCCAGCCTCTATCTCAAGGCCGGGGCGATCCACGGCTGCGTGCTGGCGCAGGCGGACAAGCCGCTGATCTACATGGAGGACGTGGGCCGCCACAACGCGGTCGACAAGATCGCCGGCTACATGCTCCTCAACCGGGTGACGCCGGACGACAAGATCTTCTACACCACGGGACGGCTGACCTCGGAGATGGTCATCAAGACCGTGAAGATGCGCATCCCCGTGCTGGTGTCGCGCTCGGGCTTCACCGCCTGGGGCGTGGATCTCGCGCAGAAGGCCAACCTGACGTTGATCGGCCGCGCCCGCGGCAGGCGCTTCGTGGCGCTCGCCGGCCTCGACCGCATCGTCTTCGACGCCGACCCCAAGGCCGCGGACGACGAGGACCGCCGCCACACCCGCAAAGGCAGCCTCGCCGACGCGGGTGAGCCGTAGGGTGCCAATCGGGCGAAGCCCGATTGCACCGCTGCATACTCATCACCAAGCGGAACGCTGAAGTTTGCGCTTGTCTGTTGTTCTCTAATTGTTCTATGCTCCGCTCACATTGTTCTATACTCCGCTCACAGGCATATTCCACGGTCGCGGGCGCGGTCCATGAAGGTGGGCGAGATCATCCGCCGGCTTGAAGATGACGGTTGGGCCCACGTCGCCACACGCGGGAGCCATGGCCAATACAAGCACCCGTTGAAGCCGGGCCGTGTTACAGCTCCCGGCAAGTTAGGCCAGCGCCCGGTAGCATCCTCAAGCAGGCGGGCCTGAAGGTGAAGCAGTGATGCGCTTCGCGGTGGTGATCGAGAAGGCGGACGGAAACTACTCTGCCTACGTGCCCGACCTGCCGGGCTGCGTGGCGCCCGAAGCAACGGTTGCCACCGTGGAGGAGGAGATCCGCGCCGCCATCCGCTTTCATATCGAAGGGCTCAGGGCCGAGGGCTTCGGGTCCCGCTGCCAACCAGCATCGCCGAGCACGTCGAGGCGTAGCCCGTAGCTCGGAGGTTCGCGTTAGGGTGCAATAAGGCGCAGCCGCATTGCACCGATTTGCCCACCCCAGCCGCCAGCCGCCGCGAGGTGGGCTCGGCGCAATGCGGCTGACGCCTTATTGCGCCATACAGCCCCCCGTTTGTGGACATGGCCCCCCGGCGTAGCTAGAAGGGGCCGGGCAAATCCGTTGGGCAGAGCCATGACGACCGTCAACGAGGTCAGGTCGACCTTCATCGATTTCTTCCGCAAGAACGGCCACGAGGTGGTGGCGTCCTCGCCGCTGGTGCCGCGCAACGACCCCACCTTGATGTTCACCTCCGCCGGCATGGTGCAGTTCAAGAACGTCTTCACCGGCCAGGAGAAGCGCGCCTACTCGCGCGCCACCACGGCGCAGAAGTGCGTGCGCGCCGGCGGCAAGCACAACGACCTCGACAACGTCGGCTACACCGCCCGGCATCACACCTTCTTCGAGATGCTCGGCAACTTCTCGTTCGGCGACTACTTCAAGGAGGCGGCGATCCCCTTTGCGTGGGAGCTCGTCACCAAGGTCTTTGCCCTGGACCCGAAGCGCCTGCTCGTCACCATCTATCACACCGACGAGGAGGCCTACCGCATCTGGAAGAAGGTGAGCGGGTTCTCCGACGACAAGATCATCCGCATCGCCACCTCCGACAACTTCTGGGCGATGGGCGACACTGGTCCGTGCGGGCCGTGCTCGGAGATCTTCTTCGACCAGGGCGAGAAGATCGCAGGCGGCCCTCCCGGCAGCCCCGACGAGGACGGCGACCGGTTCCTGGAGTTCTGGAACCTCGTCTTCATGCAGTACGAGCAGCGCGGGCCCGATGACCGCGTCGATCTCCCCAAGCCCTCGATCGACACCGGCTTGGGCCTGGAGCGCATGACGGCGATCCTGCAGGGCGCGCCCTCCAACTACGAGATCGACCTCTTCAAGGCGCTGATCGCGGCGTCCGAGGCGGCCACGGGCGTGCCCGCCAGGGGCCAGCATCTGGCCTCCCACCGGGTCATCGCCGACCATCTGAGGGCGACGAGCTTTCTCATCGCCGAGGGCGTGCTGCCCTCCAACGTCGGGCGCGGCTACGTGCTGCGGCGCATCATGCGGCGCGCCATGCGCCATGCGCACCTGCTGGGCGCCAAGGAGCCCTTGATGCACCGGCTGGTCCCGGCCCTGGTGCGCGAGATGGGCGACGCCTACCCCGAGCTGGGGCGGGCGCAGCCGCTGATCCAGGAGACCTCGAAGCTCGAGGAGACGCGCTTCCGCTCGCTGCTGGAGCGCGGCCTCGGCCTGCTCGACGAGGCGAGCCGTGACCTGAGGAAGGGCGACGCGCTCTCCGGCGACACCGCCTTCAAGCTCTACTCGACCTACGGCTTTCCGCTCGACCTGACGCAGGATGCGCTGAAGCTGCGGGGCATCAGCGTCGACACGGCGGCCTTCGATGCGGCGATGGAGGCGGACAAGGAGAAGGCGCGCAAGGCCTGGAAGGGCTCGGGCGAGGCGGCCACCGAGGGCATCTGGTTCGAGGTCAAGGACAAGGCCGGCGCCACCGACTTCCTGGGCTACGAGACCGAGACCGCCGAGGGCGAGGTGCGCGCCATCGTCAACGGCGGCAAGGAGGTGAAAAGCCTCAAAGCGGGCGACGAGGCGGCGCTGGTGCTCAATCAGACGCCGTTCTACGGCGAGTCCGGCGGCCAGGTCGGCGATGAGGGCACCATCGAGGGCCCCAAGGGCGCGCTGTTCCGCGTCACCGACACCCAGAGGAAGCTGGGCGACCTCCTCGTGCATCTCGGCCGCGTCGAGAAGGGCTCATTCAAGCCGGGCGACGCGGTGGCGCTCAGCGTGGACCACGCGCGCCGCACAGCGACGCGTGCCAACCACTCCGCCACCCACCTCCTGCACGAGGCGCTGCGCCAGGTGCTCGGCACCCACGTGGCCCAGAAGGGCTCGCTGGTGGCGCCCGACCGGCTGCGCTTCGACTTCTCCCACACCAAGCCGATGGCTCCCGCCGAGATCGCCGCCGTCGAAGCCATGGCCAACGCCTTCGTGCTGCAGAACGCGCCCGTGGAGACCCGGCTGATGGCGCTGGAGCATGCCATCGACTCCGGCGCCATGGCCCTCTTCGGCGAGAAGTACGGCGAGGAGGTCCGCGTCGTCTCCATGGGCGAGATGGTGTCAGACCTTCCGGGTCTGACACCGACGGGCAAGCCCGACAAGGCGTGGTCGGTGGAGCTGTGCGGCGGCACCCACGTTAGGCGCACCGGCGACATCGGCCTCGTGAAGATCGTCGCTGAAGGCGCCAGCGCCGCCGGCGTGCGCCGCATCGAGGCGCTGACGGCGGAGGGCGCGCGCGCGTATCTGGCGAGCCAGGATGCCCGCGTCCGCGAGCTGGCGGCCGCGCTGCGCACGCGGCCCGACGACGTAGTCGACCGCGTCAAGGCCCTCATGGAGGAGCGCAAGCAGCTCGAGCGCCAGCTCGGCGACGCCAAGCGCCAGCTCGCCCTCGGCGGCGGCCCGGCCCAGCCCAACGGCAAGGCCGCCGATGGCGCAGGCGCGGCGATCCGCGCCGTGGGCGACATCAAGCTGCTCGCGCGCACGGTGCAGGGCCTGGCGCCCAAGGACCTGCGCGGCCTCATCGATGACGGCAAGAAGCAGCTCGGCTCCGGCGTCGTGGCCATCGTCGGCGTCACCGAGGACGGCAAGGCCGCGCTGGCCGTCGGCGTCACCGACGACCTCGTCGAGCGCATCAACGCCGTCGACCTCGCCAAGGCCGGCGCCGAGGCGCTGGGCGGCAAGGGCGGCGGCAGGCCCGATCTGGCCCAGGCCGGCGGCCCCGACGGATCGAAGGCCGGTGCGGCCCTCGAGGCCATCGAGGCGCGGCTCGCCGGCTGACGGCGCGCGCCCAGACCGGAGACCCAGATCATGCAACGCATCCGAACCGCAGCATGCCTCCTTTGCCTCGGCGCAATGGTCCTCCCGGTGACGCAGAGCGCGGCCACCGGCGCTCAGTGCGCCAAGGCGAGGACCGCGCCCGAGGCGCTCTATGCCGAGCTCGCCAAGGACCCGAAGCTGCGCGAGATGGCCCGCAGCGATGAGTTCGTGGCGCTGGAGGACGGCCGCGACGGCACGCTGTGGACCTTCACCCTGCCGGCTCATCCGGCGCACCCCGCGGTCGTCTGCCGGCGCGTCGTGGAGCGCCGCGGCGTCCTGGACATTCCGACCACGATCGAATGCAAGTCCTCCGAGCGGGCGTGCGCCAAGCTCAGGAGCGACTTCGACGTGCTCAACGAGCGCGTGATCGGCGACCTGTACGCGAAGCGGAAGACCAAATAGCGCGGCGACCGCCGCCGGGTCCCGTTGCGTCCCGGTGGAACGGGGGGCGCACGTCGCAATGCATGCGCGGGTTGCCCTGCTCCGCGCCCTGCCGGCAATTCACCCCGCGTTAACGCTGCCCGCATCGACCGGGCGCCGTCGTTCTCCCGGCCGGGTGCAGCCGCGTTACAATTCGCGTTGTCGCCCGGCAGGCCGTGCGACCGGCGCCCGGCGCCGCGCTCTTTGACATTGTGAAGAACCCGCGGGACGCGGTGTCAGACCCTCTGGGTCTGGCACCTTGCGCCGACCGGTGCTCGCGCCGGGTCCGCCGTGATGCGGCGCTTGCACTCGGCCACCGGAGTGTCAAGGTGGTGGACCGTATACACGAGCAGGCTGACAAGGACGGCGGCCGACCGGCCCACACATGGCGAAACCCAGAACTCCCCTGCTCGCGGCCGACTGCGCCGTGTTCGACGCCAAAGGCCGTGTTCTGCTCATTCGTCGCGGCCATCCTCCGTTCAAGGGGCGCTTCGCCCTGCCCGGCGGTTTCGTCGAGGTCGGCGAGACGGTGGAGGCGGCGTGCCGGCGCGAGCTGCAGGAGGAGACCGGCCTGAAGGTGCGCAACCTGCAGCTGGTCGGCATCTATTCGGACCCGCGGCGCGACCCGCGCGGGCACACCTGCTCGGTGGTCTACCTCGCCCGCGTGGCGCGGGCCACGCCCAGGGCCGGCGACGATGCCGCAGAGGCCGAATGGGTTGGGGATTGGTCCAAGGCGGAGCTGGCCTTCGACCACGCCGCAATTCTGGCCGATGCGGCGCGGATGCTGCGCCAAGGACGTGCACGCAAGCGACGCGCAGGCAACGGGCGCGCAAAGGGGAGCAAACCGCATGGCTGACTTCGACGGCAAGGTGATCCTGGTGACGGGCGGAGCGACCGGCCTCGGCGCGGCCATTGCGATCGGGGCCGCAAAGCGCGGCGCCAAGGCGCTGATCCTCAACTGCACCAAGAGCCTGAAGGAGGCCGAGGCCACCGCGGAGGCCGTGCGCTCGCGCCGGGGCGGAGGCCGCCATCGCCCAGGGCGACGTCGCGGAGGACGCGGACTGCCGCAGGATCGCGGCGGCCGCCCAGCGCTTCGGCCGGCTCGATGCCCTCGTCAACAACGCCGGCGTCACCAAGCACGCGCAGAACCACGCCGACCTCGATGCGCTCTCCAAGGAGGACTTCCTGCGCATCTTCTCGGTCAACACGGTGGGCCCGTTCCAGATGGTGCGCGCCTGCCGCGCGCTGCTGGAGGCCTCCGAGCGCGCGGCCGTGCTGATGACCTCCTCGATCGCCGGCGTCAACGGCGGCGGCTCCTCGGTCGCCTACGCCGCCTCCAAGGGCGCGCTCAACACCATGACCCTGTCGCTCGCCCGCGCCCTGGCCCCGAAGATCCGCGTCAACGCCATCTGCCCGGGCTTCATCGACACGCGCTGGTTCACCGAGGGCGTCGGCGAGGAGAGGACCAACCGCATCCGCGAGACCGTCACCAGCATGACGCCATTGAAGGTCGCCTCCAAGCCCGAGGACATCGCGGACGCCGCCCTGTTCCTGATCTCGGATGCCTCCCGCCACGTCACCGGCGAGACCCTGCTGATCGACGCCGGCCTCCACCTCGGCTCCACCACCCCCCAGTCGCGGCGGTAGGCTCCCGGCTGGATCGAGGCGACGCGCCCGCCACGGCCGCGCCCGAGCTCCCCTCCCCCTTGCGGGGAGGGGTCAGGGGTGGGGGTCTCACGACCGCCGACGCTCCGTCGACTCCACCCGGCGCTTTGCGCTTCGGCGACCCGCTCGCCCTTCCCACGACCGCCGCAGTTCGGTGCAAGAAGAAGGCGCCGGGTAGGGCATTGGAGGAAACGACCATGAAACAGAGAAAACTGGTGGTGGCATGTTCGGCGGCGGCGCTGGCGCTCGCCGGTGCGGTGTACGCGCAGAGTGCGGACGATGCCGTGGGCGTATGGGAGAACCCCGAGAACAAATCCCACACCCAGTTCTACAAGTGCGGCGACGGCGTCTGCGCCAAGATCGTCAGAGTGGTCGACGGCCAGAAGGCCGACGACAAGAACCCCGACGCGGCCAAGCGCGGCCGGCCGATCGTCGGCCTCGTGATCATGCAGAGCGCCAAGAAGAGCGGCCCCACGACGTGGTCGGGCCAGCTCTACAACCGGGCCGACGGCAAGACCTACGCGGGCACGCTCACGGTCAAGAGCCGGAACGCGGTGGAGCTGTCAGGCTGCGTGGCGATGGTGTTCTGCAAGACCACCACATTCACCCGCGTGAAGTGACGCGACCCGTCACCCCGGAAGCCGAGGGCGGAGCCCGAGGCTATCCGGGCCCCCCGCCTCCTGCAACGCCTACGCCAGCCCCAGCAGCTTGACGGCGTTGTCCTTCATGATCAGCGGCTTCACCTCGGGCTTGATCTTGATCTTCTCGAAGTCGGCGAGCCAGCGGTCGGGCGTGAGCACCGGGAAGTCCGAGCCGAACAGCATCTTGTGGCGCAGGAGGCTGTTGGCATACTGAACGAGGTTGGCCGGGAAGTACTTGGGCGACCAGCCCGAGAGGTCGATGTAGACCTGCGGCTTGTGGGTGGCCACCGACAAGGCCTCGTCCTGCCAGGGGAACGAGGGATGCGCCAGGATGATCGGCATGTCCGGGAAGTCCACGGCCACGTCGTCGATGAGCATCGGGTTGGAGTACTTGAGCCGGATGCCGCCGCCGCCCGGCATGCCGGCGCCGGCGCCGGTCTGGCCGGTGTGGAACAAGGCCGGCAGCTTGGCCGCGGCGATCACCTCGTAGAGGACATAGGCCTTGCGGTCGTTGGGATAGAAGCCCTGCGAGGAGGGGTGGAACTTGAAGCCGCGCACGCCGTACTCCTCGATCAGCCGGCGCGCCTCGCGTGCGCCCATCCTGCCCCGCGCCGGATCGATGCTCGCGAAGGGTATCAGCACGTCGCTGTTCTCCGCCGCCACCTCCGCCACCTCCTCGTTGGCGATGCGCCAGGTGCCCCGCTCGGACTCGCTGTCGACGGTGAAGATCACGGCCGCCATGTTGCGCTCGCGATAGTACTGGGCGACCTCGGAAATGGTCGGGCGCGGCGCGGTCTCCTTGAAGTACTTCGACATCGCCTCCTCGAAGGCGATCGCGCACGGATCGCGCGGCGCCCGGCTGGAGATCTCCGCATGCGTGTGCACGTCGATGGCGACGAGCTTGGAGACGTTGATGTTCGGCACGTACTTGGACATCGGGGACCCCTCGGGCTGCGGGCGCGGGCTGGCGGAGAGTGACGCACAGCGCGTAGGTTGGGTCAAGCGCAGCGCCGACCCAACACGTCAATGACGTCCTGCCCGATTGTGTTGGGCCTTCGCTGGCGCTCGACCCAACCTACGCGGCCGCGAGCGCGCGCTCCACGAAGCGGGCGTCGGCGGCGATCACCTTGAGGTAGGCGAGCGCCGCCTGGTCGGGCTCGGAACGCCACTGCTCCCAGTCGCGCAGCGTGCCGATCGGGATCTGGAACCGGCGCGCGAACTCGGCCTGGCTGAGCCCCACCTTCCAGCGCACGTGCTTGGCGAAGGGGACGCGGCGCATGCGCGCCAGCTCTTCAGGCGTCGACAGACGGGCATCGGGGTCAGACCGCACCGCGGCCTCGATCTCTTCGTCCGTCATCGCATCGACGCGAGCCCAGTCGGTCTTGCCGGTAGCAAGAGGCCGCGTGCTGCCATCGGGCAGCACCTCTACGTACCTGCCGCCTCTGCGTTCAACCCTGACGGTACGCCTTGATTTCATGTTTCGTAGCCTTCCAGGCCGAAATGATGCGAACCCTGTTCTCACTCCGCTCGGTGTAGATCACCGCAAGCACCCGACCCGCCGCCGCCATACCGATGATCTTGAACCGCTCTTCGTCGGGGTCGGGATCGACCTCGACAATCGCGCGATCGTCATCGAAGACTGTGATCGCCTCCTCGAATGCAATGCGGTGCTCGCGCAGATTCCTTGCCGCCTTGACCGGGTCCCATTCGAAGCCCGCCATGACCGATCCTCCTTCTATACGGGTAGCCCGCACAAGTCAAGCCTGGACCCCACGACGATAGGCGCCCACTGACGATCTTTGAAGGTGCGATCCTGGTCCTGGGCGCAGAAGGAAGCCCAACCGTGACCTGTTGGCCTCACCGGTGAACTCCGGCTAGAGTTCCTCCGAGGCCCAATTCCAACGACCAGGGGGAGGCATGTCCAGTCCGGCGGGCGACCTGCGTGAGGCGGCGTCGCGGTTCAGGCCGGTGCGGCTCGGCCCCAGCGAGGTGGTGGTCGAGCGGCGCGCGGACGGCATCGTGCACCTGCGCTCGCCGCACGCGCTCGGCCCCTATCCGGCGAAGCTCACCGAGCGGCTGGAATACTGGGCGGCGCGCGCCCCAAATCGCATCCTGTTCGCCCAGCGCGACGAGAAGGGCACGTGGCGCGGCGTCACCTACGCGGAGGCACTCGACAAGGCCCGGCGCATCGGCGAGGCGCTGCTGCGCCGCCCGGTCTCGCAGGAGCGGCCGATCGCCATCCTCTCCGGCAACGACATCGAGCACGGACTGCTGGCACTCGCCGCGCTCTACATCGGCGTGCCGTACGTGCCGATCTCGCCGGCCTACTCGCTGATCTCGCAGGACTTCGGCAAGCTGCGCCATGTGTTCGACCTGCTGACGCCCGGCCTCGTGCTCGCCGCCGACGGCCGCGCCTTCGAGCGTGCCATCGAGGCCGTCGTGCCGCCCGACATGGAGGTCATCGTCACTCGCAATCCGCCGGCAAAGCGCAAGGTCACGGCCTTCTCCGACCTGCTCGCCGCCGAGGCCACCGCCGCAGTCGAGGCGGCCCACGCCGGGGTCGGGCCCGACACGGTGGCCAAGGTGCTGTTCACCTCGGGCTCCACCGGCATGCCCAAGGGGGTGATCAACACCCAGCGCATGTGGTGCTCCAACGTGGAGATGATCACCAACCAGCTCGCCTACTTCCGCGACGAGCCGCCCGTGCTCCTCGACTGGTCGCCGTGGCACCACACCGCCAGCGGCAACCACAACGTGGGCTTCGTGATCCACAACGGCGGCAGTTACTACATCGACGAGGGCAAGCCGGCCCCGGGCCTGATCGAGACCACGGTCAAGAACCTGCGCGAGGTGGCGACCACCTGGTACTTCACGGTGCCCAAGGGCTACGAGGCGCTGCTGCCCTATTTCCGCGGCGATGCCGAGCTGCGCCGCACGTTCTTCAGCCGCCTCAAGGTGCTGTGGTTCGCCGGCGCCGCGCTGTCGCAGCCGGTGTTCGACGAGATGCAGGAGCTGGCCGCTGGCCGCCTCCGGCGAGCGCATCATGTTCCTCACCGGGTCTCGGGGCCACCGAGACCGCGCCGATGGCGATGGCGCGCACGTGGCAGAGCCAGGACTCCACCAACATGGGCGTGCCGGTGCCGGGGGTGGAGCTGAAGCTCGTTCCCAACGAGGGCAAGCTCGAGGCGCGGGTGAAGGGCCCCAACGTCACGCCGGGCTACTGGCGCCAGCCCGAGCTCACGGCCAAGGCCTTCGATGCGGAGGGTTACTATTGCCTCGGCGACGCAGTACGCTTCGAGGACCCGGCGGACCCGACGAAGGGCCTCCTGTTCGACGGGCGCATCGCCGAGGACTTCAAGCTCGCCACCGGCACCTGGGTCAGTGTCGGGCCGCTCCGGGCGACGCTTCCTGGCGCACTTTGCGCCCTTGGCCAAGGACGTGGTGATCGCCGGCGCCGATCTCGACGACATCCGCGTGCTGGTGTTCCCCGACCTCGACGCCTGCCGCCGGCTGGCGTCCGATCTCGCCCAGGCGAGCGGCGCCGACATCGTGGCCGACGCGCGTGCGCGCGCCGAATTCCAGTGCCGGCTCGCCTCGTTCGCGGCGGCGGCGACCGGCAGCTCCAACCGCGTGGTGGCGGCGATCCTCGTCGCCGACCTGCCCTCGCTCGACGCCGGCGAGATCACCGACAAGGGCTCCATCAACCAGCGAGCAGTGCTCCGCTGCCGGCCCCGGCTGGTGGCCGACCTCTACGCGGTGCCGACGCCGGCGCATGTCATCCTTTCCACCCCTCATCCGGGAAGCTGAGGTCCCGGCTACCGAGCCGCGGCGCGTTGGCCGTTGTGATGTGCTCCCGCGACCTGCTATGGCGTTCTCCCGTCGGGGCAGGGGGAGCCAGCCATGCCGGGCCTGTGGGCCATCTTCACGGTCGTCGCCGCCGGCGCCCAGGTGCTGCGCAACGCCCAGCAGAAGGAGCTGACCGCCTCGCTCGGCACCGCCGGCGCCACCCAGGTGCGCTTCCTGTTCGGCCTCCCCTTCGGCCTCCTGTTCCTGCTCATCGTTCTGGCTGCCGGGGGAACGCCGCTGCCCCGACTCAACGGCGCCATGCTGACCTGGACGGTGGTTGCGGCGCTGGCCCAGATCGGCGCCACCGCACTGCTGCTCGCGGCCATGCGCGAGCGCTCGTTCGTCGTCATCACCGCCTACTCCAAGACCGAGGCCATGCAGGTGGCGGTGTTCGGCCTCGCCTTTCTGGGCGACCAGGTCACGCTGGGCGTAGCCGCGGCCATCGCCGTCGCCACCGCCGGTGTGCTGCTCGTGTCGTGGCCACGCAGCACGGGCGGAGGGGCCTTCACCTGGAAGCCGGCCGTGCTCGGCATCGCCTCCGGTGCCATGTTCGCCATCGCGGCGATCGGCTTCCGCGGCGGCATCCGCGCCCTCGATGCCCCGAGCTTCGTCGTCGCCGCCACGACCACGCTGGCAGCTGGCCTCTTCCTCCAGACCGTCCTGCTCTCGGCTTGGCTCTACCTCTTCGACCGCAAGACGCTGATGGCGATCCTGCACCTCTGGCGCCCCTCGATGCTCGCGGGTCTCACGGGCGCCTTCGCCTCGCAGATGTGGTTCCTCGCCTTCGCGCTGGAGACCGCCGCCAAGGTGCGCACCCTGGCGCTCGTCGAGATCCTCTTTGCCCAGGTCGTGTCGCGCAACCTCTTCAAGCAGACTCTCGCCTCGCGCGAGGCGCTGGGCATCGGCCTGATCGTGGCCGGCGTCGTGCTGCTGCTCAACGCCTAGGGCGCGACGCTCAGGGTGGCTGTTAGCCTGTTGCACTGGCGCGACACCTCGCCGACGGGAATCGCATAGCTGTCGGCTATCAGACTGTCGTGTGCCGCGTAGGTTGCAGGGAACCCACGATGAAGCACGCTCTCTCCGCCCCGCTCGTCCTGCTGGTCCTCCTGGCCGGCTGTGCCGCCGATCAGCAGGCAAGCGAGGTGCAGGACATGAATTTCGCTGCCGAGACGAAGGTGGAGGAGCCGGTGCGAGAGGCGCGACTGCTTTCGCAGCCCGACCCCTCGAGGATCCCCCCGACGGGTGAGGCGAAAACTCCGACCGGCAATGCCAAGGCCCCGGCCGTCGACCCCAAGGCTAGGCAACGCGAGACGCCTGAGGTGGCGCGTGAGCAGGTCCTGCGGCAGGATCGTCAGGCGTATGCGCAAGGGCTGGAGAAGATCCTGGTCTCGAACGGCATGAGCGTCGGCGTGATGGTCTACGAGGGGCAGGCAGGCCCGACGCCGACTCTGATGTTCGTCGGCAGCCTGTCGCGGGATTTCGTCCAGCGCGCGGTGACCACCGGCGCGGTGCTCGAGCGGGCGAGGGCGCTCGGCTTCAGGTCGGTCGACTTCTTCGATCGGGGGCCCGACAGCCACTTTCAGTTCGTCCTGTCGAAGACCGGCCCGCTGCCCAAGTGCGCAGCCTACAACCGCCTCTGCCTGCAGTAGGGCGCAATCGTGCGGAGCGCGATTGCGCCGATCCGACCTCGCCAGCTCCGCGTCGGCCGGCGCGAGGGATATTGGTGCAATGCCGCTTCGCAGCATCGCACCCACGCCGCTCAACCCCGCCGCGAACTCGCTTGCCATCGATCGAAGCGGGGGACTAACCTCGCGGAAAACGGCGAGGGGCAGACCCTCCGATCTCTGTTGGACGACGCCTGCCGAACGGTGCGGGGCCGCACTTGTTCGGATCACGGCTGATAGAGGAGGAAACGTCATGCGCAAGTCGAACAAGCGCGGCCTCGTGGCCGCATCGCTGCTCGCCGCCTGCATCGTCGCCGCGGGTGCGGCCTGGGCGCAGGAGAAGAAGGAGGAGGAGCCGTTCTGGGCCAAGGGCCGGCCCAAAGGAGGCGTCGGCGCCAAGATGGCACCCGTGGCCGCCCCGCCCATTCCGACGCCCCCGGACAAGCTCCCCAAGCTCAAGGCGCCGCCGGGCTTCAAGGTGGAGGTCTACCAGCCGGGTCTGCTGGATGCGCGCGCGATCCGGCGCGGCGACAGGGGCACCATCTTCGTCAGCTCGCTGTTCGTCGCCGGCAAGATCTACGCGGTGACCGAGAAGGACGGCAAGCGCGAGGTCAAGACCATCCTCTCGGGGCTGGAGCTGCCGAGCGGTATCGAGTTCCGCGACGGGTCGCTCTACGTGGCGACACCCAAGCAGATCACGCGCTACGACAAGATCGAGGACAACCTCGACAGCCCGCCGGCGCCCGTCGTGGTCTACGACAAGCTGCCGGGCGACATCCCGCACGGCTGGAAGTTCCTGAGGTTCGGTCCGGACGGCAAGCTCTACGTGCCGGTCGGCGCCCCCTGCAACATCTGCGAACCCGACCCCGAGAAGTACGCCCAGATCTTCCGCATCAATCCCGACGGCAGCGGCAGGGAGATCGTGGCGCGTGGCGTGCGCAACTCAATCGGCTTCGATTTCCACCCCAGGACCAAGGAGCTGTGGTTCACCGACAACCAACGCGACTGGCTGTCGGAGGACATGCCGCTCGACGAGCTCAACGTGGTGAAGAACGTCGGCAAGGACCACTTCGGCTTCCCGTACTGCCACTCCGGCATCCTGAGGGATTCGGAGTTCGGCTGGGGCAAGTCGTGCGACGACTACGTCAAGCCGGCGGTGACGCTGGGGCCGCATGCCGCCCCGCTCGGCATGCAGTTCTATACTGGCAGGCAGTTCCCCGGGAAGTACCGCGGGGCGATCCTGATCGCCCGGCACGGGCCGTGGAACCGCACCAAGAAGTACGCGGACGTCTCCGTCGCCTACCTCGACGCCAGGAGTCGCGTCGTCTACACCGAGCCGTTCATCACGGGCTGGGTCAAGGACAACGAGTACCTGGGCCGGCCTGTCGATCTCCTGACGCTGCCCGACGGGTCGCTGCTGATCTCGGACGACCACAACGGCGCCCTCTACCGCGTCACGTATGGCGGCCGCTAGCGAGGACGGCGAAGACAGGGGAGCGCGGGGGCGGCGGCTTGCTGCCTCTGCGCTTGCCATCCTCCTGGTGGCCTCTCGCAGGCGGCCTCGGCGCAGTCGCTGCAGGAGCGGATTGCGCAGTGCGTGGCCTGCCACGGCGCGGACGGGCAATCGAAAGACCCGAAGATTCCCCACATCGGCGGCCAGCCGAAGCTGTTCGTCATGTACCAGCTGTTCTTCTATCGCGAGGGCCGGCGCAAGAGCGATGAGATGAAGCTCGTCGCCAAGGGTCTCAGTGATCGTGACCTGGAGGCCGTCTCCGACTGGGTCTCCAAGCTGCGGCCGGCCCCGCCCGTTCCTGGCGCGATCGACGAGGCGCGCTTCAAGCGCGGGGCGGAGCTGGCGGCGAAACGGCAGTGCGCCAGCTGCCACAACCCGGACTACTCGGGCCGCCAGCAGATGGCGCGCCTCGCCGGCCAGCACGAGGCCTACACCGTCAAGGCCCTGCAGGACTACCGCGCGGGCAGTCGCGTCGGCACCCAGGCGGCGATGGCGGAATCCGTGCGCGGGCTCAGCGACGCCGACTTCGCCGACCTTGCCTATTTCCTCGCTCACGTGCGGCCCTGAGCCGCTGCTCGCGCGCGGCCGGCGGGCTCTACGGCTCGGCGTCGGCTCGCGCGAAGGGCCGGTCCGGCAGCGAGGTCCGGAGCGCGCGCAGGTCGGCGGCGGAGGCCGTGGCCGCCGCGCCCTCGATGGCGCGATAGCGGCCCACCACGTCGCGCCCGAGCCGGGTCAGGCGCGCCCCTCCGCCGCCGGAGCCGCCCATCTGCGTCTCCACTAGGGGCTCGCGGAAGATGTGGTTGATCTCGTCCACCAAAAGCCAGGCACGCCGGTAGGACATGCCCATCTCCTTGCCCGCGGCGGAGATCGAGCCGTGCTTGGAGATCAGCTCCATCAGCGTGATCTTGCCGGGACCGAGATAGCCGTGGGCACCGAAGTCGATGCGGATCGTGAGGGCGGCAAGGCGCGCATCGCCGCTGGTGGCGGCCGCGCGGCGCGTGCTTTTTCTGGGCTTCTGTCGCATGGGTCAATCGGGCTCACTGCGAACGAGCGCCGCGACCGGCTCTCCGTTCACGACATGCTCGTCGTAGATGCGCATCAGGCTCGCGCCGGATAGGCTTTGGTACCAGACATCAACGGGCACCACGTGCGCCAGCGGCTCGCCGGTGCATTTGCCGAGGCAGGACCGGCGCACGCACGCCGCGCTGCCGATGCCGTCCGCGCCGAGCCCCCGCGCGAGGAGAAGCTCGCGCAAGGCGGCAACATGCGCCGATGCCCGGCCGAGGCGATCGCAGCAGGGGCCGGTGCAGACCAACAGGCGGCGTCCGCTCGCCGGGCGGCCGAGAATGTCGAGTGGTGCTGCCATCGTCCCGCGTGAGCCTCGCCTCGCCAGAGCACCGGCCCATATAGCATCGCGCCGCCCGCTTGTTGAAGCGTCCGTGCACCGCGCGGACCGCCTCTCCCCGTCACCCTCGGCCCTCCACGAGGGTGCGCGCACCCCAGTCTTCCGAGGGCGACGAGGAGAGGGTCGGGACCTGCCCCGGTGAAGGCCGGGGTGAGGGGCAACAAAGGGCGCCAACCTGTCGGCGCTGGGCCTCGATGACGGCGCGCTGGCGAGCTCGATCGGAGGCTCCCTGCGGATGTCGCCCGGTCCCCTCTCCGCGCTTGCGGGAAGAGGGTTGGGGTGAGGGGCAGCGCCAAGCGACCCCCCAGGCAGCCTCGCGATAGAGCCTGACGCTCCCGCAGGCGCGCGCGAGCGGGGCGGGCGCCGCGGTCATGAGGCCGTAGCCGTGGCGGGCAGCGAGGCCGATGCTGTCGGTGGTCGAGGTAGCATAGAAGGTCGGGACCGGCCGCTGCAGCGGCTTGGGGGTGAGCGCGACGCCATCGGCCTTGTAGAAGGTGCCGTCGAAGGAGACCTCGTCCTCGGTGAGCAGCCTCTGGACGAGGGTCGGGGCCTCTGAGGTTCTGGCGCGCGCCTCGTCCGGGCCGACGCCGAAATGCTTGTTCTGCTCCGGGAACGGCCCACCCCTGGCGACGCCCAGGTCGAAACGGCCGCCCGAGAGGATGTCGACGGTGGCGACATCCTCCACGACCAGCACGGGATCGCGGAACGGCAGGAGCACCGCCGCCGAGCCGAGCCGCAGGCGCGAGGTGCGCGCGGCGAGATGCGCGAGGATGGCGAAAGGCGAGGGGCTGGTCGCGGTGGCATTGAAATGGTGCTCGGCGATCCAGACCTCGTCGTATCCGAGCGCCTCCACGAATTCTACCAGCTCGGTGTGCTCGGCGTAGGCGGACCGATAGTCCGTTGCGCGGATTCTCGTAGGTGCAGAACAGACCGGTGCGCATGAATGAGCTCCCGCCGACGGGTCCGACCCTGAACTTTTGCCGCGGCCGTGCCAGCGCCAGCATGAACAGAACCGGATGGATGGGCAATCGACCGGCGCGCATGGCATGGTCTCCCTAGGCGAGACGCCCGCCCCGTGTGCTAAGCTGTGGCCAGTCGAATTCGCCATCAGGCCCGCTCGGAGGATCGCACCGATGCCCTATACGCTGACGCAGTTCGCCGCCGACATCCGTGAGACCCTCCAGAGCGGCTCGGGGCGGCCCGCCAAAGAGACGATCTGCAAGCTCGTGTCGCGGGCCCTCACCGACCAGGCCTTCGTTGCCGCGCATCTCAAGGAGCGCGCGCCCGGCGCCAACCCCCGCGAGGTGCTCTACGAGGACCAGGACCTGGGCTTCTGCATCTGCGGCCACGTCTACGGCGGAGCGGCCAACGGCGCCCCGCACGACCACGGCCCGAGCTGGGCCATCTACGGCCAGGCCGTGGGCGTCACCGAGATGACCGACTGGCGCATTGTGCAGCAGGGCTCAGGCGCCGAGCCCGCGCTGGTGGAGCCCGTCACGACCTATCTCATGCACCCAGGCGACGCCCGCATCTACGATGTCGGCGACGTGCACTCCCCCCGGCGCGAGGCACCCGTGAAGCTGATCCGCATCGAAGGCAAGAACCTCGACCGCGTCACGCGCTCCAACATCAAGGCGGCGTAGTGCCGATCTGCCACGTCTTTGTCAGGTGACGGGGTCAGACCCCGGGCGCAATCTTGAACGCCGTGCGCTCCTGTGCGTCGAGTTGGGCGACGAGGGCGGTCTCCCAGGCGAGATACTGGCGCGCGGCGTCGGCGTCGCCCTCGTGACGGGCGTGCGTGAAGAACAGGAAGTCGATGCACTCCGCGTCGCCGGGCGTGTCGGGTGACGCAGCCATCGGCAGACCGGCCGCGCGCGCCGCCGCATGCCCCCCGTCCAGCTCGTAGACGCCGCGCACGGCGGCTTCCTGGAGATCGGCCGTGGCGAGGCCAACGAGGTTCGGGTCGTCGCCGATGAGGATCACGGGCTTCGCCGGATCGGCAACGGCTGCTGCGATGCGCGGCCGGATCGACCAGACGGCGCCGTCAATGTGCTCCTCGCGGTAGCTCATGCTCGCGCGCAGGTCGATGATCCGGGCGCTGCCATCGCGCAACGCTTCGGCTACCGTGTGCGGCGCGACCGGGAGTGGTGCTGGAAGGAGGCTGTAGGACGGGCGGCGGAGCGCCGCGAGCTGGGCTGCAGCGGCGATTCCGCCGTCGAGGACGCAGGCCTCGTGTCCCTGCTGACGCAGCCACTGCGCGGTCATCGGCGCGCGCACCTGCTCGTCGTCGAGGAGCACGATGCGCGCGCCACGCGTGCCGATCCAGTGGTCGGCGGCCTGCACCAGCTGCCCGCCGGGCGCGTGCACGAAGCCCGCCACGGGACTCGCCGCGAGCTCCTCCGGCGTGCGCACATCGAGGAGGTAGGTGGTGCGGGCACTATCCGCGAGCCAGCCTGCGACCTCTTTCGCGCCGACGTAGCGGACGCCCCGCGCTTGCGCGAGGGCGCGGGCCCGCGCCCTCAGCGCGCCGAGGCTGTCAGCGGCAGGCGGCGCGCCATAGCGCCGGTTCGACCCGTGATCGAGCTGCAATCCGGCGAGGAACCAGCCCTGCGTGCCGTTCTCCAGGGCATAGACCGGGTTGGGCACGCCGAAATCGATCAGGGTCTGGGCGCCGATGATGGAGCGCGTACGCCCGGCGCAGTTGACGACGATCTTGGTTCTCGCGTCGGGAACGAGGCCGCCGATGCGCAGCGCCAGCTCGCCGTTGGGGCAGGAGACGCCGCCGGGGATGCTCATCCTCTGGAACTCGGCGAAGGTGCGTCCGTCGACGATTGCCAGATTGTCGCCGGCCTCGAGCATGGCCTGCAGGGCCTGGGCCGTGATGCTAGGCGTGTGCCTCTCGTGCTCCACGAGCTCGCCGAAGGTCTTGCTCGGCACATTGACGCCGGCATAAAGCGTATAGCCGGCGCTCCGCCAAGCCTCCACTCCGCCCGCCAGCACATTGACGTTGGAGTAGCCCAGTGTCTCGGCCCTGCGTGCCGCGCGCTCGGCCACGCCGTCGCCGCCATCGCACAGAACCAGCCGCACCGACGGGTTGGGAGCAAGGACCGGCAGGCCGGGCTCGAAGCGGCTGTAGGGAAGCGACACGGCGAAGAACGGATGGCCCTCCCCGTACTGACCCTGCTCGCGCACGTCGAGGAGGGCGATCTCCGCCCCATCGGACAGCCAGGCCTTGAGGATTTCAGCGTCGATGCGGCCCGTCATGTCGTCCTCCCCTGCCTCGATGCGCGATCACCCAACCGCGCTGGGGCCCACTTGCTCGGCCCTCCCGTCTGAAGTAGCCCGAAGAGCGCCGACATGGCCAGCGCGCTGCTGCGTACGCCATGCACCGTTCGCACGGCACAATCCGCGGCGACTGATCTCGCGCGCCCGGAAGCTGGTATGGATATTGCGACCGTCCCACCCTCGACACTCCCGAGGGGTTGCGATCGTGGCGACAATCGTCCAGGGCCCAAGATTGCGGCTTGTCCTGCGGCAAGCCCGTCTATCTCGTCGTCCTTCTGCATGGGCAGGGCGCCGACGGCCAGAGCATCATCGACCAGGCGCTCAATTGGTCGCACGTGGGGTTGAGGCGGGCGAAGCGGATGGCTGCGATCGTGGCTTTCTCTGGCGCCGCCTACGACTCGGAGAGCCTCGCGGGCGAGATCCGCTCCCGGCCCCTCTTGCGCTGGGCCCGCTCCTCCGGCCAGATCGAGACGGTGTCGAGCAGGCGGATCGCGGAAGGCAGCCGGCCGTGCGCCTCGCGCTGGGCCTCGTCCGTCGGCTCGAGGGTGCGCCACCAGTCGATGAACCGCTTGATCAGCGCGCGCGCCGGTATCCGGTCGAACTCGAGACTGGGGAAGCCCTCGACGTTGAACGCTGCCTCCACGTCCTGGAGGCTTCTGCGGGCATAGTCGCGATCCTCCTCCTCCAGAGGAAAGGGGAATCGGGTGCCCGCCGCACCATGCGGACCTCGCTCAGCTCGGGGACGAAGTCCGTGCCCCGCATCCAGGTCTCGAAATAGCAGTGCAGCGTCTCGTCGTAGTCGTCACCGGTGGGATTGGCGGTCTTGTCGGAGAGGTTCGCGATGCCATCGGTGCTGACCTCCGGGCGCCAATCCAGGTCATCCGTCACCGATGCGAGCAGGTTGGCCAGGTCCGTATCGGTCCATGGCGCCTTGAGGTCCAGCGGCATCATCATCCTGCTCCAGTGCTGTCGTTCATTCGGACCAGCGCACCGACCGCAGCGCCTCGGCGATGGCAACGGCGCGTGCTGCGCGCAAGGTCTCCAAGGCATCCGCCGAGGCGAGCTCCTCCGGTGTCAGCTCGTCCTCGATCTCCTCGCAGGCGCTGAGCGCCTTCTGCAGGAGCGCCGCCTTCGAATAGGCTTGGCCCGAGCGGTTGCCGTAGCCGCCGTAGTCGCAGAGGCACACGGTCATCAGGCGGTTGAAGCACTCGAGGTCGTCGAAGGCGTGCAGCCGCTCCAGCAACTGCGCAATCGGCCCGGCGCGGACCTCCGAGACGCGCTCCACACGCTCGCATTCGGCGAGCGCCAGCAGCGCCAGCTCGCGATAGCTCTCCGGCAGGCCGAAGCGGTCGCAGATCGCCTCGATGCGCGGCCGCCCGCGCTCGACGTGGCGGTAGTGGACCGGCAGATGCTCCTTGGGCGAGTCGGTCTTGCCGACGTTCATCACCAGCAGCGCAAAGCGCACCTCCAGCGGGGCGTCGCACGCGGCGGCCTCTGTCAGCACATTGAGGAGATGGTATCCGAGGTTCACGGTCTCTGAGTTCTCGGCGAGCTGGGGTGCCCCGAACAGGCCCACGACCTCGGGCAGGACGACCTGCAGCGCCCCGCAGTCGCGCAAGGCGACGATCATCTGCGACGGCGCGTTGCCCATCAGGCCGCGCGCCAGCTCCGGCCACATGTCGGCAGGCCAAGTGTCCTCCAGAACGCCGGCCTCCATCAGCACGTACATGGCGTCGAGGGATTCTTCGTCGAGACCGCCCTGCCCCTCCGCGAACAGCGCCGCGAGACGCAGCACCCCGAGGCCGGGATGCAATCGCACCAGGTCCGGAGGAAGAGGAGAAAACTTGGAACCCATGGCGCCGCCCCTGTCCCTCGATGAGATCCGTTCCTGCCGGTTGTCTAAGAGCTTCCTTGCATCATCGCCGATGCCCGCGGCCGATTCCAGCGTCAGATAGCCGCGCGATCTCTCCCTCTGCACAAAGAACAGGCATCGGCCATGCCTTCCACGACAGCAGGGGCGCGCTGGGGAGGCAGGCCCGTCATTGACGCCACTGCATTCTTAGGGTCGGATGGGCCTGCCCGAGGGGACGCGGGGAGCGCTCGCCACATGACCTGGTCGATCATAGCGCGCGACGAGGCGACTGGCCGGATCGGCATCGCCGTCGCGACGAAGGCCTTTGCCGTGGGGGCGCTGGTGCCGCACATCAGGACCAGCGCGGGCGCCGTCGCCTCGCAGGCGTTCGTCAACCCCTTCTATGGCCCCAAGGGGCTTTCCCTGCTCGAGTCCGGGGCGAGCGCAGAGGAGGTGGTGGCCCGGCTGACGGCCGAGGACGCAGGTCGCGACAGCCGCCAGCTGCACGTTATGGACCGGGAGGGCTGCTTCGCTGCCTACACCGGCGAGGCCTGCATCGACTGGTGCGGCTATCTGCTCCGCGGCGCGTTCTCCGTGGCGGGCAACATGCTGGCGGGGCCGCAGGTCCTCGCCGAGACCGCGCGCGTCTACGAGGCGCAGAGAGATGTGCCGTTCGCCCGGCGTCTCCTCGGCGCCATGCGGGCGGGCGAGGCCGCCGGCGGCGACAAGCGGGGCAGGCAGTCGGCGGCGCTGCTGATCCACGACGGGGAGGACTACCCGCTCTACGACCTGCGCGTCGACGACCACGCCGAGCCGCTGGCCGAGCTTGCCCGCCTGCAGCAGGTGGCGAGCGAGCGCTGGGTGCATTTCCGGCGCTCGATGCCGAGCCGCGCCCAGCCTTCGGGGCTCGTCGACCGCAGCGGCCTCGAGGCGCTGCTCGCCCGGTCGATCGCGGAGGGCTACGAGTGAGCCGCGGGCGTCTGCTTGCCGTTGCCGATCTCCGTGTCGTCTTCGAGGGGGATCGCGGCGGCCGCACGGAGGCGGTGAGCGGGGTCAGCTTCTCTCTCGATCCCGGCAGGACGCTCGGGCTTGTCGGGGAGTCGGGCTGCGGCAAGAGCGTCACAGCCCTTTCCATCATGCGGCTGCTGCCCGGGGCGGGAACGCGCATCTCGGGCTCCATGGTCTTCGAGGGCCGGGAGCTCGCCTCGCTCTCCGAGCGGGAGATGCAGAACCTGCGTGGCAACCGCCTCGCCATGATCTTCCAGGAGCCGATGACCTCGCTCAACCCGAGCTTCACCGTCGGCGACCAGATCGGCGAGGCGCTGATGCGCCACCGCGGTCTCGGCGCCAGGGCCGCGCGCGCCGCCGCCATCGACATGCTCGACCGCGTCAGGATTCCGTCGCCCAGCCTGCTCGTCGACGACTATCCCCACAAGCTCTCCGGTGGCATGCGCCAGCGCGTCATGATCGCCATGGCGCTCGCCTGCAGCCCTGCGCTGCTGATCGCCGACGAACCGACCACCGCGCTCGATGTCACCATCCAGGCACAGATCCTGGACCTCCTCGCCAAGCTGCGCGACGAGACGGGCGCGGCCATCTTCCTCATCACCCACGACATGGGGGTGGTGGCGGAGATCTGCGACGACGTGGCCGTGATGTACGCCGGCGAGATCGTGGAGCGGGCGCCGGTGGCGCGCCTGCTGGAGGCGCCGGAGCATCCCTACACCGTCGGTCTGCTCGGCTCGATGCCGCACCTCGGCGTGCGGCGCGAGCGCCTCGCCACCATCGCGGGCAGCGTGCCGAGCCTCACCGAGGCGTTTGCCGGCTGCCGCTTCGCGGGCCGGTGCCCGTTCGCCGACGCGCGCTGCCACAACGAGGCGCCGGAGCTCGCCGCGGTCGCCCCCGGTCATGTCTCCCGCTGCTGGAAGGCACCGCTGGAGGCGCTGGTGGCATGAGCGGGCCGCTTCTCGCCCTGGAGGACGTGAGCAAGCGCTTCGTCATGAGCCGCTCGGTCCTCGGCACGCCCAAGGCTGTCGTGCATGCGGTCGACCGCGTCTCGCTCAGAGTCGAGGCGGGGGAGACGCTGGCGCTGGTCGGCGAGTTCGGGCTGCGGCAAGTCGACGGTCGGCCGGCTCGCGTTGCGCCTGCTGGAGCCGACGGGGGGCACTGTCCGCTTCGAGGGGCGCGATCTCGCGCTGTTGTCGGCGAGCGAGCTGAGAGACGCGCGGGCGCGCGCCCAGCTCATCTTCCAGGACCCCTACGGCTCGCTCAACCCGCGCATGACGGTCGGCGAGACGCTGGCCGAGCCGCTTCTGTTGCACACCGGCCTGGTCGCGGCAGGCCGCCGCGAGCGGGTGGAGGAGCTCTTGGGCCTCGTCGGCCTCAAGGGCGAGCATGCGCGGCGCTACCCGCACGAGTTCTCCGGCGGCCAGCGCCAGCGCATCGCCATTGCGCGCGCGCTTGCGGCGGGTCCCAAGCTCATCGTGTGCGACGAGCCGGTCTCCGCCCTGGATGTTTCGATCCGCAGCCAGATCCTGAATCTGCTCAAGGAGCTGCAGCAGCGTCTGGGGCTCGCCTACATCTTCATCAGCCACGATCTGGCAGTGGTCAGGCATATCGCCACCAGGGTCGCCGTCATGTACCTGGGGCGGATCGTCGAGACCGCCGCGGGCGATGCGATCTTCGCAGAGCCGCGCCACCCCTATACCCAGGCGCTGCTCTCGGCGGTGCCGATGCCAGCGGCGCGCACGCATCGTGAGCGCCGCCTGCTGCCGGGCGATCCGCCGAGCGCGCTGAACCCTCCGCCCGGCTGTCATCTGCATCCGCGCTGCAGCCATGCCCAGGACGTGTGCAAAAGCGCGCGCCCCGAGCTGGTGCTGGCCGGTGGGCATGTCACCGCTTGCCATCTCTGGCGGGACATTGTTTCATCGGGTCCGCCCGCGTCTGCCGCTGTACCGGAATTCTCAGCCAGCCTGCAGCGTCTGTTTCGGGCGTTCGATGCGGGGGCTCAGCGTTAGCGCGCGTATCCGCCAGCGAGGGAGGCAGTCTCATGAGAAGGCTCGGTATGGTCGGCATGGCGGTGGCCGCTGCCCTTGCGGCAAGCGCGCCGGCCGCGGCTCAAACCACGCTGCGCATCGGCCTCGCCGAGGACCCCGACATCCTCGATCCGACGCTGGCGCGCACCTATGTGGGCCGCATCGTGTTCGCGTCGCTCTGCGACAAGCTCTTCGACATCGACGAGAAGCTCAACATCGTGCCGCAGCTGGCGCTTTCGCACGAGACCTCCGAAGACGGGAAGGCCGTCACGCTGAAGCTGCGCCAGGGCGTCAAGTTCCACGACGGGGAGGCCTTCGACGCCGCGGCGGTCAAGGCAAGTATCGAGCGGCACATGACCCAGACGGGCTCGTTCCGCAAGCCCGAGCTTGCCGCGGTCGACAAGGTCGAGGTGGTGGACGCCTCCACGGTGCGGCTGCTGCTCAAGAACCCGTTCTCGCCGCTGCTCGCCCAGCTCACCGACCGCGCCGGCATGATCCTGAGCCCGAAGGCCATCAAGGAAGCGGGTGACAAGTTCGGCTTGAGGCCGGTCTGCGCCGGACCCTTCAAGTTCGTCGAGCGCGTGCAGCAGGACCGCATCGTGCTCGAGAAATTTCCGCACTATTGGAACGCGGCCAACGTGCACTTCGACCGCATCGTGTTCCGCCCCGTCGTCGAATCGACCGTGCGGCTTGCCAACCTCAAGTCGGGCAGCCTCGACCTGATCGAGAGGGCGCTGGCGACGGATCTGAAGGAGATCAAGGCCGATCCCAAGCTCAAGGTCGCCACCCAGATCGAGATGGGCTACCAGGGCGTCACCCTCAATCTCTCCAATGGCGACGCCGGCAAGAACGGCCCGTTCGGCAAGGATGCGCGCGTGCGCCGGGCGCTGGAGGCGGCCATCGACCGCAAGGCGCTCTCCGACGTCGTGTTCAACGGCGAGGTGCTGCCCGGCAATCAGTGGGTGAGCCCCAGGAACCCCTACTTCCAGGAGAAATTTCCGGTGCCCGGGCGCGACGTGGCCAAGGCCAAAAAGCTCCTCGCCGACGCCGGCGTCAAAACGCCGGTCACGGTGGACTTCATGGTGCCGAACAACCCGGAGAGCCGGCAGGTGGCCGAGGTCATCCAGGCGATGGCGAAGGAGGCGGGCTTCGACATGAAGATCCGCGTGACCGAGTTCGCCACCTCGCTCAAGGAGTCCGAGCAGGGCCGCTACCAGGCCTTCTTCGTCGCCTGGAGCGGCCGCGTCGATCCCGACGGCAACAGCTTCATCTTTCTCAAGTGCAAGGCGCCGCAGAACAACAGCGGCTACTGCGACCCGCAGGTCGACCAGTGGCTCGCCGATGCGCGCAAGGCGAGCGGGTTTGCGGAGCGCAAGGCGATCTACGGCAAGATTGCGGAGAAGTACCTGCGCGAGGGAGCGATCATCTACCTCTACCACCGGCGGGTGATCATCGCCCACAGCGCCAGGCTCGAGGGCTACAACCAGCTCCCCGACGGCTTGGTGCGCGTGGTGGGTGCGAAGCTGAGGCCGTGAGGGAGCGGAGGTTACCCCGCAAGCGCAGCCCGCCGTGAGCACCCACGCAGCATACGACGATATCGACGCGGAGGAGGTGTGACGTGCGCAAGATTCGCCGAACAGTTACCGAAGCTGACGACGAGGTGGCTCTCGCGCGCGCCGCTGTGCCGATGGACTGCGAGGAAGGGACGCCTGAAGCCGTCGAGCTCAACGTCCTCGCGACACTGATCGAAGCCTACGAGGACAAGCACTACCGCACGGCCCCCTTGGACCCCATCGAAGCCAAGAGGGCGTGAGCATAGAGATGGGTCAGACCCCTCGCGCGCACGTGGAGGTCTACCTGAAAACGCGTAGGCGAGGGGCCTGACTGAATGCTGCTCTTCCTCGGCAGGCGCCTCCTGCAGCTGATCCCCACGCTGTTCTTCGTGTCGGTCATCATCTTCGGCCTGCAGCAGCTCCTGCCCGGAGATCCGGCGCTCGCCATGGCCGGCGAGGAGCGCGATCCGCAGGTGCTGGAGCAGATCCGCAAGCAGTACCGCCTCGATCAGCCCATCTACATCCAATACGTCCACTGGATCAGCGGGGTGCTGTCGGGCGACCTCGGCGAGTCGATGCGCCTCAAGGAGCCGGTGCTCACCCTGATCCTGCAGAAGTTCCCGGTCACCCTGCAGCTCGGCCTGATGGCGATCGTCATCGCTCTCAGCATCGGCATCACGGCCGGCGTGATCTCGGCCGTGAAGAGGGACACGGCGCTGGACTACGCCGTCAACGTGGTGGCGCTGTGGGGTATCTCGACGCCGAACTTCTGGCTCGGCATCATGCTGATCTTTCTCTTCGCCGTGCATCTGGGCTGGCTGCCCGCCTCGGGCTATGTCGGCCTGCTCGAGGACCCTTGGCTCTCGTTGCAGACCACGATCCTGCCGGCCTTCGTGCTCGGCAACTCGTTCGCCGCCGTGCTCATGCGCCACACGCGGAGCGCCATGCTGCAGGCAATGGGCAGCGACTACGTGCGCACCGCCCGCGCCAAGGGCCTCGCCGAGCGCGTCGTCGTCCTCAAGCACGCCATGCGCAACGCCTTGACGCCGGTGGTAACGCTGGGGGCGCTGGAGCTCGGCACGCTGCTCTCCGGCGCCGTGCTGACCGAGCAGGTGTTCTCCATTCCGGGCTTCGGCAAGCTGATCGTGGACAGCGTGTTCAACCGTGACTACGCCGTGGTGCAGGGCGTGACGCTCGTCACCGCCACCACCTACATCCTGCTCAACCTGCTCGCCGACATCGCCTACGTGCTCATCAATCCGCGGCTCAGGAGCTAGCCATGGCGGTGTCGCAGGCCTCACAGCAGGCACTGGCCGCCGAGCTGAACCACGAGAGCCCCTGGGCCCGGGCCTGGCGCCGGCTCGTCAGGCGCAAGAGCGCCATTTTCGGTCTCGTCGTCCTCGCCCTGATCGCCCTTGTCGCCATGCTCGCGCCGCTGATCGTGCCCTACGACCCCGCGCAGCAGAGCTGGACCGCGGTGCGCAGGCCGCCGTCGCTGCAGCACTGGTTCGGCACTGACGAGTCGGGCCGCGATCTCTTCTCGCGCGTGGTGTTCGGCGCTCGCGCCTCGCTGCTCGCCGGCGTGGTCTCGATCTCGATCGCGCTCGGGCTCGGCGTGCCGATCGGGCTGCTCGCCGGATACGGCGGCAAGTGGGTCGATGCCGTGATCGGCCGCATCACCGATGCCATGCTGGCGATCCCGTTCCTGATCCTCGCCATCGCGCTGGCGGCGTTTCTCGGGCCTTCGCTGGAGAACGCCATGATCGCCATTGGCCTTACCACCACGCCGATCTTCGTGCGGCTGACACGCGGGCAGGTGATGGCGGTGAAGGTGGAGGACTACGTGGAGGCCGCGC
This sequence comes from uncultured Alphaproteobacteria bacterium, assembly GCA_963840075.1. GTDB lineage: Bacteria > Pseudomonadota > Alphaproteobacteria > Rhizobiales > Hyphomicrobiaceae > AWTP1-13. The sequence continues at coordinate 48,587 of CAWIXS010000005.1, read as the reverse complement.
GCGCGGTGGGCAATCCGCCGGTGCGCATCGCCGTGAGGCACATTCTGCCCAACATCATGCCGGCGCTCACCGTGCAGGCGACGATCTCCATCGCCACCGCCATCATCGCCGAGGCGAGCCTGTCGTTCCTGGGGCTCGGCCAGCAGCCGCCGGCGCCATCGTGGGGGTCGATGCTCAATACCGCCCAGCGTTTTCTCACCAACGCACCGTGGATGGCGGTCTGGCCGGGCCTTGCCATCTTCCTCACGGTTTTGTCCTTCAATGTCCTGGGCGACGGACTGCGCGACGCCCTGGACCCCAGGGAGCGCTGAAGCGCCAAAGGAGCAGGGGCCCCGACCACACGATGACCATCACGATCTACCACAACCCCAAGTGCGGCACGTCGCGCAACGTGCTGGCGCTGATGCGCGAGAGCGGCGAGGAGCCGGAGATCATCGAGTACCTGAAGACGCCGCCGACGAGGAAGCGCCTCGCCGAGCTGATCGCGGCGATGGGGGTGCCGGTCAGAGAGGTTCTGCGCCGCAAGGGCACCCCCTACGAGGAGCTGGGGCTCGACGATCCCAAGTGGACGGACAAGGCGCTGATCGATTTGATGGTCGAGCAGCCCATCCTGATCAACCGGCCGATCGTGGTGACGGAGAAGGGGGTGCGGCTGTGCCGGCCCGCCGACGTGGTGCTCGACCTCCTGCCCGGCGCAGGTGCCGGGCGTGGCGCCAAGGCCCGCCCGCCGCGCAAGCGAGGCTAGCCACAAGCGCCGCACTGCAATCGGGGTCAAACCCCTCGCCTCCACCGTCGTGTTGAACGATGGCGTCGGCGCGAGGGGTCCGACCCCGTCGCCTCTGCTCGTCGCCCTCGGCGGGTCGCGCTGCGTCTGGCGTTGTGGCAAGTTGGCGCCAGAGGAACGCACACTGGAGGTGGCAATAAGATGATCACCAAGTTCGTCACCGTGTACCCGGGCCATATCGATCTGCCGGACTTCGGGCAGCGCGCGACCCCCGCCAACGAGCGCCGCTATTCCAACGATGAGCTGGCGAGCGTGTTCGACAAGACCGAGGCGGTCGCCAAGAAGATGGACGAGCTGGGCTTCGACACGCTCTGGCTCGCCGAGCACCACTTCCAGCACGAAGGCTACGAATGCATCCCCAACATCCTCATGCTGGCGGTGCACCTGTCGCACGTGACGAAGCGTCTGCGCATCGGCTGCGGCTTCAATATCGCCCCCATGTGGCACCCGTTGCGTCTCGCGGAGGACTTCGCGGTGGCCGACATCCTCACCAAGGGACGCACGGTGTTCGGCGTCGGGCGCGGCTACCACACGCGCGAGGTGGAGACCTTCGGCGCGCCGATGCAGGACGCCAATGCCAACCGCGAGCTGTTCGAGGAGCAGGTCGAGATCATCTTCAAGGCCTTCAATGAGGAGTCCTTCTCGCACAAGGGCAAGCACTACACGCTGCCGCCGCCGGTGCCCTATCGCGGCTACGAGCTGAAAGAGCTGACCCTGGTGCCGCGCCCCGTCAACCGGCCGGTGGAATGCTGGCAGCCCATCGTCAGCGCCAACGCGCGCGGGCTCGACTTCATGGTGCGGCAGGGCATCAAGGGCGTCGTCGGCGGCGGAGCCGCGACCATGGCCGAGGGGCCGATCCAGGGCTATCGCGATGCGGCCGCCCGCGCCGGCAAGGACCTGAAGCTCGGCGAGAGCCTCACGATCGGCGTGTTTTTCTATCTCGCCGACACGCGCGAGCAGGCGGTGCGCGAGATGACGCCCTACTACGAGGAGCACGTGAAGATGTTCGCGCCGTTGGGCTTCGTTCCGGGCATCACGCCGGCAGGGGTGGCGGCTGCGGCCAAGCGCGGCGGGTGGGCCGAGGCCGGGGTGCCGACGCTCGACCACTACATGGAGCTGGGCGCCTGGTTCGCCGGTACGCCGCAGCAGCTGATCGAGCATCTGAAGGGGCTGGAGGCGCGCTTCCCGGGGATGGAGCACATCAACCTGAGCACCAGCCTCACCACCCCCAAGGCGGTGATGCTGGAGCAGTTCCAGCGCCTCGCCGAGGAGGTCATGCCGGCGTTCCGGTGAGGGGAAGGACAAAGAGTGATAACAGAATATCTTGGTCGGGAGTCCCTCCACCCCTAACCCCTCCCCGCAAGGGGAAGGGAAATCCGGTTGGCGCAAGGGGGAGGGGGAGCCGGTTGCCGCTGTGGTGCGGAGTCGCCGCGGCTGCTGTGATGCTCAGCCGGGCTTGCGGCCGGCCTTCGGGCGGGAGGGACGCGGGGCGGCGCGGACGCCCTCGCCTACCGGGCGCGGCGGGAAGCGGCCGAGCGAGCGCACCCGGTCGTACATGACGATCGCCCCGGCCGTCGCCAGGTTGATGGAGAAGCTGGTCGGGATACGCACGATGTAATGGCACCGCGCCGTGAGCTCGGGCGACAGCGCGCCGAGCTCCGGACCCAGCACGTAGGCGGCGCGCAGCGGGTGGTGGAAGCTCGGCAGGTCGATGGCGTCCTCGAGGAGCTCGATGCCGACCAGGCGGCATCCGGTGGGAAGCGCCATCGCCTCCACGCTCGCCCAGTTGTAGTGCGGCAGGTGCAGCGCGCCCTTGGAGGTGTCGGCGTGCGCCTCCGCCGCCTGATAGGCGGCGCCGATGGTGAACGTGAAGCTCGCCCCGAACCCGTGCGCGGAGCGCATCAGGTTGCCGAGGTTGAGCGCCTTGGAGATGCGCTCCGCGCCGATCCCGAAGTAGCCGCGGCCCGATGCGGGTGATGCTGGCCGATGCATGGCTGTCCCTTCCCGGACGAATGTGTGGTTTGCCCTCGGTCCTCTGCTCGCAACGCGATGGTACTCGGTATGCGACCGGCGGGGTGCCCCCATCCCTGGAAAGGCTTGCCGGGTGGTGTGCAAGCTGGCACAAATCGGGGTCTCCCTGGGGGGACCAGCCGGAACACTGCCATGCCAATGCGTTCCCTGTGCGCTGCGCTGTTGGTGATCGCGGCGGCCGCGCTCGCCGTGCCGGCGCGCGCGACGGGGGATCCGCCGCTCGTGCCGCTGACCGCCTTCTTCGCCAATCCGAAGGCCGCCTGGGAGCACCGCGTCTCGCCCGACGGCGCGCGGCTTGCGTGGGTGGCGATGCACAACGGGCGCGCCACGCTGCACTACCGCCGTCTCGAGGAGACCGTTGCCCGCACGGTGGAGACGCCGCGCGAGCTGCGTCCGCCCTGGGGCGGCAGCCCGTCGTTCTGGTGGAACCGCGACGGCAAGCGCCTCGTGTTCCTGATGGACGGCAACGGCGACGAGAATGCGCATCTCTACATGGTCGATCTCGAAGCGGGCGAGCCGGTGGCGCGCGATCTGACACCTCTCGAGGGGGTGCGCGTCCAGTTCTACCGTGTCCTGGGCAACGAGCCGGACGCGGTGGTGGTCGGCCACAACGGGCGCATCCGCACGCGGTTCGATCTCTACCGGCTCAATCTCGCCACCGGCGCCCTCACCATGCTGGCCGAGAACCCCGGCGACGTGTGCAGCTGGTCCATCGCCTCGGCCGGGCAGGTGCGCGCGCGCTTCCACTGCCGGGCGGACGGCGGCTGGTCCATGACGGTGCCGGACGGCGTGGGCAGGCTGGCGCGAAGCCGTGCGCGGCGCCTACGGCGACGAGGTGCGGCTCATCGGCCATCCCCCCGGCCTGCGCTACGCCTGGGCGCTGTCCAATCGCGGCCGCCGCCGGCTGGCGCTCGTGCGCCTCGATTTGCGCGACGGCAGCGAGGAGGCGCTCTACGAGCATCCGAGCGTCGATATCTCCAACGGGCTCATCCACGAGTCCGGCTGGCTGCGCTTCGTCGCGGCCTGGCCGGCCCTGCAGGAGTGGCGCTTCTTCGATGCGGCCCTGCAGGCGGATCTGGCGCCCTTCCTGCGGCGCCCGCGCACGGTGCTGCGCATTCTGAGCGAGGACCGCCAGCTGCGCATGATCACGTTCGCGGCGAGGACCGATCGCTCCGACGAGGAGGTGTATGTCCTCAATCGCGTGACGCGGAAGCTCGAGGTGCTCGCCGAGCCCTCGATGGCCACTTGGCGCGAGCATCTCGCGGCGATGGAGCCGGTGACGTTTCACGCCCGCGACGGCCTCACCCTCCACGGCCTCCTGACGCTGCCGCCCGGCGCGTCGGGGCCGCGGCCGATGGTGCTGCTCGTGCACGGCGGCCCGTGGGCGCGGGACCGCTGGGGCTACGATGCGACCGTGCAGTTCCTCGCCAACCGCGGCTATGCCGTGCTCCAGGTCAACTATCGCGGTTCCACCGAGCTCGGCCGCGATTTCCTCCTCGCCGGCGCGCGCGAGTTCGGCCGCAAGATGCACGACGATCTGATTGACGGCGTGCGCTGGGCGGTTGCGCGCGGGGTTGCCGACGGGCGGAAGGTGGCCATCATGGGCGCGAGCTACGGCGGCTATGCCGCGCTCTCGGGGCTCGCCTTCACGCCGGACGTCTTCGTTGCCGGCGTGGACCGTGTGGGTGTCTCCGACATGATCAGCCTGCGCACGGATATGCCGCCCTATTGGCGCCCCTACGGGGGGATGCTCTCGCGCTTCTACGGCGATCCCGACAATCCCGAGGAGCGGCGCGTGATGGCCGAGCGCTCGCCGCTTACGCGGGTCGGTGCCATCCGCGCGCCGCTCCTCGTCATCCAGGGCGCCAACGACGTGCGCGTGCGGCGCGACCACTCCGACCGCGTCGTCGCCGCGCTGAAGGCGCGCAACCACGACGTGGAGTACCTCCTGTTCGACGACGAGGGCCACGGGCTCAACCGCACGCCGAACCGCCTGGCCTACATCAGGGCCGTGGAGCGCTTCCTGGCGCGCCACTTGGGCGGGCGCGACGGTGGGGAGTAGATGGTGGCGGGGTCAGGCCCCTCGCCTCCGGCGTCTCGATGAAGCGGGCAGGTTGGGTCAAGGCGAAGCCGCAGACCCAACATTGCCTCCAGATGTGTTGGGTTTGCGCTTCGCTTGACCCTACCCCAGGCAACCCTGCGGCGTGCAAATGCTTGCCGTGCCAACGCCAGTTCGGATAAGAGCCAGAGGGAAGGGCGAGGCCGATGACGGCGGCCCGCGGGCGCGCTCAAGTACTTCAAGGAGAAGGGCATCAAGGTGGAGTAGGGCCGGCGCCCGGCACTCCACCTCGACCGATCGGCCGGGGCAGGCTCGCGTGGCCTGCCCCGGCTTTTTGTGGTGTGGATCGCCGCCGCGGTCGGCCGAGCTTCATCCCACCGTAGCAAGCCGGGTCGGAGCCCAGAGGCGCTCCGCACCTCGGCTGGGGCCCAGGCCGGACATGCCCGCGCGGTCTATTCACGATGTCAAAGAGCGCGGCGCCAAGTGACGCCGGTTCCCCGGCCTGTTGCAGCGCTGGGTGACCAGCGGCCGTTGCGAGGCGGGCAACACTGCGAATTGTACGGCGCGCCAGAGTAGCCGGGAGGCCGGAAACGGCGGCGATCGGCGGTCGTGCTTAACAAAGGGTGCCGAGTCAGATTGCAGATCACTGAGGGCGTGGTTCCCCCAGTGCAGAACACCGAGGGCGGGGTTCCCCCCACCCCCAGCCCCTCCCCGCAAGGGGGAGGGGAATCCCGTCGGCGCCAGAGGAGTGGAATCCCGTCGGCGCAAGGGGGAGGGGAATCCCATCGGCGCAAGAGAAGGGGAATCCCGTCGGCGCAAGGGGAGGGGAGTCCGGTCGCGGATGTGGCGAGCGGCTTGCGGGACCCGGCTGGCTAGGCCTTGATGCGCTGCATCTGCGGATCATAGAGCGGGCGCAGGGAGACGGCGGCCGGGTAGAGCCGGCCGGCGATGTCGACCTGCCAGCGGCCCTCGGCGAGCCAGGCGGCGTCGATGGGACGGCCAGCCTCGACCATGGCGAGGCCTACGGCGCCGCCCAGGGTGTGGCCGTAGGAGCCGGCGCGCACGTAGCCCACGGGTTTGCCGTCGCGCAGCACGACCTCGGCGTGGAAGAGCAGCGGCTCGGGGTCTTTCACCAGCACCTGCACCAGCCGCCGCCTCGGCGGGCCGGCGGCCTTTTGCTGCAGGGCGGCGTCGCGGCCGATGAAGCCGCCGGGCTTCTCGAGATCGACGAACGGGCCGAGGCCGGTCTCGAAGGCGTTGTCGGTGTTGTCGATGTCGTGGCCGTAGTCGCGGTAGCCCTTCTCCATGCGCAGGCTGGCCAGCGCCTTGAGCCCCGCCTGGCGCAGGCCGAAGCCCTTCCCGGCCTCGACGAGGCGGTCGTAGACGTGGGCCGCCTGCTCGGTGGGGATGTAGAGCTCGTAGCCGAGCTCACCCACGTAGGTGATGCGGATGCAGAGTACGCGGGCGTAGCCGATGTCGATCTCGCGCGCCGCGCGGAAGGGGAACGCGGCGTTGGAGAGATCAACGCTGGTCAGCGTCTGCATCAGCTCGCGCGACCTTGGGCCCTGCACGTTGAGCTGGCAGTAGGCGGAGGTGACATCGGTGACGAAGGCATGGGCGTCGGCCGGGGTGTGGCGCCTGAGCCAGGTCTCGGCGTGGCGGTGCATGGTGTCGGTGACGACGACGAGGAAGCGCTCGTCCTCGAGCTTGGTGACGGTGAGGTCGGCCTCGAGGAGGCCCTTGTCGTTGAGCCACTGAGTGTAGGTGATTGTGCCCGGCTCTCCGTCAGCGGAATTGGCGGAGATGTGGTCGAGCACGCGGCCGGCGTCGCGGCCCTGCACCAGGAACTTGCTCATGAACGACATGTCCATGAGGATCACGCCCTCGCGCGCGGCGCGATGCTCCGCCTGCCACCAGGGAAACCAATTCTCGCGGCCCCAGGAGAGCCTCTCGACCTTCGGCTCGAAGCCCGGCGGGGCGTACCAGTCGGCGCCTTCCCAGCCGCTGACATCCCTGAAGTAGGCCCCGGCGGCGGCGAGCCGGTCGTGCACCGCCGACCTCTTCACGCCGCGTGCGGTCTGCGGGCTCATGTTGGGGTAGTGGCACCGGTAGACGAGGCCCAGGGACTCGATGGTGCGCTCGCGGCGATACTCCGGGTTGGCCTGATAGCGGTGCAGGCGGTCGATGTTGAAGGCGGTCACGTCCATGTCGGGCGTGCCCTCGACGATCCAGTGCGCCAGCAGCCGGCCGATGCCGCCGGCGATGAGGATGCCGATGGAGTTGAGGCCGGCGGCGACGAAGTAGTTGCGAAGCTCGGGCGCCTCGCCGAAGATGGGGCGCAGGTCGGGCGTGAAGCTCTCCGGGCCGCAGAAGAATTTCTTGATGCCGGCCTCGACGGTGACGGGGACGCGCGCCATCGCCGTCTCCAGGTAGGGCGCCATGCGGTCCCAGTCGGGTTCGATCTCGCCGAAGGCGAAGTCGGCGGGGATGCCCTCGATCCTCCAGGGCGCGCACACCGGCTCGAACAGGCCGACCAGCAGGCCGCCCGACTCCTCGCGGAAATAGCCGTAGGAGGCGGGGTCCTCCAGCACCGGCAGGCCCGGCGGCAGGTCGGGGATCTTCTCCGTGATGAGATAGTAGTGCTCGGCGGCCTGGTTGGGGATGGCGACGCCGATCTCCTCTCCGAGCTGGCGCGCCCACATGCCCGTCGAGTTGACGACGTACTCCGCGGCGATGTCGCCCAGCGCCGTGCGCACGCCGGTGGCGCGGCCGCCCTTCTGCAGGAGGCCGGTCACCGCTACGCCTTCGACGATGCGCGCGCCGGCCAGGCGTGCCCCCTTGGCGAGCGCCATCGTCGCGTCCACCGGGTTCACCCGGCCGTCGCCCGCGACGTAGAAGCCGGCCTCGATGTCGTCCACCCGCGCCAGGGGAAACAGGCGCTTCACCTCGGAGGGCGAGATCTCCTCGACGTCGACGCCGCAATGGCGGTTGAAGGCGGCGACGCGCCGGAACTCCTCGAGCCGGTCGGCGTCGGCGGCGATCTCGATGAAGCCGACGGGCATGAACCCCGTCGCCTGGCCGGTCTCGGCCTCCAGCCGGCGGTAGAGGTCGCGGGTGTATTTGCGAAGCTCGGTCGAGGTCGCGGAGGTCGACCCGAAGGTGACCATCAGGCCCGCGGCGTGCCAGGTGGTGCCCGAGGTCAGGCGGTCGCGCTCGATGAGCAGCACCTCCTTCCAGCCCATGTGGGCGAGGTGGTAGGCCACCGAGGTGCCGATGACGCCGCCGCCGATCACCACGACGCGCGCGCGGTCCGGCAAGGTTGGGTCGGACATGGCCTTCTCTCCTGTGGCTCGCCCGCGGCCAGCACCTAATGTGCCATTTGCCACAGAGGCAAGCCCTCGGTGACGGTCGAGTGAGGATGGCGTGAGCGCCGCGGCCGAGCGGGCGGGGTCGCTGCGGCGGCGGCGTGCGCGGCCTTTTGCCTTCTGGCGCCGGGCGGCGTGACGGGCCGATGCCGCCTCCGCACAGGCCCCGGCGAAGCTGGCGCAGGACGCGCGGCGAGCGGCTCGAGCAGCTGATCGAAGCCGAGGATGGCGCGTTCAGGCGCCTCGGCGACCTGTTCCTGGTGTTCCCGGCCATCCTCGGCGCGATCCTGAGGCCGCTGCTGGGCGTCGATGTCGGGGCCTTCGTGCCGGGGTTGTCGGGGCTCGGCCTGCGGGTGGGCTACAACGTCCTCCCGGGTTTCGCCGTGTTCGCGGCGGCGGCCGCGATGCAGCGGATGCGGACGGCGTAGCAACCCGCCACGCTGGAAAAGCGCTCCAAAGCCGATGTGGTCTCGCTGTGCAGGACGCAGTCCGCCACCGAGGAGCCTTGCCATGCTTGCGCAGACGACGCCATCCGATCGAGAGGCGACGGAGGGTCCGGCCTTCGATCGGCAGGAGGGGAGGCTCCTGGTTGCCGAAGGCGTGGTCCTCCTGGCGCTTCCCTTCATCGTGCAGTTCGTTGGGTTGGTATCGTGGGTCGCAGCCGTGTGGTTTCTTCTTTTCCTGGCGGTTGTTGGCGTGGTCGAGCGGCATCAGAGAGCCATTCGGTACCGGCGGACTGGAGTCCAGTGGCTCGCCTTGCTGGCGATCGTGGTCGCCGGCATCCTTCCGCTCTACGCAATGTTCCAGCTCACGACGCTGGGGCCGGATTTCGCACCGCCTCGTGCGTCGCTCCTCCGCGCGGTGTCGGGCATCTCGTTGCCCGTGCTGATGGCGCTGCTGCTTGGTGCCGACGGCCTCTTGTCGCCGACATTGCGCCACCGCCTCTATCTTCTTGCCGGGTCGCTCGCAGTGCTGGCCTGGACGTACCTGGTCGTGCCCGACTCGTGGCGGTATCTCGTGGGCAACGTCGGTTGCTGCCTCGTGATGATCGCCGTGGGCGGGGTGCTGCTGTGGCGGAGCCGGCGCTCGGCGAACGCCGTGGCATGACCGATCGCGCACGCATGTGGTCCGAGAAGGATCGCTGCCGAGGGATGATCCCGTGGGCGAACGTCAGCGCATCAGGCTCGGCAGCCACAGGGCGATGGCGGGAAACGCGATCAGGATGGCGAGCCTGACGACGTCGGCCACCATGAAGGGCAGCACGCCGCGGAACAGCGTGCCCGTCGACACGTTCGGCAGCAGGGCGTTGAGGACGAACAGGTTCATGCCGACGGGCGGGCTGATCAGCCCGATCTCCACCACCACCACGATCAGGATGCCGAACCAGATCGGATCGAGGCCGAGGTGCACGATCAGCGGAAAGAACACCGGCACCGTCAGCAGGATCATCGACAGCTCCTCCATCGCCGTGCCGAGGATCACGTAGATTGCGCAGATCGCCGCGACGATCATGACCGGCGACAGGTTGAGCGCGGTTACCAGGTTTTTCAGGTCGTCCGGCATCGACGTGTAGTTGACGAACTCGGCGAACATCAGCGCGCCGATCAGGATGGCGAACAGCATCGCCGTGGTGCGGCCGGACTCGATGAGCGAGTCGAGCAGCGTGCGCCAGGTCAGCGCGCGGCGCGCAAGCGCGAAGCTGAGCGCGCCGAAGGCGCCGATGCCCGCGCCTTCCGTCGCCGTGAAGATGCCCCCGTAGATGCCGCCCATGACAACGAAGAAGAGCAGCACCACGGCCCACACGCCCTTGAGCGCAACGAAACGCTCGCGCCAGCTCGCGCGTTCCCCGCGCGGGCCGGAGGCGGGGTCGACCCAGACGGTCCACTGCACGGCGAGGCACAAGAGGACGGTGCCGAGAAGGCCCGGCAGGATGCCGGCGGCGAACATCTTGCCGATGTTGGTCTCGGTCAGCACCCCGTAGATGACCATCAGCGTGGAGGGGGGGATCATGATGCCGAGCGTGCCCCCGGCGGCGATGGCGCCGGTCGACAGGCGGTCGGAATAGCCCAGGCGGCTCATGGCGGGATAGGCCACCTTGGCCATGGTGGCGGCGGTGGCAATCGAGGAGCCGCAGATGGCGCCGAAGCCGGCGCAGGCGCAGACCGTTGCCATGGCGAGGCCGCCGCGCAGGTGACCGATGCACTTGTAGGCGGCGCGGAACAGCTCCTGCGACATGCCGGCCCGGGTGACGAGGCTCCCCATCAGAATGAAGAGCGGGATGACGGAAAGGGTGTAGTTGCGCCCCGTCTCGTAGATTTTCGTCTCCACCATCGCCAGGGCGGGCGCGAAGCTCCAGTCGCGCAGATAGGCGACGCCGAGGAAGCCGACCAGGCCCATGGCGATCGCGATCGGGATGCGCAGGAGGGCAAGCGCCATCATCAGGCCGAGGCCGACCAGGGCTTCCGTCATGTCGTACTCGTCTTGTCGGGATCGAACTGCGGTCCCCTGCGGGGAGGGGGCGGGAAGATCGCCCTGGCCAGGTGAACGACACCGGTGACCGCCACCATGGCCGTCATGAAGTAGACGAAGGGGGCGACCGGCAGGCGCAGGACGTCGGTGGTGTCGCCGTAGCCGGCGATGGTGCCGGCCTTGACCCACACGCGCCGAGCGAGCCCGAGGATGATGACGCCGCAAAGGAGATCCACGGCCCTCTGCAGGAGCAGCCGGCCCTTCGGGCCGAGCAGCATGTCGATGAAATCGAGCGTCACATGCTCGCCCGCGCGCGAGGCGAGCGGCAGTCCGGCGAAGATCAGCGTGAGCAGCAGCAGCTCGGTGACCTCGAAGGCGCCGCGCAAGGGCCAGTTGAAAAAATAGCGGCCGATGACGTCTGCCGTGGTCAGCGCCATCAGCCCGAACAGCAAGATGGCCGCGGCGGCTCCCAGCACGCGATCGAGCCAGGAGCCGGCCTCGGGAGAGTGAGATGTCATGCCCGCGGCTCGGTCACTTGCCGGCGGCGACGCGCTTCACCTCCTCGCGGAAATCGGCGAGCACCTTGGCGCCGTCGACGCCCTTGGCCGTGGCGGCCTTGATCCACTTGTCCTCGAGCGGCTTGGTCCTCTCGCGCACGCCTTTGACGAGCTCGGGCGTGGCCTCGTCGACGCGGATGCCGAACGTCTTCATCTCTTCCAGGCCGGCGCGGTCGGCGGTATCCCAGGACTTGCCGGCGAGCCGCGCCAGCGCCTCACCAGAGAGGGAGAGAATGGCGTCCTGGTCCTCTTTGGGAAGCTTGCTCCACTTGTCCTCGTTCATGAAGAAGCCGAACGCCGAGCTGTAGAAGCCGCCGGGAAACAGCGTGGCGTATTTGACGACCGGGCCGAGCTTGAAGGAGACGATGGCCTCGGTGGGGAAGAAGGTGCCGTCCGCGACGCCGGAGCTCAGGAGCTCGTAGGATTCCGGCGCCGGCTTGACGAACACCGAGGCGCCGAGCGCGCGCCCCATCTCCTCGGCGATGCCCCCGCCCGAGCGGACCTTCAGGCCGGCGAGGTCCTCGACCTTGGTGATCACCATCTTGGTGTTGAACATCTGCCCCGGCCCGTGGGTGAAGACACCCAGCAGCTTGACGCCCTTGTACTCTCCGACGGCGTGCAGATGCTTCCAATGGATGCGCGAGTAGGCGACCGAGTTGATCTCGGCCGTTGCTCCGCTGCCCGGCAGCTCGGGCAGCAGCGGCAGCACGTGGCGGGCGGGCGTGTAGCTCGCGGTGACGAAGGAGATGTCGACCAGGCCATCCTTGACCGCGTCGAAGGTGCCGGGGGCCGCGGAGGGGTGCTTGGGCAGCATCTGGATCTTGATGCGGCCGTTGGTGGCCTTCTCGACCTGCTGACCCCACACCACCACGGTCTTGGTCAGATGGTGTGTCGGCGGTACCCAGCTCGAGATGGTGAGCTTGGTCTGTTTGGTCTGTGCGATGACAGACGGCGAAAGGCAGGCGAGTGCGGCGGCCGCGAGCATGGCCGCGCCCCAGCGCGTGAGGGTCGAGCGGTGCATTTGGCGGTTCCTCCCAGTTTTATGCGCAGCGCCCCATCCGGCCATCAGGTCCAGGAGGCGTCAAGAGATATTCATAATGCTGGCATCGCTAGCCCTGTTTCCGTGGTCGGGTGGCCGCGCCAGCGACCGTCGCGGGGCCGGGCCGAGGAGTGCAGCTTCGTCGTCGCCCAGCTCGCCCTGATCGCGCAGCTGGTCGCATCTCTCCTGATCGCGCAGTGGCTGCCCTCCGCCATGTTTGCGCTGAGGTGCCACCCACGCATTGCCGGCGGCGGGCGAAGAAAAACGCCGTGAGCCGATGTGATGTGCCGGTGTGGCGGCCTGCCGGGCTGCCCGAGCCTATTCGATGCCGAGCAAGGACGGCTGTTGCAGATGATCGGGATCTCGAGACGCATTGTCCTGCGCTGGCTGCCGAAGCGGGTCGTTCGCGACCTACCGCGCTGCATTGCCGAGGCTTTCGGCGCGTACGACCGCTGCACCTTCGGTCAGGCCAGGCGGGCGATAGAGGACCTGCGCCTGCCCGACTTCGCAGTGCCCTACGCCTATGCGGCGGTCTGCGGGCTGCGCGAGCTCGACGTGCGCTTTCCTCTGTCCGCCGACGAGTACCGGCGGCTGAGAGCGGAGCTGGCAGAGCTGTTCCACCTGCCGAGCAGCGCCTTCACGATCAAGGACCCGATCGCACCGGCACACGGGCGAGGCCCCGCCGGCTCCGAAGGCTCGAACTCGACCGGTCTCGGAGACGGCGGCGCCGGTGTGTGAGCCAGTACCCCTTTTCTCGGCGTGTGGACGGCGTGGCCCGTCGGCATCGGTACCAACAACGAGGCTTCCCCAAGTGCGGCGACAGTGCGAATGTCTGGCCGGCGCTTTCCTCGCCTCGCTAGGGCGGATTCCATGATCGCATTCGACAAGCTGAGCAAGCGGTACGGCACGTTCGACGCCGTGCGCGATCTGACCTTCGCGGTCGAGGGCGGAGAGGTGTTCGGGTTCCTCGGCCCCAACGGAGCCGGCAAGACCACCACCATCCGCATGCTCATGGGCATCCTCGTCCCGTCCTCGGGGTCTGCGACCGTCGACGGCCTGGATTGCCAGGTGGAGCGGGTGGAGGTGAAGCGGCGCGTCGGCTACCTGCCGGATTCGCCGATCTTCTACGACTTCCTGCGCGGGCGCGAGATCCTGGAGTTCGTGGGCGAGATGCACGGCCAAAGCCGCGGCGAGGCCCGGCGCAATGCGAGACGGCTGCTAGAGGAGCTGGCGCTCGGCGAGGCCGAGGAGGAGTATGCCGTCAACTACTCGATGGGGATGAAGAAGAAGCTGGGGCTCGCCTGCGCCCTGATCCACGATCCCTCGGTGCTGATCCTGGACGAGCCGACCAACGGTCTCGACCCGCGCGCGGCGCGCGAGGTGCAGGTGCTCTTGAAGGACAACGCGGCCCGCGGCAAGACGATCTTCCTGTCGACACACCTGCTGGACATGGCCGAGCGGCTGTGCACGCGGCTCGGCATCATCCACAAGGGCGAGCTGGTGGCAGTCGGGCCGCTCGATCGGCTGCGCAGCGAGGTCGTCCCCGGTGGGACGCTGGAGGAGGTGTTCCTGAAGGCGACGCAGCCCGACGACGCCGATGGCGCGCCCGTCGGCGATGCCGGAGGCACGCCATGAACGCCAGCGCTTCCGTCGGCGCGGCGAGGGCCGCGCGCATCCTGGTCTGGCTTCGGATGCGGCGGGCCCTCAACCAGGTGCAGGTGGCCTGGCAGACCATGCGCCGCAAGCAGATAACGGGAAAGCGAACCGCCACCCCCGGCAAGGCCAGGCTCGGATGGCTGCTCGCCGGCCTGATCGGCATCTCGATGCTGTTCACTGTCGCTAATCTCGCCTCCCAGGGGCTGGCCAACATGCAGCGGGTGCTGGGCTCGGTCGAGGCTGCCGGGCCGGGCGCAAAGGCCCCTGCGGAGGCGTCGCCGACGTCACAGAAAGCGCCCCGTGTGGCCCTACCGGCGGCGGCGGGGAACACGCTTCCGGCCGGTGTGGTCCAGGCGGTAGCGCTGGAGCTCCTGATCCTGCTGGTGGCGGCCTTCCTCCTGTCCCTCGGCAGTGGCGATCTGGCAAAACCCGACTGGGACATCGAGTGGCTGGTCACGCTGCCGGTGTCGCTCGCAACGCTGCTCGTCGTGCGCATCGCGGAACGCACGGTTCTGAGCGCCGCCTATCTCCTGCTGTGGCCGTTCCTGACCATCGTCGCGTGGGAAGCCGGCTATGGCATTGCTGCCGCTGCGGCGCTGGGATTGCTGGCGGCTCTGCCGTTGCTGGCGATCATCGCGACGCTGCGCACCATCATCGACACCGGCCTGCGCCTCAGCGTCAGCCCCGGCGCGCTGCGCAACCTGCAGGCCGTCATGGGCGTGGCCGCGGTGCTCTTCCTCTACCTCGGCATGTCTCCCGGCATGTCCCACAACAGCTATGTCATGAACTGGGCGCCATCGCTGCCAGGCTGGGCCTTCTGGTCGCCGCCCGGACTTGCAACCATCGCCCTGACGGCCACGGACAAGGCTTCGATCGGCCTGTCGTACTTGGCCCTGGTGCTGCAGGCCGGGCTTCTCGCCGCAGCCGGCCTCGCCGTGATGCTGCGCCAGCTCAAGTTCGGCATTGTCGCGGCGGGTGCGCGCGAGAGCGGCAGGCGCCCGGCGACCAAGCCCGCTCGCGGCGCGGCCGGTGCAGGCCAGGAAAAGCGCACGCTGCTGACCCCGGTCCAGGCACGCGAGCTGCGCCTGCTCTCGCGCGACCGCACCTTCCTCGTGCAGACGCTGGTGCTGCCGGTCCTGGTGATTGGCGCGCAGTTCTGGTTCGGCACGGGCGGCGACCTTTACGCGTCAGCCCTGGGCACCCCCAAGGGCCTGGCCGTCATCGCGTTCTCCATGGCGGCGTACGCGCTGATGTTCTCCGCCTTCCAGACGTTGAACACCGAGGGCAATGCTCTGTGGATTCTCTACAGCGTCCCCCATCCGATCGAGCAGGTCCTGCGCCAGAAGGCCATCCTCTGGGGGATCGTCTGCCTCGTCTACCCATTGGCGATCTTCGCATTCGCCCTGGTTTCGGGCAGGGCCGCCTCCGAGATGCTGGGGTTGGCGCCGGTTGTGGTTGCGGGAGTTCCGATCTTTGCGGTGATCGCCACTGCCCTCGGCGTGTTCGGCTGCGATCCGCTTGCCCAGGTGGTGCAGCGGCGGCTGCGCCCCAGCTACATGTATCTCTACATGCTGCTGGCCAGTCTCTACGCCTACGCGATCTTCGCCAGCACCGTGTGGCAGCGCGCCAGCCTGATGGTGCTGACGGCGCTGCTGGGCCTCGCCCTGTGGCAGAAGGCGCGCGACCACCTGCCCTATCTGCTCGACCCGTCGGCGTCGCCGCCGGCGCGCGTCTCGCTGTCCGACGGCCTGATCGCGGCCATGATCTTCTTCGTCGTGCAGGGGATCGTGACCGTGATCTTCGTGCTCAACGGTCAGAAGCCGACGGGCCGCGTGCTGCTGTTCGCCTTCTCCATCGCCGGGGCGACCGCCTTCCTGCTGATGCGACTCGTGTTCGCACGGACGAAGGCCGAGGGGGTGCCGCGCGTGCTCGGCCCCGGCTACGGCCGCGCGCTCGCCTGGGGCGCGGGCGCAGGGGTGGCGGCGGGGCTGGCGGCGTTCGTCTATCTGCTGGTTGCCCGGTACACGCCGCTCCTCGAAGGCGCGCGCGAGACCGTGGTCGTCGGCGTCGACGACCAGCTGGATCAGATCTGGATCGCCGTCCTGGCGGTGGTGGCCGCACCGATCTTCGAGGAGTTCATCTTCCGCGGCCTCATCTTCGGCGGGCTGCGGCGCACGCTGGGGCTGACGGTCTCGCTGCTCGCCAGCGCAGCGATCTTCGCGCTGGTGCATCCGCCGTTCGCGGTGATCCCGGTGTTCGGCCTCGGCATTGCCGCGGCGCTCGTCTACGAGCGCACGCGCATGCTGATCGGGCCCATTGTTGCGCATGCGGTCTACAACGCCGTCGCGGTCGGGATGCAGTACCTGCCGGGGTGGTGACGGTGCGTCCGGCACCTTTGCCCGCGGGCAGAAGGATTGCTGAAGGCGAGGTGGGTGGCATGGCCTGGAACGGAGGAAATACTGCAATGACCATCGACCAATTGGTCTTCGTCGGCCTCAACGGCTACGCCGTGGCGCTCGACCGCGACACGGGCGAGATCGTCTGGTCCAACAACGATCTGAAGTCGGGCTACGTCACGCTGCTCCTGGATGGCGACCGGCTGGTGGTGTCGACCGGCGGCTACCTCTTCTGCCTCGATCCACTGACGGGCAAGATCCTCTGGAACAACGAGATGAAGGGCTACGGGCTGGCGGCGCCGACGGCGCTCGTCTCCGTGCGCGGGCAGAGCCAGCAGGTGGTGGCGCAGGCCGCGGCGCAGCAGGCCGCGGCATCGGACGACTCGACGGGCGCGGCGGTCTCTGCCGGCGTCGTCGGCGGCGTGATCGCCTCCTCGTGAGGCGGATGGCCCTGCAACCCTCCGGTGACGGGAGATCGGCGCAACCTTTCCAGCGACTCGTGATCCGGGGAGCGGCGTGGACCGAACCGCGGAGGGGGGCCACCGGGGTCGCCGCTGGAAGGCCTCTGGCGGGCCCGCAGCGGCCCGCAGAGCGCCATCGGCGCCTCGGCGGGCACCCAGGTACCCTGCCGGCCGCCCCGAGAAAATGGCGGCCTGGCGCGGGCAATGCGCTTGGGGAAACGTCAACCTTGACGAGAGGTTTGCGAAGCGCCCCTGAGGAGCGCGAGCACTGGCGAAAGGGGGCAGACCCCTCGCCTGCGGCGCTCGGTGGTTCAGCTCGCGTGTCTGGGCGAGGGGTCTGACCTGCCCTGCTAGCGGCCCTCGCGCCACCAGGTGGCGGCGAGGAGGAGGAGGAGCGCGGAGAGCGCCAGGACGCCGGTGAACATCGGGATCAGCCGGACGCCGCGGGTCACGAACGCCTCGCGGTCCTTGAGGCCGAGCCAGCCGGAGCCCGCGAGCACGCGTGCGTTGGCGAGCATGGAGATGCGCGGCACGTCGACGCCCGAGCCGACGGTGCCGAGGAGGCCGCCGCCGCGGGTCCAGAACACGCCGCCGCCGGTGGCTTCCACGAGGACCTTCAGCTTCTCGTCGGTCGCCGTCACCTCGTTCATCTCGCGCGCATCCTCGATGCCGGCATGGGCGACGGCGGTCAGCATGCCGAGCGTCGAGGTGGTCTGGAGCTTGTAAAGGCCGGGCGCGGCCACGTCGATGGTGGAGCGCCAGAGCCCCGGCCCGGCCTTCTCCAGGGTCACCTCGGAGCTCTCACCGCCGGGCGCGGAGATCTGCACGCGCGCGACGGCCTCCTCCTCCATGGAGCGGCGCTCGATGGTGAGCTTGAGGCCCTTGGCGGAGGCCAACAGCCGCTCCTCCTCGAGGTCGGGCTCCTTCATCAGCCAGTGCGAGAGCCGGCGCAGGAGGTCGGTGTGCGGCCCGCCGCCTTCGAAGCCGCGCGCCCACAGCCAGGCGTGATCCGAGAGCAGGAGGGCGACGCGGCCCTTGGTCTTGCGGTCGAGCACGAGCAGCGGGCGATCGTCGGCACCGTTCATGAGCACGCGGCCGCGCGCAGCCGCCACCTCGACCTGGCGGAACCACCGGCCCCAGCTGGGCTCCTTGCCCTCCGAGCCCGGCAGCCCGCGTGTCACCGGGTGCTTCTTGCCGTCGACGGAGAGCTTGGCCTTGAAGGGGCGCTGGATCAGCTGGCCGGTCGGCATTGCGGGGAGCACCTGGCTCAGCGGCGTGTTGGCGAGGCTGGTCTTGCCGGCGTAGTCGTCGCCCGAGGCGATCAGCAAGGCGCCGCCGTCGTGAACGTAGCGGGCGATGTTCTCGTAGTAGAGGTTCTGCAGGATGTCGCGGTGCTGGTAGCGGTCGAAGATGATGAGGTGGAAGTCATTGATCTTCTCGACGAACAGCTCGCGCGTGGGGAACGCGATGAGGGCGAGCTGGTTGAGCGGCGTGCCGTCCTGCTTGTGCGGCGGGCGCAGGATGGTGAAGTGCAGGAGGTCGACGGCGGCGTCCGACTTCAGGAGGTTGCGCCAAACCCGCTCGCCCGCGTGCGGCTCGCCGGAGACGAGCAGCACGCGCAGGTTCTCGCGCACGCCTTCGGCCACGACCACGATGCGGTTGTTGGCGGAGGTGAGCTCGCCCGGCGCCGTCTCCAGCTCGATCTCGATGATGTTCTGCCCGGCATGCGGGAAGCTCATCGGCACGGTGAGCGTGCGGCCGAGATACGCCGAGCGCGTCGCATCGGGGCTGCCCTCGCGCCGGATCTTGAGCTGCACGCGCTCGCTGGCGCGGCCTTTGCGGCCGGTCTCGACCACCTTGAGCTCGATCTCGCGCGTGGAGCCGACGATGCCGTAGCGCGGCGCCTTGAGCACCTGGATGCGGCGGTCGAACTCGCCGGGGGTGCCGGTCAGCAGCGCGTGCACGGGCGCATCGAAGCCCAGAAGCTGGGCGGTCTTCGGCACGTCGTGGACCTGGCCGTCGGTGACCATGATGACGCCGGCGAGGCGGTCCGGCGGGGTGTTGGCGAGTGCGCTGTTGAGGTCGGCGAACAGCGTCGTGCCCGCGGCGCTCTCCCCGGTCGGCCGCGAGGAGGTGATCCAGCGCACCTGCAGGTTGGGGATGGCGCCGAGCCGGCCTTCGAGCTCGCGCTTGATGGCGGCCGTCTGCTCGGGCCGGCCCGCGATCGACTGGCTCAGGCTCTCGTCCATGACGACGATGGCGATGTTGGCGAGGCTCTCGCGCTCCTCCTGGCGCAGCGTGGGGTTGGCGAGCGCCAGCAGCAGGGCGGCGAGCGACAAGGCCCTGAGCAGGGCGCCGCGCGTGCGCCGTACGAGCAGCACGATGACGAGCAGCACGGCCAGCGCGACCCCCGCCCAGAACAGGGGCGGCGGCACCATCAGCGAGAAGTCCAGCGACCAGTTGCTCATTGTGGGTCCCGACCTCGCCACAGGCGCTGCGCGGATTCCCCTCCCCCTTGTGGGGAGGGGTCAGGGGTGGGGGGAACTCCCCACCTCTGACGTTGGGGGTTTCCCCCCACCCTGTCCCTCCCCCGCAAGGGGGGAGGGGATGCCGCGGCCCGCGCGGCGCAGCTCGAACGCCATTCTCACTGCCCCAGGCGCTCCAGGAGGTGCGGCACGTGCACCAGGTCGGCTTTGTAGTTGCCGGTCAGCACGTATATGATGATGTTGACCCCGACCCGCAGCGCCATGATGCGCTGGGCCTCGCCGCCCGGGACCACGGGATAGAGGTAGCGGCCGGTGTCGTCGACGGCCCAGGCCGCGGCGAGGTCGTTGGAGGTGATCAGGATCGAGCTCACCCCGTCGACGCGCCGCGCCTGCCGGCCCTGGTCGGCGTCGCGCGGGACCTCCGCCTCCACCCAGAGATAGCCGCCCTCGTGGCGGCCGGGGAAGGAGCGCAGGAGATAGAACGACTTGGTCAGCACGTGATGCTCGGGCACCGGCTCGAGCCGCGGCATGTCGAGACCGCCCAGCATGCGCTGCAAGGGCGTGGTGCCGTCGCCGCGCAGGTTGTAGCCGGTGGGCATGCCCTGGCCGTGGTCCTTGGTGTCGAAGATGATTATGCCGCCCTGCTTCATGTAGGCGTCGATCTTGGCGAGCACCGTGGGCGACAGCGGACGCGCGTTCGGCAGCACCGGCCAGTAGATCACCGGGAAGAAGGCGATCTCATCGGTCTCGATGCTGACGGCGACCGGCTCGCCCGGCTCGACCGCGGTCTTCTGCGTGAGGAACCTGCCGAGGCCGATCAGGCCGCGCCGGCTGGTGTCGTCGGCCTGCGCATCGCCCGTGACCACGTAGGCGAAGTGGACCTTGGCGGTGGCCTTGACGGCGAGCACATCGTTGCGCGCGCTCTGGGTGGGAGTGGGCGCCGGGGTCTGGGCGCCGGCCGGCGCCGCACCCACGACGACGAGCGCCGCCGCGCCCAGCACCACGGCGGCCAGCACAGCAGCGGCGCGGCTGGCGCGGCGCATGAAGGCGAAGCCGCCCGCCTGCAGGAGCAGGACCGCCAGGATGTCGAGGAACAGGAGCCCCATGGCAGCGGTCAGCAGCTGCGGCTTGAGCGGCTCTGCGGTGTTGCCCTGATATAGGCGCCGCTCGACCCCGGACGGCAGGCCGGGGAGCGGCTTCAGGAGGCTCTTGACGGTGAGCAGATTGAGCGCCCGCGGCGCCCCGGAGGGGCCGTAGTAGCCGGGCGGGTTCTCGGCGTTGGGCTTGGCGTCGGCGATCTTGGAGGCGGCGATGCCCTGCGTGGTCGGCGGCGGGTTCTTGAGGAGGCCGAAGCCGTCGAGCACCTGCAGCGGCGAGAGCACCTCCGCGGTGCTGGCCGCCTCGCCCTCGCGCTTGCCGCCGACGAGGCCGTCGCTCCCGCTGCCGCCCAGGGCACCGAGGCTGGTGATGCGCCGGAGCATCTCGACGAACAGGCCCGACAGCGGCAGGCTCGACCAGTCGGAGTTGGCGGTGACGTGGAAGAATACGACCTGGCCGTCGCCGCGCCTGGCGGCGGTGACCAGCGGAGTGCCGTCCTTGAGCCTGGCCCACACCTTCACGTCCGGCCCCAGCCCCGCAGGATCGGCGAGCACCTGGCGGTTCACCAGCACCTCGGGGGGCACCGTGAGGCCTACGAACAGGCTGCCGTCGCCGAACGGGGCCAGCACCTGCGGGGTCGACCACGACAGGGCCCCGCCCAGCGTGCGTCCGCCGATCCGCAGGGCGACGGGCAGCAGGTCGTCCCCGCCCTTCTCCAGCCTGGAGCCGGCGAAGCGCACGAGCACGCCGCCGCGCTTCACCCACTCGGCGAGCCGGTCGTGAACCTCCTTCGGCAGCGTGCCGACATCGGCCAGCATGATCACCGAGACCTTGCGCTTCAGGAGGGCGTCGACGGCCGCGGGGAGCGCCGCGATGTCGCTCTTGGCGATCTCGGTGAACGGCGCCAGCGCGCGCTCCACGTAGTAGAGCGGCGCCAGCAGCGGCTGGGCCTGCTCGCGCAATTCGCTGGCATAGAGGCCGACACGATGCCACTGCGAGCGCGCATCCAAGAGATGCACCGCGCCCGCCGAGCGCTCGCCGCCGATCTCGATGCGCGTCACCTGGTTCCTGAGCTCCAGCGGCAGCTCGAAGCTCGCCACCCCGCGCGTTTCGCCGGGGGCGAGCGTGAAGGCCGCCGACCCCAGGCGCTGGCCGCGGCCCGACAGGGCATGGAGCAGCCCGCTGCGCGCGGCTCCGCCTTCGGCGCGCAGCACCTGCGCCTCGAGGCGGCCGCCGCTGATGAGCGTGGCGCTGGCGCCCAGCGCCTCCTGCCCGGCCTGTGTATCGACCACGGCGAGCCCGGCGGGGGCCAGCGCCTCGAGCTGGTCGGCGAAGCTGCGCGCGGCGTCGTCGTGGTCGATGCCGTCGCTGAGCCACACCACGCTGGCCCCGGCGGTGCTGGAGAGGGCGCTGGCGATGGCGCGGACCGCGGCCAGGCGGTCGGGCGCGAACGGCTGCGGCTGCACCGCGGCAGCGGTGGAGCGCGCCGCGGACGGAGCCTCCACCTTGAGGCTCACGGTCTTGGTGGCAGTGGCGGTGGGTACGATCATCACCGGGCGGCTCTGGGCCTCGGCCTCGGCGATCAGCCGCTCGATCATGAAGGTGCGCGAGGACCAGTGCGCGGCGGAGGCCCAGCCGTTGTCGACGACGAGCACCACGGGACCGGAGCCCGCGAGCGCCGTCTCGCGGTTTGGGTTCAGCACCGGCTCCGCCAGGGCGAGGATGAGCAGCGCCGCGGCGGCCATGCGCAGCAGAGTGAGCCACCAGGGGGTCTTGGCCGGCGTCTTCTCGCGGTTCTCGAGGCCCACCAGGATGCGCGTGGGCGGGAAGGCGATGCGCAGCGGGCGCGGGGGAATGGCGCGCAGCAGCCACCAGATGAGCGGCAGCGCGAGCAGGCCGGCCAGCAGCCACGGGCTCAGGAAGGCGATGGGGCCGAGCGTCATGCCGCGCCTCCCGAGTCTTGCGCTTGCGGTTTCCAGCGGTAGTCCGCGGCCATCCCCTGCAGGCGCATGATGAGCGTGAGCAGGGGCTCGGCGGCGGGGCGGTCGGTGTGATGCACGAGGAACGACCAGCCGATGCGGCGTGCCGCCTCCTCGATGCGGCCGCGATGGTCGGCGAGCCTCTGCTGGTAGGTCTCGCGCAGCGTCTCCACGCGGTCGGCGATCCAGCGCTCGCCGCCCTCGGGCGCCCTGAACTCCACGCGGCCCTCGTAGGCCAGCGTCTCCTCCGCCGGGTCGAGCACCTGCACGAGGTGGCCCTGCACCTCGCCTTCCGCCATCTCATTGAGGCGCCGGGCGATCTCGTCCGGCGGATCGAGGAAATCGCCGATCAGGATGGCGCTCGAGAAGCGCGAGAGCCGCGCCTTGGGCGGCAGGCTCGCCTTCAGGGCGTCGCTGCCCTGGTTGGCGGCGAGCGCCTCGGCGAGCCGGGAGGTGGCCTTGCGGCTCGCCAGCGGCGGCGTGAGGCCCAGCAGCGCCACGCGCTCGCCCGCGCGCACCAGCATCTCGGCCGCGGCGAGCGTCAGCACCAGCGCGCGGTCGCGCTTGCTGACCGGGGCGAGATGGCTCTGGAACTCCATCGAGGGCGAGACATCGGGCCAGAGCCAGAAGGTGTGCGAGGCCTCCCACTCGCGCTCGCGCACATAGAGCGTGTCGGAGCCCGCCGAGCGGCGCCAGTCGATCAACGTCGCCGCGTCGCTGCCCTGGAACTGGCGGAACTGCCAGAATGTCTCGCCGGTTCCGGCCCGGCGCCGGCCGTGGATGCCGTGCGCCACCGTGTTGGCGACGCGCAGCGCCTCGAGCAGGAGGTCGGGCAGGCGATCGGCGAGCACATGCGCTTCGCCCTCGAGCCTGAAGACGCTCGCGCCGCCGTTGGCCGTGTCGCTCGCCGAGCCGCGCGCCGCCACCCTGCTACCCTAGAGCTGCTGTCAAGCGATTGATCACGCCGCTCGCCGATTCGCCCTCCGCGCGCGCTGCAAACGTCAGGGCCATGCGGTGCTTGAGCACCGGCTCGGCCAGCGCCATCACGTCGTCGATCGACGGCGCCAGGCGCCCGTCGATCAAGGCCTTGGCGCGCACCGCCAGCATCAGGGCCTGGCTGGCGCGCGGGCCTGGGCCCCAGGC
Source organism: uncultured Alphaproteobacteria bacterium (assembly GCA_963840075.1). Lineage (GTDB taxonomy): Bacteria > Pseudomonadota > Alphaproteobacteria > Rhizobiales > Hyphomicrobiaceae > AWTP1-13. The sequence continues at coordinate 25,064 of CAWIXS010000005.1, read as the reverse complement.
GATCAGCCGGTCGGTGTCGGCGCTGGCGCCGGTGCCCGGCCGCGCCGAGCGCGCGAGCCTCAGGATCGCTTCCACGACCTTGTCGGGCACGGGCAGCTGGCGCACCAGGCGCTGGATCGACTGCAGATCCTGGGCGGTGAGCACCTGCTCGACCCGGCGCTCCTCGGTGCCGGTGGTGGCGAACAGCATGCGCCGCTCCGCCCCCTGGTCGGGGTAGCTTACGTCGATCTGCAGGAGGAAGCGGTCGAGCTGCGCCTCGGGCAGCGGGTAGGTGCCTTCCTGCTCCAGCGGGTTCTGGGTGGCGAGCACGTGGAAGGGCGCGGGCACGTCGTGGCGCTGGCCGGCGACGGTGACGTGGTGCTCCTGCATGGCCTGCAGGAGCGCCGACTGGGTCTTGGGGCTCGCGCGGTTGATCTCGTCGGCCATCAGGAGCTGGGCGAAGATGGGGCCCCTGACGAAGCGGAAGCTGCGGCGTCCGCCGGCCGAGTCCTCCAGCACCTCTGAGCCAATGATGTCGGACGGCATCAGGTCCGGGGTGAACTGGATGCGCTTGGCTTCGAGCCCCAGGATCCTGCCGAGCGTCTCCACCAGCAGCGTCTTGGCGAGGCCGGGCACGCCGATCAGCAGGGCATGGCCGCCGCAGAGCAGCGTGATGAGCGTCTGCTCGATCACCTGATCCTGGCCGAAGATGACCGCGGAGGCCGCCCGATGCACGCGCTGGATGCGTTCGCCGGCCGTCTCAACGCGGCTGGCGATCGCTTCGTCGGTTTGGGTGAGTGTGCTCATGACCTTGAACTATATACGCTCCACAGCTTGGAAGGTGATAGTGGCACGCAAAGATGATCACAATATGGACAGGTTCCGCAAGTTGCTGAAATGCATGGCAATGTGCCGCACAATAGAGCAAGAATCCCGGCAACGGGACAAGGTCGAGGGAAAGTGATGGCAAACACGGGGAGAATGCCTCCAATCGCGGAGGCCGACATGACGGCCGAGCAGAGGAGGGCGGCCGAGGAGTTCCGGGCCGGGCGCGGCTATGCGGTGCACGGCCCGTTTTCGGTCATGCTGCGCTCGCCGGAGGTGATGCTGCGCGCCATGGCGATGGGCGACTACCTGCGGTTTCGCAACGTGCTGCCCAAGCGCGTGGGCGAGATGGTGATCCTGATCGCCGCGCGTGAGTGGACCCAGCAGTTCGAGTGGACCTACCATTACAAGCACGCCCTGGAGGCGGGCCTGCCGAAGGCGACTGCCGATGCCATCGCCGACGGCCGCCGGCCCGACGCCATGGCCGAGGACGAGGCGGGGGCCTACGACTTCTCCATCGAGCTGCACCGCGGCAAGAGTGTCAGCGATGCAACCTATGCCCGCGCGCTCGCGCTGTTCGGCGAGCGCGGCATCATCGATCTCATCGGCATCAGCGGCTACTACAGCTTCCTCGCCATGATGATGAACGTCGCCCGCACCCCGGTCGACGCCGCCGGCACCGAGCCGCTCGCGCGGTTTCCGAGTTGATGCGCACCCACCCGTCATCCCGGCCGGAGCGATGCGAGCCAAAGGCGAGCAGCGCTCTGAGCCGGGACCTCGGAAGGGTGAATTGACCTCCCGAGGTCCCGGACAGCCTCGCCTGCGGCTCGGCTTCCGGGATGACGGGTGGAAAGGTTTGAATGCCGACCAACACCAACCGCATCGCTGGGCTGGAGGCCCTGATCGAGGCGCAGGCCGGCAAGGCGCCGGCGCCGGTGGAGCAGTGGGACCCGCCCTATTGCGGCGACATCGGGATGCGCATCCGGTCCGATGGCGTGTGGCTCTACCAGGGCAGCCCGATCGGGCGCGCGGCGCTCGTCAAGCTGTTCGCCGGTGTGCTGCGCAAGGACGCCGACGGCCGGCACTACCTCGTGACGCCGGCGGAGAAGGTGGACGTGGCGGTGGACGATGCGCCGTTCCTGGCCGTGGAGATGGAGGTGCAGGGTGCCGGACCGGCGCAGAGCCTCACCTTCCGCACCAACGTCGACGACATCGTCGAGGCGGGGCCGGAGCATCCGCTGCGGTTTGCGGTCGAGCCCGGCAGCGGCGGGCTCAAGCCCTATCTCCTGGTGCGCGGCCGGCTCGAGGCGCTCGTCACACGCGCGCTCTACTACGATCTGGTCGAGCTGGCTGCGACGGTGGAGGGGCGCGGACTCGGCCTGTGGAGCGCGGGCGCGTTCTTTCCGCTGCAGGAATAACCACCCTGCCCTGACCTGCGCGGCTGGGCGGCAGCTGTCGCGGGATCACCAGGCAACCGCAGATGGCTTCCAGAGAGAGCGGCAAGCTCCTAGTATGCGCGCCAAGAGTCCGACAGCGGCTCGTCGCCTGCGCGTGAGGAAACGCCACGTCCATCCCACAGGGAGGAGAAAGCATGCAACCTCTGTTGAAGCAAACATTCGCCGCCGTCGCGGGGCTGTCGGCCCTGGCGGGAGCCGCCGTCTTCCTGGCGCCGCAGGGCGCCAGTCAGACCGGTCCCGGCTGGACCGTGCTGGTCGACGACAAGACCATGGGCGACTGGGACAAGGTCGGTGCCGACGCCAACTGGCGCATGGAGGAGGGCACTCTCGTCGCCGACAAGAAGACCGGCGAGGGCACGTCCCATCTGGTCACCAAGAGCAAGTACAAGGATTTCCAGATCTATGCCGAGTTCTGGGCGAGCGACGACGCCAACAGCGGCATCTTCATTCGCTGCCAAGACCCCAAGAAGATCGGCGCCAAGGGCTGCTATGAGGTCAATGTCTTCGATCAGCGCAAGGACCCGAGCTACGGCACCGGCTCGATCGTCTACTTCGCCGAGGTCAACCCGATGCCCAAGGCCGGCGGCAAGTGGAACACCTTCGAGATCACGGCCAAGGGGCGGCAGATCACGGTGGTGCTGAACGGCCAGAAGACCGTCGATATCCGCAACGGCATGTTCGAAGAGGGACCGTTCACGCTGCAATACGGATCCGGCACGATGAAGTTCCGCAAGGTGGCGATCAAGCCGCTGTGATACCGTCGCCCCGGCGGCAAAGGTCCCGGGGCACCCCCGCGCTCTCAAGGACGGGGGGCCCCGCGGTCCGCAAACACGCAGTCTGCGCAACAGGAGGAAGCACCATGCAACGCGTACTGAACCGCATGCTGGCCTGCACGGTCGGCCTCGTCGCCCTTTGCGGCACCGCCATCTATCTGGCGGCCCAGAGCGCCGGCCAGACCGGCCCCGGCTGGACCGTGCTGGTCGACGGCACGACCATGGGCGATTGGGACAAGGTCGGCGAGACCAACTGGCGCCTGGAGGACGGCGCGCTCGTCGCCGACAAGAGGACGAGCAAGGACCCGGCCTATCTGGTCAGCAAGGTCAAGTACAAGGATTTCCAGATCTATGCCGAGTTCTGGTCCAGCGACGATGTCAACAGCGGCCTCTTCCTGCGCTGCCAGGAGCCCACCAAGATCGGGGACAGGAGCTGCTACGAGGTCAACATCTTCGACCAGCGCAAGGACCCGACCTACGGCACCGGCGGCATCGTCCACTTCGCCGAGGTCAACCCCATGCCCAAGGCCGGCGGCAAGTGGAACACCTACGAGGTCACCGCCAAGGGGCGGCTGATCACCGTGATGCTCAACGGCCAGAAGACCGTGGAGCTGCACAACGGCCTGTTCGTGGAAGGACACCTCGCGCTGCAGCACGGCTCCGGCCTGCTCAAGTTCCGCAAGGTCGCGATCAAGCCTCTGTAGGCGCCATTGCAGTCGGGGAGGGCGAGCCCCTTCCCGACCCATCTGCCCACGCACTGATTGCAAAGTCCGTCGCGGGAGCCCGGTGGGTGCAAGGGATTTTCGCGCGACGATGACGGCGAGCCCGGGCGCCGCCTAGCCCGGGTTCATGCCGCTGCGCTTCAGGTCCGGGCCGGAGCGGAGTCTCGGCGGCGTGTCGGGCCCGGCCGGACCCGCGGTCGCCTCGCCGGCGGCGGTGGACCGCTCTTTCGACAGCGTCACCTCGCCGGCCGCGGGCGAGCGCTCTTTCGAGAGCGGCGTATCGCCGTCCGCGGGCGAGCGCTTGCGCGCCACCATCGTCGCCGTGGCGCCGGCATAGCATTGCTCGAGGCTGGCGCAGCGGCTGGCGCCCGACGGGTGGGTCCGCGTCGCGGGGCCGTTGCCGAAGGAGCGGCAAATCTGCTGCAGGCCGGAGCGGTCGAGCCAGCCCTGGCGCACGCCCTGCTTCACGGCCCAGCAGTCGGCCCCCAGCTCGCTGCCGCCGACATGGTGATGCCCGCACTCGTGATGGAACACGAACAGGCGCACGATGGCGGGCCAGCGGGCGAGCAGGCGCGGGTTCATGACGAGGACGCCGGGCGCCGCCAGGCCGAGGTTGGGCAGGCTGGCGTCGATCACGTTGCGGGCGCTGCCGCAGCGCAGGGAGCGTCCGGCGATCAGCACGGTGCCGTCGGGCTGCTTGGTCACGCTCTGCGCGGAGGCGGACGTGTGAGTGGCAACGGCCAAGAGCACACAAACAGCGGCGCTCACCCCGCCAACGCGCCTCCAAACCACCCGGGAACTCTCCCCCTCCAAAGCCTGCGCGCCCCAAACGCGCAGTCGGGCGGTGGTAGACGCAAGTTTTGTCGCAAATTCGGCAGCTTAGGCTTGGCTGGGTGTGGCGAACAGCGAATGTCGAATGGCCAGTAGGGACCCCGGCGCCTTCCCTATTCCCTATTCCCTATTCGCTATTCGCTCTCTTCGCTAGTCGCTCTCTTCCAGCCCCAGCAGGGCGACGTTGCCGCCGGTCGCGGTGATGTCGGTCGTACGCACGCGCTCGGTGGCGAAGCGCGCGACGTAGTTGGGGCCGCCGGCCTTGGGCCCGGTGCCCGACAGGCCCTCGCCGCCGAACGGCTGCACGCCCACCACGGCGCCGATCTGGTTGCGGTTGACGTAGAGGTTGCCGACGCGGGCGTGCTCGGCGACGTAGTCGGCGACCGCCGCGATGCGGCTGTGCAGCCCCAGCGTGAGGCCGTAGCCCGAGGCGTTGATGGCGTCGACGACCTTGTCGAGATGCCCGCCCTCGAAGCGCACGACGTGCAGGATGGGGCCGAACACCTCTTCCCCGAGGAGGCTCGCATCGGCGATCTCGTAGACCGCGGGGGTGACGTAGGTGCCCACCTCGCATTCGGCCGGCAGCGGCAGGTCGACGAGCCGGGTGCCCAGCTTCTGCATGCGCAGCTTGTGGGCGTCGAGCCGGTCCATGGCGTCCTCGTCGATGACCGGGCCGATGTCGGTGGCATAGTCCATGGGATCGCCGATATCGAGCGCCTCCACCGCGCCCGCCAGCATGTCGATCATCGGCTGGGCCACGTCCGCCTGCACGAAGAACAGGCGCGCCGCCGAGCAGCGCTGGCCGGCCGAATCGAAGGCGGAGCGCACCACGTCGCGGATCGCCTGCTCGGGCAGCGCGCTGGAATCGGCGATCATGGCGTTGAGCCCGCCGGTCTCGGCAATGAACGGGACGATCGCACCGCGGCGTCGCGCCAGCGTCTCCTGGATGGCCCAGCCCGTGGCGTTGGAGCCGGTGAAGGCGATGCCCGCCACGCGTGGGTCCCCGACGAGGGCGGCGCCCACCGCGCCGTCGCCGGGCAGCAGCTGCAGCACGCCGGCGGGCAGGCCGGCCGCGTTGAGGAGCTGGGCGGCGAGGAAGGCAACGATGGGCGTCTGCTCGGCCGGCTTGGCGAGCACCGGGTTGCCGGCGGCGAGCGCCGCCGCCACCTGGCCCGTGAAGATCGCCAGCGGGAAGTTCCAGGGCGAGATGCACGCGAACGGCCCGCGGCCCCTGAGCTCCAGCGTGTTGGTCTCGCCCGTCGACCCCTTCAGAGCCACGGGGCCGGAGAACAGGCGGCGCGCCTCGTGCGCGTAGTAGCGCAGGAAATCGACGGCCTCGCGCACGTCGGCGAGCGCGTTCTCGAGCGTCTTGCCGGCCTCGCGCACCATCACGCCCATCAGGCGCACGCGGTCGCGCTCGTAGAGGTCGGCGGCCGCCTCGAGGAGCGCCGCGCGCGCCGGCCCGCCCAGCCGGTCCCAGGCGTGCGCCGCTCTCGCTGCTCCCGCGATTGCCCGCTCGATCTGCGCCGCATCGGCGGCGTGTACGCTGCCGAGGCGCTGGCGGCGGTCGTGCGGGCTGAGAACGGCCGTGCCGTCGCCGGCCGCAGCCTCGGCCTTGCCGTCGATGATGGGCACGGCGACAAACCGCGACGCGAGGCCTGTGCCGATGTCCGCCACCAGCGCCCGGCGCACACCGGCCTGGTCGAGCGCCAACCCGCGGCTGTTGCGCCGCTCGGGCAGGAAGATCTCCGCCGGCCGCGGCAGCCGCCGCAACGGCGCGCCGCTCTGCAACTCGGCCTCGACCGTCGCCACCGGGTCCTTGATGATCTCGGCGATCGGCGCCTCCTCGTCGGCGAGCCGATGCACGAAGGAGGTGTTGGCGCCGTTCTCCAGCAGGCGCCGCACCAGATAGGCCACCAGGTCCTCGTGCGGACCGACCGGCGCATAGATGCGGCAGGCCGCGCCCGGCTTGCCGTCGGTCCCGACCACCCCCTGGTAGAGCGCCTCGCCCATGCCGTGCAGGCGCTGGAGCTCGAAGTCCGCGGTCGAGCGGGCGGCGATGCAGGCGGCCGCAATCGACAGGGCATTGTGGGTGGCGAGCTGCGGCACGAACGCCTCGGGCTCCGACAGCAGGAGCCGCATGCAGGCGAACCATGAGACATCGGTGTGGGCCTTGCGCGTCAGCACCGGGTAGTCGTCGAGGCCGCGCTCCTGCGCCCACTTGATCTCGCTGTCCCAGTAGGCGCCCTTGACGAGGCGCACCGGGATCGGTTTGCCCGCCTCCGCCGCCAGCCGGCGCAGCCAGCGCAGCACCGGAATGGCGCGCTTGCCGTAGGCCTGCACCGCCAGGCCGAGACCGGGCCAGCCCTCCAGGGCCGGAGCGCGGAAGGCCGCGGCGAACGCCTCGAGCGCAGGCTCGAGGCGGTCCTGCTCCTCGGCATCGATGGTGAGCCCGACGCCTCGGCGGCGTGCGGCAGCGGCAAGCTCGATGAGCCGCGGCTCGAGCTCAGCTGCCAGACGCTCGTCCTTGCCGGGGTCGAAACGCGGATGCAACGCGGAGAGCTTCACGGAGATGCTGGGCCGCGCCGGCAGCTCGTGCGGGAGCAGCCCGGCTCCGCCGGGATGGGCGTTGCCGACCGCGTCGACCGCCGCCATGTAGCGGCCGAAATAGCGCTCGGCGTCCTTGTCCGTGCGCGCCCGCTCGCCCAGCATGTCGAAGGAGAACCGGTAGCCCTTGGCCTCCAGCGGGGCGGCGCGCGCCAGCGCCTCCGCGATGGTCCGGCCGAGGACGAAGCTGTCGCCCAGCACCCGCATGGCCCGGCGCAGCGCCTGGCGGATCACGGGCTCGCCCGAGCGGCTGACGAGCCGCTTGAGGACGGCGGCGGGCCCCGTGCCCTTGTCGCGGCCGAGCCGCACTACCTTGCCGGTCAGCATCAGGCCGAAGGTCGAGGCGTTGACGAACAGGCTGTCGGAGCGGCCGAGATGCTTCTCCCACCGGCCGCTGCCGATCTTCTCGGCGATCAGCTGATCGGCGGTGTCCTTGTCGGGGATGCGCAACAGCGCCTCCGCCAGGCACATCAGGATGATGCCTTCCTCCGAGGACAGGCCGTACTCGTGCATGAAGGCGTCGACGCCGCCGTACTTGTCGCGGTTGCCCCGCGCCGCCTCGACCAGCGTGGTGGCGAGCCCGGCGATGCGGGCGCGTTCGTCGCCCGTGAAGCCGGCGCGCTCGACGAGGCTCCGCATCAGCTGCGCCTCGTCCATCAGGAAATGAGCGGCGATCTGCTGCCGCGCTGGGTCGTCGCTGACGGGGCCGTCGCGAACGGGGTCAGACCCCTCGCGCAAACCTCGGTCGTGAAACGGCGCCGTTGGAGGCGAGGGGTCTGACCCCGTCTGGCCCGCCACCTGGCGCTTCTCGGGCTTCCGGATCATGGGTCCAGTGGAGCAGAGTCTCCCTTTACATGCCAGCAGGACCGGGCCATTGCTCCCATCTTGGAGAAAAGTTCGTGAAATCGTGAAGCTCGTGAAACCGTGAAGTCGTGAAGTCGATTTCACGATTTGGCGATTTCACGACTGCACGAGAGAAGATTGAGCCTATGGCAAAGACCGGCGGTATCCCCGTGAAGCGCGGCCTGGCGCCGCTGCGGGCCCGGGTGAAGGTTTGGCGCGGCGCTGGGGAGAGCGTCGCCCTCGTGCCCACCATGGGGGCGCTGCACCGGGGCCACCTGGAGCTTGTGCGGCTCGCCAAGGCGCGCTGCCGGCGTGCGGTGGTGTCGATCTTCGTCAACCCCGCCCAGTTCGCCCCGCACGAGGACTTCGAGCGCTATCCACGCGACGAGGCGGGCGACCTTGCCAAGCTCGCCGGCGTCGGCTGCGACCTCGTCTGGGCGCCCGAGCCCGGCCTGATGTATCCCGCGGGCTTTGTTACCCGCGTCGTCCCTTCCGGGGCCGCCGAGGGGCTCGAGACCGAGTTCCGCCCCCACTTCTTCGCCGGTGTGGCCACGGTGTGCTGCAAGCTCTTCACGCAGGTTGCGCCGGACATCGCCGTGTTCGGCGAGAAGGACTACCAGCAACTGCTTGTCGTCCGGCAGATGGTGCGCGATCTCGATCTGCCGCTCGAGATCGTTGCCATGCCCACCGTGCGCGAGGCGGACGGCCTCGCCTTGAGCTCGCGCAACGCCTATCTCTCGGCCGCCGAGCGCGAGGCTGCGCCGGAAGTCTACCGCGTCATCCGCCGCATTGCCGAGGTGGCGGCAGAAGGCGGCATCATCGCCGGCGCCGTTGCCGAGGGCCGGGCGAGGCTGGAGGAGGCGGGCTTCAAGGTGGACTACCTGGAGGTGCGCGACGCCGAGACCCTGCAGCCCGACCCGCACGGCGCGCACCGGCGCCCGCTGCGCGTGCTCGCCGCCGCCTGGCTCGGCAAGACCCGCCTCATCGACAACGTCGGGGTCGAGCACCCCATGCTGCCCGGCCTCTAGGGGGCTCGCACACGTCCGGACCCGTTCGGGTCCATGGTCTAGATCCCCGTGAACGGGAAGTGGTGCTGGCGCCATTCGAGCGGCGCCGGCGTGCCCCACACGTTCATCGCGCGCACGTTGCCCGGGCGCGCGAGGCTCGTGATCACCTTGGGCTCGCAGGCGACGGGGTCGGCCGAGCTTTCGCTGCTGTGGTGCAGGACGAGCCCGGCGGCGCGGCCGTTGGAGCTCAGCCAGGTTTGATCCCGGCCAGTGTGGGTCACGGGGAGGCCCAGGATCTCCGTGGCGTCCCCGACGCCGCCGTTCACGTCGGCCACATTGATCTGAATATGCCCGATGGGCATTGACGAGAAACGTCATGATGGTCTCGACCCCGAGCGTTCGTGCCGGCACGATCCTGCATCAAGTGGAACCCGGCGCTCGAGCCGGAGATCGCGCTCCGCTCGCGGGTTGCTATGTGCCAATGAGCGACGTAGGCTGAGGGGAGCAACAAGGAGCGACTGGGGAGGGTACGATGAAGGCTTGGCGCATGGCCATTGCAGCCGCCGTGCTGTGCTGCGTGCAGCTCCCGGCAGCCGAGGCCCAGGACTGGCCGGCGAAGCCGGTCCGCATCCTGGTCGGCTTCGGTGCGGGCGGCGGCACCGACGTCGTCGCACGCATCGTGGCCGACCGGCTGTCGGAGGTCCTCGGCCAGCAGTTCGTGGTGGAGAACCGGCCCGGCGCCGGCGGCACAATTGCCGGCGGCCTCGTCGCCAAGGCCCCCAACGACGGCTACACCATGCTCGCCATCAGCGCCGGCCACTCGGTCTCGGCAGTGATGGTCAAGCAGGTCCCCTACCATGCCGTGGACAGCTTCACGCCGGTTGGCGTGCTCGCCTCGTCCGCGTTCGTGCTGGTGGTGCCGAAAAGCTCGCCGGCAACCGATCTCGAGAGCCTCGTGGCACACGTCAACAAGGAGCCGGACAAGCTGAACTATTCCACCGTCGGACGCGGCTCCACGCAGCACCTCATCGCCGAGGGTATTCGTCAGCGCACCGAGATGCAGGCCAAGCACGTGTCATTCCGCACGACCGGCGAGGTGGTCACCGCGCTGTTGCGTGGCGATGCCGCCTTCGGGGTGGAGCTTTTCCACGCCATCCGCGGTCAGGTCGAGGCGGGCGAGCTCAAGCTGATCGCAGTGACGACGCCCGAGCGCTGGCCCGCGGCCCAAAACGTCCCGACGCTGGCCGAGAGCGGCCTTCCCGGCTTCGCCACGACCGGCTGGTACGGGCTCCTGTTTCCGGCCGGCACGCCGCCGCCCGTCGTCGACAAGATGCACAAGGCGCTGCAGCAGGTGCTCGGCCGCGACGACGTGAAACGCAAGCTCGAGGGGGTAGGGGCGATCGCGAGGCTCTCGGCACCCTCAGACCTCGCCAGGCTCATCGAGGCGGACATCGGGAATTTCCGGGGCGTCGCGAAGAAGGCCGGTCTCGAAGCGAAATAGCACGTGCTCCACGGAGGATCAGCGATATGACGATGACCATGATGCTGCGCGCCCTCGTCGGGGCGGTGTGCATAGCCGTTGCCTTGCCGTCCGGCGCGGCAGCCGCCTGGCCCGAGCGCCCGATCACGCTGGTGCACGGCTTCGGTGCCGGCGGCAACGCCGACGTTACGGCGCGGGTCGTGGCGGACCGCCTGACCGCGCACCTCGGGCAGTCCGTGGTCGTCGAGCCGAAGCCGGGGGCAGGCGGAAGGATTGCCGCCGGGGTCATCGCCAAGGCCGCGAACGACGGCTACACCCTGTTCATGCTGCCCGGTGGCCATGCCGCCTCCGCCGCCCTCTACGAGCAGCTGCCCTACGACGCGCTGAAGGACTTCACGTTCATAGGGCTCGTGACGCAGATCCCGTTCGTCGTGGTGACCTACCCCGAGCATCCCGTGAAGACGGTGCCCGATCTGATCGCGGCCGCGAAGTCCTCCAAGGAGCCCATCATTTACGCCACGTCGGGCGTCGGCACGGGCCAGCACCTCTCCGCCGAGCTGTTCGCGGCGATGGCCGGCATCAAGCTGAAGCACCTTCCGTCCAAGGGCGGTACCGCAGTGCCGACCATGCTGCTCGGCAAGCACATCGAGCTGGGGTTCGAGCCGCCGCCGACTCTCCTGGAGCTGATCAAGGCCGGCAAGCTGCGCGCCATCGCCACCACCGGCCCCGCGCGGTTCTTCTCCCTGCCGGACGTGGCGACCATCGGCGAGACCCTGCCCGGCTACGAGGTGACGTCCTATTTCGGCCTGGCCGGACCGCCCGGTCTGGCGGCCGACGTGGTGAAGCGGCTCAATGCGGCAACCGTGGCCATGATCAAGGAGCCGGAGACGATCGAGCGCCTGCGGGCTCTCGGCAGCACGCCGGTCTGGAGCACGCCCGAGGGCTTCAAGCAGCGCGTGGAGAGCGACATCGAGCGGTGGACCAAGCTCGTAACCGACGCCGGCATCAAGCGGTTTGCGGGGAAATAGGGACGGAGCCGAGAACGGCGCGGCTTGGCCCGCTACGGGTAGTTGCGGCCTACGTTGCCAGCGCGGCGATCAGCGCGCCCTCGGCGACCTGATCTCCCTCGCGCACGGCCACGGTGGCGACGACGCCGTCGCGGCCGGCGTGCAGGACGTGCTCCATCTTCATGGCCTCGACCACGGCGATGCGGCCGCCCTTGGCCACGGCATCGCCCGCCTTCACGAGCACCTTGGCGACGCGGCCGACGATCGGCGCGCGGATGCTGCTGCCGTCGCCCGCAGCGTGCAGCGCATCGGCCTCGTAGCTCGGCCAGGCGAGCTCGATCTGGCGCATGTCGTGGAGCACGTAGAGCGGGTTGCCGTCGCCGGCCAGCAGCCAGGATGCGTCGGGCAGATGGGACGGGCCGTCGCCGCCCGGCAGACGCACGTTCGGCCCGGTGGGACCCCACGTCGACCTCGACCTCGGTCGGCACGCCGTCGGCGAGCACGGTGAGCCGTTGGCTGCGCGGAGGCCCGAGCTGGAAGGCATCGTGCGCGTTCCAGGGCGAGAGGACCTCACACTGCACGCGCTGGCGCCGCGCATCCTCGGCAGCCTCGCGCGCGTGCCGGAGCATCTGCGCAACGCCCCAGGCGATGGCCGCGGGGTTGGGCGTCGCGGCGGTGAGGCGCGCGATCTCCCGGTCGATCAGCCCGGTATCCATGCGACCTTCGACGAACGCGGGATGCTCCAGCAGCGCGTGCAGGAAGGCCGTGTTGGTCCTGGGCCCCGCGACCACCGCGTGCTCCAGCGCGCCGGCGAGGCGCGCGATGGCGCTGGCGCGGTCGGGCCCGGACGCAATCAGCTTGGCGAGCAGCGAGTCGTAGAAGGGCGAGACCGCCTGGCCCTGCTCGGTGCCGGCGTCGATGCGCACGCCTTCGCCTCCCGGCAGCTCGAAGCGCACCAGCGCGCCTGTCGATGGCAGGAAGCCGCGGGCCGGGTCCTCCGCGCACAGCCGGGCCTCGATGGCGTGGCCCGCCATGGCGATCTCGGCCTGCCCGAGCGGCAACGGCTCGCCGGCCGCGACTCTCAGCTGCCACTCCACCAGGTCGAGCCCCGTGATCGCCTCGGTCACGGGGTGCTCCACCTGCAGGCGCGTGTTCATCTCGATGAAGTACCACGGAGCATCGGGCCCGAGCGCGCCGCCCTCCACCAGGAACTCCACCGTGCCGGCGCCCTCGTAGCCCACCGCGTCCGCGCAGGCGACGGCCGCCGCGCAGATGCGCGCGCGCAGCTCGGGCAGCATGTCCGGCGCCGGCGCCTCCTCGATCACCTTCTGGTGGCGGCGCTGCAGCGTGCAGTCGCGCTCGAAGAGGTGCACGACGTTGCCGTGCCGGTCGCCGAACACCTGCACCTCGATGTGCCGGGGCCCGACGATCAGCTTCTCCAGCATGACCCGGCCGTCGCCGAAGGCCGCCTGCGCCTCGCGCACGGCGCTCTCCAGCGCCGCTGCGAAATCTTCCGCGCGCCCGACGACGCGCATGCCGCGGCCCCCGCCTCCGGCAACCGCCTTGATCACGACGGGAAAGCCGATGCGCCTGGCCTCCCTGGCCAGCACCTGGCCCGACTGGCTCGCGTGGCTCTCGCCGGCCCAGCCCGGCACCACGGGCACGCCGGCCTTGACAGCGAGCGCCTTGGCCTCGGCCTTGCCGCCCATGCGGCGCATGGCCTCGGGCGAGGGGCCGACGAAGCCGAGGCCGGCACTGCGCACTGCCTCGGCGAAGTCGGCGTTCTCGGCGAGGAAGCCGTAGCCCGGATGGATGGCATCCGCCCCTGTGGCCTCGGCGGCGGCGATGATCCTGTCGCCGCGCAGGTAGCTCTCGGGCGCGGGGCCCGGCCCGATCTCCACCGCCTCATCGGCGAGGCGGGCGAAGGGCGCCCCGCGGTCCGCCTCGGAGACGACGGCCACCGTCCTCACCCCGAGCCGGCGGGCGGTGCGGATGACGCGTTGGGCAATCTCGCCCCGATTGGCGATCACGATCTTCTTCAGCATGGGCGGAGAGCTTATGGCTTGCCTGCAGCCGATGGGCAATCGGCTTGCGCAGCCGGGCGGGAGACCCGTGTCGTGGCTCCGACGGATCGAACGGCGTCGTTCCGGCGCTTGCCTGCACCGGCGAAGGCCGGTGGCGCCGGAATCCACTTGCCACTTGCTCCGGCGCTCGCGGTTGCGTGGATGCCGCGGACGAGCCCCGGCATGAGAAGAACGGATGAGGTGTCGGAGACAGACCACTCGGGGTCACTCGACCGCTGCGAGTCTGTGCAATCCGGCGGGCATGCCGGCTATCCGGGCTGCCCGCCGCGAGCGCGGCTCGCCCACCACAGCGCCAGCGGTCCCGTCAGAGCGGCGGCGGCCATGACCAGGAAGCCCGCCAGCCAGCCGGAGGACGCTGCCAGCCCGCCGCCGGCGTCGATCGCCACCCCCACGGCCCAGGCGCCGGCGGCCGACAGCCCGAAGCCGACGGTGGAATGCAGGGCCATGGTGGCGCCGCGATAGTCGGGGTGCGCGCTCGCCGCCATGCCGGAGGTCAGCGCTCCGGAGTCGAGGGGCACCGTCAGCGCATAAAGCAGCACGAGCGCCAGCAGCACCGCAGGTGGGCCGCCGGCCGCCAGACCGATGAGCGCCGCAGTGCCCCCCGAGAGAACCATGAAGGCGACGATGGCGCGGCGCCGCCCGAAGCGGATCGCGGCCTCGTTGCCGACGATGCTGGCGGGCATGGCCAGCACGGCCGCAACGACGCTGACGGTGAGCGGGCTCAGCAGCGCGCCGCCGGCGTTGCTGGCGGCGACGAAGGTCCAGAACGCCACGATCCAGGTGCGCATGCCGTAGAGCTCGAAGCAGTGGGCGCCGTACCCGAGCACGTATCCCAGGGCCGGGCGGTTGTGCAGAACCGGGGCGAAATCGAGGAGCGGCCGCGCGGCCGGCCTGGGGCGCGCGGCGCCGAGCCCGGTACACGCCGCCAGCATCGCCAGCGGTCCGAGGCCGGTGACGAGGAAAGCCGTGCGCCAGCCCAGCGCGTCGGCGACGAGCTGGGAGATGAGGAAGGAAAGCCCGACGCCGAGCGAGAAGCTCGCGGTGTAGAGCGTGACGCTGCGCGAGATATCGCCCGGCCCCAGCCGGTCGGTCAGCGCCTTGAGGCCCGGCATGTAGGCGCCGGCAAAGCCGATGCCGGCGAGCGCCCAGATCGCGATCGCGGAGGGGAGTCCGTCGGCGAGCAGGCCGAACGCGATGGTGGCAAGGCCGCTCACCGCGGAGCCGACGAAGAGAATGCCGCGCGCATCGATGCGGTCGGTGAGGGCGGTCAGCACCGGCACCGCCAGCATGTAGCCGAACGCGAACGCGCTCGCCATCAGGCCTGCCTCCGCCGCGCTCAGGCCCCACAGCGGCATCAGGTGCTGCGCCATTACCGCCGGCACGGTCACATGCGGCAGGAGGTTTCCGACCTGCCCGACACACATGGCAGCGACCAGCGACTTTCCCTTCAGCGTCATGATGCGTCCTCCTCCGGCGACCTCCCCGACGCTAGCACGGGCCTCGCAGTAATTCCATATTCCTGGAAATACCGTTGACGGCCGGCGCCCGGCCTGCTATCGGCAGCCGATGAAGATCGACGATGCCGCCTCCCGCCTCGAAGCCCTCGGCAACCCGACCCGGCTGCGCATCTACCGCGCCCTGGTGCGGGCCGGCGGGCCCGGCCTGCCGGTGGGCAAGCTGCAGAGCCGGCTCGCCATTCCCGCCTCCACGCTTTCCCACCACCTGAAGAGCCTGATCGTCGTCGGGCTCATCACGCAGGAGCGGGACGGCACCACCCTGATCTGCCGCACCAACTATCCGGTGATGCGGGGACTCGTGGACTTCCTGGTCGCGGAATGCTGCAGCGAGGCAGGCTGTGCCGGGCTTTCCAGCAGGATCGACAGCGCCGCATGAGCGTTTTGCCCTGAATTTCTATGATCCTAGAAGGATAGATAGAATGAGCAACACCACCACTGAGAAGACCGTAGCGATCATCGGTGCGGGCCCCGTCGGACTCGCGGCTGCGGCGCACGCGCTGGAACGCGGACTGCAGCCGATCGTGCTGGAAGCCGGCGCCAGCGTCGGGCATGCGGTGCGGCAGTGGTCGCACGTGCGCATGTTCTCCCCCTGGCGCTACAATATCGACAAGGCCGCCGAGCGGCTGCTGCGCGAGGTCGGCTGGAACGTACCCGACCCGGACCGCTATCCCACAGGCGGCGAGCTGGCGGAGCACTATCTGGAGCCGCTGGCAGCCCGCACGAGCCTCGCGCCACACATCCGAACCGATGCGCGGGTGATCTCGGTGGCTCGCGCCGGGCTCGACAAGGTCAAGACCGCCGGCCGCGACAAGGCCCCCTTCGAGGTGCGCTACCGCAACGGCGCTGGCCCGGCGGCGCTCAGGGCCGATGCCGTCATCGATGCCTCCGGAACCTGGCTCCAGCCCAATCCGGCGGGCGCCAACGGCGTGGAGGCGGTCGGCGAGGCGAAGTACGCCGGGCGTATCGCCTACGGCATGCCCGATGTGCTGGGCGGCGCGCGGCGGCGCTATGCCGGCAGGACGGTGGCCGTGCTCGGCTCGGGCCACTCCGCGATCGGTACCGTCATCGATCTGAAGCGCCTGCAGGAGGACGAGCCCGAGACGCAAGTTGTCTGGCTTCTGCGCGGCGACAATCCCGAGAAGGCGTTCGGGGGCGGGGCCGCAGACCAGCTTGCCGCGCGCGGCGAGCTGGGGCTCGCCTTCGCCGCCATCGTGCGCAGCGGCGGGGTGCGTGTGGAGGCCGGGTTCGGACTCTCGCACATCGGCGAGGCGGGCGGCAAGTTGCGCCTCGGCGCCGGGTCGGCCTGCTGCGGGCGCCACGTGCTCGCCGACGAGCTCATCGTCGCCACCGGATTCCGCCCGGACCTCT
Source organism: uncultured Alphaproteobacteria bacterium (assembly GCA_963840075.1). GTDB lineage: Bacteria > Pseudomonadota > Alphaproteobacteria > Rhizobiales > Hyphomicrobiaceae > AWTP1-13. The sequence goes on along the minus strand of CAWIXS010000005.1, from coordinate 8,564 downwards.
CGTTCCTGCGCGAGGTGCGCATCGCGCTGGACCCGGCGCTGGAATGCCCGCCGCTGCTGGCGCCGCTGATCGACCCCAACCTGCACAGCTGCGGCACGGTGCGTCCGCACGGCGCGCGCGAGCTGGCGCAGCCCGAGCCCGGCTTCTACGTCGCGGGCATGAAGTCCTACGGCCGCGCGCCGACCTTCCTGATGATGACCGGCTACGAGCAGGTCCGCTCGATCGTGGCCGACATCGCCGGCGACCGCGCGGCGGCCGAGCGCGTGGAGCTGGTCCTGCCCGAGACCGGGGTATGCAGCGGTGCTGCGCTCGCCTCGGGGCCGCTCTCCGGCGCTGCGCCCGCCTCCGCCTGCTGCGGCGGACCGGCGCCCACCGATCAGTCCGCATGCTGCAAGGCCGACGAGGACGCCAAGGCGCAAGGCGAGGCCGGGTGCGGCTGCGCGCAGGTTGGTGGAGCGAAGCGATGACCCGACGCTCGTGAAATCGTGAAATCGTGAAATCGATTTCAGGACGGAACGGGGGGGTTGGGCTTCCGCCGGCCTGCGCCGGCGTCGACCCGACCTCCATCCCGCTTGTATACTACAATAATCCTTGTAGTATAGCAGGAATGAACCATGCGGCGGCAGTGGCGGGTCTGGCGGCGCTCGCGCACGAGCATCGGCTGCGCATGTTCCGCCTGCTCGTGCGGCAGGGGCCCTCGGGCCTGCCGGCGGGAGAGATCGCCACCCGTGTCGGCATCTCCGCCACCAACACCTCCTTCCACCTCAAGGAGCTCGACCGGGCCGGCCTCGTGCGCGCCACGCGCGACGGGCGCTTCATCCGCTACGCCGTGCACGTGGAGGGCATGCGCCGCCTCATCGGCCATCTCACGGAGGACTGCTGCCAGGGCCGCCCCGAGCTGTGCGGCGAGGCCTTCGTAGCTTCCGAGCTGTGTGTCCCCGGCAAACCCGGCAAGGGAGCGCGCAAATGAGCGAGCGTCTCTACCACGTGCTGTTCCTGTGCACGCACAACTCTGCGCGGTCGATCATCGCCGAATGCGTGATGAAGCGGCTCGGCGAGGGCCGGTTCAAGGCCCATAGCGCCGGCAGCCACCCGCGCGGCGAGGTGCACCCCGCCGCGCTGGAGCTGCTCGGCAAGCTCGGCTACGACACGCGCGGGCTGCGCTCCAAGTCCTGGGACGAGCTCGCACAGCCCGGGGCGCCTGCGCTCGACTTCGTCTTCACCGTCTGCGACGACGCGGCGGGGGAGACCTGCCCCCTGTGGCCGGGCCAGCCCATGACCGCCCACTGGGGCCTGCCCGATCCGTCGCGTGCGGAGGGCAGCGAGGCGGAGCGCGCGCTCGCCTTCGCCGACACGCATCGCATGCTCACCCAGCGCATCAGCATCTTCTGCAGCCTGCCGCTGGCGTCGATCGACCGCCTCTGCCTGCAGCCGAAGCTCGATGCCATCGGCCGCGGCGAGGCGGCAGCACCGCCCAAAGGCCGCTGACGCCATGCCCCGCCCTTCGCTCGGCCGGCGTCTCGGGGCAGAGCTGCTCGGCACCGCCTTCCTGCTGGCGACGGTGATCGGCTCCGGCATCATGGGCGACCGGCTCGCCGGGGGCAACGTTGCCATTGCTCTCCTCGCCAACACGCTCGCCACCGGCGCGATCCTGGTCGTGCTCATCACCATGCTCGGGCCGATCTCGGGCGCGCATTTCAACCCGGCCGTGACCCTCGTCTTCGCGCTGAAGAAGGAGCTGCCCGCGGGCGAGGCGGTGGGCTACGCCGCCGTCCAGGTGGCTGCCGGTGTGATCGGCGTCCTCGCCGCCCATCTGATGTTCGACGAGAGCGTGCTCCAGGTCTCCACCAGGGTGCGCGCCGGGCCTTCGCAGTGGCTCGCCGAGTGGATCGCAACGTTCGGCCTGGTGCTCACCATTCTGCTGACGCTGCGGGCCGGCGGCAGCGCCGTGGCGATGTGCGTGGGGCTCTACATTGCGGCGGCCTACTGGTTCACGGCGTCGACGTCCTTCGCCAATCCGGCCGTCACCATCGCCCGCGCGCTCTCCGACACCTTCGCCGGCATCCGCCCGTGGGACGTGGCGCCCTTCGTGCTGGCGCAGCTGATCGGCGCACTGTCGGGGCTCTACGCCGGCCGCTGGCTGCTCGGCGAGCCGTCCGGCGGTGCAACCCGGCGGTGACGCGCCAGCGGCGACGGTCCAGCGGTGGCGGGCCGGTCGCAGCATCAACTCGGCGGTGCGCACATGCGTTTCCTCGCACCTTCGCTTTGCCTATGATCCCGGCCGGACAGCAACACGCGAGCCGGCCCTCATGCACGTCCTGGCGCGCGGCGATCTCGAGCAGCGGTTGAGGCTCGCCTCCGGCCTCATCCTGCTCCTCTTCGCCGCCACGCATTTCGCCAACCACGCGCTGGGCCTCGTCAGCCTGGAGGCGATGCACGCCGTCCAGGGCTGGCGCAAGGCCGTGACGCGCTCGTGGCCCGGCTCGGTCGTCCTCTTCGCCGCGTTTCTGGTCCACCTGCTGCTGGCGCTCCGCAGGATCGCCCAGCGGCTCACCTGGAAGCTGCCGCTCTGGGAGGCGGCGCAGATCGCCTCCGGGCTGGCGATCCCGCTGTTTCTGATCACGCATGTGGTCTACAACCGTGGTGCAGCGAGCCTCGCCGGCACCGACGATACCTACGCCTGGGAGCTCGCCAACATCTGGCCGGGGCTGGCGCTGGAGCACGGCGCGCTCCTGCTGTGCGTGTGGGTGCACGGCTGCATCGGCATCCATTACTGGCTGAGCCTGGCGCCGTGGTACCCGCTGGTGCGGCAGGTCCTGTTCGCGCTCGCCGTGGCGCTGCCGGTGGCGGCGCTGGCGGGCTTCTCCGTGGCGGGCCGGCAGGTGGCAGCACAGGTCGCCGAGCCCGGGGCGTGGGACGAGCTGCAGGCTGTCTCGCGCGCGCCGGACGCGGCCGCCGCGGAGCGACTCGTCGCCTTGCACGACCGCCTGCGGCAGGCGTTTCTCGTTCTCGCCGGCCTTGCCCTGCTGGTGCCGGTGGTGCGCATCGTACGCCGCGCCACTGCCGCCAGGATCGCGGTGACCTATCGCGGCGGGCCGACGATCCGCGTCGCGCCCGGACCGACTCTGCTGGAGATGAGCCGCATGCGGGCCGTGCCGCTCGCCTCGGTGTGCGGCGGGCGGGCGCGCTGCTCGACCTGCCGGGTCGGCGTGGACAGCGGCCTTGCCCAGCTGCCGCCGCCGGCGCCCGCCGAGGCCATGACGCTTGCCAGCATCAACGCGCCGCGGCACGTGCGCCTCGCCTGCCAGATCCGCCCGCGCCAGTCCATCACCGTGACGCGCCTCGTCGCTCCCCCGGCACGCGCCGCCGCGTCGCGGGTTGCCGCTGGCGACGCCCAGGGCTCGGAACGCAGCCTTGCCGTGCTGTTCCTCGACACGCGCGATTTCACCGCCATCGCCGAGGCGCGCCTGCCCTACGACGTGGTGTTCATCCTGAACCGACTGTTCGCCGAGGCCGGCGAGGCCATCGCCAGGCGCGGCGGCAGGATCGACAAGTACCTCGGCGACGGCCTGATGGCGGTGTTCGGCACGGACGACGGCGCCGTGGCCGGCTGCCGCCAGGCGCTGGGCGCGGCGCGCGACATCGACATCGCTCTCGACGGCCTCAATGCCGAGATCGCGGGCGAGATCGGCCGGCCGCTGCGCATCGGCATGGGGCTCGACGTGGGCCCCCTGGTGCTGGGCCACATCGGCCATGTCGACACGGCCGCACCGACGGTGATCGGCACGACAGTCAACGCCGCCAGCCGCCTCGAGGCGCTGACCAAGGAGAAGGACTGCCAGCTGATCGCGGCCCTCGACGTCTTCCGCCTGGCAGGGGTGCGGGCCGACGCCTTCCGGCGCGAGGACGGTGGCGATCCGCGGCCTCTCCGCGCCGCGCCCGGTGGTGCTGGTCCGGCGCGGCGGCGATCTGCCGGACATACCACTCAACGCCGGCTATGTCAGGTCGAGGGCGTAGCGCTTCAGGTCGGCCAGCCGCACGATCTTGAGCGTGGCCTCGTGCGTGGCCGCCAGAACCACGCGCGGCGCGGCGCCCGGCTCCAGAGCCTCTTGCCAGCGCGCCGCGCACAGGCACCAGCGATCCCCGGGTCCAAACTCGGGATGCGGCGTGGAGAGGTCGTTGCCGCGCGCCTTGGAGAAGGCGAGGAGCTCCGCCTCCGCCTGGATGCAGACGGTATGCACTGCGGTGTCCTCCGGCCCCGTCTCGCAGCACCCCGAGCGATAGAATCCGGTCAGCGGCTTGACCGAGCAGACCCCGATCGGCTCGCCGAAGACGTTGCGCTGCTTCTCGGACATGGCTGCATCCGCTCGCGTAGGTTTGGCAAGCGAGGATGCCCGATCGCCGCGCCGATTGGAAGAGGCTGGGCAGGTCGCAAGCGCGATCCGATTGCCTCGCCACTTGCGCCAACCGGATTCCCCTCCACTTGCGCCGACGGATTCCCCTCCCCTCTGGCCCCGCAGGGGCCAGAGCGAGCGAAGCCCGCTTGTGCGCCTTCGGCGCAGGTGCGGGGAGGGGCTAGGGGTGGGGGGAACCCGATACCTCCGTATCCTGCTGACTCCGTACGCCGGCGGCGGCGACGCCGCCCGGTTGATTCGAACGCAGCGCCGCCTAGGTTGAGAGCGCAGTCCATCGAGCGGAATCCGCCATGCCCGACGACCTCTCCGCGGCGTTCGCCGCGCGCATCCTCGCCATCGATCACGCCGCGCTCGATGCCGCCGATCGCGAGCAGCTCGCCCGCCTCGTCTTCGATGTCGCCACCTGCGCCTGGGGCGGCACCCGCCAGGAGACCGTCGCCGCTCTGGTCCGCTGGGCCGGGCCCGATGGCAGCGCACGCACCGAGCGCGTGCTCGACAGCCGCGGCACCCCGGCCCATCCCTTCACCTGGGAGCAGCTGCGCGAGAAGGCGCGGGCGCTCACCGGCGCATGCCGGCCGCCGCTCGACCTGGACCTCCTGCGGGAGGCCGCCCAGGGCCTCTCCCAGGCCAGCGACGTGAGGCTGCTCGACCGCCTGCTGACGGGCGCGCCTTCCGCAACCTCCCACGCCGCGCAACCGGCATGACCGGGAGCCGCGACGAGAGCGCCGGGCGAGAACGAGGGATGCCGCACACCGCAGCGAGCACGGCGAGGCGGTGCGGCGCGAGCTGGCCAATGCGCGTCCACCGGCGCAGCCGCGCCGAAGCTGAAGCTCGGATCCGTCTCCCCGAGCGCCGACAGGGTTCCCTCCCCATCATGCCGAAGGCATGTCTTCGACATGACGCGGGGAGGGGTTAGGGGTGGGGGGAACCCCGACTTCGGATGTTCTGTTATCCCCCCACCCTGTCCTTCCCCACAAGGGGGAGGGAACGTTGTGGCGCGAGCGTCGCCCTGATTGCGCGGACCGGTTTCTTTGCGACGAGAAGCGTGCGCTATGCTGGGCAGTCAAACCGAGACTTGGACCGAGGACAAGCAGGAGGCTGCGATGGGCTACGCATCGATCCTGGTGCGCGGGGAGGGGCCGGCGGCGATCGTCACGCTGAACCGGCCGGAGCGGCGCAACGCCATCAGCCTGCAAATGATGGGCGAGATCGGCGCCGCCGTGCGCGACGCCGAGAGCGATCCCGCCGTTCGCGCGCTGATCGTCACCGGCAGCCCCGACTGCTTCTCCGCCGGCGCCGACCTGACGCAGGCGATCGAGGTCAAGACCGCCAGCGACGGCCTGCGCTACTTCGGCAGCCTGCACCGCCTCAACGCGGCGCTGGAGGCGTTCCCCAAGCCGGTGATCGCCGCCATCGAGGGCTTCTGCTTCACCGGCGGGCTGGAGCTGGCGCTCGCCTGCGACCTGCGCATTGCCGGCGAAGGCGCGAGCTTCGCCATCACCAGCGCGCGCATCGGCACCGTCGCGGGCGCCGGCGGCACCCAGCGGCTGCCGCGCATCGTCGGCATCGCCAACGCCCTGGAGCTGCTGTTCTCCGCCGAGCCCATCGACGCCGCGGAGGCCTTCCGCATCGGCCTCGTCAACCGCAGGACCGAGCGCGGCGGGGCGCTCGCCCGCGCCCTGGCGATGGCCGCGGTGCATGCCGAGCGGGCGCCGTTGAGCCTGGCCTTCGCCAAGCGGGCAGTGCGCCGGGGCATGGAGATGGACTTGGCCTCCGGCCTGGAGCTGGAGCTCCACATGGTCACCTCGATCTACGGCACCGCCGACAAGCAGGAGGGCATCTCCGCCTTCCTGGAGAAGCGCAAGCCCCGCTTCAAGGGCGAGTAGTGCTCGACCCGGACGGATGGCTCCTCGGGGTACAACGGAAGTGCTGTGCCCGGTCAGAGCCTCACAGGATGTGACCCTTAGGAGACATCACAATGACACAGATTCACCCGAGCATGCGCTCGACCCAAATCTGCTCCAAGGTCGATCGTGCAGGTCCTTCTCACAGGCTCGTCCGGCTGGCTCGGCCGGTTCCTCGCACCGGCGCTACGCGCGGCCGGTCATCGCGTGATCGGCCTGGATGTCGCGTCCGGTACTGACACGCACGTCATCGGCTCGGTGGCCGACAAAGCTGTCGTGGAACGCTTGTTCTCGGACTATGCAATTGATGCGGTCGTGCATGCTGGCGCCCTCCACAAACCGGATATTGCGCGTGTTCATCCGCAGCATTTCGTCGACGTCAATGTGACCGGCACGCTCAACCTGCTCGAGGCCGCTGTGGCAGCCGGAAACGATCGATTTCGTCTTCACCTCGACCACATCACTCATGATCACTCAGGCCATCCGCGACGAGGCCAGCTCTGCCGCTGTTTGGCTGGACGAAGGCTCAGCGCCGCCCACGCCGCGCAATATCTACGGAGTGACAAAGCTTGCTGCCGAGGGGCTGTGCCGGCTGTACTTTCTCGATCAGGGGCTGAACAGTGTGATCCTCCGCACGGGGCGCTTCTTTCCGGAAGAGGATGATACGCACCGCGAGCTGTCCGGCCTGAACCAGAAGGCCAATGAGTTCCTCAACCGGCGCCTTACGGTCGAAGATGCGGCCGAAGTCCACGTCGTCGCGCTTGAACGCGCCCCGGCGCTTGGGTTCGACGTTTCGTCATCTCCGCTCTCAGCCCCTTTGATCGCACCGATGCCCGTGCCCTCAAGTGTAACGCCGCGGCGGTAGTGGCGCGCCATTTTCCGGACTGGACAAGCACTTTATGCCCAGCAGGGTTGGCGGCTGCCGGCGAGTATCGGGCGTGTCTATGACGCAAGCAGAGCCGAGGCCGTATTGGGCTTCCGATGCAGGACCGACTTCGGCGTGTCTTGCAGGCCCTTCGATCTGGCGCGGGAGCTCCCGTTCGCTCATGATCCATCATACCTCTCGCCGAAAGACCGCTCCGCGGCAGGATAGGCGCTGCGTCTCAGCGTGCGGGCTTGGCTGAGCGGCCGAACACTGTGACGTTCCGCAACAGTGGCACTAGGCGGAACACTTCTGCGGGCAGCGGCTGCGGCGGCTATCCGGAGGACTGCCTCCGTCACCGTTGCAGGATCGCCGGCACAGTCGTGCCGCAGCAAGGCTGGACGACCTGCGGCCGACTTTGCAATGCTTCCCCCAACCACACTCAACGGGGAGCCAAGCCCATGCAGATCGAACGCGTCCGCGCACACGTCGTGCGCCTGCCGGCCGACGAGCCGCTGGCCGACAGCAAGCCGCACCCGCCCGGCGCCACGCGCGACATCGTTGCGGTCAAGGTCGCCACCAGGGACGGCATCGAGGGCGTGGGCGTCACCTGCTTCGGTGCTGCGATGACCGGCGCGCTGAAGGTCGCCGTCGAGGAGCTGGGCGCCCTGATTGTGGGCGACGACCCGCGCCTCACGGAGCGCATCGCCGACAAGCTGCGCCAGGCCGCCGGCACCTCCGGCCCCGGCGGCCTCTTCACGCTGGCCCTGTCGGCGATCGACACGGCGCTGTGGGACATCCGCGGCAAGGTCCTGGGAATGCCGGTCGCCAAACTGCTCGGCGGCTTCCGCGATCGCGCGCCCGCCTATGCCAGCGGCGCCCTGATGCGCACGCTGTCGCTCGACGAGGTCGTGACCGCCGCCGGCCGCCTGGCCGAGCGCGGCTGGACCGCCATGAAGACCCAGCTCGCGCTGCCCGGCGGCACCATCGCGGAGGTGGAGGTTGAGCGCATCCGCCGCGTCCGCGAGGCCATCGGGCCCGACATCCGCCTGATGTGCGACATCAACCAGCGCTGGACCGTGTTCGAGGCCGTCAGCATCGGCGAGCGCATCGAGCCTTACCACCTGCACTGGCTGGAGGACGTCACCGCCTGCGACGACTATGCCGGCCTCGCCCGCGTGGCCGCCAGGCTGAGCACGCCGATTGCTGGCGGCGAGTACGTTTACGGCTTGTCGCCCTTCCGCCAGATGCTGGAGGCGCGCTCGGTCGACATCGTCATGATCGATCTGGTGCGCGTCGGCGGCATCACGCAGTGGATGAAGGTGGCCGGCATGGCGGAAGCCTTCAATTTGCCGGTCGTCTCGCATTTGATCCCCGAGGTTC
>CAWIXS010000004.1:0-83169 GCA_963840075.1 uncultured Alphaproteobacteria bacterium | reverse complement strand
CGATAGTGTAAACTTTCTTCTTCCAGGCGAGCCAGAAAAGCGCTAATATTGAACCGCAGTTCGGGGGTCCGGAGAAATGCCGGCTTTTCACAGGAAGAGGAGTGCCTCCGATGTGTGACTACAGTCTGCACCACGTCGCGAATCGGCCCGCCAAGATCGAGGACAAGCTGGTCACGACGAAATTCAACCATTCGATTACCCGCGGATTCGCGGCGGTCGGGCAGCCGAACGTTGCGGTCTGCCTGCTGCCTGGTACCGAGATCGCATTCGACGAGAATGTCGAATGCGAGCCGTCGTTCGGCATCGGTATCTTGCCGAACAAGAAAATCGGGCAGCGGCTCGCGCGCTTCCGGCAAGTCAATATGGACAACTCGGTGGCCCATCACGATGCGCTGGAATTTCCAGACGGGCAGTTGGTACTAGTCACGCGCTTGTGCGATGGCCAGCGCGCGACAGTGCTGCAACTACCCGCCGGCACGCGTGCCGCAACTGCGGAGGGGGCCGTCGTCGAGCCGCAGCTTCGCGAGTCCTCGCTTTCGATCTGATCGCGCAGACGGATACGCGCTGATCAACGGGTGCAATACGAAGAGCCACCGGCACAGCCGGTGGCTTGCAATTCGGCTTTGGCTATTTTTCCCCAAGGGGCCGCTGCTTGACAGTTTCTCCCACTTTCCCCATATAAATACACGGTTGGTTCATAAATATCGCGTGTAGTCGGCAGGTACCGCCACGACGACTGAACCAATCACCTCCAGACATTTCCTCCGAAGGGCTTTATCTCCATTGCCAGTACAAGAATTCGCTGTTGGGTCGGCTCGGCCGCCAGCGAGAGCCGCGTCTGCAGTATGGATTGATGAACGCGGCGCACAGCAGGCCACGGGGTTTCAACAGGGCGTCGCCTCACTCTTCAGAGAGAATGCGCACACCACTGGTTTTTCCTTCGTGCGCAGCACGGAGCGTTTTGCACCTGCCACTACCAAGGGTTGGGTCGAGCGCAGCGAAGACCCAACAGACCTATCCGATGGGGTGTTGGGTCTGCGCTTCGCTCGACCCAACCCACGAGCCGACCCAACCAACAAGCCCCAGGAAACGCCCATGCCCAGGAAGCCCACGGCCGCCCAGATGAAGAAGCTGCGCTCGCGCAAATGGTTCGACAACCCCGACAACCCCGACATGACCGCGCTCTACCTCGAGCGCTACATGAACTACGGCCTGACGCGCGAGGAGCTGAGCTCGGGCAAGCCCATCATCGGCATCGCCCAGTCGGGCTCCGACCTGTCGCCCTGCAACCGCCACCACCTGGTGCTGGCCAAGCGCGTGCGCGAGGGCATCCGCGAGGCCGGCGGCATCGCCTTCGAGTTCCCCGTGCATCCGATCCAGGAGACCGGCAAGCGCCCCACCGCCGCGCTCGACCGCAACCTCGCCTACCTGGGCCTCGTCGAGATCCTCTACGGCTATCCCCTCGACGGCGTGGTGCTCACCACCGGCTGCGACAAGACCACGCCCTCGCAGCTGATGGCGGCGGCCACGGTGGACATCCCGGCCATCGTGCTCTCCGGCGGCCCGATGCTCAACGGCTGGTTCCGCGGCGAGCGCACGGGCTCCGGCACCATCGTGTGGAAGGCGCGGCAGATGTATGCCGCGGGCGAGATCGACTACGAGGAGTTCGTCGAGCTGGTGGCCTCCTCGGCGCCCTCGCCCGGCCACTGCAACACCATGGGCACCGCCACCACCATGAACTCGCTGGCCGAGGCGCTCGGCATGTCGCTGCCCGGCTGCGCCGCCATCCCCGCGCCGCACAAGGAGCGGGCCCAGATCGCCTACGAGACCGGCAGGCGCATCGTCGACATGGTGTGGGAGGACCTGCGGCCGTCGAAGATCATGACGCGCGAGGCGTTCGAGAACGTGATCGTCGTCAACTCCGCGATCGGCGGCTCGACCAACGCGCCGATCCATTTCAACGCGATCGCCCGCCATGTCGGCGTGAAGCTCGACAACGACGACTGGGAGAAGGTCGGCTACGCCATCCCGCTGCTCGTCAATCTGCAGCCGGCGGGCCAGTACCTCGGCGAGGAGTACCACCGCGCCGGCGGCGTGCCCGCGGTCGTCAACGAGCTCATGAAGGGGCGCAAGATCCGCGAAGGCGCGCTGACGGTCAACGGCAAGACCTTGGGCGAGAACTGCAGGGACCGCGCCGTCATCGACGCCGACGTTATCCGCCCCTACAGGAAGCCGCTGAAGGAGAAGGCCGGGTTCCTCAATCTGAAGGGCAACCTGTTCGACAGCGCCATCATGAAGACCGGCGTGATCTCCGACGAGTTCCGCCAGCGCTATCTGGAGAACCCCAAGGACCCCAACGCGTTCGAAGGCCGCGCCATCGTGTTCGACGGGCCCGAGGACTACCACAAGCGCATCGACGATCCCGCGCTCAAGATCGACGCCAGCTGCCTGCTCTTCATGCGCGGCACCGGTCCCGTCGGCTATCCCGGCGGCGCCGAGGTGGTGAACATGCGGCCCCCGAGCTACCTCATCAAGAAGGGGGTGACCGCGCTGCCCTGCATCGGCGACGGGCGGCAGTCGGGCACCTCGGGCTCGCCGTCGATTCTCAACGCCTCGCCCGAGGCGGCGACCGGCGGCGGCCTTGCCATCCTCGAGACGGGCGACCGCGTGCGCATCGACTTGAACAAGCGCACCGCCGACATCCTGATCTCCAAGGAGGAGTACGACGCCCGCCGCGCCGTCTTGCAGGGCCACGGCGGCTACGACTACCCGGCGCACCAGACGCCCTGGCAGGAGATCCAGCGCGGCCTGGTCGACGAGTTCTCGGAAGGCATGGTGCTGAAGCCCGCCGTCAAGTACCAGAGGATCGCCGCCACCAAAGGCATCCCCCGCGACAATCATTGACGCGACGGGGTCAGACCCCTGCGGGTCTGACCCCTCGTGAAGTCGTGAGATCGTGAGATCGACTTCACGATCTTCGGTTGCGTGCGAGCGGTCCGACGCCGCCTTGCTGCGGGCAGTGGCAAGAGGCGACGGCGCGGGCTATGGTCGCCGCCCATGGACACACCCTTCGACGCTGCTGCCGATCCGTTTACCGAGGCGGGCTTCCGCGCGCTTGCCGTGCGTGGGCTCAATGCCGCGCCATCCGAGGCGATCTTCGATCCGCGCTCGGGCCAGGCGCTGGGGCCCAGCGACTGGGACCTGGACCCCGAGCTCAGGGGCGACCTTGCCGTGATGGCGCAGCCGCGGCCGGCCGCGGTGCTGGTGCCCATCGTGCTGCGGGAGACGCTCACCGTGCTCTTCACCCAGCGGTCCGAGGACATGCCGAGCCATCCCGGGCAGATCTCGTTCCCCGGCGGCAAGGTCGAGGCCGGCGACGCCGACGCGCTCGACTGCGCGCTGCGCGAGGCGCAGGAGGAGATCGGGCTCACCCGCGACCATGTCGAGCCGCTCGGCTATCTCGACAGCTATCGTACCGGGACCGGGTTTCTCATCACGCCGGCCGTGGCGCTGATGCGGCCCGGATTCACCATGGCGCTCGCGGCGGGCGAGGTCGCCGAGGTGTTCGAGGTGCCGCTCGCCTTCCTGATGGACGAGGCAAACCACCGCAAGGCCGCGCGCGAATGGCGCGGACGGCAGCGCTCCTACTATGCGATGCCCTACGGAGGCCGCTATATATGGGGCGCCACCGCAGGCATGCTGAAGAACATGCACCAGAGGCTGTTCCACGGTTTGGAGCGATGATCCGGATCGCCGTCGAGATCGTCCTGCTGTTTCTGCTGCCGATGGTCGCGTACCTCGCCTACGCGCTGCTGGCGCGGCCGGGCGCGTCGCCCACAGCCGTCCTCAACGAGGCGCCGTACGTCTGGCTTGCCCTCGCCGGCACGGCGCTGGTGTTCGGGTTGCTCATCTACTACGGCTGGACCTCGGGCGGTTCCGGCATGGACAGGTCGGCAGCGCCGGCGCGCAGCATCGAGGCGCGCGCCGTGCCCGCCGGCGCCAAGTAGCGACGTGGCCGCCTCGGCCCCGCCCCGGCTGACCGGCGCCGACTGGCTCGCCCGCCCCGAGACGCAGGCGGTGCTCGCGGCGCTCCGCGCGAAGGGCTTCGCGGCGCGGGTCGTGGGCGGCGCGGTGCGCGATGCCCTGATGGGCCGCCCGGTCGCCGATATCGACATCGCCACCGATGCGCGCCCGGAGCGGGTGATGCGCGCCATCGCGGCTGCGGGCCTCAAGGCGGTGCCGACGGGGCTGGCGCACGGCACCGTCACCGTGGTGGCGGCAGGCCGGCATTTCGAGGTCACCACGCTGCGCAAGGACGTGGAGACGCACGGCCGGCACGCCACCGTGGCGTTCACCGACGACTGGACCGAGGACGCCCGGCGGCGCGACTTCACGCTCAATGCGCTCTACTGCAGCGCCGACGGCGAGGTGTACGACCCGCTCTCCGGCTATCCCGATCTGCTGGCACGCCGGGTGCGGTTCATCGGGGTGCCCGCCGAGCGCATCCGCGAGGATTACCTGCGCATCCTGCGCTTCTTCCGCCAGACCGCCGACTATGGCAGAGGCCCGGCCGATGCCGAGGGGCTCGCCGCCTGCGTGCGCGAGCGCGCGGGGCTCTCCGTGCTCTCGGGCGAGCGCGTGCGGGAGGAGCTGATGCGCCTGCTGGCGGCGCCGCGCGGGCCGGAGATCACCGCCCTGATGCAGGACTACGGGCTCATCACGGCGGTGCTGGGAGCCGCGCCGCGCCCGACCCTGCTCGCCCGGCTGGCGGCCATCGAGGAGGCGGCCGGCCTCGCTGCCGATGCGGCCCTGCGCCTCGCCGCCCTGGCCGTCGAGATCGAGGAGGATGCGCTGCGCCTGCGCGAGCGCCTGCGCCTCTCCAACGAGCAGACCGAGAAGCTTCTGCGCGCGGCCCTGCGCCACCCGAAGGTCGATCCATCGGCCACGGAGGCGGAGGCGAGGGTCTCACTCTATCGCCAGGAGCCCGAGGCCTATCGCGAGCGGGTCCTCATCGCCTGGGCCCGCAGCGGCGACCCGTCGCAGAGCGAGGCCTGGCGCCGCCGGCTCGCGCTGCCGGAGCGCTGGCGGGCCCCGACCTTCCCCCTCGGCGGCGCCGATGTGCTGGCGCAGGGCGTGCCGGTCGGGCCGCGCGTCGGCGAGATCTTGCGGACCCTGGAGGCTTGGTGGATCGCGGGCGACTTCAGCGCGGATGCGACAATGCTGCGCGCCAAGCTGCGGGACCTGCTGGCCGCGACTTGAGCGACTTTCGCCACACGCGTCTCCCGTAGGCCCGCGATTGGGGCCAAGGTGAGGCGTGCCGATGTCTCGCAACGCGCGGCGCGAAGGCTATCCACAAAAGAATTTGTGACAGGCACGCGCCATCCTGTGGAGGTTATCTTTCCTTCACAATCCGGGGGCGCAGCGCGACAGGGCAAAGCCCGCCTCGACGTGTCCAGCGGCAACAGCTGGGCTGGGCCGCCCGCCATCGGCGCATCAGTGGTTTAGTGCAGAGGGATCGACAATGTCTCATTTGTATGGGGTCCTCGACATTCCGAGAGATGCGGCGGCGGCCCAGGTGAAGGCCGCCTACTGGACGCTCGCCAAGGCCTGCCACCCCGATATCCCCGGCGGGAGCACGCAGCGCTTCACGGAGATCAGCCTCGCCTACGCGACCTTGGGCAATCGGACGCGGCGCGCGGCCTATGACGCGGAGCTGCGCGCCATGGCGAGCCACCGCCTGAAGAGTGCCGTCGCGATGATGGCGGCCTCCTTCGCGGTCACCGTGGGCTCCGGCATTTTTGTCGCGGGAGTGCTGCTCGGCGTTTAGGCGCACGGGTGCCCGACGACGGCTCGCAGGATTTGAGCCCCGCTCACGTGACACGCTGTGAGCGTCGAAGCGGCGAGCTGGCGGCGTGAAACACGCGGGCTGCCGCTGAGCGTCACCTTCGGGCCGTGTGGCGTCTGCGCGAGGGTGGGCGGATCTTTCGAGGCTGGGGACCAGGAGGGCTGGGCTGGGGCTGTTGGATTGGGGGTTGTTGTCGTTGCGCCACATCGGCCAGCAGACGATGTGGTCTCACCCGCAAGAGCACGATTGGGGCCCACCTTTCCCGGGAAGGATAGTGCCCAGCGCAGGACCGCCGGAGGCTTCGGCAGGCGCGCTGGGATGTCGGCGTTTGAATTTCCTGGTGCAGAGGGCAGAGGGCAAGGAGTTCGTCATGACGAAGCGGCATGTGATCGAGGCACCGCCCAGGACTGGGGGCATGGACGCGCGCAGCAGTGCGGTCTGGACCAGCGTCGGCCGCCGGCTTCAGCGCCGTCGTGACGAGCTCGACTTCGGCGCCGACCACGTCGCCCGGTGCATCGGGATATCTGCGGACGATTACGAGGCCTGCGAGGCGGGCGCACCGATCGAAGCTCAGCTGTTGGCCCGGATTGCCGACCTCCTCGATGTCCCGGTGGTGTGGTTCTTTCAGGACGCGGCGCACGAGGAGCCCGGCGAGCGCGCGGACGCCCCGGCAGCGGAGCCGGTGGTCTACGCAGTCGCCACGATGGAGCACAGGGCCCAGACTCTGGTCGACTGCTTCCGCAGCCTCGACCTCGAAGGCCAGCAGCACCTCCTCGCCATCTCGA
Organism: uncultured Alphaproteobacteria bacterium; assembly: GCA_963840075.1. Classification (GTDB taxonomy): domain Bacteria; phylum Pseudomonadota; class Alphaproteobacteria; order Rhizobiales; family Hyphomicrobiaceae; genus AWTP1-13. The sequence continues at coordinate 76,539 of CAWIXS010000004.1, read as the reverse complement.
TGGCGCTCTCGCGGGCGGGAGCCAACGCTGCGCCGGGCAGGTCGTCCCGCTGACGTTGCCGGGACTCCCTCTCCCCGCCGCCCTCGGCGATCCACAGGGGGGCGCTGGCCACAAGGGTCCGAGGGCGACGGGGAGAGGGCTGGGGTGAGGGGCAGCACAGGGCTGTGCCGGTCAGCGCGGGGCCTCGATGTAAGCGAGGCGCGCGTCGAGCGTGATCGGAGGCTCCTCGAGGATGGGGATTCGCTTGGGGCTGCCCCTCACCCTAACCCCCTCCCCGCAAGCGGAAAGAGGGGACACCGGGCGGCCGGCGCTCAGCGCATGTCCACCCGGCAGTACTCCTCGCGCAGGTCGTAGTAGGCCGTCATGACCTCGACCGGCTCGTGGTCGGTGTCGAACGCGAGGCGCTCCAGGGCGAGCACCGGCGTGTGCTCGGGCAGCGAAAGCGCGACGGCTGCGGCGGACGTCACGGGCACCACCCTGACCTTGGCCTCGGCGCGCGCGAGAATCACGCCCCAATCCTGCGCCAGCTCCTCCAGCTCGTCGGGGATATCCTCGTGCCCGACGAGGCCCGGAAAGCGCCGGTCCGGCAGGGATGCCTGCTCGTAGGCGAAGGGGCGCTGCTCGAGCATCCGGATGCGTTGAATACGCACGACCTGCTCCCCCGGCTTGAGCTTCAGGACCGAGCGCTCGCCGGCGGTCGGGCTCGCCAGCTTCACCTTCCGCGACCTCACAAGGCTGCGCAGGGGCGCCCCGTCGGTCCCGCGGATGGGGTTGAAGCGTCCGAATCCTTGCCCCGCCTGGTGCTGCCTGACGAAGGTGCCGCGCCCCGGCTCGCGGATGATGAGCTGCTCGCTTTCCAGCACGCCGAGCGCCTTGCGCAGGGTTCCGAGGCTCACGCCCAGCTGGCGGTAGAGGTCGATCTCGCTCGGCAGATTGGCGCCGGGTTTCCACCTCCCGTCCTTGATGCGCTCGAGCAGCGCGTCACGGACCTGCAGGTAGAGAGGCCGCACTTGGAACTTGCTCTGGCGCTGCACCGCAAACATCCCGATTCGGATCAAAAGCCCAAGCTCGCCCGCGCACCGTCGCGAGTATCAGACGGCGGGGCATGATGTGCAACTCGGGCGTCAGACCCTCCGGGCCCGACGCCCAGCCTGACGCCTGGGTTTCAGGGATCAGGTTCCAGGTGTCGGGGATGAGCGGACTGGCCTGAAACCCGACTGCGACCTGATCCCTGATTCGGCTGTCATGGCGCAAGGATCGCGTTATCTGATAACAGGCGACCTGTGTACGTTGCCTTAATTCGGTTATCTCTGTAGGCTGCTGGTGATTTGGTGGGGCATCGTGCTGCCGAGTTAAAAACAAGGGGAAATGCAAGGACCCACGCATTCCCCAGTCCATGGGTTGGCCAAAGGGGCAATCGTAGAGCGCAGCCGGCCTGCCTCGATCGGCGATCGGGCCATGGCGGCCGAAGGGGGTCTCGGCTGCTGGTCGCAAGGTCGTTTGCTGCTCCCTTCCCGGTCCATCGCGTATGCGTCGCGTTGCAGGAGGACGCGCCGGAGGTGTGCGACCTCGGCTCGATGTCGCGCGGGTGCGCAGTCGACGGGATGGCTCGATGGCCAAGCATGATTTGCCGAAATGGGTCATGGCAGCGATCAACTTCAAGGGTGGCACCGGAAAGACAACTGTCGCACTCGCAATTGCGGAGGGCATTTGCCGCCTCCTGAAAAAGCGCGTCGCCGTCATCGACTGCGATTTTCAATGCAGCGCATCGATCGCCCTGCTCGGCAGGCGCACGCTGAACGACCTGATCGGCAAGAACGCGACCATGGATTGCCTGGTGCAGCGCAAGCTGACCGAGGGGGACAGCGCGCACCTCGGCTCCAGCGCCGTGAAGACGCACTTCTCCATCAAGGAGGCGGCCGGCTTGATGCACCTGCTCCCCGGCAGCCCCGACATGCCGAGGCGCGAGCGGCAGATCGTGGCGTCGTTCCTGCCCAAGTCCGACCTGCATGCGGCGTACGAGACGGCGGCGATCAGGATGGGACAGCTGTTCCGCTCGCTGCTCGACGACTTCGACTTCATCCTGATCGACTGTCCGCCCGGGCTGACCCTGTTCTCGGAGGCGGCGATCAGGGCGGCCGACGGCCTCGTCATTCCGACGCTGCCCAACGAGATCTCGTTTGCCGCGATCGATCACCTGCGCGCCGAGATCGCGCGCGCGCGGCCCGACCGCTCGTTCGACGACCTTCTGGTCGGGACCGTGGTCTCCAAGGTGCGGCACAAGAACGGCAGCAGCAACCATCGATCGCACATGGAATCGATCGAGCGCCTGCTCGATCGCGTTGCGCCCCAGTTCCAGCTGATGCGGCCGTATCTTCCCTATTGCCGGGAGCTGGAAGGCGCCACCTGGCGCGACGACGAGGGGCGGATCAGCTTCGCCAGCCGCTACGGCCCCTCGTCCGCGATGATCGAGCGGCTGGTGGAGGAGTTTGCCGACAGATGCGGCGCGCTGATGGCGCGCCGGGCGCAGCCATGAGGCCATCGAGCGTCACATGCCCGAGACCATGAAGAAAAACCCGAAGATCGCCGTCATCGGGGTTGGCGGCGCCGGCTGCAACGTCATCAACAACATGATGGCGGCCGGCCTGAACCACGTCAAATTCGTGGTCGCCAACACCGACATGCAGGCGCTGGCTGCCTCGAAGGCGGAGCTGCGCATCCAGCTCGGCTCGCACCTGACCGAGGGGCTCGGCGCCGGCTCCGACCCGGAGATCGGCGAGGCGGCGGCGGAGGAGGCGTCCGAGGAGATCCGCGCGGCGCTCACCGGCTCGCACATGCTCTTCATCGCGGCGGGCATGGGCGGCGGCACCGGCACCGGCGCGGCCTACGTGATCGCGCGCGAGGCGCGGGAGTTCGACATCCTCACGGTTGCGGTGGTGACCAAGCCGTTTCAGTTCGAGGGCGCCAAGCGCCTGCGCAACGCCGAGGCCGGCATCGCCGAGCTGCGCAAGTACGCCGACACCCTCCTGGTCATCCCCAACGAGAACCTGTTCCGGGTCGCCACCGACAAGACCACCTTCGCCGATGCCTTCGTGATGGCGGACCAGGTGATGTACTCGGGCATCGTCACCATCACCGACCTGATCGTCAAGGAAGGCCTCATCAACCTCGACCTCGCCGACGTGAAGGCGGTGCTCGGCGGCATGGGCCGCGCCATGATGGGCATGGGCGAGGCCTCGGGCGAGCAGCGCGCGATCGCCGCGGCGGAGGAGGCGATGGTCAACCCGCTGCTCGACGAGGTGACGCTGAAGGGCGCCAAGAGCTTGCTGTTGTGCATCACCGGCGGCCGCGACATGACGCTGTGGGAGGTGGAGGAGGCCGCGAGCCGCGTGTGCCAGGAGGTCGACCCCGACGCCAACATCATCGTGGGCGCCACCTTCGACGACGGCCTGGGCGACAGGATCCGCGTCTCCATCGTTGCCTCGGGGATGCCCAAGGCGGCGCCAGCCGAGCCCGCCCGTGACGCCGACCTGCCGGTCTGGGTGCCGCGCGCCCAGCGCGACCTGGAGCGCGACGGCGCCTCCGATCTGGGCCGCCGGCTGGGCGCGGCCTTGAGCGTGGACGCCGAGCTGGAGATGCCACCACCGCCCCGGCCGTCGAGGGCGCGCGCGCGCGAGCGGCGTCCGTCCGCACGCCGGCGATATCCGGGAGCGGCTGGCCCCGAGCGAGACAGAGACGGCAGCGGAGGGTGACAGCAGGCTGCCGAAGCCTGCGGCGGCGCGCGGCCGCAGGGGTGCGGCGCCGAAGCGGACCATCGACGGCACGCAGAGGACGCTCGAGGGCACGCAACGAAGGAGCCCCCCGCCGCTCAACGGCGCGGAAGGCGCCGAGCCGCGGCGCCGGGCCCGGCGTGCGCTGTCCGAGGAGCCCCTCGCCGGCGACTGGCGCGATCTTCCCGCCCCCACGCGCGGCCTGCCGCAAGCGAATGGCGAGCCGATCTACCCTGCCGAGGAGCTGACCGCGCCGATCATCCCGCGGCGCGAGCCGGAGCTGCTCCCCCAGCGCAAGGTGGGCTTTTTCGAGCGTCTGGGCTTCGGCCGCGGCCGGCGCCAGGAGTGAGGAAGGATGATGCAGGGGTCAGACCCCTCGCGACGGCGGTTGTGGAAAACACGACGGTCTGCGCGAAGGGTCTGACCCCTTCGCCTGACCCCTTACAAAGACCGTTCGCATTTCGACTTGAACCGCCTATGCTGGCGCCCAACGAAAAATCTACGTTGGGAGGCGCCCTAATGGACCGCATCTGGCTCGCGAGCTACCCCCCCGAAGTGCCGGCAGAAATCGACCCGGCGCAATATTCCTCTCTGGTCGCCCTGTTCGACGAGAGCTTCGCCAAATACCGCACGGCCGAAGCCTACGTCTGCATGGACAAGCGGCTGACCTTCGGCCAGGTCGACGAGATGTCGCGGGCGATGGCCGCCTGGCTGCAGGGCCGAGGGCTCGAGCGCGGCGACCGCGTCGCCGTCATGATGCCGAACGTCCTGCAGTATCCGGTGTGCATCGCCGCCATCCTGCGCGCGGGCTACGTGGTGGTGAACGTCAACCCGCTCTACACGCCGCGCGAGCTGGAGCACCAGCTCGCGGACTCCGGCGCCAAGGCCATCGTCGTGCTGGAGAACTTCGCCAGGACGCTGGAGCACGTGCGCGCCAAGACGGCGGTGCAGCACATCGTCGTCGCCAGCATCGGCGATCTCCTGGGCTTCCCGAAGGGTCCGATCGTCAATCTGGTCGTGCGCAAGGTGAAGAAGATGGTGCCGGCGTACTCGCTCCCTGGCGCCGTCAAGTTCAACGATGTCATCGCCGCCGGCCGGCGCCTGTCGTTCAACCGGCCCGATATCGGGCCCGACGACATCGCCTTCCTGCAGTACACCGGCGGCACCACGGGCATATCGAAGGGCGCCACGCTGCTGCACCGCAATGTCGTCGCCAACGTGGTGCAGAACCACGCCTGGCTGCAGCCCGCGCTCACCAAGGGCAAGCCGGTCGAGCAGATCACCATCGTCACCGCGCTGCCGCTCTACCACATCTTCGCGCTCACCGTGGGCTTCTTCGGGGGCATGCGCATCGGCGGCAGGTGCCTGCTCATCACCAACCCGCGCGACATCCCCGCGTTCGTCAAGGAGCTCTCCAAGCACGAGTTCCATATCCTGCCGGCGGTGAACACGCTCTACAACGCGCTCCTCAACCACCCCGATTTCGCCAAGCTGGATTTCAGCGGTCTCAAGGTGGCCAACGGCGGCGGCATGGCGGTGCAGCGGGCGGTGGCCGAGCGGTTCTTCAAGCTCACCGGCTGTCCCATCATCGAGGGCTACGGCCTGTCCGAGACCGCGCCGGCGCTCACCTGCAACCGCGCGGACAACACGGAGTACACGGGCACCATCGGCCTGCCCATGCCCTCGACCGAGATCTCCATCCGCGACGACGACGGCAGGGAGGTCCCGCTGGGCGAGCCCGGTGAGATCTGCGCCCGCGGCCCGCAGGTGATGGCGGGCTACTGGCAGCGCCCCGACGAGACCGCCAAGGTGATGACCTCCGACGGCTTCTTCCGGACCGGCGACATCGGCGTCATGGACGCGGCCGGCCAGGTGAAGATCGTCGACCGCAAGAAGGACATGGTGCTGGTGTCGGGCTTCAACGTCTATCCCAACGAGGTGGAGGACGTGGTTGCGAGCCATCCGGGCGTGCTGGAATGCGCCGTGGTCGGCGTGCCGGATCCCAACTCCGGGGAAGCCGTGGTGCTGATCGTGGCCAAGAAGGACCCCTCGCTCAGCGAGCAGGCGCTGGCCGAGTTCTGCGCCGGGCAGCTCACCAACTACAAGCGGCCCAAGTACATCCTGTTCCAGCAGGAGCTGCCCAAGACCAACGTCGGCAAGGTGCTGCGACGCGAGCTGCGCGAGGTGGCCGTGAAGGCCCTGCAGAAGGCGGCGTAGGGTGCAATCGCCGCCTCGGCTAAGGGAGCATCGGTGCAACGCGGCTTGCGCCGCATTGGCACCCTACGCCGCGAGCAGTCTGGCGGGCTCGGCTTGGGTGATGTCGGGCTCCGGCCAGCGGTGCAGCAGGCGCGGCAGGCCGGACTTGGACGAGCGGTAGAAGCGCGTGCGGTACTCCACCGGCAGCGAGCCGGCGAACTCGAGAAGGTAGCTCTTGCGGTCGCGCTCCGAGCAGCAATGCGGCGTGCGGCGGCCTTCGCCCGGCGAATGCGTATGGAACTCGTCGCAATAGGGGCAGAGCACCGTCCACATGCGCCCGAGGCCGAGGCCGCGCATCTTCGGGCTGTCGGGAAGCGACCATGCCAGCACCAGATGGCATTGTGCGCCCCTCTTGCGGTCCAGCGTCTCCTTGATGCGCAGGCGCCATTGCGTCCAGGCCGGCGCCGGCTGCTCTGCGCGCAGAAGCGCCCTCTGCGCGCGCTGGTCGCGCCATACCTCCAGGGCCCGCCGCTCGAGCGCGAGGGCGGTCCAGAAGCAGGCGACGCCGAGCCTGACGCAGATGTGCCGGAAAGGTTGTGGAAGATGCTCGTTCCGCGAGGCCTCGAAGGCCCTCGCAGAATAGCTCCATGCAATTGTCCCCCGCATCGTAAACTCCCGGTTTCTTTCTTCCCCCCGACACTCTCATTCGCAAAATTGACCCGCAATAGTTAATCAAGAGTTAATACGTGTGCCATCAAAAGATCAACGCCATCTTTCGCCCGTCTTCGAGAGCTTCGATCAGGCATATTTCAATTCACGCGGATTGACCCTTGCGATCCGGACCGCCGCCTGAATGGAGCGTGGAATGAGACGCGTCGGGCAGCGCCGATCGCAACGGGCCGACGCCCGCGGCTGGAATGCCGTTTCCCGAAGCCTGGAGGCGTTTCCAGGGCCTTCCCCTCCGCGGCGGCACCAAGGCGCCGGGCGAGCGCGCCGGCTCTCTGCGGCCTCGCCAGGCGGCAAAGAAACGATCCGCCTCGAAACGGGAGACAGCCCCCATTTTGGCCATCCGGTTGTAGCCGCAGGTGCAATGCATTTTAACGAGCTATTCATGCAGCACGAGCGTTGGCGTGGCGCGTCTGCAATATTCCCCGGGTCATAGACGGTTTGTCGTCAATTGCGTCGCGACCAGGAGAAACACGATGACGCGCTGGATTGCCGCCGTTGCATGTGCGCTTGCCTTCGCGCTCGCTGCGCCGTGGGGAAGCGAGGCCGAGGCCGCCTACGGGCGCAAGAGATGCATCGCCCCCGCAACGCCGGGAGCCGGAGCCGGGAGGACGACCTGGGTCTGCAGGGCCAGCGACAAGTGCTGCTACGACTGGCTGGCGCGCAAGGGCACCTGCTCCAGCCGCTGCCTCTGAGGCGCAAAGAGACAGAGAACGGGCGAGCCGTCGCGGCAAGCCCCCGCCGAGGCGCAAGCGGGCCGCGGGCAGGGCTCAGATGCCCTGCCCCTCCACCTCGCGTGTCAGCTCCTCGATCGCCGGCGTGACGCCCGCCCAATAGGGGTGCACGTCCTGGAGCCGCTTCAGGACCTGGAGCGCCGCCCGGTTCTCGCCGATGTCGCGCAGAACCTGGGAGAGGCCGTCCAGCGCCTTGAAGTGGTTGGGATCGAGCGCCAGGGCGCGGCGCAGGTCGCCCAGGGCCAGCGTCACCTGATTGCGCTGGAAATGCACGAAGGCGCGCCGGCTCCAGCCTTCCGTGAAGTCCGGCGCCTGCTCCACCACGTGGTCGATGAAGGTGAGCGCCAGATCGTAGTTCTTCTGGGAGATCGCCTGCATGGCCCGCCCGAACAGCACATCGACGGTGGAGCTGCCGGAGTGCAGCCAGACCCGCTCGATGCTGTCGGCGATGGCCTTGGCGCTGCTCTCGTCATCGGCCGTCGCGAGCTGGGCGTAAAGGTCCGACAGGGTCCTGTCGCGCTCCCCCGGCGTCTTCGGCAGCCCCGGCGCCGTCGGCGCACGCTTCTCCTTGGCGGGCGGCGTTGCCTCCTGGGTCCAGGCGGGCCCGGCGCGGCCGAACGAGACGAGGGCGAAGGCCGCTACGGCGAGAATGGCGAGGAGCCTGACATTCGGCGATGTGGACATGCGCCAACATACCCGGCAAGGCGGCAGGTCGTCAAAACCGTGGAGCAAGACGATGCGCTCAGCCTTGCCGAGCCTTGAAGCGGCGGTTCGTCTTGTTGATGATGTAGACGCGGCCCTTGCGGCGCACCAGGCGGTTGTTGCGGTGGCGCGAGCGCAGCGATTTCAACGAGTTCCTGACTTTCATGGCACGACGCCTTGCGGTTGCGCTTGTTTGCGGGGGTCAGACCCCTCGCAGCGACGCTCTCGGTGAAATCCCCAACATTGGAGGCGATGCGCCGGGGTCAGACCCCTCGCCACGACGTTCCAGAGAGTGATCGACGTAGGAGGCGAGGGGTCTGACCCGTTTCCAGGGCGTCAGGAGCCACAAAAACGCGCATTCTGCAACACCGAAAAGCAACCTGCGACACCGATTTCGGCGCGTGCGCACGCGTCAGAAGGCCGCCCGACCCATGGATCTGCGCGCCACGGCGATGGCCTCGCGCACCACCGCGGGGTCGCCGATGTGGTTGGCAAGCAGGAGCACGAGCCGCGCGTCGAGCGCCAGGCTTTCGCCATCGTCGAGATCGGCGTGCGCCTCGATGAGGGCCGCATAGACGCCGTCGGGATCGGGCATGTTGGGATCGCGCTGCAGGGGCATGAGGACCTCTTGTTGTGGGTCAACGCCGGCGAAAGCCGGGGGCAGACCCAACGCGGTCTACGTGAAACCGTGGATTTCGTGAGGTCGTGAGCATCGATTTCACGATCGGCGATTTCAGCTTCGGTCAGATTTGGGAATACAGCTGGATCCCAGCTGCCAGGCATAGTTGTCGCGTGCCCAACTGAGCCACGCCCGCGACATTTGCACTATATCGCCCCCTTTCCCGTGCGTACCCATCAGCTTCGGGGTGAGGTGACGGGGGCTCCCGTCCGGGATGACGGGTGGTGCAATGGCGTCATACCATCCGGAGCCGGATGGTATGACGCCTTACGGCGTCACCTCGATGACGGCGCGGGCGACGTGGGGGCGGCCGTACTCGTCCCAGGCGCGCACCACGAGAGCATGGGCGCCGGGCGCCAGCCCGAGCGGCAGCGCGCCTTGCCAGATGTGCGAGCACGGGACCGCCTGCACCCAGGCCTTGCGCGGCGCCTCGCCGTTGAACAGCTCCAGCATCAGCGGGTCGGGCAGCGTGGCCGCGCGCATCGCCACGGGGCCCCCGTGGCCGTCGATCTCGAGCTCGACGCGCGTCTTGGGGCCGCCGTCGAATACGTTGGCGATGACGCGGCTCGCCCCCAGCGCATCGATGCCGGGGTCGCCGGGGCGGCGGCGGCCGTCGCCATGCCGGTCCTCGAACACCACGCCCCGCGCCACCGCGGGAGCGTGCGTGAAGGTGCCACCTGACAGGGCGAGCGCGGAGGCGCCGGCTCCGGCAATGACGGCGCGTCGCGATGGTCGATAGGCCACTTCGTCCCCGCTTCCTGTGGCTTTGTCCGATTCGCGGCGGAGCCTAGGGAAGGTCGATGACCACTGCGCAACGATGAGATGACCACCGCGCAACACCGGGATGTTGGTTGCAGGACAGGCCGCGAATGCGTCGATAACGAAAATCTGCAGTGCAGCGTTTCAGGCTGTCGCATGCGTCTTACGTTGCTGGGCTTTAGCGAGGGCATGGGCGGCCTACCCGGCCTGGTGCCGCGCACCACCGACTCGGCCCGCCGCGTTGGGGGTGGTGCCCATGCGTCCGCAATCCTAAGTAAGATCAAATAGTTAACCTGTCGCAACGCTGTTACGCTGGGCTGTTAGAACCTGCGGGCCGATGCCGAGTTGGCTCGTCATCGAGAGGCGGTCAGCGGGCCGCCCGTCAAGAACAGGGAGATCACTCGTGAAATTCAGAATTTTGAGCTTCACCGCAGCGGCCGCGGTTACGGCCCTGGTGGCGGCCGGGGGTCTGATCGCCAGCAGCGACCAGACCTTTGCGCAAGCCAAGACCATTGCCATCGATGGATCGAGCACCGTCTTCCCGGTTTCGGAGGCCATCGCCGAGGAATTCCAGAAGGCCAACAAGGGCGCGGTGCGTGTCACCGTCGGTATCTCCGGCACCGGCGGCGGCTTCAAGAAGTTCTGCCGCGGCGAGACCGACATCTCCAACGGCTCGCGGCCGATCCTCAAACAGGAGATCGATGCCTGCAACAAGGCGGGAATCCAGTTCTATGAATTGCCATTGGCGTTTGACGCGCTCACCGTGGCGGTCAACCCGAAGAACAACACGCTCTCCTGCATCACTGTTGCCGATCTCAAGAAGATGTGGGAGCCGGGTGCTCAGGGCAAGGTGATGAAGTGGAAGGACGTCAATCCGGCCTGGCCCGACCGGCCTCTGAAGCTTTTCGGCGCCGGTGCGGACTCGGGAACGTTCGACTACTTCACCGAAGCGGTCACCGGAAAATCCAAGGCCAGCCGGGGCGATTTCACCGCGTCCGAGGATGACAACGTGCTCGTGCAGGGCATCGAGACCGACGTCAACGCCCTCGGCTTCATCCCTTACGCCTACTACGAGCCGCACAAGGCGAAGATGAAGGCCCTCGGCATCGACTGGGGGAAGGGCCAGGGGTGCGTGCTGCCGTCGACTGACAACGTTCTCAAGGGCACCTACAATCCGCTCTCGCGGCCGCTTTTCATCTACGTGAGCAAGAAGTCGGCGGACAAGTCCGAGGTGAAACAGTTCGTCGAGTTCGCGATGACCAAGGGTCCGGCGCTGGTTGAGGAGGTCAAGTATCTGCCCCTACCCGACGAGGCGTACAAAATGGGTCTGGAGCGCTTTGCGAAGGGCCAGACCGGCTCGGGCTTCGGCGGCGTGCCGGAAGTCGGCCTGCCGGTCATGGAGATCCTGAAGCGAACGCCGAAGACGTGAAGCATGCACCAGCCGGCGTACCGCCGGTCTTGTTAGCCGCGCAGGGGGGAGCTAAGGCTTCTCCCCCTGTGTGCGCGGGCAGCACGGAATCAGATTCATGGCATCCAAACTTACGCCAGCTCAGCGGCGCATCCTGAAGGTGCGGGAATGGATCATCGAGACGCTGCTGTTTCTTGCAGCAGCGTCCTCCGTGCTGGTCACGTTGGGCATCGTCTTCGTCCTGCTCTACGAGTCGTTTGTGTTTTTTGAGCACGTGTCGATCGTGGATTTTCTGACCGACAGGTTCTGGACCCCCCTGTTTGCCGATCCGCACTACGGCATCATGCCGCTGGTGACGGGTACGCTGGTCTCCACCTTCGTTGCCTTGGCCGTCGCCGGGCCGCTCGGCCTGACCGCAGCGCTCTATCTGAGCGAGTTCGCAAACCCACGCGTGCGCGAGGTGATCAAGCCGGCGCTTGAGCTGCTCGCAGGGGTTCCGACCGTCGTCTACGGCTTCTTCGCGCTGCTGTTCGTCACGCCGCTGCTGCAGAAGACCATCCTGCCGAACCTGCCGGGCTTCAACGTCCTGTCGGCCGGCATTGTCATCGGCATCATGATCATCCCCTACGTCGCGTCGCTCAGCGAAGACGCGATGCGCGCCGTGCCGCAAGGCCTGCGCGATGCATCCTATGGTCTGGGTGCGACCAAGCTGGAGACCGCAGTCCGGGTCGTCCTCCCTGCTGCCACCTCCGGCGTTGCCGCGGCGTTCGTTCTCGGCATTTCGCGGGCAGTCGGCGAGACCATGGTGGTGGCCATCGCCGCGGGGACGCAGCCGAACCTCACCTTCGATCCGCGTGAGCCGGCTGCGACGATCACCGCGTTCATCGTGCAGGTGGCGCTCGGCGACCTCCCGCACGGTTCGATCCCCTACCAGTCCATCTTCGCGGCCGGGCTCGTCCTGTTCCTGATGACGCTGGCCTTCAACATCTTCGGCTTCTGGCTGCGCACCAAATACCGCGAGGCGTACTGATGACGGCCGCCGACGTTGGATCCTCGAGCGCGCCGGCCCGACGCGCGCCGCGCCGCGTTGGAGCGCGGCATCGCCGGGAGGCCGTGTTCAAGATCGTAGGACTTCTGGCCACGCTGGTCGGCCTTGTGGCACTGGCTGCTCTGTTCGCCGATCTGGCGTCTCACGGGCTGTCGCGCCTGTCCTGGGACTTCTTCGTCAACTTTCCATCGCGGTTCGCCAGCCGGGCCGGGATCCTCTCGGCATGGGTCGGCTCGCTGCTCGTCATTCTGGTGACGGCGGCCGTCGGCGTGCCGCTCGGCGTCGCGGCCGCAATCTACCTCGAGGAGTATGCGCGCAGGAACATCTTCACCAACATCATCGAGATCAACGTCTCCAACCTCGCGGGCGTGCCGTCGATCGTCTACGGACTGCTGGCCCTCGGCCTTTTCGTCTATGGGCTCGGCACCGGGCGCAGCATCTTCACGGCCGGGTTCACGCTGGCGCTGCTGATCCTGCCGATCGTGATCGTGGCGACGCGCGAGGCCATCCGCGCGGTTCCCCAGGCGTTGAGGGAGGGTGCTCTTGCCCTGGGCGCCACCAAGTGGCAGGTGACGCGCGACCACGTGCTACCCGCCGCACTCCCCGGCGTGCTCACAGGCGTCATCATCGGCGTATCCCGTGCGCTGGGCGAGACCGCGCCGCTCATCACCATCGGCGCGCTCACCTTCATCGCCTTCCTGCCCACGCCTCCCATCTCGACGCAGCCGCCGTTCCTCTCGTTCCAGTGGCTGTGGGACAGCTTCACAGTGCTCCCCATCCAGGCCTTCAACTGGATCTCGCGACCCGGTGTCGATTTTCACGCCAACGCAGCCGCCGCCTGTCTGGTGCTGCTGCTGCTGACGCTGGGTCTCAACGCCGCCGCGATCTATCTGCGCTACCGCCTGCGTAAGAAGCTGCAATGGTAAGGCCATGCAATTGAGCAAAAGGGAATTCCCCATGAACGTGCCTGTGACGCTCACCCGGATGGAAGCGCCGCCGACGGCAGCGACGATCAAGGTTCGCGCCGAGAAGGTGAACGTCCACTACGGCGACAAGCTGGCGCTCAAGGACGTTTCCGTCGAGATCCCCGAGCGCGGGGTCATGGCCTTCATCGGCCCCTCCGGCTGCGGCAAGACCACGTTCCTGCGTTGCATCAATCGGATGAACGACGTCATTCCCATCGCCAAAGTCACGGGTCGGATCCTCATCGATGGTCAGGACATCTACGACCGCAAGATCGACGTTGTCGAGCTCAGGGCGCGCGTCGGCATGGTGTTCCAGAAGCCCAATCCGTTTCCCAAATCCATCTTCGAGAACGTCGCCTACGGACCGCGCATCCACGGCCTCGCCAAGAGCAAGGCGGAGCTGGCCGACATCGTCGCCGTGAGCCTGCGCCGCGCCGGCCTCTACGAGGAGGTCAAGGACCGGCTCAACGACCCGGGAACCAGCCTCTCCGGCGGCCAGCAGCAGCGCCTTTGCATCGCCCGCGCCATCGCCGTGGAGCCCGAGATCATCCTGATGGACGAGCCCTGCTCGGCGCTCGACCCGATCGCCACCGCGCGCATCGAGGAGCTGATCGACGAGCTGAAGGCCGACTACACCATCGTCATCGTCACCCACAACATGCAGCAGGCGGCCCGCGTCTCGCAGCGCACCGCCTTCTTCCACCTCGGCAACCTGGTCGAGGAGGCGCCGACGGAGGTGATCTTCAACAACCCGAAGGACCGGCGCACGCAGGACTACATCACAGGAAGGTTCGGGTGAGCATCCTCAGGCGCCTGATCGCCCGCAGGGCACCCAGCCGCGAGGACGGCAAGGAAGGCAACGCGCCGCCGGCCACGCGCCGGGCCGCGCCCCCGGCTGCCGCGCATCCCCACACTGTCAGCTCCTTCGATGCGGAGCTGAAGGTCCTCGCCGGCATGGTCGCCGACATGGGTGCCCGCGCCAGCCGTGCGCTCGCCGACGCGACGCGCGCGCTCCTGGAGCGGGATGCCCAACTGGCCCAGCAGGTCATCGCGTCGGACCGCGGCATCGACCTCCTGCAGCACGAGATCGAGGAGAAGGCCGTCACCACCCTGGCGCGGCGCCAGCCGATGGCCGTCGACCTGCGCGAGATCGTCACCACCATGCGCATCGCCGCCGATCTGGAGCGCGTCGGCGACCTCGCCAAGAACGTCGCCAAGCGCGTCATCGCCATCGGCGAGCAGCCGCCTCCCGCCAACCTGGCAACCGGCCTCGGCACGCTCTCCGAGCGCGTCGGCCAGCAGCTCGTCGCCGTGCTCGCGGCCTACGCCGCGCGCAACGATGCAGCCGCGCTCGAGGTGTGGACGGCGGACGGCGCCATCGACGCGCTCTTCACCTCGCTGTTCCGCGAGCTGCTGACGTACATGATGGAGGACCCGCGCAGCACCGGCTTCTGCACGCATCTGCTGCTCTGCGCCAAGAACCTGGAGCGGGTGGGCGACCACGCCACCAACATCGCGGAGACCGCGCACTACGTGATCACCGGCGAGATCCTCGCCCTGGAGCGTCCCAAGGCCGACGAGTCGGTCGCTGCAGGGCCCAGTCTGCGTCCCCCGCAAACCTGAAGCATCCCGGAGGACCAATGCCGCCGCGCCTGATGATCGTCGAGGACGACGAGCCCCTGGTCGAGCTTCTGCGCTACAACTTCGAGGCCGCCGGCTATGCCGTGGAGACCGTCATGCACGGCGACGAGGCCGAGGCGCGCCTGCGCGAGGCGGTTCCCGATCTCCTGATCCTGGACTGGATGCTTCCCGGCCTTTCCGGCATCGAGCTGTGCCGCCGCCTGCGGCAGAAGCCCGGCACCCAGAGCCTGCCGCTCATCATGCTGACGGCGCGCAGCGAGGAGGCGGACCGCGTGCGCGGCTTCGAGACCGGAGCCGACGACTATGTCGTGAAGCCGTTCTCGGTCAACGAGCTGCTGGCGCGCGCCAACAGCCTGCTGCGGCGGGCGGAGCCGCACCTGCTCGCCAACGTGATCTTAGTGGGCGACATCGAGCTCGACCGCGCCGCCATGATCGTCAGGCGCCGCGGCGCCGTGGTGCACCTGGGCCCGACCGACTATCGCCTGCTCGAGTTCCTGATGCGCTCGCCGGGGCGCGTGTTCTCCAGGGAGCAGCTCCTGAACAACGTGTGGGGCCACGACGTCTACATCGACGACCGCACCGTCGACGTTCACATCGGCCGCCTGCGCAAGGCCCTGCTGCAGGCCTGGAGCACGGACCCGATCCGCACCGTGCGCGGCGCCGGCTACAGCCTCAATCCGAGCTAGGACGGGTGGAGCCGCTGTCACACTGGTGCAACCCGAATCCGTTTCGATGCACGCATGAAGGATACTCCGGATACCCCAGCCGACGATCAGACCGCGAAATTTCACGTGCGGGCGCTGTTCGTCTCCGACGTTCACCTCGGCACCCGCACCGCTCGCGCGGCGGAGCTGCTCGGCCTGCTCAGATGCTGCGAGGCCGACGTCATCTACCTCGTCGGCGACATCATCGACTTCTGGCGCGTGCGGCGCGGCCCGCACTGGCCGCAGACCCACAACGATGTGCTCCAGAAGCTGATGCGCAAGGTGCGCAAGGGCACCAGGCTCGTACTGATTCCCGGCAACCACGACGAGGGCCTGCGCGACTACGCCGGCATGCGGTTCGGCGGCGTGGAGATCCACAGGGACTATCTGCACACCACCGCCCTCGGCCGCCGCTACGTCGTCATGCACGGCGACGAGTTCGACGTGGTGGTGCGCACCGCCAAGTGGCTCGCCCTGCTCGGCGACCGCGGCTACGAGCTGGCGCTGTGGCTCAACCACCCCTTGAACTGGGTGCGGCGCCACCTGGGGCTCGGCTACTGGTCGCTGTCGGCCTATCTCAAGTACCGCGTCAAGTCGGCGGTGGCCTTCATCGGCGCCTTCGAGGAGGCGGTGGCGGCCGAGGCGCGGCGCCGCGCGGCCGACGGCGTCATCTGCGGCCACATCCACCACGCCGCCGACCGCACCTTCGAGGGCGTCCACTACGTCAACTGCGGCGACTGGGTGGAGAGCTGCACGGCCCTCGTCGAGACGCAGGACGGGCGCCTGCGCATCGTGCGCTGGTCGGACCGCGCAGGCGACCCCCTGGCGCCGGCCGCCCACGCCGGGGACGCGGCGCGCGGCTGAGCCGCTCGCCCCGCTGCAAGAAGGGCCCTGGGAACGCCTGGCGAGGCCGCCCAGGGGCCTCGGGCCGCGCGGGGCACCCGAGGTACCCCCGGCGGGCGAAGGCCGCCAGCGATCGAATTTGTCCGGGACATGCAACCGTGGACGGAGCGGCGTTGCGCGCCCGGCTCGCGTGTGAGACCCATCCGACACTCACTCCGCCGCTATTTCGCTATTCGCTATTCGCTATTCGCTCGTCTTCGGCAGAGGATGGCGGGGAGTTTGCGATTGCCCGACTGAGACCGCCTGTGCCATGTTCCGCCGCGCATCCAAGTGACAATGTGAACAGGCGTTCATCGCGTAGTTTCTGCTCGGAGCTTCCGATCTCAGCTATTGGGGGAGACCGTGTACAGTTTTCTTGTTCTGTTGCCATTGACCTTGATCAGCTCCGCCGTCGGCGTGCTCATCATCTTCTCCCCGCAGATCGCGGAGTATGTCACCTACGTCTCGACGCTCGATCTGGGGCGGGAAGGAGGACGCCTCCCCCTGCAGATCGCAGCCCACGTCGCAACCTACGCGATCACCTGCCTCGTTCTCGTCGCCGCCGCGCGCACCATCTCGACGCCGGTCGCGCCCGAGCGCGCAGCCATCCTGTGCCGCATTCAGGTGGTGCTGGAGGCGATCTTCGTTGCCCTCCCCTCCGCGATTCTCGTGGCGCTTCCGATCAAGGCCATTGCCGCTCCTCCGGGCTGGCTGTTCTGGGCGGCGGTCGGCGTCGGCTCGGCCGGGCTCGCCGCGGCCGTCGTCTTTTGCGGGCGCCCGCAGAGGTTTCGCAACTTTCAGCTGGCCGTGGCCGCACTCGTTGCCGGCCTTCCCGCGGCCGTTCTGGCGGCGCTGCTGACGCTGACGGCGCTGGAAGGCAAACCCGTCCCCTGGCTGCTCACGCTGATCGCTGTGGTGGCTGCAGTGGGGCTCGTGGTCACCGTCCTGACCGCGGTCTTGGCCAAGGGCCCCTTGGAGCTCTTCCGCTCCAGCCTGCGCCCCCTGGCCATAACGAAGGTCGATGCCCTGTGCGCTCTTGCCCTGGCGATCAGCGGTGTCCTGGTCGTGTCCTTCATGCTTCGGCCGGTGGAGAGCGCAGATTTCCTCGGCATCTTCCCTGTCCTCTTCATAGCTTCGGCGACGTTCCTGATCGCCGTGTCGGCCATCTTCGCGAAGGGAGCCTCGCCCGTTGCCATCCTGTCCACGATGGTCTCGGCCATCGTGGCGATGCACGCCTTCGACGGACTGTTGCCCACGCGAGAGTTTCGCTACCGCTCCGTCATCCCGGCGGGGCTGCAGGAGGATCTCGACAAGCGCCTCAAGATCAATGACGTGACGAAGGGCAGAGGCATCCTGGAGATGCGTGATGCCTTCCGCGAGTGGCTCGTGGTGCGCCGGCCCGCCATCGAGGCATACCGCAAGAAGGGCAAGGCCTACCCGGTCTTCCTCGTGGCGGCGCAGGGCGGCGGCGTCTACGCGGCCTACCACTCGGCGTTGTCGCTGGCGCGTCTCTACGATGCCTGCCCGGAGTTTGCCAACCACGTGTTCATTCTCAGCGGCGTGTCGGGGGGGAGCCTCGGGTCCGCCGTGTTCGCCGAGCTCGTGCGCAGCGTGCCCGAGGGCCTCCGGAACAAGCCCGGCGTTGCATCCGAGGGGTGCAATCCCCAGAAGGGGGCTCCGAAGCTCGAGGAGAAGGTGAGGGAGTTCTTCAAGGCCGACTTCCTCTCGCCCGTCGTCGACAGCGCGCTGGTGTTCGACATTCCGAGCCTGATCGTCCCGTGGCTTCGCTTCGGTCTGGACCGGGCGTATGCGTTGGAGTACGCGTTCGAGAATGCGTGGCGCAAGGCCGGCATCGACGGCAAGGAGAAGTACGGCATGGCGGCGGACTTCTACGGCCGCTGGAAGCCGGACAGCCCGGCGCCCGCCCTGTTTCTGTCGACGACCAGCGTGAACTACGGCATCCCGGTGCTGGTCTCGCAGATCACCTGGTCGCAGACCCCGCGCTTGCGGGTGCGCCGGCCGAGCGAAGGCGGCGATGGCGACGAGGTGAAGGAGCTGCTGCGCAGAATGCAGGCGCAGGACGAGCGCGCGAGGGATACGGCGATTGCCAACATCCTCGACTTCAGGCCGGACCTGCAGGTGGCGACCAGCACCGCGGTCGCGCTGAGCGCGCGCTTCCCCTATGTGACGCCGCCCGCCAACATACGGCGCAGCAGCAAGATCAAGACGCCGATGGCGCTCTACGAGAAGATCAAGGTGCTGGAGCTTCTCGACGGCGCCTACTTCGACAACAGCGGCGGCTCGGTGGCCATCGACATCCTGGAGGTCCTGGAGCGCTACCTGCGCCGCCGCGAGGATTTCAAGGAGTTCCGGGACGACATCAAGTTCCAGCTCGTGCGCTTCACCGACCACTCGGCCCAGCGCTACGGCGACGCCAACGACGACGAGCATTTCGAGCTGGTGGCCCCGCTGGTTGCCTTCAACGCGGTGCGTGCGGCGCGCGGGGTGCAGCTGCGGGGGTTGGGCGAGCTGAAGCGAACCGCCGAGAGCTTCATCTATCTCTCCGATCCCTGGTTCCTGCCGCCGCTGAACTGGGTGCTGTCGGAAGCAACCAAGCGCAGCATCGAGCTGCGCAGCTTCGGGCCGAAGGCGGGCGCGAAGGTGGAGTGCTGCAGGGCGATTGCTCCGCCCCTGGCCCCGGAGGAGGCAAAAAGGCGTCGGCGCACCACGACGCGGGATATGCTCTTGGTGGGCGACTGGGACGAGGCAAAGAAGCTCAACGATCGCCCGGAAGCTCGCGGGCTGGAAGGTGGAGCAGTTCGTGCCCAACAACGAGGACGCCTTCGACAAGCTGCTCAAGCTGGTCAAGGAGGGCGACGACCGCCACGCCACCCCGCCGAACTGAGAAGCGCTGAAGCGTAGGGCGGATCAGGGCGAAGCCCGCAATCCGCCGATCAACGGCGGATTACGGCTATCGTCTGATCCGCCCTACCCCCAATCTACCCCATCAATACCCGCGGGCGCGGTCGACCAGGTTCGCCAGCGCTTCGCCTCGCTGGCAGGCGCGCCTCTGGGCGAGCGCGTAGCGGGCGATCGCCGCCGGGCTGCTCTCGGCCGCGATGTGCGGCGTGACGACGACGCGCGGGTGCGACCAGAGCGGGCTGGCCGCGGGCAGTGGCTCGGTCTCGAACACGTCGAGCGAGGCGGCGTAGAGCTCGCCCGCATCGAGCGCGGCGAGAATGTCGGCATCGACCTGCACACCTCCGCGCCCGGCGTTGATCAGCACCGGCCCCGGCAGCAGTGCGCTGCGCCCGCGGCGCGACAGCCTGGCGAAGAGCCCGCGGTTGACCAGCCCGCGCGTCTCGGGAGTCAGCGGCAGCAGCACCGCCAGGATGTCGGTCTCGCCCAGGAACGCCGCGAGCCCGTCGGACCCACTGAACGACGCCACGCCGTCGACGGCCTTCGGGGTGCGGCTCCAGCCGCGCAGGCGATAGCCGAGAGGTGCCAGCGCACGCGCCGCCGCCGTGCCCAGCACGCCGAGCCCCATCAGGCCGACGCGCACCTCGCCCGCCGCGGGCTCGGGCAGGTACCGCCAGATTTTGCCCGCCTGCAGCTCGCGCGCCTCCGTCATGCGCCGGTGGTGATAGAGCACGTTGAGGGCGATGTAGGCAGTCATGCGCCCGGTAAGGTCGGGGTCCACGAAGCGCACGAGAGGGACGTGGGGCAGGGTCGGATCCTGCAGCAGCGCATCGACGCCGGCCCCGACCGAGACGATCAGCCCGAGCTTCGGCAGTTCGCGCAGCAGGCCGGGCGGCGGCTGCCAGACGAGGGCCGTGTCGATCTCCTCCGCCCTCCCCACGTCGGGCGCGATGCGCAGGTCCAGGTCCGGGTCGAGCGCCCGAATCTCGGCGGCGAACTGCTCGGCACGCGAGCTGGAGGCAATGAGCAGTGCCATCGGCCAAACCCCCGGTTGTCATGGGCCTTCCCTTGCAGTAAGCGCACCTCAGCGCAGTAAGAGCACCTCAGCCGAGGGGCGCGGCCGCGAATCGCTGCCACAACTTGGGGTATCGCTGCGCAAGATGCGCCTCGTCATCTTCAAAGGGCTCGCCAGAGGGTCTGCGCCCGTCCATACCGGCCTCCGCCTCGGAATAGTCGCGCAGGTCGCCCTCGCCGCCCTTCTCTTCGAAGACGTCTCTTGCGACGTAATAGATCGCCTCGAACTCCCATACGCCCCAGGGACCGGGTCGCGCGTCGAGTCGCGCCAAGCTGTCGGGATCGGCCAGCGCAGCTTCAAATGCGCCGCGCCCCCTCGATACGAGCCAGCGCCGGAAGTACTCGAAGCCGTCGTCGGAGGAACCACCGTGAATGACATGCGCTGCACCCCAGAGGTTCCAGGTGTATGCTTCGTTGAGATACCGGCGAAACGCCACCTCGAACGATTTGATCTCATCGAGGGCGAGCTGGCTGAGCGCCGTCCGCAAAGCCTCCGCGTGAGCGCCTGGATCATGATCGGACAGGGCGGCGCGCTCGATGATTTGCCAGAACTTGTCTGCGGGCATCGGGGACACGGTGATCGGACCCTGCGGGATTTCACGCAACACATACTACAAGCTACGAGTGTGCGGCGTGAGTCACTGATGACGACGCCCGGCATGGCTCCGAGTATCGTGACCGCGCTGCAACTTGATGCTATCTCTGACGGGGAACCGCAAAGATCGATAGGGCCATCCGGCGTGTCCGCAAAGCCTCTCCCAGCCGAGCCTGCAGCCTCGGCCGGTGCAGCCGCCGGCACTTGGCCCTCCGGCGTGACGCCGACGGAGGAGTTCCTCGCCGCCTGCCGGTTCCTGCGCGAAGGCAAGGGGCACCTGTTCGTCACCGGGCGCGCGGGCACCGGCAAGTCCACACTCCTCAAGGGCCTCAGGGAGATGCTCACGGGCGAGATGGTGGTCGTGGCGCCGACCGGGCTCGCCGCGGTCAATGTCGGGGGGCAGACCATCCACTCGTTCTTCGGCTTCCCGCCGCGCCTCATCCACCGCGACGACACGCGCCGCCGCAGCCGCAACGCCCGCATCATGAAGGAGCTGCAGCTGCTCGTCATCGACGAGGTGTCGATGGTGCGCTCCGACATCATGTGGGCCATCGACCAGTCGCTGCGCTTCAACCGCAAGCGGTCGCGCGAGCCGTTCGGCGGCGTGCGCCTCGCCATGTTCGGCGACCTGCACCAGCTGCCGCCCGTGGTCGACGAGGGGGAGGTGGCCGAGCATCTCGAGAGCGAGCACGGCGGGCCGTTCTTCTTCGACGTGTCGGCGCTGCGCGAGGGCCACGGCACCGCGCTGATCGAGCTCACCCAGGTGTTCCGCCAGCGCGACGAGGCGCTGCTCGACATCCTCGACAAGGTGCGCGACGGGGAGGCCGAGGAGGACGACCTGGCGGTCCTGAACCAGTGCGTGCATCGCATCCGCACCCTGCGCGAAGGCGAGCCGTACGTGATCCTGACGCCCACCAACGCCGCCGCCCGGCGCATCAATACCGCCTACCTGGAGGCCCTGAGCGGCGAGGCCCACAGCTACCGGGCCGAGGTGTCGGGCGAGTTCAGCCTGGGCGCCCACCCCACGGAGTCGGACCTCACGTTGAAGCCCGGCGCCAAGGTCATGCTGCTGCGCAACGATGCGGACCGGCGCTGGGTCAACGGCACCATCGCCCGCGTCGCCGAGCTGGAGAGCGACCGGGTGTGGGTCGAGATCGGCGGGGAGAAGCACGAGGTCGAGCGCGCCGAGTGGGAGAGCCGCCGCTATGCCTTCGACAAGACCGCCGAGAAGATCGTCGAGACGGTGGCGGGCAAGTTCAAGCAGTTCCCGCTGCGGCTCGCCTGGGCGCTCACCATCCACAAGAGCCAGGGGCTGACGCTGGACAAGGTCTACATCGACCTCGGCGGCGGCACCTTCGCGCACGGCCAGGCCTACGTGGCCCTGTCCCGCTGCCGCACGCTGGAGGGCCTCGCGCTGGCCCGCCCGCTGCGTCCCTCCGACATCCTGTTCGACCCCGCCGTGCTGGGCTACCGCCGCCTGTTCGAGCCGCTGGGGCTGACGCAGCCGTGAGCGGAGTAAGACCCCTCGCGCTCGGGCGGGAGATGCAATCGAGAGGCTGGAGGCGAGGGGTCTGACACCGTCCACCCGAGGTCCTGGATGGCAAAATCGCTGCAGCGCAATTGCGGCGGACCGGCTATACTGCGCCCCATGTTGGGGTCCGGGTCCAAGGTGTGCGTACGCAAGGGCAAGCTGGCCGATGCCGCGGCCCTGTCGGCCGTGTTTCGTGAGTCCTGGCTGTTCGCCTATCGCGGCATCATCCCGCAGCTGCACCTGGAAGGCCTGATCCGCCAGCGCACGCCCGACTGGTGGCGCAGCGTGGTGCGCTCGGGCGAGGGCCCCCTGGTGGTCGAGCTGGCGGGCAAGGTCGCAGGCTACGCCACCTTCGGCAGCGCGCGCCATCGCGGGCCGTTCCAGGGCGAGATCTACGAGCTCTACCTCGACCCGGTCTACCAGGGCCTGGGCTTCGGCGAGCACCTGTTCGAGGGCAGCCGGCACGCGCTCGACATGCGCAAGCTCGAGGGCCTGGTCGTGTGGGCGCTGCTCGACAACACGCCGGCGTGCGACTTCTACTGGCGCCGCGGCGGCCGCCCGATCACCAGCACGTTCACCAGGATCGGCGGGGCGCGGCTGGAGAAGGTCGCCTTCGGCTGGCGCTGAGGCTTCACCACCCGGCCCCCACATGTCTTTGCGCGACGGCTCGGCGTTGCTATACCGCCCCATTCGGCGGAGGTGAGCGAGATGAGCAAGACCAGGATCGCCGTCACGGGCGCGGCGGGGCGCATGGGGCGCGAGCTGATCCGGGCCGTGCACGGCAGGGAAGACTGCGTGCTCGCCGGCGCCATCGAGCAGCCCGGATCGCTGGCGCTGGGGCAGGACGCCGGCCTGCTGGCGGGCCTCGGCAAGCTCGGGGTGCTCATCATCGACGATCCGCTCGACCTGTTCGCCAAGGTCGACGCCGTGCTGGACTTCACGGCTCCCGCCGCCTCGGTGGAGTTCGCCGGGCTCGCCGCCAACGCGCGCATCGTCCATGTGATGGGCACCACCGGCCTCTCGCCCCAGGACGAGGCCCAGGTGGAGGCCGCCGCGCGCCATGCGGTCATCGTGAGATCCGGCAACATGAGCCTCGGCGTCAACCTGCTCGCGGCGCTGACGCGCAAGGTGGCGGAGGCGCTCGACGCCGACTTCGACATCGAGATCATCGAGATGCACCACCGCCACAAGGTCGATGCCCCGTCGGGCACCGCGCTGATGCTGGGCAAGGCCGCGGCCGAGGGCCGCGGCGTCGATCTCGACAAGGTCGGCGTGCGCGTACGCGACGGCCACACGGGCGCGCGCCGGCGCGGTGACATCGGTTTTGCCACCCTGCGCGGCGGCAGCGTAGTGGGCGAGCACAGCGTGCTGCTCGCCGCCGACGGGGAGCTGATCGAGCTGAGCCACCGCGCCTCCGACCGCGGCATCTTCGCGCGCGGCGCGGTCAAGGCCGCGCTGTGGGGACGCGGCAAGCGGCCGGGGCTCTATTCCATGATGGACGTGCTGGGCCTCGACGCGCCACAACCCAAACCCCAGGGCTGAACCGGGGGTCAGACCGCTCGCCGAAGCGGGGTCAGACCCCTCGCCGCCAGCCAATGCGGTTCTGTACAACGGTCCGTGCGAGGGGTCTGACCCCGTAACTCCCGCAACTCGAAGGAAGCGACATGGACAACGTGCTCGTGCTCGTGCGGCACGGGGAGAGCGAGTGGAACAAGCTCAACCTGTTCACGGGCTGGAAGGACCCCGACCTCAGCCAGAAGGGCGTTGCCGAGGCGCGCGCGGCCGGCCGCCTGCTCTGGGCCGACGGCTACAGGTTCGACGTGGCCTTCACCAGCGACCTCTTGCGCGCCCAGCACACGCTCGCCTTGATGCTGGAGGAGCTGGGGCAGACGGACCTGCCCGTGCACAAGGACCTGGCGCTCAACGAGCGCGACTACGGCGACCTCTCCGGGCTCAACAAGGACGAGGCGCGCAAGCGCTGGGGCGAGAAGCAGGTCCACATCTGGCGCCGCAGCTACGACACGCCTCCGCCCGGCGGCGAGAGCCTGAAGGACACCGCGGCGCGCGTGCTGCCCTACTGGGAGGCCCGGATCCGGCCCGAGGTGATGGCCGGCCGCAACGTGCTCGTCTCCGCCCATGGCAACTCGCTGCGGGCCCTCATCATGCGGCTCGAGGGCCTGTCGGGAGAGGCGATCGTGACGCGCGAGCTGGCGACCGGGGTGCCGATCGTGTATCGTCTGCGCGCCGACGGCACGGTGCAGCAGCGCACCGACCTGGTGCCGAAGGACGTTGCTTGATCGATAGCTCCATTCGCTCCTGGGGGAGTGCGCATCCATGTCGATGGAAGATGTCATCGAGCGCCTGAAGACCGACAAGGAGGAGATGAACAAGTGGATTGGCGTGTACATCGGCGTGCTCGCCGTGCTGCTCGCCATCTGCAACGTCCTCGGCGCCAATGCTGCCAAGGACGCGACCCGGGCCAACATCGACGCCTCCAACGCCTACTCGTTCTACCAGGCCAAGACCATCCGCCGCGTCTCCTACATCCTTGCCGCCGATGAGCTGGATCTCCTGCTGAAGACCCAGCCTGGCATCACCGGCCCCGCGAGGAAGGGCGTGGAGGACAAGCTCAAGACCTACCGCGCCGAGGTGGACCGGCTGAAGCGCGACCCGGAGGACGGCACCGATGCCCTGCTGGTCAAGGGCAGGGCGCTCGAGACCGAGCGCGACATTGCGCTACGCAAGGACCCCTATTTCGACTGGAGCCAGGCGCTGATCCAGATCGCCATCGTCCTGGCCTCGGTGCACCTGATCATCAGCAACCTGATGCTGCTCGGCCTGAGCGGCAGCCTGGCGGGGCTGGGCATCCTGCTGATGCTCAACGGGTACACCCTGCTGGTGCGGCTGCCGCTGCTGGGGTAGGGGCAAGCTTGCCGCCGTGCAGCCGGGTGGGCTGCAACAACTGCCGCAATGAGATTTGCGCGGG
This sequence comes from uncultured Alphaproteobacteria bacterium, assembly GCA_963840075.1. Classification (GTDB taxonomy): domain Bacteria; phylum Pseudomonadota; class Alphaproteobacteria; order Rhizobiales; family Hyphomicrobiaceae; genus AWTP1-13. The sequence goes on along the minus strand of CAWIXS010000004.1, from coordinate 51,220 downwards.
GCACGGGGAGGAGGAGTCGAACATGTTGGCGCGACAGATCGTGGTGGGGTTCGGCATAGCCGCGATTTTTCCGTGGCTCATCTACTATGGCCTGAGCACCTTCTATCCGGCTCCGAAGTCCCCTTACGCCAGCGAGTCATTTCAGCCCCTCCCCCCGACCGCGACAGCCGAGGAGCGCAAGGCCTTCGCGGAGGCGCAGAGGAAGCGGCGCGAGACGTTCGCTGCGGCGGCCCGGGATTTCGCGCGCGTCCTGTTTGCCGTCAGCACGGTGCTCGGAATCGCCGCGATACTGGCAGGCGCATATCTGACCTCGCACGCGATCGGCGCCGGCCTGATCCTCGGCGGCATTTCCGCCCTGGCGATCGGATACTGGGGCTACGTGCAGTATCTCGACGACTGGGCCAGGTTCGCCTCGCTGCTCGCGGGCTTCGGCGCTCTCCTGTTCGTGGGATTGCGGCGGCTTGCTCGAGCCTGACGGCCGCGCGGGCGCGCCCGGGCTATGCCGCTGCTGCCGCGCGGACGTGGCGGCGGCGGGCGCGGACGAACGCACCGCACGCGGGCGAATTGGCTTGGCGGCAAGCCGGATGATATACTATCGGTCATCCGATGGGGGACGAACACATCACGCGATGTGCTGCGCCGCCACGCCCGCTCTGCATGCGAGGGGCAAAAGAGCGTGATTCTGCAAGGCGCCAGGCTGGGCGAAGCACAACGCCGGGACGTGGACGCGGCCCTTCGGACCGTCGGCCCCGCCGGATGCGCGATACTGTAGATCGAGTGCACGAAGGTCACAGGCAATGAGAAATTTCCTCCTCGCGGCGATGGCGGCAGTCGCGGTGTTCGGGGCCGGGATCGGCGGCGCGGTGGGGCAGGGCGATGATCGTTGGATGACCATCAAGAACGAGTCGAGCCTTGAAGCGGTGGCCATCTACATTATCCCAGCGACGAAGACACAAAAGGATGATTGCTGTTGGTCGCGCGATCTTCTGGGGGATGTGATCGACAAGGGGGGGAAGGGAGACAAAGCAGTCAAGGTGCGCGCCAATCTCGACGACGGCAGTGGGGCGTGCGAGGTCCACATACGGATTGCGACCCGATACACCGGCTGGGAGTGGTTTTTCGACAACATCGACGTATGTGCCAACGACAAGAACGACCGAGAGATAACCCTGCAGGACCCGAGAGATGAAGAGAAGGACCCAAGGAGGGACAAAAAGAAGGACAACGCGAAGCGTTTGGTAACAGTTTCGAACCCGGCTAAGTTCACAATCGAACAAATATCTATCATACCTTCGGGCAAGGACTGCTGCTGGTCGCGAGATCTGTTCCCGATTAACGGGAAGCCCAGCAGCCAGTTCAACCTCGTCAACTTTGATGACGGTAGCGGAAAGTGCCTGTTCGAACGTTCGTATCGCTGGCGCCAAGACGGACATCACCAAGAAGGAGAACGATAAGAAGCAGCTGGAATGGTACTTTTTTGGCGTCGAAGTGTGCAATTACGAGACCACAGCTCTTATCCTCAAAGACCGTGAAGGTGAAGCCGAGGGTCGTCTGAACCGTCTGGTTGTTATTGAGAACAAATCGCAGTTCCATGCAATTGCAGCGCGCGTTAAACCGGAAGATAGGCCCGGTGGCTGGTCGGATGATCTTCTAGGGCGCCGCGTGATTCAAAAGGGAGATTCCGCAGAGGTTGAATTCGACGACGGCTCTGGAGCGTGCAAGCTCGACTACCGCATCACAAGGAGCGACGGTCGGCTATGGATCGGCAAGGTCGATGCCTGCGGAGATGGGCCTAAGATCACGCTGGATGACAAGCTCCGTCGGGTTAAAATCACGAACAATTCGTATCTGGACGCGTTCGCGGTTCGCGCCAAGGCAGAGGGTAAGGAATGGGCACAGTGGTCGCGCGATCTCTTGGGGCAGGATATCATTTCAAAGGGGCAATCCGTGGTTGTCGACTTCGATGTCGATGCCGGCACATGCGAATTCAAATACCGGATCACCAAACGTGCCAGTCTGGCCAAAGCGTGGGAAAGTACTGTCAAAGTCTGCAGCGAGCCGCCCGGCGAGCTTCCTACGCTCGAGCTCAACGCTGCAATGCGTAAGGATGGCAAACTCCGTTTGGTTACGATCAAGAACGAGTCGAAGTTCGACGCATATACGGTGCACTTTAAACCGTCGGGTAAGGACCGCGCCGCCTGGTCGAAAGACGCTTTGGGCAATGAGATCATTCCAAAAGGGCGATCCTTGAGCGTCGACTTCGACGACGGCAGCGACCCCGACGCCGCCACCTACCCATGCGAGTTCGACTACCGCATCACCAAGCCCAGCGGCCAGGGACTGGCATGGGAAGGAAAGCTCAATGCCTGCAGCGAACCTTCTAAGGCGCGGCCTGTGCTAATCTGCTCCGACGCTGAATGCCGGGAACAACCCCCGGCATGACATTGCCCCGACCGGTCCCGCAGCCGGTTTCCGGCGCACCGATGCGGAGATGCCACAGCTGGTCATCGGTTCAATGATTACAGTTATCGAACAATGCGTTGGCTACCCCGAAAAGCGGATTGTCTCAGTCTCCAAAGGATGTCGGACCGGTGCCGTCCACGCTTCCGGTGTCTTATGTGCGTTGACGAGACTTGGTGCCATGCCGCAGTCCTCTGGGTAGGGTTTTGCATGCGTGTTTGTTGTCGCGTTGGAGTGGGGGCCATGTTGAGGGGTAGACTGGGGGGCGCTGAGCCGCCGCTCGACAGGGAGACGGCCAACGCCGTGCCTGCCCTCGGGTTGACGCTCGCCATTCTGCTGCTTGTGGCGTGCACGCGCGTCGAGATCGAGGACCATTCCCTCCAGTTCAACCAGGCCACCAGCTCTCTCGGCAACCGCGTGATGCTCCTCAACGTGGTGCGTGCCGCCAAAGGCTATCCCGTTCAGTTCTCCAAGGTGACCAGCTACTCGGGGAATAGCCGCATGGACGGGGGCCTGAACCTGAACATCCCGTTCATCGGAGGCGTGGTCGGCAGCCCCAACTCCGCCTTTCCAGGGAGCGTCCAGCCGAATGCGTCGTTCAAGAGCGGCGTCTCGCAACTGCAGTTGACGGACCTGAGCACGGCCGAGTTCCAGAGGACCCTGCGCAGGAAGGTGACGGCGAACGATTTTGCGTACTACCGCTCGCAAGGTTGGGCGGCCGCACTGGTGCATACCATTCTGATCGAGGAGATTCTTGTCGAACCCAGGTTGGTGGACAAGCTCATACCGGCCGCCGTGGCTACGTGCACCCTCGGCCGGGAGCTGCGTTCCAAGAGGCCAGGGAGGGGGAGGGAGTTGGAGCAGGTGTGCGAGTGGCTCCGCTCGAAGCGCAAATGCTTCGAGAAGCTGGATGTCGAGCGTGCGTCGCCCGACGGCGATGTGGTCTACGCCTACCGGAACGATCCACGCGTAACCGATCCGCATTGTCGCAGCCAGCACTTCGAGAGCTTCCAGTGGTTCTTCGCGGCGATCCGTGTCTTGCCGGCTGTCAGCCTGGATATCGATCCCAAGGCCGCGCCGACGAATGCACGCGACCGAAGGCGCTGCTCAAGGACCTCGCCAGGAACGCAAAGGGACGCCGAAAACCGGTAGAGACGCGCGGACGGCGCCAAGGATGCGAGCCAGACCGTCAAGGACGGCAAGGTGACGGTCGATGTGAACGTCAAGATCGCCGAGAAGACCGACAAGGACGACGACGCATCCGACAAGTCGAAGAACAGCAGCACTATCGGTCTCAACCTTCCGAAGGGCATCCGCGGTCTGAAAACAGCCACCCTCGATGAAGCCCGGGCTCTCGAACGCCTTCGCAATGAAAACGTGTGCCTGCTGAAGGAAGGCCGGACGCCGATCCTCGTGAATTGGCGGTCCCCGGAACGCATGGTGCGGTACCTCGGAGAGGTCCTGGCGGTGCAGGGGTTCGGGTCCAGCGCCAGGCAACGGTCAAAATCCTGAACGATGGTGGCAGCGCGTCGAACTGCTGCGCGTCGAGCGCGAACGTCACCAAGTTGGACGCGTCGCGGCCGTGTCCGTCGAGGGACCGGAAGGCGAGAGCTTCTATGTCCCGATTCCCGACCGCGCGTCAAATAGCGCCCACCTGTCCCTGCAGGCCATCGCACTGGTTATTGAGGCCGTGAACCTGGCGATCAGCGGCAAGGAGCTGCCACGGACACCGACGCTCTTCCTGTCTGGCGGCTAGGCGTCTCGCTACGCTTCGAAGCGCGATGCCGGAGTCGGCGTTCGGGTGACGCCGCGCTGGGTCGCCACTCTTGGAAACCGGAGCAATGCTATGGCCCTGAATTTCCACGGCCGCTTTTTGCTACCCACAATGGCGGTCGCAATACTGCTGGGGTTAGGGTCTGCGCTCGCCTGGGGTCAGGCTGCAGGCAACCAGGACTTGGGCGGCTGGCGGCAAAAGCTGGCAGGCAGCTTGGTGCGATGCAGAGCGCGGCTGCACGCATTGGTGGACCCTTTACCATGTAGAGGTTTCGATGACACCATCATGATCAGATACCGCGCTCAGCCATTTTCGTCTCTTCTACGGGCAGATCCAGAACCCGTCGGAAGATGGACCATCAAAGCAACGATCACGAGTGGACCGAACAAGGGTCTGGAGTTCGACGCGACCGTCAGCGAGTTGGATGACCTGAAAGAGATCGTCCAGGGAAAATTCAAAGGCTCTCTCACGGCGAAAATTCAAACCGCCGAGATCGAAGGGATCAGAGTGAAAGAGACGAGTGGAATTTCCATCTCTGGCGCCAAGATCGACGAGCCCAAGATCGACAAGCCGAAGATCGATGCAGCCGATGTGTCCAAGTTCGATGCACCCAAGGCAGCGCCAAGAAACAAGGCCCAAGCGTCAAGATCGACGACGTGACGCTCGAAAACGCGAACATGAAGGACCCGGAAACCGACGGAGCGACCCTCAAGGCAGCCAAAGAGGTCAAGGCCAATAGTCTTCGTGCAAAAGCGCTTGGGGCAAAACATCTTCAAGCGAAAACCATTTCAGGAAAGAAGATTGTAGGGGAGGAGATCGAAGGGGGTAGGCAGGTCGAGATTTCCATTCCGATTCAAATTTCCGAAGCGACGATTGCGGGAATTGTCAAACCGAATGGCAAGGAGAAGAAAGGAGGAAGCGAGGACGAGCCGGGAAAGAAGAGGATGGAATTGAAAGGAGAGATCAAAGGAAAAATATCCAGCTCGACCGGACCGGGCGACCTCAAGGGGGATTTCAAAGGCACGTTCACGGCGGTCGTCCAGGCGGTCATCAAGGGTACATACCGAGTGCCGCCGCCGCAATGCTCCGAAGATAGCAGGCTTCTTTCAGAGGAGGAGGAGCGTGAGCTGAGACTTCGTAAAGGGATTTCAAGTTCGAAACCCGGATTGAAGGCTGGCATTCCACTTGGGTCTCAGGGTGTAAGGGAGCGCAAGCCTGGAAGGTCTCTTTGGGAGGAAGAGCGGAAACTTCGGGAGGAAGCGCGGAGGTCTAGAAAGAAGCTCATAGGAAAAATCGGAGGACCGGTACGCACCGCAATCGCCAAAGAAGCGAAGGTGCCTCCCGCTGAGCCGAATATCAGAGGAAAATTCGCACGGAGGGTCACCGGCGCCGTGAATGCACTCGAGCCGCCCACCATTACGCTCGACCTGCCGCCCTTGCCGCTCCTCGACCACAAGTGCTCGGTGATCGACGAACTGCCCAAGCGCACCTTGAAGCTGGTGAAGCAGCACGGCCAGTGAGATGGGCCTGCCGCCGGCGAGGAGAGGCGGCAAGCTCGGCTGGCGCCTACTTCCCCGTCCGCCTCGCCCGCCTCCCCTGCCGGTGGAGCCGAAGCCGCCGCTGCCGCGGCGGGTGGCAGAGGCGGCGCGCGCCTCGACCAACATGACGCGCTCGCAGCGGGTGACCACCAGCTGCGCGATGCGCTCGCCGCGCGCCACCGTGAACGGGCGGTCGCCCAGGTTCACCAGCAGCACTCCGACCTCGCCGCGGTAGTCGCTGTCGATGGTCCCCGGGCTGTTCAGCACGGTGATGCCGTGGCGCAGCGCCAGGCCCGAGCGCGGGCGCACCTGCGCCTCCAAGCCGGGCGGCAGCTCCAGGACGAGGCCGGTCGCGACCAGCGCGCGCTGGCCGGGCCGCAGCACCACCGGCGCCTCCACCGCGGCCACCAGATCGAGGCCCGCCGCGCCGGCCGACTGGTAGGCCGGGAGGGGGAGCCCCGCCGCGTGCGGCAGCCGTAGCACCTTGACGCGGCGTGCGCGCGCCCGCCCACCCGTGCTCATGCCACGGCGGTGTTGTCGGCGAGCCAGCGCGCCGCCCGCTCGAGGAGCCGGCGCGCCACCTCGGTCTTGTCGAGGACGGGCCAGCTCTCGACGCCCTCGGCGGTGAGGAGATGCACGGTGTTGTGGTCGCCGCCCATCACGCCGCTGCCGGGGGAGACGTCGTTGGCCACGATCCAGTTGGCGCCCTTGGCCTTGCGCTTGGCCCGGGCGTTGTCGACGACGCTCTCGGTCTCGGCGGCGAAGCCGATGACGAGGGGCGGCCGCGCGCCGATCGGCAGGCCGGCGACGGTCTTCAGGATGTCGGGGTTCTCGACCAGCTCAAGCCGGGGCGCCTCCTCGGCCTCCGGGCCGCGCTTCTTGAGCTTCTGCGGCGTTGCCCGGGCGACGCGCCAGTCGGCAACCGCGGCGGCGAACACGGCGATGTCGGCGGGAAGCGCCGCACGCACCGCGTCCAGCATCTCGACCGCGGTCTCGACCTTCACCACGTCGACGCCGGCGGGCGGGGTGGCGGAGGCCGGCCCGGTGATCAGCGTGACGCGGGCGCCGAGCCGCTGCGCCTCGGCGGCAATCGCCGCGCCCTGCTTGCCGGAGGAGCGGTTCGCAATGTAGCGCACCGGGTCGATCGGCTCGTGCGTCGGGCCGCTGGTGACCAGCACACGCCGGCCGGCAAGGGGCCCGTCCGCGGTTGGCCCGGTCGCCCCGGCAACGCCCAGCAGGCCCTCGATCGCCTCGATGATCAGCGGCACCTCGGCCAGCCGGCCGGGCCCGGCCTCGCCCCGTTCCGCCATCGCGCCCGTCTCCGGTCCCACGAAGTGGATGCCGTCCGCCTCCAGCAGCGCCACGTTGCGGCGCGTCGCGGGCGCGAGCCACATGTGCGGGTTCATGGCCGGCGCGACCAATACCGGCCGGTCGGTGGCGAGCAGGAGTGCCGTGGCGAGGTCGTCGGCATGCCCGCCCGCCATCCTGGCGATGAGGTCGGCGGTGGCCGGTGCCACCACGACGAGATCGGCATCGCGCGCGAGCCGGATATGGCCGATCTCGCGCTCGGCATCGAGGTCGAACAGCTCGGTGAGCACCGGCGCATTGCTGAGCGCGCCCACCGACAAGGGTGTGACGAACTCCTGCGCGGCGCGCGTCATCACGGTCAGCACCTGGACCGGCAGGCGCTCGCGCAGGCGGCGGATCAGCTCCAGGCACTTGTAGGCGGCAATGCCGCCGCCCATGACGAGAACGACGCGCCTGCGCGCCTCCCTGTCGCTGCCCGCGTTGGCTTCGGCATGGCTCACGGCGTGGAGACCTTTCTCGAGGCTCGGGCTTTCGAGGCTCGGGCTTTCGAGGCTGCGGCCGCCTCGGCCCCCGTCCCCGCTCGAGTGCCGGCTCATGTAGGCGCGCACCTTGTCGGCGGTCTTGAGCGTGATGCTGTTGCCCTTGCGCAGGTTGGCGACGAGGTGCCCGTCGTTGACCGCGGCGAGGCCGAGCTTGGTGGCGGTGGCGCCGGTCCTGGCGAGGAAGCCCTCGATCTCGGCCAGCAGGGTCCTGGCGGTGCTACGCATGCCGTCGATATAATGGGTAATTACCCATTTGTCAATGGGCTTCAGCGGCGACACCGGCCTGCAAGGGATCGCCCGAGCCGTGCCAGAGCCGCCGAGAGCGGGTCGGCGCCTGCCTCCGGCGCTGTCGCAGCGGCCTTGGGCGCCGCAGGCCGTGGCGCATCGGGGGCCATGGCATAGTCGGGCGCAGCCGCCAGCTCGGTGGCGGCGCGATAGCCGAGATAGCCGTTGACGCGCTCGATGATGGCCCCCTTGGCGTACTCCACGTCGAGCGCCCTGGCCGGCGTGGCGCCGACGACGAGCCGCGTGCGATGCCTGCCCGGGGCCTCGGTGCCGTCGGGGCGCAGCACCGCCTCCTGCCGCCGCGGCCATTCGATGCGGAGCGGCCAGGTCTCCCTGGCGAGCCTGTCGCCGACGATCTCGCGCCACCTGAGCACGATGTCGACGTTGACAAAGCCGCGCCGCCGGCAGCTCTCCCGCACCAGCTTCGGCACGAGGACGCCCACCGCCTTGAAGCTCGCCGCCGGGCGACTGCGCCCTGGCTGCCCGCTGCCGGCCATTCCCATGTACCGCCCCGATTGCATCTGCCACGCCCCTTGGAACGAGGCGGGATGCTAGCCGAATTCGGTGCCGGAGCGGGCGCGGACCCGGCGCGGCATGCGCCCTGTGTCCCGATCCCGGCCGGACGCGCGATGCCTGCGCCGGGGGTGTGGGCGAGCGGCGCACCCCTCGAGCCGGTTGCCCAGCAGCTCATCGAGCGTGGTCGCCTCACTGTTGAGCACGGCGCGCTTCAGGTAGAGGCCACCGCCTCGCCGGCGCTCTCGACGTTGACCTTGTCGAGATCGCCGTCGCCGTCGGTGTCGACCTTGACCCAGAGCTGGCCGCTGGAGTGGCCGTAGATCTGGGTCGGCGAGATCATGTTGGCGTTGTCGCCGCCGATCATGTCGAGATAGCCGTTGAGGATGTCGCGCGAGGCCTCGCTCATCTCGCGGGCGAGGTCCTCGTTGCCGCCCTTCCTGGCGAATACATTGTCGAGGTAGAATTGCCCCTCGTCGAAATTGAGCTCCACCTCGCCCGCCGCCTGCGGCACCGTCTTCTTCTGGAACAGGCTGCCCAGCAGGGCACCCACGATCACGCCGATGAAGGCGCCGATGCCTGGAATGATGAGGTTGCCGAGCGCCCCGAACAGCTCGCCGAAACCGACGCCGGCTGCGGTGGCCCCGATCCCGGTAATCCCGAGCTCCGCAGCGAAGCTCGCCCCGATGCCCGCCAGCAGGCCCTCGGTGCCGGCGGTTACGCCGGCCAGAGCCGAGGTGAACCCCGACGCGATGCTGGTGCCGACGAATGTGCCCAGCGCGCTGCCGAGGCTGGCGCCGATGGCCCCGGCCTGCGTGTCGATGTCGATGATCTGGCGGGCCAGGTAGCCGCCGATCAGGGACCCGATGCCGTACTCGAGGTTGGTCAGCAGTCCGTTGCCGAGGTCTTTGAAGATCTCGGCCCCGGTGGAAAGATTGTTGACCACTGTGCTGAGCACATGGCCGATGGTGCGGCTGGCCACGGTGGTGAAGAGCTGGCCCCCGAAGCCCTCCACGCCCAGGGCCTCGCCCAGCTCGGCCGCCAGGAAGGAGGAGAGCGCGCCCGACGCCTGGCCCTTGAGGACGGTGAAGAAGTTGGAGAACTCGGGGACCTGGACGTCGCCGAGGTCGTCCGTGAGGCTGGCCGGGCCGTCACCGGCGTCGTTGTCGCTGTTGAACCAGCTGATGGCGCCGCCGATGTTGCCGAGCAGGGTGGCGAGCGCCGAGCCCGCCAGCACCTGCGCGAACGGGTTGGAGCCGGCGATCAGGCTGCCCAGCTGCGCGCCGAAGATCTCCCCGATCTGCGCCGCCGACAGGTCGTCGGGCTCGGGCTGGTTCGGATTGTACGCCTCCACCGACTGCTGCCAGTTGCCCGTCGGCTCGCCGTTGGCGTCGACATCCCGCTCCCAGGTGACGATGACAGGCTGGCCGGTGGCTCTGAGAGTCGTGCCGTACGAATGGCTGACAACCTCACCCGTCGGGCTGTATTCGGTCTGCTCCCAGACGACGACCTCACCGAACGGGTCTGGCCGCGGGATCCTGACCTCGGTCCGCGAACCGTTCAAATGCCACACGATAGCGGCGATTTCGTTGGCACTCTGAACCGTATACGAGGTCGCATTGGCGACGTCGATGCTCTGGCTTGCAAAAAACTCTCCCCACGTGGCGAACGGAATACCAGACGCCAAGGGGCCCGCCATCGCCTCCGCGATCGCGGAGCCGCCAAACCAAGTCGTCGTGGAAGAGCCGTCTTCCGCAACCGACCTCATCCACTGCAGCGCCAACTCGTCTTCTTCGACCAAATGGTATTCTTGCGTAACGGACACGCCATCTACACTGGTCCCACCAACCGTAACGGAATCATCTGGTCCCATCGATGCAAAACTGAATGAGAAATCCGTAATTCCAGCTGAGCCGCAATATTTTCCCCATGCTTTTGCCATGGGTTCCACCCAGTCCTCCATATTTTGTTCGCTCCAACCATAATTAAATCGTTGGTTCGCCTCTGGTAAGTCTAACACCAGTGCGAGATGGAGGCTGAATTCGCTGGCTGAACCCCACGTAGTACAGAATCTGATAACGCTATCACCTGGCGCGATCTCTAGCAATGGCCTACCGTCAGAACCATTATAAATACGATAATAAACCCGCGTTCCTAGCTGCCCAGCGTTAGAACCGGCATATTCCATATAGAAGGGATATTCCGACCGCGCTGGATCATTGTCGTAGGGCATGATTCCGTTCTCCAATGCCTCACGGCCGATAGATGACGTGATAGTAGTGATACGCACTATTTGTCGCGAAACGCTTCAACTGCCTAGTCCAGGCAAGAGTACTGCGAGATCCTATTTCCGTTGTAGTTGGTCCATTTCTCGCGACAGCTATCCAGGTTATTTCATTGAGCACTGTAGTATTGTAACAAACAAATTCCGGATTGACCTTGTTGCAGTATCGCTCCAAACCTCTGTAGCCAATTACCTTAAGGCGAAATTGCTGGAATGGTATTCCAATAAGAATGAATTCATAGGGCCCCGCGTCCGGAGTAACCAAGCGAACCGTCCCATTGGCTAGCAATATAGATGACGGTAATTTTTGCATTTTGCACGGACGCCCTTTGTTTGCGGCAAGTACGCTGGGCCACAGCTCAAGATGGGAACTACCAAAACAAAAGCCATGTGACACTCGCTGGGAAGTTATCCAACTTATGAAGTTCTCGTATGTAAGGTCACTGGATGCCGATGCGATCACCCCATCCAGCGTTAGAACGCTGCGGACAGGTGAGGGCTCTAGATAGATCGCATTCAATGCATTTGATGCGAACCAGCGTAATCGTTGCCATCCACTCAAGTGCGCAGAGTAAGGGGACAACTGAGTGGATTTTTTGAGCGCATAAATATGCTTCAGCACGATATGCGCAGTAAGCTGCTTCTCCTGTACGATCTCCGCGATGGAGTGGAAGCATGAGGCAAGTGAATCCGATGGAATGTCATCGCGCAATTTGCTACTATATACTGCAAATTCCAAAATAGGGAAGTCGTTGGACGAGAAAAGACTATAGCATTCCGGATTGGTATCTTGCAGAATATCGACAGCTATACGCCCGAGAAGGCGCATATTGCTGTATGAGCTTGCAATGATATCTTTACGGTTCCAATCGTCGATTTGGATGGCGAGCTGTATTTCGCCCAACCGCGTGCGCGCCGGGGAAGCGCTACTGGGAGGGCTGTCCTGTGACCGTGCTGGTTGGGCACATAGGCACGTATAGAAAGCAACCAGCCCCGCGGCGGCAATTCGCAATGATCGTTGGGCGAGCATTCTCGGGGGTGTTAGGTCTCGCTGGCGCTCGACCCAACCTACGCGTGTGTCGGCGCTCCTGCACAGCATCACATCACCCTCACCACGCCCTTGCCCCCCTCCACGGCCCGGAACCGCACCTCCCGGTCCGGGAACACCTTGGCCTTGAGGTCCTTCAGCATCTCGTCGGTGCCGCCGAAGGGGGCCACCACCTCCACGATCCAGAGCTTGTCGCCGCACTTCCAGTCCTGCGGGCGCATGCGGGCGTTGCCGGAGACGAGGCGCGCCTCCACCTCGTCGTTGACGAAGGCCCACAGCACCACGCCGATCGGCCGGTCCTTGGCGTAGAACAGGCGGAACTGCTGCAGGATGATGGGCGGCATCGCCATCCATTCCAGGTCGCCCAGGAAGAAGGCCTGCTTGTGCTGCGGCGACTGCGTCAGGAGCCACACCACCTCGCCCAGCACCGCCGAGACGGTGCGCGCCGCCCCCGCGGGCGCCAGGTCCTTGAAGATCGACCCCGCCGCATCCCGCGGCAGCCCCGGCTTGCCGCCATCGCCTGGAGGTTGTCCGTTGCCGGGCTTGCCCGCGCCCGGCGGGGAGGAGCCCGTCGGGCTGCCCGTGGCCGCGGTGAGCGAGCCTGCATTTCCGTCGGGGGAGGCCGATCCGTGTTGGGCTGCAGCCTTCGGCCTAACCCAACCTGCATCTCTTGTCATGATGCACACACCTCGTGTTGAACGCACTCGCACGCGTCCAACCTAGCGCTCCCCCCACATCGCACGCCAGCTCCGGCCCGTGCGTTCGTTATCCGCCCGTCCAGCGCGCTGCACCGGGCGCGTGGCCTGACGGTAAGTTCCGCCCTGTGACACTGTCAACGAGCACACACCATCCGCTCGCGTTACAGATCGCGATCGGCCGTCCACTGAGGCAAAGGTGCAGGAAGAGCAGGGCGCAATGGGGCGACAGCCGCATTGCGCCGGTCTGCGGGCGTGCCGCTGCGGGGACGCCAGACCAGCGGGGCAGCTGCATTGCAATGTGCCCAGATGGACGGCCAGTCGCTTACCTGGAGCCCTCATCCTCCTCGGCGGGCAGCAGCACCACGGCGCGGTGCCCCGGCAAATCGACCTCGGGCACGAACGCCTCGGTGAATGGCACGAGCTCGGTCTTGCCCGTGTCCGCCAGCCGTACCTCCAGCAGGTCCCCGGCGCCGAAGTTGTGCACGCCGACGATCTCCCCCAGCGCACGGCCCTCGGGGTCGACGGCGGCAAGGCCGATCAGGTCGGCGTGATAGAACGCGCCCTCCTCGGGCGCCGGAAGGCGGTCGCGGTCGACATGAAGCTCGGTGCCCTTCAAAGCCTCGGCGGCGCTGCGGTCGCCGATGCCGGCGATGCGCGCCACCACGCCCTTGGGCGTTGCGCGCACGGTCTCGATCTTGAACGTGCGCCCGGCGCCGTCATCGAGCGGCCCGTAGGCGGCGATGTCCTCCGGGCCCTCCGTGAAGGTCCGGATCAGCACCTCGCCGCGGATGCCGTGGGCGCCGGCGATGCGGCCCAGGAGGATGCGCTCACGCTTTGCCGCCCCGCCCATCCGGCCATGCCTTACGCCGCGGGCTTGGCGTCGCCGGCCTCGGCTGCGGCAGCGGCAGCAGCCTCGCGCTCCTGACGCTTCTTGCGCGGCTTGGCCTTGGTGGGGTTGTTGCGCGCCTCGCGCTTGGCGAGCCCCGCGGCGTCGAGGAAGCGCAGCACGCGGTCGGTGGGCTGGGCGCCGACCGAGAGCCAATGCCTGGCGCGCTCGACGTCGAGCCTCACCCGGTCGGCGCTGTCCTTGGGCAGCAGCGGGTTGTGGGTGCCGATCTGCTCGATGTAGCGGCCGTCGCGCGGCGAGGTCGAGTCGGCCACCACGATGTAGTAGTAGGGCCGCTTCTTGGTGCCTCCGCGCGAGAGGCGGATCTTCACGGACATGCTGGTCTCCTTCGTATGCTCATGCGTTCGAGGTGGACGGGCCCGGATGGCGATAGATGCCGGCCGTGCGGCCCCTGAGGTCGATCGGGCGCTCCAGCGTTGCGCCGAGGCGCTGCGCCACGCGCCGGGACGCCAGATTGTCGGGTGCGATGCAGCTGATGAGGGTGGTCCAGCCGAGCTGCCGATAGGCGTAGTCGCGCGCGCACCGCGCCGCCTCGGTCGCATAGCCGCGACCGCGGTCGCCGGGGGCCAGGCCCCACATCAGCTCGGGCTCGGGCCAGCCGTGCGGGTTCCACAGCCCGCCGTAGCCGACCCAGCGCCCGCTCGCCTTCTCCTCCAGCGCCCATGCGCCATAGCCGCGCATCACCCAATGCCCGACCTGGCTGCTCATGCGCCGCCACGCGTCGTCGGGGCCGCAGGGGCCGCCGAGGAAACGCCCCGTGGTCTCGTCGGCGAAGAAAACGGCGAACGGCGCGTGATCCTCCTCGCGCCAGCCGCGCAGGCGCAGCCGCTCCGTCTCCAGCACCGGTATGGGCAAGGGCAGCATGGCTATTTCTTCTTCCCCGGCAGGCCGGGGAGCCCCGGGAGCCTCGGCAGCGACGGGCCGCCCAATCCGGGCAGGCCGGGCAGCTTCGGCGGCGGACGGCCGCCGGCGCCGGGCGGTGGCAGGCCCTTCGGCAGGTGCTCCTTCAGGTCCTTGGGCAGGGCCTCCAGCGCCTTCGGGTCGAGCCTGCCGAGCTCCGAGCGCATGCGCTCCATCTCGGCATCGCTGGGCGCGCCGCCGCCCCCGCCCATGCCCATCATGCGCTGCATGAAGCCGCCGCGCTTGCTCATGGTCTTCATCATGTCCGCCATCTGGCGGTGCATCTTGATGAGCTTGTTCACGTCCTCGGGCTTGGTGCCGGAGCCCGCCGCGATGCGCCGCTTCCGTTTGCCGTCGAGGACCTTGGGGTTGCGCCGCTCCTTGGGCGTCATCGAGGAGATGATGGCGCGCTGGCGCTTGAGGACCTTGTCGTCGATGTTGGCGGCGTCCAGCTGCTTCTTCACCTTGCCGACCCCGGGCAGCAGGCCCATCATCCCCGACATGCCGCCGATCTTCTCCATCTGCTTCAGCTGATCGGACAGGTCCTCCAGGTCGAAGGCGCCCTTGCGCATCTTCTGGGCGATGGCCTGGGCCTTCTCAATGTCGAGGTTCTGCGCAGCCTTCTCGACCAGGCTCACCACGTCGCCCATGCCGAGGATGCGCCCGGCGATGCGCTGCGGGTGGAAGTCCTCCAGCGCATCCCACTTCTCGCCCACGCCGATCAGCTTGATGGGCTTGCCGGTGACGGCGCGCATGGAGAGCGCGGCGCCGCCGCGGCCGTCGCCGTCCACGCGGGTCAAGACGATGCCGGTGATGCCGACACGGTCGTCGAAGCTCCTGGCGAGCTTCACGGCGTCCTGGCCGGTGAGGCTGTCGGCCACCAGCAGGGTCTCGTGCGGATGCGCGATGTCGCGTACCTCGCCCAACTCCTGCATCAGCGCCTCGTCGATGTGGATGCGGCCGGCGGTGTCGAGCAGCAGCACGTCGTAGCCGGCGAGCCGCGCTGCCTCCAGCGCGCGCCTGGTGATCTGCTGCGGAGTCTGGCCGGACACGATGGGGAGCGTGTCGACGCCGGTCTGCTCGCCCAGCACGCGGAGCTGCTCCTGCGCCGCCGGCCTGCGCGTGTCGAGCGAGGCCATCAGCACCTTCTTCTTGTCGCGGTTGGCGAGGCGGTAGCCGATCTTGGCGCAGGTGGTGGTCTTGCCCGAGCCCTGCAGGCCGACCAGCATGATGACAACGGGCGGCTGGGCGGCGAGGTCGATGGGCTCAGCGTCCGAGCCCAGCATCTCGACCAGCTCGTCGTGCACGACCTTGACCACCATCTGGCCGGGGGTGATGGACTTCACCACCTCCTGGCCGACGGCCTTGGTGCGCACCTTGTCGGTGAACGAGCGCACCACCTCGAGCGCCACGTCGGCCTCGAGCAACGCGCGCCGCACCTCGCGCATGGCCTCCGCCACGTCGCTGTCGGTCAGCGCGCCCCTTCGCGTGAGCTTGTCGAAGATGCCCGAGAGGCGGTCGGAGAGGGATTGGAACATCGCGCGCCCTTTACACCATGCAGCCCATTACAATACAGCCTGTCGCCCCCGCGCAGGCGGGGAGCCGGGACATTTCACTGCGGGGGCTCTGCATTCTCTATATTGGCCCTTGTCCAATCTACCCCAACCAGCCGCGAATCGCCGATCGCACCCGCGGGCGCAACGCGCTGGCGGATGTTGACCTCCCCGCCTCCCGATCCTCCCCCGCCAAGACGGGTGGATCATGTGCGGGGCGGCGGCGCGTTTCCCACGGGCCGTCTGGATGGCGCGCACCATCGTGGATGCCGGGGCCGCTGTCAACCTCGGGAGCCCTTGCGGCACACCGGCGGCAGGAGTTGGCGCCAGCAGCGGGCCGGGCGGGGAAAAAGGCGGTCAAAACCATGTGGCGTCAGTGTGGGGAGAGGCGATGTCCACCGAGCCGGCGCAGTCGCTCCACCACTGGCGCTGATCCGCATCGGGGGAGGTGCGCCGTGATCGGCGCATTCTCAGTCCGCCGCCTGCGCGGCGGCCGGCCGCGGGCCCAGTGGTCCCGGCCGCATCAGAAGGATCAGCGGGAAGTAGAGGATCGTCATCACCATCATCAGCTTGAAGTCGTTGGCGTAGGCCATGATCGACGCCTGCTGGCTCATGATCTCCGCCAAGAGCGCGCGCCCGGTCTCCGTCGCCGGGTCGAGCATCGCCGCCGCCGGGTCGGCGAGCGCCTGATTGAACGGCGTCACGCTCTCGGCGAGGCGCGCGTGCATCAGCACCGTCTTGTTGCTGAGGTTGGCGATCACGATCGACACCCCGATCGAGCTGCCGAGGTTGCGGATCAGCGTCCACATGGCGGTGCCCTGGGTGCGCAGCGCCACCGGCAGCGAGGAGAGCGCCAGCGTGTTGAGCGGCACGAACAGCGTCCCGAGCCCGATGCCCTGCAGGATGCTGGTCCACACGATGGTGGAGACGGCGGTGTCGGGCGAGAAATCGATCGTGTAATAGAGCGAGGCGACGCAGCAGGCGAGGCCGAAGGCCATCAGCAGCCGCGGGTCGACGCGCATGATCAACCGGCCGCCGCCGACGAGGCCGATCGCCATGCCGATGCCGCGCGTGCCGAGCAGCAGGCCCACGTCGATGATGGGAAAGCCCATCACGCCCTGCAGAAAGGGCGCCATCAGCGCCAGCGAGGCCACCAGCAGCATGCCGCAGATGAACATGAAGGCGAGGCCGACGGCGAAGTTGCGGTCCCTGAAGATGCCGAACGAGACGAACGGGTGGGGCGTGGTGAGGGAATGCGCGAAGAAGAAGTAGAGGCCCGTCGCCGAGACGATGGCGGTCACCACGATCTCGCTCGAATCGAACCAGCCGAGCTGCTCGCCGCGGTCGAGCATCAGCTGCAGGGCGCCGATGCCGACGCTGAGCGCCGCAAACCCGAGCCAGTCGAACCGCAGCCGGCCGTCGCCCTCGGTCTCGTCCATGAAGGCCATGAGCCCCAGCGTCGCGGCGACACCGATCGGCAGGTTGATGTAGAAGATCCAGCGCCAGGAGTAGTACTCGGTGAGCAGGCCGCCGAGGATCGGCCCCATGATCGGCCCGATCATCACGCCCATGCCCCACAGCGACATGGCCCAGCCGCGGCGCTCCGGAGGATAGATCTCGAGCAGCACGGTCTGCGACAGCGGCACCAGCGCGGCGCCGAACATGCCCTGCACGATGCGGTAGAGCACGATCTCCTCGATGCTTTGGGCGATGCCGCACAGCATCGAGGCGGCGGTGAAGCCCATGACGCACGCGATGAACAGCTTCTTGAACCCGAACCGCGCCGCCAGCCACCCGACCGGCGCCGTCATCACCGCCGCCGCCACCACATAGGAGGTGAGCACCCAGCTCACCTGGTCGAGCGTGGCGGAGAGGCTGCCCTGCATGTAGGGAATCGCCACGTTGGCGATGGTGATGTCGAGCACCTGCATGATGGTGGCCATCATCACGCAGATGGTGATGGCGAGCCGCCGCAGCGCCGGGTCGAGACCGCGCGCGGCCGCAGCGCCGATCATGGGTCGGGGTACTCCGCCTCG
This sequence comes from uncultured Alphaproteobacteria bacterium, assembly GCA_963840075.1. Classification (GTDB taxonomy): domain Bacteria; phylum Pseudomonadota; class Alphaproteobacteria; order Rhizobiales; family Hyphomicrobiaceae; genus AWTP1-13. The sequence continues at coordinate 33,374 of CAWIXS010000004.1, read as the reverse complement.
GCGCTGGCGCCGAACCGCCTCGCAAGCCTGCCGCGGCGGCCGGTGTCGATCTCGACGATGGCGCTCATGCCGGCGCGCAGGCGGCGCAGGTCCTGGCCGGGCGCGAACTCGATGCGCATCGGCACGCGCTGCACGACCTTGATCCAGTTGCCGGCGGCGTTCTGCGGCGGAAGGATGGCGAACTGGGCCCCGGTGCCGGGGCTGATGGCCCCCACCCGGCCCTTCCATTCCCGGTCGGGGAACGCATCGATGGTGATGGTCACGGTCTGACCGGGGCGCACCCAGGTGAGGTCGGTCTCCTTGGGGTTGGCGTCGACCCACACGACGTTGCTGGAGATGATGGCGAACACCGTGGTGCCGGCGGTGAGGTAGCGGCCCATCTGGATGCTCGACACCTGCGTTGCCACACCGGCGATCGGCGCGCGCAGCACGGTGTTGGAAAGATCGCGCCGGGCGCGCTCCAGCGCCACCTTGGCCTCGATGTACTGCGGGTATCTCTCGACGGCGAGGTCGGGGTCGCCGAGCAGCTGGATGCGCGCGGTGCGCTCCTGCTGCTCGAGCAGCTCGAGCTGGGTCTTGGCGCCGACGAGAGCCACCTTGGCCTTGTCGACGTCGGAGGGGGTGCTGATCCTGCCATCGAGCAGCTTGCTCTTGCGGTCGAAGTCGGCCTGGGTCGAGGCCACGTTGAGGCGCGACAGCTCGATCTGGCGCCCAAGGCTCGCGAGATTGGCCTTGAGGGTGGCAAGCTCGCTCTCGACGCGCCTGAGCCGGGCCTCCGCCTCCCGTGCAGTGAAGCGATAGGGTTCGTCGTCGATGGCGAGGAGCTCGTCGCCGGGCTTCAGAAGCTGGCCCTCGGTCACGGCGATGCGCACCACCTTGCCGGAGACAACCGGGGTGATCAGGACCTTCTGGGCGGCGACATAGGCGTTGTCGGTGGAGACGTAGCGGCCGCCAGCGAGGTAGAGGATGCTTCCCACGAGCGCTATCAGCGCCGGCAGCAGCACCAGAAGCGTCAGCCGCAGCGGGGGGAGCTTCGCGATCGGCAGGCGCGCCGAAGCCCGCGCCAGCCAGGGCGGTCTAGCCAGCATGGCGCGCTCCATTGGTCGCGCGCCGCGCGCCGTCGCGCGCGGCAGCCCTGCGGATGTTGGCCTTGATGCGCAGGAGCGTCTCGAGCAACGCCCCGGTCTCCTTGTCGCTGAACGAGGCGAGCACATCGCCGGAAATCTCGCGCCCGAGCGGTACGAGCCGATCGAGCGTGCTGCGGCCCTTGTCCGTAAGGTAAAGCCGGTTGGCACGCCGGTCGCGCTCGTGCGGGCGGCGCTCCAGAAGCTTCTGCTCGCACAGGCGGTCGACCAGCCGGACCAGCGAGATCGGCTGGATCTCCAGGGCGTCGGCCATCTCGGCCTGGGTCATGCCCTCCTGCCGCTCCAGCCTGATGAGCACGGCCCACTGGGCACGCGTCATCCCGTGGCCGCGCGCGCACTGGTCGACGAACGTGCGCATGGCGCGCGCGACATCGCTCAGCTGAAACAGAATCTCGCGCCGGAGTGTAGAGCTTCTCGACACGGATGATACCCCTCGCAACTGCACCGATCATAAGCTAGCTCATGATCTTGCGGTGCTGCGGCGTTTGCAGGGCTGGTTTGCAGCCGGGCGCCCGGCGGGATTGCGAATGTCCGAGGTCGCGGTTCCCCCCACCCGTTGTGAGGTCGGGAGTCCCCCCACCCCTGACCCCTCCCCGCAAGGGGGAGGGGAATCCGGTTGGCGCGAGGGGAGGGGAATCCGGTTGGCGCGAGGGGGAGGGGAATCCGGTTGGTGCGAGGGGGAGGGGAATCCGGTTGGCGCAAGGGGGAGGGAAGCCCTCACGGGCGCGCCGTCAGCAGCGCCTCCATGACCGCGCTCACCATCTGCTTGGCCTCCTCCGGGCTCGGCTCCTCGTCCTCGAACCAGCCCCGCAGCATCACCGCGGCGGCCTGGATGGCGATGTGCTGAAGCCGCTCGCTCGAGCCCGCCTCGCCCACCTCGTTGGGGGGCATCACAACGAACTGCACCGTGTTGCTCATCTCACTTCTCCTGTTGCTCTTTCGTTGACCTGTCGGGGCCGGCCTGCGCTGTACAGGCATCCGGCCGTCCTCGCTCCGTAACAACGTAACGCTGGGGCCCTTGCTGCGATCTTCGATCTTGATGTTTTCACAATGCGCCTCCATAAGCGGAGCACTCCAGGGTAACCAAGAGCCCCGCATGTGCAGCGCGCGCAAGTCATGGCCGGCACGCATGGTTGCAGCCATGATGACGCTCGCGCTGGTGCTCGCCTGCACGCTTGCCGCCTATGATCACGCCGCGGGGCACCCGCATTCGGCCGCAAATGCGGCGCAGAGCGGCCTCGCCCACAGCTTCGACGCCGACAGCGGCCCGGGGCATCTCCACGCCGGACACGGCCACGAGGACGGCGCGGCCGACGAGTCCGGCTGCGCCACCGGCTGTTGCAACATCATGTGCGCCGGCTGTGCGATCCTCGTCGCTGCCGCCGTGATCGAGCATCCCGTGGCGGCTGCGCCTGCAACCGAGCTGGCGGTCCTGCGCGACAGTGCCGAGCCCAGCGGCCTGGAGCGGCCTCCCAAAGCTTCCGTTCCTGCCTGATTGCCGGGTCCCGAGCCCACGCGTTGGCTGGAAGGGAAGACTTTTCATGTCTCGACATACTTGCACCTTGCTCGCGCCCAGCGCGCGCGCCGCCGCCATTGCCTGCGCTGTCGCTGCCGCCGTGCTCCTTGCAACGGCCCGCGCACCGGCTCACGAAGGTCACGACCACGGGCCGCCGCCGCCCGCAGCCGCCTCGCCTGCCTCGCCGCGTGTCGTCGCCACGTCCGAGAAGTATCAGCTCGTCGGCATCGTCGAGGGCGAGGTGCTCGTCGTCTATCTCGACCGAGCCGAGGACAACGCACCGGTCACCGGCGCCACCATCGAGGTTGCGCTCGACGGCGAGGCGTTCAAGGCGGAGCTGCAGGAGAAGACCGGCACCTACGAGGTGACGGCGCCGGGCCTGCGCAAGCCGGGCAGCCACGAGGTCCTCGTCACCCTGTCGGAGGGCGGCGCGCACGACCTGCTGGTCGGAACGCTGGTGATTCCCCCACCTGCAGCCAACACGGGCAACGGCGGCGCCGGCCTGCGCCGCATCGTGGCCGAGGCGCTGGCGGCCTTGCCGGGCGGCCGCACGGCCGTCTCCTTCGCCGGCCTCCTGCTGCTCGGCGTCGCCGCCGGAGGGGCGCTGCTGTCCGGGCGGCGCAAGCTGCTCATCCTGCCGGCGGTGGTCCTCGGCGTCATCCTCGCCTCGGCCGTGGCCTGGGCCCACGACGGCCACGACCACGGCCCGGATATGAGCGCCAGCACCGGCAACTCCCCCTCGCGCCGCGCGGACGGCAGCCTGTTCGTGCCCAAGCCGACCCAGCGGCTGCTCGAGATTCGAACGACGGTGGTCAAGATCGAGACCCGGCCGCGCACCGTGCGCTTCCACGGGCGCGTCGTGCCCGACCCCAACCGCAGCGGCGTCGTGCAATCGACCCTGCAGGGCCGCTACGAGGCGCCCGAGGGCGGGGTGCCGCCGCTCGGCACCAGGGTCAAGGCGGGCGATCTGCTCGGACGCGTCGCGCCCGCGTTCAACTTCATCGATTCCTCGGACATGGCGCAGACGCTGGGCACGCTCGACCAGGAGATCGCGCTGAACCGCCGCAAGCTCGCGCGCCAGGAGCAGCTGCTCGCCTCCAACGTGGTGACCAGGGCCGTGGTCGAGGACACGCGCATCCTGCTCGAGGGCCTCGAGCAGCGCCGGCGCGATCTGCTGGCGGCGAAGGCGCGCCCCGAGGACCTGCGCGCGCCCGTCGACGGCGTGGTCGCGGCCGCGCGGGTGGTGGCCGGCCAGGTGGTGGGGCCGAGCGATCAGCTGTTCCAGATCATCGATCCGACGCGCCTTCTGGTGGAGGCCTTCGTCTTCGACCAGCTCAATCCGGATGCCGTCGTGACGGCGATCGCCAGCATCGACGGCAATGCAGCGATCAAGCTGAAATTCATCGGCCGCAGCCGGACCCTGCAACAGCAGTACACGCTGCTGCAGTTCCAGATCCTGGAGCCTTCCCTGCTCCTGAATGCGGGGACGCCGGCGACGGTGATCGCCGCCACCGGCGAGCGCGTGACCGGCATCGTGCTGCCGCGCTCGGCGCTGGCCCAGGCGCCCAGCGGCCAGACCGTGGTCTTCAGCCACAAGGAGCCGGAGGTCTTCCTGCCCCGGACGGTGCGGGTGGAGCCTTTCGACGGCGACAACGTGCTGGTCACGGCGGGCATCGCGGCCGGCGAACGGATCGTGGTGCGCAATGCCCTGCTCCTCAGTCAGGTGCGCTGAGGCGAGGAGGCGGGTATCATGTTCAATCTGCTCGTCAGTGCGAGTTTGAAGAGCCGGCTCCTGGTTCTCGCCGCCGCGCTGGTCCTCGTGGCCTACGGCAGCTTTGTGCTGCGGCTGCTACCCGTCGACGTGTTCCCCGACCTCAACCGCCCGACGGTGGTCCTGATGACGGAAGCCGAGGGGCTGGCGCCGCAGGAGGTGGAGCAGCTCGTCAGCTATCCCATCGAGACCACCATGGGCGGCCTGCCGGGCGTGGTGCGCATCCGCTCCACGTCGGGCGTCGGCCTGTCGATCGTCTACGTCGAGTTCGGCTGGGGCGTCGACATCTACCGCGCGAGGCAGCAGGTCGCCGAGCGGCTCGCCAGCGTGCAGGGGCAGCTGCCGAAGGGCGTGCACACGGAGATGGGGCCGATCTCCTCGATCATGGGCGAGATCATGCTGGTTGCGGTGACGGGCCGGTCGGTCTCGCCGATGGAGCTGCGCGAGATCGCCGACTTCGTCATACGTCCGCAGCTCCTCACCATTGCCGGCGTCGCCCAGGTCATTCCCATCGGCGGCGAGGTGCGCCAGTACCGCGTCATGCCCGACCCGGCCGCCATGAGCCGGCTCGACATCTCTTCCTCCGATATCGAAGCCGCCATCCGCCGCTTCGGCGTCAACACCGGCGGCGGCTTCGTCGATCAGCACGCGCGCGAGTACCTGATCCGCAACGTCGGGCTGACGCTTCGGCTGGAGGACCTGCGCAACCTCGTGGTGGCGACGCGCCAGGGCCACAGCATCCTGCTGCGCCAGGTCGCGCAGGTGGATTTCGCGGCGCGCGTCAAGCGCGGCGATGCGGGCTTCATGGGCAATCCGGCCGTCATCGTCGGCATCCAGAAGCAGCCGGCGGCGGACACCATCACCCTGACGCGCGCCATCGAGAAGCAGCTCGAAACCATACAGAAGACCCTGCCGCAGGGCGTGGTCGCCAACAAGGTGCAGTTCCGGCAGGCCACCTTCATCGAGACCTCGATCCAGAATGTCGAGCGGGTTCTGGTCGAGGCCGCCGCTGTCGTTGCCGTGGTGCTGCTGCTGTTCCTGATGAACGTGCGCGCCACTTTGATCTCGCTCACGGCCATCCCGACCTCGGTCCTCATGACGGCGCTCGTCTTCAATGCCTTCGGCCTGTCGATCAACACCATGACGCTCGGCGGGCTGGCGATCGCCATCGGCGCGCTGGTCGACGATGCCGTGGTCGCGGTGGAAAACATCCTGCGCCGGCTGAAGGAGAACCGGCTGAAGCCGAGCCCGCACCCGCCTTTGGAGGTCATCGCACGGGCGAGCCAGGAGGTCCGCTCCGGCATCTTCTACGCCACGGTCATCATCATCCTGGTGTTCGTGCCGCTGTTTGCGCTCTCCGGCATCGAAGGCCGCCTGTTCGCGCCGCTGGGGATCGCCTTCATCGTCTCGATCGTGGCGTCGCTGCTGACCTCCATCACCCTCACCCCGGTGCTCGCCTCCTATCTCCTGTCGGCGGCGCGAGGGCACGGACAGGGCGACAGTTTCGTCGTGCGCCACCTCAAGGCGGGCAACACCAGGCTGCTCAACTGGGCGTTCGCCCACCAGGGAACCCTGTTCACCCTCGTCGCCGCCAGCGTGGTGGCGGCCGGTCTCGGCGCCTGGCTGCTGCCGCGCGCATTCCTGCCCCCGTTCAACGAAGGCACCATCCTGGTCACTCTGCAGTACAACCCGGGCATCTCGCTCGCCGAGTCGAGCCGTCTGGGCGCCGTCGCCGAACGGCTGATCATGGCCATTCCGGAGGTGAAGAGCATCGGCCGGCGCACCGGCCGCGCCGAGCTCGACGAGCACGCCGAGGGCGTGCACAACACCGAGATCGACGTCGACCTGGCGCGCTCCGCGCGAGCCAAGGAGGAGGTCTACGCCGACATCCGCGCCAAGCTCGCGGTGCTGCCGGTCTCAGTCGCCATCGGCCAGCCGATCGCGCACCGTCTCGAGCACATGCTCTCCGGTGTGCAGGCGCAGATCGTCGTCAAGATCTTCGGCGAGGACCTCGACACCTTGCGCTCCCTGGCCGAAGCGGTGCGCGCCCGGCTGCAGTCGATATCGGGGCTGGTCGACCTGCAGGTGGAGAAGCAGGTGCTCATCCCGCAGCTCAAGGTGACCCCCGACTACGAGCGCGCCGCGCTCTACGGCATCACGCCGGCCGCGCTCACCGAAGCGCTGGAGGCCCTCTCCAACGGGCACGTGGTGTCGCAGATCGCCGAGGGCAACCGCCGCTTCGATGTCGTGATGCGTCTCTCCGACGAGAAGCGGTCGACGACGGGGCTCAGGGACCTCCTGGTCTCCACGCCCAAGGGTTTCGTACCGCTGCGCCTGCTCGCAACGGTCGAGGAGGGCGAGGGGCCGAACCAGGTCCTGCGCGAGAACGGCCAGAAGCGCATCGTCGTGCAGGCCAACGGCGACGGCAAGCGCGACATGGCGGCCATCGTTTCCGACATCCGCCGCGCCCTCGCCGAAATGGCGCTGCCGCAGGGCTACGTCCCGCGGCTGCACGGCACCTTCGAGGCGCAGGAGGAGGCGGCCCGGGTGATCGGCCTCTTGTCGCTCGTCTCCCTCGCCCTGATCTTCACGGTGCTCTACCAGCGCTACCAGTCGACCGTGCTCGCCGCCATCATCCTGACCACCATTCCCCTCGCCCTCATCGGCAGCGTGATTGCCCTCATGCTGGCGGGACAGCCGCTGTCGGTGGCGTCGATGATCGGGTTCATCACGCTCGCCGGCATTGCCGCCCGCAACGGCATCCTCAAGATCAGCCACTACATCAACCTGGCGCTGTTCGAGGGCGAGAGGTTCGGGCCCGCGCTGGTCATGCGCGGCAGCCTGGAGCGGCTCTCCCCCGTGCTGATGACGGCGCTGTGCGCCGGCCTCGCGCTCGTGCCGCTGCTCACCGGCGCCGGCGAGCCGGGGCGGGAGATCCTGCACCCCGTCGCTGTCACGATCTTCGGCGGCCTCATCAGCTCGACGCTGCTCGACACGCTGCTGACGCCGGTCCTCTTCCTCAGGTTCGGCGCCAATTCGCTGGAGCGATTGCTGGCTGCGCGCGACCGTGCGCCCGCGGCTGCCGAACCCGGGACCGTAGAGGCTTTCTGAATCACGCCCAGGAAGGTTCAACCAGAGGAGAAACCCATGATACGTAAGCTTGCATTGATCCTCGCAGCCGGTGGCCTGCTCCTAGCCGCCGGGCAGGTACTCGCGCAGCAGAAAGGCCCCAACGGCGGACTGTTGGCAGGCTCCGAACACCAGACGGAACTCGTCGTGTCGGCGACCGAATTGACGGTATACCTGCACGCCGATAACAAGCCCCACGACACCAATGGCACCACCTTGCGGGCGGTCGTGCAACAAGGCGGCAAGACGACGACCCTCAACTTTGCCGACCAGGGTGGCAAGAAGCTGGTTGCCAAGCTGCCGGCGCCGCTGGACAAGGGTGCCATCGTCGTGCTCAGCGGCAAGGACGATCACGGTGAGCGGCTGAATGCGCGCTACGTGATCAAATAGAGGAGCCGGCGCGAGCAGAGGAGCCGATGCTCGGCGCGGTTCTTCTGCTCGATTGTGTGCTTACTCGATCGAGTGCTGGCAGCCCAGCAAGGCGGCGCTGTCGGCCTTCTCGCGCCACTTCGGACCGGGGCCGCGCATGTAGTGCTTCTCCGGCCGGTATGAGCCTGTCAGCTCGTCCGCCAGGTATCGGCCGGCCTTGCGCAACGCCAGCATCGGCCGCGACAGCACCCTGGAAAGTGCGGGGAGTGTTGCTCGTAGCTGGGCTTGCATCTGGCGCGTCCCTGTCTCCTGACTGTTGCCCCGTTGGTCGCCATGTCTGCGCGTTCGGTTCGACAAGCGCGCCCCCGGCATGTTGCTTAACGCAGCATGACCGCGACGCCCGTTGCTTCCAGTGCTTGACGTGAAGCTTCCAGTTGTTTCACGTGAAGCTACGGCCCTCGAGCCCTGCTGGATCATCTCCGGCCGATCGCGTCCGGACGCCTGGCGCGGCCCAGGAGCGCCGGGAGGCTCTCGGGCTCCCCTCGGCAGGCGCGAAGCCGCGGTGGCCCTAGAATTGCACGCGACGCAGCGCCAGGGGCATTCTGGAAGGGACCGCTCGTCTCGCCCACGTCTGCTGGCATGTTCTGCTGGCATGTCTGCTGGCGGCGAGGAGACCGCCGCCGCGGGCGACGCAATGCAATGCGAAGCGGGTGCAAGCCGTCGGCGCCGAGAATAACGACCGGTTAATGATAACCGGGCGTTAATGATTCGCGGCGGATAAACCCGGATCATCGCGCAGCTCTCGAACGGGGGCAGACATGATCCGAATCCGAAGGCTGTTGGCTGCCGCTGCAACGTCGGCACTCCTGCTCCTGGGCGCCATCATCGCCCTGGAGGCTCTCGGCCTGCTGTTCCAGAAGGAAGCTCGCGAGCCGGTGATCGCCAACGTGCACATGCTCGAGGTGCCAGAGGACACGGCTCCGGCGCTCCTTTGGAAGCAGCTGGAGGAGCAGGCGCGGTCGAAGGCCAAAGCGGAGAAGCGCCGGCTGGAGGCCGGGCAGAAGACCGCAGCGCTGACGCCTCCCCCGCTGGAGCTGGCGCCCCCCCCGTTGGAGGACGTCCCTTGGCTGGTCTACGTGCAGCCGGCACCACAGCAAGCCCGCAAGGCACCGCAGCAAGCCCGCGAGGTGAAGGCCACAGCGACGGTCGCCGAGCCGGAGCAGGATGCGCCCAAGGTGCATCGCGTCTCTGCCCGGCGCGAGCGGGCAAGATCGATGCGCAGAGGTGCCGGCCGCCCCGGCAGCACGGGCTGTCCGTTCCTCGCCTTGCTGGAGACAATCATGGGCCCGCCCGCGCCCGCACGGGCGACCTGACGCCCGGCAAATGCGCAATCTCGTGCGGGTTTCTGGACACGGTCGCGGCTGGGCATGGCGGTTACCTCGCCGGGTTTGTCGCGTTCATCCGGCCTCTCCTGAGGGTCGATAGCACAGCGTACGCGGTGAGAATGCCAAACAGGGTGGGGACGGCAAACAGGGTAAGGTTGAACCAGTCCAGCACTGCGTGCCCTCCGGCGAACTCCCTCCATAGGATGGGGTAGACCCACGGTAGGAGCGATGCGGCAAAGGCCGCGATCATGGCCCAGATCCGGTCACGCCAAATGAAGGAAGCCAGAGCGAGCAGAGCCGCTCCGGGCAACGCGAGGAAATAGCCCAAGGGAACGTCGGGCTCGGTGCGAGCCCGTGCAGTGAGCTCCAGGGCGCCGAGCAGCAACAAGCAAAGACCATAGGTGAGCGCGACGGCGGCGAGGACTTTGGACGCCGTCGGATGAGAGAGGCGGGCAGCATCGTTCGCGGCTCTGGCCCGTAGCACGGACACGAGCAACAGCACCGTGAGGATCAGGAAGACTATCGGGGTAGCGAGCCCCAGGATGTCCCACCATGCCGTCATCGGCGTGCGACCTGCGGCCAGCTCATACCAGAGAAAAGGCAAGACCCGCGGTATCAGAGAAGCGGCGAACGCCAAGGGTGCGGCCCAGTACGCCCCGAGCCAGAGGACGGCCCCCAGTGCCGCGAGAATGAAACCAGGCACGGCATGAGCAATGCCGACGGGAGCAGCGTGGCTTCCTGTTGCCAGCAGGAAGACGCCGAACGTGAGCTCGAAAAAGCCGAAAAAGAGAGCGAGGACCGCATAAACCCGGGCGGTCATGCGAACCAGCTTTTGACGGCCGGCGGTCATGAAAGCGGCCTCGAGCTTTTCTCCATGAGCCTATTACGGCACGGGCAGATAGATGCCCAGGGGTGGTTCCACGATGTCCGCCCCTCGCCCTTTCTTTCAGTACCTGCACATTGCTGACGAAATTTGGGCGAACCCAGAAGGTCGAGACTGTTGGCGTGCAACAACCATGGCGCATCGCGCCGGCCGCGCCCGTTCCCCCAATGGGGCAATCGGGCAGTCGCCCGATTGTGCCCTACAGGCTGCCCTTCGTCGAGGGCACGCGGCCGGCCTGGCGCGGGTCGACGGCAATGGCCTCGTGCAGCCCGCGGGCGAGGCCCTTGAAGCAGGTCTCGGCGATGTGGTGGTTGTTCTCGCCGTAGAGGTTCTCCACGTGCAGCGTGATGCCGGCGTTCTGGGCGAACGCCTGGAAGAACTCGCGGATGAGCTCGGTGTCCATCTCGCCGAGCTTCGGGCGCGAGAATGCCACCTTCCAGACGAGGTAGGGGCGGCCCGAGACGTCGATGGCGACGCGCGTCAGCGTCTCGTCCATGGGCAGATGCACGCTGGCGTAGCGGGCGATGCCCTGCTTGTCGGCGAGCGCCTTGGCGATGGCCTGGCCGAGGACGATGCCGCAATCCTCGGTTGTGTGGTGGAAGTCGATGTGCAGATCGCCCTTGGCCTTCAGGGAGATGTCGATCAGCGAGTGCCGCGCCAGCTGCTCCAGCATGTGGTCCAGGAAGCCGATGCCGGTGGCGATGTCGTAGGCGCCGGTGCCGTCGAGGTCGACGGTCGCCTTGATCTTGGTCTCCTTGGTGGAGCGCTCGATGGTGGCTTGCCGCTTCACGGGGATTTTGCCTTGCTTGCCGGGCCGATCCCGAGGCTTTATCAGCTTGGCCGGGCGGTTTCCATAGCCGGCAAGGCGCGCCAGAGACGGCAGCACACACCGCTTTGCCCTTGATTGGCGGGCCGCAGACGCCGACATTGCCTGCCATTGATGCGGAAAGAAGCTCTCCATGACCGATCGCGCCTCATCTCCCGACGTCTGGCACGGCACCACCATCCTGACGGTGCGCAAGGGCGGCAAGGTCGTGATCGCCGGCGACGGCCAGGTGAGCCTCGGCGCCACGGTGATCAAGGCCAACGCCCGGAAGGTGCGCTCGGTCGGCAAGGGCGACGTGATCGGCGGCTTCGCCGGCGCCACAGCCGACGCCTTCACCCTGTTCGAGCGGCTGGAGAACAAGCTGGAGCAGTATCCGGCCCAGCTGACGCGGGCGTGCGTGGAGCTTGCCAAGGACTGGCGCACCGACCGCTACCTGCGCCGCCTCGAGGCGATGATGATCGTCGCCGACCGGCAGGTGACGCTGGTGCTCACGGGGACCGGCGACGTGCTGGAGCCCGAGGGCGGCGCGATGGGCATCGGCTCGGGCGGCAACTTCGCGCTCGCCGCCGCCAAGGCGCTGATGGATACCAACCTCGGCGCCGAGGAGATCGCCCGCAAGGCGATGGCGATCGCCGCGGAGATCTGCGTCTATACCAATACCAGCGTGGTGATCGAGGCGCTGGACAGCAGCAGATGACCGCATCGGCGAGCCCATTGGCGGAGGCGGCGTGCCGGCTCCGGCCGATGGCGGCAAGGGTGGATTTGCCCGGCAGGTGCGAGCCTTTGAACTACTTTTCGATGATGCGCGACAAATTGATGATACGCGACAAGCCAATCTCTTGGTGAGGGGATCACCGCATGACCGCAATGCTGCAGGACACCGATCTCGACGCCGCCGTCAGTGAGGGCATCGTCACCGTCGACCAGGCCGCGGCGCTGCGCGACCTTGCGCACAGGCGCGAGCGGGAGCGCGCCATTGCGCTCGGGCACGAGGAGCAGTTCCGCTTCATTCGCGGCTTCAACGACATCTTCTTCGCCATCGGCATCACCCTGTTCGTCGGCGGCTTGATCTATTTCATGCCGAAGACGGCGTTGGGCATGGCCGTGACCGCGGCGGTGGTGTGGCTGCTGGCCGAGGTCTTGGTTGCGCGCCGCAGACTGGTGCTGCCCGGCATCCTGCTGGCCGCCGCGTTCGTGGGGTTCGTCTTCGCCGCATCGGTGTATCTGCCGGTGGAGAGCTGGTTCGGCATGGAGATCCGGCCGCCCGGCAACGTGGTGCCGTCGAGCCTCCTTCAGTTCCTGCAGTATTACCCGGGTGGGTCTCTCATGTTCGCCGCGCGGGCGCTCGTCGCGACGGCCGCCGCCGGCGTGTTCTATTGGCGCTTCCAGCTGCCGTTCGCGCTGCTGCCGCTGGCCACGAGCCTGGTCGTCGCGGCGATGGGCGTGGCGAGCTTCCTCCTCCCGCAGGCTGGCAGCGTCTCCGACACGGTCGTCTACCTGGTCTGCGGCCTCGGCGTGTTCGCGGCGGCCATGAGCTTCGACGCCTCGGACCGCGAGCGGCTCACGCGGCGCGCCGATTGCGCGTTCTGGCTGCACCTGCTGGCGGCACCGCTGATCGTGCACTCGGTGATCCAGCTCGTCGCCGACCCGCTGGTGGGCGCCTTCGGCCGCGTCCGGCCCCTTGCCCTTGCGCCCATCATGAGCGGCAATACCGCCCTGGCCGTCGCCGCCATCGTCATCCTGCTGGCTGCGGTGGCCGTGCTCATCGATCGCCGGGCTATGCTGGTCTCGGGCCTTGCCTATCTCGGCGGCGCCATCGCCTTCGCGCTCGCGGACAGCGGCCGCGGCAGCGACCCGGGCTTCGTGGTTGCCGCGACCCTCGTCATCCTCGGCGCATTCGTGCTGATCGTCGGGGTCGGCTGGGTGCCATTGCGCCGGCTTCTGCTCACCGTCGTCCCTGCGGCGATCGCCAACCGCCTTCCGCCGGTGCCCGCTCGCCCATGACCCTCCTCGCGCCGGCAGCCAGAGCCCCTGCGGCGGTCCGATACGCGTTCGGCGCGGTCGGGCCCGCCGATCTGCCGATGCTCCGCCGCTGGCTGGAGATGCCGCACGTGCGCGAATGGTGGGGCGACCCGGAGACGGAGCTGGGCTACATACGCGACATGATCGAGGGCCGCGACACGACGCGGCCGTTCGTCTTCTGGGTCGACGGCGCGCCCGTGGGCTATATCCAGTGCTGGTTCCTCGGTGACCACCAGAACGCCGCCTGGATCGCGGATCATCCCTGGCTCGCCGAGCTGCCGTCCGACGCGGTGGGCGTGGACCTGTCGATCGGCGATCCGGGCAGGCTCTCGCAGGGGATCGGCTCGGGCGTCCTGCGGGCGTTTGCGGAGCGGCTGGTGCGCCAGGGATACCGGACGATCGTCATCGACCCCGATCGAGCCAACGCGCGCGCCGTGCGCGCCTATATGAAAGCAGGGTTCCGCGCCATCCCGCGGCTTCTGGGGCGGACCGGCGATACCCTGATCATGCAGTACGACTTGAACGAGAACGACCGAGACCAATGACCAGCTTCTCCCCCCGCGAGATCGTCTCCGAGCTCGACCGCTTCATCGTCGGCCAGAAGGAGGCCAAGCGCGCCGTCGCCATCGCGCTCCGAAACCGCTGGCGGCGCCAGCAGCTCTCCGAGGACCTCAAGGAGGAGGTGCTGCCCAAGAACATCCTGATGATCGGGCCGACGGGCTGCGGCAAGACCGAGATCTCGCGCCGCCTCGCCAAGCTCGCCGGCGCCCCCTTCATCAAGGTGGAGGCCACCAAGTTCACCGAGGTCGGCTACGTCGGCCGCGACGTGGACGCGATCGTGCGCGACCTGGTCGAGGTCGGCATCGGCCTCGTACGCGAGGTCAAGCGCAAGGAGGTGCGGGCGCAGGCCGAGAAGAACGCCGAGGAGCGCGTGCTCGACGCCCTCGTCGGCGCCGATGCCAGGCCGGACACGCGCGAGGCCTTCCGCCGCCGGCTCAGGGCGAGCGAGCTGAACGGCCGGGAGGTGGAGGTCCAGGTGGCCGAGAGCAGCATGCAGCTGCCCACCTTCGACATCCCCGGCGGCCAGGTCGGCATGATCAACCTGAACGAGATGCTGGGCAAGGCGTTCGGCCAGCGCACCAAGCCGCGCCGCATGACCGTCGGCCAAGCCTACGACGTGCTGGTGGCGCAGGAGGGCGACAAGCTCATCGACCAGGACCAGATCGTGCAGGAGGCGGTCGACAGCGTCGAGAACGACGGCATCGTGTTCCTGGACGAGATCGACAAGATCTGCTCGCGCTCGGAGGCCGGGCGCATCGGCGCCGACGTCTCGCGCGAGGGCGTGCAGCGCGATCTGCTGCCGCTGCTCGAGGGCACCACCGTCTCGACCAAGTACGGGCCGGTGAAGACCGACCACGTGCTGTTCATCGCCTCGGGCGCGTTCCATGCGGCCAAGCCCTCCGACCTGCTGCCCGAGCTGCAGGGCCGCCTGCCGATCCGCGTGGAGCTCAAACCGCTGACCAAGGAGGACTTCCGCCGCATCCTGGTCGAGCCGGAGGCGAGCCTCATCAAGCAGTACATCGCGCTGATGGCGACGGAGAACGTCAAGCTCGAGTTCGCCGACGATGCGATCGATGCGCTGGCCGACATCGCCGCGCAGGTCAACGCCACGGTGGAGAACATCGGCGCGCGGCGCCTGCATACGGTGATCGAGCGCGTGCTCGACGAGATCTCCTTCGATGCCACCGACAAGAGCGGCGAGAGCATCCAGATCGACGCCGCCTACGTGCGCTCGCGCATCGGCGACCTCGCCAAGAACGCCGACCTCAGCAAGTTCATCCTCTAGGCGTGCGACTGCTCGTCAGCGGCCTCCAGTGCCGTTCGCGCCGCTCCAATGACAAGCGCAACGTCGGCGCCCGTCACCTCTCTCTCGTACTCTCCATGAACAGCCGCATGACGCAGCAGCAGAGCGTCTCGCAGTTGACTGGCGTCTTCGAACGTCAAACGGCCCATGCGCTCCAGGGTCTCGAGCACCTGTCGAGGGGCTCTGGCGCCACTGCCGATGGCCTCACCGGGCGCTGCTGTCCGTGCAATGGCTTCCAGCGCCGCCCAGACAAGGATCAGGGCCGCGCGGTGGTGGCCAGCTCGAGACAATGCTTGGGCTTCATCGATTTGCTTCTCCATCTCGATCCTGGGAATGGCGGGCGACGGTTCATTTTGAAGGTCGAGATCGTCGCCGCCGTCGAAGTCGCCATATATAACGCGTAATTCCCAGTCTGGATGCTTGCGAAGCCGCTCACTGAGCGCCTGCAGCTCGCGCGGCGATGAGCGACCGCGGCGAAGCTTGATTTCGATCGCGATTTTCTTCTGCGGTCCTATAGCTATGGCATCCGCGGAAGTCGAATGCTTCACGATCTCAGCAGACTGGATTGGAAGGGGTCAGACCCCTCGCCTCCACGCTCGAGGCTCAGTCTCCAACGGATCCGCGAGGGATCTGCCCCTCTACGCCCACCTACGCCGCGAGCGGCCGGCTTGTCTGCGGCTCGGGCTGAGATGCGGGCTCCGGTGCGGGTCGGGCCGTCGGGGCTGCCGGGGCCGGGAGGACCTTGGCGCAGTCGGCGAGAATGCGGCCGAGCGCGTGCTCGGCGGCGTCGATCTTGAGCGCGGCACGGGCCTGGAGGGCGGCGATTGCGGGGGCACGGGCAACCTCGCGCGCGGCGATGTCCACGACGATCTCCCATTGCCGGCCTGGATCGAGGGTGGCGACAGGCGCGGCCGTCTCGACGCTGCGGGCGGGCCGCCGGCGATCGGAGGCGGCGTGCCACGGGCGACCGAGACGGGCCCGCAGGCGGGCCGCCGCGCTGCCGGCGGCCCGCCATGAGCGGCCGGGATGCGCTCGCAGGTGGGCAGCAACGCCGGCGGCGGTGCGCGTCGAGCGGCCAAGATGCATGCGCAGGCCGGTCGCCAGGGCGATGGCCGAGCGCCACGAGCGGTCGAGATGCCGGCGCAGGCGGGTCGCGGCGCCGGAGAGGAACGCCAGGATGGCGTCGAGGTAATGTACGATCGATTGCACGTCGAAACCGCAGGCTGGCGCAGCCAAAAAAGATGGGCGAGGCCCGCCCCTCCTATTGGAGAGGAATTGCGAAAGGCTTAACGCGCTCCCAACGCGTGCTGTCAGACCCGCAGGGTCTGACAGCTAGAGGCCGACGAGGCGGCGGATATCTGCCGGGATCGCGCCGGCCTCGCGCAGGGCGGCGAGGCTCGTGTCGCGCGCACTCTTGGCGAGCTTGCGCCCGCCCGCGTCGACGATCAGCCGGTGGTGATGGTAAGCGGGCTGCGGCAGGTCGAGCAGGACCTGCAGCAGCCGATGCAGGTCGGTCGCGGCGAAGAGGTCGCGGCCGCGGGTGACGTGCGTTACGCCCTGAAAGGCGTCGTCGACGACGACGGCGAGGTGGTAGCTGGTGCCCACGTCCTTGCGCACGAGCACCGCGTCGCCCCAGCGCTCCGGGTACGTCTCCAGCGTCCGGCGCGTGCCATCGGCGCCGATCTCGACGAATCTCAAGGGCGCGCCGCGGAGCTTCTCCGATGCAGCGCGACAGGCCGCGGCCATGTCGATGCGCAGGGCAAAAGGCACGCCCGCGGCCTTCAGGCGGGCGATGTCGGCCTCGGGGCGGCCCTTCCACAGGCCGGGGTAGAGTGGCGCGCCGTCCGGGTCCGTCTCGCCGGGGACGGCGGCGGCCTCGATCTCGGAGCGGGTCGCAAAGCAGGGGTAGAGGAGGCCCAGCGCCTCGAGCTGGCGGGCGGCGCGGGCGTAGGCCTCCATGCGGGTCGACTGGAACAGCACCGGCTCCTCCCATGCGAGGCCGAGCCAGGCGAGGTCCTGAAGGATGCCGGCGACGTGCGCGGGCCGGGTGCGGGAGATGTCGATGTCCTCGATGCGCAGGAGGAACCGGCCGCCGGCGGCCTCGGCCTGCCGGTAGCCGACGAGCGCCGAGAGCGCGTGGCCCAGATGCAGCGCGCCGTTGGGGCTCGGCGCGAACCGGAGCACCGGCCGGTCAGGCATCGAGAAAATCAGAAGGTTCGGGGTTCCTCCCACCCCCAGCCCTTGCCCGCAAGGGGGCGGGGAGCCCGTCGAGCCTGCGGAGAGCTACTCGCAATTGCGGGTGCCGGCGCGGTAGCTGCGCGCCACGCGCTCGACGAGGCGGTCGTAGACGCTGCGCTCGGCGGCCGGATAGAGCATGGCCCAGCTGTTGATGCGGCGGCCGCCGCAGGTGAACGTCACGCGCTCGTAGAAGATGGTGCCGTCGCGCGTGCCGGAGACCACGAACCAGGTGTCGCGCACCGGCGCGTAGTCGATGGCGGCGCCCGGGTAGCTCTGCTCCATCACGAATTTGCGGTAGTCCTGGAGCGTCATGCTGTCGGCGTTGGGGAGCGCGCCCGCCAGCAGTCGTGCATTGCCGTCCTGGGAGACCCACACCCGGCCCTCCTCGCTCAGCGGCTCCCGGGGCCTGAAGTTGGCGGTCGGATAGCTCAGCGTGAACCCGTACCGCTTGTTGATATAGGTGGCTGTCTCCTCTCCACCCAGGGCTTGCGCCGAGGGCCGGACCGCCGTTACACCGACAATGCCAGCCAACAGGGCCGCAACCAGCAAAGGCCGTACGCAGCGCATGCCTACTCCCCGCATCGCTCGGGCGCGAACCCGGTCTCGCGCCCAGTCCAACCGAGCCAGTGTGCAGTCTAATGTCGCCATGCGCGTGCGCAAAGAGGTTGGATCACCCGCGGCAGACAAATCATCGCGAACGGCTAAGGCGGCGCGGATCATCGTTACCGAGGCCGACATCCGCGCGGGCGTGCGGGCGCTCGCCCGCAAGTGCCCCGCCATGCGCCACGTGCACGAGGTGGCAGGCGCCCCGCCGCTGCGGCGCCGTCCTGCCGGGTTCGAGGGGCTCGCCCGCATCATCGTGGGCCAGCAGCTCTCGGTGGCGAGCGCGTCGGCGATCTGGGAGCGCACGGCGGCGCTGTGCCGGCCGTTCGAGCCGGTGACCCTCCTGGGGCTCGGCGACGAGCGGCTGGCGCAGGCGGGCCTGTCGCGGCCCAAGATTCGCACCCTGCGCGCGATCGCGGGCGCCTGCGAGGGCGGCCTCGATCTGGCGCACCTGGAGCACGCCGCCGAGGCGGAGGTGCACGCCGCGCTCACCGAGGTGACGGGCATCGGCCCCTGGACCGCCGACATCTACATCATGTTCTGCCTGGGCCGGGCCGACGCCTGGGCGCCGGGCGACCTCGCGCTGCAGATCGCGGCGCAGCAGGCGCTCGGCCTCGCCGAGCGGCCCGGCCCGCAAGAGATGACGGAGATCGCCGAGCGCTGGCGCCCCTGGCGCGGCGTGGCGGCGCGCATGCTGTGGACGTACTACGCCGCGGTCAAGGCGAGGAAGGCGGTGCCGGTGTAGGTTGGCTGGTGAGATGGTGCAGTGGTGAGTTTGGGACTGAGATTGTGACCCCGTTTGTGTCCACCGTCGTGGTGCGAGCGGCGCCTTGCCACAGGCGCTCCCCAAATCTCACCACTCGCCACTCACGATCTCACCGGCCAACTTACGCTTTGGCCTTGTCTCGCAGGAGCTTGTACCGCTCCAGGCTCTCGGGCGGCCAGGTGGTCTTGGTGTCGTAATACTCGGGCACCGCCTTGGCGCCGGGCGGCAGCGTGAGCCAGGGCTGCTTCGAGGCGGTGAAGATGTGGATGTCGGGCGGCAGACGGTCGGGCTCGTCGAGGGTGCCAACCCGCACGAAGCGCACCGCCGGCCCAGCGCCGGCGTAGTTGCTCCACACGGCCGCGCGGCAGGACGGGCAGCGGCAATGGCAGGCGTGCACGAGCGGCGGCCCGCTCAGGCGATAGCGCACCTGCCGGCACGTACATCACTTCCCACAGAGCCGAAACGCACCTTTTCGCCCTGCACGCCGGCGCCCTGCCCGTGAGGGCGTACCGCCTCCGGCACGCCGGCCCCTTGCGCAGGCCCTCGCAGAGGCGCGCCATCATCGCGTGCGTGCCGAACAGGTGGGTTTCCCGGACGAACGCAAGAGAGAAGTCCGGCCGTTCCCGTGTCGGCTCCCGTCAGCGCAATGGAACGGCACCTCGGCCTCTGCTCCTGCACCCTCGGCGCTACAGAAGCGGAATTCAGGGCAATCTCAAGAGCAAATCAAGCCTTTGTCAAAGCCTTCGGCGGCGCGCATCGGCATAAGGGCCCAACGTTCGTGCTGGCGCCCCGCGAGCCGCAGGAAACTCCGCCAGAACCGGCGTGACGATCAAGACTGCCGGGGTTCCGGTCATTAGCAGGAGCGCGGCGGACGGCTAGACCGCGCCCAGCCGAAGCCAATGGGTGGCGGCAGGAGAGGGCCAAGTGCCACCTGCCCGACGACAAAAAAAGACAGATGGAGATGATCATGAGCACGATGATGAGGGCAACGGCTGTTGCGGCGGGTCCACGCCGACGCCTCGCCGGGCTGGGAGCGCTTCTCGGGCGCTGGTGGGTGGCTCGCATGGAGCGGCTGGCGATGCGGCAGCTGCAGGGCATGAGCGACCGCGAGCTCAAGGATATCGGCGTCGTGCGGTCCGAGATCGAATTCGCCGTGCGGGCCGTGCGCGAGCGCGCCCGCTTCCTGCGCTACCTCTGATCCATTTCGAGTCGAAAGGCTTTCGTTCGATGACGACCCAATCGGTGCATCCCCCGCGGCGCCAGCGCCGCGAGCGGGTGATAGCCCTGCATTGCTCGGGCGCCGGCGCCAGCCAATGGTGCACCCTCGCCGAGACGCTGGGCGGGCGCTACCAGACGGTGGCGCCCGAGCAGTACGGCTGCGAGAGCACGGGCCCTTGGACCGGAGAGCACGCCTTCTCGCTCGCCGACGAGGCGGCCCGCGTGGCGGCGCTGATCGACGCGGGCAAGGACAAGGTGCATCTCGTCGGCCACTCGTACGGCGGCGGCGTCGCGCTCGACGTGGCGCTGGCGAGGCCCGAGCGCATCGCCAGCATGGCGCTCTACGAGCCGTCGGCATTCCACCTGCTGCGGCGGATGGGCGAGGCGGGCGCTGCGGCGCACGCGGAGATCATCGGGGTTGCGCGGCGTACCTGCGAAGGCGTGGTCACCGGCGACTATCGCGGGGCCATGGCCGCCTTCGTCGACTACTGGAACGGGCCCGGCGCGTGGCACGCGCTGCGTCCTGCGGTGCAGGCCGCCCTGATCCGCTGGGCGCCCAAGGCGCCGCTCGACTTCCAGGCGCTCATCGACGCTATGACCGATCCCGGCGCCTACCGCACGCTGCAGTGCCCGGTGCTGCTGCTGCGCGGCGAGCACGCGCCGGCGCCCACCCGCCTGGTCGCCGACTATCTCTCGCGGCTCCTGCCGGCCTGCCGCCTGACGGTGATCGGCCGTGCCGGGCACATGGGTCCGATCACGCACGCCTGCGAGGTGAGCGGCGAGATCGCCCGGCACATCGCGGCGGTCGCACCCGGTGCCGAGGGGACACTGCACGGACCTGCGCGTGGCCTGGCCGGCATCCTTGCCGCGGCGGCGCGCTCGGCGAAGGCCGCGTCCTGACGCGCAATTTGGGAGGTTCGCTTGCAAGACGTTCGAGGAGCTCTCTTCCCTGATCGGCGCCGTCTACGCCGCGGCGCTCGACCCGTCGCTGTGGGCTGCTGCTCTGCGCCGGGCCCGCATGCTCGTCGGCGGCTCGGCGGCGGCGCTCCTCGTCAAGGACATGGCCGCGAAGGGCCTCGGCGTCTATTACGACGACGGCGGCCTCGACCCTCGTTACAAGCGGCTCTACTTCGAGGAATACGCCAAGCTCCAGCCCTGCACCGCGGGTCACATCCCGGCCGAGATCGAGGAGCCGGCGAGCACCGTCGATCTCGTTCCCTACGACGCGTTTCTCGAGGCGCGGTTTTACCAGGAGTGGGCGCGCCCGCAGGGGCTCGTGGATTTCGTGTGCGCGGTGCTCGACAAGTCGGCCACGGGGGCCGCCCTGTTCGGCGTCTTTCGCCACGAGCGCGACGGCCTCGCCGATGGAGAGACCCGCCGGCGCATGCGGCTGATCGTTCCGCACCTGCGCCAGGCCCTGGCGATCAGCCGCGTCATGGAAGGCAAGACCGCCGAGGCCACCGCGTTCGCCGACGCGCTCGACGGCCTCGCCGCGGGCATGTTCATCGTCGATGCCGCCGGCCACCTGGTGCACGCCAACGCCAGCGGCCGCGCCCTGCTGGAGGAGCGCAGCGTGCTGCGTGCGAGCGGCGGCAGGCTGGTCGCCGGCGACGCCAGGTCGGCGTCGGCGCTGGGCGAGGTCCTCGCCGCTGCAGGCAACGATGCAGCGCTGCAGGACAGCGGGACTGCCGTGCCCCTGAGCGCGCGCGACGGCGCCCACTACATCGCCCATGCTCTGCCGCTCGCCGCGACGGTGCGTCGTTGCGCCGGCGGGAGGTCGGCTGCCGCTGCGGCCCTGCTGGTGCACAAGGTGGCGCTGGAGGCCCCCGTTCCGGCCGATGCGATCGCCAGGCTCTATGGCCTGACGCCCGGCGAGATGCGCGTGCTCGGCGCCATTGTGGAGATCGGCGGCGTGCCGGAGACGGCCGAGGCGCTGGGCATCGGCGAGGCGACGGTGAAGACGCATCTGCATCGCCTGTTCGGCAAGACCGGCGCGACGCGGCAGGCCGATCTCGTCAAGCTGGTCGCCGCTTTCGTCAGCCCCGTCGTGGGCCGCGCCAAGCCGCCTGCGCCGTCCCTCCGCCGCCCGCCGGTGGGCGGTTTCCAGGCCGTCGGGCGGCTCGCTTCTTAGCCGGCCGTCGTCTCAGTCGCCTTGTCGGCCTGCGTGGTGCACGGGTTGGACAGATGGTTGGCTCCGTTGCCAGACGGGCTCGCAAACGAGTCCGGCAAGCGCCCGGCGACCCGCCGAAGAGCGGCGGCTCCGCGCCCAGCGACGCACCGTTGCGCGAAACATCGGGGCGGCTTCGGGCCACGGGCCATTGCGGCCAAGCGGTGGCCCGGCATTGTGCGCGCCGCCGCGCATGGCAATCGCGCCACGATTGCGGCTGGCCACGTGCAAGCGCGCGTTCTCCCCAGGTTTCGTACGTGCGACGGTTTATTCATCCGATCTCTGCCTTTATCTGGAGTGCCCTGCGGTGTGTATGAGCTGCTCTGGGAACGGCGTGCCGGTCGGCGGGCGCCATGCCCGGTGCGGCGCCACGCCGGGGGCTGCGGAGGATCGGGCGAGTTGCTATGATATGCTCACCTACCGCAATGGCCGCACACACACAGGCCGCATCGGCGCCCGAATGCCGCGCGGACAGAAGGGGGAGGCACGACGCATGGCTCTGAAGGCACCGGGAATACTGAGCTTTCTCCTGTCGATCGCCCTGGCGTTGGCGGTTCTCCTGGCCAAGGCGTTCCCTGCGCTCGTCCCGCTGTTGAGCGGCGCGAACGCACAGTTCTTTGCTCTGCTCGCGGCCTATGCCCTCCTGGTGCTCGGCTGCGTCATGCGCGGCCTCTGAGCGCCGCGGCTCGGCGCCCAAGTCCCCGGCCGGCACGTCCCGAAGATCTGTGTGCCCTTGTGTCGCGCGGCCAATGGCGCGCTGGCGCGGTCGCGGTGCCAGCGCCGATATCCGGGGATGGAACCGCTTCATCCTCTGCGCGGGTGGATCGCTTGGCTCGGCGCGCGGCGCTGGCGCAAGGAGATCCTGCTCGCCATCGTCCTGACGCTCGCCGCCGCCGTGTTCCTCGCCTCTGGACTCGTTGGTGGCGACCTGCCGCTCGAGGTCAACGCGCCGCAAGGCGACGCGCCGGTCTCGACCGCGCACAAGCCCCAGCCCTGAGCCCCCGGCAGGCCGCCGCGGCTACTGCGCCGTCCAGCCGCCATCGATGGTGTAGTTGGCGCCGGTGATCGACTGCGCGGCGTCGCCCGCCAGGAACGCGGCCAGCGCCGCCACCTCGTCCACGGTCACGAACCGCCGGGTGGGCTGGCGCGAGAGCACCTTGCGTTGCGCCTCCTCCTCGCTGATCCCCTCCGACCTGGCGAGGTCGGGGATCTGCCTCTCGACCAGCGGCGTCCACACGAAGCCCGGCGAGATGGCGTTGGCGGTGATGCCGGTCTCGGCCAGCTCCAGCGCGATCGTCTTGGTGAAGCCGGCGAGCCCGTGCTTGGCCGACACGTAGGCGCTCTTGAAGGGCGAGGCGCGCAGCGAGTGGGCCGAGCAGATGTTGATGATGCGCCCCCACTTGCGCCGCTTCATCCCGGGCACCGCCGCGCGCGTGGTGTGGAACGCCGAGGAGAGGTTGACGGCGATGACGGCGTCCCACTGCTCGATCGGGAACTCCTCCACCGGCGCCACGTGCTGGATGCCGGCGTTGTTGACCAGCACGTCGACGGCGCCGAAGTCCTTCTCGGCCTTGGTGACCATGTCGGCGATCTGGTTGTGGCGCAGCATGTTGGCGGGGTCGAAGGCCACGCGCGTGCCGTGTGCCGCCACAGCGCGGATCGCCTTCTCGTTGTCCTGCTCGCTGCCCAGGCCGTTGACGACCACGTTGGCGCCGGCCCCGGCGAGCGCCAGCGCGATGGCATGGCCGATGCCTGAGGTGGAGCCGGTGACGACGGCGGTGCGGCCTTTGAGCGAGCCGGTGAGGGACATGGGGTTCGACCTCCAGGGAAGGACAGGACAGCGATTGTGCGCTGCATCCTGCCGCAAACCGCGCGGCTCGAACAAGCCTATCGCCGGATCCATCTCGTCCTTGCCCCGAAACCCAGCTGCGGGACGCTGGGGACCATCCCAGCCAAGCCTGAAGGCAGCTCCGCTTGAGGCGTTCTATGTCGTTGATTTATGTGGTGCCCAGGGGCTGTGTGTGTGAACTCCTGATCGGCCAATCTCTTAGGTGTGTCTCAACCCGCCTCTCTGACCACAAGGAGACGGTCCACCGCAACGCGCACGCGCTCCTGAAGGACACCAAGGTTACAGCAAGGATCGAGCAGATCCGGGCCGGGCTGCGCGAGACCAGGGCGATTACCCTGGACCACCTGGTCGAGGCCCTCCGGCCTATCGCCTTCAGCGACATCCGCAAGGTGGTGACCTGGGGCCCGGCCATCCCGCTCAAGGACCCCCGAAACCGGAGAGGTGCTGGTCGTCCAGGATGTCATTGTGAAGCCCGCCGAGGAGATCGACGCCGCGGCCGCGGCGATGATCCCTCAAATGTCTCGGGCGCCATCCCGAGCTTGAATCAGCCCGCTGCCCCGCGTTCAACGCGTCATGCCTGAGTCAAACCGACGCAGAGGGTGAGTAGTTACAAGTGGTCGGTATTGTCGTCGATCACGCATATCCGCGTCGAGAAGTCGGAGCCGAACCATGAGCAAGTCTGATCGCGACGAACACTATGTGATCGACCTCTGCGACCACGTGCTCGGCGTCATGGCCATCCGACAATACCGTTTCCCCTTTTTGACCGGCGATCCCGGCCGCAACGGCGCATGCAGCCGACTGCCTGTCGATGCCTTCTATGAGACCCTGGCACTCACCGTCGAGTGCCGGGAACGTCAGCACAGCGAAGCCGTCGCGTTCATGGACCGGCGGCAGACTGTGAGCGGCTGCACGCGCGGGGAGCAGCGGCGTCGATATGATGAGCGGCGGCGCATCGTGCTACCGCAGCACGGCATCCAGCTGGTCGAGCTGGACTACTCGATGTTTGCGCACGATGGCCGGAAGCGGTTGCAGCGGACTTGGGCGGGTGATCTGCCAGTGGTCGGCTGTGCGCCACGAAACCGTTGATCCCATTGGCTGGCGCCCAGGATCGAACCTCGTCACCATTGTGGACGGCTCCGACGAATCGCGATGCACGGCACCGTCACGTGGCAATGGCGTCGCGCCGATGGCGATCGACATGGCGGACAGAACCAACGAAGACCAAGACTTGGCGCTGGTGGAGGAGCTGGTAGCCGGACCAGCTGGCATCATTCTGGAGCGGATCCAGGCGACTCCCGAGGGGCCGCGCCTCGACTTCCGCATGCTGTCTTGGCGCGGCTTCGCCGGATTCTGCGAGGTGAAGTCGCCGCACGACGACTGGCTCGACGAGCAGCTTGGGCAGGCGCCGCCCATGACCGTAGTGGGTGGTGTCCGTCCTGACCCCACCTTCAGGTGTAGCACCTGCGGACCAAGGAAATTTGCCCGTGGCCTAGGCAATGTCGGTGCAGATCGCATTACCGACGTTGGTAGAGCGTATACAGAAGCCGAAATCGCTACCGCGATAGCCCGCTGCGCGGGGTGCCCTGCTGAAGGGTTTGCGACTTTGGAGAGCATCGATTCGATAGCAGGGAGGGCAGAGCCATCCATTACGGTGGCAGCAGCCAAATCTTCTTCGACCGTTGAACATGAGCTACGATGCTTCAGCCGGTGGCGGAGATCGCCAGCCTCTACTTTGCGTGAGGCCATGAGGAACGCTGTCTTGCGAGAGGCTCCGAGCCAGGACGCGCTTCGCGTGGGCGTCGTTCCGTGCACGTCAGCCATTCGTCCTTTGCCGGCCTTCAGCATCGGTCACCATCCGGCTCACAACTTCCTGGTGAAACGCGTGTGTTGCCGTTTTGCTCAAGTCATTGGAATCGTAAGTGACCCCAGAGCTACTTTCCCCTAATTCACTCGAAATCTGTGCCAGCACGCTCGGGTTGTGTGCGGTGCCCGCTGGTCCAAACCGGCGACGGCATCACCCCCTTGAAGGTCCCCTCAACCTCCTGGCGCGACGTTCCATCCGTCATCATCAGCGTCGGCAACCCGATCAAACCGTCGTAGAGCCAGCTGCACCGTAGTTGCCCCCCTCTCGCGATTTCGTCCATTGTTTCGTACGCCTGCCGTCGGCGCGTGTGGATAGGCTGGTCATGCAGGCGTCCGAAAACCTTCACAGGAGCGGACATCACGGCGGGTTGAGCGAACGCGTGGGGCCCTGACTCATTTGACGTCCGCATTTGAAGGGGCTGCGGCCGTCATCGCGCCGCCGGGGATCGCTCATTGGTCGAGAGACAGACCAGGAAACGTTCATATGAGCAAGCATCTGATCCACCGTCACGTTTCGGACAATTCCTTCCAGCTGATGGCTGGCGTGCGACGCGTCTGACCCGGAACTTCCGTGTTGCCCGATGGCCACGCAATGTGTTTTTCTAGGTGCAGTAACTGAATATTTCCTATTAGCATCGTTCAAACACCGTTCAACGCGGATACGGCACGCCGCAAGAGGCGCCAGATTTTCTGCCCGTCCGCCGGATCTCTGATGAACGACGTGAACCTAATCCGCAAGCAAAGCGACTATTTGCTTCTTGCAGAGAGAACCCTCGGTGACGCGCCAACTGTTGGTAGGCACCATCGCCCTGATTTATCGCGGTGGGCGGGGGTGCTGTGGAGTACCTGGGGCGGCAAATCAATCGGGAGTTCAGCACTGCTGAGCAAGCAGTTGTTTACCGACGATTGGCGGCTCATCGGTTTCGTCGAAGAAGGTTTTCCCCATGTCGCTTTCCGAGCGTGCCCTGTCGCTGATCGACGCGATCTACGAGGCAGGCCGGAGCCGCGAGGGGGCATGATCCCAGAGGGGTAGACTTCGATGATCAAGTGCGCGAACAGCCCATCTTGAGGAGATGCGTCATGACATATTCCTGGGTGCCGCTTGGGTTTGATATGTTCAGCGATCATTTTCATCCTGATCACAAAGACTACTACGAGCCTTTCATGAACAAGTATCGTGTTGGCATGTCCCGCGATAGGACGATTGGTGATCTCGACCGCTTCGCCGTTCAACGGATTCTGGCTCGCTGAGGCCAAAATTTGCACGCGCCAATGCTCGGCGTGCACCACCTCGTCGTACTCGTGATCCCACTGGGTCACATCTAGCCCGCTAAGCAAACGGCGGCCCCTCAGCGAATGTCCGCGTATGGCACATTGCGTCTGGCGACCGACGGAAGGTTCAGATCAGTGCGACTGTCGACTCCGAGTCCGACCCCCTGCCCATCGTCCCGGCTATACAGAAGCGGACATCGGCGTTGCTACGGTCTGCCTCGCCGGCAGCGCCGCCGACTACGTCCGTTAGATGGGGTATCGCGTCAGTGGATCAGATGTCGAACTGCCATTGCGTCATCGACCTCGATGGCCAGATCCGAGCCGTGCTTTCGATCCTGGATTGCCAGAGCGACAGTTCATGCAGCGCAGCACTTCTTGAATTTCTTGCCGGACCCGCAGGGGCAAGACATATTGCGGCCGACCTTGGTCGAGCGGATCGGCTGGTTGCGGCGGCCATTGTCGAGCCACTCGGCTGACGGACGCGCCTGAACTTGGTGCCGCGGCGCTCGTTTGAGGCGCTCTTCTTTGAAGCAATGCCACTTCGACAGCTCGTCGACTGTGTCACCGAACGGTTTGAGGTCGTCATCGGCCAGCCACATCGCTCGGCCTTCCTCTGTCGCTGCGCGGTTCAAGTCCTCGAGGAAATGCTTGTATCCGCAGACGCCAGGGTCGATGTACTGGCGCTTGAAGGCAGTCTCGACGATCCCGGAGTAAGCTTCGAGGCCGAGCTTTGCGATGGCCTCCATCCAACCGACCCAAGCATAGTTGGTTGCTTGCGGTTGCAGGTTCGAAAAGCAGTCGCGCAGGAAAACTTCCGCCCGCTTGCGGTCGAGGTCGCCTTGAAGCACGAGCGTTGCCAACGCATCACACATTCTAGAGCGGACGAACTCGTAGGCGTGCTTGTCCCGGATTACATCGAACAGGGGCTCGGGATCGCCATCGAACACCTGCACCATGACACGGTTGACCGTCGACGTGACGGCGTCGCCCAGGATTGGACACAAGTGCTCCTCGGGCAGCCGCAGGAATTTCGCGAGGGTTCGATAGGCCGCCTTCTCACGCCAGTCGCCGAGCAGGTGGAAAATGAAGAAGAAGGGCGTCTGCTTCGGACGCTCGGCTGGCGGCAGCGTCAGAAACTCTTCGATCAGTGCGATGAAACGCGGCGCAAGCCGCGTACGGTCGTCTGCCGCAGCGCGCAACGCGGCGCGAGGAAGGCCGTCCGCCTGGCTGAAGGCCGCGAGGATGGAATGCTCGTCCATGATGAGACCTCCTGGTGCATAGAACCCAGCGGGGACTTGGCCCGATGCTCCTTGCCTCTCACGCGTGCGGCAGACTTTCTTTGATGTCCGGAATGCCTGTCAGGAACACCGCCTCTTTGCAGTGCCCGGCGTAGGCGCAGAAGATGTACTCGTTCCAATGATTGGCACTGGGGCCATGCTTCATGATGTAGCTGGTCGCATCCATCCTGCGCACGGGGATTTTCGAGCCGACCCGCTGCCGCTCCCGCTCGAGATACGCAAGCCATTGAGCCTCCGCGCCGCCGCGCACGATGTATGGCGTCGTCGCGACCACGTGATATCCGAATAGCGCCGTTGCCGGAGGCAGGAGGCGGGCAAGCCAGACCTCGCCAACGTCGCCGCGGTAGCCGGCGGGAACCAGGCATAGGACCGCTGTTTCAGTGCCGATCTCGCGCAGCCGGACGAAGCGCCCTTCATGGCCGCAATGCACATAGATGCCCAGGCGGGAGGCCTGGAGTGTCGCGACTGTGGTGCGCAACTCGACCGGCATTTCGGTAAGTTCTGCTATGCGCAGGAAACACGTGCCGATGGTCTCCCGGCTCTGCCCGAACTGAACATCGAACAACGACCACATGGCGAAGTGGCTCGTCGTCACCGGGCTCATCGGCGGATAGCTCGGCATGTAGGTGTCCTCGGCCTCGCCGACGATACGGGCGAACTGCCGCGCCTCCTTGGTCGTCGACAGGTGCTCGGCCGCGATGGAGACCATTGCCTGAGCGTGAGCGTAGACAGCAAAGCAGGGGTCGAGGCCGTTCGCGATTCGCCGCTCGAAACCGTCGCGATCGATCTGCGCCTCCTTGAACAGCTGCCTCGCCGAGCGGTGAGCGGCCAAGTCGACAACAGGCGCTCTCGCCTGGGCAGCTACATTTCGGGCGATCCTGTCGGCGGTCGTGCCCATGGCGGCAGCTCTCGTATTGAAGGGCCACATGTGGTACGCGCGACTGCTGAAGACATAGAGGATGCGCGGGCCGCGACGGAACCGCTCCGCCATCACTGCCTGTGGATTTCGGGCCTGTACGCAAGCCGCGACGCAATCGGCGACAGTCCTTGCGTCGCCGATCACGTTCGCTATGGGGAACAGCGACCGCGCTCAGGCGCCCTTCGCTTCAGATGTCGATCTTCTCTGGTGCGCCTCGAAGGCGCGAATCACCTGTGGAGGAGGGTTCCACCCAGCGAGTTGTCGATTGAGCTGGTAGCTGACGGGCGGCGTGGCCGGGCAACCGGCCCCGTCGAAGCCCCGTGACAAAGGCCGCCTTGGGCGGTCGAGCGAGCGTGCGGGCCGTAACGCGAGTGAAGCCTGAGCAGGCCTCGAAAAGGACAATGCGGATGCCGACCCACCCAGAGAATGGGGAAGGCCGCGTGAGACGGGGAAGCAATCGACACATGCACCCGTTTCGATCCGCCGGGGTAGTGGGCACGGCACGCACGCATGGTGGTTCGGGTAACGAGGGAGACCCGTCGCAGGCGAGGCAGAAGCCTCAACGTCACGTCAGGTGGCGGCCGGCGGCGGGAGTCGGACGGGGTCGTAGTAGTGACGAAGCCGGGTAATGCCGGCGGAGCGAAGGGCCCCGACTTCCGGCATGCTTTCCAAGATGGTGAGGTGAGGGTGATTGGCGATGAGCCTCGAAACACCTGACAAAATCCGGAGCCTTCAGCGAAAGCTGTACTGCAAGGCGAAGGCGGAGCCCGCCTTTCGCTTCTACGTCCTGTACGACAAGATCTGTCGCGCCGACATACTCGAACACGCCTATCGGCTCGCCCGCGCCAATGCGGGTGCACCCGGCGTCGACGGGGTGACGTTCGCGAAGATCGAGGAGGACGGCGTCGAAGCGTGGCTGGCGGGCCTGCGCGAGGACCTGGTCAAGAAGACGTACAGGCCCGATCCGGTGCGGCGTGTGATGATCCCGAAAGCGGATGGCGGCGAGCGACCGCTCGGCATTCCGATGCGGGCTTCATAATGCACCTTGCTCAGTTCGGGTTTGGGAAGATGAGGCAATGCGTGCGGAATTGGCAACCAGGTCGCGCAACTTGCGATCGGTCTCGTCGGTGATGGTGATGGCGTAGGGTAGACCGGGTTTTCTCCTGTGCGCCGTGATAACGCCCTTGTCGATCCAGTCGTAGATCACCCAGTGGCTCACGCCATACTTCTCACGCACGTCGGCGACGCTGAGCGTTCCAGGGGAACGTGATGGGCCGGGGATGCAATGCTTGAAGCGGATCCAGCTGATCATGCTGGCGGTGAAGGACTTCCCGGTGGAGCTTGTCAGTCCGTTGCGGTTGAGCTCGGTCGCGATCTCGTCGTCATCGTGACGCGTGGCGAGATCTCCAACACGAGCGACGAACTCCGGTCGATAGCGCACAGCATCGGCGCGACTTGGCGCCAGTCCGACCTCGACCGTCTCGGTCGCGCCGCCTTGCCAGCGGATCTGCAACCTGAGCCGCTTCGGCTCCGGCCCCTTCTCGACAGTGATGTCCTTGATCAATAGCCGCAGCATGCGCTTCCGGTCGCGTGCCGTGGTTGTCGACGCGGTCCACAATCGCGGGAAGTCGCTCGCCAGCTTGATAATCTGCTGCTTCTGGTCGGCTGTGATCGTACGCAACGTTTTGCGCTCGAAGTTGGCGAGTTCGGCTTCAAGTTCGATCACCCGCTGCATCGCGTCGTTCCAGCGCTGCTCGAGCGTGCTGGCGATCAGCCGGTTGGCGGGGTCGACCGCCTCGTAGCGCCGCTCAGCCAGATCGGCCTCGTAGCGTGCCCGCTCGATCCGCAGCCGCCATTGTGCGCCGATGGATTGGTCGCGCTCCTCCAGGCTGGTCAGTGCCGTGAACGCGAGCTGGATCGTCAGCGGCGTGACGGCGGCGAGGAGGCGATCTGCAATGGCGGCATCGAGCGGCTTGGCAGGAAGCGTCATGCGGGCGTGGCGGATCAAGGCTTCGCGCTGCTGCCAGTTGCACTCGTATATTGGATAGATGCCACCATTGCCGGTGTAGCGGACGCTGAGCCGTCGGCCGCAATGGCCGCACACGAGCATGCCCTGCAACAAGCAGAGCCCTTCGCGGGCCGGACCGCCGAGCACCTCGCTGTTGGTCCGGTTCGCAGCCATGCGCTGACTGTTGGCGAGGAACCGATCCCAGGTGATGTAACCTGGATGATGATCGGGAATGACGATCCGCCATTGCTCCTGCGGCATCAGCCGTGACGTGGTGCTGATCTCTCCAGTCGGCGCGATCTGCTTGCAGGACTGGTAGCGTCCGAACACGTATCGGCCGGCATAGGACGGGTTCTTCAGGAGGCCGAGCACGCGGGAATGGGTCAGGCGTCCCCACAGCAGTTTGCCGTCCCAGGCACCACCATAGGAGCGGCGGGGAAAGCGCAGGCCCAGCTCGTTGAAACGCTGCACTACGGCGTAGGCGGTGCCCTCCTTCTCGAACAACTCGAAAACGCTGCGAACCGCGCCCTGCACTTCCTGATCGGGGTCGAGCACGATCTTGTCGGCATCCCAAACGAAGCCGACCGGCAGCGGAAAGCGCAGCTCGCCCTTGTGTGCTTTGTTGAGCTTGCCGCCGTGCAGGCGCGTGCGAATAATATGCAGCTCGGCCTGGGCGAACGTGCCCTTCATGCCGAGCACGAGGCCGTCGTTGAACTCGGTCGGATCGTAGCAACCGTCCTCGTCGATGACGAGCGTGCTGGTGATGGCGCACAGCTCGAGCAGACGATGCCAGTCCTGGTTGGAGCGAGCGAGGCGGGAAGCTTCGAGCGAGAAGATGGCTCCCACGTTGCCCATCGCCACATCGCTGACCAGCGTCTTGAAGTCCTCGCGCTTGGTCGTCCGCGCACCGGACTGGCCGAGGTCGCGGTCGAGGATGCGGATCTGCTCCGGGCTCCAGCCGAGCGCCTGCGCCTTGCTTGCCAGATTGTACTGGCGTTCGGTGCTCTCCTGGTTGAAGCGAACCTGCGCCACCGTCGATTGGCGGATGTAAACACAGGCCATCCGCGACAGGTGCCGATCGCTGATCTTGGACGTCATCATCATGCGGTGCCCCCTTCGCATCCAGCGGCGGGGCGCCAGCAGAAAGATAGGACTCGACCATGCTGGCGATGATGGCGCCCGCCTTCGCCAAATCCAGCGCGGCAATGGCCGGATCCATTCAGTCGAGATCCTCGCGGCGGCGCAATAGCTCGGTGTTGATGGCGCAGACCTCGTTGAGCACCTCGCGCACCTTGTTGAAGTTGCCAACGAGCTCGCGCACCTCGTCGTGACTGGCGTTCGGCACATAATCCATCTGCGGCCGTTCGCCCGAGACGCTGACCGACAAGTAGATCTTGGGGCCGTGTCCGCGGCCGTCCGCGCAGTGGCAGCCCGGCCGCCCGCAGCGCTTGAATCTCTCGACCAGGGAGCCGCGCAGGATGCGCTGCAGAGGAGGCAGGCCGGCGAGCAGTTTGCGACAACGTTTGCGCAGGTCGGCTGAGGACACGTCTCGCATGAGTATCGGGCCACGTCATTAACTGGTCCGTCGCTTCTCTCATTGTTCGAATCACTGGTCAATCCTTGTCGAGTTGCTGGTGAGAAAATCCACGATGGCCGACAGTTCCGCGAGACCAAAGGCATCGATCATCAGCGCGCCCGCTTCTGTCGCCGGTGCGCCCCTGTTGGTCCATTCTTGCGGCACGGCGAAACTGCCGAGCTCGGCATGGCGCAGGCTCAGGGTCGCGACGCCGGAAACGTGTCGGACCTTCAAGACGGCGAACCGTTGGCCGCGCAGCGGATGGAAGGGATGAGTGATCTCAGCCGAGCCCAAAGGCTCGTTGGATAGCAGTGCTGTTCGATGCGATCGTGCCGACCATCCGGGACCGGGTGGTGCAGACCGCCGCCAAGCTCGTGCTCGAGCCGATCTTCGAGGCCGACTTCGAGGACAGATGCGTACGGCTATCGTCCCACACGTGGCGCGGTCGACGCAGTCAAGGAAGTGCACCGGCATCTCTGTCCGGGGCTACACTGACGTAGTAGATGCCGATTTGTCGAAGTACTTCGATAACATTCCGCACCGGGACCTCATGCAGTGTGTGGCCCGGCGCATCGTCGACCGGCACGTCCTGGCCCTCATCAAGATGTGGCTCAAGGCGCCGGTCGAGGAGCGGGATGGCGACGGGAGGCGGCGCATTTCGGCGGCAAGGGCAACACACGCGGT
>CAWIXS010000003.1:0-101834 GCA_963840075.1 uncultured Alphaproteobacteria bacterium | reverse complement strand
CTACACGCGGGTCGCCACCAACACGATCCGCGCGGTCATGAGCCCGCTCGACCGGCTGACGCCGATCCGTTCCAAGAAGGAGGGCCCGCCCAGGCAGCACGCGGCTCATGTCCCGCCCCGCTCTGGAGGTCGCGGACATCTTCCGCGACCACGGGGCCGCCTGGCGTCAAGCCAATCGCGGCCACGTGAGCCTCGCCCAGCTCAAGGCGATGAGCGCCATCGAGAGCTGCCGCACGGCGGCTCTCGGCGGGCACGTTGCGCGCTGCGAGGACTGCGCCCACACGACCATCGCCTACAACAGCTGCCGCAATCGGCACTGCCCGAAGTGCCAGGCCGCCGCGGCGCGCGCGTGGATGGAGGAGCGCCAGGCCGAGCTGTTGTCCGTGCCCTATTTCCACATCGTCTTCACGCTGCCCTCCGAGATCGGCGACATCGCCTGCCAGAACAAGGCGGCGATCTGCGACCTCTTGTTCAAGGCCTCGGCCGAGACCATGCTCACCATCGCTGCCGACCCCAAGCACCTGGGCGCCAGATCGCCATCACCGCGGTGCTGCACACCTGGGGCTCGGCCATGACCCACCACCCGCACGTGCACATGATCGTGCCCGGTGGCGGTCTCTCCCCAGATCGCAAACGCTGGATCGCCACCAGGCCCAGCTTCTTCCTCCCCGTGCTGGTGCTCTCCAAGCTGTTCCGGCGTCTGATGCTGGAGAAGCTCGCTGCCGCCCACAAGGCCGGCAAGCTCACGTTCTTCGGCGCGCATGCGCATCTCGCCGAGCCGAAGGCCTTCGCCGCGTTCCTGGCGCCGCTCAAGAGGACGCGCTGGTTCGTCTACTCCAAGCGGCCCTTCGCCGGCCCCAAGGCCGTGCTCGCCTACCTGTCGCGCTACACCCACCGCGTCGCCATCTCCAACCGCCGCCTGATCGCCGCCGACGCGACAGAGCGTCACCTTCAAGGTCAAGGACTACCGGATCGAGGGGCCAGGCCGCTACACCACCATGACGCTCGGCACGCACGAGTTCATCCGCCGCTTCCTGCTCCACGTCCTGCCCAAGGGCTTCCACCGCATCCGCCACTACGGCCTCCTCGCCGGCGGAGCGCGCGAGGAGAACATCGCGCAGGCGCGCGAGCTTCTGGACACCGCTGCAAGCACCGCCACCGATCCCAAAGACGAAGCTGCCCCCGATGACGGACCTCAATCCGCGCTCGCCACCCCGTGCCCCTGCTGCGGCGGCCGCATGATCGTCATCGACACCTTCCACGCCGGCTGCCAGCCACGTTACGCGCCGACCATCAGGATCGACACGTCATGATCACCCCGTCCTGCATCTGCAGCGGTGCCGATCACTGGCGCCGGTCATCCGCCGGCTGCGATGGCGCTTGTCCGCAACGATACGCTGCGCGGGACATAGACCCTCGGTCACATGCAGATCGAGGCGCCCAACGCAGCCTGACGCCACGGCCCCGCCCCATCGCCAGCCCAGCCGGCACAGCCCAGCGTCGCTCGCCCCGGTCCGGCCACCACCCCACTACCGCGAAATCCCCATAGCACTCGCGGCGCCCTCTTCCCCCACTACCCGCGGGTTCCTTCCCTGGAGGCTTTCGGACGCCGGCCCCGGTGCCAGCCGCCCCGTCGCCATGGGCCGGCATCCGAAACCCTTCACAGCAACTGCCGTGAGCAAATGCAAAAAGAGTCCAATCAGCAAGACCCTGCAGTTCATTCGATCACCTCATCGCCGGGGGCGAGCAGCATGGGCAAGTGTGAGGACTAGTGCTTTCGCGCTTCGCCTTGCACACGATCTGGCGCGCTGAGACAAAGCGACAGGCAATAGAGGCAAGTTGTGAGGGCGACGTGACCGCGGACAACGCCTGCGTCCGGGGTCGCACATTTCTGCGCATGAGCCCAAGCGCTGTCTGTGGCACGCCGTGTCCGCCAATCCGGACAAGGCGCTGCTCCGTTCTACCTGCCCAAGACCTGGCGCATGTGGTCCCTGCCACAAGCGTAGATCCACCGATCGACAAAGCCCCCCAGGTCCTCCCCCAGCGCTCGCAGCTCCGCTATGTCGGCGTCGTTCATCGCCTGCAAGTCGGTATCGCCCGTCGGGATCGCCAGCTGTTTGTTGCAGGTCCAGCTCTCATGCTTACCAGCCCACGCGCGTTTCTCGATCCTCAGCCAGCTTAGGCTCGATAGCTGCCAGGCGAGGGGCAGCGGACGGTTGTTCGCCGTGATGCCGAACAGTAAGTGTCCAACTGCGGGCACTTCGACCGTCTCACCCGAGCGGCTTGGTCTCGACGCCGTACATGGATTCGTCTTCTCTCCAACGCCCTGCGCGCATCGGAGGGTCGCCACGTTCTCGACGAGAGAGTTGAGCGTGTGGAAGCTGCGTGCGCTCCGCGACGCGTCCAGGGCGGTCAGAGGGGCCGTGAATTCTGCGAAGCCAAACCTGATGGGCCGATCGAAATCCTTCACTTCCACGAGATCACGCAGGTCGTCGGGCACGAACACCGGTTTCTCGCCGGGCGGCCTTTCGATCCCCGAGTGCGAGTATGTAAAGGCGGACAGGTCTTGAATGGCAACCACGTGGATCGCGACCTTCCGCTTGCCATGCCTGACGACGGCATCGTGCATCTCGCGCACGAGCTTGCCGACGGTCGCCAGGCCCGAGTTCTCAACAAAGGCTCCGTCAACCAGCCCGACTGTCTCGACCGAGCTGTCGTCCTTCTTGAGCCACCTGCGGCCGGCGACCCTGATCATTCCAGGTGCAGTTATGAACGGGGAGCGGGCGCTCAGGCCCACCGCCGTCGAGATGCGGACATCTTGTCTCGGCGCTTCGACACCAAGAACCTTGGCCCTGAAATCCAGGTTCGCCGCCTTATCGAGACGGAAGGGCGCCACCGAGTACGTGATGCCCGTGTCCGCCCTAGCCGCGTTGAAGATGAGTGCCGGTACGGCGTCCTCGCCGCTCCAAGCGGCGGTGCTGGCCGTTCTGAAGAAATTCGCCCGTTTGCCGGAGCCGCGCTCCGTGTCCTGCCAAGCCTCTTCGAAACCGTACTCGAGCCCTACGGCACGATCATAGCTCGCGATGCCCCGCAGCCGTTTGGCCATCGCGAATCGGACCCCCCTTGGAGCCCCCTCGAGCAAGGTCCGGGGCAGCCCCGCAATCCTTTGGGCGATATTGGGAATTACCGCCAGGAAGCCGAGCGGTGAAAGAAAATCGCGGTTGAGAAAGCGATCGGTGTATTGCAGGAACTGCACCGAGCTGCCCGGTTCTCTGCAAGGCTCCGATGTCTGCTCGGGCGAAATGCTTTTTACCGCGCTTGCAAAGACCGCGGCTCCGAGGCTCCCACCCGAGACACCGCTGATCGCAAAAACATGCTGCGCAAACGCGGGACACTCGTCTTGCAGCACCGCAAGCACGCGCGCCGTGTGGTAGGCCGCATAAAGCCCGCCGCCCTGCGCGGCAACAATGAAAACCGGATAATATTCGTAATTGTCGCGGTCCTTCCGCGTCTCCAGCCAGCGCAGAAACTCGCTTCCCACGTCCGGGAGGGGGCTCTTCTGGACCGGACCGAGCGTGCGCACGCGGTGGGCTGTTGCGAGGTCGCCAAAGAGGATCCCAACCACCGCGACGGCCAAGGCGGCGAGTGCGAGCGGCTTCCGATACCCCGTGGCTCGGAAAGCCGCATCGATCGCATAGAGCACGAGGCCGACCGAGAACAGCATGGCAGGCACTGCGCCCACGACCTGCGCCGCCCCGACAAACGCCGGCGCAGGCAGCCATGGCAGTCCCAAGAACATGATCAGAAGCACCAGCCCAGCCACTGCCGTCATTCTGCTCGTTCGGTTGCGGGCAAGCAGACCCGCTAGGGCGGCTGCGCCCGTCGTTCGAGCCAGCGTAAGGACCGTCACAACGGCCAGAAGGATCAAGCCACCCGAAACACTCGCTGCAGTGAGCATCCGCGCCCCGACCTGTTCCGCTGCCAGGTAGTCCAAGGCGGCGCACCCTATGCCTGCGAGCGACAGGACAAGCGGGAGCAGGGCTGCGCAGGCAACGACCCAGAGCGCAGGATTTCGACCCTGGGCCTGCTGCAGCAGCACCTTGCGATGCGCATATCTGGCGAAGACGATGCCTGAAAACAGAAGCGCCGCAACCACAAAGACCGCGTGAGTCAAGACCACGCCGCTCTGAAGCGGACCCGGCAGAGGACTGAGGACGTAGTGGCGCCAAAGTTCCCTCGATTGCGGCACCCAGATGAAGAGGAATCCGAGCAGGAGAGCAAACACAAACAGGAGCCAGAAATCGCCAAGAAAGCGCAGGAACGCCAGCCCCCACCGCTCGAACCGCCACGTAGAATTCTCGTCAGCGGAAGCAATCCGACCTTGCAGCATCTGGTCCCCTCAGTCACTACGCCCGCACTTGAATTCCGTATAGCGGGGAGCACTCTCCCACACAACGTTACCTGATAATCAGAGCCTCACAGTTACCAGGGTTCCGTCTAGGATGCTGCCCCTAGCGTTTTCAAGATCGAACAATCCGGCACCTCGTCTCCGTGGCATTGCCCGCCCGTTCAACACGGAGCGAGCTGGCGGAAGTCCAACATCGTATGCAGCGGAGCGTCCTGTGGCCGTGCCGCCGAGGCGCGCGCCAGCGCTATCAATGCGAGGCACGCAGCCGGAAGAAAATGCTGCGTCGCAACGAATGCATGCAGTCTGCGTGCAGTCCAGGACCGAGTTGGGTCATATGCGGTAAGTCTCACACCGAGCACAACGCTTCTGCTCTGCACCCAGCAACAGAAGTCAGGGTGTGCGCGTTCTGGCGGTCGGTTAGGGTGGGGGCCTCCCGACCTCGGATGTTCGTTCGGCAATCACGTCCGCCGCGGCACGCCGGGTAGAGCCGCCGCGGGAGGATGCGGCAGCGCCGCCGCCGGAGGCTGCGGCAGGGCCGCCTTGAGGAATACGTCGACGCGCATGCCCGGCAGCAGCGGCGGCTGGCCGGCGAGGTCGATCATCACCTCCAGCACGTCGATGTCGGTGGGCCGGCGCGGCCCGCGCTGGCCGAGCCTGCTCGGGCCCAGCGCCCGCGCGAGCGAGGACACCGTGCCCTCGAAATCCTTGCCGGGGAAGGCGTCGGAGCGCACCACCGCGGCTTGGCCGAGCTGAACCTTGCCGATGTCGCGCTCCTCGAACTCGGCCCTGACGCGCAGCGCCGTGACATCGCCCAGCACGACCAGCGCGCTGTCCGGCGAAGGCGCCGCCGTCTCGCCGACCCTGGCATTGATCTGCAGGATGGTGCCGTTGGAGGGCGCCCTGATGCGCGCGCGCTCCAGCGCCGCCTCCGCCAGCGAAAGCTCCGCCCGCGCGGCGGCGAGCGCGGCCTCGAGCCGGGTCGGCGCCGGGGCGTTGCCGGCCATCGCCTTGCGCAGGCCGCTGCGCGCCTCCTCGAGCTGCTCGTCGGCCTCGGTCGCGCCCTCGCGCGCCTTGTCGACGTCCCCGGCGCCACCGCTGCGCCTGAGCTTCAGCGTGCGGTCGAGCTCCTCGCGCGCGAGCGACAGCAGCCGCTCGGCATTGGCAAGCCTGTCCTCGGCGCTGCGCCGGTCCTGGGCCGCCTTGCCCACGCCCTCGCCGTCGCGGTCGCGCTTGCGCGCGGCCGCCTCGGCGCGGGCGGCATGCACGCGCGCCACCAGCTCCGCGTCGGCGAAGCGCAGCAGCAGGTCGCCGGCCACCACCTTGTCGTTGACGCCGACCAGCACATCGGTGATGCGCCCCGGCACCTGGGCCGAGATGCGGATCTCCCCTCCGAGCGGCTCCACGCGTCCCGGAGCGGAGGCCGCCCACAGCGCCTTCGGCGCGGGCTTGGACTGCGCGACCTTGGAGTGCGCGGCCGTGGGGGTCTCGGCCTTGGCGGAGCCGGACCGCTGGCTGAGGGTCTCGGGCACGAAGTAGCCGACGCCGAGCGCCAGCGCGGCGGCGACGACCAGCATGCTGACCGATGAATCGGCTTTAGGCATTGGCCTTCCTCTTTCTCGTGCGCGACAGCTCGTGCACGGTTTCGACCCCCTCGGCGCGGCGCTCCTCGCCGACGATCAGGCCATCCTCGATACGCAGAATGCGGTCGGCGTACGGCACGGTGCGCGGATCGTGCGTCACCGCCAGCACCGCCCGGCTCCTGTCCCTGGCGATCTGGCTGAGCAGCGACATGACGGCCACGCCGTTCTCGCTGTCGAGCGCCGCGGTCGGCTCGTCGGCGAGGATCACGGATGGCGCCCCCACCAGCGAGCGCGCCACCGCGACGCGCTGCTGCTCGCCGCCCGACAGGTTGGCGGGATAGGACTTGAGCTTGTGGCGCAGCCCCACCTTCTGCAGGGCGCGCTGGGCGGTGACGATGGCGTCCGAGCCGCGGCTGCCGCGCACGTCGAGCGCGAGGCGCACGTTCTCCTCCGCCGTGAGCGTCGGGAACAGGTTGTAGGACTGGAAGATGAAGCCGATGTGGCGCCGGCGCAGGTCGGCCAGCGCCTCCGGCGACAGGCCGCTGGTCGGCTCGCCGACGACGGTCAGCGTGCCCTCGGTCGGCGTCAGGATGCAGCCCAGGATGGAGAGCAGCGTGGTCTTGCCGCTTCCCGAGGGGCCCATCAGCAGGGTCAGCTCGCCCACGTTGAGCTGCAGGCTCACGCCCTTCACGGCGCGCACCTTGCCGGCGCCGTGGCCGAGCTCCTTGACGATGTCGCGCGCCTCGAGGACGACGCTGGGGAGCACCGCGGGAGCGGCGTCCTCCGTTTCGAGTGTGGTTGCTGCTGCGGTCATCGGTTGAACACCATGGCGGGGTCGATACGCATCACCTTGCCGATCGCCGACAAGGCGGAGACGGCGCACATGGCCACCGTCAGCGCGAGCAGCAGGGCGGCAAGCCCCGGCGACATCACGATCGGCAGGGCGGTGTGCTCGCTCAGATAGACGATGCCGAGCGCGATCGACATGCCCAGCCCATAGCCGAGCAGCGCCGAGAGGCCGGCCTGCATCAGGATCACCTTGTTGATGTAGCCGGACGAGGAGCCGAGCGCCCTCAGCGTGGCGAACTCGGTCAGGTGGTCCTTGGTGCTCGAGTAGAGCGTCTGGGCGACGATCACGGTGCCGACGATGAGGCCCAGAATCGCACCGCCGAGCAGGGCCACGCCGGCGCCGGTCGCGAACAGCCAGTGGGCCAGGCTGCGCGCGCGGAACTCCTCCCGGGTGAGCACCTCACTGTCCGGCAGCTTGGCGCGGATCTCGTCGCGCACCTTGAGGATGTCGGCGCCGGGCCGCACCTTGGCCAGAACGTAGGTGACATTCTCGACCGGCATGTCGATCAGCTGGCGCGCGCGGTTGAGCGTGGTGAAGATGAACGGCGTCACCGTGAACGAGC
This sequence comes from uncultured Alphaproteobacteria bacterium, assembly GCA_963840075.1. Classification (GTDB taxonomy): domain Bacteria; phylum Pseudomonadota; class Alphaproteobacteria; order Rhizobiales; family Hyphomicrobiaceae; genus AWTP1-13. The sequence goes on along the minus strand of CAWIXS010000003.1, from coordinate 94,434 downwards.
GGATGCCCTCGGTGAGCCCGGTGACACGCACGCGCGAGGAGCCGACCTGCGCCGTGTCGCCCACGCCGCCGATGCCGAGCTCCGCGAGATAGGTCTTGTCCACCATCACGGCATCGCGCACCCCGAGGCCCGACACGTCGCCCTCGACCACGTTCCACGGCGAAAGCCCGCCGTCCTCGGCATCGGCGCCGATCACGACGACCAGCGTCGAGCCGCCGGTGGGCTTGCGCCAGTCCGTGAACGCGGTGACCAGGGGAACCGCGCTCACCACGTCGGGCGTCGACAGCGCGACGTAGCGCTCGCGCGCGCGGATCGGCTGGGCCTCCTCGAAGTTCTTGGTGCCGTAGGCCATGATCCACAGGTCGCCATCGGCGCGGTCGATCATGGAGATGATCATGCCGCGGGCGCCGAGATAGAGGCCGAGCTGCACGGCCACCAGCACGATCGAGAACAGGATGCCGATCAGCGTCACGGCGAGCCGGACGCGATCGTGAAACAGATTGCGGAACGCCAGCGTTAGACTCATGGCAGTGCGCGCCTTTCGGGGCTCGGCGCGGCGCCCGGCCAGAGGAGGGCGGGCATCGCCGGCGGCGTGGACCAACCGAGCGCGGCGGCCTTTGCGCCACGACCTCGTCTGGCCGGCTTGTGGGTCTTATATAGGTATCTGTTTTCACTGCGGGAAATCCGCGCTCGAAAGTTAAGCGCGGTGGGCACGTCGGGGCCCGCGGCATGCGAGCGCTCCCGCCGCTGCCGTATTTTCTCCGCATCGCGGTTGCATCTCCCGACGAAACCGCAATCGAGGTCCGCCACGGAGGCTGTACGCGCATGTATCGCTTTGATTACGCTCGCTCTTCCCGGCTCGCCCTGGGCGCGATCGCGGGCATCGCGCTGCTTGTCGGTGTCGCCGCCGCGCAGACCCCGGCTCCGGCTCCCGACGTGACCGGCGTCTGGATCGACCACACCGGCCAGGGGGCGGTGGAGATCTCCACCTGCGGCAACCGCGTGTGCGGACGGGTCGTCTGGCTCAAGAACCCGCACCACAAGTCGCGCACCGGCAAGCGCATCTGCGGCACCCAGATCCTGGGCAACCTGCAGCGGCGCTCCAACACCGCCTGGGAGTCGGGCTGGATCTACAATCCCGAGGACGAGGAGCGCTTCAGCGCCGCCCTGCAGCTCGCCAACGCCGACACGCTGCTCGTCACCGGCTACCTCGGCATCAAGCTGCTCGGCGAGACCTTCACGTGGCGGCGCGCCACGGCCAGCCTCGAGCGCTGCGCGACCGCCGCCGGCGCAATGTAGGGTGCAATAAGCGGCAGCGCATTGCACCGACGCAACCGCCGGCCAAGCGGCGCGGGTGGATCGGCGCAATGCAGCTATCGCCTTATTGCGCCCTACGCCCGGCAGCCGTTGCGCCTCTCTCTCGCTCATTCCACCGCCACGCCTCTGGCTGCGGAGGCGATCTCGCCCCTGGCGGCGGCCTGGGCCTCGACCCAGGCGACGAAGCACTGGGTGCGATCGGCAACGATGTGGCGCTGCTGGTCGAGCGTGACCATGTGGTAGCTGTTGTCCAGCACCACCGTGTCGACCAGGCCGCCGAGGTGCGCCTGCAGATACTGCGCGTTCCTGAGGCTCGCGATGTCGTCCTCGCGCGGATGCACGATGAGCGTGGGCTGCCGCACCTTGCCGAGCCCGGGCTTCACCGCTGCGACCAGACAGTTGAAGTTGGCGAACGAGCGCATCGGCGTCGAGAACACGCCGGCAGCGCCGGAATCGCCGCTCTGCATGCCCGACAAGACGAGGCGCCGCACGCGCTCGTCCTTCAGCCCATAGGGCTCCCGCTCGGTGAGCTCGAGCTCGAGGCGGATCGGCAGGGGCCGCACGTATTGCAGGAACACCGAATGCCAGGGCATCGACCAGCCGTCGAGCTTGAGCGTGGGGGCGTAGAGCAGGAGGCCGTGCACGCGCTGGGGCCGGTTCTGGGCCAGATGCAGGGCCAGGATGCCGCCCATGGAGAGGCCGCCGGCGAGGACGATGTCGCACTGGGCGCTGAGCTTGTCGTGCGCCTCCTCGACGCTCGCGTACCACTCACGCCAGCTCGAGCGTCGCAGCTCCTCCGGCGTCCCGCAATGCCCCGCGAGCTGGCAGCAGTAGACCGTGTAGCCCGCGCGGGAGAGGCCCTGCGCGATGAAGCGCAGCTCGACCGGTGTGCCGCCGAGGCCGTGGATCAGCAACACCCCGACCCGCCCGTTCTCGAGGAACAGGCTCCGATCCGGAGTCTCAATGTCTTTTTCGATGTTCATGACGCTACGCGCATCCAACCTCTTCTCTCGTCCGCCCGCGCCGGCCCTTTTTTCTCGGGCGCTGGGGGGCGCCCATGCCGGCTGCGATCGGACCCGCGTGTTCGTACCCCCGACTCGTTTGTTTCCCCCAGGCCGTCGATCGGCTCCGCTTCCCGGAGTCTCGCAGGATTCCCCAGGCAAACCCGAGAACCGCGGCTACGGTTCCGGTCAAGCCGGTCGAGCTGCCCTCTTTCCCCCGGATTTTCCCCGGGCTTCACGTCTCCCCGACCCGCTGCAGCACGCGGTCGAGGAGCTTCAGCCCCAGGTCCATCTCGTGCTTGCTGATATGCAGGCTCGGTGCCAGCGTGATGACGTTCTTGTAGTAGCCGCCGATATCGAGAACGAGGCCGTACCTCTTCCCGTCGACCTCCAGATCGCCCTTCAGCGCCTCGTCAACCATGCGGTCGACAATCGCCTTGGAGGGCGTGAAGCTGTCGTGCGGCTCGCAGATCTCCATGCGGAGCGCGAGGCCCAGGCCGTCCACGTCGCCCACGATCTTGTGGCGCCGCTGCAGGTCCTTGAGCCCGTCGAGCAGATAGGCGCCCTTCTCGGCCACCATCGCCTCATAGTCGGTCTCGCGCATCATCTTCATGGCTTCCAGCGCGACGGCAGTGCCCATCGGGTTGGAGGCGAAGGTCGAGTGCGTCGAGCCCGGCGGGAAGATCGCCGGGTTGATGAGCTCCTCGCGCGCCCACACGCCGGCGAGCGGGTTGAGGCCGTTGGTGATAGCCTTGCCGAACACGATGGCGTCGGGCTTCACCCCGAAGTGCTCGATCGACCACAGCTTGCCGGTGCGATAGAAGCCCATCTGGATCTCGTCGACGACGAGCAGAATGCCGTACTGGTCCAGCACCCGCTTCAGCTCGACGAAGAAGCCCTTCGGCGGGATGACGTAGCCGCCGGTGCCCTGGATCGGCTCGACGTAGAAGGCGGCATACTCGGCCTCGCCCGCCTTGGGGTCCCACACGCCGTTGTACTCGCTCTCGAACAGGCGCTCGAACTGCTTGACGCAGTGGTGCCCGTACTCCTCCTTGCTCATGCCTTTCGGCCCGCGGAAGTGGTACGGGAACGGCACGAAGTGCGCGCGGTCGCCGAAGTGGCCGTAGCGGCGGCGGTAGCGGTAGGACGAGGTGATGGCCGAGGCGCCGAGGGTGCGGCCGTGATAGCCGCCCTCGAACGCGAACATCAGGCTCTTGCCCTTCTTGAAGTTGCGCACGAGCTTGAGGCTGTCCTCGACCGCCTGGCTGCCGCCCACATTGAAGTGCACGCGCCCCTTCTCGCCGAACTTCTTCTCGGCGTCCTGGGCGATGAGCGCGGCGAGCTCGATCTTCTCGCGGTGCAGGTACTGGCTCGCGAGCTGCGGCAGCCGGTCGAGCTGGCGCCGCACCGCCGCGTCGAGCCGCGGGTTGCGGTAGCCGAAGTTGACGGCCGAGTACCACATCTGCAGGTCGAGATACTGGCGTCCCTCGGCGTCGTAGAGGAACGAGCCTTCGGCGTTGTCGAAGATCTTGGGCGGGTTGGTGTAGTGCACGGTGTCGCCGTGCGAGCAATACTTGTCCTCCAGCGCCAGAAGCTCCGCTTCCGTCCGCTCGTCCCCGCTCTCCTCTCGGCGCGCCCCGTCGTCCTCGCGCCAGCGTACCGGCTTGTGCATCCCGACCTGCTCTCGATCTTTTGTGTCTTTGCTACTCTTCGAGGCCGCGCGCGGACCCGGCCCCGAACTGGGCATCGTCTGCCGCAACGCGCGCATCGAGCCACCCGGTCAGGAGCTCGGTCGCCTCGCCGAAGGTCTCGAACCCGAAATGCAGAAGATCCGTCCTGCGGCAGTGCTCGAGCAGCGCGCCCTTGGCCAGCACCAGCTCCGCGCGCTCGGCGAGACAGAAGTCGGAGCGCCCGTCGCCGACCGAGATGACGAGCTCGCGCGGCCAGCCGTCCGCGAACGTGCATTTGCAGTTGCCCGCGAGCGCCGTGCATGCGCCCTTGGCGTGCGGGAACGCCAGCCGCCAGCGGTCGCCGCCGCGCCACTGCAGGTGATTGGCGAAATACGGAATGTCGATGCCGTCGCGGTCGAGCACCGAGCGGATGGTGCGGTCGAGGCCGTCGGACACCACGAACAGCGAGTGGCCCAGGCGGCGGAAGGTGTCGACGAAGGCGCGAAAGCCGGGGTCGATCTCGACCGAGCCGATGAAGGCGTCCATCTCGGCCGGCGTGGCGCGCACGAGGTCGATCTGGCGCACCATGCACTCGCGCGAGCCGATGCGGCCGGCCTTCCAGTCCTCCTCGATGTCGTGCCACGCCGGATCGGCGAACCGCTCGAGCAGCAGGTCGGTGGTATCGACCGGAGCAATGGTTCCGTCGAAATCCAAAAGGACGCGACACTTCACACGCGCTATCGACACGCTTACAGAACCTGTTGATTGATTTGCCGCACCAGGCCTCGATGCCGCGAAGGGTGCAGCCTCTTTAGCCCCCACTTGGCGCTCTGCCAATGGCCTTGGTTCACATTTTCGTCAAGCGAGCACTACTGTTGTTTGTACGGATCGTGTACCTTGCACGCTTTGGTTGAGGCGAGACCGTGCACCGCATGACAGCGTCAGATCGGCGGATGACAGGCGGATGTCGATGGGTCGGGACACATGGCCGCAGCGGGTTTCACCCGTCATCCCGGACGGGGCGCTGCGAGCGCTTGCGCGAGCAACGCTCCGATCCGGGAGCTCGTGAGATAAGATCTCGACTCGCCTCACGAGGTCCCGGACAGCCTCGCCTGCGGCTCGGCTTCCGGGATGACGGGGAGGGATCGGGTGTTCAGCTCCCCGAATGTGGCCAAGCCGCCCACGGGTTCGTGGCCGGAGTGCTACGCCTGGGCGCGGCGCTCCGCTGCAACGAGGCGCATCGCAACCATGGCGAGAATATAGGCAATGAGCGCAGCAATCAGGCCGCACACATAAGGCGCCTGCACCTCGAGAGCGAATTTGCCGAACGCCCACGCCAGGCCGCCGGCGGCGATCGCGGCATAGGCGCTCGACGCCCCGCCCCATCCGGTGAACAGCCCGAACACCAGGGCGACGAAGATACCGGCCGTTGCAAAGGCGGACGCCAGCTCGACGAGATCGGAGATGCCGTCCGAATATATGGCGAGGACGTAGGCGACGACACCCAGCACGGCCACGCCCGTGCGGGCCCACGCGACCTTGGCCGCCTCGCTCAAGCCGGGCCGGATGCGCAGCACGATGTTGTGCGAGACGAGCGACGCGGCGGCGAGCAACGCCGAATCCACCGTCGACAGAATGGCTGATATCAGCGCGCCCGCGAACATGACGTAGAGGACCGCCGGCAGATACTTCTGCGCCAGCGCCGGCACGATCTGCTCGGCCTCGCCGAGCCCGGGCGCCAGCTGCGGCCCCACCAGCCCGAAGAGCACGGGGATCAGCGCCACCAGCAGATAGCCGATGCCGCCCACGCAGGTGGCGGTGCGCGCCACGTCCGCCGATTTGCAGGCGAGCACGCGCGAGATCAGCTCGACGGCAACGAGCGAACCGCAGATCGGGATCGCCCACTGCTCCAGAAAGTCGAGCAGCGACTGCTCGCTTCCCATCGGGGCAAAGCGCGCCGCCTCGATGCCCGCGAGTGCCTGCGCGGGCCCGCCCAGCTCGATCAGGACGACGACGAGCATGGCCACGAGGCCGACGACGATGGCAATGCCCTGCACGAGGTCCGAGTAGATGTCGGCGAGGAGACCGCCCGCTGCGGTGTAGAGGATGACGATCGCGGCAGCGAGCGTGATGGAGGCAGCGATGCTCATCCCCGTGGTCGTGCCCATGATCTGTCCGAAGCCCCTGATCTGGGCTGCCGCCCACAGCACCGAGCCCGGCACCAGGAGGATCACGGTCAGCCGCTCGACGCCGGGCGAGAAGCGGTCGCGGAACAGATCGCCGAAGGTGGTGAGCCCCCGCCGCCACAGCGGCACGGCGAGCACGAGCCCCATGACGACAATGCCCACCGCGTAGGCGAACGGCTCTCCCTGTGCGCCCGAGAGGCCTTGGCTGTAGACCCGGCCCGCCGAGCCCAGCACCGTCTCGGCGCCGAACCAGGTCGCGAACACGGAAAATGCCGCCAGCGTGAAGCCGATCTGGCGCCCGCCGAGGATATAGTCGGTCTCCGTCTTGATGCGGCGCGATACCCAGATCGCCACCGCGAATTGCAGGGCGATATAACCGAGGACCCCCAGCAGGATGCCGTTCATGACCTCTCCCCAGTTGCCCCGCGCGACCCGTACTTTGCTTGCGCCCTCGGCGGGGGTCAACGGCAGCGCCCGGCAGCCTCTGCGCCGCCCGCCGGCTGGTATGCCGGTATACCGGGCGCCTCACTCGGCGCCTCATTTCGCATTATGCAATGTTGATCCATAATGGGCAGCAGTCGCCATAGTGCGTGCAGTGCCGATGGTGCATAGATCGAGGTTGAAGCGAACCCGAGCATGACCCGTTCCATTTTCCGGCCCGCCGTCTCCTGCCTCGCCGCGGCCGCTCTCCTGGTGGCTCAGGCACCATCCGTGCGCGCCCAGACCCCCATAACGCGTACAGACTACGAGGCCTGCCAGGCGCAGGACGAGCAGGCATTCCGCCGGGCGATCGAAAGCATCACCCTGAAGGGCCTCGAAGCCGGTCTCGCCAAGCTCGACTACAAGGCCCTGGTCGCCGACGAATGGCGGCGCGAGCGCTTCGACGACGTGATCGACAAGCAGGTCGACGAGGCCGTCGGCCAGGTGCGCGACGAGTCCACGTGGATGCAGCTGTGGTCGACGCTGGCCTCGCGCCAGAAGGCGCAGGAGCTGGCAACAGGGGCGGCCGAGCGCGTCTACCGCTCCGACGCCATCAAGCAGGGGATCGAGCGCATCGCCAACGGCGTCGGCAAGGAGATCGGCAAGCGCATCGAGCTCGCCGTCATCGACACCGCCGGCCCGGCGATGCAATGCATGCAGGCATTCCTCGGGCGGCGCTTCGGCACGACCGTTGCCGCCGCCGTGAGCGCCGACACGGGCCTGCAGTACAGCGTCGACCCCGCCAAGGGCGGCGCCCAGATCACCACCGAGCAGATTCTGGTCGAGGGCAAGGAGGGCATGGCGGGCGTCGTGGTGCTGGTCGTACGGCGGCAGCTCTCCAACATGGCGGCGCGCATCGGCCAGCGCGTGGTCGGCGCCATCCTGAGCCGGCTCGTTGCGACGGTGGCCGGGCTCGTCGGCGTCATCCTCATTGCCAAGGACATCTGGGACTTCCGCCATGGCGTGCTCCCCATCGTCGCCGAGGAGATGAAATCCCGGGCCACCAAGGACAAGGTGCGCGAGGAGATCGCCACCACGATCTCCGACACCGTCAACCAGAGCCTCAAGGAGATCGCCGCCAACACCGCCGACCGCGTCGTGGAGATCTGGCTCGATTTCCGGCGTGCGCACGCCCAGGTCCTGGCCATCGCGGAGCGCAACGCCGACTTCAAGCGCCTGCTGGACACGGTGCGGCCGGCCGACCTCGCCCGCCTCGACGAGGTCACCGCGCTGGTGCTGGCGGGCGAGGGCGAGGCCGGCATCGTCAAGCGCCTCGCCGACGGCACGCTCACGCTCGCCGTCTCCGCCCTGCCGCCGGCGGCGCTCGACATCGCCCGCGAGGCGCGCTCGCTCGAGACGGCGCTGCGCTGGTCGGCTGTTGCCGGCGACAGCCTGCCCAAGGTGGTGGAGCACGCGCTCCACCGCCGCTCCACACCCGAGGCCTTCACCAAGGCCTCCCTGCAGCGCCTCATCGCGCTCGACGACCGGCTCGCCGTGACCCGCCTGGCGGGGCTGCAGCCGGCAGCGCGCGAGTCCCTCTTCGAGCTGGAAACGGCCTCCCTCGTCAAGCTCGCGCGCGGCCTCGACGAGCCCCAGCTCGCGAGCCTGGCGCGCTACCTGACGGGGCTGGAGAAGGCCTCCGCCCTGCGCGTGCTCACCGTGGTCGCCCAGTCTCCCGCACGCATGGCGGAGCTGGCGAGCCCGCGCGTGCGCGAGGCCGTCATCGCCAGCCCCGACCAGGCGGCCGCCGTGTCGATGATGCTGCAGGCAACCTCTCTGCTCCCCGACCCCTCGGCGCTGCTGGCACACATCAGGCTGGTGGTCGACGGGCGCGTCAGCCCGATCCTTCTGTGGGAGAAGCACGGGATCGTTCTGGTGGTTGCCGCTCTGCTGGCCCTGATGCTCCTCCTGATGCTGAAGCGGCTGCTGGTCGGGACCAGGCCCCGCATCATCGTGCAGCAGGCCTCCGACCGCTGGGATCGCCGCTGATGCGTCTCCTCACCTCCGAGAGCCTCGAGGAGCCGGTCGAGCGCGGCGAGATCGTCTATGCGGTGGCCGTCAGCGGGGCCAACATCCTGCGCGACATGCGCGAGGCCGTCATCAACACCATCGGCGGCCGCATGACCAAGTACGAGGCCCTCCTCGACCAGACCATCGCCCGCGCCCTGGACGAGCTGGCCGCGCGGGCGCGGGCCAAGGGCTACGACGGCGTATTGGGGATCCGCGTCCTACACCCCACCATCACCAACGGCGCCATCGCGGTGACCGTGACGGGCACCGGCTTCCGGTTTGCAGGGCAGGGTCCTGCCGGCTGAGCCGACCTACCGATCCTGGCCGGCGGCCGCGGAGCTGCCGCCTTCTTGACAACTGTCAATTGGCATTTGGTAATCGACCGCCATGATCGAGTTTCCGGCACAACGGCCTCGCCGCGCTCGGCTTGACGGTGGCCGACGCGGCGACGGCACTCGGCGTCACGCGCCAGCAGCTCTATAACGTCATCAACGGCAAGAGCAGGATCTCCCTCGAGATGGCACTGAGACTGGAGAAGGGCATTGGCGGTACGGCCGATGCCTGGCTCGGCATGCAGGCCGCCTACGACCTCGCCCAGTTGCGCCGGCGCGAAGCCGACATCAAGCTCAAGAAGCTTGCTCGCTGCGCGGCATAGCCACGATGCCCCAGCAACTCGACGGACCACGCATCGAGCCCCAAGGCGCCGCCAGCGCGCTGGTGGTCCTGCTGCACGGCTACGGCGCCAACGGCGACGACCTCATCGCCCTCGCCGACGGCTGGCAGCCCCGGCTGCCGCAGGCCGTCTTCGTAGCGCCCGACGCGCCCCAGTCGGTCCCCGGCATGCCGGGCGCCCTGCAATGGTTCCCGCTGACCTTCCGCGACCCCGGCGAGCGCTGGCGCGGCGTGGTGGCCATCAGGCCGACCCTCGACCGCTTCCTCGATGCCGAGCTGACCCGCTACCGCCTCGCCCCCGGGCGCCTCGTGCTCGCCGGCTTCAGCCAGGGCACCATGCTGGCCCTGCACGTTGGGTTGCGGCGCAGCATCGCCCCGGCCGCCATCGTCGGCTACTCGGGCCTGCTCGCGGGACCCGAGCACCTGGGCGAGATCACGGCCCGGCCGCCGGTCCTCCTTATCCACGGCGAGGCCGATGACCTGATCCCCGTCGACGCCTTGCACGTCGCACGCGAGCAGCTGGCGGCGGCCGGCGTCGCGGTCGAATGGCATATGCGGCCCCGGCTGGGCCACGGCATCGATCCGGACGGCCAACGCCTCGCCGGGCATTTCATGGCGAGAGCGCTCGGCGCCCTTAAGCATCGATGAATCAATCGGATTTCCCCTCGGGCCAGACGGCAGGGCCACGGCTTCACATCCCCGACACACGCCGCTAGTATGTCGCCGGTTTAACAGACCTCGTTAAGCCTAGCGTCGAGTGCAGGAAATGAGCAGGACCAGCCGTGAACCCAAGCCTCGCCACACCTGAGAGCTTTCCGGCGCTGGTCCTCAACGCCGATTTCCGGCCGCTGAGCTACTACCCCCTCTCGCTCTGGAGCTGGCAGGAGACGGTCAAGGCCGTCTTCCTGGATCGCGTGAACATTGTTTCCCAATACGACCGCTACGTGCGCAGCCCCTCGCTGGAGATCAGGCTGCCGAGCGTGGTGTCGCTCAAGACCTACGTGAAACCGGCCCTCTACCCCGCCTTTACCCGCTTCAACGTGTTCCTGCGCGACCGCTTCAGCTGCCAGTACTGCGGCGCCAAGGACGACCTCACCTTCGACCACCTGATCCCGCGCTCGCGCGGCGGCCAGACGCGCTGGGACAACGTGGTAGCCGCGTGCGCGCCGTGCAATCTCAGCAAAGGCGGGGACCTGCCGCACCAGAACGGAATGCGGCCACGGCAGCTGCCCTACCGGCCCACGGTCTTCGAGCTGCACCGCAACGGCCGGCTGTTCCCGCCGAACTACCTGCACGAGAGCTGGCTCGACTACCTCTACTGGGATACCGAGCTGGAGCCTTGAGGGCCTGACGCAGCAATTCCGGGCTTTGGACCCACGTCCGCCCGCGCGCTCTTGACGCCATATCGGCCGGGCTGCACACTGCCTATCGAGAGTGCACAGTCACACCGGACCAGCGGAGGACGCACATGCAGGAATGGCACAAGCCGGAGGTCACCGAGCAGGAGGTCGGCCTTGAGGTGACGAGCTACGTGTCGGCCGAGTTGGACCGCGACTGATCCGGTCCTGGTCTGCAGATCCAGGGTGCGGCGGTCCCTCTCGGGCCGCCGCCGCTGCTTTGCGGCGGGTGTCAGACCGCCCAGGGGCAGACCCGGACGGTGGCTGCCGCCGAGAATCGGCCAAGCATGGGAGGAGCAAATGCACGAGCGCGGTCCCATCGACCGGCCATTCCTCGTGTTCGTCATCATCGTGGCCATCGCCGTCCTGGCGCTGAGCATCGCCATCTACCCCCGTCACTGATCGGGTTTCAGGGGTCAGGTTTCAATTCGGCTTCGCAGGGGACAAACTCCTGAAACCCAGAACCCGAGCTGATTTGGCCGATCCTCCGGGCCCGCAAGGCGATCTTGAGTGCCCAGTTCGGGATCGGCGCCGACTACAGCTTGCAGTACGCGCTTCTCGGCGCCTGGAGCGGAGCAGGCGTTGCCGGCCTGGGCGCCCTGCAAACTGTCTTGGCCTTCTCTGCGGGCGAGCGTGCCTGGCTGCGCCATAGCGGCCTCCTGCTCCTTCCGGTTGTGGGCCTGATTGGCTACGCGAGTTGGAGTGGCATCGCGACCCTTCTCGCTATGATCGCCGTCACGCTCATCATGGTCGGGCGCGCGCAGCGCGACACTCTGCGACTGCGGGTATTGCTGTTGGCCGCCGCGCCGTTCGGGATCGGCTACGACATTGTGGTTGGCGCCCTGGCAGCCCTCGTTGGCGGGATTGTGTCAGCAATCATCGCATCGGTCATGCTGATACGTGAAATCAGAGCGCGCAGGGAGAACCTCCCACCGCAATCGACGCGGTAGCATCGAATTTGGGAAAGGAGCCTATGGCCATGATCCGATTTCTCATCGAAGTATCAGAGCCATCAGAGACGCTTGCCCGCAAGCGGATCAAGGATGCCGTCAGCACCATGGGCTCGCACTTTGCGGCTCGTGTCAATTGGACCCGAACGGAAGCCGGCTGCACCGGGACCTTGCTTGTCGAAACAGTCGACAAGCGCGGCGCTCTCGGTCTGGTGCCCCCCACATGCGTTCTCATGTGCGCATCTTCCAGCTCCAACCCGTAGGGACGACCTGACGCGCTCCGACAGCCGAAGCCCAGCATTGCTTAGCTTATTAAGGCAGACGTCGGCTTCTGGCAGTGCGCCCCGAAGGCGCGGATCATCAGTGGAGGAGGGTTCCACCCGGATAATTGTCGATTGAATCCGGAAGCTGGCGAGCGGCTCGGCCGGGCAACTGGCTGGGTCGGAGCCTCGCGACAAAGGTCGCCTTGGGCGGCTGAGCGATCCGGCGGGCCGTAACGCGAGTAAAGCCTGGGCAGGCCTCGAAAGTGACAATGCGGATGCCGACCCACCTGCCCGAGGGGGAAGGCTGCATGGGCGGGGAAGCAATCGCGCACCCGCTCGATCCGCCGGGGTAGTGGGCACGGCACGTCGGAAAGGTGGTTGGTAGTTGTAGGGGGAGACCCGTTGCGGGCGTCACGGGCGAGGGTAGCGCCTCAACGTCGCGGAAGGCGGCGGTCCTGGCGGGAGTCGGACAGGGTCATTGGAGCGTGGAGGCCGGGTAATGCCGGCGGAGCAAAGGACCCTGACTTCTGGTGCGCTTTGGAAGATGGTGAGGTGATGGTGTTTGGCGATGAGCCTGGTAACACCTGAGAAGATCCGGAGCCTTCAGAGGAAGCTCTATTGCAAGGCGAAGGTGGAGCCCGCCTTCCGCTTCTACGTGCTCTACGACAAGATCTGCAGGGAGGACATCCTGCGCCACGCCTACGGGCTGGCCCGTGACAATGCGGGCGCTCCGGGTGTGGATGGGGTGAGCTTCGCTGAGATCGAGGAGCAGGGCCTGGAGGCATGGCTGGCGGGCCTGCGTGAGGAACTGGTCTCGAAGACGTATCGGCCCGATCTGGTGCGGCGGGTGATGATCCCGAAACCGAATGGCGGAGGCGAGCCGTGCGCTCGGCATTCCAACCATCCGGGACCGGGTGGTGCAGACCGCCGCCAAGCTCGTGCTGGAGCCGGTCTTCGAGGCCGACTTCGAGGACAATGCGTACGGCTATCGTCCCCGACGTGGGGCGGTAGACGCAGTCAAGGAGGTTCACCGGCATCTCTGTCGGGGCTACACTGACGTAGTGGACGCAGATTTATCGAAGTACTTCGATAACATTCCGCACCGGGACCTGATGCAGTGCGTGGCCCGGCGCATCGTCGATCGGCACGTCTTGGCCCTCATCAAGATGTGGCTCAAGGCGCCGGTCGAGGAGCGGGATGGCGACGGGAAGCGGCGGATCGTTGGTGGCAAGGGCAACACACGCGGCACGCCGCAGGGTGGCGTCGCAAGCCCGCTGCTCGCCAACATCTACATGAACCGCTTCCTGAAGCACTGGCGTCTGACCGGAAGTGGCGAAGCGTTTCGTGCCCATGTCGTCTCCTATGCCGACGACTTTGTCATCCTCAGCCGCGGTCGTGCGGCCGAGGCGCTGGCATGGACGAAGGCGGTGATGATGAGGCTCGGGCTGACCATCAACGAGGCCAAGACCTCGCTGAAGAACGCTCGGCAGGAACGCTTCGACTTCCTTGGCTACTCGTTCGGCCCGCATTGGTTCAAGTCGAACGGCAAGTGGTACCTGGGCGCGAGCCCGTCCAAGAAGAGCGTGCAACGGCTCAAGACGAAAGTGAGTGATCTGCTGGTGCCCAACAACCTCGATCCGTGGGTGGACGTGCGCGACACGCTGAACAGGTCTCTGCGCGGCTGGTCGAACTACTTCTGCTACGGGACGCGAGGGGCGGCATTCCGCAGCATCGATCACTACGTCACCGAGCGCGTACGCGCATTCCTCGCCCGGCGGCACAAGGTGCAGGGCCGCGGCAACCGGCGGTTCACCTTCGGCGTGATCCATGGTGAACGCGGTGTGCTCGGCCTGGAGCGCTTGCCTCGAGCTGCCTCGTCGTGGGCCTTGCGGTGAAGCCAGTCGGAGAGCCGGATGCCGGAGATCGGCATGTCCGGTTCGATGAGCGGGGATGGGAAACGGAGCGTTGGCCATAGGCCCCAAGCTACCGCGCCCATCCTCGACTCTACCTGCGGCTATTCCGTCCGGTTACAGAGGTACTTGCTCCGTCACCTGGCGCGGTCCCTTCCAGGCCGCCTTTGACCCTGGCTGTGTGAAAAGTTATCACACGGCCAAGACCCATTCCGGACGCCGCGCAGTCATGCGGCGATCAAGCTTTCTGCGCGATCAACCCCGACGCGGCGATGAGTGCTGCCCTCAAGATGACCGCCTCGGGGATGTCCTCGAAGACGGCTCCTTCGACTTCCACCGTTCGGCAGGGAGCGTCACCGCAAACCGAACAACACGGGCTGCTTCCGATCCTTGCACCGAGCCACTCCTCGACCGGTTTGCCAGCGATCCAGATGCGGTTTAACTCGTCAGGTTTATTCCTAAACGACTTTTCGTCGATCTCCCGGAGCTCAAGGATTGGTTCAATGTTCAACGGCTTGAGCACGTCTCGCAGCTTCGCTATGGCGCATTGCAGGTGTTGATACGTCGCGTCGCAGCGTTGGCATGTCCTTCCATTGGCGCTGACCAGCCTCTGCCAAACGATCGGCAAGTGAGTCATGTAGCTTGTCCTTTATCATTCGGTGCCGCGATGGTGCTGCTGGTAGCTAGATCGAGCGCGGCAGGCACGGGGCAGCTTGAATTTCAGCTCCTCAGGTGGCCCTAGCTTTGCCGCCGGGCAGGGCGGCCTTCAGATATCGGCCGACCAGCAGTGCCGTCGGGTAGGACACTTCTTCCTCGGTCCGCGCGTGCGCCATCAGCTTTTCCGCGAAGTGAACATATTCCGGCTTGCTTTCAGCCTTCGCGGCTTCAATCAAGCGTTCGAGCGCCTTCACGATCTCCTTGTGCTCGGCCAGCATGTGGGGCAGTTCGGCTTCGAGCTTGTCGGTCATCTTCAGCACCTCGGCCATCCCGCTCTCGATCCTGCCACTCGACAGCGCAGCGAGTAAGCCAAGCGGTGGCAAGGCGTATTCTTCCTCCTTCACGAAATGCGGATGCATTAGCTTGGCGACGGCCTTTGCGGCCTGCCCGGTGCGCCCACCGGCGCTGGTGGCGCGTACCAGTTCGCTATGAAGCCCCTCGTGTTCAGCCTTGAGCGCGGGCGGTATCCGGAAAATCATGGGCAAGCTCCAACTGCGTGGCGCTAATCAGCGTGATGTTCAGCACCCTTTCCGAGCACCGCCTGGCGGATACTCTCAGCGAAGATGACAAAGCCGAGTTCGGCGCTGACCCGTTCGCGAGCGTGTGGCACTTCAGCCGCAGCCTTGGGCTCACCTGGTGCCTTTTGGAGTTCGCGCACATGCGCGATGCGATCGCGCAGGGCATGCTCGATCTCTTCCATGAGAACCGCCTTCAGTTTCTCTAGGTCCCCGGTTTCCACCGCATGCTCTGCAGCTGGAATGACTGGCCCATAGTCGATGCCGGCAGGCTTCAGCCCGGTATAGGCAGCGCCTTCGCCGGCGCGATGCAGCCGTATAACCGTTTCCATGAAGGCCTGGTCGGCGAGCGCGCGGACATCAGGGTTAACGCCGCGTACCTTCCGCGACTTTTCGAAGGCCGCACGTATTTCAGCTTCAGCGGTTGCCGGCGCGTAGGCCAGCACCGGATTGACGTTTCCAAACTCGAGTGCCTTCTGAACGGCCTTGGCGACCGGGCCATCGAGTGAGTCGCAGTGAGCTTGTGCCGGCCTTTCCGTAACGAATAGCAGTCCGGCGGCAACGACCGCAGCGATCAGCATCTTCATCTTGGACACGTCATGCCTCCTGCATCGAAGTTGGTGCCTTCGGAAGGTAAGCGCCGAATTCATCCCGCGTGGTTCGCACGCCACGAGCATTGATTTGCATCAAGCAGCGGCTCGGTGAGGTGCGGCCCGAGGCACGGCGCATCGGCCGCAAATTTGGAAGAACCTACGACCGTCGGCTAATGCACACCCCGGAAGTCTTCGGCGGTGCAGCAATTCCTTCCGGTTACAGAGGCACTTACCCCGTGCCGACGCGCCAGGCCGCATGCGTACTCTTGACCCTGGCTGTGTGAAAACGTGTGCGGATCAAAAATTACTAGAATCCTATTCCAACTCGCCGTCAGGTCGCGCAGCCCGTTGGTACGTAGTAGGATAGATTGAGGGACGTGAGCCACGCACCTGACGTGCATGAGGCGCGGTGTTTGCTGGTTTTCTGCGGCTCTCAACCAGCGGCCCACGTGACGCGGGCCTCGCGCGGGGCGGCCACCGCTGCGTGCTCGTCCGAGAGGCCAGGTCTTGAAGCTTTTCCTCCGCGCTTGCGGGCTTTCCGGCCGGCGACCTTGCGCGCGCCCTTCTGCGACTTGAGGAAATACGTCTCGTCGACCTCGACCATGCCACAGACGGCGGTCGCCTTCTTCTGCTTCGGCAACTGCGGGAACCGGTGCCGCCAGCGGAAGGCGGTGTCGAGCACGATGCCGCAGCGCTTGGCCGCCTTGCGCAAGCTGACGCCGTCGGCGAGCGCCTGGGCGTAGTCGAGCCAGGCGTCGCGACGACGCAGACGCTCCAGCGGCGTCCCGGTCAGGCCCGTGAAGGTCCGCCTGCAATCGTGGCATTTGTAGCGCGTCAGCGGCTTGGGCTTCGACCACGTGCCGACCGCCACCGACTTGCAACGGGGGCAGCGAGGCGCCGCTGCGAAGCGCCTGTCGATCAGGCTGACGGCGTCGCCGGCCGACGCCTTGGCCCGAACCGCCTCGATCAACGCCTCATGCTGCCCGGCCGTCAGCCCGCTGAGCTGATCGACAAGCGCCTGGAATTCCACGGCTTGCATCGGTTCCTCCCACTGCGACGCCGCAGTGGAACAGAACTACAGTGTGGCGGAACAGAGCCAACTTATTCAAGAAGGCTCTTCGTGAAGTAGTGTGGGTGGATTGTAGGTCTTAACGCATCGGAAAGCCGCATCGATACAGGTTTCGAGCGGGTGGAGGGGTGCTCGGAATCGGACGGATTTTGCGATGGGGGTGGCGGGGAGGCGGGAGCGGCGGCTGTGGGATGCGCATGCGTTCCCCTGTTTCCGGCCTGAGCGGACGGTGCGGGGGATCTTCGGTGACCCCAAGGCGCGCATCATCAGGCTGAAGCGGCGCTCAAAAAAACACGCTGCGCCGATTGCGGCGGCCTGCATCGCGGCTGGTAGGACCGCGCGGTGCGGCGTGTGCGCGATCTGTCTTGCGGCGACACGCGCGTATACCTTGAGCTCGAGGTCAGGCGCACCCTTTGCAGGGCGAGTGGCAAGGTGAGGCGGGAACGGCTCGCGTTTCTGGCCGACAATCCTCTTTACACCAAGCGGTTTGCCCACTTCGTCGGCCGGCGCTGCCGCCAGGCGACGCTCAAGGATGTCGCCAAGGAGCTCGATCTCGATTGGCACGCGGTCAAGGAGTTGGAGAGGCAATACATGCGGGCGCAGCTGGCGCGCGCCGGCAAGCCGGGACCCAAGGTGATCGGCATCGACCAGATCGCGATCCGCAAGGGCCACACCTACCGCATTGTGGTGAGCGACCTTGAGCGGCGGCGGCCGATCTGGTTTGGCGGCACCGATCGCTCCGAAGCCAGCATGGGTGCGCTCTACGACTGGGTCGGCTCGAGGAAGAGCCACGGCATTCGCCTGGCGGTGATGGACATGTGGAAGCCGTTCCGCAACGCGACGGCCGAGAGAGCGCCGAAAGCCGCGATTTTGTTCGACAAATTCCACATCATGCGGCACCTGGGCGAGGCGCTCGATGCGGTACGCAAGAGCGAGTATGCCCGCCTCTCCGGCCGCCAGCGCCACTGCATCAAGGGTCAGAAGTACACCCTCCTCTCGCGCCGGGAGAACGTCGTTGAGCGGCAAGCAAGCGCTCAAGGCGCTGCTCTCCGCCAACTAGCGGCTCAATGTGGCCTACGTGCTGAAGGAGTCCTTCGGACAGCTCTGCGATTACAAACGAGAGGCCTGGGCACCGCAAGCTCTTCGACAACTGGCGCGCCGGCCTCAGGCGGCAGCGCCTGAAGAGCTACCAGAAAGTTTGCCGCGATGATCGACCGCCACTGGGATGGCATTGCCGCCTGCTGCAAGCCGGAGAACAAGGTCTCCCTCGGCTTCCTCGAAGGGTTGAACACGAAGATCCGCGTCGTGTCGCGCCGCGCCTACGGCTTGCTCGATGAGGACTATCTCCGGCTCAAGAGCCTCACCTGCATGCTGCCGGAGCTGTGATCCTTCGTCCCATGCTCGCCTCATTGTTCCGCCGTGCTCGCGACGGTCAAGGACGAGCCCCTTCGTCGCGTCAGGTTAAGCCCAGGAAAGGGGGAAGATGTAGCGTCGGAAACCTTTCATCGCGGTCCAGAGGGTTCGACGCCCTCCCGGTAAAGGCCAGCCGGCCGGCCGGAAGCGAGTTCTGCATGGGTGGCGGCAACGTCGCTCGTGAAGCGTAGACAGCCGGTGCCAAAGCCCCGCGTTGAGCCTCGATATTGTCGTCACGCTGGAGCCTTTGTTTTCGTAGGGAGCAGGGGCAGCATCGGCGCCACCGCTATTCGGTGAGGGAGCGTCGATCCGGCCGGGGTCCTGGAACGGAGCAGAGGCACAGGATGGATCGCCTGGGAACCTGAGAGATCCCATTCACGTCCACGCGCAAGCCGCCGGCAATGGGGATCGCCGGCTGACCAATGATCCTGGCCTGTGGCGGCTCCTCCGGCCGCCCGGGAGCGCCGGCAACGGCGAGCACGAACCGAGGAGGATCGCGTGGGGCTCGGGAGCGAACCAACAAGCGACCGGGAGATACGGGAGCGGGAGGTCGTAGCGCCTTCGTAGTACCGCCGACGTTGGGGAACCGGGCTCGCCGGGACCCGATCGAGGAAAGGGGGGCGCCGCGAGGAGAGAGCCGCTGACGGGAAACACGGGAGAGAACCTTGGGTCTCGCCAACCTGTTCACGAAACGGCAGCGGATAGCCAAGCTGGCGAGAGAGAAGCGCTGCGTGGCGTTGTCCACGCTGCATCATGTCATCGACCTGGACTGGATGAAGGAGGCCTACCGGCTCACCCGCAAGGACGGTGCGCCCGGCATCGATGGCGTCACGGCTGCCGACTACGAGGTCAACCTGGAGGCCAATCTTGCGGCCCTCCTGGAGCGCATCAAGTCGGGCAGCTATCGGGCGCCTCCGGTGCGGCGGGTGTACATTGCGAAAGCGGACGGGTCGAGACGGCCCCTCGGCCTTCCAACCTTCGAGGACAAGGTGTCCCAGAGAGCGATTGTGATGGTGCTGGAGCCCGTCTTCGAGCAGGACTTTCTTCCCTGCTCCTTCGGGTTCCGGCCGGGTCGCTCTGCTCACAAGGCCCTGCAAGAGCTACGCACGGGCTTCATGAGCCGCGGGCTGCGCTGGGTGATCGATATCGACATCGAGAACTACTTCGGGACGATCTCGCACGCCCACCTGCGCAACTTTCTCGACTACGACGCCAGGCAAGTCCTCGACGTGCTGGGCAAGCGTTTTGCGCGGTACGAGCTCAAGCTCCACCCCGACAAGACGCGCTTCGTCGACTTCCGCTTCACACGACCCGATGGCAAGCAGCATCCGGAAACGGATGGCACGACGTTCACCTTCTTGGGCTTCTGCCACGTTTGGGGGAAGTCCAGGAAGGGCAAGAGCGTGGTGCGGCAAGTAACGGCCAAAAGCCGGTTTGCCCGCGCGCTGGCGGCGGTGACCAAGTGGTGCCGGGAGAACCGGCACAGGTCGATCCGCATGCAGCACGCTCACCTGAAGGCGATGATGCGGGGCCACTATGCCTACTATGGCATGTCTGGCAACTATCGCCGACTGAGCTGGTACGCCATGGCGGTCGCGCGGATCTGGCGGAAGTGGTTGTCCCGGCGCGACCGGCAAGGCTCCATGTATTGGCGTCGCTTTGCCGAGTTGCTCCGGCGCTACCCTCTGCCGGCTGCCCGCATCGTCCATTGTTACACCGGTACGCTGCTGTGAGCGAAGCTCTCCCGTGAAGAACCGGAAGCGGGAAATCCGCACGTCCGGGTCTGTGAGGGGTGAGGGTGGCAACATCCTCACCTACTCGGCGGTGGCGCTGACGCGCCATCCTTGACCGCCGCTGCGCGCGACAGACCATCGGCGACCATGGCGGGACGACGGCATAGGATGGTTTCAGGCAAACTGCCCCAAGGTCCTTGGTCCCGAACTGCAACTCGTGAAAGTTACCCACACGACCCCGCGAAGAGGCGGAAATACTTTCATTCCGTGTCAGGCGTTGTTTGGGGAGAGCATCATGGCCGACAGCATATTCGAGCCCAAACTCGGTCGCATCCGCGATGCCAAGGGGCGCACCAACCTCATCACCGCCCGTGGGATCGTCACGCAGGCTGGCGGGCCGGCGCCGGCATCGTGTGGCAGCGCGGCCACATCGCACCCGATGCCCGTCGGCGCGGAACGGCCCCAGGGCTGTTCGCCCGCGCAGGCATTATCGCGCCCGGAACCTGCCGGGTCATCGTGCGGGCACGCTACTCCCGGCAGCCCGCCGGCGACCTCGGGGCGGCCAAGGCGCACCTGCGTTACATCCAGCGCGATGGCGTCACCCGCGACGGCGCGCCGGGCCAGCTCTATGACGCCACCAGCGACTAAGGCAGCCTGCATAAACAACCGCTTCAATCAACTCGGACGCGGCCGCAGCGTGTAGTTGCATTCACCATGGAAGGCGTGACGCTCGATGGCAAGGGTGGCCATCTCGGCGTCACTGACTTTGATGCCGGCGGGGTAGGTGTTGGTGTCGAGCTCGGCGCGCACTTGGAGACCTTTGCGTGTGGTCGTGGCGCCGATCAACTGCACGATGGCCCGATGGCTGAGGAGCGGCTTGCCGCGCCAGTTCTTGGTGATGAATGCGAACAGGCGGTGCTCGATCTTGTTCCATTTGCTGGTGCCGGGCGGCAGGTGGCAGACCGTGACGGGAATGGCGATCTCGTCGACGAGCTTTTGCAGCTCGACCTTCCACAGGCGGACGCGCGCACCGTTCGAACCGCCGCCATCGGCGGTGATCATCAGCCGCCTGGCTCGTGGATAGCGGGCCTGTCCCATCGTGCTCCACCAGCGGCGGATCGCATTGACCGCGGACGCCGCGGTATCGTGATCCACGCCCACGTCCAAGCGGAGCTTGGCTCCGCCAAGACGACCCAGCCTTTGTTGTCGGCGATATCGTAGATGCCATAAGGCACGGCGCGTCCAAGGTCGGGGTCGATGAAATCGTGAACGCGCACCTCTTGGGGCGACGCAGTGGGCCGCAGCTCCCGGCCCCCGTTCTTGAAGTCGCCGACCAGCTCCTTCTTTTTCGTATCGACCGAGACGACAGGCGACTGCTCCGCCATGTGCTCCGGGCGTCGAGATGCTGGAACTGCGCGTCCCGATCCGGATGCTTGCTGCCCTCACGCGTCTTGCGATTGCTCTGCAAGCTGTAGCCGAGCTTGTGCAGCAGCTTGGCGACAACGTTCGGGCAAACGTCGTGCTGCAGGTCCTTCAGCGCCGCGCACAATTGTCGGGGCTCTTGGAGGTCCACAGCAGCGGCGACATCGGATCGCCTCTCGTCGAGGCTTCGAGGATGTTCTGCAGATCGTCGAGAAGCGTCGGATCTTCCTGCGTTTTGGCCCTGCGGCCGCCACCCGGCCGCCGCACGCGCCCCTCGCCCGCCGAGCGATTTTCCTCAATCTCTGCGATCCCGCGATTGATCGTGCTGCGTGCGAGGCCCGTCACTTTCGAGACCAGCGTCACGCCGCCGTGTCCGAGCGAGCGCGCCTCGGCAGCCGCAAACCGCCGCCGCGCCTGCTCATCCAGCACTGGGGCCAGCGCATCGAAGCGCAGCCGAATCAAATTCGCCGTGTCCGTCACCCCTCGCGTCTACCCGACGCGATTCCACCGCGTGAATCCCCCCGCGCAGCTTTCCGTCGCGCCTGAGACATTTTTGATTCACTTGTTCATGCAGGCTGCCTTAGCTGGAGCTGGTCGAGGGCAACGCTGCGGACGTGATACGCAACGCGTCGAGCGCTTCGGGCCTGACCTTCTCGCTCTCGGCACCAACAGCCGCAGGGGGGTTGCGGAGACCTTCATCGGCAGCACGACCCGCGAGTTTCTCGTGCACGCACCCTGCGACATCCTTGTCGCACGTGCGTGAGAGTGAGCGGGTCTGGGAACGCCACCACTTTGGCGCAACGTCATCACGTTGCGGCGAGCGCAGCAATCCCCGCTCAGTGCGCAGTCTTATGCATGCGCGTACGAGCGATAGACCAGGACCGGAATGTCGCTTTCGGCAAGCACCTTCTGCGTCACGCCGCCCAGCATGAACCGCGACACGGGCCGATGCCCGTGAGAGGCCATGACGATGAGGTCGCAGCGGTTGCCATGGGCCGTCTCGACAATGGCCTTGTGGGGCTGCTCCTTGCGCACGGTGACGAGATTGACGGCAACGCCGGCCTTGTGCGCGGTCTGCTCGACAAACGCCATGGCGGCTTTGGCGTGCTCCTCGATCCGGGCGGCGAAGTCCTCGCTGATCGTCTCGGAGAGGGGCGCTGGCACAATCGCATGCACGGGCTGCACGACGTAGACAGCCGTGACCTGCGCATTGACTGGTGCGGCAATCGAGATCGCATAGGCGACGGCCTGCTCGGATAGCTGCGAGCCATCGGTTGCGACCAGCATGCGCTTGAACATGTCTACCTCCTAGATTTGCCTGGGCCATTCCAAATGATGCAGGCCTGTGCGGGCGTTGATCTGGAGCAAACCGGCTGAAGGGGTTGAGCCGGTCGGGTCGGGCTGAGTGGGCTCAGCGGAGCAGTAGCGGATTCGGTGCCTCGACAAGTGGGTGGTGTACTCCGCTCAAGCGAAAGCCGGAGCGGTATGATGTGGATCAAGGCACTGCCAGTCGCCTTGTTCGACGGTGCAGATGACGACTTTCTCGAGCGGGAGCGCACCACATGGAAACGAAACGGCTTGGGCCATCGGAGATCGAGATGGCCATAGAGAA
This sequence comes from uncultured Alphaproteobacteria bacterium, assembly GCA_963840075.1. GTDB lineage: Bacteria > Pseudomonadota > Alphaproteobacteria > Rhizobiales > Hyphomicrobiaceae > AWTP1-13. The sequence continues at coordinate 71,504 of CAWIXS010000003.1, read as the reverse complement.
GCCGTCTTCCGTCTTTGCCGGTCCTGAGGACGTGCTCGAGCACGACGAACTCACCAGCCAGCAGAAGGTCGAGATTCTCTGGCGCTGGGAGTACGATGCCGCTGGGCAATCTGTGGCGGTCGAAGAGGGTATGCGGGGCGAGGACGGCGATCTGCTCGGGCGCATCATGTTGGCTCTAGGCGCGTTGGGCGCCGCTGTCGACGTCGACCATACGGGTCCGAGCAAGCAGCACGGGTTACCGCGGCCGAGCCTCGCGGAAAATGGTAAAGGCGGATGGCCGGAGAAAAGCGAGCATTCGCGCCATCCGGGTTCCACACCAAATAGTCGCGGGGAGTGAAGTTTGGACCCGATTGCGAGCATTGGTGGGAGCGCGCAGGTGTCGTCCTGCCCTCGTTCATTCGAAAGCGTGGAGGGGCTTGCGGCACAGCGGCTTGGGGTCCAGCGAGAACAGCGGCGAACCCGCATCATCTGGCCCTGTTGGCAGCCTTGGCTTGATCGGCTCGGAATGCCTACCGGAGGCATGATCATCGGGCGTGACAACCGCGCCACGCGAACACAAGGGAGAAGGCTTTATGCCCACTTCTTAAGTTGCATCGGGAAGATTCTGGCGGGAACTCAGAGTATTCCACCAGCTTGACAAGTCAACAGGGCGAGCCCGACATGAACGGCCACACCGGCGCTGCCGCTCGATGATTGTCTTTTGCGCCGTGCCGCTTGGGGGACCGGCAAAGGGACGTATGGGCGCCGCAGGCAATTTGTTGTCCCAGCACCGCTCGCGCAAGGGGAGCGGTTGCCATGCATCGGACCGATGGGCAGGTGGGCTCAGCCGAAACCCGGGCCGCCAAGCTTCGGGGCATCCTGGAGTTGGCCGTCATTGCCATCGTTACGATCGATGATCGGGGCCTGATCGAAACCGTCAATCCGGCGACCGAGCGCCTATTTCGGCTATGGCGCCGCGGAACTCGTCGGACAGAATGTCAACGTTCTGATGCCCGCCCCGTATCGGGCTGAGCATGACGGGTACATCCGCAATTATTTCGAGACCGGTATCAGGAAGATCATTGGCATTGGCCGAGAAGTAAGGGGCGACGTAAGGATGGAGGGACATTTCCTATCCACTTGGCGGTAAGCGAGTTCGAAGCGAAGGGGCGGCGCTACTTCACGGGAATGATCCATGACTTGAGCGGCCGCAAGCATGTCGAGATGGCACTGCGGGAGAGCGAGCGCCGGCTTGCGCAAGCCCAGAAAATGGAAGCCGTCGCCAGCTCACGGGCGGCATTGCCCACGACTTCAACAATTTGTTGCTGGTGATCACCGGCAACCTGGAGCTCCTGGAAACGCGCGTTGATGGCGACAACGCCCGGGCGCTCCTCAAGGAGGCGCAGGATGCAGCCGCGCTCGGCTCCCAGCTCACAGAGCAGCTGTTGACCTTTGCGCGCCAGCGCCAGCTCGATCCCCACGTCGTGAGTCTGAATGAGCTTATTATTGGTGTCGCCGACATGCTGCGGCGGACGCTTGGCGAGCAGACCAGCTTGTCGATGACAAGGACAGGAGCCATGGCGCGGCGGTGGTCGGTACGCTTCGCGGTTGGTACATTCAACACCTGGGACGGCGGCTGTGAAGCATTGCGCGACTTGCGGGTCGCGGGTGCCGATCCAGAGACGCTCAGCTTTCTCGGTCTCCACCGCACCATGGCCGGCGCGAGCAAGCACAGTCTTGAGCTTCGGCTGCGTGAGCTGACCCGGACAACGGCTGGCGAGCCGGTGTGCAGCACGGCGGGCCTACTGGCGGATCGGCTCGCAGAGCGCGCTATTTCTTCACCCGACGGGATCCGGCGTCGCCGCTTCTACGGCTTCCCGCTCATCGGGTTTCGCGGCAGCTTTGCTCTCAAGGGCCGCGAGGCTGCTCACCACCTCCTGATCGCTGAGCTGGCGGAAATCGAGGTAGTGGAGGCCGATTGCATAGAAGGGCTCCGGTGTTGCGAGACAGATGAGCTGATCGACCTCAGCGCGTAATGCTTCCACGGTGTCGGCCGGAGCCACCGGCACGGCAAGGACTAGCGCCGTGGGTCCCCGGCGCCTGAGCGCCTTGAGCGCCGCGCGTATGCTGGCCCCGGTCGCGATGCCGTCGTCGACCACGATCAGGGTCCGCCCCTCCAGCGGCACCCGCGCCCGGCCCCCAAGATAAGCCTGGCGCCGCCGCTCGATCTCGGCAAGCTCGCGCTTCGCCTCCTGATCGATATAGTCCCGGTCGAGCTCGGCAAGGCTGATGACGTCTTCGTTGATGACAATCTCCGGCTGACCGCCATCGACCACGGCGGCAGCCGCCAGCTCCGGCTGAAACGGCACGCCGATCTTGCGCACGAGCACCAGGTCGAGCGGAGCCTTGAGGGCCTTGGCGATCTCGACGGCCACCGGAACGCCACCCCTGGGGAGCGCCAGCACGACCGGGTCGACGAGATGCCTCTTTGTCAGCTCACCGGCAAGCGCGCGGCCGGCAGCCTGCCGGTTCGCAAATGTTCTCAATGCCTTCATGTCTTGGCCACCTCGAAATGCGCCTTGAACCACTGCGCGGCAAGGTCGACGACCTTGTCGAGAGTACCCGGCTCCTCGAACAGGTGGGTCGCGCCGGGAACGATCTCCAGCTTCTTCTCGCAGGTGAGCAGGTCGAAAGCGTCCCGGTTGAGCTCGATCACGCCGTGATCGGCGCCGCCGACGATCAACAGCGTCGCGGCGCGCACCTGCTTGAGCGCCGTGCCGGCCAAGTCCGGACGTCCGCCGCGCGAAACCACCGCGGCAACCTCCTGAGGCAGCTGCGCGGCAGCGACGAGGGCCGCAGCCGCACCGGTGCTGGCGCCGAATAGGCCGATGCGAAGGCTGGAGAGCTCGGTGTCCGAGCGCGCAAAGCGCACGGCCTCGACCATCCGCCCCGCCAGCAGTGGGATGTCGAATACGTTGCGCCGGTCGTAGGCCTCACGCTCGGTCAGCAGATCAAGGAGCAGCGTGCCGAGGCCCCGCACCTCCAACTGGTGTGCCACATGTGTGTTGCGTGGGCTGAAGCGGCTCGAGCCGCTGCCGTGCGCGAAGATGACAAGGCCTTTCGCCTTGCGCGGCAGGACCACATCGCCCTCAAGGCGCTTGTGGCCGATGGCCACGCTGTGCGCCTTCAGCTCTGTGTTGAGCTTGCCCATGTGACGCCCTCCACGTTGGCGGGTCATGGGGTGACCGGCAGATGCGCAGATAGGCTCCGCCTTCCTGCAAGTGCTGGCGTTGACCCAAGTCAAGGTGTGCCCGTTTGTGGACGCGGATCTGACGGCTGCGCTTACGCTCTCAAATGGAGCGCTGATTAAATGGCAGGCGAGTACGGTTCCGCTTCAAGTGCGTTTCAGGAGCTTGCGAAGCTCCGGCCAGGACCGCGTGTTCAAGATGTCGCCCGCTTCCAGCCAGCCACGTCGGGCCTGACCGATCCCATACTTCATGAAGCGAAGGCCGTCGGTCGAGTGCGCGTCTGTCCCGATCGCGACCTTCACGCCCATCTCCTTAGCCAGCCGGCAGACATGATCATCGATGTCGAGGCGCGTGGGATGCGCGTTGACCTCGATCGCGCAGCCGCGCTGTTTCGCGGTCTTGAGAATGCGCTCAAGATCGATCGGGTAGGCAGCGCGCTCGCTGAGCAGGCGGCCGGTGGGATGGGCAAAGATGTTGAAATAGGGGTTGTCCATGGCGCGGATGACGCGCTCGGTCTGCTCGGCCTCGCTGAGATCGAACTTGTAGTGGATGGCGCATACCCTGAGGTCCAGCTCGGCGAGGATGGCGTCGGGCAGATCGAGCGTGCCGTCGGCGAGGATGTCGACCTCGCAGGCTTTCAGGATCCGGATGCCCTTGAGCCTGGCGTTGAGCTTGTCGATCGCTTTGATCTGCCGGGCCAGGCGCCGCGGGTCCAGCCCGCGGGCGACGGTCGCGTGCCGGCTGTGGTCGGTAATGGCCAGATACTCGTAGCCCAAAGCTTGCGCCGCCTTGGCCATCTCGGCAAGCGAGCTCTTGCCGTCCGACGCGGTGGTGTGGGCGTGCAGATCGCCGCGCAAGTCCTCGGGGCGCACGAGCTTGGGCAGCCTGCCGGCGGCGGCGGCCTCGATCTCACCCCGGTCCTCGCGCAGCTCCGGCGCGATGAAGGGCAGGGAGACCTGATCGAAGACGCTTTCCTCGGTGGCGCCGGCCACGCGCCGTGTGCCCCTGAACACCCCGTACTCGTTGATCTTGAGACCCCGCTCGACGCCAAGCTTGCGCACGGCGATGTTGTGCGCCTTCGACCCAGTGAAGTAGTGCAGCGCTGCGCCATAGCTCTCCTCCGGCACAACCCTCAAATCGACCTGCAATCCGGAGCGCAGCACGACGGTCGAGCGGGTGTCGCCGTGGGCAACGACCTGGGCCACTTCGTCGTAGGCGATGAACCGCTCCATCACGTTGGAGCCCGTGTCGGCGGCGGCAAGAATGTCGAGGTCGCCGACGGTCTCCTTGCGCCGCCGATAGCTGCCCGCGATCACGGCCTGCTGCACGCCCTTGCTGCGTTTCAGGTGCTGGAGCAACGGCTCGGCGAAGTCCTCCGCCGCGTCGAGCCGGAACCGCTGCTGGACCTCCCGCTTGTGCTTGAGCTCGCCGACGAGCTTGAACTCGGTCTTGGTGCCGAAGCCGGAAAGCCCGTGCAGCTTGCCGGCGGCCGCGGCCTTCTTCAGGTCGGCGACGGAGTGGATCTTGAGCTTGTCGAAGAGGACCTTGGCGCGCTTGGGGCCGATGCCGGGTATGGCGGTCAGCTCGACGAGGCCGGCCGGCGTGCGGTGCTTCACCTCCTCCAGCAGCGGCAGCCGCTTCGTCTCCACGAACTCCGCGATCTTGGCGGCGAGGTCCTCGCCGATGCCCGGCAGCTCGGCGAGGTCCTCGCCCTTTGCGAGCATGTCGGCAACGCTGTGCGGCAGGTCGCCGATCGTGCGCGCGGCGTTACGATAGGCGCGCACGCGGAACGGGTTGGCACCTTCGATCTCGAGAAGATCTGCAAGATGGTCGAAGGCGCTGGCGATCTCCGTGTTGTGGACGGGCATGATGCTGGCGGCTCGAGGATTGCCGGACGCGAGGTCTGCCGGAACCTGCGATCAAACTGGCGTCCCCAGGCAGCGAGGCGCCTTGATCGGGATCAATCCTGTCGGCGCGTGTCTCCAAGTGGGCGCGGGGTTCGCGCTCTCCCTGGTTCGTCAGGTGCGCTTATCGGCAAACGAGCACGGGTATCGTGCTCTCCGTCAGCACCTTGGTCGCTTGGCTGCCAATGAGACGATCGGTTAAGCCGTGCCCTCCATGCGCCGCCATGACGATCAGATCGCAGGCACCGGACTTGGCCGTCTGAAGGATGCCCTCCGCCGGGAATTGATCCGGCACGTGCAGGGTTGTGCAGGGCACTTTGGCCTTCCTGGCAGCGCCGCGGACAGCCGAGAGTATCTCTCTGGCGCGTGCCGTGGCGGCCTTTTCGAGGTCCTGACCGAGCGGAGTCAGGAGCGTTCTCGGCGGCGTCACCATGACTGCCGTGACTCTGGTCTTGAGCTGCCTGGCAAGGGCCAGGGCGTGGGTCACCGCTTTCTCGGCTGGCTCGGACCCGTCGGTTGCGATCAGGATATGCTTGTACATGACGCTCTCTTTGGTGCTCGCTGGCCTCGGATGCAGCAAGCCGCCCGGGGGACGATCTTGAGAAAGGTGGGGGCCCCGCAACTCGTCTTCATTTGGGAACGCCGATTGCCTCGGCATAGGACGGCGGCGCGTGCCATGGCACGCCGCCAACGTTGCTCAAGGCTTCTTGATCTCGATCTTGCGCTCGGCCTTGATGGCCTCCGGCTTCTTGGCCGCGGTGATCTTCAGCACGCCTTTGTCGAAGCGCGCCTCGAGCTTGTTCTCATCGATCGTCTCGGGCAGCCTCAGGCAGCGCTCGAAGGCACCGAAGCTGCGTTCACAGAGATAGTGCCTCTCCTCTTTCTCCTCATGCAGGATCGCCCATTCCTCCGGGTGGCGGTCGAGATGGCCCTGGTAGGCGGCGAAGTCTTCCAGTCCGAGGCTTTGCATGCGGCGGCGGATGCGCTTGCAGACCTGGCTGCGCACCTTGCGGAAGCCGCGCCAGCTGAGGCTGAGATGCGGCAACGCCCACTGCAGGAAGGCAACGCAGTCCGTGCTCTTCAAGCCGGCCTCCCTTGGGGGGCGGCAGCCGCCACCTTGGGCCTGACCGAAATGAGCGCCGGGCCGCCCTCTCGTCCCTCGATCAGGACGTCGGCGATGCCGAACTGCCCGATCACCCAGGCGTTGGTTTCGAGGTGTCGCGTCACCCCTTCGCAGGTGCATGTCGACGGCGCGCACGCGAGTGCGAGCGGCAGGAGCGCCTGATCGGCCAGGTGCACATCGAGCGCAGCGCCGCTTCTCAAGTGTTGGAGCAGTGCGCCAGCTGCCTCGGCGGCGACCGTCTCCGAGCTCTTGCCTCGGGCTCCAAAGGCGTTGAAGCCGGCGCTCATGTGCTCGTACTCGGCGGTGAGGAAGATGCCGGCACCGGGACTGGCGGCACTGACGTCCTCCGCTCGTATGCTGATGGCCGGAGCCGAGCTCGTTAGCAATGCCGTCGCCCGGGCAGCCATGCGCTGGGCAATATGCGATGGCAGATTGGCTGCAATCGCACGGCCCGACACCGAGCGAAGCGGCCCTCGCGAGATGATCTCCACCGGCTTGAGGTGGGCGCTGGTCTGGCTCCCGAGCCCGGAGACGCGAGCCGTGATCTCGCCTTGCCCCACTGGCAGGAACCCGACCTGGGCCAATTCGACCTCGAGCGACATGCCCATGCGCGCGAGAAACGGACGCCAGACGTGGGCGATATAGTCATAGGGCGGGCTCCAGGGCACGTGCGTTCCGCCGCGAATGCAAAAGCGGCTTGTGCCGCTTGCGAATAGTGCGACGAGCGCAACGGTCTGCAGGACAAGGGTTGCAGCGCCGGCGCTGCCCCCTTGGCGGGCTGCCGCCACATCGAAGAGGTAGTCGCCCGCTCGAGGTGGGACCGTGGGCCGGAATGAAAGGGTTTCCGACCCAAGCGTTGCGCCCGAAACCTCCGCTCGGCAGAGCTCGGCTACCGACAGCACCGCGGTCAGATGCTGCGCAGCCAAGCCGGGCTTCGGGCGTCCGGCGCGCAGGCGTGCGATCGTGAGTGGTCGCCCCGTGATTCCCGACAGCGTCAGGGCCGTGCGCAGGATCTGGCCGCCGCCTTCCCCATGCGATCCATCGATGATGACGCTGTCGCCCATGCTGGTATGGGCCCTCCGTGCTCCTTGCGATCAATCAGTGGCCAAGGAAGGCGATGTCCGCCTGCGGCTCAGGCCCAGCTCCGCTCTGCTGCGGCGGGGTGCTGGTGGCCCAAGCTGGCTCAAGAGCTTGAGCCTACGGATTGATATCGGTCAAAGAATCAGAAGATCGGGCACGGCATGGTGGCTGGCCCGTAGTCTCTGCGCGGAGTCCGTTATGCAGACCTTTGTCATGCTCACGCGAGTGGCGCCCGATGCGGTCAAATCTCCAAAGGCGCTGGAGGACCTTGAGCGCAAGGCCGTCGAAGCGGTCAAGGCGAAGTGCCCCAAGGTCAAGTGGAAGGACAGCTACGCCGTGATGGGTCCCTACGACTATATCGACATCTTCGAGGCCCCGGACCTTGCCACCGCGGCGCAGGTGTCGGCGCTGATCCGCACCTTCGGGCATGCCCACACCGAGATCTGGGGCGCCATGGAGTGGGCGCGGTTCAAGGAGGCCGTGCGGGCCCTCGGCTGACCGGCGCTGCGGGGCAGCTCACTCAAGAGGAGGATCAGGCCCGTGAAGACGCGTGACCTGCACCGCGCTGAGCCGCGCCATGACATGATGAAGTCGCACAACATCCAGGAGGAGGTGCACGACACCTACCAGACGCGCAAGAAGTTCCACGAGCCCACGGTCTGCAGCCAATGTGATGCCGTGTATCACGAGGGGAGATGGCAGTGGATGGAGGAGAATCCGCCGGGCGCCTCCGATGATCTCTGCCCGGCGTGTCATCGCATCAAGGACAACTACCCGGCTGGGGAAATCACGCTGGGTGGCGCCTTCTTCGCAGCGCACCGCGAGGAGATCCTGCGGCTGGTGCGCAACGAGGGAGCGGCCGAGACCGCCGAGCACGCGCTGCACCGGATCATGGGGATCGAGGAACGCCCTGAGCAGGTAGTCGTGACGACAACCGACATCCACCTGCCCCGCCGCATCGGGCATGCGCTCGAGCATGCCTACAAGGGCGAGATGGAGATCCACTTCGACAAGGAGGGCCACTTCGCGCGGATGAAGTGGCATCGCGACCGCTAGAGGCGTGTTTCGTACTCGCATCCGCAGGAGTGCTCATATGCCGATCTGGCAGCTCTCTCCCCTCGATCTGTCCGATCCGAATTGGGAAGCGAGCTCCCACCGGGGACCCGCGATCGTACGCGCCCCCGATGAGAAGACGGCGCGCGAGGCAGCCCAGTCGGCTTTCGGCATACAGACAAGGTTCAGGCATCACCCCAGGCTTGTTGCACCTTGGACGCGGGCCGAGCTGGTGCATGCGAGCCATATCGAGGATCAGCGGTTTGATCCCGAGGGTCCGAGCGGCGTGCTGGTGCCGAGCTTCGAAGCGGACCTTGCCGCGCACCCCAAGAAGCCGGTCCCTGTAGCACATGAAACACGGGCACCCGCGCCGACTGAGCAGCGGGCGACACGAAACACTCTCAAGCTCCTCGCCAAGGTGAGGGCCACGCTGCGCAGCGAGCCGAGCCTGGGCGCGCGGTTCCATCCGAGCGAGCTGGAGATCGGCAGCGACGGCGTGCTTGTGCTGGGCGGCGAGGTGGAGAGTGTGAAGGCCAAGAAGCTGGCGCTTGAGCGCGTAGCGGCGCTGCCTGGCATTGCCGGCATCGCCGACCGGCTTCACGTCAAGCCGGCGACGCACATGAGCGACAAGGAACTCCGCGTTCACATGCGCGACATGCTGATGGAGGAAGCAAGCTTCAAGGACCTCGAGCTCGGCGAGCTCGAGGACGGCGAGCGCAAGCTCGTGCAGGGTGCTCCCGCTGACGCCCGCGGCAGTATCGACTTCGAGGTCAAGGACGGCATCGTCACGCTGAACGGCCGTGTTCCCACCCTTATCACCAAGCGACTCGCCGGGGTCATGGCGTGGTGGGTGCCGGGCGTGCGCGATGTCGTCAACGGCATCGCCGTCGAGCCACCCGAGGACGACGGACCCGACATGATCGCCGAGGCCGTCCGTGTCGTCCTCGAGAAGGACCCATTCGTCGACGCCACGCAAGTCCGGGTCGGCGTCCGCAATACCGTCGTGCGCTTGGACGGCCTCGTCCCCACCGAGACGGAGCGGGAGTCGGCCGAGCGCGATGCCTGGTGCGTGCTTGGCGTCGATAAAGTCATCAACGAGATCGAGGTCAGGCCTTGAGCCATGCCCGAGCTGCCAGATGTCGAGATCTTCAGACGGAGGCTCGATCACGCCGCCACCGGCCAGCGGATCACGGACGTGAAGGTGAAGGACGCCCGGCTGCTTGACGGCATCTCGGCGCGGGAGCTTGAACGCCGTCTTGTGGGCCGCCGTATCCGCAACACGGAAAGGCACGGCAAGCACCTGATTGCCGGGCTCGATGACGGCAGCGCCATCATTCTGCACTTCGGCATGACCGGCACGATCGAGACCTCGGCAGAGGATGCGGCGGCACCGAAATCCGAGGTGCTGCACATCGGGCTCGGGAAGCACCGCTGGGCGTCCGTGACCTCACGACGCAAGCTCGGGCACATCTGGCTGACCGGCGACGTCGCAACCTTCCTGAAGGATCACAGCCAGGGTCCCGATGCGCTGGCGAAGACCCTCGACGCCGACGCTTTCGGGACCGCCCTTGTAGCCAAGCGTTCGGCGCTGAAGGCTGCTCTGATGGACCAGGCGCGCATTGCCGGCATCGGCAACATCTATGCGGATGAGATCCTGTTCCAGGCGCGGCTGCACCCCCTCACGCAGGTCGGCGATCTGGAACGCGACCAGCTGGCGAGACTGTATCAGACGACCATACGGGTGCTGCTCCAGGCGATCGCACGCAGCGTGATGGCAGAGGGACCAGCAAGCGCTTTTCCCGATGATTGGCTGAGTGCCCATCGGGAACCGGGCGGCCGCTGTCCGCGCTGCCGTGCACTCCTGGCCAGCATCAAGACCGGCGGCCGGACGGGCTACTTCTGCTCTCGCTGCCAGAGCGCCATCAGCGGGGTTCCCTCAAAGGCAGCAGGATGATGAACCCTGGCACAAAGAACAGGAGGATGGTGGACATGCCGACGCGCTGGGAGCGGAAGAGGTCGGTTGCGAATCCCAAGAGGAGCGGGCCGGCAAATACCGTCACCTTGCCGGCGAGCTCGTAGAGGCCGAAAGCCTCCGTCTCCAGCTCCTTTGGCGCCAGACGTGCCATCAGCGCCCGTCCGGCCGCCTGCGCCGGTCCCACGAAGATGCCGAGCAGGGAGCCCAGGACGAAAAAGAGCGGTTTAGCCTCGACCAAGACCAAGGCCAAGCCAAGCACGCTCAGGGCAGTCAAGGCAATGAGCACGGTCTTCTTCGATCCTATGAGGTCGTCGACCCAGGCAAAGCCTGCTGCGCCGAGGCCCGCGGTGATGTTGAGCGCGATGCCGAAGGTGAGCACTTCCGTGAAGCTCATCTGGAAGGTCCCGGCGGCATAGATGCCGCCGAAGGCAAACAGGGTGTTGAGCCCGTTCGTGTAGAACATGTGGGCCAGCAGGAAGCGGGCGATGGCACGATTGGCCAGCAGCCGCCGCATGGTGGTGAGCAGACCGCGCAGACCCGTCTGCACGGCGTCCCGGACAGACTTGCCGGTCGGGGGGCGGTCAGGCGTGAACAGGAACAGGGGGATCGCGAACAAGCCGAACCACACCGCAGCGAGGACGCTGGTGGCACGGACGTGCTCGTAGGACTCGCGGGCAAGCCCGAATGGCGGCGGGTCGGCGTTGACGAGGAAGACGAGCGCAAGGACGAGGGACGCCAGGCCACCGCCATAGCCCAGGGCCCAGCCCCAGCCGGACATGCGGCCGATGTATCCGGGCGGGGCGATGCTGCGCAGCATGGCGTCGTAGAACACCATGGCGAACCCGTAGGATGTCGCCACCGCGGCGTAGAGCACTTGCCCGACCAGGACGTGGGACGGCGCTGGCTTGACCAGCCACAGCGCCAGCGTGCCGGCCACCGTCAGGCCGGTGAAGGCCGCCAACCAGGGCTTGCGGCGGCCAAGGCCATCCGCGATCGCGCCCAGCGCCGGGGCGCCCAGCACCACGGCAAGCGCGGCAGCAGTGACGCTGTGGCTCCACTGGACGGCGCCATCGACCGGGTTGTCGGCGACCGCGCGGGTGAAATAAACGGAAAAGACGAAGGTCGTGACGATCGTCGGAAAGGCAGAGTTGGCCCAGTCGTACAGGCACCACGACGCGAGCCCCAGGCGGCTCGCTTCAGCGGCAGTCGTGCGCGGATTGGACATGGGCTATGGCTCGGCGACGTCGAGCCGGTCCACACCATCCGGCGAATCCTGCGCGGGGGACGCGAGACCAGCGGGAAGGCCCTTGCGAACCTCTTTGAGGGTCTCATACAGCGCTTCGATCTCGCTGGCGTATCTCTCCTCGACGGCCTGGCGCTTGATCTTGAGCGTCGGCGTCAGCAGCCCCTGCTGAACGGTCCATGGCTCCAGGACGAGATGAACGGCGCGTATCTGGGCATGCTTGGGCAAGTCGCAAAGCAAACGGCTGATCCGGTGAAGGATCGCCGCGCTGGCCGTGTTGGGAGCCTGGGCATCGGCACCAAGCTCGGATGCCGCAGACGTCCAGCGTCCCGGGTTGAGGGAGATGATCGCCGCGAGACACGGCCGGCCCTCTCCGATGACGCAGGCCTGATCGAGCAGGGGATCGCGGCGGATCGCGGCTTCGATTGCGCTTGCCATCACCTTCTCGCCTGTGGACAGGGCAAGCCGCTCCCCCAGCCGTCCCTTGATGAAGACCTGGCCATCGCGAATTTCCGCAACGTCGCCGGTTCTCAGCCAACCATCTCTATCGATCGCAGCGGCGGTCGCCGCTTCATCCCGCCAATAGCCTTTCATGACCGATGGCGTGCGAACGAGCAGCTCGTCCTGGGGACCAAGCTTGATGTCCAGACCATGGAGGGGCTGGCCAACAGAGCCGGGGACGATCTCATTGAGCCTCGTCGCGGTGACGACGGGCGCCGCCTCGGTGAGACCATACCCTTCGACAAGCGGGAGACCCAGGCCGACCAGGAAGCGGGCGGTGTCCGGCGGCAGCGATGCGCCGCCACTGGCGGCAACCCGCAATCTGCCTCCGAGGGCGCCAAGCAGGCGGTGGGCGATGAACCTGTCGAGAAGGGGCCACAGGAGGCGCCGGCCCAAGCCAGGCGCAGGCCCTCGACGTTGGCGTGCCTCGTGGCGCTGCCATCCGATGTCCGCCGTCAGCCGCACCAGGGCGCCTTTGACAAGGCTCCGATCGTTCTCCTGGCGGATCCTCTCCTCAATGCGCTCGTAGATGCGCGGCACCGCGAGGAGAACCGTTGGACGGATGATGCCGAGATCCTCGCGCAACGTGTCAATGGATCGCGCATACGCGATGGTCGCGCCTCCCATCATGGGCAGGTAGTAGCCAAGCGTCCGCTCGAACGCGTGCGCCAGCGGCAGGAACGACAGGAATACGTCGCTGGGAAGAGGCGCGATGAACCTCGTTGCCGCCTCGCAATTCCAGAGGATGGCGAAGTGGGACAGCATGACCCCCTTTGGCGGTCCGGTCGTGCCGGAGGTGTAGATCAGCGTCGCCGTCGCATTGGCCGCCAGCTCCGGCTCGGGTATCGCTTCCGTGGTGGATGAGAGGGCATCTGCAAGCGGAGCGACGGCCAGACTGGCGGATCCGTTGGCCGCGTTTACCGTGCGCGCCTTGCGGACCCACACGTGCCGCAGCGCCGGAAACCTGGAGGACCAGGGGGCCAGAGCAGCCCACTGCTCCCAGGTACCCAGCACCATGAGCCGTGCGCCAGAGTTGGCCAGGATGTGCTCCGCGTTGCTGAGGCTGTCGTGGGAGTAGATCGGCACCGTAATGAGGCCTGAGGCCATCGCCGCAATGTCGAACGCCACCCAATCGGTTCCGTTCGGCAGCTGGACGGCCACCCGATCGCCTTCCTCCAGGGCCGCTCCGCTCAAAGCCGCTTGATAGCGCCTGACGAGCCGCGCCATGTCGCTCCAGCTGTAATTCTGCCACTGCCGGGCGGCAGCGTCCCATTGCCGATAGGCAATCGCATCCGGGCTCCTGGCAACCCGCTCGCGGAACAGCCCAGGAATCGTGCGGGCGGTGCTGTGGCCGATGATGTCGGCTCGGGAGAGCTGCATGTGTGCACCTCAAGCCCGCACAAGCTTCAACACATGGTCTGGGCCGGTCCCAATGCGGGGTCCGAATCTCTTGCCCTCCCGGTTCAAGATGTCGGCGAGCCAGCTCGCATCGGCGGGTGCTGCATGATGGAGGCGCATGCAGCGGATCTGCAGCGGCACCATGTCGAGGCCGGCAAGCGTGCCGTCCGCGGCCCGGACGACCGGGAAATACATGAGCACCAAATCGCCGCGGAACTCCTCGTAGCCGCTGATGCCCTCGTAGTCGTCGATGAAGTCTCCACAGCCATAGAGAATGAGCTTCTGCCGATAGACCTCGATGCCCTTGACGTGATGCGAAGAGTGGCCATGGATCACGTCGGCCGCGCCGCTGTCGACGAGGCGATGCGCAAAGGCAACCTGCTCGTCGGAGATGTCATAGCCCCAATTGGGACCCCAATGGATCGACAGGACAACAATGTCACCCGGCCGCTTGGCAGCGTGGATCCCGTCGGCAATGACCTGTGCGCACGCTTCCGAGAGGCTGGGAAGCAGGTTAACGCCGGGCTTGTGCGCAGTGGCGCCCCAGGCGGCGGGCACCCCGCTCGTGGGTGAAGCGAGGGCATAGACGAGAAGACGAGCTTCTCCAGCAACGGGAACAATTGCAGGGGCTGCCGCGGAGGTCCGATCGCGCCCGGCGCCGGCGCAGCGCACGCCCGCCTGCTGCAGCGTGGTGAGGGTTTCAATCAGGCCCGGGTGCCCCCAATCGAGCACGTGGTTGTTGGCCAGAACGCAGCAATCGATACCCGCCGCGGTGATCACGCCCACGTTGGCAGGGTTCATCTTGTAGTTGATGCCCTTCGGCTCCGGCTCTGTGCTTTGCGTGACAGCGGTCTCGAGATTGACAATGCGGGCATCGGGCCTCCTGCGCTCGAGCACGGCCAAGGCATCGCCCCAGATGTCGCCGAAGGCCAGCGGCCTCGCGATCGGGCCGTTGGCGCGCTCGGCGAGCTCCACGTAGTCGTATGCAGACTTGACGTAGCTCTCGTAGAGCCGGGGGTCAGCCGGATGTGGGAGCACCTGATCGATGCCCCGCCCAGTCATGACGTCGCCCGCGAGGAAGAGACTGATCACGTCGGCACGCCGTTGCCGCCTTCGCTATCGCGCCTCGCCCGCATCCGTTGGGCGGGCTGGTACGCGCCAAGCCAGACTGGCCTCTCGGCTGTCACCGGCTTTGACGTTGATCAATCAAGACCGCTGGTCGGCGGATTAGATGACCGTCGTGCAGCTCGGGTGCCGACACTGAAGGCTTGCAGGGCCTTGCTGATCTTTGCCCGCGGGAGCGCTTGTCGCCATGAGCTCTGCCAGGGAACAGACTACCGTAGCATCTGCCCGGGAAGACGTGATCTCGGCCCGCATCGTTGACGTCGTGCGCGAGCTGGCCGTCGAGCTTCACCCTCGCAGGGGCCATACGCTGAGGCTCGATCTCGACAGCGATCTCGATCGGGACGTCGGCCTCGACAGTCTCGGCCGGGCGGAGCTGCTCTTGCGTCTCGATCGCGAGTTCAAGGTCCGCCTGCCCGACAGCCTCATTGGCGACGCCCGCTGCCCGAGAGACCTGCTTGCGGGCGTGCTTGCAGCATCGCCCACGGTTCCTCCGCCAGCGATAGAGGCGATCGAGCGTGTGGCACTGCCCGCTGTCATGGAACCGACAGCGGCCGCGACCCTGATCGAGGTGCTGGCCGCCCACGTCAAGGCCAATGCTTCCCGACCCCACATCCTGCTGTGGCGCAGCGACGAGGCGCACACGGCCATCACCTACGGCGAGCTCGACCGCAACGCACGGGCCATCGCGCACGGCCTCTTGATGCAGGGCGTTGGCCGTGGCGATCGGGTGGCGATCATGCTGCCGACGGAGGCGGCGTTCTTCTTCACTTTCTTTGGCGTCCTGCTCGCAGGCGCGATTCCCGTGCCGATCTACCCGCCGTTCCGGCGTGCCCAGGTCGAGGATCACCTGCGCCGGCAGGCCGGCATCCTGCGCAACGCCGAAGCGCGCCTGCTCGTAACCGACGAGGACATCCGGCGGGTCGGCGGGCTCCTCGGGGGCCTTGTGGAAAGCCTCGAACAGGTGGTGACGGGGGCCGAGCTCGGCAGGCATGGGGTGCTTGCCTCGGCGATGCCGGCAGACCGGGATACGACCGCCCTCATTCAATACACCTCGGGCAGCACCGGCGACCCCAAGGGCGTTGTGCTGTCGCATGCCAATCTGCTGGCCAACATCCGCGCAATGGGCGAGGCGATCGAGGCGAGCTCGAGCGATGTGTTTGTGAGCTGGCTCCCGCTCTATCACGACATGGGGCTGATCGGCGCCTGGCTCGGGTGCCTCTACTACGGCGCGCCGACCATCATCATGCCGCCGCTCGCCTTCCTTGCCGATCCAGCGCGGTGGCTGCGGGCGATCCACCGCCACCATGCCACGCTCTCGGCGGCACCCAACTTCGCCTTTGAGCTTTGTCTCAAGAATGTGCGCGACGAGGACATTGCAGGGCTCGATCTCTCCACGCTGCGCATGGTCGTGAACGGCGCGGATCCGGTCAGCCCGGCGACCATCGCCCGCTTCGCCGAGCGGTTCGGGCCCTTTGGCTTTCGCGCCGGGGCCATGG
Organism: uncultured Alphaproteobacteria bacterium; assembly: GCA_963840075.1. Classification (GTDB taxonomy): domain Bacteria; phylum Pseudomonadota; class Alphaproteobacteria; order Rhizobiales; family Hyphomicrobiaceae; genus AWTP1-13. Next base: position 55,379 of record CAWIXS010000003.1, on the reverse strand, counting down.
CGCCCGTCTACGGACTGGCGGAGTGTTCCGTCGGCCTCGCCTTTCCCCCGGTGGGGCGGACGCCCATCATCGACCGCGTGAGCCGGACCTCGCTCGCCCGCGACGCCATCGCGCAGCAGGCCGCACCGGCTGACAGGACGGCCATTGAGCTCGTGGCCTGCGGCCGGCCGCTGCCGCGCCACGAGATCAGGATCGTGGACGAGGGCGGTCACGAGCTGCCCGAGCGCCACCAAGGGCGCCTGCAGTTCAAGGGGCCATCGGCCACGAAGGGGTATTTCCGCAACGCGGAGAAGACGCGCGGCCTGTTCGACGGAGAGTGGCTGGAGAGCGGCGATCTCGCCTACGTCGCCGAAGGGGATGTGTACATCACCGGCCGGACCAAGGACATGATCAAGCGCGCCGGCCGCAACATCTATCCGCAAGAGCTCGAGGAGTTCGTGGGCGGCATCGCCGGCGTGCGGCGCGGCTGCGTGGCAGCCTTTCCCAGTCCTGACCCGCAGACCGGTACCGAGCGGCTCATCTTACTTACCGAGACGCGCCTCACCGATCCCGAGGAGCTGGCGCAGCTGCAACGCAAAATCTCCGAAGCGTCGACCTCCCTCCTCGATCTGCAGCCTGATGAGATCTTTCTGGCACCTCCGCACACGGTGCCCAAGACCTCGAGCGGCAAGATCCGTCGCTCGGCGGCCCGGGCGCTCTATGAAACCGGCGCGCTTGGCCGGCCGCACCGGGCGCTGTGGTGGCAGCTCCTCCGGCTGGAGGCGGGAGGGCTCGTCAACCGCTGTCAGAGGGCGGCGCGCACGTTCGGCGACATGGCCTATGCGGCGTACTGGTGGTTTGTCGTCGGTGTTATCGCCACGTTGACATGGCCGCTGGTGGTCCTGTTGCCGCGCCGGCCTATCCGGCATGCCGTCATTGGCGCGGCGGCGCGCACCCTGTTCAGGCTCACCGGCACGCCAATCAAGATCTCGGCGCAGGCCGAGGTGCCGGACAGGGCGGTCATTCTGGTCGTCAACCACTCGAGCTATCTGGACGGCGCCGTGCTGTCGGCTGCTATCCCCGGCAAGCTCTCCTTCGTCGCCAAGGGCGAGCTTGGGCGCCAAGCGGTGGCGGGCCCGTTCCTGCGCCGCATCGGCACCCTGTTCGTGCATCGCCTGGATCCGAAGGCCGGAGTGGAAGATACGGAGGTCACCGTCGCCGCAGCGAAGGCCGGCGAGCGCATCGTCTCCTTTCCCGAGGGAACCCTTGTGCGTATGCCGGGCCTTCTCGGTTTCCGGCTCGGGGCGTTCCTCGCCGCGGCGCAGGCCGGGGTGCCTGTCGTTCCCGTCGCCATCCGGGGGACGCGGTCCATTCTGCGCGGCGGACAATGGCGGCCGCGGCGCGGCGAGATCAGCGTTGACATCGGCGCACCGATCAAGCCTGAAGGTGCCGACTTCACGGCGGCGGTCCGGCTGCGCGACGCGGCGCGCGCCTTCGTGCTGGCGCATTGCCGCGAGCCCGACCTAGCGGATGAGCAGGTCGATATCGGGGCCTGGGCGCAGGTGTAGGAAATTGGTTCGATGATCGGTGCAACGGCGCCCGTCAGGACGGGGACGACCTTCAAGGCCATTGACCCAGGTCAAGGCGAGGGAGGGGCCTGGGGGAACCTATTTCGCAAAGGCTGGGGGCTCGGGGTCTCGACAAAATTCCACGAGGCACATCATGACCGAGATATACGTGCAGGGCGACCTACTGATCGAGCGGGTCAAGGATGTAGAGCCTTCTGGCACGATCATGCCGCCGCCACCCGGATCACGTCGCACCGATGTGCAGCGCAGCTTGTGCCTCGGCACCACCCGTCCGACGGCCGTCGACACGTCGATTGCGGGATTCATGGTGAAGGTGATGATGGTCATTTCCGGCGCTGTAGGACTGTGCCGCGAGCGTTCTCTTTAAGCGTTCAGCCAGCCAGGGGGGTTGCGCTGCATCAAGGCCTCTGGCGGATAGAGCCGCATTCTGGGGCAACGCCGAGTCCCGCAGGGCTGCCGGCCCCCTTTGCTCGCTGGCGGGCCTGCGGTGTTCACTGACCGCGGCCGAGGAGGCAAAAATGCCGGCAGACCGCTGATGCGATGCTGGAGCATCATGCGTGCTGCATCTTCCACTGGGGCATCTGCACGAATGCTTGCCGCCCCGAACGTCATGACGTCGGCCGCCGGCACCGGGCGCGGCAGGTAGTAGGTCGCCAGTTCGGCAACTGTGAAACCCGCCCCCGGCTTGCCCGGTCTCCAGGATGGCGTGTCCAGGGCCTCCTTGCGAGGACCCGTCCGTTTCCCACCGTCCTCGGTTCGAGTCGTATCGCCACGGCGGCGCGCAGCAGGGAGGTTGCGGGCGTGCTCGGCTGACCATCGAGAGCGAAGTGGCCGGGCCGATATCCCTGGGCTGGGGCGCGCATTTCGGCTTAGGGCTGTTCACGGCGTCGCAGCATGGCGTTCACAGCTGGATCGGGTCGCTCCAACGTGAGCGCGTCCATCGCCCCCCGTGTTGCGGAAGTGGCCGGGAGCTTGGATGCGGAGCGTGCCGGGGAGCCAATTATCCACAAGCGAGCCCCCATCCGGCACTCGCGCTTGTTTGGCAGGGGCTCGGTGAAGGGTAGAAGGCCCGAGCACCTGCGCTGCTCGACGCTGTGAGCGAATTGTCGGGCGTTTCGAGTGCATCGCGTTCCTGGGGATGGGGGCTTTTGTGCTGGATCGGATCGAATGCGCCAAAGGCAAGCTGGACGCCCCGGACGTGATGACGTGGGCGCTGCGCCGGTACGAGCAGGCCCAGTTGCGCGGCCCGCAGTATTGCCGCCCCATGGAGGAGGCTTGGTTCCACGACCTGGCGCTGCGCCGCTGGCTCGATAGCGACGACCGCGACATCCTTGAAGACGCCCTTCGCATTCTGCCGGCCCGGCTGTTCGCAAACCTGAGGCCGGCCGTCGTCGAGCGCTGGAGCGGATGGAGCGGCCATCTGGGCGCCCGCGCCACCCCCCTCCTTGTCGAAGGACCGCTCGATGACGTGTCTCGGCTCCTCGCCCGGCACATGGAGGCAAGCCTTCTCGACCAGGAGAAGACCGCGGCGGTCCTCGACGCCCTCATCCAGCTGCCCAGATCGGATGCCCTGCCGTTGCTCGACGAGGCGACCGCCCGTGTCGCGCAGCTTCAGGACCGGAGCCTCGCCAAGACCGTGCTGTTGAAGGCTCTGCTGCGGCCCACGGCAATTCTGAACCCCGGTGCTTTGGTGCCATTGGCCGAGATGTGTGCACGCGCCCTGTGTGACGATCCGGCCGAGGGAGACCGGCTGTTGCTGACCGTCCACCGCGCGCTCTTCGGCAACGATGCCCTGAAGGAGAAGGCAAGAGAGCTGATCGAGGGACGCGGCGGTCAGCCGTTCTGCTCGCTGCAGCCACTGTTCGCTGCCGAGGCCCCTTTGGAGGATTGCGACCGCATCCTGGCCGATCCGGAGCCTTGGCCCGCGGCGAGAGACCTGCTGGAGCGACACCGCGGCGCGTCCGTCACAACGCAGACGGCTCTCGCCATCGTCACGAGCATGGACTCCCTGGAGGCTGCGGCCCCCATGGACATGGCGTGGTTTGCCATCACCGCCGTGCTGCACGCGTTCGAGCGCCCCGAGATCGGGGCTGCCAGCCTCTCCATGGAGGCGGCGCTGGATGCACTCGCGCTCGACCTCCCCGACAACCGCCATGCCCCACAATTGATCGAGCGCCTCGCGGCGTTCCCGGCCGCGGATGTCGCGCGCGGCGTGGAGGAGCGCATGGCGGAGGCATGGGACGAGTGGGGAGCCGTGCATCTGGTGAACCTGGCGGGCGAGCTGCGGCTCCTCGACACGATCCCGATGTTGATCGACTGTCTCGGCGAGGAAGAAGGCGATTTCCTTTGCGAGGCCGCCCAGACGGCGCTTGTCCGCATCGGGGGGCCGGCCGCGCTGGCCCTGTCTGCGCGATGGGACAGCCTCGACGCATCGCAGAGGATCTACGGCCGCAGCGTGCTCGAGATGGTGGGCGGCGCGCCAGCGCTCGAATTCGCCGTCGAGCGTTTCCACAACCTGTTCCGGGACGACCACGAAGGCTGGTGCAGCCTCGCCGCGGCTGTGCCCGACCGGCAGCTGATCGACCTGATCGAGCCGCACCTCAGGCGTCAGCAGCCCATGATCGACGGGTGCTTCTACCTGTTGTGCGTCCTGACGGGGCAAGAGCATGCCGAGCTGAAGCGCATCGGCGAGCGCGTCAGGACGCACCGGCAACGCGACCGCGCACGCAAGGTGGCCTTCGCCGCCGGCGACTTTCGCGAGCCGGACGGCAGCGTGGCTCTGACCCTGCGCTGCGAGAGATGCGGCGACGTCAACCGCTACGAGGTCCGGTCCGTCGTGACGAGCAGGAGCACGTCGGGGCCTGCCTATTTCGTCGGCGACGATATTCCGTGCGTCTCCTGTGGCCAATGGGTGGATTTCGAATTCACCCAGGAAGCCCGCATGCAGATGATGGGCGCCCTGCTCCGGCGTCTTGCCGCTGGGCGCGCCAGCGTGGACAATGACAAAGGCCCGCTGAAGCTCATTGACGCGAAGTACAGGTGGCAGACGCGACCGGCGCCGGAGGTGCTGGCGGAGATCAAGGAGGCGGTCGGTCGCCATCCCCAGGATGTCGTAAATCACCTGAGGCTGGCGCGCTTCCAATATGTCATCGGCCGGCGTGGGCGTGCTCGGGAATGCTATGGCCAGGCGTTGCTGATCGAGCCGGACTCGCTGGAGGCCGGGCTTGGCCTGGCGCAGATTGCGGCCGACGCCGGCGAGCCACGCACGGCTTTCGACAAGCTCTGCGACTTGCTGGACCGGAAGAGCCGATGGCGCTTCTTCCGGACTGACGAGCTCTCGCCGCAAGGGCTCACCGAGGACTTCGCGCAGCTGTACAACAAGCTGCATGCCGAGCTCGGCGTGCGCGACCGGGCGTTGCTGCACACGCCGGCGACGCAGGGCAGCGCGAAGGTCGGCCGCAACGATCCCTGTCCGTGCGGCAGCGGCAAGAAGTACAAGAAATGCTGCTCCGAAACCGGCCCATTGATTCTCGCCCCGGTCGGCGGACTGAGCCCGTCGCGGCCTTCACCATCGATCCTCAGACGCGACGCCTCGTATTATCTGATGGGAGCAGATGTGGTCGTCGAATTGCCGGGCGATGACGGCGTCATTTGCCCTCGCCGGCAAGGCCGGGCGCTCCGGCGTAGCGGTCCTCGCGCAAGGGGAGCGAGAGGGAGACGGGGATGGGGCTCTCCCAGGCAAGCCACTCCGCCGCGTATTTGAAGTCCACCGCGCCACCGCGGCCAGGCCTGCGCTTCGCTTGACCCATCTCGCTTTGCCGAGTGCAGTGGGGCGCTTTGAACCTCCTCCTGCCTCAGCGCGACCAATCCTGCAGCATGCGAGGAGGAGAGACCATGAGGGTCATCGTTGCAGCAGCCCCCGACAGCGGACGCACGGCAGCCGAACGCATCGCGTCGATTGGCGGATGGATCGCCGATTGCATCGGCGTGATGGCCGACCACTACAGCGCCGCGGCCAACTATGAAGAGCTGGCGCGGCTGCCGGACGCCGAGCTCGAGCGGCGCGGGCTTTCGCGCGCGACCCTGGCCCGCCACGCCCTCGAGGCCTGCGGCAGATAGCCGTGGCTGGCCTGGCCCGGTCTCGCACGCGAGGCTGGCTAGGCGCGATGCCGCAGGATTGCTATCTAAAGCGCTGTCACGTGGTCTGGCGCAAGCGGGCCACACCTCGCGATCCTGGCGGCGCCGCAAGAGCGGCAATGGACGAGGCAGCCGATGCAGTGGGAGACGATGCTGTACACGGCCTCCACCTGGGTGCTGCCGGTGCTGATCGCCGTCACCCTGCACGAGGCCGCGCACGGCTTCGTCGCCCACCGTCTGGGCGACGATACCGCCTATCGGCTGGGCCGCGTCACCTTCAATCCGCTGAAGCACGTCGACCTGTTCGGCACCATCCTGATGCCGGCGCTGCTCCTCCTGGTGCGCTCGCCCGTGCTCTTCGGCTATGCCAAGCCGGTGCCGGTGAACTTCAATGCCCTGCGCAACCCGCGCCGCGACATGGTGCTGGTGGCCCTAGCCGGGCCGGGCATCAACATCGCGCTCGCCACGGTCGCGGGGCTGCTCCTCCATCTCGTCGCCTATCTGCCGCCGGAGGCCGGGCGATGGGTCGCGCTGAACCTGGGCAATGGCCTCATCATCAATGTCGTCCTGGCGGTCTTCAACATGCTGCCGCTGCCGCCGCTCGACGGCGGCCGGGTGGCCGTGGGCGTGCTCCCCAACCTCCTGGCGTATCCGCTCGCCCGGCTCGAGCCCTACGGCATGATGATCCTCATCGTCGGGCTGCTGGTGCTGCCGATCGTCGGCGCTCAGACGGGCGTCGATTTGAACATCCTGCCGCACCTGATCACCGGGCCGGTCGAGGCCACGATCCGCGCCATCCTGCGGGTGACCGGCAACGGCTGAGCGCGTAGGTCCGGTCGAGCGAAGCGCAGACCCAACGCTTGCCAATCCGACGCGTGTTGGGTCTGCCCCCGGCTTTCGCCAGGCGTTCGCCGGGGTTGCCCCAACCTACACCGCCGACTTGTGGCGCTCAATGCAGGTGGCGAGCACCTCGTCCAGCGGTTGGGCCCACCAGCGGTCGGAGAAGATCTCGACCTCGCAGAAGCCGTCGAAGCCCTGCGCCTCGACCAAGCCGCGGACCCTATGAATGTCGATGAAGCCGTCGCCCGGCATGCCGCGGTCGTTTAGCAGGTCCGTGGTCGGCACCAGCCAGTCGCAGACGTGGAATGCCAGGAGGCGCGCTCTGCCGGCGCGCGCGATCTGGGCAGCGAGCTGCGGGTCCCACCAGGTGTGGTAGACGTCGACGGCAACGCCGAGCGCGCCGCTGCGGCCGGGGTCGAGTGCGTCGCACAGGTCGAGGGCGTGGCCCAGGGTGTTCACGCAGCCGCGGTCCGCGGCGTACATAGGATGCATCGGCTCGATCGCCAGCGGCATGGCGACGCTGAGGGCGTACTCCAGAAGCTCGGCCAGGCGCTCGGCGACCTGCGCCCGGGCGGCGTCGATGTCCTTCGACGGCGTGCTGCCGGGCCGGGAGAACTGCGGGAAGCCGCCCACCACGAGGACCAGACAGGGCGCGCCCAGCTCCTTGGCCTCGTCGACCGCGCGCTTGTTGTCGTCGCGCGCCTCCTGCACCCGCGCGGCGTCGGAGGTCATCATGCCGCCGCGGCAGTAGCCCGACAGGGCGAGCCCGAGGTCGCGGACGGCGCGCGCGGCCTGCGCCAGACCGACGGCGGCGACCTGGTCGCGCCAGGGGCTGACGCCGCGGATGCCGAGCCGGGCGCAGGCGTCGAAGATCGCCAACAGGTCGCCCTGCTTGCGCACGGTGGCGGTGTTGAGCGACAGAAGCCGATGGTCGGTGAAGGTGCGCACGGACGTTGCCCCTCGCGCCGCTCTCGTGCGGCAGATCGAAAAAGTGGTGCCGCAAACAATTGCGGCTTGCAACCCGTTCTTCTAGCATCGCTTCCAGCCGCGAAGCGCACCTTGGAGGCCGTCTGCCCGCAATGAGAGCCGTTCTGCCCTACGACGCCCCGCCGAGCATCTGCGCCATCGTCGCCGGGGCGGACCCTGCGGTCGTCGAGATCGTCCGGCTCGACGAGGCGGACCGGGAGGGCCTCATGCGCGAGCTGGACTCGGCGGAGGTGCTCCTGCACGTGCTGGCGCCCGTGACCGCGGCGCTGATGCAGGCGGCGCCGAGGCTGCGGCTGGTGCACAAGATCGGCATCGGCGTCGATGCCATCGATCTCGCCCATGCCAAGGCGAACGGCATCGCCGTGTGCAACATGCCGGGCACCAACACCGCGGCGGTCGCCGAGCTGGCGTTGGGCCTGATGCTTGCCTGCCTGCGCCGCATGGTGCCGATCGCCAACGACGTGCGCGCCGACGCCGGCTGGCCGGCGCGCGCCGCGCTCATCGACGGGGCCGGCGAGATCGGCCAGCGCTGCGTCGGGCTCGTCGGCTATGGCGCGGTCGCCCGCAGGCTGTCGGCCGTTCTGCGCGCGCTCGGTGCGAGAGTGATCGTCCACAGTCCGCGGACGACGGACGCCCATGTCGAGCTGGTGCCGCTCGAGCGGCTGCTCGCCGAGGCCGACATCGTCTCGCTGCACGTGCCGCTGACGGGCGAGACCCGGGCCCTGCTGAGCCGGGAGCGCATCGCGCGCATGAAGCCGGGGGCCATCGTCGTGAACACCGCGCGCGGGCCCCTGATCGACGAGGCGGCGCTGGCCGAGGCGCTGGAGCGGCGGCACATCGCAGCCGCCGGGCTCGACGTGCTCGCCGACGAGCCGCCGCGGCCCGGCCATCCGCTGCTGGCCTCCCCCCATGTGGTGGCAACGCCGCATATCGCCTGGCTGACCGACGGGACCTGGCGGCGCAGCATCGGCGTGATCGTCGAGAACTGCCGCCGGCTGGCGGCGGGCGAGCCCTTGCTCAACCGGGTGGTGTGAGATCGTGGCCGAGCCGGCAACATCGACAGCGGGTGACGAGGCGGACGCGGCCCAAGCCGAGGTCGCCGCCGCGCTCGCCGAGGCCGGCCTCATCCCAGCCGGCGTGCGTCCGCGCTTCGTGGTGCTGACCGGCGGCGTGGCCTCGGACATCTGGAAGGTCGAAGGGGCGGCGCGGCCCCTCGTGGTCAAGCGGGCGCTGGCGAAGCTGCGCGTTGCCGCGGAGTGGCGGGCGCCCGTCAACCGCAATGCCTCAGAGGCCGCCTGGTTCCAGGCGGCAAGGGCCATCGTCCCCGAGGCGGTGCCGGAGGTCCTGTTTCACGACCCCGGGCGCGGCCTGTTTGCCATGCCGTACTTCCCGCCGGAGCGCTATCCGGTGTGGAAGGCGCTGCTGCGCGGCGGGCAGGCCGACGTCGGCTTCGCCGCGCAGGTCGGGCGGACCATCGCGCGCATCCACGCGGCGACGATGGACAATGCGCGGCTGGCCGATGAGTTCGCCAACGATGCCACGTTCCACGCCATCCGCCTGGAGCCCTACCTCGAGGCGACGGCGCGGCGCCATCCAGGTCTGGGCGATGCGCTGATGGCGCTGTCCCGCTCGACCCTCGCCTGCCACCAAGCGCTGGTGCACGGCGACGTGAGCCCCAAGAACATCCTCGCGGGACCGGACGGCCCGGTGCTGCTCGATGCGGAGTGCGCCTGCTGGGGCGATCCGGCCTTTGATCTCGCCTTCTGCCTCAACCACCTGCTTCTCAAGTGCCTGTGGAACAGGACCGCGGCGCCGCGGTTCCTGGCGGCCTTCGAGACCCTTTGTATCGCCTACCTCGAGGCGCTCCCGGCTGCGGCGAGAGACGAGATCGAGACGCGGGCGGCGTGCCTGCTGCCGGCGCTCTTCCTCGCCCGCGTCGACGGCAAGTCGCCGGTGGAATACATCACCACCGACGCCGACCGCGACCTCGTGCGGGCGGCTGCCATCCCCCTCATCGCCACCCCGCCGGCGCGCCTCGCTTGGATACGAGAGGCATGGGCCGCGGCGTTGCACGTCAAGGACGAGAGCAAAGCATGAGCAGGATTGCGCGCGTAAAGGGCCGGCGGGTGTGGGATTCGCGCGCGCGGCCGACGGTGGAGGCCGAGGTCACCCTCGACAACGGCCTCTGCGGGCGCGCCATCGCCCCCGCCGGCGCCTCCATGGGCTCAGGCGAGGCGTACGATCTGCGCGACGGCGGCAAGGCCTTGGGCGGCTGGGACGTACGGCGCGCCGTGCAGCATGTGGAGACCGAGATCGCCGCGGCCCTGCGGGGCATGGACATCGCCAACCAGGCGGCGATCGACCGGCGCCTGATCGAGCTCGACGGCACACCGCAGAAGGGGCGTCTCGGCGGCAATGCCACCATCGCCGTGTCGATGGCCGCCCTGCACGCGGCGGCCGCGGCCGCCGGCGTGCCGCTTTACGCGCATCTGGCGCAGGGGCGACCAATGCGCATCCCGGTGCCCGAGATCCAGATCCTCGGCGGCGGGGCGCATGCCGGGCGGCGTGTGGACATCCAGGATTTCCTGGTCATGTGCCCGTCGGCGGCGAGCTTCGCCGAGGCACTCGATCGCACCGCCGAGGTCTACCACGCCGCCGGACGCCTGCTGCGCGAGAGCGGACGTGCCGGCGGTGTCGCCGACGAGGGCGGCTGGTGGCCAGTCTTCGGCAGCAACGAGGAGGCGCTCGACCTTCTCCTGCGCGCCATCGAGGCGGCGGGCTATATGCCGGGCCAGGACGTGCACATTGCGCTCGACGTTGCTGCCTCCGACTTCGGCAAGGACGGGCGCTACAGGCTCGCGCTCGAGGGCCGCGAGCTCGACCGCGACGGCATGGCGGAGCTGCTGCTGTCGTGGCTCGCGCGCTATCCGATCCTCTCCATCGAGGACCCGTTCGGCGAGGACGACGAGGAGGGCTTCCGCCGCTTTACCGCGGCCGTCGGCGACCGCGTCCAGGTGGTCGGCGACGATCTGCTGGTGACGAATGCCGCCCGCGTCGCCGAGGCGGCGTCGCAGCGGCTTGCCACCTGTGCGCTCATCAAGCCGAACCAGGCGGGAACGGTGACGGAGACCCTGGCTGCGCTCGAGGCGGCGCAAGCCGCGGGGCTCGCCGCCATCGTCTCGGCCCGCTCCGGGGAGACCGAGGATACCACCATCGCCGACCTCGCGGTGGGCTGGGACGCCGGGCAGATCAAGGTCGGGTCCATCGCCCGCGGCGAGCGAACCGCAAAGTGGAACGCGCTCCTCCGCCTCGAGGAGACGCTGGCCGGGCGCGCCGCGTTCGCGGGCTGGAGCGCGCTGCCGATCGGGCCCACCGGCGTGCTTGCCGATGTCGGGTTACGGCCTTCGGCCCAACCCGATCTACGAGTTGCTACGAGTTGTGGGGTCCATCGGACACCACCAGCCGCAGGTCGGGGCGTGCCTGGGCGCGCGCCAGACTTGCGAAATACTCGGCCAGCAGACTGGCCAGGCGCTTGCGCTCGTGCGCATCGAGCAGGCTCGCGGCGATGTACTCGGCGATCTCCTGCAGGTCGGGGGTAAGGCGGAAAAACGCCTCGTCGGCGTCGCGCGGCGGCGTGAGCATGCAAGACTGAACCTCTGCACCCGGCATTGCAGAGCCTACGGATCGATTGGGGCGGCACGGCGGCGAGACGGCCATGCGCAAGGTCTGCTCTCCTATATCACTTGACGCCTATCATGAGACGGGGTGACGCAAACGTGAAACCGAGCTCGGCCGATCCTGCGCCATTATGGGTCGTCCGCAAGCGTCGCGATCGGGGCAGGTCCAGCATGCCCCCAGCCCGCTGGGTGTCACGGTTACGAAGGCTGCAGGCGAGCGGGGTAAAGCGGGGGACGTGGCTCAGAGAGGCGGCCACGTCCTTTCCCTTTGTGGCCACCGCAGGGCGGGTGCAAGCGGCGGTCTCGCTCACTTGAGCCTGACGGTCACGCGGTCGGAGCGGCCTCTGGCGTCGATCACCGTCAGCTTGAAGAAGCCCCGGCGACCGGACGGCAGCTCCACCTCGCGCCGGCCGGGCTCCGAGGCGATGGGCTCGCCGTCGAGCAGCCAGACCAGGGGCAGCGCGCCGCCCTCGGCCTTGACGAGGACGCCGCCGTCGGCTTCCTCCACCTCGATCTCGGCCCGGTCCGGGGGAAAGGCGATCTTGACAGCCGGCTCTGCCTGATTGTCGGACGCGGGGTCGTCGACCCGGCCCTCGCGAAAGCGCTTCAGGGGCGGCGGCAGATCGTTGCCGGACTTGACGCGCAGCACGCCGAAGGGCGCAGGCCCCAGCGGCGTGCGATGCACGGAGAGGCGCGCAAAGGCGTCGAACAGCAGCGGCGCAGCAGAGGCGCGTCCGGTGAGCCCCGGCGTGGCGGCGCCGTCCGGCCGGCCCACCCACACGGCGATGGTGTGGCGTCCGTCGAAGCCGACGGACCAGGCGTCGCGGAAGCCGTAGGAGGTGCCCGTCTTGTAGCAGACGAGGCCGGGCTTGGCGTTGGCGGGCGGCAGGGCGCGGCAAAGGATGTCGCCGACGTACCAGGCCGCCACCGCGGAGAGCAGGCGCTGGCCGTCCGTCGGCCCCTTGGGCGCCTCGAGGCCGGTCTTCGCCGGTGCAGGCTCGCGGCGGTAGCGCAGCACCACGACCTCGCCGCCGCGTGCCAGGCCGGCATAGAGCTGAGCCAGGTCGACGAGGCGCAGGCCCACGCCGCCCAGCGCCATGGCGAGCGACGGCTCGCTGCCCTTCGGCAGCACCGGGGTGATGCCGGCCTGATGCAGGCGGGTGTGGAGCCGGCCTGCGCCCAGCGCCTCCAGCACCTTCACCGCGGGAATGTTGAGAGAGTGGATCAGGGCCGCGCGGATGGTGACGGTGCCGTGCCAGTCGTGGTCGAAGTTCTTGGGCACGTAGATGCCGAAGCGCGTGGGCGCGTCGTCGATCAGCGTGTCGGGATGGGCGATGCCGAGCTCGAAGGCGAGGCCGTAGATGAGCGGCTTCAAGGTCGAGCCCGGCGAGCGGATGGCGATCGCCATGTCGACGCCGCCGAAGCGGCCGGCATCCAGGAGGCCGGGCGATCCGACGTAGGCGACGACCTCGCCGGTGCGGTGGTCGATCACGACCACCGCCGCGGACAGGTGAGCGCCTGCGCCGGCCACGTAGTCGCGCACCAGCGCCTCGATGTTGGCCTGGGCATGATAGTCGAGGGTCAGGCGGTGCGCCGGGCGGTCCGGGTGCTGCTCCAGCTGCGCGTCGGCGAGATGCGGCGCCAGCAGGGGGAAGTCGCGCCGGACCGTGGGAACGCGCTCGGCCCTGGCGCGGGCCATCTCCTCCTGCGAGATCGCGCCGGCGGCGTGCATGCGGGCGAGCACGCGGTTGCGCGCGCGCCGGGCCGCCTCGGGAAAGCGGTCGGGCCGCCGGGCCTCGGGCGACTGCGGGATAGCGACGAGCAGCGCCGCCTCGCCCACCGAGAGCCGCCTGGGCTCCTTGCCGAAGTAGGCAAGCGACGCCGCGCGCACGCCCTCCAGGTTGCCGCCGAACGGCGCCAGCGCCAGGTAGAGGCGCAGGATCTCGTCCTTGGGCAGCCGCCGCTCCAGCGTGAGCGCCAGCAGCGCCTGCCTGATCTTGCCCAGAAGGGAGCGGTCGTGCTCGCCGAGCAGCAGGCGCACCACCTGCATGGTGATGGTCGAGCCGCCGGACAGCGGGCGGCCGTGGCGCACGAGCAGCCAGAGGGCGCGGGCGACGGCCCAGGGGTCGACCCCGCGATGCCGGCGGAAGCGCTTGTCCTCGTAGGCCAGCAGCATGGCGAGGTAGCGCTGGTCCGCCTCCTTGACCTCGGCGGGCAGGCGCCAGCGCCCGTCGGTCGCCACATAGGCGCGCAGCAGGCGGTCGTTGCGGTCGAGCACGGTGACCGACAGGGCCTCGGCGCGGGCCAGCGACAGCGGCTCCAGCTGCGCCCAGACCCACGCCACCGTCGCTGCGGCCACACACGCCAGGATCGCGGCCATCACCAGGGCGCCGCGCACGGCCCTGGCGAGCCGTCCGCGGCGCTTCCTCGTGCCAACCTGAAGTGCACGGGCCATGATGGCTCCCGGGCCTCTACTGCTGCGCCACGACCTCGAGCCGGCCGGCCGACGTGCGGGCGAAGCGCTCCGGCCGGTACATGTCCTCCACCGTCGCCGCGGGATGCACATAGGAGCCGGGCGTCACGGCCCTGACGATGTAGGCGACCGTGGCGGTGGACGACGCGTCGCGGACATCGCCGCCGCGCCGCCCGCGGGCGACACCGTCCGAGCCGAAGAAGTCGAACGCGGCCACGAAGCGGTCGTCGCGGAACTCCTTGTGCTGGGGTGGCAGCGTCGTCTTCAGCCAGCCGAGGCTCTTCACGTCGCCGGAGTCGACGAGCCGGGGGTTCTCGATCTCCAGCCCGGCGGGCAGGCGGTCGACCAGCAGGATGCGGCCGCCGTACTCCTTCGCCTCGACCTTGAGCACCACGATCAGACGCTCGTTCTGCCTGATCTGGCTCACGCCGCCCGCGGCGCTCGCCAGCTCCACCTTCTTGCCGTCCATGGTGTAATAGCTGCGCTCGATGGTGAAGCCCTTCGAGATTGCGGGCTCGGGCGTCAGCGCGGAGCCGACCACCGAGACCACCGCGCCGGCCGGCGTATCGCCGGTGTTGACGATGGTGACCTTGCCCTGCTGCAGCTCCAGAGGCGTGAGGGCGCGCACGAGCTGGCCCCGGTGCTCCCGGCCGTTGACGGCGAGCTTCAGGCCCTTGGCCTCCTCGCCCAGAGCATGGGCGGCGAGCAGCATCCAGGCCTGCTCCTGGGTCGAGGTGTAGCTGCGCGCCGCGTAGCCCTTGGCGACCAGATCGATCAGCCGCGGCACCTCGGCCTTGGCGATGGAGGCCTCGGCGGCGAGCGTGAGCACCGCCGCCTTGTCGCGCAGGGCCGTGCCGTAGTCGCGCCGCATCTCCAGCGGGTCGCTGTCGTCGAGCATGGCGAGCGCCGCGTGCAGGGCGCGCTCGGCGCGCGGCCGGTCGCCCATCATGGCGAGCGCCGCCCCGAGCTGTGCCTTTGCCAGCGGCGTGGCGAAGGTGTCGAGCTTGGTGTCGACGTAGTAGCGCAGCTCACCGATGGGTGCCCGGCCGTTGCGGGCGAGCACATAGAGCGCATAGGCCCTGTCCTCGCCGCCGCGATCGAAGTCCTGCGCATAGCTGATGTAGTTGGCGAGCCGGTCGAGCGCCATCCTGAACGGCTGCTGGCGCACGCTGTAGCCCGCCTCCTTGGCGCGCGTCAGAAAGTCGGTGACGAAGCTCGTCAGCCACATGTCGACGTCGGTCGGGCCCCACACGCCGAAGGCGCCCGACGCATCCTGCTTCTCCAGCACGCGGGCGATCGCGCCTTCGACGCGCTCGCGCAGCTCGGCGTCGCTGCCGAGGCCGATGCCCTTGGCGACGCTGTTGACATAGAGCAGCGGCAGCGCGCGGCTCACGGTCTGCTCGGCACAGCCGTAGGGATAGCGGTCGAGCGCGGTCAGGATGCCCGGCACGTCGAGCACGCCCTGCGGTCCGACCGTCACCGTGAGCTTGGTCCGGCGCGGGATCAGGTCGTGCAGGAGATCGGTGGACAGCGTGATGCTGCCGACCTTGGGGGCGAGCGTCGCCACCGACAGGCGCCTGATGTCGCCGGCCGGCACCTTCACGTCGAAGGTGAGCGAGCGGCGCACGTCGACGCCACCGGGGCCGGTGACGCGCAGCGTGAGCTGCGTCAAACCGGTCTCGCGCGGCGCGAGTTTGAACGCCTCGCGCTTGCGCTCACCCGCCGAGAGGGTGACGGTGCGGTAGACATCGGGCTCGATCTGCCTGCCCGGCTCCTTCGCGAACTCGAGGGCCACCTTGT
This sequence comes from uncultured Alphaproteobacteria bacterium, assembly GCA_963840075.1. Lineage (GTDB taxonomy): Bacteria > Pseudomonadota > Alphaproteobacteria > Rhizobiales > Hyphomicrobiaceae > AWTP1-13. The sequence continues at coordinate 39,897 of CAWIXS010000003.1, read as the reverse complement.
AGCCTCCCGCCTCGCCTTCGACGTTGTGCAAGGCGAGCTCGAGCCGCGCCTCGTCGCCGAGCGTGAGAAAGCGCGGCGCCGAGATCGTCATGGCGACGGGATCGCGCACGATCACGTCCCTGGTGGCCGAGCCGACCTTGCTGGCGCTCCACGCCACCGCGGTGAGACGCACCGTTCCGTTGAAGTCGGGGAGCTGGAACTCCACCTTGGCGGTGCCGTCGGGGCCGACCTTCACCAGCCCCGAGAACAGCGCCAGCGTCTCCTCGACCGGCGGGTTGCCCTGCATGTTCGGGTCGCCCGGACCGTCGCCGCCCGAGCGCAGCTTGCCGCGCTCGGCGCGCATGCCGTCGATCAGGCGGCCGTAGAGGTCGCGGATCTCGCTGCCGAGCCGGCGCTGGCCGAAGAACCAGCGGTCGGGCTTGGGCGCCTCGAAGCGCGTGAGGTTGAGGATGCCGAGGTCGGTCGCCGCCACCGTGACGCGGGCCTCCTCGCCGGCCGCAAGACCGGTGAGCTTGATGGGGACAGTGAGCATGCCGCCGGAATTGACCTTCTCGGGGGCGTCGAGACTGACGCCGATCGTGCGCGGCGCCTGGTCGACGGCGAGCCAGCGCAGGCCCAGCGCCCGGCCCGGCATGCGCTTGGCGCCCTCGTCGATGGGGCGGTAGAGCGTGACGGCCACGTAGGCACCCGGGTTCCACCCGGCGCCCACCTTGATCGCCACCTCGCCGCCGCCGACCGGCAGATCCACCTCCTGCGTGGTGATGAGGCCGCTGTTCAGCACGGCGACGAGCGCGCGGCCCGCCATGCGCGAGCTGATCTTGATGCGCGCGGTGTCGCCCACCCGGTAGCTCTCCTTGTCGAGGGCGACCTCGAGCATCTCGGGGCTGTCAGCGCCTTCCTCGGCCCAGTAGCCGGTCTCGAACACCATGCTGGAGACGAGCCCGCTGCCGTCGCTGACCTCGAGGCGATAGCGCCCCCAGTCGAGGCGCGCCTCGATCTTGGCAGGCGCACCGGGTGCGGCGTCGACCTTGCCCGAAGCCACGCGCCGGGTGCGGGTCACCGGCTCGAAGGCCCAGCGGCCGTCGCGGCTGTACCACTGCCAGCGCTGCTCGAGGCGCAAGAGCGTCCACGCGAGGCCCTTGCCCTCGGCAACCTTGCCGTCCGCACCGACGACGATGGCCTCGAAGCTTGCGGTCTCACCTTCGCCGGCCCGGCCCTTGAACAGCGGCCTGATGCCGATGCGCGCGCGCTTCATGTCGATGGGCAGCGTCAGCGTGCGCTCGATCGCGCGCCCGCCCGCTTCCCTCAGCCTGACGATCACATCGGCCTCGAGCGGGCGGCTGGTCTTCACCAGCGCCGGCAGCTCCACGGCGACCTCGGCCTTGCCGTCGGGGCCGGCGGCGGGAAGCTTGTCGAGCGTCTTGCGCACCGGGCTGATCTGCTCGTCGGCGAGCCCGAACTTGAAGCCCGCGAAGCCCGGCACGTCCCTCGACGAGGTCCTGATGCGGATCTCGCCCTCGATGGCGAGGCCTGCGGCCGGTGGACCGTAGAGGTAGCGCCCGGCGACCTTGACGAGGCCCGGCTGGCCAGGGCTCAGCGCCTGCGCCGCCGCCTCGAGCTTCAGCTCGAGCCGCTCGGGGACGAAGTCCTCCACCAGGAACGCGGCTTGCGCGACGGGGGCGGCCTTGGGATCGGTGTGCACCCTGACGCGCCAGGTGCCGGTCATCGCCGAGGCCGCCAGGTTGAGCTTCGTCGCACGCCCGCCCAGGCCCTGGTCGGCGAGCGCGACGCGGGAGTGCTCGACGCCGTCGGGGCGCGAGAAGATCAGCGTCACGGGAACGGCGGAGGCCTCGCCGGAGGTGGTGCGCACCAGCGTCGTCAGGTGCACGGTCTCGCCCGGCCGATAGACGCCCCGGTCGACATAGGCGAAGGCGTCGACCGGCCCCGGCTCGGCGCGCCCCTTGACGCCGCGGTCGGTGAGATCGAACGCGGCCGTCGCCATGTCGAGGAAGGCGTAGTCGCCCGCAGTCGTCTCGGCGACGAGCACCGCGGGCGCCTGCCCGCCCTCGCCGCGCGACAGCGCGGCGTCGAAGCGCACGTAGCCGCGGCTGTCGGTCCTGGCGGCGCCCAGCACCTCGTTGTTGCGCGCCACGAGGCGCACGCCGGCGTTGGCGACCGGGGCCGCGGTGGCGAGCGAGCGCACGAAGCTGTGCACGCCATCCCTGCCGTTGACGGCGGTGAGCCCCAGGTCGGAAATGATGAACCATTGCGTGGCGGTGGCACCGCTGGTGCCGTCGCGGCCTCCCTTCTTGTCGGATGCGAAGGCCGCCAGCACGTAGACGCCGGGCTGCAGGCGCGGGACCGCCTCGGCCACGGGGAAGGCCGTGGTCACGTCCTCGTTGAAGCGGGAGGCGATCGTCATCTCGCCGGCATAGATCTGCGCGCCGCTCTTCTCCTTGATGGAGGCAAGGTCATAGGACGCGAGCTGCCGCTGGAACTCGCCATTCTGCAGCACCTGGGCGATGCTGCGGTCGCCGATGCGGTAGACCTCGACCTGCAGCTTGTCGACGTTGACGGTGACGAGGGGGATGCCCTGCTGGCCCCGGTCGGGCAGCACGTAGCCGCGCCCGGTGACGCGCACCGACGGCGCGCGGTCCTTCACGTAGACGGCGAGCTCCGCGGTCTTGAGCAGTTGCTCGGCGGGGAGGGCCGAAGGCAGGCCGGCTCGCACCTGCACCTCGTAGCGCTTGCCGTGGGCGAGGCCGTCGATGCAGATCTGACGCGCCTCGGCGGTGACCGCCTGCGGGTCCTTGCCGTCGACCTTGAAGTATTGCGCCCAGTCGATCTGCCCGGATGCCAGCGCCTCGCTGAACTGGATGCACAGGCGTGGCTGCAGGGCATCGGTATCGACCTTGTAGTCGGTGATGCGGAAGCCGTGCTGCGCGACCAGCGTCTCCAGGGCCTGCCGCGCCTCCGGGTTGTCGTTGAGGGCGATGCTGACCCTGAGCGCCTCGATGGCTGGGCGCCAGAAGGAGCGCCGCTTCAGGGCCTCGTGCAGCACCAGCAGGGCCTGCGCCTTGGCCGCCGGCGTTGGCCCGCGCTGGTAGGCGTGCCACGCCGCGCTGGAGGCGTTGACGGGAAGCATGTAGCGCTCGCTGGTCTCGGCCGACGTGAGGCCGAGCAGCGCGCGGGCAAGGCCGAGCCAGGATTGCGCGTCGTTGCCATCGGCGACCACGGCCTGCTGAAAGGCGCGCGAGGCCGCTCTGAGATCGAGGCCGGTGGCGAGCAGCCGCTGGCCCTCGGCGCGCCACTCGGGCCCCGGCCTGTCGCCCGCCTGACGGACGCTCCTCAGGGAGGCCTCGTAGCGCTTGGCATCGGCCTCGACCCCCTCGTTGGTGAAAGAGGCCTCCTGGGCGCGCGCTGGGCTCGCTGCGAGGAGGACGATGAAAAGGCAGGCGAACAGCCGGAGAGCGGCGGACAATGGCATGGTGCAATTTCCTGAGGTGGAGTGGGCACAACGCTTCCTGCCGGCGCCCGCGCGCCGGACTTGCGCTAAGGATCAGCCGGACGTGACTGAAGCGTGGCAGGAGTTGGCCGGTTCCCCGAAAATGCGACCGCCTGCGGCTTTTTTCCGGTGATTGCCGCTGGACGCAGGGCGCAATAGGGCGTCAGCCCGTATTGCGCCGAGCCGACATCGCCAGAGGCGCGTCGGCTGGGGCGAGGGGCATCGGTGCAATTGCGGCTGACCCCACCCACGTCTACAGAACATTCGACAGTCGGGAGTCCCGCCACCCCTAACCCCTCCCCGCAAGGGGGAGGGGAATCCGGTTGGCGCAAGAGGAAGGGAATTGGCCAACGCCAGGACGCTGGCGGCTACCCGCTCTTCTCGGCCCACGCCTGCTCAATGCCTTCCAGGCGCCGCACCAGCTGGTCCATCTTGGCAATCTGCGTCTTCAGCTCCGCGGCACGTGCGTCCCGGCCGCGCTGCAACTCCGGGCTGATCGGCACGTCCCCGCCGGTGATCAACGCACGCGTCCGCTCCAGCCGCGCGCGGCTCTGCTCCTTCAGCAGCTCGACGAGGCCCAGATAGACCATGTTGGCCTCCTGCAGGGTCGACGCCTGCCGCACCTTCAGATGCTGCTGCGCCGCCTCCGCAAGCTCCTCGACGATCGGATAGAACTCGCGCCGGATCAGGGCATCGAGCTCGGCAACCTGCCCCTCCGCCGAGCGGTCGCGCGTCCACCAGTGCTTCCACCACGGCTCGCCGAGGTCCAGCGCCACCACCTTGCTAAGGGCCGTGAGCAGGGGCAGCTCGGCCGCCATCTCGTTGGCGTACTCGTCGCTATGGTCCCATTGCGGGCGGTAGCGGCCGAGCAGCTGCTTCAACTTCGGAAAGATGTGCTGCTCGAGCTTGCCGATCTCCTGCTCCGCCCCGCGATACGACTTGATGAAGTACTCCTCGAGGTTCTGCCGCAGGAGGGTTGCGTCGCTCCTCCACACACGGCCGCGGTGCCCCTCTGCCAGGGCGTGGCGCAGGTTCTCGCACTCTGCTTCAGAGAAGCCCTGCACCACGTCCCTCAGGATCTCGACGATGCGCGTCGAGTGGGTCTCGATCAACTGGTCGGTGCGGCTCTGCAGATCGGTCAGGAGGCTCTGCAGGGTGATGGTGAGGCGCTCGTTCTCCTTGACCTCGGCATCGACCGCGCGCAGCTCCATCTCGCCCTGCTGCTGGCCGAGTCCAGCGCCGCTTTTCTCCTCGGTCTCCAGGAGATCGACCTCGTGCCGCGCCGCGCTCTGGCCGACCCGGCCGAGCTCCGAGAACGAGCGCGAGATCTGCGTCAGGACCCGCCCCGTGTGGCTGTCGAGCGTGAGCTGCGCGAGCACCTGGCACAGGGGCCCGAGGCCCGCGCACAGGAGCAGGGTCTCGCCGCCCTCGAGCGCCGACCCGCGCCGCTCGCGCTGGACGCCTGTCGACTGCTCCAGCATCTCGGCGTAGGCTGCCACCTTCGGCGTCAGGGCGCGCTCGATCTCCTGCGCCGAGCCCTTGATGGCGATCTCCGCCCAGTGCGCACTGCCCGCCACCACCGGAATCTCCGACGTCGGGAACTCGCGGCTCAGGCCGGCCTGCACGTGCTCCACGATCGGCCGCACGTCGCGTGTCAGGTCGTTGAGTTCGTCGACGCGGTTCACGAAGACGGCGATGCGCTCCTTGTGCAGCCCACGCAGGATGCGCAGCAGCGCCACGTCGGCGGACGACAGGGCCTGGCGGGCCGTCAGCACCACGACGTAGATGTCGGCGCTCTCGAGCGCGCGCCGCGTGATCTCGTCGCGCACCAGAAAGGGATCGTTGGTGCCCGGGGTATCGACGATGGTCGTGGGAAAGCCGAACTCGTTGTTGGAGAAATAGAGATCCGCCGACTTGACGATATCGGAGTAGATGCCCTTGTGCTCCGAGCCGGCGCTGGGCAGGCCGGAGCATACGTATCTCTCGAGCACCTCCGTGGTGATGGAGGGGAACGCATGCTTCTTGCCGAGCAGCGTGCGCAGCGTCGCGCCCAGGCGGTCCTCCGAGCGGCGCCGCATCGCCTCCACGTGCTTCTGCAGGAGCTCCGGCTCGAAACCGGGCACCAGGCGTTGTGTGAGTTCGCGGATGTGCCCGCCGCCGCGCGCCAGCTGGTCCCATTCGTTGGAATCGAAGAACGTGAACTCGGCCGCGACGTTGGGCGGCACGTCGGTGCGGCCGAAGTGCAAATGGGTCACCGCCGTGGTCCAGGGGTTCACGTCGGTGGGCAGGAGACCCGGAATCCGCACCAGTCCGTTGATGAAGGTGCTTTTTCCGGCCTTGACCTGCCCGATGACGGCGATCCGGCAGGTGAGGCGGGCGAGCACGCGGAGCATGTCGTCGACGAACGACCCGCCGCGGAACGGGCGGGCGTTCTGCAGCTCACGTCCGCATGCGATCAGCTCGCGCCGCAGGGTCTCGAGCTCGGCGCCGATCTGACGGGTGGCGAAAAAGCGCGAGCCCTCTTGCGGTGGATTTGACACAGCCTCCCCCCTTCAGGAATTCCCGCCGCTCCCCGACCGAGCACGAGAAATGCGGTCATGGGAGCGGATGGTACCTAACTCGTGTACAGTCCATCCCTGTTGGTGAGCACCACGCTCGGCATTGTGCACCATCCACGCCGAATCCGCAGCGACAATCGAACATGGCGGCGTTCCAAGATCGGCCCAGAGGCCCCGAGCGAGATCTGTGTCGTCAACCGCTGGGGCAGTCTCACGTTGGCGGCAACCCGTGCGCGCATCGCCGACGACGCCGCGCCGACCGGGGCGCCAAGCTGCAGCGACAATAGCCCCGAGTAGGGCGGAAGTGAGGAGTCGTGGGCCTGCCATCCGGTGAAATTTGCCGCCGATGGCGGAAAGAGTGGCCCTCGCGCGCCACCCGCCACCTTCCCGACCAGATTTTGGGTGAGCACAGGGGGCGCGGGCAGCGCTTCCATCGGCCGACATGGATCAATCCGCAAGAGACGACCCCAAGCTGAAGGAGGTCAAGGCGGCTCTGCATCGCCTGCAGGGCCTGCCTGTCGATCCCGAGTCTGCGGACTTCCCACCTGCGGAGGCCGAGCCTCCTCTGCGTGGGCGCAGGGTCGGCATGAGCGGCATTCTCATTGCGGTGGCGGTGGCGGTGGCTGTGGTGGCTCTCGCGCTCGCTGCGATTCCGAGCCTGATGCAGCTGGCGACATCGGCGCCCAAAGGCGCGCCCGTAGCTGCGGCGCCTGGGACGGACGCCGACAAGGACGTGCAGCCCGCCGGCCCGAACAGCACCTCGGTGGCGAAGGCCAGCACCGTGCCCGATGCTGCGAGGAAGGAGTTCTCGACCAAGACTGCCTTAGAAGGCGTGGTGACGCTCATGAAGAGCGGCGGCGTTCGAGCCGCCCGCCAGCGGCTGCTCACCCTCGCGGCAGACGGCTCGCCCGACGTCCTGTGGGCGCTCGCCAGGTCCTTTGATCCGACCGTGCTCGCCGATATTCCCGCCGCCGATGCGCGCCCAGACGCTCCAGAGGCCGAGCGCTGGTACCGCGCATGGCACGCGGCAGCCGTGAAGCAGGGGCTGGTCAGCGACAGCCTGTCGTCGCTCGAGCGGATCATCGGCTCGATGCAGCGCCCCTAGACCCGCCGAGACACGGCCAGCCGGAGGTGTGCCAGCCGGAGCTGTCTCAGGCCGCCAGCGCGTCGGCGAGGCCGGCGAAGCTCGAGGTCACCACGTCCCAGGGGCGCGCCGCCTCGAGGTCGCCTCGCTGGTGCGGGCCGTGCTCGGTGGGCCGCGCCACGAAGCCGGTGCGCAGCCCCGCCGCGGCCGCGGCGGCGAGGTCGCCGTTGTGGGCGGCCACCAGCATGACCTGCGGCGGCTCCAGATTGAGGAGGGCGGCGCTGGCGAGATAGGCCTGCGGCAGGGGCTTGTAGGCGCGCGCCGTCTCCGCGCCCAGGACCACGTCCCACGGCAGGCCCGCGTGCTTGGCCATGCGCGTGAGCAGGCCGACGTTGCCGTTCGACAGGGTGCCGATGATGAAGCGGGCCTTGAGGCGCTGGAGGCCCGGCACCGCGTCGGGCCAGGGGCGGAGGCGATGCCAGACGCGGTTGATGTGGTCCTTGTCGGCCTCGCCGAGGCCGGCGATGCCGTATTTGGCGAGCAGCTGCTCGAGGCTCTCACGGTGCAGGACGTCGAGGATGGTCCAGGCGCGCCGGCCGGAGCGCACCTCCTCCATCGCCGGCTGGTAGAGCGCGCGCCAGTCGTCGGCGAAGGTGGCCCAATCGGCGGCGATCCCCTTCTCGGCGCCGAAGCGGCCGAGATCGTCGATCAGGCTCGAGCGCCAGTCGACGACGGTGCCGAAGACGTCGAACAAGAGGGCCTGGGGCTTGGCTGGCATGGGAGCTCCTCCGTGTGGGGAAAAAGCGAATGGGAATAGGGAATGGGGGTTGAGCAGGTGCTCTGCTCCCTATCCCCACCCCCACTTTCCATTCGCTATTCGCTATTCGCTGTGGTGTCAGACCCGGAGGGTCTGACACCGTCGACGCCGACTTGCGCGCGGTGGCGCAGGAAATGATCGGCGAGGACGATGGCCATCATCGCCTCGCCCACGGGGACCGCGCGGATGCCGACGCAGGGGTCGTGGCGGCCCTTGGTGGAGATTTCGGTCTCGTTGCCGGCCGCATCGACGGTGCGGCGCGGGGTGAGGATGGAGGAGGTGGGCTTCACTGCGAAGCGCACCACGATCGGCTGGCCCGAGGAGATGCCGCCCAGGATGCCGCCGGCGTGGTTGGAGAGGAAGCGCGGCTCGCCGTCGTTGCCCATGCGCATCTCGTCGGCGTTCTCCTCGCCCGTCAGCTCCGCCGCGGCCATGCCGGCGCCGATCTCCACGCCCTTCACGGCATTGATGCTCATCATGGCGGCGGCGAGATCCTGGTCGAGCTTGCCGTAGACGGGGGCGCCCCAGCCAGCGGGCGCACCCTCCGCCACCACCTCGATCACGGCGCCGACGGAGGAGCCCGCCTTGCGCACCTCGTCGAGGTAGCTGGCCCAGGTCTCCAGGATGCCGGGGTCGGGGGAGAAGAACGGGTTCATGTCCAGCTCGGCCCACGACCAGCGTGTGCGGTCTATCCTGTGCCTGCCGATCTGGATCAGGGCGCCGCGGATGGCGACGCCGGGGACGACCTTGCGGGCGATCGCCCCCGCGGCGACGCGCGCCGCCGTCTCGCGCGCACTGGCCCGGCCGCCGCCGCGGTAGTCGCGGATGCCGTATTTCCTCCAGTAGGTGTAATCGGCGTGGCCGGGGCGGAACTTGGCGGCGATGTCGGCGTAGTCGCGGCCGCGCTGGTCGACGTTGTCGATGACGATGGAAATCGGCGTGCCGGTGGTGACTTGCCGGCCCTCACCGTCGGTGAAGACGCCCGAGAGCAATCTCGCCGTGTCAGGCTCGCGGCGCTGGGTGGTGAAGCGCGACTGGCCGGGGCGGCGGCGGTCGAGACAGGCCTGGATGGCCTCGGCCGTGAGCTCGATGCCGGGGGGGCAGCCGTCGACCACACAGCCGAGCGCGGGACCGTGGCTCTCGCCCCAAGTGGTGACCCGAAACAGGTGGCCGAACGTGTTGTGGGACATGGGAGGTGGCGTCCCTTCTGGCGCGCGGCAGTCATAGCCCAGGGCGGCTGCGGGACGCAACGCACAGCGCTCCCGCCCGCCAGCTCAGGCCATGCGCGCAGCGGGGTGGCGTGGGCCAGCCCAGGGAGGGCGGGACCGCGCGCGGGCTCTATTCACGATGTCAAAGAGCAGGGGCGCCGAGGCGCCCGCTCCTCGGGGGCGCATCCTGAGCCGGCAAGCCGGCGCCGCATGCGATCCGATGAGCGAGGCGAATTGTAGCCCGCCCGGAGTCGCCGGGGAGAAATGCGCGGCGCGCGATCGGCGGTCTGCGTTAACGATGGGTAAGCGGTGCCGAGTCCCGCACGCCTCCTTCCGAGGTCGGGAGTCCCCCCACCCCTAGCCCCTCCCAACAAGGGGGAGGGGAATCCGTCGGCCGCCGATTGCTTGCTTTGTGCTCGTCGACGTCCGCCATTGACCTCCCGATTTGCTGCCGTTGTCAGCGCATTTGCGCGCCGGCAGCAGTGCGCGAAATCCTCAGCGATGCCATGGGCCGGGCATCTCGCTGCTTTTCGCGCCGCCCAAGTCGTTCCGCGCCGGAAAGAAAACAGGCGCCCACCGGCATTCCACACGACACTGAGCATGGCGCCGATTTGATCTTTCTGCCCGTTGAACAGACGGGGCGAGTGCGCGCGGCGGATCAAATGTGTCGGAGGTCGGGAGTCCCCCAGCCCCAACCCCTCCCCGCAAGGGGGTGGGGAATCCGCGCAGCGCAGCGCGGGCGCTCCTTGCCGATGGAACGGAAGCCGAAACGCTCGCCGGGTGAAGTCTACGAAGACTGCAGCGCAACGTGAACTGCCTCCGCGCGGATTGAGCTCCGCACTTGGCAGCCGCAGCATGGCCGCGACGCCGGCAAGTAGCAGGCCGGTCAGTAGTAGATCGATCCCGGGATGCCGCCGGCGGCGGGGATCGCGTCGCCGTTGATGGCGATCGCCTTCGGCGAGGCCAGGAACACCACGACGTTGGCGATCTCCTCGGCGGTGACGATCCTCTTCACCAGGTTGCGCGCGCTCATGCGCTTTTCGATCTCCGCCTCGCTGACACCCTGCGTCTTGGCCTGCCAGGCGATCACGCCTGGGGTCGCCTCGGTGCGCACCAGCCCCGGATGCACGCACACCGCCTGGATGCCGTGCGGCGCCAGCTCGTCGGCGATGTTCTTGGTCAGCGCCGCCACCCCGACGTTGCGGATGCTGCCGATGGTGGTGCCCACATGCTTGGCACCCATCCCGCTGACGTTGATGATGCGTCCCGAGCCCTGCTTGAGCATATGCGGGGCGACCTCGCGTGCGGTGCGCAGGTAGCCCATCACCTTGGTGTTCATGTGGTCCCAGAACTCCTCGGTGGTGATCTCGCCCAGCGTGGGCGGCTTCGCCTGGCCGCTCGGCTTGGCGGCGCAGTTGACGAGGATGTCGACGCGTCCGAAGGCCGCGATCACGCCGTCGACCATGGCCTTCACTGCCTTGTCGTCGGTGGTGTCGCAGGCGAAGCCTTTCGCGGCCCCCCCGCCTTTGCCCGAGATCTCGGCGGCAAGGCCGTCGAGAGCCGCCGCATTGCGCGCGACGAGAGCGACGTTGGCACCCTCCGCCGCGAGCACGCGCCCGATTGCCAGACCGATGCCGCGGCTGCCGCCGGTGACGATCGCAACCTTGCCTTTGAGATTGAGGTCCATGGTGCCGCCTTCCTTGGGTGAGGTTCGGCACGGATAGTCGGGAATGGGACGCCTTTGTGTCAATCGCGTGCCGTCGCGCCACCCTTGCGAAGATAGACGAGGACCACGCGTTGAGCAGATCGCGTGCTTCCCGCATAATGATCGAGCGCGGGGATGGAGCGGGGATGACTTCGAACCGGCGGCCGTCCTCGAGTTGCCGCCGCGATGGGACATCAGCATGGGCAAGAGGGAGCGGCTGGTCGAGGAGATCTACGCCGACGATCCCGAGCGCGCCGACGCGGTCGTCTTCGGCCGCCGCGCGGGCCTGTCGCGCCGCGGGTTTCTCGAGGGCGCGGGGCTCGCAGCGATGAGCGCGGCCGTCGGCGGGCCGATCGTGCTCGCCGCACACATGCCCGGCGGGCTCATTCCGGCGGCCTTCGCGCAGGAGCCCGGCAGGGAGACCGCCGTGGACGCGGGCAGCGCCCGTGCGGAGGGCGGCCCGCAACGGCTGCGCTTTCCAGGCAAGGACCCGGGCCTCGTGGTGATAGAGGCGGCGCTTGTCCGGGTTGCGATATCGGTACGTAGGACTGGCTCGATTGAGGCCTGCGGCTTTGACTGGCTCGTTAGCCATGTCGGCCATGCCGCTGTTAGCCACATGATCCACGTTAGCCAGATTGCTGTTAGCCAGATCAGCCACGTGAATGACGGTTGGCGCGGCAGGTGCCTCGGCGGCAGCGCGCGGGCGGCAGACGTGCATCCGGCCCCACTTGTCCATGTCCACGCCGCAGAGTTTGCAGGGCTTCACGACGCTGACTCCCTGCGGATGACCGGTCGAGCGACCCTGATGCGTTTCGAACTCCGCTCGCGTAGGCGGGCTGAGACATCGAGCCTCTTTGGGTCGCGCTCGATCTTGCCGGTCCTGGTGAGGCGGAAGCCTCTGATCGGGGTGGGGCGGCTCATGACGGGAGACCTGTTCCGAGTTCGCGGAAGGCCATCGTGCCGCTCATGACGATGGCGCTGCTCAGGGATGTCAGCCGCAAGTGGAGGCGCTGGCCGGAGGCGATGACAGGGCGCACGAGGCCGGTGAACTCCTGCTCGGGCGGGAAGCCCCAGCCGTTGGTGAGGCTGAAGCCATCGGCCCATATGACTGTCTGTGATGCGCTCGACGCGATAACCGAGCTTGGCGCGGTGACCGATGAGCCGACTGTCGGCGCTCCGGACCAGCCTCGCAAGTTGGCCGGCGTGATGGCCGATCTCCCGCTTGCTGTGGTGCTGCCACAGAGGAGTTGGACGCTGGCGCGGGTCGCCGCAGGCGCGGCGGTTGAGACCACGTTGATGTCGATCGACAGGATCTCGACGCGGGTAATGGGGCTGGTGCTGGCCAGCAGGCCGAATAGATCGTTGGGCGCAGTTGTGACGGACACCGACGAGAAGCTCGCCGAGTAGACGTTGCCTTCGTTGTGCCCGTTGTGGCGCATCATCGAGCGGCCGCCTCTCGTTGCTTTGCGCGCTCCTCCGCCTCGGCGCGGAGCCGCACGCCCTCGGCCTTCCGATGTTCGCGCAGGGCTTCTCGTTTCGCCCTGGGTGTACGGGAAATGCGCCAGGCCTCCATCGCGGGAGTGACCACCCGTCCCAAGTTGAGCGGGCCGAAGGCGTCCGGGGCGACCTCGCGGGCCGACCAGTTGTGGCGGATCAGGAGCTCCCGCGTGTGCGCCGGGCGGTCAGGCTGCATGTGACGCGGCTCGTGTTTCTCCGCAACCTTGGGCGTTGTGAACGAGCGCCATTGCTGTTTGACGAACCATTCCAGTATGCGTTCTGCCAGGAGTTGCGGCCGGAACCGGCCCTCGAATCCTGTTGCGACGAGGCTTCCTGTCTGAGGCACCCGATGCAACGTGGCCCACCGGTTCTCAACACCACCGCCCTCTGGGCACAAAATTGTCGTCAGGGCGTTGCGTCCGAGATTGGACAGCTCGTCTGGCTCCGCAGCATAGGAGGCGATCGCATCCTCCAACGCGCGCGTCGAGAAGCTGACATCCCGGCTTAGCCGGCTCGGCGCCTTGCGCGGAACCGGTGCGGGGTCGCCGGGGAACAGCAGGGGAGTTGCCATCACGGCCTCGATTGCTGCCTGCAAGTTGCCGTACGCGTCCTCGACGCTCCACGCTCCTGATCCGCCGGTGACAAGGAGCCACTTGCTGCCGAGATCAGGGGTCGCGCGGCACACGATGGTGTTGTTCATGGGCGGCCTCCTATGGCCGCATCGATTTCAGCTTGCTTGGCAAGCTTCTCCTCGGCGCGGACTGCCGTCTCTATGGTCTTCATGCGTTCGTAGGTCGCGCCGCCGGGAATTTGCGAGTCGTCCAGGCGCATGATGACGCCGGCGCCGGGCAGGATCGCCTTGACGATCAGGACGCAATCGAAGCCCTCAGTCTGGCTGCGTACGCACACCATGTCTCCGGGGCGCAGCTGTCCATCAGTATTCCTCGACCACATTTCCGGCTTAAGCAAATCGGCCAGCGTGATGTTTGGTTCGATGTTGAGGCAGTACCTCCGGTACGCGTGCTCGGCAAAAACCAGCGGCTCCGTGTGTTTGACGATCGTGCTCATACTGCGGTTCCTTCGCGCTTGCGCCTGATCTCAAGCAGGCGTTCGGAGCCGGTTTTGCCGCTGCCGCGCCATTGGCGGTACCGGTAGCTGTCCACGTCTTCACTCAGGAGCTGGACGAGCTCGCGCTCCTCCTGCGCGTCCGCGGGCGACAGCGCCACGGGGGCGGGCTGGCCCTTCGCGGCGATCCGGCGCCCAACCTCCAGGGCTTCCTTGTCGAGTCCTTTCGCGTAGTAGTCGTCGATGTTGGCCGTGCGGACTGACGCGATTTCCGCCAGCCGTTCTTCGTCCGATGTCTGCACAGATGCTCCCTTTCCAGTACGCAGCCTGCCGATCGCCAGCATGGCTTCCGCAAATTCGGATGTGTGCGCGATGCGGCGGCCGTCGGGTGTCCGTGCCACCCTGAGCATCGCGCGCAGAGGCTGAGGCAGAAGGCGCGCGCCCTCGCGTGCAACCTCCATGCGGGGTTCGTAGGAACCTCGCCACTTCTCGGTGAGCGTCGCTTGGGTCTCCGTGCGCAGCGCCTTATCGCTCTCCGCGAGTTTGGCCTGCTGAGCCTTGACTTGGGCGTCGTACCACTTGGCGAGGCCGTTCACGGCGGGCGGCGACAGGTCGTGCTCGACGGCAAAGGTCTTGAGCCCGTCGATCAGCAGCTGGCCTGTTTCGGTGATCGTCTGACCTTCCGCGAGGTCGAGCTTCACCTCGTAGCCGGTGACATCAGTCGGCAGGCCCTGCTCCAGCTTCCAGTCGACGAGATCGTCACCCTTCAGACCCTCGGGGCGCTGCCATGCTGGGCGCTCGGCATCCTCTGGCGGCTGTGCGGCCGATGTATCGGCCGCATCCTCTCCCTCACCGTCGCCGGGATCGGCGTCGAGATCGAGGAGGTCGAGATCGCCGTCATCGGCCTGTTCGGCGACGTGTGGTGCAGGGATGGCCGCAGGCGCCTGGTCGGTGCCCGTGGCCGTCTCGGGGCCGGCTGCGCCCGGCTGCTGGTCAAGGGCCTCGTCGGTCATGGTCATGAGGCCTCCTTTGTGTCGTGGCGGGCCGTGTCCCTGCGATGCTGAAGGTCCTTTTCAACCGCCGCCGCGATGCAAGGCCAGCATCGGCTCAGCTGCGGCAAGGCGCGAAGCCGCTCTGCGCAAATCACGCAGAGCCCGCGGTCTGTATCTGGTTCCGCCATGTCCAGGATCGAGGTCATGTTGCCACCCGCCATTCGCCGCCGTTGCCCGCGAGCGGTGGCAGCGCCGTCGATAGGACCGTTACGTCGACCGTTACGTCGATAGTGGCCTTGCCGACGGCCCTGATGCGGGTCGAGGCCCACTGATCGAGCGCAGCCGTCGTGTAGAGTGCGGTTCGGCCGCAGCGATGCTGCGCCGGTGCGCTATCTCCGCAGGCGAGCTTGGCCAGGGTCGACGGGGCGTAGGAGAGACCCCAACGCTCGCGCAGATAGGCGCTCGCCTCGGTGCGCCTCAGGTATCTCTGCGACATACGTGGATGATCCTTTCCGAGTAATTCCTCGGGGAGGATGGAACCACGTACCGCGCAGTCTTGGTACTGACAGCTCACGCCAAGTGGCGCCAAACTTAGCTTCGGTTGATCGCCCGCTGGATCGTGCGTTCGCTCGGCGGTGGCCAACCTTTCTCGATGCAGTGCTGCTGTGCCCGATAGACCATCTGCGCGTGCGTCAGCTCCAGTGGTGGACTTGTCGGCCAGAGCTCATAGAGCGCTTGACGGGCGATGCGCTGGCATCGCTTGCGCCAGTCCTCCGGGCCTGTCGACGGCGGTGTGATCCAGCTCATGTGTCATCTCCTTGCGTTCTGACTCCACGCGTCGTGACTTGTCGGCTCCCAGGAGGCAGGCGATATGGACGGTCTCAGCGGAGCCGGGCGTGTGTGTTGTGAGACTGGCTTGGTTGGCTTTGATGCGCTGGCCGCAGGCGTCGCACGCGAGCTTGGTCATGTCGGTTCGCCTTCGCCCTCCCAGATGCAGAGCACCGCATGGAAGCCGTGCGGTGTTCCCCACAGGTCATCCGAGACGGTCCATCGCTTCGCGAGGTAGATGAGCAGCTCGTCGTGTCCCACGTAGCGCAGCCATTCGATTTGGATGTCGCCGGTCATCGGACACGCTCCGTGCCGTGACCATGATTTCGAGCGTTGAGACTGGGCCGCCAAGATGGCCGGCCGCGACGGCGCGCCTCGATGCGCTCCCGCTCCATGGCCCTCTGCGCGGCGCGCTGGGCGGCGAGGTAGTCGGTGTGGCAGGGCGCGCAGCGCCCCCAATCACCGCGTCATTGGCGCCGCAGGCGCACATCAGAGTGGTGGCCATGGCTCAATGCCTCGCGCTGGATGGCATGTTGAGGAATTCGCCCTGGCCTAGACCTCCAGGGTAACGGCCTTCCTTTCGGCACTCTGTGACCATGCCGGGCAAGCCAGCGACAGCAGCCTTGACCCGCTGGCGACGGTCGTTCCGGTTTGGATAGAAGGCGATCAGCTCCGCCAAGGTCGAGAGCAGGCCGCCAATCACCTCGTCCACGTTCGCGGGCGAGTTGGCCTCGCTGTAGATGTCAATCGCCCGCACGATGGCGCAGTGCGGGCAGCATGTCGGAATGTCGGTCATGTCGTGTCCCCTATGCTGCGTCCAAAACTTCGTTCGATGGCATTTTCGCCAAGCGCCCGTGCTCCATCGCGATCTTGAACAGCTTGCGCAGGCGGCGCCCATGAACGCCTGACAATGCCCCAGGGCCTTCGGCCTCGCTCTGCGCCAACTCGTCGAGGAAGACGGCAAAGTAGGGAGCCAAGGCTTTGTCTGTGTCCGCCGCCATCAGCGCGTCGCGCATGTCGGAAAGCATGTTGAAGCCCGGCCTCATGCGGACGCCGTTGACCGGACAGAAAGGCAAACACGACATGACCCGGTCCTGGGCCGATGGGGTCGCCCGCAGTTGGGTGCCGGAGGCGCAAGATACGGCCTGGGTGCGCCTCGAACCATCTGCGGTCGTCTTTTCTCGACGGGGTGGCCGTCGGGCAACCTGTTCTCAGTGTTCATGCTGCCGCCCTCACGAGTCTGGTCGCGGGGAAGTCGCACCACTGCCTGCCGTCCGACTCCGGCAGCGAGACGATGCGCCCATCGGCGGCGAGCGGTTTCAGGAAGAAAGCGATGCCCGCGGCTTGGCACTGGTCCCGGATACCGCGCACCCAGTCGAGTTCGTAGGGGCGGCCGGCCTTGCCGCCGGGGCGACTCTCGCAGCCACAGATCAACCAGGACGGTCTGGCGTCGCCCAGGACGAGCGGACCGAGCATCGGCTCGTAGCTGACGAAGTGCACGCTGGCGGGGGTGTCACGCAGGATCGGCCAGCGCCGATCGAATTCCTCCTGGTTCTCCGTCGTCGTGCCGAACCAAACGTTGCGCCAGAGCCCCAATCCGCCGGCAGCATCTTGGTGATGTTCTGCGGCCGCTTAGTCAGCAGCATCCAATCAAGATCGGGCGCCGAGCGGATAGTCTCCCAAAGCTCGCCGCGCCACTCGGTCGGCACCTTGTTGTCGAACACGTCGGCCCAGGATGCGCAGAACACGCGCTGTCGCCGTCCGTGGAGCAGAGCGAAGTGCGCCGCCTGGCGCTGCCACTTGAAGGGCTCTTTCCTCGTACTCTCCGCCTTGTGATAGCGCTTGTCCGCCTCCTCCTCCGCGTAACAGAAGTCGCAGGCGGACGAGACCTTGTGACAGCCGAACCACGGATTGTGCGTGTGATCGGCCCATTCGATTAGGGTGTTCTCAGCCATCACCGCACCTCCTCAGAACGGGATCGTTTCGTCGGCGCCACGATCGCGCCCGTCCGTGCGATCCTCCTTGGGCAGCTCTGCGGCGATGGAGAGATACTTGCGCCCGTCCTTGCCTTCTCGCGCCCAGCCGGCCAAGCGATAACGAATGCCGTCTAAAGTTAGGTGCCCAGTCATGTCCGGCGACTTGTCCGACTTCTTCTCGGTCTCGCGGAAGAGTGCGCCGCGGCCCTCGTTATTCTGGTCTGCCATTGGGATAGTTCCTTTCGCTTTCGCATGCTTGCTGTCTCTGACGCACTGATACGCAACATCACCAACCAACTGCCGGTGCTTGCTCGCCAACCATTGCGGGAGGACCGCATGGACGAATGTTCCGGGCTTCGGCGGGTCGACCCATTCCACGTAGCGATCCCGCGGAAGCCAGAACGTATTGGCGGTCGAGGAATTGGTGGCGCACTGAACTCCCTTGTCCGTAACGGCGAGGATGTGAAAGGCGCCGGAGAAGTTCTTCATGTCACATCGCTCGATGTGCCGTGGCGTGAATGATCCGCGTCCCCTCTGGGCGGCACCCGAGGTCACGCTGCAGCGCGGCTTGGAAGGCTTGGTCCGCGCCCCCCGCGAAGCAGTCGTGGCAGATGAAGACCAGGAGAGCGTTGTTGGTGCCCAGAATCTCCATTGAGGCGCAGCCCAGAGGCGGGCGGTCCGGCGCCCACGGGCGGCAGCAAACGAAGCATTCGCGCTTGCCTTCCGTTTCGCCGGTCGCCTTGCCCATCGCCAGCCTCAGCATGTCGGCAACGCCGTGCTGAATACGGGGGTCGGCCATTGCCTCGACCACAGTCGAGATGTTGACCACGATGCGCCGGTTCACGAGGGACTTGTCGCTCTGCACCTTCGCGATCTGCTTCCGCTGGCGACGGTCAAGAGCACGGAGGCGGCGTCGGGCTTCTCGGTTATCAGTTTTCATGATGCCCACCTCGCCATGATGAGAGTAGGGGGGTAACTGCCAAAACTGCCAAAGGGGGGTGATGGGCTCGAATGAGAGCCGGTGAGGGCACTGCCAAAACTGCTAGAAGCCCTTTTGGCAGTTTTGGCAGTTGGGGGGGCGGCCCGCGTTTTCGGTCACGTCAGCACCTTGGGGTTAGGGGTATAGATCGTGGACAAGCGTCCCTTCGTCTCGACCTTGGAGGCAGTCGCCCAGTCGTAGTCGACGAGCAGTTCCAGGGCGGCCGACACGGTCGGCCGATGTCTCAGCCTTGACCACTGTGGACGCCAGACATCGCGGGAGCTGAATCCATCCCTAAGGAGGTCGTTCCGGGCTGTTGTTGACATTGTGCGCCAGTGGCCGCAATCGGGTGACGGTAAATTACGCCGATCACTGTGACCCACGCGGAAAATCACCGATGGCTGAAACGCTTAGGCTCAATTGGAAAAAGGCGCTCAAGGGCTATCGATTAGAACCGCGGGATGCGGCGGGTGGCAACCATCTGGGTGCTGTGGCGTTCGCGGGCACCATCTTGGAAGCCGTGGACGACGAACCGGGAATGTTCGTTGTTGCTCGCAGTCAGCAAACAAGAGTGCGTATCGACAGCGAGAGCAGCATGGTATTGTTCGAGTTGGCGAACATGCGGCGCCACGAGCGGCCCTCCGCTTTGCTGAGACATGGGGTCTTCTCAGCTCAGGCTCCGAAGCCAATGTCTCAGATTTCTATCGCACCAGTGCAGAGCTATCGACCTGCCTGCATTTGATGAGTGCTGATAGGTGGTCAGAGCTTCAAGACCAGGTGGCCAATAGGAGGGTCAAGGCGGGACATTCACGCTTTGAGAAGTTCCGGCTGCGCACCTATCAAGAACCAGGCAATCTCCGCGATTTCTGCTTTCTCCATCTACAAAGGCTAATCCATCAGAAGGCTGCAATTTTGCGGTGCCCGCGATGCGGCGGCTTTTTCATGCGCAAGAGGAACACGCGCCAAACTTGTTCCGACGCATGCAGAAAGGCGTTGAGCAAACGAAGGCGGCGTCGCGGCGATTCGAACGGCCTGGACGACACGGAGCATGGAAGGATTGCAGCGCTTTGGCAGGCGAGGTGCGATATACTCATTCAGCCCGACCGTGGCCGCGCATTCGTGTCTAAGTCTGAGGGCGGCCATCCGCCCGATCCAGAGTTTCTTCGCTTGATCGGAGAGTGGATGGTGTCGCGCATCGGCCCGCGGACTGGAACTAGCGCCGCATGAGTGAGACAACGTTGCCTGCCGGCGGATCGAGGATCTGGGCGACAAGCCTAGCCAACCTCTCCAGGGCATCCCGCTTCTCATCAATGAAGCTGTGCCGGTCATAGACGCCGCGAACGCCGGGGA
This sequence comes from uncultured Alphaproteobacteria bacterium, assembly GCA_963840075.1. Lineage (GTDB taxonomy): Bacteria > Pseudomonadota > Alphaproteobacteria > Rhizobiales > Hyphomicrobiaceae > AWTP1-13. The sequence continues at coordinate 20,333 of CAWIXS010000003.1, read as the reverse complement.
TCGCGTGGCCCAGTACCCGCTCGGCAATATCCGCCGAGACGCCAGCGCGGGACATTAGGCTGCGCGCCGTGCGCCTCAAATCGTGTTGCACCCATGGCGCCATGGGCTTGCGCCCTTCGGCGGCGCGCAGCTCGGAGATCGCCTCGTCAAGCGCGCGCTTGGCCTTGCTGAAGCCGCTGAACGGCTTCTCGCCCTTCGTGGTGGAGAAGACGAAGCCCTTCTTCTGGCGCTTGCCCAACAGATCTAGCGCCGCCGGCGTCATCGGCACCACCTTATCGCCTGCCTCGGCACCCGTCTTGTGGCGATCGGCCGGAATGGTCCAAACGTCTCCCTCGATCTCTGACCAGTCCATGCAGGAGACTTCCTCGCGCCGCTGCGCGGTCAACAGCAGAGTGCGGACAAAAGCGGGGAAGCAGCGACGGCACATCGGCCGTGTCGAGCGCCTTCCACACGTCCCGGATCTCCTCGTCGTCGAGCGTTCGCTTGCGGGCGCGCTCGGCCGCTGGCTTGGCTCGTGACATGCCGCGCACGATAGGGGGGACGAACCTGTCGTCTCGCGCCGCCTGCCAGTTGAAGGCCTTGCGCACATGCGCCAGCGTGCGATCGGCCATCACCGGGCCGTTCTCGTCCTCGATGGCGTCCAGCATCTCCACGATGTCGCGGCGCCGGAGCTCATAGATCGACCTGCTGCCGATGCGCGGCCGGACGTACTTGTCGAACACGCGCTCGACCTCACCTGCGCTGCGCAGGTTCTTGCGCACGTGGCGATCGAGGAAGGCATCGAGCAGAGCATCGACCGTGCTCGCGCTGGCCGCCTTCGCCTTGGCCTCGCTCCGCCTCGCGCTCGCCGGCCGGATCGCGGTCCTCGGCGACCTCGCCAGCGCCCTTCTTGGCGAGCCTGCGCGCCTTGTCGGGCGTGACTCGCCCATGCAGACCCAGGGCCAGCCAGCGCTGCTTGCCAGCGACGCGGTAGCGCAGCCCGTAGGTGATGACGCCGCTCGGCAGGCGCCGGGCGACGAAGCCCTTCACCTCGGTGTCGGCCAGGATGTCGCCGGGCTTCAGCGCATCCACCGCCGCCTTGGTGATCTTGCCCTGCATGGTTCCGTTCCTCGCGCACCTATCAGAAGGCCGCCGTGCACACACTCATGCACACATCCTGGAGGAAACGCAAGGGATGCGAGGGAAAGTGGAGGAAACTCCGGGAAACATGCCCAAGGCCATGATATAGAGGCAATTTCCTGCTAGAAGTTGAGCAACTGAGTGATTTGGCTTGGATTTCAGGGAGACGCGAAAATGGCCAGTTCCTGTAATTCCTAATCAGGGGGTCGCAGGTTCAAGTCCTGCCGGGGTCGCCAGCAAAATCAGGCATATAGTGGATCCGGCAGAATTGGCAAGCCCGTTGCAGGGTCATCACAGGGTCAAGCGCGACAAGGTCAAAAGAGAACCCCGGCCCGCGGGGCCGGGGTTCTCAGCTCGCGCGCGCAAGCCCTACGTCTGTCTGTCCCGCAGCCTCGGCGGCCTTTCCAGCCCGGGGGGCGCCACGGGCTTCGGCTGCACCAGCGCGCCGCACAGGCACTCCCACGCGCCCAGCGTCGCTTTGAGCCGCTCCCGCCGCGCCGGCGGCAGTGCGGCGATCTCCTCGCGCGTCAGCTCGGCGAGCGCCGCCTCCACCCGGTCGACGGCGGTCACTGGCATGGGGCCTCCTCAGCCCGCAGCCGGTCGCCAATCTCGCGGATCGTCTCCTCCCGAACCATCATCTCGATCCTCCGGAGCGAGGGGAGGAGGTAGGCCGGCAAGCGGCGCTCTGTGTTGAGCGCCGCGATCACCTGCGCAGCTCGCGATGGGCGGTCTTGAGCGCGGCCCCGCAGATGCCGGCCGCGACGTCCTCGCGCGTGAGCCGCGCCTGGGCGGCCTCGACGTGGTCAACCCTGGTGACCGGCATCAGGCGGCCTCCCCGCTGTGCTCAGCGCGCTCCGCCAAGCTCAGAACGCGCTTGCACTCCTCGGCCAGCCAGTTCCGTTCGTCATCGGGAAGCGCCGCAATAGCCTCCGCGTTGAGCCGGCTCATGCTGAGCGCCGCCGGATGCCTTTCGTCGTAGGGCTCGGGGTGGCCGTCGATCGCAAACCGCGTCCTGCCGACAGCGTCGTGGATCTGATCGATCAGCACGGTGACCGCATTGACGGCGCGCGGCTTGGGCCATTCCGGCGAGCGCCGGATGATGGTCAACGCATCGCGCAGGCCCTCGACGTCCATGAGCTCCGCCTCGACGGCGTGGAGGTCGATCAGCTCCTCCTCAAGCCCGTTGCGGAGCTTGTCAGGGCGAGCGGTGGTGCGGTGGTGTTCAGCATGAACGCAACTCCTGAACTGGGAGCACGGCCCCTTGCCGTGCTGCGTTAGGCATGCCAACATTGTCATGTGTAAAAATAATAGTCGAGATGGATTTTTATACAGCCCTATCGAGGATTTATACCCTGTGACGCATAATTTCCAACACCATGATGAGCCCCGCCCAGGTCCGCGCCGCGCGCGCCCTACTCGACTGGTCGCGCGAGGACCTGGCGGAGCGATCGGGCTCGTTTGTCAATACCGTCGCGAATTTCGAGACCGGCAAGAGCGATCCCAAGCGCTCGACGCTGATCGCGTGGCGCAACGCGCTGGCGAAGGCCGGGGTCGAATTCACCGACGAGACCGACGAGCACGGCCCCGGCGTGCGGCTGCGGAAGAAGCGGTGACGACTCTCAGGAGCGGCCGGCGTCGGGGAGGTATTGCAGGCGCCGCGGCGGCCACTCAGCCCGACGCGTCGTCCCAATTCGGCCGCACCATCCGGCCCTCGCGCCACTGCGGGAACTTGCCCTGGCCCTCCCCGACCATCAGGTCGGCCGCCGGTGTGCCGTCGATGTAGAGGATCGCCACCGCGTCGCCGCGCGGCGTCACCTCGCCGGTCGGTTCGAGTTTCAACGAGCGCGCGCCGTCGATCGTGGCCTTCAGGAACTCCTTGGCCGCCTGCGCCCACTCCGCCTCTGTCTCGGTCTTTGCGCGGCGCAGCTCGGGGCTGTCGTAGCCTTCGAGCCGGAAGCGCTTCGTGCCCTCGGTCACGCCGTCGGGCCACCCGCCCCGGCGCCAGTTGATCGAGTCCCCGTCGATCACGTCGATCTCGTGCTTCTGAATTCTGAACCGCCGAAACCAGCCGAACATGCCTCGCTCCATCGCTTAAAGTATCCCGCAAACGGATCGTGGGCGAAAAGACCATGGGACGGCAAGCCGCAGCGTGGACCAGACGGGCCGATTGCCGGCGCGCGTTGCAAACCAGCAGCACCCGGTCGAATTATGTCAGTCCAACGCCCGCGCGTGGCGTATGCTGCGCACCGGCGAGGGCGCACCCATGAAGCTCGAATTGCTGGACCGCGACTATCTGCGCCGCGCACTCCGCAGCCACCCTGACGCCGGCCGGCACGTTGCCAAGCTCGACGACATCAAGCGCATGCGCACGGATCGGCTCCTGGCGCTGGCGAAGAGGGCTCGGCGTCGATGCCAGGGCCGCCATCGCCGCTGTCCGGAAGCGCGAACAGGAGCTGCAGGAGTACTCGCGCAAGTTCCCGGCGTTCCGGGGCACCCTCGACTTCGACCTCACCATCGAGCTGCTCGGCAAGCGGGTGACGCGGACGGCGCGCGCTGACTACGCGCACACCCCCGACTGGGAGTACTGGGACACGCGCAAGCAGGCGCCGTATGTCGGGTGGGCGATGTGCAAGTCTCTGCATCACCGTCCGGACCATCCCAGCCAAGGACGGCACCGACGGCGGGCCGGCATGGGAAAAGATCGACGTGCTCGACATCGGCGAGCTGTGGCGCATCCTGGACGACGCGATCGAGGAACGCTGCCGGGCCGAGGACGCCAAGCGGCGCCGGGCGGGCTTGAAATAGAAACGAATGGACACCGCGGCCCGGAGTCGGCGCGGGCCCGATTTTTTCGACGCCTCAACGCGCGCGCGGAGGCCCTGGTCGGGGCGAATTTTCGGAGGCCCTAAAAAGGGGCGCGCGCCTCACTGAGAACAGTGACGGAACAGTGGGCTGCGGTAGGTGGGGGCGCTGCCGCAAGGCTGAATTATGCGCGTCGATAAACACGCGCGCGAACGCCGCGCGTGGAAGACGGCGCGAAATTCAGATCAAGGCGGAAACAAAAAGCCCGGCAACTCGACGGGAGCCCGCTCGCCTGGCCATCACCTGAGAACAGGCGGAAAACAGGTCGCCGCGCGACGCCGCCGGGGCGCATTTTCGCGGCATCCTATAAAAAGGGGCCCGGAGCCGGGGAAAGTGCCGCCGCGAGCGCTCACGCGGCCTGCGCCATGGCGCCGGCGAGCTCGTCAGGTCCAGGTCGACGAGCCGCAAGGGGTATCCCCTGCCCTGGCGCAGGGGGCCGGAGGCATCCACGCTGAGCGTGCCGGGGTGCACGTAAGGGTGCATGCAAGTCCGAAGCGGCATCGTGAAAACGCAGCCAACATCGGCACCTCTGCGCTGCGTTTCGGCGGACCATGAAACCGTCGCGGCAGTCGCAGGCGGCAAGGGGTCGGACGGTCGGAAAGGCTTTGGCCGCGACGGATCGGCCCCGGAGGGTGGCCTGGGAAGCCCGAAACTGCGGTTCTGGGGGCAGGAAGGGCCTCGGGGCACCCAAGGGTGCCGGGAAGGCCCTCGCGCGCTGGCGGGCTCGCTAGGCGGCAACCCGGGCGACGTGGGGCTTGTCCCGTCGCCCAGCGTAGCGCCACCGCGCCACCTTCGCAGCGTTGGGGCTGATGCCCAGCTCGCGCGCGATCGCCTTGTTGTCGGGCAAGCGGCGCGCGGCGTCGCGGATGCGCTCCTGCCACTCCGGCGAGGCTGACCACTTGATGCGGCCCGGCGGAACGGCCGGGGCCTCGGGCATGAGGCGCTCCATCGCCTCGCGCACGGCATCGAGCACCAGGCGCTTGCGCTCCTGATCGAGGGCGGCGAAGTCGGCCGCGAACTCAGGGCCGGTCAGGTACTCCATGACGAGTGCGCGGTTGTGGCGCCTGGTGCGCCTGTGGCCGATGCGCAGCCAGATGCGTACCAGGTGCCCGTGCGCCGTTCGCTGTGGTTCTGCCTGCATGCGCGCCCGTGGTTGCGTTGCCCGCCGCGCGCCGATGGCTCGACGCCGCGGGCTCTGCCCCGTTTTCACCGACACGGTTGCAGTTGTCGGGGCCGATGGCGGATAGTGCGAACGCCCCCGGTCGGCCGCCGGATCTCGGTCACGCCATCTCGTCAGCCAGGCGCCGCAGGGCCTGGGCTACAGCCGGGTCGAGACCCGACATGGCCTGCGACACGAAGGCGGTGTCATCGGCCTGGGTGCGGGGCGACACGCCGCGCAGGAAGCTCAGCCGGTTGTGAAGGTCGTGTGGGACCATGGTGGCTTCCCTCCGATCAGGCCGCGAACTGCAGGAGCTTGATGGCGTCGCTGTCGCGCACCGCACCGCCGACACGCTTGGTGGTGTAGAACTGCACGATGCCCTTCGACGTGTAGGGATCGCGCAGCACACGGAGGCCCAGGCGGTCGATGACGAGAAAGCCGCGCGACCAGTCCCCCAGCGCGATGGCGTTGGCGCCGGTGGTTGTGAAGTCTGGCATGTCGCTGAATTCGACGACCTGGTATCCGAACAGCGTCTCCACCAGGCCGCGCTCCCCGAGGCGGCTGTCGTAGATGTAGTTGCCGTTGAGGTCCTTGAACGCGCGCGTCGCCCCGAGCGTCACGCGGTTCATCGCCCACTGCAGGCGGGAGCGGTAGCCGGCCTTGAACTTGTAGATGAGGGTGAGCAGATCGTCGGCCGGGTTGACGATGGGCGGGCCGGCGGTCAGCGTCTTGAATGCTCCGTTGACGCCGGTCTTGATGAACTCAAGCGTTCCGAACGGGCGCGAGGCATCGGCGGTGGCCGCCGTGGGGTAGGAGAGGAAGCCCTTGGGCTTCGACACGCCGTTGCCGGTGACGAAGGCGGTGTTCTCCTGGCGCGCGAGCTCGTCGGCGGTCTTCTGGTCGAGCCAGGCTTCGATGTTGACGCCGCTGTCGTCGAGCAGGTTCTGCGTGGCCGGAATGAGCGCATACTGCTCATGCACGGGAATTTCCAGCATGCCAATCTGCGGACTCGCCGTTGCCGGGCGCCCGGACTGCTCGCCGACCCATCCCGAGCCGATGGTGTCTCTGTCGACGGGCTCGGAGTAGGTGTTGGAGCTGATCTCGATGGCGGGCGCGACGGCGCGCGTCGGGCTCGTCTCGTAGATCTTGTCGACGAGGGTGCGCGCGCGATGGGGCTCGACGAAGAAGCCGCCGTCGGGCGCGGAGCCCACGGAGAGCGTCTTGACCTCGTCCGGGGTCAGAGCGTTTTTGGTGAGCCGCAGGTACTTGGCGAGCGCGCGGGCGTAGTCCTTGCGATGGGTCGCGATCGAGGAGCTGTCGCCCTCGCGGCCGAGCCAGCGCGCGAACTCCTGGTTTGCCTTGGCCTCCATGGCCGGTGAGCTGCGGTAGCCGGCGTCCGCGACGTGTGGTCGGTTCGCCTTCCGGTGAAGCGCGTCAAGATCGGCCGCCATCTGATCGATCTGCGCCTTCATGAGCGGGTCGGCGCGGCCGCGCTTCAGCTCGCGGTCGTACTCGTCCTGCTTCGCTCTGATCTTGGTCAGGGTGCCGCGAAAATCGTCGACCACCTGGCGTAGCTCGGGGGGCATTTCAGACATGTGTGTGCGTCCTTGTCGAAGGCGCACAAGCACAATGAGGCCGCGCGCCGTTGATCGGACCTTTCGGTCCTTCGGCGTCCGCGGCCCCCGACTCGCTCAGGGGGCTTGGTGGACAGTCTTCGTCGCCTGCGCCGTGGACTCCCTCACACGGTTCACTGACCTGACTGTATGTAGACAGCGTCCGGCATGTCCATCAGGTCGGCTGCTGCGTAGCAAGCGACGGGGTTTGAGATAGTGCGCGTCGGGATGATTGGCAAGTCCCGCAACGCCTAGACCTGTGCGGGCCGCCGTGGCTCCTTGACGGCGGGACCCTGCGACCCCACCTTCTGGCTTAAGTGGCGCATCGCGCCCTGAGCCCGCCCGGACCTCCCCCGCGGCGGGCTTTGCATTTCCCCCTCCCCATCATCGCAGACGAGCGCGCCCCGGAGACGTCCGGGGCCGCCAGGAGCATGACATGCCCATCAACGATGGCATCCGCTACGACATCGCAGCGGACAACGCCGAGTTTCTCCGCGCGGTCGACGAGGCGCGGCGCGCCAACGCCAAGGCCGCGCAGGAGATGACCCGCGACTACGAGCAGATGTCGGAGCGCGCCGGCGGGGCGATCGCCACCATGTTTGCCCGGTTTACGCCACAGGGGCGCGCCATCTCGGCCATTACCGCGTCCATCACCGCGATGCAGAGCGCGGTGCAGTCGACGCGCGAGCGCTTCAACGGGCTCGGCGAGCGGATCAATGCCGCGGCCGAGGCGTCGGGGCGGTTCGGCGAGCAGTGGGAGGAGCGCAGCAACACGCTCAAGCTGGCGTGGGAGGAGATGTCGGCCGCCATGGGAGTGGGTTTCTGGGGTGCCGTGCAGAACGCCGCGGACACCCCGCTCGGCCGGGCGCTCCAATGGGCGGTCGAGAAGGCGACGGAATTCTCCACCGCGCTCGCCCGCATGACGACGGGATGGGCGGAGAGCGGACTGCCCATCGGCCAGCAGAGCGACACCGCGCTCCGGGCCCAGCTCGACTCCATCTGGGAGCACGTCCGCGCGCTGCAGAGGCTGCGTGACGAGGCCCAGCGCGGCAATCCTCTCGCCCGCATCTTCGGAACACCGGAGGAGCTGGGCGATCGGCTCGAGGCGCGCCTCGAGGAGCTGCGCGCCATCGACCGCGAGCTCGCCCGCCGCCGGGAGGCCGGCGAGACGGTCGGGCACCTCGGCAGCGCCGAGATCGAGAGCCAGATCGACGCCATGCGCAAGCGCACCGTCGAGCTGCGCATCCAGGCCGAGACCTTCGGCATGGCGGCCGGCGCAGCGGCACGCTACGCGGCAGAGCTTCGCGCCATCGAGTCCGCCGGCGGCGAGGGCGCCTTCGGACGCCTCTCCGCCGACCTGCGCCGCCGCCTCACCGAGGCCGGGCAGGAGCTCGATCGCGAGCGGCAGCGTGTCACCGACCTGGAGCGCGACAAGCGCCAGCGCGAGCAGGGTGAGCGCATCGGCACGAACATGGAGCGCGAGGTTGCCCGCCTCGAAGGCCAGTTCCGCCGCGTTGCCATGCCGGCTGGGGAGGCGGCGGAGCAGACCGCTATAGAGCGGTTTCAGCTCATGTTCCAGCAGCATCGGCTCACGCCCACGGATGCGCAAAACGCCAAGATCGCCGAAGCAGCGCGCCAGGTGCGCGACCTCACCGAGGCGACGGCGGCGCTCAAGCGCCAGATGGACATCATCCAGTCCTTCGCGCAGACGTTCTCCTCGTCGCTCGAAAGGGCGTTCACGTCCTGGATGGACGGCGCCTGGAAGGGGTGGCAGGACTTCTTCCACAACCTCTCCAAGCAGCTCGCCACGCTCGCCCTGCGCACCGCGATCCTGCAGCCCCTGTTCGGCGGCGGCGGGGTCCAGCAGGGCGGCATCTTCGGCCGGGCCATCATGTCGTTGCTCGGCACGGGCAGCGGTGGCTGGCAGACCAGTGTCATTCCGGCGCGTGCCGGCGGCGGCGATGTCAGTGCCGGCCAGCCCTACATGGTGGGCGAGCGGGGCCGCGAGCTGTTCGTCCCGAGCAGGTCGGGCACCGTCATCCCGAACTCGGCGCTCCGGGGCGGCGGCAACGCAACACTGAATATGCGGATCGACGTGTCCGGCGCCCTCGGCCGCGAGGAGATGGCGCAGATCGCGCGCACCTACGCGGCCATCGGCGCGCGCCAGGCCTTCGCGACGGTGCAGTCCGGCATGCCCGGGTGGCAGCGGACCAATCGGCTGCTCGGCGCGTAGCTGCTACGCCGAGGCGTCGCCGGGCGGCTTGCCGCCTTCGATCACGCGCAGCGCCGGCGACAGCGGTTGCTGCGGCGCCTCGGCCATGGCGTTCAGGTGAACGGTCGCCTCGTTTGTCGGCGCGTTCTTGGCGCAATCGCGCAGCAGGTGGGCGAAGGTCTCGCGCGGGATGATGCCGGCCGTTTCGAGATAAGGCGACTCCGAACAATAACTGCTACGTTTCGGGGCGTCGCGGCTTGATGGTGTAGTTCCATTCCGGGTGGAAGTCGTCGCCGGTGATTGCGAGGCTCGCCATCTCGGCGTCGCTGACCTTGATGCCCTTCGCGTAGGTGCGCGTGTCGAGCACGCACTCGACCTTCAGGCCGGTCCGCGTCGTCGTGGCGCCGATCGTCTCGACGATGGTGACGTGATCCATCAGCGGTCGCCCGCGCCAGTTCTGGGTGATGTGGCAGAACAGGCGATGCTCGATCTTGTTCCACTTCGAGGTGCCCGGCGGATAATGGTGGACGTGCAGCGTCAGGCCGGTCTCGTCGGCGAGCTTCTGCAGCTCGACCTTCCATAGCCGGACGCGGGCGCCGTTCGAGCCGCCGCCATCGGCCGTGATGGTGAGCTCGCGCATGCCCGGACAGCGCTCGCGCCCCATGCGCGCGCGCCAGGTGCGGATCGATTGCACCGCGAACTCGGCCGTGTCGGCGGTGATCCCGACGTTGACGAAGCCCTCGTTGGCCGTCACGTCGTAGACGCCGTAAGGCGCCACCTTGCCCTGCTCCTTGTCGGCAAAGTCGTGCACCTTGACACGGCGCGGCCGGCCCTTCGGCCGATAGTCGCTGCCGCCATTCTTGTAGTTGCCGACCAGCTCCTTCTTCTTGGTATCGACCGAGATGACGGGCTGGCCAGCCTGCTGCGCCGCCACGACTTTCGCGTTGATATGCTCGAACTGGGCATTGCGGTCCGGGTGCTTGGAGCCTTCGTCGGCCTTGCGGTTGTGCTGGCGCGAGAAGCCGAGCTTGGTCAGCTCGGCGCGCACCGTGTCAGCACTGACCGGGTGGCCCATCGCGGTCAGTGCGGCCGCGAGCTTGTCCATGCTCTTCGACACCCAGGTCAGCGGTCGCTCGGGATCGCCCAGCGTCGCCGGCTCGACCAGGTGCCGGAGCGCCTGCACGAGCCCAGGGTCCTTGGTCGCGACCGACTTGCGCCCGCCACCCTGGCGCCGGATCCGACCTTCGGGCAACGGCTCGCCGTCGAGGTCGTCCTCGCCCCGATTGATGCGCGAGCGGGCAAGCCCGGTAACGCGCGCCACCGCCTCGAGCCCGCCCCAGCCGGCGGCTCTGACCTCGGCGGCCGCGAACAGGCGCCGCCCCCGCTCGTCGAGCTTTGAGCCGATTGCTTCCCAACGCTGCCGGATGCCATCCTCGTCGATCATGCGACCGGGCTACGACTGTTCGCCCCGATGCGGAATCCCGCGCCGCTGAGTCACACGGTCGCACGCCCACGGAATACGATTCAGCTATAGTTCGGAGTGTCCTTAGGCCAAGAAATCTTCCCTCTTCGCCCTCCCGCCTTTGGTCGCTGCAACCATCCACCGGGGCATCCGCCCACGGCCGGTCCAGGTATTCTCCGGGCTCTGCGGGTCGCGGTACTTGACCGCTACACTGCCTTTGCCGTTGCGGGCCTTGCCGAAGAGTTCCTGGATCTCAAATCCATGTTCCTTGACCATCGCGAGAATACGCTGCCGCAATTCAGTGCGCTCCGCATTCTGCTTCTCGATTTTCAGACGCTCGATGCGCGCCTGCATTTGCGCCAACTCGGCATACGACATGCTCTCGATGCTGCTGGGTCTTGCCATTTCTATCCCCATCTCTGAAGTCTCGCATTGCGAGACTTCTAATGCATTGTTTTTCAAGGCATTGCAACCAGTGCTAAGCGCAACTCACTGTGTCACCTTCCACCGCGGGTGCTGCGCGTCTGCGGTTGCACGTCCAGCGTTGGCGACCATTCTCCTGCACTTTCGCCAGCGCAACCGGATGTCACGTCCCGTTGCCGCCTCGACCAACCATCAACCGGCCGCTCAACATCGCGTCCGGCAGCCGACACGCCTTCCACTATGGGAAGGCATAACAGGATGCCTAGCGCGCATGCTTATGCCCTTTACTCCGGCGAGAATCCAAAAAGCTTCGGTACTTCGCAAGTTAGGCCGGACGACCTGAGTCACGCCGCCAAAAGAGGCTTCCTGTTGATGTGGCATCGTTTTTCGGCTCCGGGCCGGCTCAAAGGGCATAGGCATGCCTAGCGCGTGTATGGTGACGTTAATCTGCCCAGCGAGCCGTTTGATCAGCATTGCGTCCGGCAACAAAGCGGATCTCATGCGAGCCCAGTGCGGGCAGCGGAGCGAGTCGCCACCACCATGAACCGGTAAAAGATGAACGGCGGCAGCGCGATGACGCCGGACAAGTCGAGTACGCCTCATCCGCCCGCGGTGGACGCCTCGTTACCATGACAACTGCCCCTGACATGGCCAGCTTCTCCTTCAGCACCACGTGCCCAATCGGTAGCGATACCGTTAAATCGTCGCATGCGCTTCATCGCGCCAAGTGCTTTCGGTCACTTCGTAGCTCTCGTCTCCGACTTAGGCAGCTCACGCCGCTGATAGCCAGTTAGACGCAGCGGCCCAGCGGGTCAGGTTCGTGACCAGAAAATTAATGAGCGCGAGACGATAATGGTGCTGCGGCCATTCGGTGCCATTCAACCTAGCGCCCGCCACTAGAAATTCACACGAGCCATCGGTCGGATAGTGATCGAAAACGTCAGGCAGACGTGAGGCCCAGGTCGCGCGCAGCTCGAAAATCGGCTATGGTTGCGTCTGCGACACGGAGGCTATGCCATGGCCAATGACTTGCGCGGGCCGCTGCCGGTCAAGGTCGACCCAACGTCCAATGGCGAGTTTCGCCCGGTGCTACTGGCCGAGCCCGTGGCGCGCGCTAATGCCGAAGCCGAACGGCGGATCCGCGCGCACGCCCGGCGCGTCGGGCTTGACCGGCGGGCCTTCCTGCAATCGCTGTGCGGCGCGGCGACCACCTTGTTCACGTTAAACGAAGCCTTCGCGGCGCTCGGCAACATCGGCGGGCAATTTCGCGTACCCCAGGAGGGCGCATTCGAGCCCGCGGCGGCGGCCGAGACGATCACCGGCGACGGGGATAGCGGCGCCGCGTCGGCGGGGGGCGCGTAGCAACATGCAGAATCGCAGCAGGGCACACAAAAGCTCCCTCAGCCAGGCGAGCAGTCGGGCGAAGTTGTAGCCGACGGCGGCGAGCACTGCGTTGTTGGCGTCGCCGGTGGAATGCCTGAGATAGTTGCGATCCATGCGGTGCTCGTTCTTCATGTGGCCGATGACCGGCTCGACGGCCGCGCGCCGTTTGAGCTCGCGCTTGATCGGCTCGGTCACGCCGCGCCTCTGCTCCGAGACGTAGACCCGCATGTCGTAGGGCGCAGGGGCACCGTGGCCGCGGTAGCCCTTGTCGGCGACGATGCGCTGAATCTCGTTGCCGATGATCCCCTCGACATGCGGGATCACGGTCGCGAGCGTGTGCCCGTCGTAGGGATTGCCGGGCAGCGCCTTCGACGCCAGCACGAACTGCCCGCCGCGCGGCGCGCTGACGGTGGTCGCCACCGACACCTTGACGCCGAACTCGTAGGGCTTGTGCGCCTTGCCCTTGCCGATGCATTCGACCTCCGGCGCGTGGATCGAATAGACCTTCCTGCCGCGCTGGCCGGGCTACTGCCTGTGCACGCGCCCGGCCAGGAACAGCGCGGGCCGGAAGATGAAGTTGAGCCACGGGTCGTCGCGCACCTGGCGATCGATGTCGCGGATCACGCGTCCGAGGAAGGTCCTGAGACGGCGCAGCTCGCGGCCGGCGCGCTTGAACTGCTTGGCGTGCCGATAGCGCTGGCACTTGATGAGCGCGCGCTTGCCGACCCTGGGGTAGCCCTGCCGCAGTTTTACCCGGTGCTTCCTGGCGAGCTTCACCAGCATCTCGCGCGCCCGGCTCAAGAGCTTGGCATCGGTCGGGAACGTGACGGCCTTCTCCTGCACCGTGGTGTCGAACACGATGCGCGATAAGTCCTTCGCAGCGATCGCCTCGGTCTTGAGCGCCACCGCCAGGCTCTCCTGCAGCAGGAACTCGAGCCGATCCGCGCCCATGCGCTGGCGCCAGCGGGTCATCGAGGACCGGTCGAACGGCGCCTTGTGGCGAGAAGTGCTCCTCGCCGCAGAAATACTGGAAATAGGGGTTCTCGACCCAGCGCCGCACCAGCTCCTCGTCGGAGAGGTTGAAGGAGTGCTCGAGGATCGCCAGCCCCGCCATCAGCCGCGTTGGCAGCGGCGGCTGACCCGGACCATCGCAGTACACCTCGCCGAGCTTGCGGCCCGCCAGCTGCCAGTCGATCAGACCGCCGAGCCTGACCAGCTCGTGCTCCATGTCGATGATCTGATCGAGCCGCGCCCGGAACAGGTCGTCCTGCCCTTTCGACTGCTCCCGTGGCCGCATGCCCGTCTCCGTCCCGATGCCCTGCGGAACGCAATCATGGTTCGCGGCTGCTGGGAATCCGGCGCCTACGGTCTTGCAAGGAAATCCCGACCCGGGCGCGGAAATCCGGCAACTCCCAGCCCACCGGCTGACCAGCTTATCGCGTCAGATCAACAGCTTCCCAGTTCTTCACGGGCGACTGATCAAGTCGGTCGAGGACAACGGCATCGGCCGCAACGCCAACATCTACGCCGAGCTCGGCTCGACTTGGCGTTTTGTCATGCGCGATCCGACCACCGCCGCGCACCTCCTGGCAAGCTCTTGAAGCACATCGGCGAGGACAATGTGCTCTGGGGCGCCGACTTCGATCTGGTATGGTTCCCCGCAAAACCAGATCCAGGCCTTCCGCAGCTTCCACATTAACCCGGTGCTGGCTGAGGCGCACGGCTACCCTGAGCTCACGCCGGTGCTCAAGCAGAAGGTGTTCGGCCTCAATGGCGCCCGGGTCTGCGGCGTCGACGTGCCGCAGCGGCGGCGGAAGACGGACGCCGATCCGATCGGAACGCGCAAGGCCGCCTACCGTGCGGCCGGCGAGGCCGAGGACACCTACATGCCGAGCTATCCGCCGATGAGCCCGGTGACGACGAGCCACTTCGCCATGTGGTCGTTGTTCGATGTTCAGTTCGGGCAGAGCCGGGAGACCATCGGCACGTGTTTCCTGCGCATAGCAGAACTTGCCGAAATGCCGGTCGAGTTGCGCACCACAGTCGCGACACTCCAGGCCTCCCGCCTGGGCATCCATGTGCATTGCGGCCATGAGGGGCGCTTCGTCCGGCTGCGCGAGATCGGCACTGAAACAGCGGTCCTATGCCTGGTTCCCGCCGGCTACCGCGGCGACGTTGGCGAGGTCTGGCTTGCCCGCCTCCTGCCTCCGGCAACGGCGCTATTCGGATATCACGTGGTCGCGACCACGCCATACATCGTGCGCGGCGGCGCGGAGGCTCAATGGCTCGCGTATCTCGAGCGGGAGCGGCAGCGGGTCGGTTCGAAAATCCCCATGCGCAGGATGGATGCGACCAGCTACATCATGAAGCATGGCCCCAGTGCCAATCATTGGAACGAGTACATCTTGTGCGCCTACGCCGGGCACTGCAAAGAGGCGGTGTTCCTGGCAGGCATTCCGGACATCAAAGAAAGTCTGTCGCACGCGTGAGAGGCAAGGAGCATCGGGCCAAATCCCCGCTGGGTCCTAGCACCAGGAGGTCATCATGGACGAGCATTCCATCCTCGCGGCCTTCAGCCAAGCGGACGGCCTTCCTCGCGCCGGGTTGCGCGCTGCGGCAGACGACCGTACGCGGCTTGCGCCGCGTTTCATCGCACTGATCGAAGAGTTTCTGACGCTGCCGCCAGCCGAGCGTCCGAAGCAGACGCCCTTCTTCTTCATTTTCCACCTGCTCGGCGACTGGCGTGAGAAGGCGGCCTATCGAACCCTCGCGAAATTCCTCCAGCTGCCCGAGGAGCACTTGTGTCCAATCCTGGGCGACGCCGTCACGTCGACGGTCAACCGTGTCATGGTGCAGGTGTTCGATGGCGATCCCGAGCCCCTGTTCGATGTAATCCGGGACAAGCACGCCTACGAGTTCGTCCGCTCTAGAATGTGTGATGCGTTGGCAACGCTCGTGCTTCAAGGCGACCTCGACCGCAGGCGGGCGGAAGTTTTCCTGCGCGACTGCTTTTCAAACCTGCAACCGCAAGCAACCAACTATGCTTGGGTCGGTTGGATGGAGGCCATCGCAAAGCTCGGCCTCGAAGCTTACTCCGGGATCGTCGAGACTGCCTTCAAGCGCCAGTACATCGACCCTGGCGTCTGCGGATACAAAGCATTTCCGCGAGGACTTGAACCGCGCAGCGACAGAGGAAGGCCGAGCGATGTGGCTGGCCGATGACGACCTCAAACCGTTCGGTGACACAGTCGACGAGCTGTCGAAGTGGCATTGCTTCAAAGAAGAGCGCCTCAAACGAGCGCCGCGGCACCAAGTTCAGGCGCGTCCGTCAGCCGAGTGGCTCGACAATGGCCGCCGCAACCAGCCGATCCGCTCGACCAAGGTCGGCCGCAATATGCCTTGCCCCTGCGGGTCCGGCAAGAAATTCAAGAAGTGCTGCGCTGCATGAACTGTTGCTCTGGCAATCCAGGATCGAAAGCACGGCTCGGATCTGGCCATCGAGGTCGATGACGCCATGGCAGTTCGACATCTGATTCACTGACGCGATACCCCATCTAACGGACGTAGTCGGCGGCGCTGCCGGCGAGGCAGACCGTAGCAACGCCGATGTCCGCTAATGTATAGCTGAGCCTAGTCGCTGGCAGGGGCCAGTGTCCGAGCCCCTGGAGCGCACCTCGAAGGGTTGTCGAGGGCAGGATTGTTCCGAAACTTGCCTCGGCCGACCGGCGCAAGAGTGCCAGAAGCTTCCGTTCCGAACCGCGAGCAGTGCCCTTGAGCAGAGGTCTCCGAACCGGCTGTAGTCCTCCTCGCCCTTGGGCGAGCGTTGCCGGAGCCCGCAAGGCCCGCTGGCGGCGACGCGGTAAGCCCGCGCACGTGAGAAATCGCTGACCAGCCCTCCCAGGAGCTTTCGCCCGTCACAAGTGTCCAATGCGCCTCCTTGACGTGCCGACAAAGCGAGTATGCTGGGTGGGTCTTGTGGAGGGCAGCCATGTGACTGTTGGCAGATTTGGCAAGCGCGGCTCCGCCCGCAGAGCAGAAAATCAAGGTCTTCATTTCCTATTCGCGAAAGGATCTTGCGTTTGCTGAGCGGCTGGTCGTGGCGCTGAACGCTCGGGGGTTTGAAGCCTATCTAGTGGTCTGCACCACCTAAATTGATCAGTTGCACGTAGCTGCGAACACTGAATTCTTGCCCGGTCGGGTTTCAAAACCGACAGGGGCGGAATCGTGGCCAACAAGAAATACGTCGTCAAGCTCAGCGCCGAGGAGCGCGAGCGGCTGAGCGCGCTGGTCTCCAAGGGCAAGGCGGCAGCGAAGACCATCCTGAAAGCGCGCATTCTCCTCAAGGCCGATCAGTCAGAGGCCGGCGAGGGCTGGTCGGACGAGAGGATCTGCGAGGCGCTCGACACCAACCTCAGCATGGTGACGCGCGTGCGTGTCAAGCTGGTCGAGGCGGGGCTCGACGCGGTGCTGGCCCGCAAGAAGCGCTCAACGCCACCGATTGCGCCGATTTTCGACGGCGAGGGCCAAGCCCAGCTGATCGCACTCGCCTGCTCCGAGCCGCCAGCCGGCCATGCACGCTGGACCATCCGCCTGCTGGCGAACGCCGTGGTGGAGCGCGAGATCGTCGATCGCGCGCACTTCAATACGGTCGGCCGGGCGCTAAAAAAAACTCGCTCAAGCCGCACCTGAAGGAATACTGGGTCATCCCGCCCAAGGCCAACGCGGCATTCGTGGCGGCGATGGAGGACACCCTCGAGGTCTACACGCGCCCGCACGATCCTGCCCGGCCGCTTGTGTGCCTCGACGAGACCTCCAAGCAGCTCGTGGCCGAGACGCGCACGCCGGTGCCGATGCAGCCCGGACAGCCGGCGCGCTACGATTACGAGTACCAGCGCAACGGCACCGCCAACCTGTTCATGCTGTTCGCCCCGCTCGAAGGCTGGCGCCATGTGAAGGTCACCGAGCGGCGCACGGCCGTTGACTTCGCCCACGTCCTGAAAGACCTGAGCGATATCCACTTCGCTGACGCCCAGAAGATCGTGCTGGTCCAGGACAACCTCAACACGCACGCGCCCGCCTCGCTCTACGAGGCGTTCCCGCCGCACGAGGCGCGCCGCCTCGTCGAGCGCTTCGAGTGGCACTACACGCCCAAGCACGGCAGCTGGCTCGACATGGCGGAATCGGAGCTGGCCATTCTGTCCGGGCAGTGCCTCAGCCGGCGCATTCCCGACCGCGCCACGCTCGAACGCGAGGTCGCGGCCTGGGTCGAGCGGCGCAACACCCACCACGCCAAGGCCGACTGGCGCTTTACAGCCGCAGACGCCCGCATCAAGCTGAAGAGCCTGTACCCGTCACTTTAGGTGATTCAGGCCACTAGACAAGAAGGATATTGCGCCGGGCGAACCTTGGCAGGACCGGCTCGCCCAACTCATTCGCGCCGCCGACACGGTCGTTTTCGCAATAACCCCAGACTCGGTTGCCTCACCGATATGCGCGTGGGAGGTGGAAGAGGCTGAACGCCTCGCCAAACGGATTGTGCCTGTCGTTTGGCGTACCGCTGACCCCTCCAAAGTACCGGGCCGCCTCTCGCGGCTAAACTACATCTTCTTCAACATCGGTTTCATCCGTAAACGGTGTTGGTTCGAGGCCGCGCTCCGGCAGCTTGTAGCCGCGCTCGAGACGGACATCGGTTGGGTCAGGGAGCATACGCGCTACGGGGAGCTGGCGCGGACCTGGGAGCAATCCGCCAGAGCGGCTCATGACATATTGCGCGGAAATACCCTGGCGGCAGCGGAAGAATGGTGCGCTTGCGTCCACGCTCGGCGCCGGAGCCATCCGAACTGCAGACTGCTTTCATTGCGCGTAGCAGGGAAGTCGTCGACCAAGAGGAGTCCGCCAAGGCGGAACAGGTGCTCCGGCTCAGGCGAGTCACAGGGGCGGGCTTCGTGGCGCCAGCGCACGAAGCGCTGGCGGCAGGCGTCCATGAGAAGGCGCTGCGCTACGTTGTGGCGGGCGCAATCCTCGCTGACGACCCGGCATTCCAAATTGTTCGAGGCCTTCATGGTCCTGCGACAAGGGCGGTCGTTGGGTCACGCACGCAGGCCGTGCTGGAAAGGCATGAGGGCGCGGTCTTTAGCGCGGCTTTCAGCCCGGACGGCAAGCAAATCGTGACGGCATCGAGAGACAAGAGCGCGAGGGTGTGGAACGCCTTCACGGGACGCGAGATCGCGACCATCAAGGGGCACGAAAATGAGGTGAGAAGCGCCGCGTTCAGCCCGGATGGCACGCGCGTTGTCACGGCTTCCTGGGATAAGACCGCGCGGCTGTGGGATGCCACGACGGGGCAGCAGCTCACCGTTCTCATGGAGAATGGCAGCTCTGGCATGGCGAGCGCTGACTTCAGTCTGGACGGGACACGCATCCTCACTGCCACGCGAGACAGGATCGCATGCGTCTGGGATGCCGCCTCGGGGCGCAGGATTCTACTTCTTGAGGGACACAGCAGCTTTATATCGAGCGCCGCATTCAGCCCCGATTGTAGGCGCGTCCTGACGGCATCTAATGACGGTAGCGCATGCTTGTGGGACGCCGCCTCAGGAGCCCTCATTACCGCCCTGAAGGGACACGAGAAGGGTGTGCGGCACGCAGCCTTCAGTCTTGACGGCGCGCGCGTCGTTACGGCATCCGACGACAACACGGCGCGGATATGGGATGCCGCTTTGGGACACGAGCTTGCGGTCCTGAAGGGGCACGAAAAGAGCGTGCTAGAGCAGATTCCACCTGATTTGGATCAGGCGCGATAACCCGCGTGCCTGAAGTAGCCGGCGCATTCGGATGGCGCAATCGCCTTCACTGTCCGTCCGACCAGCTTCCAGAGCGTGTCGACGGTGCGGGCGGCGCCCTTGCGCAGGTGCGACTTGATCTTGGAATAGGCGTTCTCGATGGGGTTGAGGTCGGGCGAGTAGGCCGGGAGATAGCGCAGCCGTGCTCCGGCGGCCTCGATCGCCTCGCGCACCCCCGCGACCTTGTGCGTGCGCACGTTGTCCATGAAGACGATGTCGCCTTTCTTCAAGGTCGGCACGAGGACCTGCTCGACATAGGCGAGGAAGGACCGGCCATCCATGGCGCCGTCGATCACGTAGGGTGCGGTGACGCCGTCGATGCGACAGGCTGGAGGAGGGCAAGGTTCAGATCGATGCGCACTGCGTCGCCGATCTGACCCGCATCCGCAATCCGCTCGTCGTCTTTGCCTCTTACGGCACAACATCACGCCGCCGCACCAGGCGCTGGGCTGGATTCCCGCCGTCTACAAGAGCACGGACGCGCTCAAGGGAGCGCGACAGCGCATCGTCTATCTCACCAACCCACACGTCGGCCACCTCGGCATCTTCGTCTCCGCCGCCGTGGCGCGGATGGAGCATCGCGCCATCCTGGAGCACCTGGCCGAGATCGAGGCGCTGGAGCCAGGCCTGTACGAGATGCGGATCGACAATCCCACGGGCGACCCGGATTGCGGCCGGCATCAGTATTCGGTGCGCTTCGAGCCGCGCAAGGTCGAGGCTCTGCACTTCGACTATCCGCGCGAGGCGTTCGAGCGCGTGCGGCAGGTCTCGGAATTCAACGAGACGACCTACCGCACATTGCTAAGCCCCTAGGTCAAGGCAATGGCCAATCCCTGGGCCGCCCAGGCTATGCAATGGCTGCATCCGATGCGGGCCAAGACGTACATGTTCTCCGAGCCATTCCAGCCCTGGATGGGCCCGTTCTCCGTGCTCGCGGCCGCTGTCGCCAAGGACCGCCATGCGCTGCCCGACGACCACCCTCTGGTCGCGCAGGAGCGCAAGCTGATCGCCCAGATCTCCGCCTTCTGGCAAATCGCTCGCCGGCTTCGCGACGCGGCGATCGAGCGGACGTTTGCATCGACGTACGGCGCTGCCACGTACGCGAGCGATCGGCAGCAGCAACGGAGATGAAAATGCCAAGGATGCAGGAGGCCTCCGAGAGCACAGCTCCCGAGACCAGACCGGGCTGTGGCTGCGAAGTTCACGGTGAGCGCGTGCACAGGGCGAAACCGCCAGTCGATGCGCCAGGTCAACCACA
>CAWIXS010000002.1:0-145791 GCA_963840075.1 uncultured Alphaproteobacteria bacterium | reverse complement strand
GGCAGCTCGCAGACCTCGGCAACCGTCATGCCCGCCGCAACCATGTCGCAGATTTTCTCGCCCAACTCAGCCGTCCAGGCGACGAAATCCTTCTTCGCCAGCGTTTTCGCGCGGGCAAAATCCAGGCAGGCCTGGCACGTGTTCCTTCTCCCAGGGTACTGAATAATGGGTTTCGTCTGACCGCATTTTTTGCAGGTTTTCTGCAAGGGCTCCGTCATGCGGCGGCCTCCACGCAGGAGGTCGCCGGACGCGTCAGGTCGTGGCGCGCATCTCGCGGGCGAGCTTGTGCACCGTGCCGACGCCTAGCTCGGCCGTGGCCGCAGCCTTGCGGATGCCCATGCCAGCGGTCAGCAGATCGCGGGCCTTCTCGATTGCCTCCGGCTTGGCACCAGGCCGACCGAGGCGCGTGCGCACCTTCCCGCCCCTGGTCTCGAACTTCCCGTCGCGAACAAGCTTCTCCTTGACCACGCTCAGGCCGGCATTGATGCGCTGCTGGATCGTGGCGCGCTCGAACTGCGCGAACACGCCCACCATCTGGAGCATCGCCTCGCCCGCAGGCGTCGATGTGTCCAGGTGCTGCTGGTCGAGGTAGAGCCCGACCTTGCAAGCCTTGAGATGCTCGATGGTCGCTAGCAGGTCGCGCAGGTTGCGCCCCAGGCGATCGACCGCCCAGGCCATCACCATGTCGAACTTGCGCTCGCTGGCGTCGTTCAGCATGGCGTCGAGGCCCGGCCTCTTGTCCCGGCCCTTCGCCCCGCTGATCCCCTCGTCCTTGTAGACTTCGACCACCATCCACTCGCGCAGCTCGGCAACCTTGCGCAGCTTCGCCATCTGGCTCTCGACCGACTGCTTGTCGGAGGTGGACACGCGCACGTAGATCGCCGCGCGCTTCGTGGTCCTGCTCATCGTGGTATCCCCCGTGAAATGCAGGGTTCACCATACCCGAAGGCCGTACAGTTGTCACTAGACAAACGTACCGAAAATCGATGCTCCGCAAAGGCCCATTCTGCAAGGGTTCCGGCGAGCGTTTTCCGGCGATGATTTTGTACAGGCTCACGACCGCTCGCCCTCCGGCTGCCAGCGTCCGTGCCGCTCGATATGCGTTGCAGCCGTCAACCCCAACCTCTTCCGCTTCTGTCGGCACACCCTGTTGGCTGTGCTTCGCCAGTCGGGATTTAGCCCGACCTGCCGGCGCCACTCGGCCCATTCGCGCTTGCGCATCTCGGAGCTGACCTGCCGACCGTAATCCGACTTGCTGCCAGCGCGGCTGCCGTGCTGGCGACACCGCTCGGAACCGCGCTCGGGCGGATTGCGGCACTCTCGACCCATCCGGCGGCTCCAAGCACCACAACACAATCCCGTGCGGAATTTCGAGCGAGTCCGAGGCGTCCAATTGAGTGGCTTTTTCTTCGCTTTGAACCGTCGCTCGGTCATGCCTTCACCCTGGGATGCCCGGGGACGGGCTTCCAGACCTCGACGATGTCTATGCCGGTTGTCACGCTTGTCAGGCCTTCCCGGTTGGCGGCAGCCAATAGTCCCATGGCCCGGCTTGGTGGATGCGTGCGTAGACGGCACCTGTCGCATCGTAGCCAGTGTCGGCATGGTTGCCGTTCGCGTAGGCTATGGTTCGCTGGCTGGTTGGTTCCCGGCTGAGCAGTTCGGCGGCGGCCAGGCGTGCGATGTCATGGTCATCAACGAGGAGCATCATGCGCAGCTGATCCTTGATGAGCAGACGGGTGCGCTCTCGGTTGACCTCCCGGATCGTCTCCTGCGCTGTCCGCTCAGCCATCTCCCTTGCGTGTGCCTGTTGGTGGCCCAGGAGGAGATCGGCGATTTCGGGGGCGATGGGCCGCACTGCGGTATCGATGGCGTCCGGGAGGAGGCGGAGCAAGGCCTGCGCGAGCGCCAGGTTGTCAGGCTCGGGAGTGGTGTTGGCGTTGGAGGTCATGCGGCCCTCGCTTCAGATCGTCTGCGGCGCATGAGTTCGCGATTGCGCTCGCGGTGCTTGTCTCGGTTGGCTGAGCGCCATTTGGCCTGACGCTGGGCGTTGGTTTGGGCGTTGGCTGACGTGGCGATGTTGATAACGCGGGGCTTGTCGTTGCCGTTATCAACGTGGGTGCCTTTGCCATCTCCGTTATCAACAGGGTGGGTGACGGGGGCAGGCGCAATCTGCCGCGGCACGCATCTGTGCCTTGTCCCGACGACGTTCAGGTTGGCGCCACAGAGCGGGCAGGGGGCAGGCTTCACGGGGACGCCTCCTTGCGGATCACCCTCTTGGCGACGCGCACCTTGCGGCTCGATTGGACCTGAAGCCTCTTGGACACGCTCAACCGGCGCGGATCTTGTTCAATCCGGCCAGCTTTGCTGATGCGGTAGCCCTTGATGGCGATGGCGCGTGTCACGCCACCTCCCCGCGGAGCGCCCGCCGCTCGTCGGCTTCTCTCTTGAATTTCTCAGCGTTCGCCGCGTGCTGCGCCCTGCGAACTGCCGATTTGGTTTGCGGCAGTCTCGAGATGCGCCTGGCCGCCTGCGCGTCGGTGACAATCGGGCCGGGCTTGAATTCGGGGAAGCCGTCGGCGCACAACGCCCGCGCCCGAAATCCGGGTCGCACCCACAATTCGCGTCGATGGCTTGGCCGATCGACGCCATGCTTTCCGCCTACGAAGCTTTTCCAAACGCTCTCGTCGCGCTGATCGAAGCCAAAGAACCCTTCGATGATCTGCTGTCGCAGGGCTTGCGGGCGAAAGGCGGAGTTGAGCCCGGAGCACCAAAGCCTGTTGCGTGGGGGCCGATGCAGCCACGCCCACCTGTCACCAGGGTTGTCGGAGAACCGTCCTTCCGGCACCAAGATCACAACGTCTAAGGAGCGATCGACGCATATTGAGAGGTAGTCCCGAAGCTCTGCGACGCCGAGGGTCTGCTCAGGCGCGTCGAGCAAATCGCCCATGACCTCGGGCGCCTGACGTTCGGAGAAAGTCCAGTTGTGTGTCAGTGGGTCGAGAGCGAAGGAGGCGTCGACTGCCGCGTGCAGGTGCCCGGCGTGGACCAGAACTCCAGGCAACAGTCTCGTGCTCTCTGGTGTGGACGGTCCATTTGTCACCGTCCCTGGCGACGAGCGTGTGCACTTATGCGGCCCTCCCTGCCTGGATCGCTGCGAGGCGATCGGCCGGCGAACGCGCGCCAGGCCAGCTTCCGTGGGCGAACATTTGAGGGTCCCGCTTGCGCAAGGCATTCAGCTCGCGCTCTTCCTTCGCCAACGCGACCTTGCGTTCCCTCACGTTCGGGACTTCGCCCCTCGATATGCTGTCCAGCTCACGGGCGATCTCCAACTTGCGATCCGTTGCCAGCTTCCCGCCCTTCCAGGGCCTGTAGAGGTTGGCAACATCCTCATGCATGGCAGCGTCGATTGCCGCGAGTTCGGCTTGGAGCATCTGCGTCCTGTCCTGTGGTGGTTGTGGGGTGCCTTGGCGGTCGCCCATGCTGGCAAGTGCGCGGACAAATTCAGGCATCAGAGCGAGCCGTGTGCCATCGCTTGTCCGGGCCGAACGCACCGCGTCGGCGAGTTCCTTGGGCCAGGTTCTCAGGACCGACTTCGCCGTCTCAATGGTGGATGCGTAGGCCTCGCGCCCGCCCAGCGCCTCAATGGAGGCCTTCTGCGCGTCCTTATCGGCGTCCGCTAGCCGCGTCTGCTCCTGCTTCACGAGGTCGTTGTACCAGGCGATGGCGCCTTGGTAGGCCTCCGGCGCGAGGTCGTTCTTCGCGGCGAACTCGGCGAACGCGGTGATCCTGGCCTGGCCGCTCTCTGTGACCTCCTCGCCTTCCGCTGGCTCGAACACGTAAGCTGAGGTGTCGATCGGCTCTGCATCTTCGCCTTCCGCTGGCTCCTCGCCTTCGCCGGCATCGTCGGCCTCGAGATCGATAGCGTCCACGTCTACGTCGGCGAGCCCGTCGTCTTCGGTCTGCTCGGCCGACTGCGGCGGGTCCGCCTTTTCGGCTGCAGCCTGCTGCGCCTTGCGGATTGCGAGATGCTCGGTCGCGTATCGGCCGCCGTCCTGGTAGAAGTACGTGTTCGGATCGTGCTCGTACAATTGCGTCAGCTCACGGTCGCGGGCCGCGGGGTCGGTGGGGACAGCCGGCGTCGTGTCAGGCGCGGGCATGTTGGATTGGGCGTCGGTCATCGTGCCAGCACCTCCCTCTGCGCCTCGACGTGACCGTCGGCGCCCAGACGCACGCCATCTGTCCTGAGCGCGAGCAGCACGGCGCGGCGCAGGTATTCGCTAGGGCTGGTGAGCTGCATCTTTGCCGCGATGAGCAGCGCCGCCTGCATCTCCACAGGCACGCGCAGCGCTAGGCGGGCCGGGTAGTAGCCAGTAGTATTTTCGGCGGTGGGCATGGATGTTCCCGATGTTTGACACGGGACCACCTTACGCCGCTTTGCGGCGTCAACTCAAAAACAATTACGTTCACGGACAATTATCTCGTTCGCGGATGAGGGCTGCGCGCGAAAAGGTCGGCCGGGAGGGGAGCCGGTTCGACGCATATCCCTTCTCCATCAGCCAAGCACACACCTGATCGTGCTGCTCTTCCCGTGTTCCGTTCTGCAGCCAGGTGCCGTCAGCCCGCAGCGCGTCTATAGCCTCCAGGCACTTTTCAAACTGGGGGCTGCGCCGGCGCATTGCCCGTGCAGAAGCCACCTCGGGCCGGTCCTGTTGCTCCTCGATCTCCTGCGCCTCTATGGGCAGGATGTTGGTGCGCTCAGTCATCGTGTCGGTTCCCTACGTTCTGCCGGAGACGCAGGCGCACATGGTGGATCGTCTTCGTCTCAGCCAAGCTCAGGATCGACCCGGCCAGCGCCTCACGCTCTTGGCGCTTCCGCTCGCGCTCCTGGCGTCTGCGGTCGAGTTCGGAGGCCGGGATGATGTTGGTCGTCATGCGGCTGCCCTATCCTTGTCCTTCCCATCCTCCAGCGCGGGGTCGCGCCCGAGCGGACAACACGCTAGGTGCCATCGCTGCGTGCTGACTGCGGTGTGCGCCACCATCGCGGCCGTGTTCGCCCGGATCGGCTTGCCGCAGGCGGTGCAGATTAGCTTAGTCATGCGGCGCCCCTTTCAAGGTGCTCCAGGAAGAACGCCGCCTGCGGCGTCGCGGGGGCCAGCACCCAGTCGTCACCATCCCGATGGAGAACGACGCTCTCGCGCTCGGCGTCGGTGTGGTGCAGGACGACATGCTGCACGTCAGCGTCTATGGCGAGGAAGGCGGCTGTGATCGCGCCGATGCCCTGCGCGTCGGGATAGGTTCCCGGCGCGATCAGGGCAGTGCCGCGCTTGGCGTTGTAGTCGTAGGTAAGCCCGAGCATGGGGTTCACGGCCATTGCGTCCTCCTGGGCACAGGCGATGTCAGATCGAATGGCTGTTCGCTCCACTCCAGAACCCGGCGGTAGACCCCGATGTCCCGAGTAAGGATCACGCCGCCGGTCCGCTTGTTGACAAATCGTGTGATTGGATCGTGCGGGCGCGACTGCATGCCACGGAGGGCGGCATCGAGGATGCCGGTGCGCGGTTGCTGTTCGGTGTTGTCCATGGCGGCCTCCGCTAAAACGGGATCTCGGAGTCGAGGGGCCGTTGCGCCTCGCGCTGCGCCTGCTGGCGATCGTCGGTGCGCTCCTCGGCCGGGCGGAAGGAGATCTTGAAGTACTTGCCGTCGTCGTTTTCGTTGATCCAGGCGCTCAGCCAATACTTGACGCCGCCGACGGTCGCGCTGCCCGTGAATTCAGGTTGCGACGGCTTCTCTCGTTTCTTGTTGCGCCGGAGGAACCCGGTGCCGGCGTCGGGTGGTCGGTCATTGCTCATTGCTCAGCCTTTCAGTTGCATAGCTCAACTCGTGGGAACGCCCAGGATGCGTCAGGACACGCACCTTTGGTTTCAGGCCCTCGGGTGCGTCCTGACCCAGTCTCGCGAGCCAGCGACGCTCCTACGCAGCCGCAGGGGCATTCTGGCGGTCGGCCTTGCCGTTGCCGGCGGGCGCATTGCCGAACCACCAGTCCCGCAGGTCGTTGAAGCCCGCCGTGACGGGGCACGGCTTAGCGACGGTGCGGAAGCCAACGATTGTGACCGTCTTGCCGTTGAAGTCTTCGGGCCGGCCTTCGCACAGGAAGGCGACCGCGCGGCGATCAACGAGAAGCTTTCTGCCATCAGGCATTTCCAGTTGGCGAAGGTGCGTGACATGGCTGACCCGAGGTCGGTCACGGTCGAAGCGCCGCTCGATCGGGCGGGCGGGTGCGGTGGCTGTGTTGGTCATGGTGTTGGGTCCTTTCGGAGGTTCAGAAGGGGCGGGAGTTCCGGGTCCGCGGCGGCGCGGAGCGCCGAAGCCATCTTCGATCTCGCGCTCCAGATGATCGATCCACTCCTGCACTTCATCGAGCGCCAATGCGTCGGTGCCGGTGCCGTGACCGTCATCCCCAACGGGACTCGTGACCATGTAGTAGCCTGGTTCCGGCGGTTGGAAATCCTCGCCGCTGATCAGGAAATAGCCGTGGGCCTCGACAGCCTTCCGTAGTTCATGCTCCCTGATCCGTGGGATCAGATAGGCTGGCACCGGGCTGAACTCGTAGATGTCGCTCATCTGTGTGTCTCCTGCTCCATGTCCTCAATCAGGCTCTCGACGCCGCCGTCGGGCGGCACGGCGTTGACCAGCGCCTCCAGCGTCGGCGCCTCGTTGCCCGACCAGAACTCGTAGGGTGTCGAGGTCAACCCGGCGCCGTGCGCGCCGCCTGAAGTTGCGTAGCTCCGCCGTGTCGAACGGCTTGCCGGTGGCCGGCGGGTTCGGCACCACGTCGGGCTGCTCGCCCGGCTTCGGCTTGGCCCTCGGCTTCGGCCCCAGCGACGCCAGGGCCTCGGCCTGCCCGCGAAACACGCGCTTCTTGAGTGCGTGCATCGCCGGAATATCGAAGGGCGAGGTCATGCGGCGCGCCCTCCCCTGATCCTGTAGGTCTTGTCGATGCGGCCCGGATTGCCGCCGCCGATGACGGCGGACGACACCCACACGCGCTTGCCGTCCCGATATTCGCGGATGTGACCTCGGCGCAGGTGCTCGCGGGGCGAACCGCGGTCGCCCATCGCCCCGGTGCTCTTGCCGGTGCTCTTGGCGACCGGCACGTCAATGGTCAGCACCTTGGTTTCGAGGATGGGGATCTTGCCGTCCCGGACGCGCCGCCGGTTGAGCGCCGGGTTCGCCTCTTGCAACGTCGTGGCCTTGACGTTGCTGCAGGTGAGCGCCTCGCACAGTTCCAGCACGACGCGGATCTCGTCGTTGAGGTCATGAGCAATATTCCGAAGCAGTTCCCCGGCGCTTGAGAAGTTGCGCTCGACGGCCGTGAACATCGCCGGCATCAAGGGCACAGCCAATCCCGTCCAGACACCACCCTTGCTCTCTCCTCGGCCGTCCCGGTTGGTAAGCCGCTCAAGAGGCTTGCCGCGGGGCGTGTCCCAACCCCGCGTCGGCATCAGCCATCCAGTATGGAGGGGCGCCCAATGCGGTTCGCCGCCATCGAGCATGTCCGGCCACTCGCAGGCCGACATGACGAGAACAGCGCGCCCGCGCTCTTCGCAAGCGAACTGCTTCAGCAGCGCCTCCCGGAAGCGGGCGCTGATCCGTGGCCTGCCGAAAGTCCCCTCCACATCGGAGGTGTCCACCTCGACGGCCACGGCGAGCCTCTTCGGGACGGGGAGCTCGACGGACCGATCGATCTCGCCGCCGTCTATGTAGTATTCGGCAGTGATCGACGGATAAGGAAGTCGGAATTCATTCCCCCACATCCCACGGAGATCATCAGCGAACAACATGCCGCCGTCTGGCATGGCAAAGTGCACCGAACGCCCGATGATGTCGGCGATGTGCTCGCCCATGGCCGCGTCGTCGGCGAACCTGGGGTCATTGCGCGGGGCGTTCTCTGCCCAGTGCCGCAAGTCGCGCTGGGCTTGCGCCGCATAGTTCCGCGGCGTGATCTTCTTCTCGATCATCGCATTCCCCCTACGCATCGTCCGCTTCGTCTTGTTTCGTACTATCCACCGGCATCATGACTTGGCCGCAGACGTTGCAGCTGATGTCGAGGTCCGGCTTGCCCCATGCGTTCTGGTGGCAGTCGGGGCACGTGAACTTGGTCTTGCTGTTGACGGTCTTGCCTTGCGTGGCGCGTACGCTCGATTGCCAGTTGAGCTTGAAGCCGGTCGCGTCGAGCTTGGCATAGGCACTCTGGAACGGGCCGCCGGGGATGACGTAGTGCGACACGCGCTGACCGGTCTCTTTGCCGCCGACGGCGCCGGTCGATGAGGGATAGAGCCCGACCTGCTTCATCGCCGCGGCCCATTCACGGTTGTGATATCCGCGCCGGGATGACTGCCCGAATGTCAGCTGCCAGCCGTGCATCATCTCGTGGACGAGCGTGCTGAGGATTTGCTCGTCGGTGCGACCCGTGAAGTGGTCCGGGTTGAGCGCCAGTTCGTGCAGCGTCGTCTCAGCGATGCGCCCGCTGAATTTGTCGGCTGCGAAATAGCCGCGCGTGTTGGCGTGGCGCTGCAGGGTGATCAGGTAGTTCGGCAGCCGGCCGTCGAACAGCTCGGCATTGAAGAAGTCGAAGGCGCGTTGGAAGCCGCTGTATTCGGCTTGTGTTGGCGCTGCCGCCTGTTTCGTACGTTCCACACTGGTCTTCCTGGCCATGGGCGATTGTCCTCAGTTGTGGGATTGGCCGCTGCGGGCGAGGTTGGAGAAGTGCGCGGTGGGCGCGTCGAAGTGCACGGTCACGGCGCCGACCGGCCCGTTGCGGTTCTTGGCGACTATGATCTCGGCGATGTTGCGAACCGCATCCAGCTTCGCGCTGTCAGCTGCCAGGCTGGGCGTTTGATGCGCTCCAGGTAGTACTCCTCGCGGAACACGAACATGACAACGTCGGCGTCCTGCTCGATGCTGCCGCTGTCGCGCAGGTCGGAGAGCTGCGGACGTTTGTCCTCGCGGCTCTTCGACCGCGCGCGAGAGCTGCGATAGGGCCAGCACCGGCACGTTCAGCTCCTTGGCGAGCGCCTTGAGGCCGGCGGTGATCTCGGAGACCTCGACGACGCGGTTGTCGCGCCTGGTGCCGCGCAGGAGCTGCAGGTAGTCGACGACGATCAAGCCCGTGCCGTGCTGGCGCTTCACGCGCCTGGCGCGCGTGCTGAGCTGGGCGATGGTGAGGGCGCCGGTTGGGTCGATGTAGAGCTTCTGCGTGCTGAGCTTCTTCTCCGCGGCGATGCATGCGACCCCAGTCGTCGCTGCTGAGGTTGCCGCCGTCGAGGTGGTCGGACGACAGTCCGGTCTCCACCGAGAAGCGCCGCATGCCGATCTCGACCGTGGTCATCTCGGCCGAGAAGAAATGCACGGTGACCTCCTGGACGCGGGTCACATCCGTGGCGAGCGAGGTCTTTCCCATGCTGGGCCGGCCGGCCAGGACGATCAGGCGGCCGGGGCGCATGAGGCGATACCTATCGAGTTCTGTGAGCCCCATGGGCAGCGCGACCACGGCGCCGCGCGAGGCCTCCTCGATGTACGCCATGGCCTCCGCCTGCATCTGTGCGGCGGTCACCTCGGTGCCTCCGCCGTCACCGTGCTCGGCCAAGCCGTAGAGACGCCGCTCCACCTCCTCGATCTGCTCCTTGGGCGGGAAGTCCACGGGCGAGTCGTAGGCGACGTTCACCATGTCCTCGCCGATCAGGATCAGCGCACGCCGGATGGCGAGGTCGCGGACGGTGCGGGCGTAGTCGCGCACGTTGATGATGGTGGTGGCGTTGGCCGCGAGCTGGCCGAGGTAGGCCGGCACCGGGACGCTGCCGATGGGCTCGGCGCCCTCGAAGAAGGTCTTGAGCGTGATCGGGTTCGCCTGCCTGCCATCGCCGATCAGCTTGGCGGCGGCCTGATAGATCGCGCCGTGGAGCGGGTCGAAGAAGTGATGCGGCTCGATGAAGCCCGAGACGCGGTCGAGCGCCTCGTTGTTGACGAGGATGGCGCCGAGCAGCGCCTGCTCGACCTCGAGGTTGTGGGGAGCGGCCCGGAAGGGCAGCGCGTCGGGTGAGGTGGCGCGCTGGCGCCAAGGGCTGTCATTCGACATCGCTCTTGGCCCTCTCCTGCGCCCTCTGCTCGATCAGGGCTTTGGCCTGGGCTATCAGCTCGCCATCGGACGGCGGCGGCGTGCCCGGCTCACTGCGTCGATAATGCCCGCGCAGCACGTCCAGACGGGCGGCGCGCAGATCTGGACCAAGACTGTCCAGGTACTCCCTTTGCTTTCGCGCTTCTTCCTCGCGTGCGTAGCGCTCCTTCCGCTTGGCCAGGATCTCGTCGCGGATGCCGGCGCCGAACGCCTCCGCGGGGAACGCCTCGAAGCGGGCGGCAGGCATCTCGACGAGATCGTGCCTGCGATGCTTGTGCCCCACATCCTCCCGCAGAATCTCGATCACTAGTTCATCAGGGATCAGACATCCCGGCGTCAGAGGCGGCGGGCCCCACGTGAGCGCATGCTTCGATCCCGTGTTCTCGCCCCACACGAAGTCGTCGTATCCGTTGCCGAAGAAGTGCAGGGTCACGCGAGCTCCCCACGTCGCATGCGCCTCGCGGCACAGCTCGCGAAGATCCTGCGGCGTCGGCGGGAAGGGGTTGCGCGGGTTGTGCAGCCGGAGCCACGTCACAGCGAAGCCGGCGACGGCCTCGCTGAAGCCATCTGTGGCCTCGGCGTAGATCTGCGCCAGGCGCTTCTTGTCCTCGGCGGTCGTCACCGCGCCGGCCGGGAACGCCAGCATCACATCGCGGATGCCCGCGACAACCGGCTTCGGCACGCTCATCCTGCTGTCGATCGGGGCGAGCGCGGTCCCCGGTGCCTTGACAAGCGCCCTATTGGAGTTCTCGACCATCCTCAGTCCCCCTTCTTCTTGAAAGCGGCGTTCATGATGTCTTCCATCGAGGCGCGGGGCTTGCCCGTGGGCCGTGTCTCCCGAGCCTCGGCATTCCTGGCGATGGCACCGTCGAGCGCCCCAAGCTGCCGCTTGGCAGCGGCGACCTCGCGGGTGGTTTTCACCGCCTGCCGCTCGGCCTCGCCGGCCAGCCGGATGGCGCTGGCCGCAGCCTCCTCGACGGCGGACTTCAAGACCTTGCTGAAGTAGCTGCTGAACGCGCCGCGCTTGCCCGGGTCGGTGCCGGCGATCTGCTGGGCGCGCTTGGCTTGGGCCGCGACCATGGCCTCGTTGAAGGCCTGGCTCAGCACCTCCGGGCCGTGGCGGCCGTGGATGCCGAGCAGGGTTTTCAGGGAAGCGTCGGTGATGTTGCGATCGATGCCGCTCAGTCGGCGACCGAAGCGATCACGGTTGGCATCTAGCTCGCCAGATCGAATGCCCCACTCGTTGGTGAGCCGATTGAACAGGTCGCGCTGCTCAACGGAGATGGACACGCCGTGCCAGAGTTGCAGTAGCTCTCCAGATTCTCTCGCGCGCGGTGGGTGATCCTCTTCATCATCATCAAGAAGTACGTGTGTCTGTGTGATACCCCGCTCGGATTTCTCTGATACCCCGGTATCAGCCTGATACCCCGAAATCGGGGTTTCGGGGTGTCCCTCTGATACCCCGCCCTGCTCGGGGTATCTGTCTGATACCCCGGTCCTGCCAGCCATGGCTTCGTCAGCCGCCCTGAGGATCGTCTCGTCTGGCCTGACTGCGACGCCCGCCAGCATGCGCCGACGTAGCTCATCTGCCCACTTTTGGGGGATGGTTCCGTCGTAGCGATTCTCGTGCCCTTTGCCGGGAACGTATCGGCCTTTGCCGACGCCGATTTTCAACCAGGCGTCGGCGGCCGCCTTGGCGCAGCGCTTGGCGGTCGGCTCGCTGAAGCCGCAGTCGCGTGCCCATTGAGCGTAGGACATGCTGGCGGCGCGCAGGTCCTTGTCCATGAAGCGGGACAGGCACAGCAGGCTGATCTTGGTGTTGGTCTCCTCGTCGCTGATCCAGATGCAACGCTGGTAGATCTGCCAAGGCGTCATGCCGGCGAGCGGGTCGTTCCTCAACACCGCATCGATGGCCGCCGGGCTGGCGCTGCCGTTGAGCGACTGATGCGGCTGAGAGCCGTTCGGGCGCTGGAACTGTGCGGGGTGGATGACCGTGGCCGAGCTGAGTAGATTGACCCTGGGGTCGCTGGCGAGGCTGAACGTGTAGTCGGACGATCCGGGGATCAGGGGGCGCGTCACAGGTGCACCTCCACATAGTACCCATAGACGCAGCGGTTGCCGCCGCGAGAAGGGTCATGGCTGTCGTGGATCACGCCATCGATGACGGCGGTGAAGTGCTTGCTGACGTTGACCACGAGGCGGCCCATCGGCAGCTCGCCGTCACGCAGGTGCACCTTGCAGCCCTGGCCGATGTGCATGGTCGGCGTGAAGCGCCAGCCGATGCTCTCCATGTACTTGCGCAAGGTGGCGCCATGGACGCCAGTGCGGGCATTCGACCTGCCGCGCTTTCTCTTGCCGGTGCGCTCGCGCGTGGCAAGTTCGTTCAGGGCGTCATAGACCTCTTGGTAGGGCTTGCCGGTGGCAATCGCGACCGAGCGGCAGGCACAGTCGCCGGCCTCGCCCTTATAGCTAGCGGCGGCTCGGCCGCCGTCGTTCTTGATGAATGGCATCATGGCCGCGCCCCCATCTCGGCGGCAGCGATCAGCGCCAGCGTGGCGGTCAGCAGCCGCAGCTCGGCGTCGGAGACGTACCCGGTCGAGCGCTCGGCGATGCCGACCAGGGCGGTGACGGCAGACCTGGGGAGGGCCAAGCTGGCGTCGTGCCGAAGCGCGGCGGCGGCTAGCCGGCGGGGGTCAGTGGGTCTGTGGGTGTGCATGCGCGCCATCCATGATGTGGAAGGCGCCGACAACGAGGTTGCATTTACGCGCGAAAAGCCTATATTGAGGGCGCTTTCTACCGTTTTCGATTGGCCGCGCCGGGTGGTTCTGTGCGCGGCCGATTGCATTTTCAGGGTTCATTTTCAGGCGGCCTTGGACTCGTCGCGCTGCATACGCCGCACCAGCTCAGCAGCCACCATCTCGCCCTTGCTCTTGACGGCCAGCATCGCCTCGAACGCTGCGATGGGCACGAGCAACCGCCTGCCCACTCGGACCGTCGGAATCTCGCCACGGTGGGCTGCGTCGTAGGCACACTGCTTTCCGACGCCTAGACGGCGACCCGCCTCGATAACTGAGATGGTGAGGCGCTCGTCCTCAGCTCGATCGCTATCCTGTACAGGCATGATGAACCCCTTGGTGTACCGGTCAACCACTGGTGCGTGATGTGGCACATCCACTAGACAAACGCAAGGGCTTGGTTTACGGATAAACCAATACTCAACAGGATGTGCCGGGAAGAGGTGAGACATGGCGAAAGCAAAGGGCGGCCCGCCTTCGGCTAGGGCGCATGTCAAACCACGCCGCAAAATCGGTGGTCCGCCCAAGCGCGAACCAAAACCGGGCGAGCGCGTAGCGTTGAGCCTGCGCATGACGCCGGATCTTAAGCGCCGGCTCGACTATGCAGCTGACCAAGGCGGTCGATCGCAGTCTCAGGAAGCCGAAATCCGGCTGCAGCAGTCATTCGACCGCGAGGATCTACTCCCCCAGGTGATGGCGCTCGCCTGCGGCAGCAGAGAAGTGGGCGGCATCGCCACAATGGTGGCGCTGACCCTGTGTCTGGGCGCTCGGTACGGGTATCCCTTCGCGCTCGATGGACCTCCTCCCGACGAGTCACGGCTTGCGGAATGGCAAAAGAACGGTGGGACGTGGCTAACCCACCCGCGCGCCTTTGATGACGCCACGATGGCGGTCGTCACGCTGCTGAATGCCTTTCGGCCTGACGGTGCGCACCCTGTCCATGTTTTGGGGTTGGACCCAAGTTATTGGGGTGTCGCGAATGCCAAGGCGGTGATCCGCGCAGTACGCGGCGACGATGCCAAAACCTACCCACTCCCGGTCGAGGCGATCCGCAATTTGCTCGGACCTCTGACGAAGAGGCTTGCCAAAGCAGATGTTGGGCTACCAGCCATCTATCGAGGTCCGTTGGTCATCGCCAACAAGGCCGCGATTTTGAGCATCGCGGACGCGGTCCTGGATCTGATCAACTCCTCTCCTCGGCTCCCGTCACGTGAAAAGGTCGGCGAAGTCGTGATGGCTCAATTGGAGGCGTTGAGCGAAGGGCCCCGTGAGGCGACCACTGGGAGCGACTTACCGGAATTGATACGCGCGAACGAGGTGTACGGCATGGGCATTGCAGAGGCGATTCTGACCAAGATCAACACGTCTCCACGTCTTCCCACGCGCGAGGAGATCGGCGAGGTCGTGCTGCGTCAGATGAATAGGATCACGACAGAGCAAGTCCACGCAGATTGGGACCGGATCAAGTGAGCAGGAGGCTCATACGCCCATGAGTAACAGGGGAAGCATCCGCCGCCGCGGCAAGAATAGCTGGGAGCTGAAATTCGACGTTCCGAGCAGCGATGGCACCCGGAAGACCCAGTATGTCACCGTGCGCGGCCGGCGCCAGGACGCCCAGCGCGAGTTGACGCGTCTGCTCGGCGCCGCCGACGTTGGCGCCTACGTAGAGCCGGACAAGATCTCTGTCGGCGAACACGTTCGAAAATGGATTGAAGGCGCGGACATCGGAGCGAAGACG
Source organism: uncultured Alphaproteobacteria bacterium (assembly GCA_963840075.1). GTDB lineage: Bacteria > Pseudomonadota > Alphaproteobacteria > Rhizobiales > Hyphomicrobiaceae > AWTP1-13. The sequence goes on along the minus strand of CAWIXS010000002.1, from coordinate 131,084 downwards.
CGCGAGAGATACGGGGAGCTGCTCAAGCACCAGATCGCCCCGCACATCGGGGCCGTGCCGCTCCAGCACCTGAAGCAGACCAGGATCGCGGAATGGCACAAGACGCTGCTCGTGCGCGGCGGCAAAGGCGAGACACCACTTGCGCCTCGCACAGTCGCCAGCGCCCACCGGGTGTTGCGGGCCGCGCTCGGCGCCGCCGTCAAGGCCGATATGCTGCACCGGAACGTGGCCTCCCTGGTCTCTGCACCCAAACCTGAGAATGACGAGGTCGAGATTCTCGAGCCGGCCAAGGTGACCGCTCTGCTTGCCGGGCTGGCTGATCACCCGTTCCATGTGATCGCCAACACAGCACTGGCCTCGGGCATGCGGCGCGGCGAGCTGCTCGCCCTGGCGTGGTCGTGCGTGGATCTAGACGCCGGGACGATCCGCGTGGAGCGATCCTTGGAGGATACCAAGGCAGGCGGGCTCCGTTTCAAGCCGCCGAAGACGAAGCATGGAAGGCGCACAATCTCTCTGCCGGCAAGCGCAGTCGCCGTCCTGCGGGAGCACAGACGCCAGCAGCTCGAATTGCGGTTACAGCTCGGGCAAGGCAAGCCGGAGCCGGACGCGCTCGTCTTCTGCAAGCCCGACGGCTCGCCAATGCGGCCGGATCAGTTCAGCTGGTCCTGGATCTACACCTGCCAGTCGCTGAATCTGCCGCGCGTAAGGTTCCACTCGCTACGACATTTACACGCGTCGGCGCTCATCGCGGCCGGGATCGACGTGGTGCAGGTCAGCCGCCGCCTCGGGCACGCCAACCCTACAGTTACCCTCAACACCTACGCACACCTGTTCAGACAGGACGAGCGCGCTGCCGTTGCGGCGATCGCCAATGTGCTCGGATAGCCTCGGTGGCAATCCGGTGGCAGTTTCACTGTCTGTTCTTTTGGTCCACCACGCTAAGCAATTGGAGGAACAATGAAAATCCACTTCGCCCTGGAGCCGTCCAGCGGTTCTAATATGCGCCCCCGGCGGGGGAAAGGCCCATGCGTTTGACGGGTGACAAGTTGTCCGCGGTGCGCGGCGGTCGCACGCTGTTCGCCGGCCTCGGCTTCAGCGTGGACGGCGGGGCCGCGCTCGTGCTCACGGGCCCCAACGGTGTCGGAAAGACGACACTGCTGCGCATCATCGCCGGCCTGATGCCGGCGGCGGCGGGAAGCATCGCGCTGGACGGCGGCGCGCCGCACCAGCCGGTGAGCGAGCAGTGCCATTACGTCGGGCACCTGAGCGCCATCAAGCCGAGCCTCAGCATAGAGGAAAACGCGAGGTTCTGGAGCGGGTTCCTCGGCGGTGCGCCCGGCCGGCTCGACACCGCACTCGACACCTTCGGCCTCGCCCCCCTGCGCGACATCCCCGCGGGCTACCTCTCGGCCGGCCAGAAACGCCGCCTGGGGCTCGCGCGCCTCATGCTGGTCGAGCGCCCGCTGTGGCTGCTCGACGAGCCCACCACCTCGCTCGACAGTGCGGCGCAAGATATCCTGACGGGCGTCGTCAACAAGCACCTGGCGGCCGGCGGCCTGGCGGTGGCGGCCACGCACATGGTCCTGGGGTTTGCCAATGCGCGGGAGCTGCGGCTCGGCGGCAGGCCCGCGCCCGCATGACGGCGTTCTGGCAGCTCGTGCGGCGCGATCTGTTGCTGGCCTGGAAGGAAGGCGGCACGCTGGGCGTGGCGCTCGGGTTCTATGTCGTCGTCGTGACGATGCTGCCTCTGAGCCTGGGGTCCGACCTCAACCTGCTCTCCCGCATCGCCCCGGGGGTGCTGTGGGTGGCGCTCCTGCTCGCCGCGCTGCTCTCGCTCGGGCGCCTGTTCGAGACCGACCTCGAGGACGGATCGCTCGAGGTGATGGCCACCGGCCCGCTGCCGCTGGCGGCCGTCGCCGCCGCCAAGAGCCTGGCGCACTGGCTCGCCACCGGCCTGCCGCTTACCGCGCTGGCGCCGCTGCTCGGGCTGCTCCTCAACCTGCCGCTGGAGGCGCACGGCGTGCTCCTCGCCACCATGCTCGCCGGCACGCCGGCGGTGAGCTTCCTCGGCGCCGTCGGCGCAGCCCTCACCATGCGCGCGCGCCGCGGCGGCTTGCTGCTGGCGCTCCTGATGCTGCCGCTGTTCGTGCCGACGCTCAGCTTCGGGATTACCGCCGTCAGTGCGGCGCTCATGGGGCTCGAGACGGCGCTGCCCTCGTTCCTGATCCTGGTGGCGATCTCGCTGGCCTCGGTGGTGCTGGCCCCGCTGGCGGCCGCCGCCGCGCTCAGGGCGCAGCTGGCATAGGTGTCAGACCCTCCGGCTCCGGGTCTGACGCCGTTGCACCTGGTGAGATGCGCCCCGAGCCTTCCATGGCGGTGTCGACAGCGACGAGCTGTGGCATACTGTGAACATGACCATGCAGTCGCAGCCTCGCCGAATGACCGTCGCGGAGTTCCTGCGGCTTCGCGCTGTCCTCGTGCAAGCTTCAGATCGGCCTGTCTTGCGATCCGCCGGTCGTGGATGTCCGCCTCTGCGGCATGGCATGTTGTGCGTCAATCTCGACCAACGCGTTGCAGATGCGGCGGAATTCTTGCGCCAGAGGGCGCGCCTCTGCCGTCCCGGCCGGGCGGCACATGAGTACCCGGCAAGCCACGAGGGCTCTAGAATCGCTTCCTGCGCAGCGGGAGAGGCCCTCTGCGAGTGATCCTTCCATGGCCCGTGCGGCGTAATGGGTTGCAGGCGCCTTGGTGTCACCCCCGGAGGGTCTGACACCCCCCGCCCCCGATTTGCAGCGACAGCCACAAGGCCTTAGACCATGGCCATGCAGACCTGGACCCAGAGGCTCGCCAATCCCACCCGGTTCATGGCGCTCTCCGCGCGCCTGATCCCCTGGCTCGCCGCCGCGGCCTGCGTGCTGATCGCCGTCGGCTTGTACATGGCCTTCACCGCCCCGCCGGACTACCAGCAGAGCCACACCGCCAAGATCATGTACGTGCATGTCCCGGCGGCGTGGCTGGCGCTGCTCGGCTATGCGCTGGTCGCCGCCTCGAGCTTCGGCCTCCTGGTCTTCCGCCACCCGCTGGCCGACGTCTCGGCCAAGGCCGCGGCCCTGGTCGGGGCGGTGTTCACCTTTCTGTGCCTTGTCACGGGGTCGCTGTGGGGCAAACCCATGTGGGGGGCGTTCTGGGACTGGGACCCGCGCCTCACCGCGATGCTGGTGCTGTTCTTCCTCTACCTCGGCCTCATTGCGCTGCGCTCCTCCATCGAGGACGAGGCGCTGGCGGCGAACCTCACGGCGATCCTGGGGCTCGTCGGCATCGTGATGCTGCCGATCATCCGCTACTCCGTCTACTGGAACAGCATCCACCAGCCGCCGAGCGTGTCCCGGCTCGGCGTGCCGGCCATCCATGCCTCGCTGCTGTGGCCGCTGCTGGTGATGGCGGCCGGCATGGCGCTGCTCTTTGCCGCCCTGCACCTGAAGGCCATGCGCAACGAGATCCTGCGCCGCCGCGTCAAGGCCCTGCGGCTGGCCCAGGTGCAGTCGGCCGCGGGCCTCGCGCAGGCAGCGGAGTAGGCCCATGGATCTCGGGATGGATCTGGGACCGCACGCCGTCTACATCTGGGCCTCCTATGCGGCGGTGGCCCTGGCGCTCGCGGGCCTCGTGGCGTGGCTGGTGCTCGACGGCCGCCGCCAGCAGCGCCTGATCGACGAGCTCGACCGGCGCGGCATCCGCCGGCGCTCCGACCGCGGACGCGAGCAGGGCTGACGCGCATGGACCAGCGGACATCGCCGGCCCCCGTCTCGACCCTGCTGGAGCGGCTGTTACGCACGCGCCTCGCCTGGCCGCTTGCCATCTTCGCCGCCATCGCCCTGCTGTTCGGGCTCGCTCTCTTCAGCGGCGACCCCTCGCGGCTGCCCTCCGTGCTCGTGGGGCGGCCGGTCCCGCAGGTGACCCTGGCGCCGCTCGAAGGCCTGAACGACGGCGTGCGGCCCATCGGCGGCTTCTCCACGGCCGACCTGGCGAAGGGCGAGGTGACGGTCGTGAACTTCTGGGCCTCCTGGTGCGCGCCCTGCGTGCAGGAGCACCCCGTGCTGGTGGCGCTCAAGGACCGGGCCGGCGTCAAGCTCTACGGCGTCAACTACAAGGACCAGGCGGCAAACGCGCGCCGCTTCCTCGGCCGCTATGGCAACCCGTTCACGGCCGTGGGCGTCGACGGCAACGGCAGGAACGCCATCGAGTGGGGCGTCATCGCCGTGCCCGAGACGTTCGTCGTCGATGGCAAGGGTACCATCGTCTACAAGCACATCGGGCCGATCTCGCCCGAGGCGCTGGAGACCAAGGTCATTCCCGCGATCCGCGCCGCCCAAGGACATTGACCCTTGCAGACAATTCCAGCGCAAGCGAGATTGCCGCGGCCAGGCTCCCGAGTTGCTCAACGGCTCCAGAAGTAATGTTGACCCTCTACTATGCCCCACACACCTGTTCGCTTGCGTCACACATCGCTCTGGAGGATGCCGGGGCGGAGTACGAGCTGAGGCGGATCGATTTCAGCAAGACGGAGCAGCAGTCGCCCGCCTACCTCCAAGTCAACCCGAAGGCGCGGGTCCCGGCGATGGTGACGCCTCGCGGCATACTCACCGAAACGCCGGCGATGCTGGCGTTCATCGCACAGAGCTTCCCGGAAGCGGAGCTTGCGCCGCTGAACGATCCGTTCGCGTTCGCCGAAATCCAATCGTTCAACAGCTACCTGTGCTCAACGCTTCACGTCGCTCATGCACATCGCATGCGTGGTTATCGCTGGGCCGACGAAGCGACATCATTTGCCGACATGCAGCGCAAGGTGCCCAAGTCAGTCGGGGCCTGTTACGAGATGATCGAGACCCACATGCTCCGAGGGCCATGGGTGATGGGCGACACCTACACCGTTGCCGATCCCTATCTCTTCACACTCGCGCAGTGGCTGGAGGATGACGGCGTCGATCCCGCGCGCAGTCCACGGGTCATCGAGCACCGATCGCGCATGGCGAGCCGACCCAATGTGAAGAAGGCCATTGCCGCGGAACTCGCCAATTGATCGTCGTAGCGTAACGGAGCTCTGCCAACAGCCCGGTGTCGGTCGATGCCACGGGGAGGACACATGAAGTTCGGCGTCTTCGAGCACATGGACGACAGCGGCGTGCCGCTCGGCGAGCAGATCGAGAACCGCATGCGGCTGGCCGAGGCCTACGACCGGCACGGCTTCTACGCCTATCATCTGGCCGAGCACCACGGCACGCCCCTGGGCCTCGCCCCCTCGCCCGGCCTGTTCATGGCTGCCGTGGCGCAACGCACGAAGCGGCTCAGGTTCGGGCCGCTGGTCTATCTCCTGCCGCTCTATCATCCGCTCAGGCTGATCGAGGAGATCTGCATGCTCGACCACATGAGCGGCGGGCGCCTGGAGGTGGGCGTCGGGCGCGGCGTGTCGCCGATCGAGGTCGGCTTCTTCGGCATCGATGCCGCCAACGGGCCACGCCAGCTCCCCGAGGCCTTGCGCGTCATCAAGCAGGGGCTGACCTCGGACGTTCTCGACTTCGAGGGCGAGTTCTACCGCTTCAAGAACGTGCCGATGGTGTTGAAGCCCCTGCAGAAGCCGCATCCGCCGCTGTGGTACGGCGTCACCAGCCCCGAGGCCTCGATGTGGGCCGCCAAGGAAGGGGCCAACATCGCCACCCTGGTGTCCGCGCGCGCAGCGCGCGCCATCGCCGAGCGCTATCGCGCGGAATGGGTGAAGCGCGGGCATCCGCAGGAGCCGGCGCCGCTCATCGGCCTCAACCGCCACATCGTGCTCGCCGAGACGGAGGCCGCGGCGCGCGCCACCGCCGAGCGCGCCTGGCGCCGCTGGCGCCGCCACATGGAATACCTGTGGGTTCAGCGCGGCTACGCCTTCCCGCTGGCGCTGCCGCAGGAGATCGGGCCGGCCTTGGCCTCGGGCGGCGCGTTCGCCGGCACGCCCGAGGGCGCCCGGCGCTACATCGCCGAAGAGATCGAGACGGCGGCGGCGAACTACTTCATCTGCTCCCTCGCCTTCGGCGACATGACGCTGCAGGAGGCGCTGCGCACCGTGGAGCTCCTGGGCCGCGAGGTGATGCCGGCGTTCGCGTAGGTGTCAGACCCTCCGGGCCTGACACCATGGCGCGGCGATGGCTCGGACGGCTTGGGCCGGAAGCATCGGCCCCGTCGGCGGCTGGTGCGAGGCGGCTTCAATTGGTGTCCGCTGCGGCGGGCATCGACATTCCCCGCCGCCGGGGCTAAACGCAGGGTGATGCAACGCCCCCACCGAGCCGAAGGTCGCGGCGGCTTCGCGGCCGGACTCGCCCGCTGGGTCCGCCGCCTCGGGCCGTCGCCCGAGCAGCTGCGCGTCCTCAAGGGCCTCGGCCCCTACGTGTGGCCGTCGGACCGGCCGGACCTGCAGGCGGCCGTCGCCGTCTCGCTCGCCCTGATGCTGCTGGCGAAGCTCGTCACCGTCGCCATGCCCTTCACCTTCAAGTGGGCGACGGATGCGCTGGTGGCGGCCTCCGGCGGCAAGCTGCCGGCCGAGGCGGCGCCGGCCTGGCTGATCGGCGCGCCGGTGCTGGCAATCGTGCTTTATGGCGCGGTGCGCATCGTCATGAGCCTGCTGGCGCAGGCCCGCGAGGGCATGTTCGCCAAGGTCGCCATGAACGCGGTGCGCAAGCTGGCGCTCGACGCCTTCGAGCACATGCACGCGCTGTCGCTGCGCTTCCACCTGGAGCGCAAGACCGGCGGGCTCACCCAGGTCCTCTCGCGCGGCCGGCTCGGCATCGAGAGCATCACGCGCATGGTGCTGATGACGTTCGTGCCCACCATCGTCGAGTTCGCCCTGGTGCTCGCCGTGTGCGCCTTCGAGTTCGACTGGCGCTACGTCGCCGTGGTGCTGGCGATGATCGCGGTCTACCTGTGGTTCACCGTCAAGGCCACCAACTGGCGCATCAAGATCCGCCGCGTCATGAACGAGAGCGACACCGACGCCTACACCAAGGCCATCGACAGCCTCTTGAACTACGAGACCGTGAAATACTTCGGCGCCGAGGAGCGCGAGGCCAGGCGCTACGACGGGGCCATGGCCGCCTACGAGCGCGCCAGCGTCAAGACCTACACCTCGCTCGCCGTGCTCAACGCCGGGCAGGCCGTGATCTTCACGCTGGCGCTCACGACCTGCATGGTGATGGCGGGCCTGGACGTGGCGGCCGGGCGCGTCAGCGTCGGCCAGTTCGTGATGGTGAATGCCCTGCTGCTGCAGCTCTTCATCCCCCTCAACTTCATGGGCATGGTGTACCGCGAGATCCGCCAGTCGCTCACCGACATCGAGCGCATGATGGACGTGCTCGGCGTAGCCCCGGAGGTGGCGGACAAGCCCGGCGCGCGCCCGCTCGCCGTGACCGGCGGCGCCATCCGCTTCGAGGACGTGGTGTTCAGCTACGAGCCCGCCCGTCCGATCCTCGAGGGGCTCAGCTTCGAGGTGCCGGCCGGCAAGATGGTGGCGATCGTCGGTCCGTCGGGGGCCGGCAAGTCCACCGTCTCGCGCATCCTGCTGCGCTTCTACGACGTGACCGGCGGCAAGGTCACCATCGACGGGCAGGATATCCGCGATGTGACGCAGAGATCGCTGCGCGCGGCGATCGGCGTGGTGCCGCAGGACACCGTGCTCTTCAACGATACGATCCTCTACAACATCCGCTACGGCCGGCCCGACGCCAGCGACGCGGAGGTCGAGGAGGCGGCGCGGCTGGCCCAGATCGACGGCTTCATCCGCGCGCTGCCCGAGGGCTACCACGCCATGGTGGGCGAGCGCGGCCTCAAGCTCTCCGGCGGCGAGAAGCAGCGCGTCGCCATCGCCCGCACCATCCTGAAGGGGCCGCCGATCCTGATCCTCGACGAGGCGACGAGCGCGCTCGACAGCCACACCGAGCGCGAGATCCAGGACGCGCTGGACGAGGTCGCGAGGCACCGCACCTCGCTCGTCATCGCGCACCGGCTCTCCACCATCGTCGGCGCCGACAACATCCTGGTGCTCGATGCCGGCCGCCTGGTCGAGCAGGGCACGCACGGGGAGCTGCTGGCGAAGGGCGGCCTCTACGCCAGCCTGTGGAGCCGCCAGCGCCAGGCCGAGCAGGCACGCGAGCAGCTGGCGGAAGCTCTGGCCCAGGAAGGCGCCCGCATCCAGGGAGGCCGCCTGCAGCCGGACGCGCTACCGGCGGAGCCCGCGCCCGCCTCCGAGGACGGCCCCGACCCGGTGCGGTCGCTGACCTGAGGGCCAGGCGCTGCGTGCGCGTCGCATTCGGAGTGACAGGGTGGCGGAGTGACAGGGTGGAGGCGGCGGTCACGCCCGCCGCGGCGAGAACATGCCGCGACGGGTCAGTCTTGGATGGGTTGCCCGCACCGACAGAATGACACAACCCAGCTATGACGACGGTCCCATCCCTCGCAATGTGGATGCAATTGTAGATGAAAACCATAGCGCGCGCAGTCACCGGCGCGACACAGGGCGTGCAAAATTATGCGACGTGGCGGCCCAATCTTTGCCCCCCAAAGCGCATGGCCGGGTGCCCTGGCCCGCCCGGCGCGGCCATCGTCAACGATGCTTGAACCTCCGGGGCGCAGGTTGTGACTCATTGAAGCTTCCACCATGTTGGGCAGCATGGCGGGCAGGGAGGTGCGGACCCCATGAACGGCGCAGGCAAGGTGCAGATGGAGCGGGCGTCCCAATGGGGCAGGCGCGGCCTCGGGGCGGCGCGGCTCGGCTTGCGCTGGACCGGCGCGGCCCTGGCGGCCGTCTGGCGCGTGGCGCGGCCGGCGCTGCGCTGGACGCTGCAGGTCCTTCTCGCCCTCCTGCTCCTGCTCGAGGAGTGGGGCTGGCGCCCCCTCGCCGACCTTCTGGGGCGGCTGGCGCGCTGGCGGCCGTGGGCACGGCTCGAGACGGCGATTGCCAGGCTGCCGCCGTACGCCGCTCTGGTGGCGTTCGTGCTTCCCTCGGGGTTGCTGCTGCCGCTGAAATTTCTGGCCCTCTATCTGATCGCCAAGGGCCAGCTGGTGCTGGCCGGCCTCCTGTTCGCCGGCGCCAAGGTCGTAGCTACGGCGCTGGTGGCGCGCCTGTTCATGCTCACCCAGCCGGCGCTGATGCAGATCGGCTGGTTCGCCTGGCTGTACGACCGGTTCATCCCGTGGAAGGACGCCCTGGAGGAGTACGTGCGCTCCTCCTACGTGTGGCGCGTCGGCCGGGTCTGGAAGGCGCGCGCGAGGAGGCTGGCCCGGGCCCAGTGGCGGCTCTGGCGCCCCGCTGTCCTGCGCCTGCGCGACGCGGCACGGGCGGCGCGGAGGCGCATGGTCGAGCAAATCCGTCGTCTTGTCCAGGCCATCCGCGCGCGCCGGGCGGCGCAGCGCAGGGCGCAATAGGGCGTCAGCCGCCAACCCGTATTGCGCCGAGCGAGCCCGCCTGCAGCCATCGTCACGGTTGGGCCAAGTGCTCGAGCGCCTCAGCGGATGCTCAGGTTCCTGAGCTGCAAATCGAGCAGGATGCGTATGGTCTCGTCCGAAAGAGGCGGTGCCTGGCCTTGCTTCAGCATGAACATGAATTGAACTGAATCGGGTGAGAGCGGTGTCAAGCCAATCTCGAGTGAATGAGTCCGCTCCCGCTCCAGCGCAAGCTTCATACCGCCCCCGAGCTCATGCTTCGTCGTGCGGACAATATTGAACTTTGGGGATGCGCTGGCACTCCTTCCACTCGTCCAATTCCCAGCCTTCTCCGGGCGGGTCATCCTCCTCCACGGCGGCCCGCACGTCTGCGCCGAACGACGCGAGCTCGCCGGTCTTGCGGTTGATGTAGGCCTGCAGTCCTCGGTGCCGGTCTCCATCTCGTTGGCCACGGCCTTGAGCTGGACTGGCAGCGGCATGGGTCCCTCTCGGAGGTCGTGAAGTCGGGATCGCCAGTCGTGAATCGAATTCACGAATTCACGGGGTCAGATCCGGAGGGTCTGACCCCACCTAATCCAGCACGTGGCTCACCATGCCGTCGGCGAGCTTGGGCTCGAACCAGGTGGACTTGGGGGGCATGATGGCGCCGGCGTCGGCAACTGCCATCAGGTCCTCCATCTGCGTCGGATAGAGCGCGAAGGCCACCGCCATCTCGCCGGCGTCCACGCGGCGCGCGAGCTCGTTGAGGCCGCGCCCGCCGCCGACGAAGTCGATGCGCCTGTCGGTGCGCTGGTCAGCGATGCCGAGGATCGGCTCGATCAGGTTGCGGGCGAGCAGCGTGACGGGAAGCCGGCCCACCGCATCGTCCTCGGGCACCTGGCCGGGCTCGAGCTTCAGCTGGTACCAGCCGCCGCCGAGGTACATGCCGAAGGCGCGTGCCTCCGCCGGCCGCACCGGCGTCGGCGCGGGGGTCACGGCGAAGCGCTCGCCGACGGCGGCGAGGAACGCCTCGGGCGTGCGGCCGCCCAGGTCGCGCACGACCCTGTTGTAGTCGAGGATCATCATGCCGTGGTGCGGGAAGACCACCGACAGGAAATAGCGGTGCGAGCCCTCCACGCCCCCGCGCGCCGCCGACACCCGCGCCGCCGCCGCCGAGCGGTGATGCCCGTCGGCGATGTAGATCGCAGGCAGCGCGTCGAAGGCGGCTGTCAGCTCCTCGATGGGTGCATGGTCGGCGATCACCCACAGCTCGTGCGTCACGTCATCGTCGGCGGTCACCGCGATGTCCGGGTCGCGCTCGGTGGCGCGCTTCAAGAGCGTGTCGATCTCGGGCGCATGCGGGTAGGCCATCATCACCGGGCCGGTCTGGGCATTGACGGCCTCGATCTGGCGCACGCGGTCCGTCTCCTTGACCGGCGTGGTCAGCTCGTGGCGGCGGATGCGGCCGTTCTCGTAGCCGGCGAGGGACGCCACGCAGGCAAGGCCGGTCTGGCGGCGCCCCTGCCAGCCCGTGCGGTAGGCGTAGTAGTGGGGGCGGGCGTCGCGCACCAGCACGCGCTCGGCCAGCATGCGCTCCAGGTTCTCCGCCGCCTTGGCGTAGACCGCGCTCGAGTGGGGGTCGGTGCCCTCGGGCAGGTCGATCTCCGGCTTGGAGACGTGCAGGAAGCTCCAAGGCTTGCCCCTGGCGCGCTGGCGCGCCTCGGCGCTGGAAAGCACATCGTAAGGCGGCGCCAGCACCTCGCGTGCCCGGCCCGGGACCGGGCGCAGGGCACGAAACGGCCTGATCAGCGTCAATTGCCCCTCCTTCGGCTGCCTCGCGCTCCGGTTTAGGGGCTGACGCGGCCGTATGCAACGGCCTGGGGAAGAGGCAGGGGTCAGGGACCAGGGATTGGGGATTGGCGACTTCGAGCAGAGGGTTGCTGGGTCTCGCCGGCGCTCGACCCGACGTACAGCCTACGCCGCCTGGGCCCGCGCGATGGCCGCGCGGATGAGGCGGCGCGCCTCCTCCGCATCGCCCCAGCCCAGGACCTTCACCCATTTGCCGGGCTCCAGGTCCTTGTAGTGCTCGAAGAAGTGCTGCACCTGCTCCAGCGTGATCCTGGGCAGGTCCGTACAGTTGTGGACGTGCTCGTAGCGCTTGGTGAGGCGCGGCACCGGCACGGCCAGCACCTTCTCGTCGCCACCGGCGTCGTCCTGCATCTTGAGCACGCCGATGGGGCGCACGTTGATGATGGCGCCGGGCACGATGGGCCGGGTGTTGGCCACCAGCACGTCGATGGGATCGCCGTCATCGGAGAGCGTGTGCGGCACAAACCCGTAGTTACCGGGATAGCGCATCGGCGTGTGCAGGAAGCGGTCCACCACCAGGGTGCCGGCCGCTTTGTCCATCTCGTACTTGATGGGCTCGCCCCCGGTTCGGCACCTCGATGATGACGTTCACGTCCTCGGGCGGGTTGATGCCGATGGCGATGGCGTCTATGCGCATGGATTAAGCCGCCTTGCGGGTCTTGATGCGGACTTTGATCTGCGGCCAGATGGTGCGCTGGGCGACACGCAGATCGTACTGGCTCTGCAGATTGAGCCACATCTCAGGACTGGTGCCGAAGTATCGGCTGAGACGCAGGGCCGTGTCCGCGGTGATCGCGCGGTTGCCCTTGATGATACGCGCAATGCGGCTAACCGGCACGTCGATCTCGCGGGCCAGCTGGTTCTGGCTGATGCCCAGGGGGCGCAGGAACTCCTCGAGGAGGATCTCGCCTGGAGAGATAGGGTCAAGACGCTGAGCCATCGGCGTCACCTTCAGCGGTAGTCCACGATTTCAACATCGTAGGCATCGTCAGGACGAGCCGACGGCAACCGGGGCTCTCACGAGCCTGTGCGAACAATTCGTGCACGGTACCACGCGGCGATTTCATCGAAGGGTGGATGCTCTGTTATGACCCACAACGCGAACGCTTCATAAGCATTGGTCAGATTTTCCCGATCTGTCGCGGCCTGAAGGCGGTACCCACTCCGTTCGAGCAACAAATCTACAAGATACACGGCGGTGCGCTTGTTGCCGTCGGTGAAGGCGTGGCCGCAGGCTACCGATTCGAAAAGGGCCGCAGCCTTCCTGTCGATTGTCCGGTAATAGCCGGTGTAGGGCCGTCCGATGCCAGCACGTATGCCGGGCTCGTGTCTTATCCCCGGAAGCCCTCCGAACGAGATCGCGAAATCATGTGCTTGCAGCGCATCGACAAGCGTTACGCGATAATGCCGTTTACCGCTTGGCAAGGCGTTTCATCAGATCGGAGAAGCGTTCTGTAGTCCTTTCCATCACTTCGGTGGACTTGGATCTGCGCACGCCCTTGAACGGCTTGGGGTCAGCCTTGACGTCCATGAACTTGCCAGTCTTGTCGTCCCGCTTGGTCCATGTACCGCTGAGCGGGTTCTTAATCTGTGACCGACCCTTTACAGCGCCGACTCGCCGGCCACTGCCAGACGCTTTACCCTTTGCCATCCTCACGCACTCACAGGTTCCTATTTGCAACCCAGTGTACCATACAAGCAGCGACTGGGAGTAGGCAGGCCCGGCGCACATGTCGGCATATGTCGGGGCTGAGAGAGACGCTGCAAGGTGGGGTCAGACCCGTCAGACCCCCCGGGGCTGACCCCGCCTCGGCTAATTCCGGCTCTTGTCGACCAGGGCGCGCTCCTTGATCCAGGGCATCATGGCGCGCAGCTTGGCGCCCACCTGCTCCAGCTCGTGCTGGTCGTTGAGGCGGCGCGTGGCCTTGAAGCGCGGCAGGCCGGAGCGGTACTCCTGCATCCACAGCGAGGTGAACTTGCCGGTCTGGATGTCCTTCAGGACGCGCTTCATCTCGGCCTTGGTCTCCTCGGAAATGACGCGCGGGCCAGAGACATACTCGCCGAACTCGGCGGTGTTGGAGACCGAGTAGTTCATGTTGGCGATGCCGCCCTCGTAGATCAGGTCGACGATCAGCTTCACCTCGTGCACGCACTCGAAGTAGGCCATCTCCTTGGCGTAGCCGGCCTCCACCAGGGTCTCGTAGCCGGCGCGGATCAGCTCCACGAGGCCGCCGCACAGCACGGCCTGCTCGCCGAACAGGTCGGTCTCGCACTCCTCCTTGAAGGTGGTCTCGATGATGCCGGCGCGCCCGCCGCCGATCGCCGCGCCATAGGAAAGGAAGAGATCGTGCGCGTTGCCGCTCTGGTCCTGCTGGATCGCCAGCAGGCAGGGCACGCCGGCGCCGCGCAGGTACTCGGAGCGCACGGTGTGGCCGGGACCCTTGGGGGCGATCATGCCGACGTCGAGGTCGGCGCGCGGCTCGATCAGGTTGAAATGCACGCTGAGGCCGTGCGCGAACATCAGGGCGGCGCCCTGCTTCATGTTGGCGTGCAGGTGGTCGCGGTACATGTCGGCCTGCAGCTCGTCGGGGATCAGCACCATCACCACGTCGGCCCACTTGGCGGCCTCGGCCACCTCCAGGACCTTGAGCTTCTCCTTCTCGGCCTTGGCCACCCCGGCGGAGCCCTTGCGCAGGGCGACCGCCACCTCCTTAACGCCGGAATCGCGCAGGTTGAGGGTGTGGGCGTGGCCCTGGCTGCCGTAGCCGACGACAACCACCTTCTTGCCCTTGATCAGGTTGATGTCGGCATCACGATCGTAATAGACGCGCATGGGCGTTCCCCTTGGGCTTGTTGGCGCTTGACTGCGTGGGATTGCGCACACGCCTAGCGGCCTGAGCCTTGCACCGCAAGGAAAAAGCAGCCGCGCCGGCACGTCCGGCCGGGACTGATGACTGTATAGACAAAGTGTATACATGACGCTCACAGCCTCGAGACGCTCGAGGCTCCGGAGGAGGATGGATTATGGCCGCTACCGCCAAACGAGCGCGTACGAAAGGCGAGCGGGCGCGAGCTGCGACTATCAACTTGCGGATTCCCCGCAGAACCCGCGACCTTATTGACGCGGCTGCCACCGCTCTTGGCAAGTCGCGCACGGAGTTCATGCTGGACGTTGCACGCCAGCACGCCGTCGACGTGCTGCTCGACCAGCGCATCTTTGTCCTCGATGACGCTCAATTCGAAGCGTTCAACGCCGCCCTGGCCAATCCGCCGCGCGCCAACGCGCGCCTCAAGCGGCTGCTTGCATCCAAGTCGCCGTGGGAGAGGTAGCCGGGGCCGATGCAGGGGAGCTGAGCCCTCCCCACCCGATCGCCGCGGCGCATCACGTTACGGGCTTCAGCTGCGGCAGGAGCGAGCTGGACGACTTCCTTCGCTCTCGCGCCCTGAAGGCGGAGAGAAGGACGGCGCGCACCTACGTCGTGTGCAAAGGCGATGCCGTGGTGGCATTCTACGCCATCGCCATGGGCTCGGTCCAGCGCGCGCAAACCCCTGGCAAGCTGCGTCGCAACGCGCCCGACCAGCTCCCGGTCGCCATTCTCGCGCGCATGGGCGTCGACAGCAGCCTGAAGGGCCATGGCTTGGGGCGCGCCCTTCTCAAGGACGCGCTGCAGCGCACCCTCCAAGCGAGCACAATCATCGGCGCCCGAGCAGTCCTGGTACATGCCATCGATGACGAGGTTCGGCCGTTCTACCTGAAGTATGGCTTCGTCGAATACCCGGCGGAGTTGCGCACGCTGTTTCTCCCCATCGAAACGCTCGCTGACGCTATCTGAGGCTTTTCAGAAGCGGCGGGCGCGCGGGGCGCCCGCCGCTCGTCGTTCGGCGCGCCCTCGCGTCAGCTGCCGAGCACGGTGACCTTGACGCGGGCGACGCCCTGCTGGTGCATGCCGATGACGCCCGCAGCCCCGCGCGACAGGTCGATGATGCGTCCGCCGATGAAGGGGCCGCGGTCGTTGATGCGCACGTCGACAGCGCGGCCGTTGCCCAGATGCGTGACGCGCACGCGCGTGCCGAACGGCAGCGTGCGATGTGCCGCCGTCATGCTGTTCATGTCGAAGCGCACGCCGGACGCGGTGCGGCGCCCATGGAACCGGCCGCCGTAGTAGGAGGCGACGCCCACGAGGTCCAGGCCGGGGGCGACCGTCCGCATCGGACGCTGGCGCACCGTCAGGCGCGCGGAGCGCCGCACGACGCGCTGCTGACGCCGCACGACGCGGCGCTGGCGCAGGGTATGCGGGCGCGCATACCGCGCACTCCTGCGCGCCTGCCGCCGCACCTGACGCGCCCGCTTGGGCGAGCGGGCATGGGCGGACCTGGCGCGGCGCGGGCGCTCCCAGCGGTCGTACGAGCGGCGGCGCGGGTGCACCCTGCCGTCGTCGATGCCGGTGCGGGCGACCTTCACGCGCAGCGATCCCTCCTCGGCGAAGCGGAAGCTCGTGCCTTCGCGATCGACAGTCGCCGCTTGCGCGGACAGCGCCCCGGCGCCGAGCAGCGCGGCTGCGGCCAGCGCGGTTGTGAACAATGGTCTCATGGATATCCCCTTGCTTTTCTGATGTCGCGTCGGCCCGCCGCGCCGCCCCGACCGCGCTCGACCGGGCACGAAAAAGGCGCGAAGCCTTCCCGAGGGCCGGACGACCGGGCGTTTTGTGCTGGACGTTGAGAGAGTTTTCTCTTCGAGTGCGAAGCTCCCCCGAGCCGATGGCCGAAGACGCGTGACAGTTCAGCCGTATTCGGCCTCCCCCACCTTCGTCGGCGCGCAAACCAGCAAACTCGATGGCGCGCGGTCAACTCGAGAATATGAATCGTGTTCAAACACTTGCCGCAGCCGGCGCATCAGCCACATGAAATTGCCCGCGGGATCAAGGGCCAGGCACATGGCGTGTCGGCGTCGCCACGCGACAAAACGCGCGCACTGCCTGCGCAAACGGCGGCGCCAACAACAGCGATACTGCTGCGAAGCGTGCAATCGGCCGGACACGGACGCAGTGCGCGCGTGCCCGGGCCGACGCTGTCTCAGACCGCGGCCTGGAAGCCGCCGCCGTCGATCAAGAGGTTCTGCCCCGTGATATAGCCGGCGTGCACGGAGCACAGGAACGCGACCGCGGCGCCGAACTCGGCGGGGGTGCCGTAGCGGCCCGCGGGTATCGCCGCCTTGCGCTCGGCCTCGTAGGTGGCCACCGATATCTTGCGCGCATCGGCCGCCTTCTGATGGTTGGCGATGAGGCGGTCGGTCGCGAACGGCCCCGGCAGGATGCCGTTGATGGTGACGTTGCGGGCGGCGACCTTGCGCGCCAGCACGGCCACCGCGCCCGTGAGGCCGAGGCGCGCGCCGTTCGACAGCTCGAGCATGGCGATCGGCGCCTTGACCGTCTGCGAGGTGATGTTGACGACGCGCCCGAAGCCGCGCTCCATCATGCCGTAGACGGTGGCGTGGATCAGGGCGATGGGGCTGATCATGTTGCCCTCCACCGCCTTGCGCCAGTCGTCGAGCGTGAAGGTCTTGAAGTCGCCCGGCGGCGGGCCCCCGGCGTTGTTGATGAGGATGTCGGGGGTGGGGCAGGCGGCGAGCAGCGCCTTGCGGCCGGCATCGGTGGTCACGTCGCAGACGACCGGCGTCACCTTCACGCCGAAGGCTGATAGCTCCTTGGCGGTGGCGTTGAGTGCATCGGCGCCGCGCGCGCAGATGGTCACGTCGACGCCCTCGCGCGCCAGCGCCTCGGCGCAGCCCTTGCCGAGGCCCTTGGAGGCCGCACACACGATGGCCGACTTGCCCTTCAGTCCCAGATCCATGAAATTCGCTCCTCGCGCGCTCGAATGCCGTCTCAGTGCAGGATGCCCGCCTTGGAAGACGCAATCAAGCAGGAGACGACGCGTGAGTAGCGCGGCAGTTGCGGGTCACTTCAGCTCAAACCACATGTAGGAGCCGACCGTGTTGGTGGGCGAAGCCACCCTGGTGTAGCCGGAGGGCAGCGCGAGGACCGAGGCGTCGATCGGCCCCTTCCTGATCGCGACGACGATGACGGAGTGAGTGCTCGAGCCGCTCTTGGATGGGTAGATCGACGCGAGCGGGAAGCCCTCGCTCCAAGGGGGGAGGAATGGGGCCAGGTTCAGCACCCGGCGCGACACAGGCACCTCCAGCTTCGGTGCCACCCACAGCTCCTGTGAAAGCTCGGTCTCCTTGGAGCCGTCGGAGTAGGTGCGCGTGGCCCAGATGAGATACTGCTCGCAGTCGTAGCCGGCGATGGTCTTGCTGCCCGTGCCCTTCTCCATCGCCATCGACAAGTCGATCAGGCTCGGCGGCGGGGGCTTCTCTTTGGCGTCGAGCAGCCACTGCGGCAGCTTGGGCGGCTCCTCGCCCTTGCGGCGGTAGTATTCCGCATCTTCCTTCTCGAGCTTGGCCATCTCCTCGTCGTGCTTGGCCATGCGGCGCTGGAAGTCCGCGCTGTCCTTTTCGAACTTGGCCGCAGACTCCTTGCTGCGGGCCTCGAGCCAGGCGGCCCGCTCCGCCTCGGTGCCTTGCCAGTACTCCCGCGTCTGATGGTCGATATCGATCCTCGTGCCGGTGGCCACGTCGTAGATCCAGTCGCGGTAGCCGTCGGACAGCCTGACCTTGCCCGGCGTCATCCACAGGGTCAAAGTCGCGTTCCTCGGTCCCACGGTGTACGGCTTCGGCACGACCACCTCGGAGACGATGGTCATGTCCTCGGCGGCAGCCGGCTGGGCGGCCAGCAGCCACAGGCCGCAGGCGGCGGCCACGAGCACAAGGGGGCGCATGGGCATGTCCCTCCGCTTCGAGCGCATCGTGCAAAGCGCAGTGTGCTGTCACAGCATTGCGGCAGTCCTGCGAAGCGATCCGGGATCGGGCGTCCATGCCGGGCTTGCCGCGCCGCACAGGTCCGGCAATATGGCGAGCCGGCGAACCAAGGAGTGGCGCATGACCGCGATCACCAGCTACCACGCCCACGTCTATTACGACGCCCCGGCGACCCGCGAGCAGGCGCGCCAGCTGTGCGAGGCGGCGGGCCGGAGGTTCCCCCTCACCGTGGGGCGCATGCACGACAACCCCGTGGGCCCGCATCCGCGCGGCAGCTGCCAGCTCGCCTTCGCCCCGGACCGGCTCGCCGAGGTCATCCCGTGGCTCGTCCTCAACCGCGACGGCCTCACGGTCTTCGCGCACGCCAATACCGGCGACGCCCTCAAAGACCACACCGCGCACGTGATCTGGCTCGGTCCCTCCGAGACGCTCGACCTCGCCAAGCTCGCGTGACGCCGGCCGGCGGCGCCCGCTCAGCGCGCGCGCAGCTTCTTGAGGCCGCTCTGGGCGATCTCGTTCTCGGGCTCGATGGCGAGCGCCTGCCGGTACTCGGCGATGGCCCGCTCCCTTTCGCCCTTCTTGGCGTAGACATCGCCGCGGTTGGCAAAGGCCAGCGCGAACTTGGGATCGAGCTCGATCGCCTTGTCGTAGTCCTTCAGGGCAAGGTCGAACTCCTTGCGGATCTCGCGGGCCCAGCCGCGGTTGTTGTAGGCGGAGGCGCTACGCGGCTGCAGCTTGATCGCAATGTCGCAGTCGGGGATCGCCTTGGCCGGCTGCTCGAGCTGGTTGTAGGCCTGACAGCGGTTGTCGTAGGCCTTGGCGGCCTGAGACGACTCGGGATTGCTCTCGATCACCTTGGTGCAGGCTTCCACCTGGCTCTTCCAGCTCTTTGGCTGCTGGCAGTCCCGCACCGCGAGCATCGGATCCTCGCCGCACGCGGCGGCGCCGAGGGCCAGGACCAGAATTGGGATGGCGCGCCAGACCGGCATGCTCGTGGGCTCCCCCGCCGCGATTGCTCATGACGCCCCTCTTTAGCTTGAATGTGCCCCGGAGAGGAAGCATGGTGACGCGGCTCTTTCCTGTGCGGGCTGCGCCGGTTGCCGCAGGCACGGGCCCGCTCGAGCCAACGAGTGTGAGACATGCGAGGTGAGGCATGCGCGCCCTGTCGCTTGCAACAACGGCCGCCGCGGCGCTTCTCGCTGTCTGGGCGGGCCCGGCGCGCGCCTTCGACGACGCCCAGTTCTGCGTGGCGGTGAAGGAGCTCATCCGCTCCGCCGTCGGCGACGTGGGGACGTGGACGGACCGGCTGACGCGCAACGACGGCGTGGAGATCGGCTGCGACCGCAAGGTCGTGCACTTCAAGCGCCATTACAGTGCGCCGGCGAGCGCGCTCGGCGCGGGCTGGCGCGAGCGCCAGGCCGAGCTGTGGGAGGGCACCTACTGCAAGCGCTCGATCTGGCGCGAGGCGATCGAGAACGGCTGGGTGGTATCGGCGACGCTGACCACGGTCACCGGCGAGCGGGTGTGGATCGGCTGCCTGCCGGGCGGCCGCGGCTTCCACCGGGTGCTGCCGTAACCGGCGCGCCAGGCAGGCGCCGGGCCGGGCCTCGGCAAGTGCACGCCGAGAGTGCTCGCGCTGAGCACTATGACCCATCTCTCAACACAATCGTGGGCCATTTGGCGTGGGCCATTTGGCGTGGGGCATTTGGCGTCGGCGGAAGCACAACGGGGTTGTCGTCATGCGTATGGCTGATCTCGGTCCGCGGCCGTCGGGCGCGGGAGCGGCGGCTTGCACTGCGCTCCCCTCGCGCTCCTGGCTCAGCCTCTGCGCGGTCGCCGCCTGCGGCCTCGCACTGGCGGGATGCGAGACGCTGATCCCCATGCCCGATACTGCCCTCCTCAAGCTGCTGCCGTCACCGAAATGCGAGGCGCGTCCGACATCGGGGACAGGGGGCAGCACCGAGGCGGACAAGCTGCGCCGCCGCGACTACGAGGCCCAGTGCTACCGCCATGCCGAGATGATCGCGCGCGCCAAGCTCGGCAAGCTGCAGGAGTCGCTGCGGCAGGCGGCGGCAAAGGCGAAGAAGCGAGACACGGCCGCCATCCCGTAGTCTCGTCCGCCGACTGGTGCGAGAGCTTATCGTCAGACGTCGTTGTTCCCCCCCACGCCACGTCTGACGTCGTGGTTCCCCCCACGCCACGTCTGATGTCGTGGTACCCCCCACCCCTAGCCCCTCCCCGCAAGGGGGAGGGGAATCCGGTCGGCGCAAGGGAGGGGCTTCAGCCGCGGATGGCGGGCGCGGCTTGCCAAACTGCGGGCTCGGAGGGCATAGGTGCGGCCGCCGGCTGTCGATGCCGGCCTTCGAGGAGGAGCGTCCATGTCCCCGCGCATTCTGCTCCGGCCGCTCGCCGCGATCGGGATCGCGCTACTGGCAACGTCGAGCGCCACCCTCGCGCAGGGACCGGCGCAGGCGTACGAGCCCGAGGTGGGGCAGGAGGGCAAGGATGTCGTGTGGGTGCCGTCGGAGTGGATCATGGTCGAGAAGATCCTCGACCTCGCCGAGGTCAGGCCCGGCGACTACCTCATCGATCTGGGCTCCGGCGACGGCCGCACGGTGATCGGCGCAGCCAGGCGCGGCGCCAAGGCGCTGGGGATCGAGTTCAACCCCAAGCTGGTCGAGCACTCCAAGCGCAATGCGGCGCTGGCGGGGGTCGCCGACAAGGCCAGGTTCGTCGAAGGCGACATCTTCGCGAGCGACTTCTCTGAGGCCACCGTGCTCACGCTGTTCCTGATGCCCAAGCTCAACGAGCTGCTGCTGCCGACCATCCTGAAGATGAAGCCGGGAACGCGGGTGATCTCCAACTCCTTCGAGATGGGCAGCTGGAAGCCCGATGCCACGGCCAAGGCGACACGCAACTGCAAGACCTACTGCGAGGCCCTGCTGTGGATCGTTCCGACCAAGGTGGAGGGCACATGGCAGCTCGATGGCGGCGCCGCGCTCGAGCTGCAGCAGACGCAGCAGATGCTGTCCGGCAAGCTGCGCGCGGGCAATGTCGTAACCCCGGTCAGCGGCAGGCTCAGGGGATACGAGATCAGCTTCACGGCCGGCGACACGCGCTTCGCCGGCCGCGTGAAGGGCGATGTCATGGAGGGTCAGCGCGAGGCGCGCGGCAAGCAGGCGCCGTGGCGGGCATCGCGAGCAGGGCAGTAGGCAGTTCGGGTTGCCGCGAAGCGCGTACCCCGACATTCGGTATCACCCGACATTGCGCATGCCCTTGTTGGGCTGCTGGCCTTCGGCCTTGACTCGACCCGCGGCACCCCTCGCGGGAGAGATGCGCGGGCGGCGCATGCCTTCGGGGCTTGTCGCTGCCCAGAGCGTGTGCAATGGAGCACTCCCGCAAGTCCAGAGCATTCCCGGTGTCCCTCTTCCTGCGCCCGCAAGCGGCCGCCTACCTTCTGCTGGTGGTCGCCGCCGCCTCCTGGGCCGGCAACCACACGCTCGCGCGCGCGGTGGGGGAGCTCGTGCCTCCGGCCGGCCTGGCCGTCGTGCGCTGGATCATCGTCACGCTGGTGGTGCTGCCATTCGCCCTGGCGCATCTGCGAGCCGACTGGCCCAAGCTCAAGACCAAGCCCTGGCTGATGGTGCTGTTCGCCGTCACCGGCGGCGGCGGCTTCGGCACCCTGCAGTTCGTGTCCCTGCATTACACGACGGCGCTCAACATGGGCGTCGTCGGCTCGGTGGCCCCCGCCTTCATCGTAGCCGCAAGCTACATCCTGTTCCGCGACCGTCTGACGGTCCCGCAGCTCCTCGGCGTGCTCGTGTCGCTCTCGGGGGTGGTGGCCATCGTCAGCCAACTCGATCCCGGCCGGCTCGCCGGCCTCAGCTTCAACGGCGGCGACCTCATCATCATCGCCAATATGGCGCTGTGGGCGATCTATTCGGTGTGCCTGCGCCTGCGCCCCGCGATCCATCCGATGACGTTCATTCTCTCCATGGCGGTGATCTCCGGGCTCGGCAATCTGCCGTTCGCCGCGCTCGAGCATGCCTTCGGATATCGTCTGCAGGCGACCGAGCTGACGCTGTGGACGGCGCTCTATGCCGCCTTCGTCACGACGCTCCTGGCCTTCCTGACCTGGAACCGCGGGGTGGACATCGTCGGCGCGCCGCGGGCCAGCGCCTTCCTGCACACCGTCCCGCTGTTCAGCGCGCTGCTCGCCACCACCCTCCTCGGCGAGACGATCGAGGCCTATCACATCGTGGGATTCGCCCTGATCCTCGCCGGCGTCAGCCTCGCTGCCCGCCCCAGCAAGAGCCAGCGGGCACCCACCAAACCAAGCAACCGCGAGGCCGCGCCATAGAGGACTTTGTGTCGTGACTCCGACGGATCGAACGGCGTCATTCCGGCGCTTGTCGCCCGCAATCCACTCTACCACTTGCTCCAGCGCTCGCGGTTGGGTGGATGCCGGGACAAGCCCGGCATGACAAAGCCCTGCGGGGTCTGACATCTCCAACTTCACTCGGTTCGGCCGAGCGGCTTGGCGCGCAGCAGGATGTCGGCGCCGTCCCTGGCGATCTCGATGCGCATGCGCGAGGAGAGCGCGAGGCGCAGGGTGTAGTAGACCTGGATGGTCAGCGCGTTGATCGGCGGCGACGGCCCGTGGATGAACTCGCCCAGATATTGCGGCGGGCGGGCGCTGGTGCCGCGGCAGCGCACGACGAAGCTCGGGTTGCCCAGGCTGCCGGCGATGGCCACCTCGATCTCCCCCCCGCGCGGGACCGCCGTGGGCGCCACGGCGACCAGGTTGAGCAGCAGCTTGGCCTTGTCCTTGCCGATCTGGCCCTTGAGGCCGCGCCAGACGAGCTTGTGCTTGCCGTTGCCGATCAGGCCGCGACTGAGGCTCTCGGCCACGGCGAGGTCGATCTTGGCGCCGGCCGAATTGGTGGCGCCGAAGGCGAAGCGGGCGAACTGCAGTCGCGCCGAGGCCGTCTCGGTGACATTGCGGATCACGTCGAGCGCGTAGTTGCGCGACTGGGCGTCCTCCTCCTCGTCGAGAATCTCGAGGCCGTTGTTGATGTTGCCGACCGGCCCGATCAGGTCGTGGCAGATCTTGCTGGAGATCAGGGCGGCGAGCTCGAGGTCGGTGGGCTGGACGCGCTCAGTCATCAGAGAGGCCCTTGCTTGGCGTTGATGCGACCAAGCCGGCGGCCGGAATGACGCGGAACGATAGACGCTAGCCAACAGGACCGCTTGCGCATGCGTTAAGTCTTGATACACGCTTCGCGACACGGCTGCCAAGCGAACCGGAAGGGGAGCGTCGACGGTATTGCTTTTTCGCAACGCTCGGCGGCGCTATTGTCGTGACTCCGACAGATCGTACTGTGTCATTCGGGCGCTTGCCGCGGGAATCCAGCCCCGCCACCTGCGCCGGCGCCTGCTGTCGGGTGGATGCCGGGGGGCAAGCCCCGGCATGACAAGGACGGTACCAAGCGCCACGCCACCCGCGCCGCGCCGCCCCTGCGGGGGAGGCGACGCAGGCCAGCCGCGACATCGGAGCCATGCCAGCAATCGACTTGAAACTGCTCGCTGAAGGTCTGCTGAGCGTGGCGCTGCGCGCCGGGCGGGTGCAGATGGCCCATTTCGCCGCCGGCGTCACGGCTACCACCAAGGCCGACAACAGCCCGGTGACAGTGGCAGATCACGAGTCGGAGGCGATCATCCTGGAGGGGCTCCAGCGTGTCGCGCCCGACATCGCTGTGGTCTCCGAGGAGGCCGCGGCTGCCGGCCACATCCCCGCGATCGGGCGCACGTACTTCCTGGTGGACCCGCTCGACGGCACCAAGTCGTTCATCAGGCGCCGGCCGGAGTTCACCATCAACATCGCGCTCATCGCCGATCGAGAGCCCGTCTTCGGCCTCGTCTACGCTCCGGCAATGCCTGATTTCTACGTCACCACGGCTCCGGGCGAAGCCTGGGCGGCGCGGCTGGCGCCTGCGAGCGAGGTGCCGAGCCTCGCCGCCTGCAGGCTGGAGCGCCTGCGCACGCGCACGCCCGACCCCGACGCGCTCACCGCGCTCGTCAGCTCGAGCCACGGCGATGCGACCACCTCGCGCTTCCTCGATCAGCACCGGGTGCGCGACCGCCGGGCGCTCTCCTCCTCGCTGAAGCTCGGGCTCATCGCCAGAGGCGAGGCCGACCTCTACCCGCGTGCGGGACCGACCAGCGAGTGGGATACGGCGGCGGGGCATGCCGTACTTGCTGCCGCGGGCGGCTCGGTGACGACCTTCGAAGGGGCGCCGCTGCTTTACAGCAAGCCCGGCTTCCTCAACCCGGGATTCATCGCCTGGGGACGCGGCCCGCTGCCGAGGCGAGCTTGAAGCTCAGCTCAAGGTTGCAGGCCGCATATTCGCCCTGCCTGCGCCTCGGTCACACTTTGGTAACACTTTGCACTAATCGTTTCTCAACCTATACGCTCTGCCTCGGCGCCTCCGATTCGCAGGCAACGCCACTGAGGACCGACCACAAATCAGCGCTCGGGTGGACCCATGCCTTCACGTCGCACGCCTTCACGTCACACGCCTTCACGTCGCACGGCAATTCTATTGGCCTTGCTCGCCACGCTGCCAATGCTCCTGTGGGGCCTCGCCGCCCCGGCCCAGAGTCCGCCGCCGTGGTACAAGGACGACGCCTACCGCCCGCCGAAGGGCCCGCCGCCGTGGGAGCCTCCGCCCAAGGACGAAGCCTATCGCGTGAAGCCGCCACCCGGCCAGGGCTACTACCCGCCGGGCGTCGACCCCGGCAAGGGCGGGCCGGGCAATCCCTATGTGGACCCGGCGCATGAGGGGCCGCCCGACCGCAGCACCTTCTCGCAAAACGAGATCGTCGAGGCGGGGCACCACTTCTTCGGCGCCATCACGCAGGGCCTGGCCGGCGTGATCGAGCATGCCTTCGAGCAGCAGGGCCGCCCCAACGGCTACATCCTCGGCCAGGACGCAGGCGGCGCCTTCGTCGCGGGCGTGCGCTTCGGCGAGGGGGTGCTCTTCACCAAGGATGCGGGCGCCCACAAGGTCTACTGGCAGGGACCCTCGATCGGCTGGGACGCCGGCGGCGACGGCTCCAAGGTGATGGTGCTGGTCTACAACCTGCGCGACCCGTCCGACATCTACCGGCGCTTCGCGGGCGTCGACGGCTCCGCCTATATATTCGGCGGGGTCGGTCTGACCTTCCAGAAGAACGGCGATATCGTGACGGCGCCCATCCGCACAGGCGTGGGCTTCCGCTTCGGCGCCAGCGTCGGCTACCTCAAATACACGCGGTATCCGACCTGGAACCCGTTCTAGCCCCGCGATTAGCCAAGGCTATTTTCCCGCGTGACGCCACTAGGTTGTAGCCGTAGACTCGTGACGCCAAGGCCTTCCGCCGCAGCGGCGGAAGCGTCAGGCGTGCCGCCACCCTCGCGGTCGCGCGGCACGTCCTGAAGCCGAGGATACGCCATTGATCTCGATCCAGTCCGGCATGCTCGTGGCCTTGGGCTTCCTGATGGCGAGCCTGCTTGCCCTGCTGCTGGCCTCGGCGTTCTGGTCGCGGGCCGTGCGGCTGACGACCAAGCGGCTGAAGGAGACGATGCCGGTGAGCGAGCCCGAGATCAGGGCCGATCTCGACCGGCTCAGGGCGGCCTACGCCATCAAGGTGCACAAGCTGGAGACCCAGCTCGACCAGGCCAAGCTCGAGCGCGCCCGCCAGCTGATCGAGATCAACCGCCGCGATGCCAGCATCTCCGCGCTCGAGACCGACGTCGTCGCCATCAAGTCGGAGCTCGACGAGAACGCAAATGCGCGCCGCGTGCTGGAGCAGACGGTCGCGGACCGGCTGCCCAAGGTGGAGGCACGCCTCACCGAGGCCAAGCGGCTGCTCTCCAACCGCGACCGCGAGATTGCCGAGCTCGCCCAGGGCGCCAGGCGCCACAGGGCCGCGCTCGAGGAGGCGAGCTCGATCAATGCGCAAAGGACGGCGGAGATCGAGCGGCTGAGCAGCGTGCTCGCCACCAAGGGCGCGCGCAAGCGCCGGCCGGACGGCGAGCGGGCAACCGAACGCGAGGTGGCCGTGCGGGCCGAGGCGGAGGCGCTGCGGGCCAAGGCGCGCGAGCAGGCGATGCTGATCGACCGGTTGCAGCGCCGCCTCGGCGAGGGCTATGGCGCCGCCGCGTCGCCGGCGTCCGCCGCGGCAGCCGGCGCGCAGCCGCCATCCGCCGCGGCCGAGGGTGAGCTGGACCGCCTGCGCGAGAGCCTCGCGGACGCCGAGACGGTCCTCGAGCTGGCGCGCACCGGGGCGCCCCTCGAGGAGACCGGCCGCGAGGAGCGGGAGCGCGAGCTGCGCGCGTTGCAGGCTCGGACGGAGGACCAGGCCGGGGAGATCGCGCGGCTCAAGGCGGCGCTCGCCGCGTTCGAGAAGGCCGAGGACGCCGGCACCGGCCTCAAGAACAGCCGCGTCGCGCTCAAGGTTCGTGCCGGCTCCGCCGAGGCCCACGCCGAGCGCCAGGCCGAGACCATCGGCCGGCTCAGGGCAGAGCTCGCCGCCGCGCACGAGCGCCTCGCCCAGCAGGCCGCCCATTTCATGGACGAGATGCGCCGCATCGGGGCGGGCACGCAGCCCGCCTCGGGACAGGCGCGCCGGTCGGGCCGGGCGGAGCATCGGCGGCGCCAGGCGGAGCGGGTCAGCCAGGTGACGACCCGCAGGGCCGACGCGCCGGGTCCGCCTGCTTCGCCGGCCGAGGCCGGCGGCCCGGCGGCCAGCGTGGAGAACGGGGCCGGCAACGGCAGCCGTGCCGCGGCCGACGCGGCACACGCGCAGCCCGCCGCCGCGCCATCGCCGCAGCCGGTGGCGGTGCCCGGGACGGCGACGCTGCCCCAGGGCAGCCGCAAGGGGCGCCTGCTCGACCGCATCACCGGCTTGGGAAAGAGCTGAGGCCTCCTGCCCGCGCTGCGCGCCCGCACGCGAGCGGCAAAAATCCCCGATCCCCGTGTGATTTGACTTGGAGGTCGCCAGCGGTGCCTTGCAGGCGCGCTCATCCTGCAATCGCAGGTTGGAGCGTCCAGGAAACCTCGCGCATGAGCTGCGGGCGACGCCCGGCGCTGCGTGCGCGGGCGTTTTGGTAAAGGCGGCGCTAATAAGCCATAGGGAATACTGGGCTTACAACAGACTTCCTGACCAAGAGGCGTATCGACATGGACCAGCGTCACATCGGCCGAACCCCATCCGCTCCATCCCTTCCTCCCTTCTGGCTGCAGCCCAAGGTGATCGTCATAGGCGCCGCCGCTCTCCTCGCCGCCCTCTCCATGTGGCTCGCCGCCTTCAACACCCAGGCCGGCACCGTCGACATCGTGCTGCGCTGGGGTGCGCCCGTGCGCGTCACCGAGCCCGGCCTCAACTTCAAGATCCCCTTCGCCGAGACCCGCCACACCGTGGAGCTGCGCGAGCGGGCCTACTCCAAGACCTACGAATCGGCCTCGCGCGACCCCATGGAGCTCAATGTCGTCGTCGCCCTCAACTGGGCGGTCAACAAGGAGCACGTCGTGCAGATGTACAATCAGTTCGGGGACCTGGACCAGTTCGAGCAGCGCATCATCGCCCCGCGCCTGCCCGACGCCGTCAAGGCGGTGGTGTCGCGGTTCGCGGTCAACGAGCTGCTGACCAAGCGCAACGAGCTGCGCGACCAGGCCCGCGCCGCCGTGTTCGAGGTGATCCCGCAGCAGATCATGACCATCACCGGATTTGCGGTGACCAACGTGGAGTTCCCCAAGGCCTACACGCAGCAGATCGCCGCCGTGCAGGTGGCGCGCGAGGCCGCCAACGCGCAGGAGCAGGAGCTGCGCAAGCAGAATTTCAAGGCCCAGGAGACCTTCAATACGGCCAAGGCCCAGGCAGACGCCACCAAGGCGCAGGCCGAGGCCGAGGCCTATGCCATCATGGTCAAGGGCAAGGCGCAGCTCGACATCCAGGAGCGCCAGGCGGCGATCCTCAAGTCCAATCCGCTGCTCATCGACTGGGAGCGGGCGGTGCGGCTCGTCCCCGGCGTGCTGCCGAGCACCTTCATCGGCGGCGACGCCAGCGCGGCCCTCATGTTCCAGCTCGGGTCGACCCAACCGGGCGCGAAGAAATGACACCCACGCCGAGGGCGCACCGGCCGGCGGCCCGGGCGCCCTTGTCGCAAAGTGCAGAGGTTTCACCCGCATCGATGGCCCCGCCCGGCAAATGCCACATGCCCCGCGCAACCTTCTTGTACATCGCTCGCTTGCACAGGAGCACTTTGCCTTCGTCATCGCGCACGACCGCCGCAACGTTTGTTCGTGTGATGTCAGCCATGACGCCAGCAATCCCTCTCAGCAACCTGCGCCTCGATCTTCTGCATCGAGCGCGTCGCAGCCCGTCGCGCCCTGCCGCCAACATGCCGGGGTTGCACCAAACCCCCAGCCTGCCCCAATTTACCGCTGACCGATCGTCGGCATGACTCCACATGCACTGGCCGCGTGCGGCCGAGCAAGTCGCCAGCCTTTGCGTCATCCCGGCGCCGATTGCGAGCGAATCGAGCAATCGGGACCGCAGCCTGCACCGGCGAAGGCCCTGCGGCATTCACACATCCGGCCTGCCTGAGCAAGGAGGCGTGGATTGCGACGCTCGGTGAGGAAGGGGAAGCGAGCCGACCAGATGCCCGGCGGCACTTCTTGTGGGGCACCCCCCCTGGGCGACTTTGTGAACGCCGTAGGGCGAAGCCGGGGCCGGGACCCATGCACCGCAAAGCAAACTCTCACTTGCTGTTGCGTGCCGCGCGGTGTCCGCCGAACCGTCGAGCCTTATGGACGATCAAAGAGCGAGCGGCCAGGTGCATGGGTCCCGGCCTTTCCCCGGCGGTGCCCTTCGCGCACGCCGGCGCCGGGATGACGTTGGTGGAGGCGGCACGCGACGGCGCACACTGGGCTCGAGCATCCCCAACAGCGGCCCCAATAGCGGCTTGCCTGGAAGGGAACGCCGGGGGTGAGGGGCAGCAACGAGGGAAACCCATCCAAGGGGAGATCATGCGCGGCGCAGGTCTCGTCTGCACCGGTGGAGCTTGCGCGCGCGGACTCTCTCCCCGTCGCCCACGTGTCATCCGCGCTCGCCACAATATCCCCGCGGGCGACGGAGAGAGCGGCGTGGCGGGATCGCCGCGGCTCCCGGCGGGGAGGTGGGGGACAGCGTTGTGTTTCTGGTTGCGCTCGGTCGATATTTGGCCACTAGTGCACTCTAGGCTTAGTCTGTAAGCCCTTGATCTTTCAGAGTCCGCCCGGTGCGGGGCCCAGGGGGAGGGGCCGCGGACCCAGGCGCCACCGAAGGTTGGTGGCCACCCGGGGGTGGGGGTCAGCGTTGAGAGTTGCGATGGCAGACGCGCAGGTTCCGACAGAGGCCGGTGATGCACAGCCCTCCCCGGAACGCCGACAGGCTCTGCGGTTGAGCGACACAGAGGGCGCGGCCGCGACCAGGCTCGACATGTTCGGCGATCCTTCGCTCAAGGAGTCGCTTGCCGGCGCGCCGTCGGGGGCGTCGCCCCCCGGCAATGCGGCGCTGCCGCAGAGCCCGCTGGACGCTCCCGCCGATCAGCCGCCGCCCGCGGGTGCAGCCGGTGATGCCGCTCAGCCAGCGCCTCTCGACCAGCCGCCGTCCAATGCGCCCTCGCCCGCGCCGCTTCCAGCATCGCTTCCAGCGCCCGATGTCGAGCACCGCCTCGATGTCGCGCTCTCGCTCTGGGATGTCGATGTGGAGCAGCGCATGCCTGACGCCGGCGGGCACCCGGCATCCGCCGCTCCGCCCGAGCCTCGGCCCGCCGCGCCGCGCGCAGGCCAGTCCGTGGCGGCGGAACCGACCCCGGCAGACGCGCCACCCGCAGCCGATGCCGAGGCTGCCCCGCTTCTCGGTGCATCGGATGCGGCCGCGGCGTCGCCCGCGGAGCCCGCGCAGGAGAAGCGCTACGCTGGCGTGGCTCTGTCAGGACCGCTCGGCGTCCCCTTCATGATGCCCCCCGGCTCGTCCGAGCAGGGGCTGGATGACTTGGCGGGAGGTCCGATGAACGAGCCGCCGCGGTTCCGCGACGAGCTGATGTTCGTCAGGGACACGGACGGCAACCCCGTTGCCGCCGACGCCACCATCTTGCCGGCAACGGAGCCGTCGCCGCTGCCCGAGCTGCCGCCGGAGCCGGCGTTCACGGAGCCGGCGTTCACGGAGCCGGCGTTCACGGAGCCGGCGTTCACGGAGCCGGCGTTCGCGCAGCCGGCGTTCACGGAGCCGGCGTTCACGCAGCCGGCGTTCACGGAGCCGGCGCTCACGGAGCCGGCGTTCACGCAGCCGGCGTTCACGGAGCCGGCGGTCACGGAGCCGGCGTTCAAGCAGCCGATGTTCACGCAGGCAACGGTCACGCAGCCGACGGTCACGGAGTCGGCGTTCACGCAGCCGACGGTCGCGCAGCCGACGTTCACGGAGCATCATGATCAGCTTCCGGACGACCTGCCGGGCGCCTCGGCCTTCCCGGCGTTCCCGGCGGTGTCGCCCTACCCCGAGGCAGGCACGGGCTTCCACGACGCTTCGCCCCTTCCGCCCGACCCGGAGCCGCCTTCGCCGCCGCCCCTTGTCGACGCTGCGGCCAAGATCGCCGCGGAGGCCAACGCGACCGCCGCCGCGCTCGATAACCTCGAGCGCCTGCTCGGCCAGAGGCCGCCGCATCTGCACGCCGCCGCCCCGGCCTACCAGCCCGATCCCTTCCGCGATCCCCCGGGCGAGCGCGCCGTGTCCCGCATCCCACGGGCGGACAGCCTGAGGCTCAGGATGCAGGGCCTCGAGGCGGAGCCGCCGTCCCACGCGCCCTATCACGCGCCGGCGCCGCTGCCACCCATGCCGCTCCCCGTACGCCCGCCCAGCAGTGGCCGCAGCATCTATCTGAAAGGCTTCCTGGCCGGCCTCGTGCTCTCCCTGATGGCCGGCCTCGTGCTCTACTTCTTCATCATGCACGCGGGCCCCGGCTGACGGCGCGCCCGCCGCTTCCGCGCGCAGGCTCGCCATACTTTCCACGCATGGGCTGCGGGCACTGCAGGGCGCCGTTCGCGACGTCGTCGACAAGCTTGACGCTTGTGGCGTGAAGCCCGCCAGGTCAGTTCTCAGGCTCCGCTGGGAACTAGTGCTCCGTCTCCGACGCTTCATCGCATTTGTCATGCCGGGGCTGGTCCCCGGCATCCAGCTCACAGTGAGCTCCGGAGCAAGGGGACACCGGCCTTCGGCGGTGCAGGCAAGCGCTGGAATGACACTGTATGGTCCCTCGGAGTCACTAGCCGACCGGGGGTTGGGCGGCGCCGCCCTCGGCGGTCGCCAGCACGCAGCGGCACGTGCCGTCGGCGAAGTGCACCACCGGCGGATCGACGCGGCTGCAGTCGGGGAGGCGCACCGCGCAGCGCGGGTGGTAGTGGCAGCCGGGCGGCGGGTTCGCGGGCGAGGGCACGTCGCCCAGCGCCGCCGGCTTGATGCCGCGCTGCGCCGGGTCGAGCGAGGGGACGGAGGCCAGCAGCGCCTTGGTGTAGGGGTGGCGCGGCGCGGTGAAGATGCGCTCCGTCGGCCCCAGCTCGACGATGCGGCCGAGGTACATGACGGCGACGCGGGTGGCGAAGTAGCGCACCACGCCCAGGTCGTGCGTGATGAAGAGGTAGGTGAGGTTGCGC
This sequence comes from uncultured Alphaproteobacteria bacterium, assembly GCA_963840075.1. Taxonomy (GTDB): domain Bacteria; phylum Pseudomonadota; class Alphaproteobacteria; order Rhizobiales; family Hyphomicrobiaceae; genus AWTP1-13. Next base: position 99,155 of record CAWIXS010000002.1, on the reverse strand, counting down.
TTCTCCTGCAGGTCGGCCAGCAGGTTCAGGATCTGCGCCTGGATCGACACGTCGAGCGCGGAGGTGGCCTCGTCGCAGATCAGCAGCGACGGCTCGACGGCGAGCGCGCGGGCGATGCAGATGCGCTGGCGCTGGCCGCCGGAGAACTCGTGCGGGTAGCGCCACATGGTCTCCGGGTCGAGGCTGACCTGGCGCATCAGGGCGGCGACGCGCTCGGTGCGCTCCGCGTGGCTCGAGCCGATGCCGAACGCCTCCATGCCCTCGGCGATCGAATCGCGCACGGTGGCGCGCGGGTCGAGCGCGGAGCCCGGGTCCTGCATGACGATCTGCATGCGCCGCCGGTAGGGATGGAACTGCGCCGCCGGCAGCGCGGCGAGGTCGGCGCCCTCGAACAGCGCGGCTCCGCCGGTGGCCTCCACCAGCCGCAGGATGGTGCGCCCCACGGTGGTCTTGCCGCAGCCGGATTCGCCGACCAGCGCCAGCGTCTCGCCGGGGAAGATGGAAAGATCGACGCCGTCCACCGCCTTGACGTGACCCGTGACGCGCTGGAGCACGCCGGAGCGGATCGGAAACCAGGTCCTGAGCCCGCGCAGCTCCAGCAAGGCGCCGTCGCCCACCGCCGCCGTCATCGCCGCGCCTCCTCCTCGACGAGGTGGCACCAGGCCGCCTGACTGGGCGAGACGCGGCTTGCCACCGGCACCTCGCTCTGGCAGCGCGCGAAGGCCACGGGACAGCGCGGATGGAAGCGGCAGCCCGCCGGCCATTGCCCGGGACGCGGCACCGCACCCGCAATCTCCTCGAGCCTGTGCCCGCGCGCCTCGGGCCGCGGGATCGACCGCAAGAGGCCCTGGGTATAGGGATGCCGCGGCCGCCCGAGCAGCTCCTCGCGCGTACCCGTCTCCACGATCTGGCCGGCGTACATGACGGCGACCCGGTCCGCCACCGCGTTCACCACGCCGAAGTCGTGGGTGATGATGAGCACGGCGGTGCCGGTGGTGGCGGCGAGGTTGCGGATCAGCTCCAGGATCTGCGCGCGGATGGTGGCGTCGAGCGCCGTGGTCGGCTCGTCGCAGATGAGGAGGCGCGGGTGCATGGCCATCGCCATGGCGATCATCACGCGCTGCTTGAGCCCGCCCGAGAGCTCGTGCGGGTAGGCATGGTAGCGCTGCTCCGGGTCCGGGATGCCCACCCTGCCGAACATCTCCACGACGCGCTGGCGCGCCTCGCGCGCCGACAGCCTGGCGTGCAGCAGGATCGCCTCCTCGACCTGGCTGCCGACCGTCGTCACCGGGTTGAGGCTCGTCATCGGCTCCTGGAAGATCATGCCGATCTTGCCGCCGCGCAACTTGCGCATCTCCGTCACCGGCAGCGGCAGGATCTCGCGGCCGTCGAAGCGGATGGCGCTGCCGGGCTCGATGCGCCCCGGCTTGGGCACCAGGCGCATGACGGCGAGCGCCGTGATCGACTTGCCGCAGCCCGACTCGCCGACGAGCGCCACGGTCTCGCCCGCAGCGACGGTGAAAGCGACGCGGTCGACCACGGTGACCCGTCCGCGCTCGGCGGGGAAGGAGACCGCCAGCCGCTCGATCTCGAGCAGGGGTGCGCTCATTGGCCCTCCCGGCGCGTGCGCGGGTCGGCGATGTCGCGCATGGCATCGGCGATGGTGTTGACGGCCAGCACCAGCGTGAACAGCAGGATCGCCGCGGCGGTGATGTTCCACCAGATGATGGGCGTGCGCGAGAGCTCGTTGCGCGCCTGGTCGATCATCTGGCCCCAGCTGCCCTCGATGCCGACGCCGAGGTAGGAGAGCACCGCCTCCGTCAGCACCAGCCCCGTGAACAGCAGCGCGAAGGTGATGATCACGAGATGGGCGAGGTTGGGCAGGATGTGGCGGAAGATGATGCGCGCATCGGAGGCGCCGAGCGCCCTGGCGGCGGCGACGTAGTCGGCCTCGCGCAGCTTGAGCGTCTCGCCGCGGGCGATGCGGCAGAAGCGCACCCACCCGGTGACGCCGAGCGCGACGCACACCTGCACCGTGCCTTTGCCGAGCACCATGATCAGCGCGATCAGCAGGAGCAGGTCGGGCACCGAGGCCAGCACCGTCATCAGGAAGAACACCCCGTCATCGATGCGCCGGCCGAAGTAGCCCGCGGTGACCCCGAACAGCAGGGCGATGGGGATGACGATGAGGCTCGTGAAGACGCCGATCAGCAGCGCCACGCGCACGCCCTTGAGCGCGCGGTAGACGACGTCGCGGCCCAGGATGTCGGTGCCGAGCAGATGCCGGCCTGGAAAGCTCAAGGGCCTGCCGCCGTAGAAGGCGGTGCCGGCGAGCGGCGCGGAGTAGCTCTCCTCCTTGAAGGTCTCGGGCTGGAAGATGCGGTCGATGATGCTGCGCGGCCTGGAGGCGGCGACATTGTCGCCGGCGCCCGTGCCGCCGATCCAGGCGATGGAATCCAGGAGCGCCACGAGCACGAAGAGACCGACGACGACGATGGCAGCGCGGCGGCGCCGCCACAGCTCCACGGCGCTCTCGCGCCAGAACCGGCTCTGCGCCACCGTGCGCGCGAGCCAGATGACGCCGGCGACCAGCAGGAGCACGACCAAGTTGGAGACCCAGTGCACCGTGCGGCTCCTAACGGGTAGCTGCAGGTTGGGTCGAGCGAAGCGCAGACCCGACACCCCGCCCGATAGGTCTGTTGGGTCTTCGCTGCCGTTCGACCCAACCTGCAGTTGACCGTCCGGACATCAGCTCAGCCTCACCCTGGGGTCGACGAGGGCGTAGCTCACGTCGGTCAGGAGCTGGCCGACGACGAACAGCAGCGCCCCCAGATAGACCATGGTCCGGAGCGTCGAGAAGTCGTTGCTGCGGATGGCGTCGACCGTGATCGAGCCGAGCCCCGGGATGCCGAAGAACGACTCGAGCAGCAGGGCGCCCATGAAGAGAAACGGGATGGCCACCACGACGTTGGTGAGAATCGGGATCAGCGCGTTGCGCAACACATGGCGCACCATGACGCGCGCGTCGCCGGCGCCCTTGGCGCGCGCGGTGCGCACGTAGTCGCGGTTCATCTCCTCCACGAAGACGGTGCGGAAGAAGCGCGCATCGGCCCCGAACCCGGTGATGAGCCCGATCAGCACCGGAAGCGCCAGGAAGCGGGCGAGGACGGCGGGGCTCGGAATCGAAGCCCGAGATCGGGAACCACTTGAGCAGCAGGCCCACCACGTACTGCCCGGCGATGATGTAGAGCAGCCCCGAGACGCTCATGGTGAGGATGCAGGCGATGAGCACCGAGCCGTCGATGTAGGTGTCGCGGAAGAAGGCCGCACACAACGCAATCCCGATCCCCAGCCCGAGGCCGAGGACGAACATGGGCAGGCTGAGGCTGAGGCTCGGCCCGGCGCCTTCCCACAACCGCTTGCCGATCGGCTCGTCGCCCACGTCGGTGCGGCCGAAATCGAAGGTGAGCATGCGGCGGAAGTGCTCGAACAGCAGGGTGTCGGTGTAGCGCCCGGCGTCGGCGACCCCGTGCTCGCGGTTGATGAGCATCGGCTTGTCGTAGCCGTGGTTCTTCTTCCACTGCGCGATGACCTCCGGCCGCACCCGCTCGCCCATGGCCTTGCGCGCGATGTCGTCGGGGTGGGTGATGGCGAAGAACAGCACGAACAGGAGGAAGAGGACGCCGAGGACGGTCAGCACGCCGTAGGCCAGGCGACGGATGAGATAGGCAGCCATCCTTTTACAGCCGCTCCCGGTAGTAGGTCCTGATCATCAGCGCGGCGAGGGCCACGAGCGCGGCGAGCAGGAGATAGACGGGCCAGCGCACGGGCGCGTTCCAGCCGGGCAGCGTCTGCGCGCGGAGCGCAGGCTTCACGTCCCTGTACTTGTAGGTCGGGTAGGACATCCCCATGGGCTTGCCATTGACGACCCAGCCGTGGTTCAGCGCGTAGGCCTCGCGAAAGAACAGCTCGATCCAGGGCCGCTCCCGCTCGAGGATCTCCTCCATCTGCCGGATCGCCGCGAGGCGCTTCTCGTCGTTCGGCGATTGCTTCATGGTCTGGTAGAGCCGGTCGAGCTCCTGCGTTGCAGAAGTTTGCGGTGTTCGGCCCCTTGCTCTTCGACTGCGCCTGGCTGCATTCCAGCAGAAACAGGAAGTTCTCCGGATCCGGATAGTCGGCACCCCAGCCGAGGAAGAAGACCTGGTAGGCGCCCTGGCGCAGGTCGGCCTGGTACTTGTTCCAGTCGGTGGCCTTGACCTCCACGTCGAGGCCGATCTCGCGCCACGCGGAGGTCAGAAACTCCCACTGCAGAAGCGCCTCCGCCTCCGTCCGGCCGGTATTGAAGGCGAGCTTCAGGGGGGCGCCCGTCTTGGGATCGATGCCGTTCTTGTATCCGGCCTCGCCGAGCAGCTGGCGCGCACGGGCGAGGTCGGGCTGGCGGAAGGGGTTCTTGTAGTCCTTCCTGTAGCCGAAGATCCCGGGAGGCACCGGCGACTGCGCGGGCACGCCGCGCCCGTTCTGGAACAGGCGCAGGTACTTCTCGGCATCGATGGCAAGGCTCATGGCCTGGCGCAGCTTGCGGCCCTTCTCGCCGGCCGGCGCTCCCACCACGGCGTCGTCCATGTTGAAGCCGACGTAGAAGATGGTGGGCTCCACCTCCTTGGTGAGCTGGATGCCGCGCTCCTGCATCTCCGGCGACAGGAACCCGTCGACGATCACCGTGTCGAAGCTTTCCTTGATGATGCCGCCGGTGGCGTCGTAGTAGCCCTGCAGGAACTTGTTGAACGCCGGGATGGTCTCCCGTTCACGGATGAACCGGATCTCGTCGAGGAAGGGCAGGCGCCGTCCGGCATAGGCCGCATCGATGCGGCCGGCCTTGATGTCGTCCTCGTCCATATCGGCCTTGTCCGGAAAGACGGCACCCGGTGCGCGGGCGTTCGCCTCGGACAGGCCGTACCAGGCCTCGTTGCGCTCGAGCACGAAGCGGTGCTGCTTCTCGTAGAGCGTCAGCCGGAACGGACCGGTGCCGACCGGGCGATCGGAAAGATTGGGGCGTCCGTCCTTGCCGTTGTAGTAGGCGACCGCCTCCCAGGGCATGGGCGTCGTGAACGGCATGGCGAACCAGTAGAGGATCTGCGGATTGGGATGCGCCAGCACGATCTCGAGGTCGAGGTCGCCGTGCACGATGACGCCCTCGATGCCACCGGCGGCCCGATACTGCTCGTGCACCGGCAGCGCCGCGAACGCCGCATCGGCCTCGCGCATGCCGACGAGGCGCTTGGCGAAGGCGGCGAACCCCAGGACATCCTGGAACGTCGGGGCCGCGGGACTGTTGACCGCGGGGTCAGCGAGGCGCGCGAGCTGGAACGCCACGTCGGCGGCCTTGAGCTCCCTCGTGTCGCGACCCTTCTGGCTCAGCGCGAAGCAGGGGTCGGCGTGGAACAGGACGCCGCTGCGCAGCCGGAAGCGGTAGCTGAGATGGCCGTTGGACTTGACCTCGGCCTTCGGCACCGTCTCGGCGAGGCCGGGGATCAGCTCGAGCGGCCGCCGCAGATAGTGGTACTCGAGCAGCGTGTCGAACACGCTGCCGGTGACGACGTGGTCGGAGGCGGCGTAGGCGACCGCCGGATCGAGCGTCTTGGGCGCCTCGGCGAAGACTGTGTAGAAAATCTTCTTGTCGCGGTCCGCCGCCGGGTAGGGATCGTTGGTACACCCCGCTCCCAGCAGCAGTAACAGACAGAGACCTGGGAGGCTGGTGAAGCGCACGACATGACCCCGATTTGCGGGTAGCTTACATGACATTGGCAATCCCGCCGATCAAGAGTGAACTGCCGATCGGAGGCCGAGCGGGGCCTCGCTTCCAGCTCCAGCATCGTGCCTGCAAGGCACTCCTGGCACTGTGTGGGGACATCGCACAGCCGGCTCCGTTGCGGTATGCTCGCGGCAGTCGCCACGGGGCCAAGGGAGAGCAGAGCAGCAATGGATTATCGACCCGAAGGGTTCGCAGCGAGCCTCGAGCGCTACGAGCAGCTGATGGACGTTGTCCGCAACCGGTTGACATCGCGGCAATTCGACCCGCAGGTTCGAATTCCGCGCGAGCACATCGAGATGGTGCTGGAAGCCGCGCGCCACGCCCCCTCCGGGGCCAACGCCCAGCCCTGGCATTACATCGTGGTCACCGATCCGGCCGTGAAGCGCCAGATCGCCGACTACTTCGTCGAGGAGCAGCGCCGCCGCGCCAAGCTCAAGATGAAGTTTCCGACGCCCAACTACCGCGGGCTGGAGACCGCGCCCGGGTTCGTCGTGGTGGTGGCCGATTTCCGCTTCATGCGCGCCTTCCCGGTGCTGCTCGACGGCTCCGACCTCGACCGGCAGTACCAGCAGAACGCCGAGCGCATCCTCCTGCAGAGCGTGGCCGCCTCCACCATGTCGGCGCACCTCGCCGCCGCCGCGCTCGGCTACCGGGTGTGGTGGGTCACCGCCATCGGCCAGGAAGCGGCGCAGGCCGCGCTGAAGCCGCTGCTGGGCATCCCCGAGGACCTCGCGGTCATCGACATCATGCTGTTCGGCACCCCCGCCAAGCCGCCCTACAAGCGCTGGAAGAAGACGCTGCCCCAGATCGCGAGCTGGGACCGCTTCAACATGGCCAACTACATGACCGTCGAGGAGATCGACGCCTGGGTGCGCGAGGAGCGCCACAAGGTGATGTACCGCGACGAGAGCAAGATCGACTAGTAGGTTGGGTTAGCGCGAAGCGCGTAACCCAACATGTCACGAATACAAACGGTGGTGAACGACCATGCTGGGTTACGGCCCTTCGGGCCTGACCCAACCTACACCCGGAGGACGCCCATGAAGCGCATCGACGCCTTCAACCACTTTTTTCCGGCCGGCTACTACAAGAGGATGGAGGACGTCGCCGGCGACCTCAAGGACATGTTCCGGCGCACGCGCGCGGTGAAGTCGATCCACGACCTCGACACCCGCCTGCGCGTCGTCGAGCAGTTTCCCGACTACGCCCAGATCCTGTCGCTGCCGGCGCCTACCCTGGAGCGGATGGCCAAGGGCCGCCCGGAGGTGGCCACCGAGCTCGCCAGGATCGGCAACGACGGCCTCGCCGAGCTGGTCGCCAAGCACCCGAGCCACTTCCCGGCCTTCATCGCCCAGGTGCCGCTGACGGCGCCCGACGCCGGCGTCGCCGAGGCCGAGCGCGCGATCAACGGGTTGGGCGCGGTCGGCGTGCAGATCTACACCAACGTCGGGGGCAAGCCGCTCGACCGGCCCGAGTTCGAGCCCTTCTTCGCCGCCATGAACCGGCTCGGCAAGCCGGTCTGGATCCACCCCGAGCGCGGCGCCGACCATCCCGACTACATGGACGAGAAGAGGTCGCTCTACGAGATCTGGTGGACCTTCGGCTGGCCCTACGAGACCAGCGTGGCCATGGCGCGCCTGGTATTCTCCAAGACGCTCGACAGGCATCCCGGCCTCAAGATCATCGTGCACCACCTGGGCGCCATGGTGCCCTACCACGAGGGACGCGTGGGACCGGGGTGGGACCAGCTCGGCAAGCGCACCAGCGACGAGGACTATTTCGCCTTGCTGAAAAGCCTGAAGAAGCGCCCGCTCGACTATTTCAAGCAGGATTTCAACGCCGACTCCGCGGTGTTCGGCTCGCGCGCGGCCACCATCTGCGGGCTCGAGTTCTTCGGGGCCGACAAGGTGGTGTTCGCCTCCGACTGCCCGTTCGACCCGGAGGGTGGGACGCAATACATCCGCGAGACCATCAAGATCATCGACGGCCTCGATATCTCGCAGGCCGACCGCGACAAGATCTACTTCCGCAACATCGAGAAGCTGACAGGCAAGACGTTCGTGTCGTAATAACCCGACGACGGTGGGCCGAGGCGCGCGCAATGGGGCCGGGTTGCCAGTCGGTTTGACCTCTTGCGAGTGCCTCTTTACCGTCGGCCGCAATGAGACAGAGAACAGGGAGGAACCCAATGCACAAGCTATTCGCCGGACTGTGCAGTCTGGCGCTCGCCGCAATCATGGCCTCGGCGGCCAGCGCGCAGGGGACGGTCAAGATCGGCGTGATCAACGCCTACTCCGGCCAGTTCGCCGACACCGCAAAGCAGCTCGACGACGGCATCAAGCTCTACATCAAGCTCAAGGGCGACACCGTCGCCGGCAAGAAGATCGAGATCATCCGCAAGGACTTGGGCGGCCCGAACCCCGACGTGGCCAAGCGGCTCGCGCAGGAGCTGGTCGTGCGCGACAAGGTCGACATCCTCGCGGGCTTCACGCTGACGCCCGAGGCGCTGGGCGCGTCTGGCGTCTCCGCCGAGGCCAAGAAGTTCATGGTCAACATGAACGCCGCCACCGCGTTCGTCATCACCAAGTCGCCCTACATGGTGCGCACCTCGGTGACGCTGCCGCAGGTTGCCGCGACCATGGGCAAGTGGGCCGCCACCAAGGGCGGCGTCAAGAAGGCCTACACCATGGTGGCCGACTTCGGGCCTGGCCACGACGCCGAGATCTGGTTCCAGAAGGCCTTCAAGGAGGCGGGCGGCGAGATCGTTGGCTCCGTGCGCATGGCGCTCGCCAACCCGGATTTCTCCGCCTACGTGCAGCGCGCCAAGGACCTCAATCCGGAGTCGATCTTCATCTTCATTCCCGGCGGCGCGCAGCCCTTCGCGCTGGGCAAGGCCTTCGCCGAGCGCGGCATCGACCCGAACAAGATCAAGCTGTTGAGCACGGGCGAGCCGGTCGACGACACCGCCATCAAGGCGCTCGGCGAGCTGGCGCTCGGCCGCATCAGCGCGTGGCACTACGACCACAACCTGCCGTCCAAGCTGAACAAGGACTTCGTGGCCGCCTACAACGCCGAGTTCAAGCGCAACCCCGATTTCTTTGCGATGGGCGGCTATGACGGCATGCACCTGATCTACGAGACGCTCAAGAAGACCGGCGGCGACACCGACGCCGAGAAGCTCGTTGCGGCCGCCAAGGGCCTCTCCTGGGAGAGCCCGCGCGGACCCGTCATGATCGATCCCGAGACCCGCGACATCGTCCACAACATCTACATCCGCAAGGTCGAGAAGGTCGGCAATCGCATCGTCAATGTCGAGTTCGACAGGTACGAGAGGGTGAAGGACCCCAGCCACGGCGCCAAGAAGTAGCCGTCGCGCGGCGCTGACGGCCCGGTCCCGGATGGGTCGACCGCAACGGTCGTCCCATCCGGCTCGCCCGCAGGACCGCAGCGCCGCTTGTGGACTTTGCAACGCTGAAACCGATCGCCCCCGCGGGCCCTGCGCGGGCGAGCTGAGATTGCCGGCGCCATGCTGCCCCCTGTCTTCGGTGTCCTGTTCGACGGCATTGCCTACGGCATGCTGCTGTTCCTCCTGTCGGTCGGGCTGTCGGTGACGCTCGGCCTCATGAATTTCGTCAACCTCGCCCATTGCGCCTTCGCCATGCTCGGCGGCTACGTCACCGTGACGCTGATGAACAGCTTCGACTGGCCGTTCCTGGCGACGCTGCCGGCGGCGTTCCTCGCCGCGGCGGCGGCAAGCGTGGTGCTGGAGCGGCTCTTCTACCGCCGCCTCTACCGCGCCAGCGACCTCGACCAGGTGCTGCTCACCATCGGCATCGCCTTCATCTCGGTTGCGGTCGCAGCCTACGTCTTCGAGACCCAGCAGCAGTCGATCCAGACGCCGTCCTACCTGCGCGGCTCCATCGAGCTCCTGGGCCTCGGCCTCGCCAGGTACCGCCTGTTCCTGGTCGCCTTCGCCCTGGTGGTGACGGTGCTGCTCGTGGTCGGTCTCGAGTACACGCGCTTCGGCGCCCAGGTGCGCGCCGCCGTCGACAACCAGCGCATGGCGCGCGCGCTCGGTATCGACGTGGACCGCACGTTCGCCGCCACCTTCGCGCTGGGCAGCGGCCTTGCCGGCCTCGGCGGCGCCTTGGCGATCGAGCTCATCGGCATCGACCCGAACTTCGCCTTCCACTATCTCGTCTATGTTCTGATCATCGTGTCGGTCGGCGGGCTCGGCTCCATCGTCGGCTCGTTCGCCGCAGCCTGCCTGATCGGCATCAGCGACATCGCCGGCAAGTATTACGTCCCGGAGTTCGGCGCGTTCCTCATCTATCTGGTCACGCTGGTGGTCCTGATGTGGCGGCCGGCCGGTTTGTTCGGGAGGCGCTAGGCGATGGCGACGATGGCCGGCGTCGCTGCCGATCCCCACCGCTACCTCGCGGCGCAGATCGGGTGGCGGCCTGCCGAGATCGTCTTCTGGCTGGCCACGCTCGTCCCCTTCTTCCTGTTTCCGAGCTACCTGGCGCTGGCGAGCCAGATCGCCATCACCGCGCTCTTCGCCCTGTCGCTCGACCTGATCCTGGGCTACGCCGGCATCGTCTCGCTGGGCCACGCGGCCTTTTTCGGCATGGGCGCCTACGCCGCCGGCATCCTGTCCGTCCACGGCTGGGGCGACCCGTTGATCGGCCTGGCGGCCGGCGGGGTCGCGGCCGGCCTCTTCGGCTACGCCACCAGCTTCATCGTTGCCCGCTACCGCCATCTCACCTTGATCATGATCACCCTTGCCATCGGCTTCCTCCTGCTCGAGGCGGCCAACAAGGCGAGCTGGCTGACCGGCGGCTCCGACGGCCTGCAGGGCGTGCAGATCGGGCCCCTCCTCGGCCGCTTCTCCTTCGACCTCTACGGCTACGTCGCCTACACCTATTCCTTGATCGTCCTGTTCGTCGTGTTCCTGCTGGTGCGGCGCCTCGTCAACTCGCCGTTCGGGCTGTCGCTGCGCGGCATCCGCGAGAACGCGCTGCGCATGCCGGCCATCGGCGCGCCGAGCCCCGCGCACATCCGCAAGGTCTACACCATCGCCGCGGTGATCGCCGGCATCGCCGGTGCCGTGCTCGCGCAGACCACGGGCACGGTGGCGCTCAGCGTCATCGATTTCCAGCGCTCGGCCGACGTTCTGGTCATCCTGGTGCTGGGCGGCGCCGGCCGGCTTTACGGCGGCCTCCTCGGGGCCATCATCTTCATGGTGGCGCGCGACCAGTTCTCCGGCATCGCGCCGCAATACTGGTACTTCTGGATCGGCCTGCTCCTGGTGCTGGTGGTGCTGTTCGTGCCCGGCGGCGTGCTCGGCCTGCCCGAGAGACTCCGGGGCGCGTGGAAGCGCTACGCGGCCGCAGGGCGACAGCTCGAGTTCATCCTGCGATCCGCCGGCATCGCCCTGGTTGCGACCTCGGCCCTGTGGTGGCTGAGCTATTTCGGCACCGGGTCGTCCGAGGCCGCACGAACGCTGCCCTGTTTGTTCTACCTGACCGAGCCGTGCGGGGCCGCGGTGTCCGCAGCTCCCGGCGCCGTTGGCTACCGGCCGATCCTTATGTGGCTCGGCCTCGCCTGCCTCGCCGCGGAGCTGGTCATCGCGGCTCTGCGCGAGCAGCGGGCGAAGGCGCGCGCCAACTCCCGCGACAGGGGCGCTGCGTCGTGACCGCGCCTGCACTCTCCACCCAGGGCCTCGACAAGCGCTTCGGCTCGCTCGTCGTCGCCAACGACATAACGATCTCGATCCCCCAGGGCGCCCGCTACGCCCTGATCGGGCCCAACGGCGCGGGCAAGACCACGCTCATCAACCTGATCACCGGCATGCTGCGGCCCGACCGCGGCCGCATCTACCTCGGCGAGGCCGACATCACCTCGCTGAAGCCCAACCAGCGCGTCAAGCGCGGGCTCGTGCGCACGTTCCAGATCAACACGCTGTTCCCGCATCTGAGCGCGCTGGAGGCCGTCACGCTCGCCGTGTGCGAGCGCCAGGGCTCCGCCGGCAACTTCTGGCAGCGCCTGCCGGCCTTCGCCGGCGCCGTCGACGAGGCCCACGCCATCCTCAAATCGCTGTCGCTCGGCCCCGACGCCACGCGCCTCACGCGCGAGCTCGCCTACGGCCAGCAGCGCCTCCTCGAGATCGCCCTCGCGCTCGCCACCCGGCCCAAGGTCCTGCTGCTCGACGAGCCGGCGGCCGGCGTGCCGCGCGAGGAGTTGGGCGAGCTGTTCGCCGCCATCGCCGGCCTCTCCGAGGACATCACGGTGCTGTTCATCGAGCACGACATGGACATCGTGTTCCGCTTCTCCTCGCGCATCATCGTCATGGTGGCCGGGGCCATCCTGGTGGAGGGCACGCCGCAGGAGATCGCCGCCGACAAGCGCGTGCGCGAGGTCTATCTCGGCGGAGCGCACCATGGCTGAGGCCCTGCTGACGCTGGATGGCGTACGCGCCGGCTACGGCGAGGCGGTCGTGCTCTACGATGTCGCCCTCGAGCTGGCGCCGAGCGGTAGCCTGGCGGTCCTCGGCCGCAACGGCGTGGGCAAATCCACCCTGCTGCTCTCCATCATGGGCCTCACGCAGGTGATGCACGGCCGCATCGTCTGGCGCGGTGGTGAGATCACCACGCTTGCGCCGCACCGGCGTGCCAGGGCCGGCCTCGGCTGGGTGGCGCAGGAGCGCGAGATCTTCCCCTCGTTGACGGTCGAGGAGAACCTGACGGTGGCCGCGCGGCCAGGCCGCTGGGATCTCGCCGCCGTCTATCACCTGTTCCCCCGCTTGGCCGAGCGCCGCACCAACATGGGCAACCAGCTCTCGGGCGGCGAGCAGCAGATGCTGGCCATCGCCCGCGCGCTCATGACCAACCCGGCGCTCCTTCTCCTGGACGAGCCGCTGGAGGGCCTCGCCCCGATCATCATCGAGGAGCTGGCCGACGCCATCCGGCGCATGCTCGCGCAGGAAGGCACCGCCGTCATCCTGGTCGAGCAGCACGCGCAGCTCGCTCTGTCGCTGACCCGCGACGCCGTGATCATGGAGCGCGGCGCCATCGTGCACCGCGCCCCCTCCGCCCAGCTGCTGGGCGACGCCGCCACCCTCGACCGCTACATCGGCCTCAAGATCGGCGAGACCGCAGGCTGAGATGTCAGGCCCTCCGCCCCGGCGAAGGCCGGGCTGACACCATGGCTCCAACCTGCGCCTTGCGTCTGTCGGGCGGGTTCCTCGCGAGCGATGCTTCCCTCTCGCCAGTCCCGGAGGGGTCGTCCGAAGCGTCGTAGTTCACGGTTTGATGCACTTGACATCGATCCGGTTCGGACGGAACCTGCCCGCAAGGGGTTACCCGCGATTACCCCGTGAGGCGGCAGCCCAAAGATCGCGTCCTTGCCCTCGCTTGAGGAGGACGCACTCGTGCCGTCGACCACCGAAATCACCGCAGCGCAACTTTCCCGCCTCATCGGCCTGCCCGCCTCTCCTCGGCTCGTCGATGTGCGCATCGACGAGGACTGGGCGGACGACCCGCGCCTGCTGCCCGGCTCGCGCCGGCACGACTTCGCCGACCCATCCGCGTGGCAGAACGAATACCGCGGCAGGCCCGTCATCGTCGTCTGCCAGAAGGGCCTCAAGCTCAGCCAGGGCGTGGCCGCGTGGCTGCGGCATGCGGGGTTCGACGCCCAGACGCTGGAAGGCGGCTTCGAGGCGTGGCGGACCACCGGGCAGCCGCTCCTGGAAACCGGCAGGCTTCCGCCACGCGACAGCCGGGGCCGGACCGTCTGGGTCACGCGCGCGCGGCCCAAGGTCGACCGCATCGCCTGCCCCTGGCTGATCCGCCGCTTCGTCGACCCCGACGCCGCGTTCCTGTTCGTCACGCCGTCCGAGGTGCTCCCCGTCGCCGAACGGTTCAATGCCACGCCGTTCGACATCGACGGCGTGTTCTGGAGCCATCGCGGGCCGCTCTGCACCTTCGATACCATGATCGAGGAGCTCGGCCTAAAGTCCGCACCGCTCGTGCAGCTCGCCGCCATCGTGCGCGGCGCCGACACCGCCAGGCTCGAGCTGGCGCCGCAGGCGGCGGGGCTGCTCGCCGCCTCGCTCGGCTACTCGCGCATGTATCGCGACGACCTCGCCCAGCTGGAGGCGGCCATGGGGCTCTACGACGCCTTCTATCGCTGGTGCCGCGACGCGACCGAGGAGACGCACAACTGGCCGTCCGCCAGGACCCCGGCCTGAGGCGAAGCGATGACGGGCATCCCCGCAACAGCGCCGCCGGCCGGACTGAGCTCCGCCGCGGTTCCCCCCCTCGGCGAAGCCCTGCGTGTGTGGGCGAAGATCGGCGTGCTGAGCTTCGGCGGTCCGGCAGGCCAGATCGCCCTCATGCACCGCGTGCTGGTCGATGAGAAGCGCTGGATCGACGAGCCGCGCTTCCTCTCGGCCCTCAACTTCTGCATGTTGCTGCCGGGCCCCGAGGCCATGCAGCTCGCCACCTACGTCGGCTGGCGCATGCACGGGGTCAGAGGCGGGCTGGCGGCCGGGCTGCTGTTCCTCCTGCCCGGTGCGGGCGTCATCCTGGCGCTGTCGATGCTCTATGCCGGCCTGGGCAGGCTGCCGGCGGCGCAGGCGTTGTTTGTCGGCATCCAGGCCGCCGTGTTCGCCATCGTCATCGAGGCCCTGCTGCGTGTCGCCCGGCGCGCCTTGCGGGGCCGGCTGGACTGGATCATTGCCGCAGCGGCCTTCCTCGCCATCTTCTTCTTCAAGGTGCCGTTTCCGCTGATCGTGATTGCCGCGGCCTTGCTCGGCTTCTGGCGCGGAGCCGGTGCCATCCAGGCGGAGCCCGCACCGCCGGTCTCGGCTGCGTCGGTATCGAAGCTGCAGACCGGACGGACCGTCGCCGCCTGGCTTGCCATCTGGGTGGTGCCTCTGGTCGCCGTCGCCGGCATTCTTGGCGGCGGCCACGTGCTTGCGGAGCTCGGCTGGTTCTTCTCCAAGCTCGCGGTGGTGACATTCGGAGGGGCGTACGCGGTCCTGGCATACATGGCGCAGGATGTGGTTCAGCACTACCGCTGGCTTTCTCCCGCCGAGATGCTGGACGGGCTTGGATTGGCGGAAACGACGCCCGGCCCCCTCATCCTCGTCACTGAGTTCGTGGGCTTCCTCGCCGCCTTCCGCGAAGGCGGCGGCAGTTCCTGGGCCATGGGCGTGCTTGGCGCTGTCGTCACGCTGTGGGCCACCTTCGCGCCCTGCTTCCTGTGGATCTTCGCCGGCGCTCCCTACATCGAGCGGGTCAACGCCGAGCCCAGGCTGAAGTCGGCGCTTGCCGCGGTGACGGCCGCCGTCGTGGGCGTCATCCTGAATCTTACGGTGTGGTTCGGCCTGCATGTGCTGTTCGCCGGCATCCGCGAGGTGCAGATGAGGCCACTGGTTGTCCTGGTACCGGACCCATCCAGCCTGAATGTGAAGGCGCTGCTGCTGGCAGCAGTGGCCTTCCTGCTGGTCTTTGTACTGCACCGGGGCGTCGTGGCCACCCTGGCGGTGTGCAGCGCGCTGGCGGTCGCCGCTTTCGCCACGCAATTGTGATCGGGTTACGCTTCGATTGCCTCCATCAGCGCCTCCAGCGCCCTGGCCGCAAACGCCCGCATATTGGCCTGGCGATCCGCACTCCCTGTCGCGACGGTCAGCACTCGCTCCGATGGCCCGGCCACCGCAATGCAAGTGTGCCCGGGGGCGTCGCCGTAGCGGTTGCCCGTGGGCCCCGCGGCCCCCGTCTCGGAGGAGGGCTCGCTCGACGCACGCAGGCCCGCCATCGCCGCATCGTCGATTCCCCACCAGGCTCGCCCGCGCCCGGCGCGTCTAGACCACGGCCCGCCGAGGAAATAGGCCGACGCGCCGGGCACCGCGAGCAGCGCCGCGGAGACCAGCCCGCCCGTGGAAGATTCGGCGACGGCGATGGTCTCGCCGCGCGCCGTGAGCCGGCCGGCGATGCGCCCGGCCAGATCGATGAGCCGGTCAATGCCGCTCAAGCCACCTTGGCGATGGAGCTCTCGTATTCGCACGACCCCATGCCGGTGTCGGCGAAGATGCCGCGGTCGGCGATCCACCGGAAGGTCTCGTCGAACACCGCCTTGGTGTAGGGCTCGAACACCAGCCGCTCGCCGGAACCCCAGCGACGCGTATCCATGACGGCGTGCCAGCGGTGCGGGAACTCGCGGGCGTAGTAGTGCGTGTAGCGGTCGGGGCGCAGATCGATGTCGCGCTGGGCGCTGCGCAGGGCACGGAAGAACCTGGCGAGGTCCTCGGGGTCGGGGTTGCCGTGCACCATGGTGGCGATCATGAAGCTGGTGTCGATGATCTTGCGGAAGCCCAGCTGCTCGGCGAGGTAGTAGGGCCCGCTGAACAGCGCGCACGCCGGCACCTTGCGGTCGAGCAGAAGCTCCATGCGCCTGAACAGCATGCCGTCGGCGAACGACAGGTTGATCTTCTCCGCCGGCAGGTACTGCTCCAGCGCCTGGATGGTCGCGTAGTGGCTGCCCGACTGGTAGCCGACCGAGATCGGCACCCCCGCCAGGTCCTCGGGGCCCGTCACGTCGGAGTCTGCGGGCACGAACACGCCGGAAGGCGTCACCGAGTACACGTTGGGATAGAGCTTGCCGTGCCCGGAGGATGCCGCGACACCCACCGTCCAGTGGCAGGCGCAGCTGACATCGGCGGCACGCCCCTTCTCGAGCGACTGGTAGGCCCCGACCCGGTCGCCCTTGTCGTGGATCTTGCCGTCGGTGGCCTGCACCAGCTCGCGGAACTCGTAGTCGAGGCCCTCGGCCTTGAAGTAGCCCTTCTCCTCGGCCACCCACTCCTGCAGCCGGAAATGCGGCTCGATGATGAACTTCGCCATTGCTGCCTTCTCCTCTTTGCGATGCCTCACCCGTCAAGTCTCGCGGGTCCACCTGAAACTTGCGCCAACCGGCTTCCCTTCCCCCTCGCGCCGACGGGATTGCCCTCCCCATCATGCCGAAGGCATGTCATCGACATGACGCGGGGAGGGGCTAGGGGTGGCGGACTCCCCATCGGAGTTTTCGACATCCCCTCCCTTCGAGCCTGGCACCATCGCCTCCGACTGCGTCCGCCAGCGATGCTGTCAGCTTGCACCCCCGGGCGCCTCCATCAGCGCCTCCAGCGCCCTGGCCGCAAACGCCCGCATATTGGCCTGTCGATCCGCACTCCCTGTCTCGACGGTCAGCACACGCTCCGATGGCCCGGCCACCGCAATGCAGGTGTGCCCGGGGGCGTCGCCGTAGCGGTTGCCCGTGGGCCCCGCGGCCCCCGTCTCGGAGAGCCCCCACGTCGCCCCGTGACGCTCGCGCACCGTGCGCGCCAGCAGCGCCGCGTAGGGCTCGCTCGACGCACGCAGGCCCGCCATCGCCGCATCGTCGATCGCCACCAGGCTCGCCCGCGCCTGGCGCGTGTAGACCACGGCTCCGCCGAGGAAATAGGCCGACGCGCCGGGCACCGCGAGCAGCGCCGCCGAGATCAGCCCGCCCGTGGAGGACTCGGCGACGGCGATGGTCTCGCGGCGCTCCGTGAGACGCCCGGCAACCTGTTCGGCCAGTCTGATCAGTTGATCCATGCTGACACCCTTCGCGGTACACTTGCAGCCCTCGAGCATTGACTCAAATAAAATCTTAAGTAATTTCCACTTTGTTAAGTATAGTGTCCGCGCTCCAAGAATATCTAATTGACAGCATCACCCTGGTTTGCTACAAGAATGCCATCATCCCACAGTCGTGATCTACCTGTCGGTTGCGACGGCGGCCGTTTTACCCGCCCTATTCCTTGAGTGTGATGTTGGCCTCACGGATCACCTCGCCCCAGCGCTTGCGCTCCGCCGCAATGAAGGTGCGAAACGCCTCGCCGCGCAGCTCCGAAGGCAGCGCCCCGTCACTCTTGATGCGCGCCACCAGCTGCGGGCCTTGCAACGCCCCGGCTGCTGCGGCCTCCAGCTTGGCGCGGATCGCCGCCGGCAGCCCCTTCGGCGCCAGCAGGCCGTACCAGGCAAACGCCGTGTAGCCGGGTACGCCGGCCTCTGCCGCCGTCGGCACCCCGGGCAGCACCGCCGCGCGCTCGGCTCCGGTGACCGCCAGCGCCTTGACCTTGCCGCCGGCGATCAGCCCCGTCGCCGAGGGGATGGTCGTTATCATGAAGTCGACATGGCCGCCGACCACGTCGCTCAGCGCGGGCGACGCGCCGCGGTAGGCCACATGGCGCGCCTTGATGCCGGCGGCCCGCTCGAGCAGCAGCGTGGCGAGGTGGCTCGCCGAGGCGTGCGAGGCCGACGCGTAGGTGAGCGCGCCGGGCCGCCTCCTGGCCTCCGCCACCAGGTCCGCGAGCGTGGCGGCCTTGAGCGAGGGCCCCACTACGACCACCAGCGAGGCGTTGGCGATCAGCGCGATCGGCTCCAGCGTCCGCTCCGGGTCGGAGCGCATGGTCGTGAACAGATGCGGGTTCACGGCCATCGGCCCCTGGTTGCCGATCAGCAGCGTGTATCCGTCGGGCATCGCGTTGGCCACGGCATCGGTGGCGAGATTGCCGCCGGCTCCCGGGCGGTTCTCCACCACGATGGTGCCGCCGAGCCTCTCCTCCAGGGCCTTGGCGAACACGCGCGCGATGGCATCGGTGCCGCCGCCTGCCGCATAGGGCAGGATCAGCGTGATCGCCCGGCTCGGATAGCGCTCCTGGGCCAGCGACGGCGGCGCCAGGGCCACAACCAGGGCCAGAACCACTGCAAGGCACAGCGCCACTTGCAGGAGCAGCCGGCGGCCTATGCGCATAACGCCTTCCTCCTCGTCGTCCAGGCCGGCCCAGGATGCCACAAGTCCGGTTGATCTTCGAGGGTACATGGCCACAATCTACCCGTCATCCCTGAAGCCGACCCCGGCGCAGGCCTATGACGGGTAGGGGAGCGACCATGGACCTTCGACTGGCCGGTAAGACGGCACTTGTGACCGGCGCCAGCATCGGCATCGGCCGCGGCATCGCGCTGGCGCTGGCGCGCGAGGGCGTGCGCCTCGCCGTCTCTGCCCGGCGCAGCGAGTTGCTGGAAGGCCTGGCCGGCGAGATTACCGCCGCGGGCGGCCACCGCCCCGTGCTGATCGTCGAGGACCTGATGGCCGAGGGCGCGCCGGAGCGCATCGTCGCAGCGGCGCTCGCCGGCCTCGGCGCCGTCGACATCCTCGTCAACAACGCCGGCGGCAGCCGCCCCTTCAAGGTCGACGCCGGCGAGGACCTGTGGAACGAGGCGATGACCTTGAACTTCACGCGCCAGCGCCAGCTCGCCCACCGCCTCCTCGACCAGATGGTGGCGCGCAAGTGGGGCCGCATCGTCAACATCACCGGCAAGTCCGAGCCCGACGGCCTCAACGGCGCGTTCTGCGCCAAGGCCGCGATCCACGCCTGGGCCAAGGGGCTGTCGCGCGACGTGGGCAAGCACGGCATCACGGTGAACTGCATCCCCCCGGGGCGCATCATGTCCGAGCAGATCGACCGCAACTACACCCCCGAGTACCGCAAGTGGCAGGCCGAGCACGAAATCCCCGTCGGCCGCTACGGCGAGCCCGAGGACATCGCCCACCTCGTCTGCTTCCTCGCCTCCCCGCTTGCCGGCTACATCAGCGGCACCGTCATCCCGGTGGACGGCAGCCTGCGCCGGTACCAGTTCTAGTGGGGTCAGACCCTGCGGGTCTGACCCCATGGCACAACCGTCTTTCGGGAGATGATCTTGCAACGGCCGCTGGAGCCACGGGGTGGTCTGCCTAACTTGCTACCAGATACGAAAACCACCAGAGCCTCTCAAGAAGGATATCAGCTCTGCAACCGTTGTTCCATCTTCGAGCGGATAGTAGGCAGAAAATGGCCGCCTGGAGCCGTGCCCACTGCATCCGTTGCACCATCCCTGCTGCCCGAAACGGGGATGGCCTGGCTCGGTAATCTGGCACTTGTCATATCCGTTCTTGATGCCTATCGCGTCCGCTCTGATCCCTGTTCCTCCGCACTGTGAGCACGTCTCATTGGGTATGGCGTTCGCATGAGCCAGCCTCTCCGCTATGAGCCGGTCAACAGTTCCATCGGAAAGTCTTGCCTGAAGGGCATCGGCAAGCTTGCCGCTGCTTTCTGCATCAAGTCCGTCGCCATCATTTGTGTACCAATGCCTGCAAGAAGCGCAAAGCCCGGGTGCAACAAGCAAGCAAATGTCAGCCAATGCACACCAAGTACTGGTCCCAACGTGAAATTCGCTGTTGCCACGCTTGGCTTTGACAACCATCGTCATGGGGCCGTTCCTGCTGGCAGCGATTTTGCCCGGAGTTGAAATCACGATACTGCAAGAAACGGCGGTGGAGCCATGGGGTCAGACCCGCAGGGTCTGACCCCGCTTAGCCCAGCGCCCGGATCTTGAACGGCAGCCCGCCCTTGGGCGTCAGCGTCACCGTCGCACTGATGCCCGGCGGCTCGACGCCCACGTACTCCGGCCGGAACCGGCGCAGCAGGATCGACAGGGCGAGTGTGTTCTCCACCTGGCTCATCGCGCCGCCGATGCAGCTCCGCTTGCCGGCGCCGAACGGCAGGTACGTATAGGGGATGCGCTTCTTGACGGCATCGCCCATCCACCGCTCCGGCACGAACGCCTCGGGGTTCTCCCAATATTTCGGGTTGTGATGCGCCCCGTAGGCGAACAGCGCCACCCGGTCGCCGGGGCGGATCTCCTTGCCGTCGATCACGTCGGGCTTGGCGGCGACGCGGATCAGCATCCAGATCGGCGGATAAAGCCGCATGGTCTCCTGGATCACGGCCCGCGTATAGGCCAGCGCCGAGTAGTCCGCCCCGGTCGGCTCGCGGTCGCCGCACACCGCCTCGCCCTCGCTCCGGATGCGATCCGCCGCCTTGGGGTGCTTGGCGGTCAGATACAAGGCCCAGGCCAGGGTCAGCGCCGTGGTCTCGGTGCCGGCCCACAGGTACTGCTTTAATTCGTCCACCGCCTGCTGCTGGTCGAACTCCGGGATCTCCGGATCGGCCACCGCCGCCTCGATCATCCTGAGCAGCGTGCGCTCGCGTGCCTCACGCGGGTGCGCGGCCATCACCAGGGGCGGCACTCCGGCCCACGTGTCCATCGCCTTGGCCGCGTCCTCCTCGGTGATCTCGAACTCCTCGCCGGCCACCTTCTTCAGGCGGATCGCCTTGTGGTTCATCACGTCGGTGTAGGTCTTCACGCACTTGAACACGAAGTGCGGGTTGAACGGCATCTCGCGGTCGAACAGCGCCTTGCAGATCATGTCGGCGGCGAGCGTCCAGGTCTGCTCCACCATCTCCACGGTCTCGCCCGTCTGCGCAAGCCGGCCCCACACCTCCATCTTGGAACGGATCGCGGCCAGGAAGTAGGGCACGTACTCCGCGAACATGTCGGGGTGGAACGCCGGCTGCTGCGGCATGCGGATCTTGTTCCAGAGCACCCCGTCGTGGGTGATCATGGCCTTGCCGAAGATCGGCTTCAGCCCGTCGAAGTACTTGATGTAGTCGTCGGGCTTGGTGACGAGCACACGCTTGAAGTGCTCCGGCGCCGTCAGCATGACGATGCGCTGGTTGCCCATGTTGACCGGGATGACGCCGCCGTAGCGCTCCGCCATCTGCATCAGGATGGTCAGCGGGTTGCTGGGCCCCTTGAGCAGGGGCGTCAGGGTGAACCAGATGGAGGACTCTTCACCGAGCTGATGAATATGCGATTGAGCGGCAGTCATCTCACCCATCTCATCGGGCTCCGTGGCATTCGCTCCGGCACCTGTGCAGACCTGAGTGCAAATAAGATAGCGGTCGGATGGTTCCGCCCGCCTTCCCGTCCTCCCTTAGTCCTCGTTTGAATCTCGAGGGTCAGCGGTCAGGTAGCACCGCCCTTCGACGCCTGTCCAGCTTCCGCTCTGCGGCGAAAATGCTTTTCACCGACAGGTGTGGCCGGGGGTTAACCGACCACTTCGAGTTGCGGGGAGAACAGCGTACCGTCTGCAGCGAGGGACGCCCGCGTGATCACCCGCCCGTCCTCGATGGTGGCCCGCCCCGAGGCCACCAGGGCCAGCGCATGCGGATAGAGCCTGTGCTCGGCGAGCAGGATCCGAGCTTCCAGCGTCTCTGGCGTATCCCTGTCGAGCACGGGGACGGCGGCCTGCGCCACGATCGGTCCACCATCGGTCTCCTCTGTCACGAAATGAACCGTGCAGCCGGAGATCCTCACGCCCGCGTCGAGCGCCTGCTTGTGGGGATTGAGCCCCTTGAACAGTGGCAGCAGAGCGGGATGGATATTGAGCTGGCGTCCCAGCCATCTCGCAACGAAGCCCGCCGACTGGATGCGCATGAAGCCCGCCAGCGCCACGAGGTCGACCCGAGCCTCGGTGAGGGTGGCATGGACCGCCTCGTCGAACGCCTCACGCGAGGAGAAGGCCTTGTGGTTGATGGCCCGCGCCGCCAGCCCCTGCGCCTCGGCCCAGGCCAGCCCCGCCGCATCCGGCCGGTTCGATATGATGGCCGCGATCTCGGCCGGATAGTCCACCGCGCGCGCCGCCTCCACCAGCGCCCTCATGTTGGACCCGCGTCCCGAGATCAGGATGGCAACGCGCTTCTTCATCAGCACGCGTCCAACTTGCGCCGACCGGACTCCCCTCCCCGTCGCGTCGAAGGCGCGCCACTGGAAGGCGGGGAGGGGCTGGGGGTGGGGGCCACCCCAAACTCCAGCCTTGCGCTGTATCGGACCGCTTCCGCCTCGCCCTTGCCCTTGGCGTCCGACTTGACACCGCGTCCCGCCTCCAGCTCGCCAATGCGCACCGGCGCCTCGCCCGCGGCCTGCAGCACGCGCACGACCTCGTCGCAGCCCTCTCGCCCCACCACGGCCACCATGCCGATGCCGCAGTTGAACGTCCGCAGCATCTCCCCATCGTCGAGCCTGCCGGCCTGCCTGAGCCAGCCGAACACCGCCTGGACCCGCCAAGCCGCCAGATCGACATGCGCCGCGATCCCGTCCGGCAGCACCCGCGGCAGGTTCTCCGTCAATCCGCCGCCCGTGATATGCGCCAGCGCCTTGATAGCGCTCGTCTCGCGCAGAGCCCGCAGCACCGGTCTGACGTAGATGCGTGTCGGCTCGAGCAGCGCCTCGCCGAGCGGCACCTGCGGCGCAAACGGCGCCGGATCGCCCCAACCGAGCCCCTCCTCGGCCGCCAGCCGGCGCACCAGGGAGTAGCCGTTGGAATGCACGCCCGACGACGGCAGCCCGATCAGCACGTCGCCCACCGCCATATCGCCGCGCGGCAGAATCTCGCCCCGCTCGACCGCACCCACGGCAAAGCCCGCCAGGTCGTAGTCGTGGCCCGCATACATCCCGGGCATCTCGGCCGTCTCCCCGCCGATCAGCGCGCAGGCCGCCTGCCGGCACCCGTCCGCGATGCCCGCCACGACCGTGCGCGCCACCTCCACATCCAGCTTCCCGGCGGCGAGATAATCGAGGAAGAACAGCGGCTCGGCCCCCTGCGCGAGCAGATCGTTGACGCACATGGCGACGAGATCGACGCCGATGGTAGCGTGCCGCCCAGTCTCGATGGCAAGCTTGAGCTTGGTGCCCACCCCGTCGTTGGCAGCAACCAGGATCGGATCCACAAAGCCGGCCGCCTTGAGGTCGAACAGCGCCCCGAAGCCGCCGAGCTCGGCATCCGCTCCCGCCCGGCGGGTCGCCTTGGCCAGCGGCTTGATGGCCTTAACCAGCGCATTGCCTGCGTCGATATCCACGCCGGAATCGCGGTAGGAGATCGGGGGGTGGTTGTGCCGCCGGCGATCAGGCATGTCGGTCCCGCTCATCCCAGCTCTGGCCCAGATCTGGCCCAGCCCAGGCCGCCCTGGGCGCCCAATTTGCGCCCCAATGCGGCCCAGCAATTAACGGGGCATAGCAGACCTGAGCCGGAATCGATAGGGTGGCCTCCCCGCGAGATCTGGACCACCTGGACCGCAGCAGACGCAGGATGACGGATATGCCATGTCGCGCGCGAAACACGCGCCTCACCGGACCTCGAGCGGGCCGGCTGCTGGAGGCCGCGGTGGCTGCGGCGCTGCTCGCCGTCGCTGCCGGCAGCGCTGAAGCCGGGGACAAGGTCTACACGGTCGCCAACTACCCTGTAGAGGCCGTTGCCGAGAACGCCGTGGTGGCCAAGCGCAAGGCGCTGGCCGAGGGCCAGCAGGCCGCCTTCCGCTCGCTGCTGAAGCGGCTCATGCCGGTGATGGCCTACCCGCGTGCCAAGCTGTTCACCTCGGTCAAGGCCATGGAGCTGATCGAGGGCGTCAAGGTGCGCTCCGAGCGCAACTCCGCGACCGAGTACAGCGCCACCTACGACTTCTATTTCCGTCCCAAGTCGGTGCGCGACCTGTTGCGCCGCGAGGGCATCCCGTTCACCGACGACCAGGCGCCGCCGGTGACCCTTGTTCCCTTGTGGCAGTCGGCGGAGACGTCGTCCTTCGGCAGCCCGGCCGCATGGTTCAACACCTGGAAGGGGCTCGATCTGGCGAACTCGCTCACCCCCGTCAGGATCGAGCCGCTCAGGGCCGAGGTGCAGGCCGCCACCATCGCGGCCGCCGTCGCGGGCCACGAAGGCGCAATCCGCACCCTGGCGGGACAGTACAAGACCGAGCAGGCGCTTCTCGCCGTCGCCGAGCCCGATCCCAAATCGGGCCGGCTCGTCGTCACCCTCGCGGGCCGGGACGCGGTCGGGGCCTTCGTGCTCGTGCGGCAGTACCGCATCGATGCCGCCGACCCCGGATATGCGCGCGAGCTAGCCGCCATCGTCGCGCTCCGCACGCTCGAGGGACGCTGGAAATCCCTCCAGACGCGCGTCGACACCAAGACCGCCCCCGGCGATACCGATCTCTTGATTGCCGTCGAGTTTCGCGGCATGGCCGAATGGCAGAGTATCAGCCGCAAGCTCGGTGCCACCCCGGGCGTGGAGGAGCTCGATGTAGCCGGACTTTCCGCGCGCAGCGCGCGCGTGACGCTGCGCTATGCCGGGGGAGCCGAGCGTCTCGCGCAGGAGCTGGCACAGCAGGGCCTCAGCCTTCGCAGCGCCGGCGGCAACTGGCACTTGTCGCTGCGATAGCCAATCGCCGATGCCAGCGCTCCGCAATCGCAAGCTCCGAGCCTACCCGGGTCGCACCGCCCGAGCGCCCGCAGCACCAACCTCGAGCCATTGACCCGCCGTGCACAGTAATATTCCGAATTTCATCACGCTTGCGCGGGTGATGTCCGTTCCCGTGATCTTCTGGCTGCTGGTCAACGGCCACGCCAGAGGAGCATTCATCGTGTTTCTGATGGCCGGGGTCAGCGATGCCATCGACGGCTTCCTCGCCAAGCGCTACGGCTGGACCAGCGAGCTCGGCGCCTATCTCGATCCTCTGGCCGACAAGATCCTCGTCGTCAGCATCTACATCGCGCTCGCCGTCAATCGCGAGATTCCCTTGTGGCTGGTGGTCGCGGTGGTCAGTCGCGATATCCTGATCCTGCTCGCCGTGCTGCTCTCCTGGCTCATGGACCGCCCGCTCCACATCAAGCCGGCAGGTGTCAGCAAGATCAACACCGCCTCGCAGCTCCTGCTCGCCACCACCGTGCTCGCCGACAATGCCTTCGGCCTGGGCCTCGAGACGACGCGGCAGGTCCTGATCTGGACCACGGGCGCACTGACGTTCCTCTCGCTGGGCGCCTACGTGCGCACCTGGATCCAGCACATGACGGGCTACAGGACCCCACCCACATGACCGCCCGCAGCGCGACCGGAATTCCCTCCCCACTTGCGCCCACCGGATTCCCCTCCCCGCTTGTGCCAACGGGGTTCCCCTCCCCCTTGCGGGGAGGGGCTAGGGGTGGGGGGGCTCCCGCCCTCCGGCGCTGGCTCGGCAACGGACCGTCGCCTCCCGAGGCAGCGCCGTGAGCGCGACCCCCACGCAACTCACGTTCGACCTGCCCCACCGTCCGGCGCTCGGGGCGGATGACTTCCTCATCAGCCAGTCCAACCGGGCTGCCGCCGACATGATCGACCGTTGGCCCACCTGGCCCCAGTCGTCCGTCGCGGTGGTGGCGCCGTCGCATGCCGGCAAGACCCACCTCGGCAACGTGTGGCGCCTCAAGTCCGGTGCAGAGCGACTGGACGCGAGCACCATTCGGGAGGCCGATCTTGCCTCTGTGGCTGCCTCCCGCGCGGTCCTGGTCGAGGACCTGCACGCGGGGGTCGGCGACGAGCGCGTCCTGTTCCACCTCCTCAACCTCGTGCAAGAGCACAAGCTGTCCCTGCTGCTCACCTCGCGCGTATCGCCCGGGGAGATCGTGGCGAGCCTGCCCGATCTGCGCTCCCGCCTGCGGGCGCTTCCCATCGTCGTGATCGCTCCACCCGACGAGGCTTTGCTCAAGGCCGTGCTCGTCAAGCATTTCGCCGATCGCCAGCTTGCCGTGGAGCCCCATCTCGTCGCCTACATCGCGTTGCGGATGGAGCGCTCCATGGAGGCCGCAGCCCGCATCGTCGAAGAGATCGACAGGGCCGCGATGGCCTCCCACCGCAAGGTGACGCGAGCGCTGGCCGCGGAGGTCCTGGCCCGGTCCGGGTCACCTGGCCCGCCGCCATAGCGCTTTCATCACAGTTTCGCAGTGTCTTGCTTCGTTGGTGGGGCGTGCCGTGGTACCATGCAACCCGGCGGGGCGAGGGATCGGCCGGCACCTCGGGTGGCCTATGACACAGTTGAGATTGCAGGAAGCGCTGCCGGCGGACGATGCCATCGCATCGGCATCCTCCCTCAGCGAGCCTGCCCGCTACTACAATCGCGAGCTGTCCTGGCTGCAGTTCAACAGCCGGGTCCTGGAGGAGGCGCAGAACCTGCGCCACCCCCTGCTCGAAAGGCTCCGCTTCCTGTCGATATCCGCCTCCAACCTCGACGAGTTCTACATGGTGCGCGTGGCGGGCCTTTACGGCCAGGTCGCCGCGGGCGTCGTGCAGCAGAGCCAGGACGGATTGACCCCGGCCCAGCAGCTGTCGCAGATCAACCGTTTCGCCGCCGCGCTCATCGACGATCAGCAGGCCTGCTGGACGGCGCTCAAGAACGAGATGGCCGCGGTGGGCATCGTCATCGTCGAGCCGAAGCAGCTGACGCCGGCCGAGCGCGCGTGGCTCGATCGGGAGTTCGTGACCCGGCAGCTGCCCATCCTCACGCCGATCGCGGTCGATCCTGCGCATCCCTTCCCGTTCATCCAGAACCGGGGGCTCACCGTCGGCGTCGAGCTGTGGCGCCAGCGCGACGGCAAGACCATGCATGCCCTGTTGCCGATACCGAGCCAGCTCGTGCGCTTCATCAGGCTCCCCGCCGACGAAGCCGGTGCGAAGGACCGCGCGCCCACGATCCGCTTCATCCGCATTGAATCCGTGATCGGCATGTTCATCTCGCGCCTGTTCCCGGGGTTCGTGGCGCGCAGCCAGGGCGCGTTCCGCGTGCTGCGC
This sequence comes from uncultured Alphaproteobacteria bacterium, assembly GCA_963840075.1. Taxonomy (GTDB): domain Bacteria; phylum Pseudomonadota; class Alphaproteobacteria; order Rhizobiales; family Hyphomicrobiaceae; genus AWTP1-13. The sequence goes on along the minus strand of CAWIXS010000002.1, from coordinate 71,782 downwards.
GACAGCGACATCGAGATCCAGGAGGAGGCCGAGGACCTCGTCGCGAGCTACGAGACCGCGCTCAAGCGCCGCCGCCGCGGCAGTGTCATCAGCCTCGAGATCGACGGGAGGATGCCGGCGCGCCTCCAGCGTTTCGTCGGGCGCGAACTCGCCATTCGCGAGGACGGGGTGTTCGTCAAGGAGGGGATGCTGGGGCTCGCCGACACCTCCCAGCTCATCGTTCCCGAGCGCACCGACCTCGTCTTCAAGCCCTTCACCATCCGCTTTCCCGAGCGCATCCGCGAGTTCAACGGCGACTGCTTCGCGGCCATCCGCAAGAAGGACATCGTGGTCCATCATCCCTACGAGTCCTTCGACGTGGTCGTGCAGCTCCTGCGCCAGGCCGTGGCCGATCCCAACGTCATGGCGATCAAGTGGACGCTCTACCGCACGTCCATCGACAGCCCCATCGTGCGCGCGCTGAAGGAGGCCGTGGACCTCGGCAAGTCGGTCACCGCCGTGGTCGAGCTCAAGGCGCGCTTCGACGAGGCGGCCAACATCCGCTGGGCGCGCGATCTGGAAAGTGCGGGCGTCCACGTCGTCTACGGCTTCATCGAGCTCAAGACGCACGCCAAGCTCGGCCTGATCGTGCGCAAGGAGGGCAACGAGCTTGCCACCTACTGCCACGTCGGCTCCGGGAACTATCATCCGGTCACGGCCAAGATCTACAGCGACCTTTCCTTCTTCACGGCAGACCCGGTGATCGGCCGCGACGTGACGCGCATCTTCAACTTCGTCACCGGCTATGCCGAGCCTGCCGAGATCGAGGCCATGGCCGCCAGCCCGCACGGCGTCCGCGCCCGCATCCTCTCCCACATTCGCGATGAGATCGCCCACGCGCAGGCCGGCCGCCACGCTGCCATCTGGATGAAGATGAACGCGCTGGTCGACAAGGAGGTCATCGACGCCCTCTACGAGGCGAGCCAGGCGGGCGTGGAGATCGACCTCGTGGTGCGGGGTGTCTGCTGCCTGCGCCCGGGCGTACCGGAGCTGTCGGAGCGCATCCGCGCCAAGAGCCTGATCGGCCGCTTCCTCGAGCACTCGCGCATCTACTGCTTCGGCGCCGGCCAGGGCCTGCCCGGTCCCAGGGCAATCGTCTACATCAGCTCCGCGGACATGATGCCGCGCAATCTTGACCGACGTGTCGAGGTCATGGTTCCCATCACCAACCCGACCGTGCACGAGCAGATCCTCGACCAGATCATGGTGGCCAACCTCAAGGACAACCAGCAGAGCTGGCGCCTGCTGCCCGACGGCGGCTCGGAGCGCATCGTCCCGGCCGAGGGCGAGGAGCCCTTCAATGCACACGAGTATTTCATGACGAACCCGAGCCTGTCGGGGCGCGGGGAATCGGTGAAGGACAGCTTTCCGCCGCGCTTCAGCCTGGCGATGGGGAGCGTGACGGAAGCTTCAGGCACGTGATACACGATTACGTCTCGCTCGCGCCAAGGCGCGACCTCGAGCCGATGGGAGTGGTCGACATCGGCTCCAACTCGGTGCGACTCGTCGTCTACGACGGCGCGGTGCGCACCCCAACGCCAATCTTCAACGAGAAGGTCCTGTGCGGCCTGGGTCGCGGGATCGCCTCGACCGGTCGCCTCGACGAGGAGAGCATCGCGCGCGCGCTCGATGCCCTCACCCGCTTCAAGGCTATCACGACGATTCTCGACGTGAAGCACGTGCGGGCGATCGCCACCGCGGCCTGCCGCGACGCCATCAACGGCCGCGCATTCATCGTCGAGGGCGAGAAGGCGCTCGGCACCCCGATCCACGTGCTGTCCGGCCAGCAGGAGGCCGAGCTGGCCGCCAAGGGCATACTGATGGGCTTCCGCTCGCCCGACGGCTTTGCCGGCGACCTCGGCGGCGGCAGCCTCGAGCTGGTCGACATCGCCGGTGCCGCCATGCGCCACGCCGCCACCCTCCCGCTCGGCGGCCTGCGCCTGCTCGATGCCTCGGCCGGCCTGCTGGACAGAGCCGGCGATCTCGCCGACCAGCATATCGCGGCCGTGCCCTGGCTCGGCGAGGGACGCGGCCGCACCTTCTATGCCGTGGGCGGGACATGGCGGGCCATCGCCAGGCTGCACATGGAGGAGATCGACTATCCGCTGCGCGTGATGCACGGCTACGCCATGTCGACGAAGGAGGTCGTCGCCTTCTGCGAGGCCATCCGCAAGACCAAGAGGCTTTCCTCGATGCGCGGCATTGCCAGCATCGCGAAACCCCGGCGCGAGGTGCTGCCCGTGGGCGCCCTGGTGCTGGAGCGCCTCTTGAAGCAGGTGGAGCCGCGCGAGGTGGTGTTCTCGGTGTTCGGCATCCGCGAGGGCCTCGTCTACGGCCTGTTGTCCGAGGCCGAGCGGCGCAAGGACCCCCTGCTGGCGTTCTGCGCCGACTATGCCCACCAGCGGTCGCGCTCCGCCGAGCATGCCGCCGAGCTGTGCACCTGGACGGATGCGATCTTCGAGCCTCCGGGACCGTCAGAGACGGAGGAGGAGCGGCGCCTGCGCTGGGCGGCCTGTCTGGTGTCCGACATCAGCTGGCGCGCCCATCCAGACTACCGGGCCGAGCAGAGCCTGATCCTCGTCTCGCAGTCGGCGCTGGCGGCCATCGACCATCCAGGCCGGGTATTTCTCGCCCTTGCCATCTATTTCCGCCACCTCGGGGTGGCCCGCGACAGCGAGGACGACGCGACGGAGCGGCTGTCGGATCGCCTGCGCCCGATCCTGCCCAGGAAGCTCTACCGGCGCGCCCGCATCATCGGAGCCGCCATCCGCGCTGCGCACATGCTGTCCATCGGCAGGCCGGGCATCATCGACGAGACGCCCCTCGTCTACGAGAAGGACAAGCTCGTCCTGCACCTGCCCAAGATGCACTCAACCCTCGACGGCGAGCGCATGCGGCGGCGCTTTCACACCCTTGCCCAGCTCCTGGAGCGCGACCTGGAGATCCGCATCGGATGAGCACTTGCAAGTCGCACCAACTTGGCGCACGAGGTGCCAGGGTCTAGACTTAACCCTTGTTGCGTAACGACGCTGGGATGGGCACTACAGAATGGCCGACGACCCCTACACGGTGTTGGGCGTGCCTCGCGCTGCGGCTGAAGCGGACATACGTCGCGCGTACCGCAAGCTTGCCAAGGAGCTGCACCCGGACCTCAATCCGTCCAACCCCGTCGCGGCGGAGGAGCGCTTCAAGAAGGTCTCCGCCGCCTACAGCGTCATCGGCGACGCGGAGAAGCGCAAGCAGTATGACCGGGGCGAGATCGACGCCTCCGGCGAGCCGCGACGCGGCTTCCGCCGCCCTGCCGGGGCCGGCGCGTTCGACGGCCGCCCGGGGTCGCAGCCGGGGGAGGACTTCAGCTTCGGCGACATCTTCTCCGACCTGTTCGGCTCGATGCGGGGCCGGGGCGAGCCCGGCAGCCCGTTCGGCCTCAGGGGACGCGACGTGCGCTACAGCCTGGAGGTGGACTTCCTGGAGGCGGCGGCGGGGGCCAAGAAGCGCGTGACCCTGCCGGACAGCGGGGCGCTGGACATCAGCGTGCCCCAGGGCGTCACCCACGGCCAGACCCTGCGCCTGAAGGGCCGGGGGGCGCCCGGCCGGCGCGGGGCGGAGGCCGGCGACGCGCTGGTCGAGATCAGGGTGCGCCCGCATCCCACCTTCAAGCGCGTCGACGACGACATCGTGCTGGAGGTGCCGATCACCATCGACGAGGCGGTGCTGGGCGCCAAGATCGAGGTGCCCACCGTCTCCGGCCGCGTGCAGCTCACCCTGCCCAAGGGCACCAGCTCGGGGCGCATCTTCCGCCTCAAGGGCAAGGGCGTGCACAACCTCACCAGCGGCCACACCGGCGATCAGCTGGTGAGCGTGCGCATCGTGCTTCCAGACACCATCGACGAGGGCCTCTCCTACTTCCTCTCCGAGTGGCGCCAGAAGCACCAGTACGATCCCGGCCGGCCCTGAGCCCGCTGCTCCGTATTAGGGCTGAGGCGACGCCAATCCCTGCTTCAGGCGCGTCGCGGGTAGAGCTGACCCGGAGCGCTCAGGCTCCCTTCAGCCCCGCTTTGCGCATCCCCTCCAGGAAGCGGTCCATCAACTGCGCCGTCTGGTAGGGAACGCTGGCCCCTATCCAGTCGACTGAGAGCTGCGGCTGCTCGCGGCGTACCGCAACGAGAAGCGCGCGCGCCTCATCGATCCGGCCTGCCTGGGCGAGGCTCGCGCAGCGCAGCCGTTGCGCCCCCTGGAAGCCCGGGCGCAGGCGCAGGGCCTCCGTCGTGGATCGGACGGCTTCAGCAAAGCGGCCCGCCGTATAGTGCGCAACCGCCATGCCGCCAAGGAAGAACGCCATCTCCGGATCCACGGGGCTCAGCCTGATGGCCTCCTCGCCGTGCTCGATCGCCTCGCGGTCCTGCCCGGCAAAGGCGGAGATGTGGCCGAGATAGCCGTGGGCTGCCGCCGAGTTCGGATTGAGGCCGACCGCCCGGCGAAACGATGCAATCGATTCCTCCGTGCGCCTTTCCATCATGGCCCAATAGCCGAGCGCAATGTGGCCCCAGGGATCGCAGTCATCGAGCGCGATCGCGCGAGCCGCATGCTGGTGTCCGGAGCGCAGCCCCTGCTCGCGACCGACCCACCCCATGTGCGCGGCAAACACCAGGCGAAACCCCAGCAGGCTGTGCGCCGGCGCATAGTCCGGATGGGCCCCGACCGCCCGCTCCAGAATGCCGACGGCCGCCTGATGGTCCGCCAAGGTCAGGCGCCAGAAGTGCGCCTGCGCCCGCGCCACGTGCTCCCAGGCGCCGAGATCGACAGCGGAGCGCGACAGCGCGCGGAGGCCCTCTGCGGCCAGCAGGCGGGGCTCGATGGCCGCCGCCACGCTGCGGGTGATCTCGTCCTGCACGGCGAAGATATCGCCGAGCGTCCGGTCATACTTCTCCGCCCAGTGGTGGCCGCCCGTCACCGCATCGACGAGCTGGGCGCTGATGCGCAGCTGCCTGCCCGCTCGGCGCACGCTGCCTTCGAGCACATAGCGGACGCCCAGCTCGCGCGAGACCTGCTTCACGTCGACGGGGCGCTGCTTGTAGACGAAGCTGGAGTTCCGGGCGATGACGAAGAGCCAGCGAATGCGCGCCAGCCCGGTGATCAGGTCCTCCGAGATGCCATCTGCGACATGCTCCTGAGCAGGATCGCGGCTCATGTTGGCAAACGGCAGCACCGCGATCGACGGCCGGTCTGGCAGAGGCAGGGACCGGCTTTCGGCAGGGCTGGCGGGAGCCACCTCGGGGCGCACGCTCTTGCGCAGGTCGTGTGCCAGCCCTCTTGTGGCCGCGTCCGGCTCGACGTTCAGCTCGCGCTTCAGAAGCGCAACCAGGTCCTCGTAGTGCCGGAGCGCATCAGGCCTTCGCCCGCCGGCCGCCAGCGCCTGCATGCGGAGCCGGTGGGCATCCTCGCGCACGTTGTTCTCTGCAATGGCCCGGTCGGCGAGCCTGACCGCCTCCTCGGCATGGACCGAGGCCAGCTCCAGCTCCCCGAGCCGCACCAGCGCGTCGAGCGCCTCCTCCTGCAGCCGCCGGCGTTCGCGCGTCAGCCACTCACTCCACGCGTCCGCTGCAATGTCGAGCCCGGCCAGAAGAGGCCCCTTGTGGAGCTCGGTTGCCGCGGCCAGGGCATCCCGGCTTCCGGCTCGGACCAGCACCTCGAAACGAGGCACGTCGCAATCCATCACTCTCGACGCAAGCGACACGCAATGGCCGGCGCTGAGGATCGCGTCCTCGCCCAGCGTGCGGCGAAGCACGTAGAGCGCCTGGCGCAGGTTCTGGCGCGCCTGGGCCTCGAAGTGCGATCCCCATAGCAGCTCTGTGAGCTTCTCTCGCCGCTGTGGCTCGGGCGCCGTGCAGGCCAGGAAGGCCAGCAGCGCCGCAGCCTTCCTGCTGGCGAACCCGACCACCCCATCCGGCCCGGTCAGCTCGAAGCGACCGAGCAGGGAGAGGACGAATTTGCAGGGCAGGGAGCTCTCCATGCCTGTGCCCGACCAATAGGACTTCCCAGGAACCATGTCGTTTCTGACGCCTCTTGCCGCAAGAATAACCCTCCTTCTGACGCTCTCCTAACGCCGGCTTTGACGGTGTGCTCTTTGGATTGGCGTCACTCGAGGACGGAGGCGCCAGAAGAGAGCCCGATGCGCAGGTCAGGAACAGTGACGCTGGCCATTGCGTTGGCCGCAGGTGCGGCTGCCATGCAGCCAGCGCCGGTGGGAGCCCACTCCTGGTACCCCAAGCGCTGCTGCGACCCGAGGCCGGACCGATGACCGGAGCAGTCTTCCCGCCTGGAGTCATCCCGACCAGCGACTGCGGAGGCCGGCGAGCGGCAACCACCTTGAGCGCGGCGACGCCATCGCCGACGGAAACGAAGGAGTGCAAGATGAGGAAATTCGTGGCGGGAATTGCGTTGTCCTCACTGATGCTCTCGCCGGTGTCTGGTGGGAACGCATTCGCCCAAAGCACCAAAGTGACGGAGGCCGAAGTAAAGATGTTCACCGCGAGCGCCGGCTACGAGCGCTTCATGGGCCGCTGGAGCCGTCTGCTTGCGCCCCGCTACATTGCGTTTGCCGGCATCAAGGACGGCGACCGCGTGCTGGATGTGGGAACTGGAACCGGATCGGTTGCCGCGGCGGCAGAGGCGAGCATGCCCAAGAGCGAGATTGTCGGCATCGATCCGTCCGCAGAATTCATCGCCTACGCGCAGAAGAATGCCAAGTCCACCCGCGCGCGCTTTGAGGTCGGCGATGGCCAGGCGCTGAAGTTCAAGGACGCTTCGTTCGACCACACGATGTCGTTGCTCGTCATGAACTTCATCCCGGATCACAACAAGGCGATCGCCGAAATGCGCCGTGTGACCCGTCCGCAAGGCATCGTCAGCTCCTGTGTCTGGGACTACGACGCGGGCATGCAGATGCTCAGGTTTTTCTGGGACGAAGCCGTTGCACTCGATCCCACCATCGAGCCCAAGGACGAGCGTCACATGAAGCTTTCCCGCCAGGGGCAGCTGGGCGATCTCTGGAGAAAGGCCGGACTCGTCAACGTCAGGGAGGAACCCCTGGTGATCGACCAGCCGTTCTCATCGTTCAACGACTATTGGGAGCCGTTTACGAAAGGCGTAGGCCCAGGAGGCGCCTTCGTCGTATCGCTCTCGGAGGATCGCCGCCAGCAACTCGAGGCTCGCATGCGCAAGCGCTTGCTCGGGGATCGCCAGGATGGCCCGTTCACGCTGAAGGCGCGGGTCTGGTGCGTGCGCGGCGAGGTTCCGAAGACCTGAGGTCGTCCCCTTCCTGCTTCACGGCAGTGCTCCCGGCAAAAGCTGAGGGCAGAGCCGGCTCGGTCGGGCCCTGTGCGCCCCGCCGGGCCCCTCCCTACTCCGCCGGCTGCGGCGCAGCAGCGCCAGCCTCCGCTTCGCTGCGTGCGACCAGCGCCCGCCCCGTCAAGCGGCGCACGACGACATAGAACACCGGCGTGAAGATGAGGCCGAACAAGGTCACGCCGATCATGCCCCAGAACACGGCCGTCCCCAGCGCGACGCGCATCTCCGCCCCGGCACCGACCGCCAGATAGAGCGGCACCACGCCCAGCGTGAAGGCAAGCGACGTCATGATGATGGGCCGCAGCCTCAGCCGGCACGCCTCCACCGCCGCCGAGACGGTATCCCGGCCCTGCTCCTCGAGCTGGCGCGCGAACTCCACGATCAGGATGGCGTTCTTGGCCGCCAGTGCGATCAGGACCACGAAGCCCACCTGGGTCAGGATGTTGATCTCGCGCCCGTGCAGCCACACACCGAACGCCGCCGAGAACAGGCACATGGGCACGATCAGCAGGATGGCGAGCGGCAGCGACCAGCTCTCGTACTGGGCCGCCAGCGCCAGGAACACGAACACCACGCTGAGGGCGAAGATGAGATAGCCGGTGCGTCCGACGCGCGCCTCCTGGAACGAGAGGTCGGTCCACTCGAAGGTGACGCCCGGCGGGAGCTTCTCCTTCGCCAGGTCGCTCATGATCTTGAGCGCCTGCCCCGAGCTGACGCCCGGCATGCCCTGGCCCTGCACCTCGGCGGACGGGAACAGGTTGTAGCGCGGAACGCGCTCGGGCCCCGCGATCTCCTTGAAGGTCACGAGGCTCCCCAGCGGCACCATGTGGCCCTCCGCCGAGCGCACGCGGATCTTGGAGACCTTCTCCTGGTCGAGCCGGAAATCGCCGTCGGCCTGCGCGGTGACGCGGTAGGTGCGCCCGAACATGTTGAAGTCGTTGACATAGGCCGAGCCCATGAACACGCGCATGGCCTCGAAGATGTTGGTGACCGGGACTTTGAGCATCTGCGCCTTGTCGCGATCGACATCGACGAAGATCTGGGGCGTGCCCGCGGCGAAGGTGGTGAACACGTTGGTAATGCCGGGCGTCTTGTTGGCCTCGGCCACGAACTCCTGCGTGACGCGGGCAAGCTCCGCCGCGGACATGCCGGAGGCGTCCTGCAGCCGCATGGAGAAGCCGGCGGCGGCCCCCGCCCCGCGCACCGGAGGCGGGATGAACACCAGCGTCTGCGCCTCCTCGATCGTCGCCAGCTTCTCCCTCAGCGACTGGGCGATCTTGTCGATCGTCAGACCCTTGCTGTGCCGCTCCTCGAAGTCGTCGAGCACCAGGAACAGCAGGCCGGCGTTGGTGGCCGAGGTGAAGGTGGCGGCATTGCGGCCGGTGAATGCATTCGAATACTGCACGCCGGGCTCGGCCAGCAGGATCTCGGTCGCCTTGCGCACGACCTCGTCGGTGCGCTGCAGCGAGGCCCCGGGCGGCAGCTGCAGCGAGATGATCAGGATCGCCCGGTCGAGATTGGGGATGAACCCCATCGGCTGCCTGGCCACGAACCAGCCCGCAAACGCCAGGATGACGACATAGCCCGCCAGCACCGGCTTCCAGACGCGGGCCAAGCCGCGTACCAGCCCGGCGTAGCCCCGCGCGAGAGCATCGAACCCACGGTCGAACAGGCGGAAGAAGGCGTGCACGGGCGCCATCAGCAGCGACGGGCGCTCGTGTCCGTGCGGGCGGAACAGAACGGCGCACAGCGCGGGGCTCAAGGTGAGCGACAAGAGCAGCGAGATGCCGGTCGCGGACGCGATCGTGATGGCGAACTGGCGATAGAACTGCCCGGTGATGCCGCCGAGGAAGGCGGTGGGGACGAACACGGCGAACAGCACGAGCGCGATGGCGACGATCGCGGTGCCCACCTCGTCCATGGACACGCGCGCCGCCTCGACCGGGGTGAGGCCCTCCTTCAGCTTGCGCTCGACGTTCTCCACCACGACGATGGCGTCGTCGACCACGATGCCGACCGACAGCACCAGCCCGAACAGGGTCAGCATGTTGAGGGTGAACCCGAACGCCTGCATCACCGCGCAGGTGCCGATCAGCGACACCGGGATGGCGACGATGGGGATGAGCGTCGCGCGCCAGGTCTTGAGGAACAGCAGAACGACCAGCACAACGAGCCCAGTCGCCTCCAGGATGGTGACGTAGAGCTTGGCGATCGAGACCTCGACGAACTCCGTCGGGTTGTAGGTGATGCGGTATTCCAGCCCCTTGGGGAAGCTCTTGGAGAGCACCGCCATCGTGTCCTTGATGCCCTGCGTCGCCTTCACCGCGTTGGAGCCGGGCTGCTGGTCGACGACGACGATGACGGCCGGAAAGCGGTCGGCGTAGCCCTGCGCGTTGTAGTTGAGCGCACCGAGCTCGATGCGGGCGATGTCCTTGAGCCGCACCACGCGCCCGTCGCTGCCGGCCTTGACGATGATGTTCTCGAACTCGTCCGCGCTCCTCAGCCGGCCCTTCATCTGCAGGGAAATCTGGAACGCATTCTTGTAGTCGACCGGCGGCTCGCCCAGCGATCCCCCCGCCACCTGGACGTTCTGCGCCCTCAGCGCATCGAGCACCTGCTCGGCCGCGAGATCGCGCGAGGCGATCCGCTCCGGGTCGAGCCAGACGCGCATGGAGTACTCGCGCACCCCGAACAGGAACACGTCGGCGACGCCGTAGAGCCGCATCAGGCGGTCGCGCACGTTCAAGAGGCCGTAGTTGGAGATGTAGACCTGGTCGTAGGTCTTGTCGGGGGAGATCAGGTGGATCGCGAGCAGCAGGTCCGGCGAGCGCTTGCGCACGGTGAGGCCGTTGCGGCGCACCTCGTCGGGCAGGCGCCGCTCGGCGGCGCTCGACGCGGTTCTGGACGAGGACCTGGGCCCGGTCGATGTCGGTGCCGACCTCGAACGTCACGGTCACCGACAGGTTGCCGTCCGAGGTGGACTGCGAGGCCATGTAGATCATGCCCTCGACGCCGTTGATCTCCTGCTCGATCGGCGCGGCGACCGTGTCGGCCACCGTCTGCGCGCTGGCGCCGGGATAGCTGGTCGTAACGGTGATGGTCGGCGGCGTGATCTCCGGCAGCTGGTTGACGCCGAGGCCGCTGTAGCCGATGGCGCCGATGATGACGATGACCATCGCCACCACCGCAGCGAAGATCGGGCGCGCGATGAAGAAATGGCTGAACCGCATGGGCTGGCCTGGCCTCTAGCTCGCGCCAGCCGGCAGGGCGGGCGGCTTCCTCATTCCGGCGCCTTCGTCTCCGCGGACTTCGCCGGGTCCGTCTCCGGCTCGGCGATGACGAGACGCTTGGGCTCGACCTTGGAGCCCGGGCGTGCGCGCTGCAGGCCTTTGGTGACCACCCACTCGCTGGCGGCGAGGCCCTCGCGCACCACCCGCAGGCCGTCGACCAGGGGGCCCGCCTTGACATTGCGGCGCTCCACCATGCCGTCGTCCAGCACGACCAGGACGTACTTGTTGGTCTGGTCGGTGCCGATCGCCTCGTCGGGAACCAGGAGCCCCACGTAGCTCTGCGAGCCGGTGACGCGCACGCGGGCGAACAGGCCGGGCGAGAACAGGCCCGCCTTGTTGGCAAGCACCGCTCGCGCCCTCAGCGTGCCGGTGCCCTGGTCGAGCCGGTTGTCGAGGAAGTCGAGCCGGCCCTTGTGCGGAAAGCCGCGCTCGTCGGGAAGGGCGACCTCGACGAGTGCCCCGACATCGGCCGCTCCCGCCGCCACGCCGCGCTCGGCGAGCCGCTTGTATTTGATGTAGTTGTTCTCGCTCATGTCGAAGTAGACGTAGATCGGGTCCTGGCTGACGATGGTGCTGAGGAGCGTGGTGCCCGCCCCGCTGCCCGCGCTCACCCAGTTGCCCGCCGACACCAGCGAGCGCCCGATGCGGCCGGAGATCGGCGCGGCGATGGTGGCAAAGGAGTGATCGAGCTCCGACGACTTCACCTTGGCCTCGGCGACCTTGACGGCGGCCTTGGCGTCCTTCATCACCGCCATGCGGTCGTCGAAGGTCTTGTCGGAGATGATCTGACGCTCGAGCAGCGGCTTGCCGCGCACGATGTCGAGGTTGGCGTTCTCCACCTTGGTGGTGGCGGCGAACAGCTCGGCCTTCGCCTGGTCGAGCGCGCGCTCGAAGGGGCGCGGGTCGATCATGAACAACAGATCGCCCTGCTTGACCTGCTGGCCGTCCTTGAACTTCACCTCGTTGAGATAGCCCGAGACCCGCGCCCTGATCTCGACGGTCTCCTTGGCATCGAAACGCCCGGTATACTCGTCCCACTCGACGATCTCGCGCTCGATGGGCTTTGCGACACTGACCACCGGAAGCGGCGCAGCCTTCTGCGACGACGCCTGCGAGGGGCTCTGATCGCAGCCGGCAATCAGCACCGCCGCGACTGCGCCCGCGAGCGTCAGGCCCGCGCGCCAATTCGAGATCGGGCATTCGCACATGCTGTGATTTCCGCGAGCCTTATGTCTCCACCCGTCACCCCGGAAGCCGAGGCCTTTGCCGAGGCTCTCCCCAACCTCCGGCAAACCCTGTCGCCAGCTCGCGGCTCTGAGCACGTCTCGGCAGGGCAACGACCCTTCGGCCGCTGCCACGCTGGTTCCACAGTTTGGCCTGTAACCTGCCGCCAACGCAACAGCCATCTTGGACACGTGATCCCTTGTGACCCCTCCCGGCATGCGTCGGTCGAACGTCGCCGCGGGTGGCGAACCCCTTGACGAGCGTGCTTCCCGCAAGCCCGATTGGAGCCATCGCGATCCGCGGTCATGCTACGCTCGTCATTGCCACTGGATGACGGCCGATGCCCGGCGGTCCCGAGGCCGAGCGGGAGGGGAGGAAGATGAGCCTGCTTTTCGATTTGCGTAAGAGAGCAACCGTGCTGCTGGCGGCCGCCGCAATCGGCGTCGCCGCGCCGGTGTCGGCCCAGCCCTACCCGAGCCGCACAATCACCGTGATCGTACCTTTCTCTCCCGGCGGCACCGGCGACATCGTCGCCCGCGTGGTCGCCGAGAAGCTGGGCCCCGCGCTCGGCCAGTCCGTCGTGGTGGAGAACCGCGCCGGCGCGGCGGGCACGCTGGGCACGCGCGCCGTGGTGGCGGCCGCTCCCGACGGGCACACCCTGCTCCTGGGCCAGACCGGCGAGATCGCGATCGCCCCGCATTGGAACAAGGCGGCAGGCTACGAGACCAGCAAGGACCTGCAGCCCGTTGCGCTGGCAACGATCGTGCCGCTGGCCATGGTCGCGCCCGGAAAGGCCTCGTACTCGAGCATCGCTGAGATGCTGAAAGCCGCAAGCGGGAAAGGCCTGTCGTTCGCCTCGGCCGGCGCGGGCACACCCGGACATTTCGCGGGCGAGATGCTGAAATACAGGACCAAGTCAAACTTGGCTCACGTTCCCTACAAGGGGGCCGGCCCAGCTTTGAACGATCTGCTCGGCGGCCATGTCGACTTCTTCTTCTCCGGGTTCCCGGCGGCCATCCCCTACGTGAAGGCGGGCAACCTGAAGCTGCTCGCGGTCTCCTCGAGCAAGCGCTCGGGGGTCGCGCCCGATGTGCCTACCGTCGCGGAAGCCTCCGGAATCGCCGATTTCGACATCACGCTCTGGCAGGGGTTCTTCGCACCGCGCGGAACGCCTCCGGAGGTCGTCGCGCGCCTCAATGGCGAGATCAATCGCATCATCCTGCAACCCGACGTGAAGGCCAAGCTGCTGCAGGCCGGTGCCGACGTGAGGCCGCTGTCCGTCGATCAGTTTGCCCAGTTCGTGAACACCGAGGTTGCCAAGTTCGCCCTGATCCTCAAGGACACCGGCCTCAAGTCCGACTGAGCCACTCCCGGCCCTCCGCTCCGGGCCACGGGCCACGAGCAGGGCGCGGCTCCCCTCCCCCTTGCGGACCCTTGCGGCGTGGAGTTGGGGGTGGGGGGAACTCCCAGCCTCTCGAGCTCTGCCATCCGCGCACTGCCGGGGCAAGGTCCCGCTGCGCCATCCTGCGTGCGCGGACGCGGCTCATGCACAGTGCCCAGACAGTGGGCAGCGCGGAGTGTGTGTCTCCCCGGCATGGCCGCGTGCAGATTGAGGCGACATCACATCATGTTCATTTGCTCATGGGCACGATCGTCAGCTGACATCTGACACTGCGGCCCGAACAGTGGATGGCCGTCCCGGCCGAGCCGAAGAGGAGCACCGACGCGCAGCAGGCAGCGCTCAGGCGGCTGCGGGCAATGGCCGGCCGCCGCGGCCTGCGGCGAGGGACGATCTGGCCGAGTGGCGTGCGTGCAGTGCCCCCGCTGTCGAGCGCTTCATGGCAACCTCGGGACAGGTCGGCCAGAGCCTGCTCAAGGAGCACGGCCTGATGCGCACCGACCCATACTGCAACCAGGCGCCGGACCTCGTGGGCTACAGACCGTTCTGAGGCCCGTCCCGCAGCGTGAAAGGGGTCAGACCCCTCGCCTCGACGGTGGAATTCTTGCCGCAACGGGGGAGCGAGGGGTCTGACCCCTTCCGAGTCGGCCGTGTCAGTCGACCTCCACCACCATGCCGTCGTAGCCGGGCTCCACGTTGGGCGGCAGCTGGCGCCGCAGGGTCTCGTAGTCGAGCTCCACGGTCATGTGGGTGAGGATGCCGCGCTTGACGCCGAGGCGCGCCATCCAGTCGAGGGCCTGTTGGACCGAGAAATGGGTGTGGTGCGCGACCGGGCGCAGGGCGTCGACGATCCACAGGTCGAGCCCCTGCACCAGCGGGAGCGCGCTCTCCGGAATGCCGCAGATGTCGGGCGAATAGAGCACATTGCCGAAGCGGAAGCCGAGCGAGGTGGTCTCGCCGTGCTCGTGGGGGACCGGCACGGCCTCGATGGGGCCCCCGGGTCCCTCGATGCGCACCGCCTCGGGCGGCTCGATGTCGTGCGCCTGCAGGATCGAGGGATAGGAGGAGCCAAGCCGCTGCCGGAAGCAGTACTCGAAGCGCGTCTCCAGCGTCTTGCGGGTTGCGGCGTCGGCCCAGATGCGCACCCGCCGCTTGGTGTTGAAGAAGACGCCGCGCAGGTCGTCGATGCCGTGCGTGTGGTCCGCATGGTCGTGGGTAAAAAGCACGCCGTCCAGCGCGCCCACGCGCGCGTCGAGGAGCTGCTCACGCAGGTCCGGCGGGGTGTCGATGAGGACCGTCGTGCGTCCGCTCCCGCGCTTGCGCTCGATGAGGAGCGCGCAGCGCCGGCGCCGGTTCCTCGGGTTGGCCGGGTCGCAGTTGCCCCAGACCGGCCCAACGCGCGGCACGCCCGCGGACGACCCGGTGCCGAGCAGCGTGAAGCGCATGCTCATGCCACGGCCGCCGTGCGCTGCGCCTTGCCGTAGAGGCGGAAGAAGTTGTCGGTCGTCGCCTCGGCCAAGGCCTCCGGCGCGATGCCCTTGAGCTTTGCCAGCGCCGCCGCCGTCTCGACGATGTAGGCCGGCTCGTTGCGCTTCTTGCCGCGATATTTGCCCGGCGCCAGGTAGGGCGCATCGGTCTCGACCAGCAGCCGGTCGAGCGGGACGGTCTCAGCGATCTCGCGCAGCGCATCGGACCTCTTGAAGGTGACGATGCCCGAGAACGAGACGTAGAGCCCGAGAGCGAGCGCGCGGCACGCCAGCTCGGCGCCTCCGGTGTAGCAGTGCAGCAACGCCGGGAACGCCCCCTTGGCGGTCTCCTCCTCGAGGATCGCGGCGGTGTCGGCGTCGGCATCGCGGGCGTGGATGATGAGCGGCAGCCCGGTGGCGCGCGCGGCGGCGATGTGGTTGCGGAAGCCGCGCTCCTGCGCCTTGCGCGGGCTGTTGTCGTAGTGGTAGTCGAGCCCCGCCTCACCGATCGCCACCACCTTGGGATGGCGCGCGAGCGCCACGATCTCCTCCGCGGGGATATCGAGCTCCTCGTGGGCGTAGTGCGGGTGGGTGCCAACCGAGCAGTAGACGTTGCCGTGCGCCTCGGCGATCTCGAGCAGGGGAGCGAAGCGGCGGATGCGCGTCGAGATCGAGACGAGCATGCCGACGCCCGCCGCTCGAGCGCGCGCGATCACCCCGTCGATATCATCGGCGAAGTCGGGAAAGTCGAGATGGCAGTGGTGGTCGATCAGCATTGAGCGTTCACGCATTCCTGTAGCGACGCCTTCGCGAAGGATGACGAATGCTCAGCACCACAACCTCCTGCGCATCGACGGCGACCTTGTAGTACACCAGATATGGATAGCGCCCGGTGCCTATCTTGCGCACCCCCGGCACGGTTTGCCGAACGGCCCATACGCGGAAATCTGGTGAGATTCTGAAGGCTCTTCAGGATCGCTGCGCGGACGCGCCCTGCTGCCGTGGGGTTCCGCGTGTACGAAGTCACCGATCGCAAGCAAGCTCGCTGCTAGCCCGCGGCGTAAACCGCAACCTTATCGATCGAAGCGGCGAAAGGCGGCTTCAACCTCGGCGTCGGTGGCAGATTCACGGCGATCGGCCTGGGCAGGGCCTTCGAGCACGACCGACAGATCGGCGGGGTCGATGGGCTCCGGCTCGCCCTCGTTCCCAGCCAGCTCGAGAATGGCGCGAGCGATCTCGTCCTGGGCTTCCGGTGGCAACCGGCTCACAGCGTCGACGGCTCTCTTCAGAAGCTCGGTCATGGCGAGAATTTAGGTGACCTATTCGGGGAAGTCGAGACCGCCCCCGCGCTTGCGAGCAGGTGCAGCCTCGACCGATCAACTCTTCGGTGCCTTTTTCTTGGGCTTCGGCTCCGCCTTCCGTCTGGCCTCCTCCTCGGGCTCCACATAGCGCGGGAAGACGCCGGCGGGCGGCGGCAAGGCCGTGCCCGACCGCAGCCGGCCGGCCTTTCCGAGCGACGCGAAGCTGCGCACGGCGGCCCCCTGGCCCAGCAGGTCGAGCAGCTTGGCGGCGCCTGCCGGGGTGGCCGGCTGGGCCAGGATGGCGACCTGGCGCACCACCTCGGCCGTCACGTAGAGGATCGTGCCCATGCGCGCCGGATCGGTCTTGCCCTTGGCCCACGGCTCCTCGCCCGCGAAGTAGCGGTTGGCGTCCGCCACCGCGCCCCACACGGCATCGAGGTACTGCTTGAGGCCCTGCCGGTTCATGGCCTCGCGCGCCTTGGCGTAGAGCGCGTCGGCGGCGCCGAGGATCGCCTCGTCGGCGTCGGTGAAGGCGCCGGGCTCGGGGACCTTGCCGCCGCAGTTCTTCGCGATCATCGAGAGCGAGCGCTGCGCCAGGTTGCCCAGGTCGTTGGCGAGGTCGGCGTTGATGCGGTTGGCGATCGCCTCGGGCGAGTAGCTGCCGTCCTGGCCGAACGCCACCTCGCGCAGGAAGAAGTAGCGCAGCTGGTCGACGCCGTAGGCCTTCACGAGATCGAACGGATCGACCACGTTGCCGACCGACTTCGACATCTTCTCCCCGCGGTTCAGCACGAAGCCGTGGGAGAAGATGCGCTTGGGCAGCTCCAGCCCCGCCGACATCAGGAACGCCGGCCAGTACACGGCATGGAAGCGCAGGATGTCCTTGCCGATCACGTGCACGTCGGCCGGCCAGTAGTGCCAGCGCGGCACCGTCTCGTCGGGGAACCCGGCCGCGGTGATGTAGTTGGTGAGCGCATCGACCCATACGTACATGACGTGCTCGGGCGCGCCCGGCACCGGTATGCCCCAATCCACGGTGGTGCGCGAGATCGACAGGTCGTCCAGCCCGCCCTTGACGAAGCTCACGACCTCGTTGCGGCGCTCCGGCGGCAGGATGAAGTCGGGATGCGCCTCGTAGTGGGCGAGCAGCCTGTCCTGGTAGGCGGAGAGCCGGAAGAAGAAGGTCTCCTCCTCGAACCATTCGACCGGCGTGTCCTGCCCGCCGAGGCGCACGCCGTCGGGGCCCACAGTGGTCTCCTTCTCGGCGTAGAACGCCTCGTCGCGCACGGAGTACCAGCCGGCGTACTTCTTGAGGAAGATGTCGCCGTTGTGGGCGGCCATGCGGCGCCAGATCTCCTCGCAGGAGGGACGGTGCCGCGGCTCCGTGGTGCGGATGAAGTCGTCGTTGGAGACGTTGAGGAGAGCGTCCATCTCACGGAAGCGCCCCGAGTTGCGGTCCGCCACCGCAAGCGGGGTGAGCCCCTCCTTCTGAGCCGTCTGCTTCATCTTCAGGCCGTACTCGTCGGTGCCCGTGAGGAAGAGCACGTCCTTGCCGTCGAGCCGCTCGAAGCGCGCGATGGCATCCGTCGTGATTGCCTCGTAGGCATGACCGACGTGGGGGAAGCCGTTGGCGTAGGGGATGGCGGTGGTGATATAGAACTTCTGTTGCCCGCTCACGTTTGGATTCATGGCGGCAGGCTCCGTTCGCTGGCTGATCCTGGGAAGCAAGAAATACGCCGCCTCGCTTGCAGGCGGGTGAAAGCGATCAGCGCATTCGGGCACGCGCCGGGACGCCGGGCGCGGGCGCAGCAGAACGGGGCGGGTGAGCGTCGAAGTTCATCGCTTCCAGCTTCGGTGCAGGAGTGGCGCTCCCTATCACGAAAGCGCCTGCCGCGCTACGGCTTTCTGGTCGCTTGCGCCGCCTTCCGCCAGCCCGAGCGGCGCCGCGGGCGCCAGCTCCTCCAGACACGCCAGCAGATGGGCGCGCAGTGCGGAAAAGGCCATCGCGCCCGTCATGTGCCCCCGCTCGAGGGTTGCCACCGCCACGCCTTTTGCAGCGTACTCGGCGTGATGGTGGGCGTACGGCATGCAAATGTCGTGGCGCGCCAGCAGGGGGAGGACACGCCGCGCGTCGCTGGCGCGAAAGGCGGCGCGGAAATCCAAGCAGGCCAGCACCGCGTCGGGCTCGGCCCGGGCCGGCGCCGCCACGAAGGCATGAAACGGGGTCGACAGCATGCTGCAGGCGAGATCGGGCCCGGCCAGCAGCGGCGCGTAACGGTCCGCGGTGCCGAAGCTCAGATGGTGCAGCAGGGACACGAAACCGCCCAGGCTGGTGCCGGCCACCACGCAGCCGCGCGCTCCCCGGGCCAGGAAGGCCTGCCGCAGCGCCTCTATCAGGGTGACGGACACCGCGCACATCGCCACGAAGCGGCTCAAGCTCGCCAGGCCGCGCAGGCAGTCGAGATGATGGCGGTGAAAGGGCGCCTGCACGGCGACCAGGTGGGCCTCCACCGGGATGCGGCGGGGGAGGATCCAGCCGAGGTTGCGGTGGTAGGGAAACTCGCCGAGCCCGTGATGGTAGATCAGCACCGGGCACGCCGCGCGCGGGCCATGGCGCAGGTGAAACCCGGCCGTGACCTCGCCGATGAGGGTGCGTGCCGCGAGCTTGTAGCGACCGTCCGCCGCGAGCGGCGGCACGCTCAGGTCCACCGCCGCCAGATGCTCGCGCAGTTGCGGCGAGCCATGTCCGCCTCGGAACAGCGGCGGAATGATGTGGTGGACGACCGCGGCGTAGAGACGATCGAAGCCCTCGTAGAAC
Source organism: uncultured Alphaproteobacteria bacterium (assembly GCA_963840075.1). Classification (GTDB taxonomy): domain Bacteria; phylum Pseudomonadota; class Alphaproteobacteria; order Rhizobiales; family Hyphomicrobiaceae; genus AWTP1-13. The sequence goes on along the minus strand of CAWIXS010000002.1, from coordinate 52,895 downwards.
CGGCGCATCCGCGCTCCTTCGCATTGCGCGGGGGCTCGATCTCACTCCTCAGCAGGCCAGCGACCACGATACGCGCCCATGCGGCTACCCGCGCCAACGCCGCCAGGGACTCGTGTCCGGAGTTGCGAGGCGCGCGATGATATTCTGACGCTCGTTGAAAATATGGCGGGCAGCGCGCACGCTTCAACGCGTGATGGTCGCCACGCCGGTCAGGCCGTCGTTGCGCATCCAAAGCACGATCCTGCCGTGCTGGCGCAGCTTGAAGCAGTAGAGCCTGCCGTCGAGCCAGGTGTTCCAGCGCTGGCACAGCTGGTTGGTGGTGATCCACCAGCGGCCGCGGTCCCACGCAGAGCCGACGTAGGACGCCAAGTCGGGGCCGGCGGTGGCCGACATGGTGCCGTCGGCCCGGAAGCGGATCGGCAGGCGGCCGAGCGGCGTGGAGAGATGGATGGTCTTGTCCGTCAGGGCCTTCTTCAGGGCCTCGTCGTTCATCACCGCCTGGTCGAAGCCGCTGGCAACGGCCGTACCCGCCACGGCCATCATGGCCGCGGCCACCACTGTCACAAGACGCATGCAGTCCCTCCCCGTCCTTCGGAATGCCGTCGGCTCGACGTTGTCCCCCAACCCCCGCCGCCACGCGGCTCGCAATCAGTAGGAGAGAGTCGCGTTGCGCTGGGAAAGCGCGGTCAGCGACCTTGGTTAACGCGCTCCTGAGCCCAAGAGCTGACAGGGCGCTGCCCTTTGCTGCCCCTCACCCCCAACGCTCTCCCCGCAAAGCGGGGAGAGGGAGTCCGCGCGGCGCCTCGGGTCAGGTCAGCCGCGCGCCGCGGCCTCGAGCCGCGCCAGGCTGCGCAGGATCAACGCCTTGCGGTCGAGGTTCAACTCGTCGGCGTCGGCCTTGTCCGCAACGATCGCCTGCCACAGCCCGGCCCAGGCGGGAAGGCGCTCCTCTGGGATCAGCCGGGCCGCCACGGTCAGCTCCGCCTCCGTCCCGCCCTTGCCAGATGCCCGCAGGCGCACGAGCCGGGCCAGCGTGTCGAGGAGCAGGCCGAAGAAGGTCTCGAAGCGCTGCTCCTGGGCGTCGCCGGCCAGCGAGTCCGCCAGCACATGCGTCGCGGGCCAGTCGACATCGGGCAGGCGCGCGAGCAGCTGGGCGATGCGCCGGTAGAGATCGACGCCGCCGTCGGCCAGCTGCAGAAGGGTGCGCACACTGCCATCGGCCAGCCGCTCCAGTTGCAGCCACTCCTCGGGTTTCGGCGGGTCGACACCGGCGGCGCGCATGGCGGTCTCGGCGGCCTGGCGCAGGTCCTGGGCTGGGAGCGGAGCCAAGTCGAGGCGGCGGCAGCGCGAGCGGATGGTGGGGAGCAGGCGGCTCGGCTGCGCGGAGACGATGAGGAACAAGGCGCGCGGCGGCGGCTCCTCCAGCGACTTCAGGAGCGCGTTGGCGGCGTTGAGGTTGAAGTCGTCGGCACTGTCGACGATGACGACGCGCCAGCCGCCGCCTTCCGCGGTGAGCCCCAGGAACGATCGCAGCCGGCGCACCTCGTCCACCGGGATGCCGGTGGCAAAGCGCTTCGATCTCGGGTCGTAGGGCCGGCGCAGCACCAGGAGGCCTGGATGGGCCTGCGCCGCAATCTGCCTCGCCGCGGAGGAGCCGGCCGGGACCGCCAGGGATTTGCCCGCGGGATCGCGCTCATCCGCCCGCGCCAGGACATGCCGGGCCAAGCGATAGGCGAGCGTCCCCTTGCCGATGCCGGCACGCCCGGTGAGCAGCCAGGCGTGATGCATACGGCCGGCCGCGAAGGCCTGGGCCAGCGCCTGCTCGGCCGCCTCGTGGCCGAGGAGATCGCGGGTCTCGCGCGGATGCGGAAAACCGCCGAGGCGGTCGGCCTCGGGCAGCGCCTCGGTTGCCTCGACAGCCGGCGCGCGCGCCATCACGCCTTACCCGGCGGCAGCATGCGGCGCTCCACGTGCGCCCACACCTCGGCGGCGACCGCGTCCGGCGAAAGGGTGCCGTCGATCACCTTGCAGCGGCGCGGCTCGGCCTTGGCGATGCCGAGATAGCCCACGCGCAGACGCTCGTGGTAGTCGAGGTCGCGCCGCTCGTAGGCGTCGGCATCCTCGCCGGCGATCGCCCGCGCCAGACGGCGCGTGGTGGCGCGCCGCAGGCCCACCTCGGCGGAGATGTCGAGGATGAACGTCAGGTCCGGGTAGGTGAGCTTGACGACGATCAGCTCCAGCGCCTTGAAGATCTCGAGCGGCAAGCCGCCGGCCTCCACCTGGTAGACGCGCGTCGAATCGGAGAATTGGTCGGAGACCACCCAGCGTCCGGCCACCAGCGCCGGGCGGATCACCTTCTCCACATGGTCGGCGCGTGCGGCGTAGAACAGGAGCGCCTCCGACAGCGCCGAATGCGGGGCCGTCTGCGGGTGCAGGATCAGGGCCCGCACCTGCTCGGCGAACGGCGAGCCGCCGGGCTCGCGCGTCAGGATCGGATCGATGCCCTTGGTGCGCAGCCGCTCGGCCAGCAGCCGCGCCTGCGTCGACTTGCCGGAGCCCTCGCCGCCCTCGAAGGTGATGAACCGACCCGATGGCATCAAACGTTCGCCCGATGATTCCCTCTCCCCGTAGCCCACTTCGGCGCGTACGGGGAGAGGGTCAGGTGAGGGGCAGGAGCACGCTCCAACGCCGGAGATTGCCACTGCCGCTCACCCCAGCCCTCTCCCCGCAAGCGGGGAGAGGGGGCCTTACGGTATCCAGCGGGTAGCCAAATAGAGGAGCGAGTCAAGCCCTCGCCACATGAAACCCGCCCGGCCCACATCCTCGGCCGCGTAGAGCGGCGCGTCGCTGGTGGCGTCGGTGTTGGTCGTCACGCGCAGGATGGCGACCTGCTGGCCCTTCTTGAGCGGGGGCTTCAGGGGCCCCGTGTAGTGGATGCGCGCCGTGACCTTCGGATTGGTCGGCACGCGCGGCAGCACCACGCTGACCCCGCCGTTGCCGCCGACCAAAGGCATGTACATGCGCTCGCCGCCCCAGATGCGGGCATAGCCCACCGTCTCGCCGGCCTCGAACAGCTTGGCTTCCGAGTAGTTCTTGAACCCCCATTCCAGGAGGCGCCTGCCGTCGTCCTTGCGCTCCGCCTGGCTCTCCGCGCCGCTGATGGCGATGATGAGGCGGCGGTTGTCCTGCTTGGCCGAGGCGACGAGGCCGTAGCCCGACGCCTCGACGAAGCCGGTCTTGAGACCGTCCACGCCGGCCACCACGCCCAAGAGCGGGTTGCGATTGACGAACTTGTAGCGGCGATACTGGAACTCGCGCTGCGCGAACATCGGGTAGTACTCGGGGAACTCCTTGATGATGTGGCGGGCCAGCACGGCGACCTCGCGCATCGTCATCAGATGCTCGGGGTGGGGGAGCCCGGTGGCGTTCTTGAACACCGACTTCGTCAGGCCCAGGCGGCGCGCCTCCTGGTTCATCCAGTCGGCGAACAGCGCCTCGCTGCCTTTCATGTTCTCGGCGATGGAGATGGCGGCATCGTTGCCGGACTGCACGATGATGCCCTTGATGAGCTCGTCCACCGTGGCAGTCTTGCCGAGCGGCACGAACATCGAGGAGGTCCGCGACGGCGCGCCGCCTGTGCGCCAGGCGTTGAGGCTCATCAGGAACTCGGCATCGAGCTTGAGCTCGCCCGACCGCAGCGCCATGAACACCATGATGAGCAGCATGATCTTGCTCATGCTGGCCGGCGGCACCAGCTCGTCGGCGTTGCGCTGGTAGAGGACGGCGCCGGTGTCGGCGTCCATCAGGATCGCGCGCGTCGACTTCAGGATCGGCTCGCTGCCGCGCTCCTGCTGCGCCGCGGCCGGAGCCACGGCCGCGGCCATCTGTCCGAGCGCGACGGCAAAGGCGAGCGTGCAGCGCGCGGCCAGCTGCGCTGCCCGCCGACCGGGAACGGTGCGCATCTACGGGGCTCTCCGATGAAGCAGTTTTGGCGCGCACTATCCGTTCGGCGGCGCCCGCAAGTCAACGCCACAGACGCTGCCTTGGCGCCGGCCGCGGGGCTCGGATGCAACCAGACTTAACGGCGCAGGGTCGCCGGTGGATGCCCAGCGCCGCCGCTCCACCACCCGGCCCGCCTCGTTGGTGATGACCGAGATGGAGCCCAGGTGGTCGCAGGCCGGGGTAGCGCGTCGCCGCGCGCCCGTCGGCTGTGCAGACCTACCGGTTGCGCGATTCCCAAGATCCCGGTCTCTCACGATATGGGTCGCGTCATATCCTCGCCAGTAATGCTCTGCAGCGCTTGTCGGATCGCGAGTTCTGGACTCGTGGACGGCGCGAAAGTTCCGGCGCCACGAACAATTTCGAATCGAAGAGCTATACTTTCCCTCAGAGCCTTTTCAAGTGCGGGGACAACTCGGCTCGCCGATGACCCGATATGTCCTAGAATCCGGGCCGCGTACGATCTTACCCCGTCGTTCGAGTTGACGAGTAAGGTTGCAATGGCGTCGATGTCTCCCGGAGAGATGTCATTGATTTCGATCGAACTCAGGTTCCCAATGAAGTGGGTATCCCCTTCACTGACCTGATCCCGCGGAATCGCCCGGTCTGGCTGGTTTTCCGATGATGGCGCGGTAGGGCGCGGGGTCGACGGCAACTGCCTGCTCGGCGAGTCTGTGGAACAGAAGGCCCCTGGCGTTCGAGCGCCGGCGGTTGAAGCGGAAGGTGAATTCGTCGAGATGCTGGCGCTGGACGCCGCCTTGGTGCGTGCCGAGCAGCCAGCGCTTCAGGAGCGAGGCGACCTTGTGCCCGCGTGGCATGACCTCGTGTGCGGGATTCGAGCGGGCGGTGAGCACGCTGAAGGACGCCGGCGTCACCGTGACGTTGCCGAAGCGATGACATCTGGTGCCAAAGCGGAAGGCCGTTTCGGCAAGCAGGATTTTGTCCATGTGGCTGAGGAGGATGTTTATCGCTGCCCGGCCGGGGAGCAACTCACCTATCGAATGACGACCGTGGAAAACGGCCAGAAGATGCGTCGGTACTGGACGAATGCGTGCCGAGCCTGTCCGCTCGAGGCGAAATGTACGAAAGGCCCGGAGCGGCGGATCACCGGCTGGGAGCACGAGCAGGTGGTCGAGGCGGTGCAGGAGCGGCTCGACAAGAGCCCCGCGGCGATGCGCACGGGGCGCGAGACGGTCGAGCATCCGTTCGGCACACTGAAGATGCGCATGGGCGCGACGCACTTCTTGTGCAAGACGCTGCCCAAGGTTGCGACCGAGATGGCGCTCTGCGTGCTCGGCTACAACATGAAGCGCGTGCTGAATATCGTCGGCATCAAGCCGCTGCTCGCGGCGACCGCGGCCTGAGACGGCCCGATTGCAGGCTCTGCACAGCCCAAGAGCCCATCGGTCTGGGCGCGATGATGAACCAGGTTGCCTCCCAGACGGAAATCGCAGAAATATGCTCGAAACCGTCACCTTGCAGCGCATCCCGCCCGTCGCGGCTCGCCGATGCCCCCTCCGCAGCGTTATCACACGGCCAAGACCCGTTACAGACATGCCAGTCGCCCAAAGGACAGACCCCGGGGAGCACTGGGGTAGCTCAAATGCAGGCGTGGTTATAGGTTGATCGTGCTTGACCCTGTCTAGGACCCAAAGAGCTGAAGGAGATGTCGACCATCGGCGCTTTCGTGCCTCGCAGCGCTTGGTCCCGCGCGCTTGCGCAAGAGGCGTCGCGCTATTGCCGCATGCGACCCTGTCAGCGCCTTTCTCCTCGTTTACCTTGGGCTCGACTGGGTCCGCGTGGGCCCCGCAACGCTTTGCACAGGCCCTCGGGAACGGCGAAGGAGATGCCGTCGATCACCGTGATCGGGCCGTCCTTGCCCGGGAAGCCCTTGACGAGGTTGGCGACCTTCAGCATTGGCACCAACCTCCGGCGAATGGCCGCGGAGTTCGGCAAGGTCCCTACGATTGTCAATCTGCTCCGGGAGATGTAGCCGCCGGCAAGGTTGTTGTTTATTGATACAATGGCGGCAGTTCATATCTGCGCTGCTGGCGCCGCCGCAGTGCTCAAGACGGCGAACAACGCGAGCAACGGGGCTCCACGGAGGGCCAGGGGAGGAACTGTGCAAGCCCGGAACGGTGCGCAGCTGCAAGCTGCGCGAAGCGACGCTGCCGGCTGCTCGGCTCGATCTGAGGTGCGCGACGGCATGCGTATCGACTGGGACGTGGGCGTGGCGATGGATGACGGCGTGATCCTGCGCTGCGACGTCTTTCGGCCGGCCAGGGAAGGCCGCTACCCCGTCATTCTGAGCTACGGTCCCTATGCCAAGGGCCTCGCCTTCCAGGCCAGCTATCCGAGCGCCTGGGAGCGCCTGGCCAAAGAGCATCCTGATGTGACCGCAGGCACCAGCAACAAGTATCAGAACTGGGAAGTGGTCGATCCGGAGAAGTGGGTACCGCACGACTACGTCTGTGTGCGCTTCGACTCGCGCGGCTGTGGCTGCTCTCCCGGCTTCATCGATCATTTCTCGCCGCGCGAGACGAAGGACCTCTACGACTGCATCGAATGGGCCGCAGACGAGCCCTGGTGCAACGGCAGGGTCGGCCTCAACGGCGTCTCCTACTACGCCATCAACCAGTGGCACGTCGCCTCGCTGCAGCCGCCGCATCTCGCCGCCATGTGCATCTGGGAAGGCGCCGCTGACTGGTATCGCGACATGACGCACCACGGCGGCATCCTCAGCACCTTCTGGCAGAACTGGTACGACATGCAGGTCAAGACGGTGCAGCACGGGGCGCGCGGCAAGCGCAGCCGCGTCACCGGCCAGCCGGTCTGCGGACCCCGCACCGTGCCGGACGCGGAGCTGGCGCGCAACCGCAGCGAACTCGGCAATGAGATCCGCGAGCATTCTTTCGACGACGAGTATCATAAGGAGCGCTCGCCGGTCTGGTCGAAGGTGAAGCTGCCGTTCCTGTCGGCCGCCAACTGGGGCGGTCAAGGGTTGCATCTGCGTGGCAATTTCGAAGGATTCGTGCGCGCCTCTTCCAAGCAGAAATGGCTCGAGGCGCATGGCCTGGAGCACTGGACGCACTTCTATACCGACTACGGCCGCGAGCTGCAGTTCGCCTTCTTCGATCATTTCCTGCACGGCAGGAAGAACGGGTGGGACAAGCAGCCGCGCGTGCGCCTGCAGGTCCGGCACGCGGACAAGTTCGTCGAGCGGGCTGAGAACGAATGGCCGCTCGCGCGCACCAGATGGACCAGGTTCTACCTCGATCCGGGCAGCGGGCTCCTGCGGACGGAGAAGCCGGCGGCCGCCACGACTTTGCGCTTCGAGGCGATGGGCGACGGAGCGACCTTCCTCACCGCGCCACTCGAAGCGGAAACTGAGATCACCGGCCCATCGGCGCTCAGACTGTTCGTCTCCTCCTCTACCAGCGACGCCGACCTGTTCGTCGTTCTGCGCGCGTTCGCGCCCGATTTGAAGGAACTGGTATTTCAAGGTGCCATCGATCCGCACACGCCGATCGCCCAGGGCTGGCTCAGAGCCTCGCACCGCAAGCTCGACAGGAAGCTCTCGACCCCTTACCGGCCCTACCACACTCACGACAGGAAGCAGCCGCTCAAACCCGGCGAGGTCGTGGAGCTCGACATCGAGATCTGGCCCACGTCCGTCGTGGTGCCGGCCGGATATCGCCTGGGCCTGTCGATCCGCGGCAAGGACTACGAGTATCCAGGGGCGAGCGGCGGACGGCTGTCCAACTTCAAGAACGAGCTGAAGGGCTGCGGCCCCTTCCTGCACGACGATCGGGGCGACCGGCCACCCGAAATTTTCGGCGGCATCACCAGTCTGCACTTCGGAAGCGGCCGGGAGTCCTTTCTGCTGCTGCCCATCATTCCGCCGAAGAGATCGACATCACTGAAAACAGGGCCACGAAAGGCCCCAAGCCAACCACGGTCAAGGGAGTGAACCGCCATGGCAATCAAGCGCAGAACCGTCCTCAAGGGCATGCTTGCAACGGGTGTGAGCGCGGCCACTTTGAGGATGCCGGCCGTTCACGCACAGGCGGCACCCTTCAAGATCGGCCTGCTCACCGTCAAGACGGGGCCCGCTGGCACAGGGTGGCATCCAAATGGAGCAGGGGATTGCGACGTTCCTGAAGGAGAAGTCGAACACGCTCGCCGGCCGCAAGGTGGAGCTGCTGGTGGCCGACACCGGCGGCAACCCGGCCGGCGCCAGAACCAAGGCTCAGGAGGTCATTGAACGCGACAGGGTCAACGTGATCCTCGGGCCCCTCGCCGCCTTCGAGTTGCTCGCCATCACCGATTACGTGCGCGACAAGGCAACGCCGCTGATCAGCCTGGCCGCCGCCGAGGACGTGACGCAGCGCCGCGCCAATCCCTTCGTCATTCGCCCCTCGGCGACCTCGGCGCAATGCTGCCACGCCATGGGCGACTACGCCGCCAAGGAGCTGAAATACCGCCGGGCGGCCACGATCTCCGAGGACTTCGCCTTCGGCTACGAGCAGATGGCGGGCTTCCAGCGCGTGTTCGAGGACAACGGCGGCAAGGTGGTCAAGAAGCTGTGGCCACCGCTGGTAACGCCAGACTACACGCCCTTCATCGCCCAGATCGCCAACGTCGATTGCGTGTTCGACGGCTTCGCCGGCTCCAACCCGGTGAAGTTCATGCGCTCCTATGCCGACCTCGGATTGAAGGGGAAGATCCCGCTGCTTGCCGGCTGGACGGCCATGGACGATGCGCTCCTCAAGAGCCTCGGTGACGAGGCGGTCGGCGTCGTTTCCGCCGCCTACTATTCAGCCGATTTCGGTTCCGACAGCAACAAGCGCTTCGTTGCGGCAATGCAGGAGGAATACAGCGTCCTGCCTGGCGGTTATTCGGCCGGCATGTACGTGGCCGGCCAGTGCGTCGAGGCCGCCATCCAGAAGCTCGGGGGGCAGGCGGATGACCGCAAGGCGTTGGCCGAGGCCCTGCACCAAGTCTCGCTTACGGATACGCCACGCGGGGCGTTCAGGTTCGATCAGTACGGCAACGTGGTGGGTGACGTCTTCATCCGCCGCTGCGAAAGGAGGGGAGGCCAGCTGGTGAACACGGTCATCAAGACCTACCCCAACGTGAGCCAGTTCTGGACTTACAACGAGAAGGAATTCCTGGCTAACCCGGTCTATGCGCGCGACTATCCGCCAGCGAGGTATCTTGAGCCGTAGGTCGCGCGCTAGCGATGACCCAACACTAGGAGTCAGGCGAACGGCGAATAGCGAGTGGCGAATGGATTTTCGACCATTCGCCCTTGGCCATTCGCTGGGTGTTGGGTCTGCGCTTCGCTTGACCCAACTACAGAGTTCCCGCATGAACATGTGGCTGACCTTGACAGTGAACAGCGTTGCGCTGGGAGGGCTGCTGTTCCTACTGTCCTCGGGTTTCTCCCTAATCTTCGGTCTTATGCGCATCCCCAACCTGATGCACGGCGCCTTCTTCATGCTGGGGGCCTACTTCGGCGTCACCCTTCTGGCACGAGGCATCAACTTCTGGCTTGCCGCCCTGGCGAGCGCTGCGGCCATGGGGCTGATCGGCGGGCTCATCGAGCGCTTCCTGCTGCGCCGTCTCGAGGGACAGGTGCTGCCGCAGGTGCTGCTGACGCTGGGCTTCGCCTTCATCATCGCCGACGTCTGCCTCCTGCTGTGGACGGGCGACCCCTGGCAGCCCGCCACGCCGGACCATCTGCGCGGGGCCGTGCAGGTCGCCGGGCTCTACTTTCCGCTCTACCGCCTGGTGGTCGTGCTCGTCGCGGTCGCCATCGCCGTCGGCCTGTGGCTGCTGGTGGACTGGACGCGGCTCGGAGCTATGATCCGCGCCGGGGTCGACGACGCCCCCATCGCCCGCGTCGTCGGCATCAAGGTGTCGCAGCTCTTCACGCTGGTGTTCGCCCTGGGTGCGGCGCTTGCGGCCTTCGGCGGGGTCATGGGGGCACCCTACCTTTCAGTCTATCCGGGCCTCGACTTCGAAATGCTGCCGCTCGCGCTCATCGTGGTGATCCTGGGCGGCGTGGGCAGCCTGCTCGGCGCGCTCGTCGGAAGCTTCCTCATCGGCTTTCTTTACAACTTTGGCACCGCGCTGCTTCCCGACCTGGCCTACGTCATCCTGTTCCTGCCCATGCTTCTGATCCTCGTGCTGCGGCCGCAGGGGCTGTTCGGCAAGGTGACCACGTGAGCCGCCCGCGCCGCGCGTCCGCCACTGCCGTGCTGCTCATTGTGGCACTCGTGCTGCTGGTCACGGTGCCGGTCTGGCTCGGCCATCACTCCTATTACGTCAACATCTCCAGCCAGATCCTGTTGTGGGCGGTGGCTGCTCTGGCGCTCAACATCCTCGTCGGCTACGCCGGCCTGGTATCGCTGGGCCATGCCGGGTTGCTTGCCATGACCGGCTACAGCGCCGGTCTGCTGCTCCAGGCCGGTTACGGGCACATCGCCGCCGGTCTTGGTGCCATCGTGCTGACGCTTGCCGCGTCGGCCGTGTTCGCCGTGCTGTCGCTCAGATCGACCGGCATCGGCTTTCTGATGATCACCCTTGCCCTGGGACAGATCGTTTGGGGCGTCGCCTATCGCTGGGCGAGCCTGACCAATGGGGACAACGGCGTGAACGTTGCCAGCCGGCCGGCGCCCTTGGGCATCAGTCTCGCGAGCCCGGAGGCGTTCTATTACGCGACGCTCCTGCTCTTCCTGCTCGCCGTGGCATCGATGTGGCTGTTCGTGCGCTCGCCGCTCGGGGCCAGCGTGCGCGGAACCCGCGACCAGGCGCGGCGCATGACCGCGCTGGGCTACAACGTCTGGCTCATCCGCTTCCTCGCGTTCCTGCTGTCGGGATTCTGGTCGGGGATAGCCGGTCTGCTCTACGTCTATTACCACCAGTTCATCGCCCCGCCCGTCGCCTCGCTGCAGGCTTCTGCCGAGATCCTTCTCATGGTGATTGCCGGCGGGGCCGCCACCCTGCTCGGTCCGATTACCGGGGCGGCCATCGTCGTCATCATCAAGAACGTGGTGAGCGCCTACATCGAACGCTGGAATCTCGTGCTCGGGCTCATCTTCATCCTCATCATCAGCTTCATGCCGGAGGGCCTGGTGCCGGGGTCGGTGCGCCTCGCGCGCGCCGGCCGGCAATGGCTGCGCGCGCGGACCAACGGCTGGGCGGCACGGCCCGCCGGGGAGCGCCGGTCATGACCGCGCTCACCGTCAAGGCCCTCAACAAATCGTTCGGCGGCCTGCGCGTCACGACCAATGTGAACCTGATCGTGGAGCCGGGCGAGCGGCACCTGATCATCGGTCCCAACGGCGCCGGCAAGACCACGCTGTTCAATCTGATCACGGGCGAAATCAGCCCCGACAGCGGCTCGATCGTTCTATTCGGCCGCGACATCACGCGTACGGCGTGCCGCAGGCGCGCGCACCTGGGTCTCGCCCGCACCTACCAGATCATCACGCTGTTTCCGCACGATACCATCCTGCGCAACGTCACGCTGGCGCTCCTGGGCCTCTCGCCGCTGCGCTGGAACGTGTTCGCCGACCTCGGCGGGCAGACTGAACTCGTTGATCGCTCGCGGGCAGCGCTCGGCAAGGTCGGCCTCGACCACATCGCGGAGCGGCCGTTAGCGCAGACGTCCTACGGCGAACGCCGGCGCGTCGAGATCGCCATGGCGCTGGCGCAGCAGCCGAAGGTGCTGCTGCTCGACGAGCCGTTCGCGGGTCTCTCTATCGACGAGCGGCGCGACGTGCAAAAACTTCTGCAGGCCATCCCGCGCGCGGTGACCGTCGTCATGATCGAGCACAACATGGACGTCGCCCTCGACCTGGCCGACCGCATCACGCTCCTGCATTTCGGCGAGGTGATCGTGGAAGGGACGCGCGCCGAGGTGGTAGCCGATCCGCGCACCCGGGAGGTGTACCTTGGCGGCTAGCGCGCTCGGCCTCACCGGCATCGACGCCTTCTACGGCGATGGCCACGTGTTGCATGACGTGTCGTTTTCGGTCGGAGAAGGCCGCCTGCTCGGGCTCCTAGGTCGCAACGGCGCAGGCAAGACCACTTGCATGAACGTAGCCGTTGGCCTGCTGCCTGCACGGACGGGCGCGGTCGACGTTTTTGGCGTCGATGTCACACGGATGGCCCCCGAGCAGATTGCGGCGCAAGGCGTTGCCCTTGTGCCACAAGGCCGCCGCGTCTTCCGGAGCCTTACAGTTCGCGAGAATCTCAGCGTGGCCGCGCGCTTACGCAGGGGGGCCAAGGCGTTCTGGACGGCTGATACGGTATTCGAGATGTTCCCGAGGCTGAAAGAGCGTCGCAACCAGTTGGCTGCATTCCTGTCGGGCGGCGAGCAGCAGATGCTGGCGATCGGACGAGCGCTGATGGCCAACCCGCGGCTGTTGCTGATGGACGAGCCGTCCGAGGGCCTGGCGCCGCAGATCGTCGCCGAAGTGGGGCGCACCATTGCCAGGCTCAAGGGCGAAGGCCTCTCGATCGTGCTGGTCGAGCAGAACATCAGGCTCACGCTCGATCTGGCCGACGACATCGTCATCCTCAACTCGGGCGCCGTGGCGTTCGCGGGAGCGGCGGCCGAGATCAGGATGAACGACGCCATCGTGGCACAGCACCTCGGCGTGCATTAGTCGGCCGCCGTGTCGGGCTGATCGTTGCCGGCGAGCACCTTCAGGATCTCGGCGCGCAGCTCGGCCTTGTGGTCGGGGGCAATCTCCCCGCCGGCCTTGGCTTCGAAGGCGATCTGGGCCGGACGCCTGAGCACCATGATGCGGTCGCCGACCTCCAGCGCCTCGTCGATCGAATGGGTGATGAACAGCGCGGTCTTGGCGCTGTCGCGCACCAGCCGCAGGAACTCCGAGCGCAGGCGCCGCGCCGTCATCTCGTCGAGCGCCGAGAACGGCTCGTCGCACAGGATCAGCGCGGGATCGACGGCCAGCGCGCGGGCGATGGAGACGCGCTGGCGCATGCCGCCGGAGAGCGCGTGCGGGTAGTCGTTCTCGTGGCCCGCAAGCCCCAGCCGCGCGAGCCACTCCTGCGCGATCGCCCGCGCACGCCCCCGCTCCACGCCCAGGATCTCGAAGCCCAGGAGCACGTTGTCGATGGCCGTGCGCCAGGGCATCAGCCGGTCGCCCTGGAACACGATGCCGATCTTGCCGCGCAGCGCCGCGAAGTCGCCGAACGGGTTCTGGCCCTCCACCATGATGCGCCCCGAGGTCGGCTCGGCGAGCCCGGCGATCAGGTTGAAGATGGTCGACTTGCCGCAGCCGGTCTTGCCGAGCACGGCCACGATCTCGCCGCGCCCCACCTGGAACGACAGCCGGTCCACGGCGATGAACCGGCCGGAGCCGTCGGGGCGCTCGAACGTCTTGGTCACGACATCGAAGGTGACGACAACGGGATCGGGCGCCGCCGGCATCGTCAGATCGCCCGCTCGGACCTGGGCCGCCAGCGCAGCGCCCACGCCTCGATGGCGGTGACGAGGCCCTGGAACACCAGGACGAAGGCGACCAGCTGCAGCGTCCAGGCGATGGCGCCGGCCATGTCGAACAGCTGCTGCTGGCGCAACAGCTCGTAGCCGACCCCGCCGGTGGCGCCGACCAGCTCCGCCACCACCACCACGCGCGAGGCATTGCCGATGTTCACCTTCCAGGCCGTCAGGATGCCGGGCACCACCGTGGGGAGCACCAGCACCCGGAACAGGGTCCAGCGGCTCGGACGGAAGGCGATCGTCATCTCGAACAGGTCCTTCGACATCGAGCGCACCGCATCGATGTGGTTGTGGCGATCTCGACGAAGCGCCCCACGATCTGCGGGATCGACGGGAACAGGTAGTCGGGAAAGAACAGCGAGGCGATCTGCCAGACGATCGCCACGCCTCCCGTGCTGAACATGTTGTAGATGCGGGCCGACAGCGCAGCATGGGCGTGTCGCGCGTCGACACGCACGACCGGAAGGTCGCCCCAAGGCGTGCGCAACAACCGGGCGGGTCGCTCCAAGAGGACGTTCAACCATGCTATCTTGTGGTGTTAGCGTTCCGCCGTCGGCGCAAGAGCAACCGACAGATCGAGGGAGATGACATGCCTGAGCAGCCAACGATCGACGCGCACGCCCACATCCTTGCCGAGGAGACGATGGCTCTCATGCGCAAGGAGGCGCCGAAGATCGGACCACGAATCGAGCTCATCGACGACGATTTCGCCGTGCTCGAGGTGGCGGGAAGCCGCTATCAGCCGTTTCCGCGCGGCGGCTGGGACATGCAGCGGCGCCTGAGCGACATGAACGCGGCCGGAATCGACGCGCAGATCGTCTGCAACACGCCGCAGACGTTTCTCTACAGTCAGGACCCCGCGCTCACCGCAGCCTTGGCGGGGCTGCAGAACGAGCAGATCGCCAAGGCTGTCGCTGCCAATCCGAAGCGGCTGATCGGCCTCGCGACACTGCCGATGCAGACGCCTGCTCTGGCCGCCGACGAACTGCGCCGTGCTATCCGCAGCCTGGGTCTGAAGGGCGCGCAGATCGGCTCCAACGTCAACGGCCGCAACCTCGACGACCCGACGTTCGAGCCCCTGTGGGCGGCGGCCAACGAATTGCGCACCTTCATCATGGTGCATCCGACGCAGGTCGCCGGTGCCGAGCGGCTCGGCTCGTATTATCTCGTCAACCTGATCGGCAACCCGCTCGACACGACGATCGCCGCGGCTTGCCTGGTGTTCGGTGGCGTCATCGAGCGCTATCCCGGCATCAGGTTCCTGATGGTGCACGGCGGCGGCTTCGTCCCGTACCAAGCGGGCAGGTTCAGGCACGGCTGGAACGTGCGCCCCGAGCCGCGGGCGGCCCTGAAGGCGCCGCCCGACGCCTCGCTCGATCGGCTCTATTTCGACACCATCGTGCATGGGCGGTTCGCGCTCGAGTTTCTCGTGTCGAGCGCCGGAGTTTCGCGCGTGCTGCTCGGAAGCGACTACCCCTATGACATGGGCACGCTGGAGTGCGTGCGGCAAGTGCGTGCCCTGTCGCTTGCCGAGGTCGACAAAGCAACTATCCTGGGCGGCACGGCCAGGGCGCTGCTTGACGGCGTTGCCTAGCAAGCCTGCTGCGCTCCGGTCTCACGGCCGTCGTATCGGGAGGGAGCCATCATGACCCAAGCCGCGGAAGCAAGAACGCCTGGCGCCAGGCGCGCGGGCCCAGGCGAGCATCATTTCGAACTGACCGGCGTCAACCAGATAGAGGGGGGGCCGGGCTACTCGACGGCCACCGGAGCCTGCGTCGAGGGCGATCGGATGATGGTGGCGTTGATGCGGATGCCGGCCGGCACCGGTGCGGAGCCCCACAGCCATCCCAACGAGCAGTGGATTACATTCTCGAAGGCACCTTCGAGGCGGATATCGGCGGCAAGAAGATCACCGCGCGGGCAGGCTCCGTTCTCTACGTTCCGGCCGACGCGGTGCACTCGGGAGGGGCCACGCCCGACGCTGACGTGCTCTTCTTCACCGTCAAGGACACGTCGTACAGTCTGCACGGCCGCAAGGCCGCGCAGGCCCTTGCAGCGATGGCCCGGACGGCTGGGCAATCGGGGCGACGACGCTCGATACCAACGAAAAGCAAATCGTGGGAGGACCAGTTGAGAACAATCCGAGCAGTGCTGCTGTGCGTCGTGGGTCTCGTCCTCGGAGGTGCCGAGGCGGGAGCGCAAACCGCAGCTTACCCCGACAGGCCGGTCAAGATTTTCGTGCCCTACGCACCGGGCGGCGCGACCGACATCGTGGCGCGCATCATCGGCGAGCAGATGCGCCCGATCCTCGGTCAGCCGGTGGTGGTCGAGAACAAGCCGGGAGCGAATGGCATCATTGCGGTCGAGGAGATGGCGCGCGCGAAGGCCGATGGTCACACCTTGATGGTCGGCAACGTGACGACCAACGCCATCGCGCCGACACTCTACCGGAAGAGATACAAGATCAACTACAACAAGGACGTTGTACCGGTGCAGCGCCTGGTCGACATCCCGGCATTCCTCCTTGTGACGACGACCAATTTCCCGCCCAAGACGGCGGCCGAGCTGATCGATTACGCCAAAAAGAATCCGGGGAAGGTGCGCTACGGCACCGTCGGCGCGGGCTCCTATCCCCATTACGACATGGCGTTTTTCGCCAAGCGCGCCGGTGACCTCAGCATGATCGCCATCCACAACAAGGCGGGCGCGTCCGGCGTCATCAACGACATGGTCACCGGCGACACGCAGGCGGTGTTCCTCAACGTCGCCTCGACCGCCGCCATGGTGAGGGCCGGCAAGATCAAGCCGCTCGCGGTGGTCAACCACCGGCGCCTGCCCGAGTACCCGGATGTCCCCACGATGAAGGAGATCGGCTACACCGACGTTGGCACGCTGGCCTGGCAGGCGCTGTTCGCGCCCGCCGGCACGCCGAGGGAGGTGCTGGAGAAGCTCGCGAACGCCGCCGTCGCGGCAATGCAGGCGCCGGCCGCCAAGGAGATATTCAAGAAGCAGAACTTCAACATCGTGCCCAACAAGTCGCTCGATGACGCAAAGGCCTGGCTCGCCGCAGAGATGTCGGCCTGGAAGAGGATCGCCGATGAGGTGAAGATCGAAACGGCCGAATAGCGGGCCGGACGGCATGGGCGACTGAACGAGCCGCTTTGGGTGGAGGGAACCCTGCTGCTGGCATTTCGGCGCGCAGGAGAATTTGTCCGCTTGTGCCAATCCGGCTCTGACATCGTTTCTCCAAGCGTGGTGCAAGCGTGTCAGACCCGAAGGGTGTGACACCAATGCCGCCGCAGCGCCCGCGTCGATCCGGGAGGGACAGATGACGGTTGACCAGGCCAGACCCAGGGGTCGGCTGCGGTGGTGGGCGGTGCTGCAGCGCAAGGACGTCCTGTCGGGCCTGCTGTTCATGGGCGTGGCTGCGGGCGGGCTCTGGGTCTCGCGGAACTATCCGATCGGCACGGCGTCGCGCATGGGCACCGGCTATATGCCGCGGCTGCTCTTATGGGTCCTGCTGGGGCTCGGCGGATTGATCCTGGTTTCGGGCCTATGGAAAGCTGACCGGCTCGCGGACACAGACCTCTCTGGGGGGGCGGCGTGGCGTCCCATGGTTTTCGTCACCCTGAGCCTGGTGGCGTTCGGCCTCGCGCTGGAACGGCTTGGTCTCGCGCTCTCGATCCTGCTCCTGACAGGCATCGGCGCGGTGGCGGGGCGCAGCATGCGGCCGCTGGAGACGGCGATCGCCACGCTCGTGCTGATCGCGCTGTGCTGGCTGATCTTCATCGTCGGGCTTTCGCTGACGATCCCCCTCTGGCCCCAGGTCTAGCCAATGGAGCTCGTCCAGAACCTCGCCACCGGCTTCGGCGTCGCCATGACGCCGCTCAATCTGCTGTTTGCCTTCATCGGCGCGCTGATCGGGACGCTGATCGGCGTCCTGCCCGGCATTGGTCCGATCGCGACCATCGCCATGCTGCTGCCGCTGACCTTCCACCTCGAGCCGACCTCCGGCATCATCATGCTCGCCGGGATCTTCTACGGGGCGCAGTACGGCGGCTCGACCTCCGCCATTCTCGTGAATCTTCCGGGCGAAACCTCATCGGTCGTCACCTGCATCGATGGGCACCAGATGGCGCGCCAGGGCCGTGCCGGGACGGCGCTGGCCGTCGCGGCGCTAGGCTCGTTCTTCGCCGGCTGCGTGAGCACCGCGCTGATCGCGGCATTCGCTCCGCCGCTCGCCCTGGTGGGCCAGTCGTTCGGCGCCCCGGAGTATTTCTCGCTCATGGTGTTCGGCCTGATCGCCGCGGTCGTGCTGGCGCACGGCTCGGTGATCAAGGCGGTGGCGATGATCGTGCTCGGGCTCCTCGTCGGGCTCGTCGGGACCGACGGCCAGACCGGCGGCACGCGCTTCACCTTCGACGTCACGCAGCTGAGCGACGGGATCGACGTGGCAATACTCGCCATCGGCCTGTTCGGCATCGGCGAGATCATCGCCAATCTGTCGCAGGCGGAGGAGAAGCGCTCGATCCTGGCGCAGAGGATCACGCGGCTCTGGCCGTCGGCCGAGGACTTCCGCCGCTCCTGGCCGGCGGCGCTGCGCGGCACGACGCTCGGTTCGCTGTTGGGCGTCCTGCCGGGTGGCGGCGCCATGCTGAGCTCTTTCGCCGCCTATGCCCTGGAGAAGAAGGTTTCTAAGACGCCCTCGGAATTCGGCCGGGGCGCGGTGGAGGGCGTGGCCGGACCCGAATGCGCCAACAATGCTGGCGCCCAGACCTCGTTCATTCCGATGCTGACCCTCGGCCTGCCCGGCAACGCGGTCATGGCGCTCATGATCGGCGCGCTCACCATCCACGGCATCCAGCCGGGACCCCAGGTGATGACCGAGCGCCCGGCCATGTTCTGGGGCCTGGTGGTCAGCATGTGGATCGGCAACCTGATGCTGCTGATCATCAACCTGCCGCTGATCGGCGTGTGGGTGCAGCTGCTCAAGGTGCCCTATCGCTTCCTCTATCTGGCGATCCTCCTGTTTTGCGGTATCGGCGTCTACAGCGTCAGCAACAGCCCGGCCGCGGTTCTCCTCGCCGCCTTTTTCGGTGTCGCCGGATACGTGTTCATGAAGCTCGACTGCGAGCCGGCGCCGCTGATCCTCGGCTTCGTGCTCGGTCCGCTGATGGAGGACAACCTGCGCCGGGCTCTACGCATCTCAAGCGGCGACCCGATGATCTTCATCGAGCGTCGTATCAGTCTGGCCTTATTGATAGCGACCTCGTTGCTGTTGCTGACCCTCATCCTGCCTTTCATTCGCAAGAAGCGCGAAGCGGCGTTCCAGACTGAGGGATAGCTCGCGCTACTCCATGTGGGCATAGTCGCGTGCACTCCCAGGGGCTGCGCCGCTATTACGCGCTCCTCCTCCGCAAGGATGACACCGCAGCGCTGGTCAAGGTGCTCGACGGCGAGAGGGAGCTCGCCCGCGTCCCGTTCCACTGGCAGGAAGGACAAACATACAAGTTGCGCCTGAAGGTCGACGCCGCGCATCTGCGCGCGTTCGTCGACGATCGGATACTGTTCGATCTTGAAGATACCGGCGCCGGCGGTAGGCAGGCAGGGTCTTGTTGACCCACTCGGTCGTCCGCCCGTCGGCGGTAGCGAGACGCGCGCGCGGCACCGCCACCGTCACCGCGCCGAAGCTGCCCAGCACCTGGCGCTCGCGCCGCCCGTTGCGGTGGCCTGTAGAGGGCACAGCGCCGGCCGCACCCTCATTGCCGAGCCCAGCTGCCGCCGCCGCACGCGCGCCCGCTGCGGTCTTGAGACGGGCGTAGCGCCCACGTCCAAGTGCTGCTTCCAGCTCCTCCTCGATCAGCGTCTCGATGAAGCCGCGGATCGTGCCGCGCACGCCGGCTTCGAGCGGTGTGGACCACCCCTCCTCCAGCAGGTGCTCCGAATCTGCTCCCGTGATATCCCTCGTCATGGCGTTGTCTCCGTCGGCGGCCACGAACCGCCGTTTTGGCTTTCAGATCAAGCCGGAGATAACGCCACCTCCGATTCCAACCAATCCTGGGACGGCACCAAGATACCGATCGGCCACTGCTGACCGGGGCCATCGCCCTCGTGTGCGAGGAAGGAACGTCGTCAGCGCAAGCCGTGACAGTGTCGCCGCTGCAAGGGACCTGATTTGCTTCGACCTTGCGCTCGCGATGCGGCGACGGGATGAACGGCGCAGGCTTTGTGGCCAGACACTCGCTGTCACGCAGCCGGGTTCCGAATCTGGCACGCTACCGCTCCGCTTGACACGGCAGCCGCTCGCTGCCACCAGCAGGCCCATGAGAATAGCGCCAAGCCTCTTGTCGCCGAAGCGGATGGCCACCGAGGCCTTCACAGATGCTTCCGCCGCCACTGATCGGCTGCAACAGATCTACGAGCGCAACACCGCCTTCCTGCGCGACCGTTTCGAAGCTTACGTCCAGGGCGAGCCCCCCAAGACGCGCGTCCGCGCAACCTATCCCTTCGTGCGGATCACGACTTCAACCCATTCACGGGTCGATTCGCGCCTGTCCTATGGTTTCGTCTCTGCTCCTGGCGTGCACGAGACATCGGTAACGCGGCCCGACCTCTTCCGGGGGTACTTGACGGAACAGATCGGCCTTCTGATCCAAAACCACGGCGTGCCTGTGGAGGTCGGCGAATCAGAAGAGCCCATTCCCATCCATTTCGCCTATCGCAGGAACATCAGTGTCGCGGCGAGTTTTCCCGTTCGCGAGCAACCGCTGCGCGACCTGTTCGACACTCCGGACCTGGGCGCGATGGACGACGCCATTGCTAATGGCACGATGCGCCGGCAGCCCGGAGCACCGCAGCCACTGGCGTTGTTCCGGGCCGCCAGGACCGACTACTCGTTGCATCGGCTTTATCACTACACGGGCACCGATCCAGAGTACTTCCAGAACTTCGTCATCTTCACCAACTATCAGTTCTACGTCGATGCGTTCGCACTCATGTGTCGCGAGCGCATGGCGTCGGGCGACCAGATCGGCGAATCTTTCGTCGAGCCCGGCAACATGGTGACGCCCAATGCCCGCCTCGGCAAAGCCACCTCGCCAGCAGAGCCACCCCAGCGTACACCCCAGATGCCGGCCTTCCATCTGGTCGAGCCGGATGGCGGCGGCATCACCATCGTCAACATCGGCACCGGCCCGTCGAATGCTCGCAACATCACCGACCATATCGCGGTGCTGCGACCTCACGCATGGCTGATGCTCGGCCACTGCGCCGGCCTGCGGAACACGCAGAAGCTCGGCGATTACGTGCTGGCGCATGGTTACGTTCGCGAGGACCATGTGCTCGACGACGAGTTGCCGCGATGGGTGCCGATCCCGGCCCTTGCCGAGATGCAAGTGGCTCTCGAACAATCGGTTGGCGAGGTAACCGGGCTCACCGGGTTCGAACTGAAGCGGATCATGCGCACCGGGACCGTCGCCAGTGTCGACAACCGTAATTGGGAGCTCGGTGATCACGACGCCATCATTCGGCGACTGTCGCAATCACGGGCGATCGCGCTCGACATGGAGTTGGCCGCTATCGCGGCGAACGGCTTTCGCTTCCGGGTGCCATACGGCACGCTGCTGTGTATTTCGGACAAGCCGCTGCACGGAGATATCAAGCTCGCCGGGATGGCCGACGAATTCTACCGCCAGCGGGTGCGACAACATCTCCAGATCGGCCTCAAAGCGCTCGAGCATCTTAGGGCGCAGGAGCGGGAGCGACTGCACTCGCGTAAGCTTAGGAGCTTCACCGAGGTCGCTTTCCAGTGAACGAATTTGCCGCAAATGCGGGCAATGCGCTCCCTATCAGTCCGGCAAGCTTTGGCACAGGGCCAAAAACTTCGACAGCGCAGCAACCTATGCAGCTATCTTGGGTACAAGAGACGTCCCGAGAGCGTCGAATCAGGACATCCTCCGAGCTTGTCCCGCAGGAAGGGTCACCCCGCGGTTTCGACATCGCCTAATCAGCTTCGACGCTTCCAAGGCAGTTCGCTTGCGCTCGCCTCTCTCGATCATGCCTGCCGGGATCATCGTCCCTACGTATCCGCGATGCTCACGACCACGGCTTTTGACCACAGCCGCTCGCGGTGGCTTGGGATCGGCGACCTGATCGCCGAACCCGAAGGGCCCTCCTTCATCTCCAGTACAGTTGCGCACCGCCGTGTGGACCGGCGATGCTCGTGACACAAGACCCTGAGCCGACCTCGATATCGCGGGGCAATGAGGTGCGGAGAGAGTGGGTGTGCCCAATATTCACCTCGCCCTTCGGCGTTCGTGACCGACTTGGTCGCGCACACAGCTGATATTGTGAAGCAGCCTCACTGTTCGATGACGCTCTTGAGAAACGCCACGTGCTCCGCGAACGCTTTGCGACCGGCCGCGGTTGCCTTCACGACGGTGCGCGGTTTGCGATCGACAAACATCTTCTCGACGGTAACGTAGTCTGCACGCTCCAATGCTGTAATGTGTGCGCCCAGATTGCCATCGGTGGCGCCGGTCAGCTTCTTTAGTCGGGCAAAATCCAAGCCCTCCGATCTTGGCGGAAGAGCTGTCAAAGCCGCCATCAATCGCAGGCGCAACGTTTGGTGGATGATCTCGTTAGCCGCCGTCATACCTCAGGCTCGCCGCATCCATAGGCCGCAGAGCATGAGCCCGCCACCATCAACCGCCGCCATGTAGAGGTTGAACCACGGCCCGACCCAGAGATATCCGATGACCGTGAGCGCCGTGACGGTCAGTCCCAAGATTACAAACGCACGTCCGAGCCAGATCCCCGCGACCGCGTAGCCAAACATGAATAGCGTAGCCCAGAATGCATTGAGTCCTCGCGGACCGAAATGGCCGAAGACCTGTGACCACAGCAGGCCAAATCCGAAGAAGAGTAACACCGCGCCTACGATCCTGACGTTCGACACGGTGCTCCTCTTCGCGAGCGAAGCGTGCACTCAAGGTAATGGTGGCAAGAAGGCCGCCTGCCTGGCAGATCAACCAGACCGCGGCTGAGTACCGGGGCGCGACCTCACACCCGAGATAGCCCAACGCCACGATGGCCCCCCACAGGATCAGCAGGACACTGGCGTTTCTGTAGATGGCCGACTGCTTCACGCGCCGGACGACCCGCTCGATGTCGTCGAGCGAGGCCTGGGCTTGCGACGAGGTGAGGGTCATTTCCTGTTCCCCAGGTTAGGGTCGGGAGAGAGCAACGCCATCAACGATCGCGGCGATGCCTGCCGGGTCGGCGAGCACCCCCATGTGGTTGACATCAGGCACGAGGACAATGCGAAGGCTACGTCCCGAAACCTGCATCGCCGCTTCGTAGCTGCTTGCATCCATAAGCTCGTCGGCACTGCCCGAGACCAGCACGATAGGCCGGCGGACCGCGAGCAGGTCGGACCGGTAATCCCAGTGCGACGCGAAATTCACCATCAGGCGATAGCTGTACCGAGTGGTGGCGCGCAAGGCGGCATCCTCGGGCAGCGCGAAGGCGAGCACCGGCAGGGACTGGCAACAGGAGATGCCGATCCGTTCCAGCGCCGCCAAAGCCATGATCCGCGGGAAATTTGGCTCGGCCCAGCGCGCATTGCCGCTTCGTGGGCGTGATGTTGGAGCAAAGGGCCCGAGATATGGCGCGACGAGGACGTAGCGCTCGAACAGCTTACCTGCGGCGCCGCCAGCGACCCGCAGTGCAAATCCCCCTCCTGCGGAATGGCCAACGAGCGTGAGGCGCGCATCGGGCGCTGATTGCTTCACAAATCCGATCGCGTCTGCCAGGTCGTGCTCCAGCTGGCCGATGTAGCCGATGTCGCCACGCGTGCCGGAACGGCCATGGCCACGGATATCGAGCGCAACTGCCCTGACCCCGACTGCCATGAGACCCTTACCGACCGCGTGCATGTTGGCCGAGTTCCCTGCGGACCCATGGACCAGCACCGCGATCCTGTCGTCCCTGACCGTAGCCGGCTGGTAGCGTCGCAAGGCTAGCTCAGTGCCGTCGCGGGCCTGAAAACGCTCAAGTTCCGGGAGGTCGCTGTGATCTAGCGAACGCGCGCCAGCTATAATCGACTTGAGTTCCGACGGCCTACCAACCGGGGCGGCGAGGAGACTGGCAACGATGATCGTGCCTACGCCAAGCGCAGTAAGCGCCAATACGATGATGCGGAGAAACCAACGACTGAATGTCCCTAGCACGTGAGCCTCCGCGCGTTGATAAGGGGCATTCTTTTACTCTTCCAAATAGAGTACTCTGTCAATCCCTTCCTGCGGCTGTTGCGAACTGTAAGCGCACCTTATTGCAGCTGCTCACGGCAGAAAGTGGCACGAAGGGTGAGGTGGCCGCCAGGCGGCGCAGCGCGTCAGGGCATGGTGTTACATCCACTTGGCCTAAGCCCTTGGCGCACCTGGGAAAGATGACCCAAACCGGTCAAAGTTGGTAGCCGGTCACATGGTGTGACGACTTCGCGACTGCTGGCAGGCGTGGGGAACTTGCAGCCAGGATTTTCGACTGCATGCAGTCCGCGGTGAACCCGTGCAGGGGCCCCTTCGCGAAGCGGAAACTCTCAAACCCTGCGCAGCGGTTGCGGCCAGATCGCTTTCCTTAACGCCAATGAGGATGGAACCCGCGAGATCGACCGGCCAGTACTCCAAAAGGTCGAGGATCATGCCTGCTGCCGGCTTGCGCCTCCGCCCATCCGCCGCCGGCCTACGCTGGTCGCGTTGATGCACATCAAATTCGTGCATCCAGCGCTTGTCTAGGATGCGAGTTCTCGCTCCTCGATGCCGAGCCGATCAGTGAGGTCCAAATGCAAGCGGCGAAACTGATAGGAGCGCTCGCGCTCATGGCCGGGTCTACGGTCGCCGGCGCGCAAGACTGGGGAGACGCGCGCCAGGGGCTGCGCTATGCGCAGAAGATGTGCGCCGAATGCAACGCCGTATTGGCCCGGCAGCCGCGCTCGCCGGTACCCGACGCACCGCCTTTCCAGAACCGCACTGGCCGTGTGGTTTCGCACCTCGCATCCGCTGCTGCCCAAGACGATGCCCAATCTGGTCATCGAAGACGACGACATGGACAACGTCATCGCGTACATCCTGAGTTTGCGCGGTCGTAGGGCGCAATAACAGCTTCTCGATGCGCTCCCACTGCGCGTTCGTCAGATACCGCCGAATCAAGCTCGCCTCCCTCCAGTTGCGAGCTTGAATCACAATTGCGAGTCCGTCGGAATCTGGGAATCCCCTAATGGCCCTGGTCTAGTTATGCAGTGGGATAGTCACAATGCGAATTCTCATTCTTGGCGCTGGAGTCCAGGGCACGTTCTATGGCGTACGTCTCGCGAGGGCAGGTTATGATGTTATCTTCATTGCGCGCGGCGACCGCGTGCGCGAACTGCGGCAACACGGGGCGGTCATTGAAGACGCAGTGAGTGGGCGGACTGACACCGTGAAGCTTCCGGTCATCGAACGGCTCTCTCCCGACACCAGCGCCGACTTCTGTCTCGTTACCGTGCGCCGCGAGCAGATCGATGAGGTTCTGGCCGATCTGGCGAAGGCAACGTCCATCAGGCGCATCGTCATCATGGTCAACCATGCCGGAGGCTCAGCAAGCTTGTTCAAGGCACTGGGCCGTGAACGCGTTGCGCTAGCTTTTCCGGGTGCTGCGGGAGGTCTGGAAGCGGGCGTGGTCCGCTATGTCGAGGTCGGTGAGCAGCCGACGGCGATCGAGGCCGGCGCTGATGACCTCATTTCGCTCTTTCGCTGTGCGGGTTTGCGCGTCGCGCGGGTCATAGACATGGACGCATGGCTCAGCCGTCATGCGGTCTTCGTGACGGCAGTGGCGGGGGCCATCTACGAATCGGGAGGGCACGCGCAGCGCCTTGCGGCGAACCGGGAAGGCGTTCGCACATTGATCATGGCCGTTCGCGAGGGCTGGGCTGCACTGGATCGACAAGGGGTCAGGCCGGCGCCACTGGCTTTGCGCACGATTTTCTGCTGGGTTCCGTTGCCGATCGCTATCGCCTATTGGCGACGCCTCCTCGGCTCGGTGCGCGGGGAGCTTTATTTTGCCCGTCATACACGACACGCACCGGCTGAAATGGCGGAGCTTGCCGCAGATGTCCGTCGGATGCTCGGCGATGCGCCCGCACCCTGTCTCACGAGGCTCTACGCTGCCATCGGCGAGGCAGCACGAACGCGCTCGTATCCAGCGCCCTGATGCGCTTAATTCTCCACTCCTCCTGGCGCCCACCGGACGCCTCCTAACCTGGCCCAGACCGACATGGGACCGCGGCGCCGCAACGATCAGGTCGAGCGTCTGATGGAAGCGCTGTTCGCGAAAGTGCACGCACAGATGTAGACCAAGGCGAAGAACGCGAAATCTGCGCGCGCGAAGGAAGCGAAGTCGCCGATCTGCTTTGCTTTGTCGATCCATTTTGCCAGTTTGCTGACGTTGAAAGGGCCGCACCCAGAAAAGCGAAACGGGCGCCAG
Source organism: uncultured Alphaproteobacteria bacterium (assembly GCA_963840075.1). GTDB lineage: Bacteria > Pseudomonadota > Alphaproteobacteria > Rhizobiales > Hyphomicrobiaceae > AWTP1-13. The sequence goes on along the minus strand of CAWIXS010000002.1, from coordinate 26,839 downwards.
ACATGAGCAGATCGTCCAGCTCAATCTGCGTGTTGGCGCATCGACCAAGAAGCGCATGAAGCACCTGGCGGCACGCGATGACATCAATCTCGCAATGCTGCTCACGCGCATGGTTGATCTCTACGAAAAGCAGCACGGCGCACTGCCGGATATGGCGAAGCGCCGCTGAGCAGCCACAGCGCCACCTCGTCCGTTGTCCAGAACGCGATACACTATTCATTAGACGACGAGCCGTCGCCCAAGCCGGGAGTGCCGATGCGCTCCCAGCCGGAGCTCTCGACCCCCCCTTGTCGACGAGCAACTTCGCCGCCCACCCGCACGGCGAGGTCTATGGTTTGGCCCACACGCCAGAGCGTTTCGCCCGACGCGAGCTGCGGCCAGCCACGCAGATTCCGGGCCTGTACCTGACCGGTGCAGACATAAGCACCGCGGGCGTGGCGGGCGCTTCGATGGGCGGCGTTCTCACCGCCTCTGTCGTGACGCGCCGCAACCTGCTCGGTGTGATCCTCCGCCCCTGGTCGCCGGCGCCCGCCAGCCGCCGCGCGTGATGCCTGTTCGCTGAAGTCAGTGGGATACGCTGCTAGGGCGGCTCGTTCCTCTCTCGGGAACGTCAGCCCTTGTGAAGGGTTTCGGATGCCGGCCCATTGCGACGGTCGGGCTGGCACCGGGGCCGGCGTCCGAAAGCCTCCAGGGAAGGAACCCGCGAGTAGTGGGGGGAAGAGGGCGCCGCGAGTGCTATGGGGATTTCGCGGTAGTGGGTTGGTCGCTGGACGGAGGCGAACAGCTCGGAAGAGTGCAGGCTGGGCTGCCGATGGAGTGGAATAGTCGCGCCAAGCAGCGTTGGCCACTGCGATCCGCCGGTGTTCGAGGCTCCATCCGGCGCGAAGCGTATCGTTGCGGACAAATGCCGTCGCGGCCGGCTCGTGGCCAGCGGCAGTGGCGCCCGACATCGCAGCGGTTGGCGGCTGGAAGCATCATGACGTGTCGATCCTGATGGTCGGCGCATGCCTGGGCTGGCGGCCGGCCTCGAAGGTCTCGATGACGATCATGCGGCCGCCGCAGCAGGGGCATGGGGTCGCGAGCGCGGTCCTGGTTGGGTCATCGGCGGCAGCCTCGTCCTCGGGATCGGTGGCGGTGCTCGCGGCGGCTTCCAGAAGCTCGCGAGCCTGCGCGAGGCTCTCCTGCCGAGCGCTGCCGGCGAGAAGGCCGTAGTGGCGGATGCGGTGGAAGCCCTTGGGCAGGACGTGGATGAGGAAGCGGCGGATGAACTCGTGCGCGCCGAGCGTCATGGTGGTGTAGCGGCCCGGCCCTTCCACGCGGTAGTCCTTGATTTTGAAGGTGACGCTCTGCGCATCGGCGGCGATCAGGCGGCTGTTGGAGATGGCGACGCGGTGGGTGTAGCGCGACAGGTAGGTGAGCACCGCCTTCGGGCCCGCGAAGGGGCGCTTGGAGTAGACGAACCAGCGCGTCCTCTTGAGCGGCGCCAGGAACGCGGCGAAGGCCTTGTCATCAGCCAGATGCGAATGCGCGCCGAAGAAGGTGAGCTTGCCGGCCTTGTGGGCGGCGGCGAGCTTCTCCAGCATCAGGCGCCGGAACAGCCTGGAGAGCACCAGCACGGGCAGGAAGAAGTTGGGCCTGGTCGCGATCCAGCGCTTGCCATCTGGCGAGATGCCTCCACCCGGCACGATCATGTGCACGTGCGGATGATGGGTCATGGCCGAGCCCCAGGTGTGCAGCACCGAGGTAATGGCGATGCGGGCGCCGAGATGCTTCGGGTCGGCGGCGATTGTGAGCATGGTCTCGGCCGAGGCCTTGAACAGCAGGTCGTAGATTGCCGCCTTGTTCTGGTAAGCGATGTCGCCGATCGCCGCCGGCAGCGTGAAGACGATGTGGAAGTAGGGCACGGGCAGGAGCTCGCTCTCCCGCTCCTCCATCCAGGTGCGCGCCGCGGCCCCCTGGCACTTGGGGCAATGCCGGTTGCGGCAGCTGTTGTAGGCGATGACGGTATGGGCACAGTCCTCGCAGCGCGCAACATGCCCGCCGAGCGCCGTCGTGCGGCAGCTCTCGATCGCGCTCATCACCTTGAGCTGGGCGAGGCTCACATGGCCGCGGTTGGCTTGACGCCAGGCGGCGCCGTGGTCGCGAAAGATGTCCGCGACCTCCAGAGCAGGCCGTGCCACCGCCCAGCTACTTCGGCGGCTCGCCCCTCCTCGGACCGATCGGCGTCAGCCGGTCGAGCGGGCTGGTGACCTCGCGCAGCACCTTGCTCGCCACGTGGGCGTAGCGCGCCGTCGTGTCGAGCTTGGCGTGGCCCAGGAGAACCTGGATCACGCGGATGTCGACGCCCTGCTCCAGGAGGTGTGTCGCGAAGCTGTGGCGCAGGGTGTGCGGCGACACGCGGGTCTTGATCTCGGCGGCCGCGGCCGCCTCCTCTACGACGCGGTAGAGCTGGCGTGCCGTGACCGGCAGCAGCGGGTCCCGGCCCGGGAACAGCCATGTGCTCGGCCGCCCCACCCACCACCAGTCGCGCAGCAGCTCCAGCAGCCGCGGCGAGAGCATGGCGTTGCGGTCCTTCCTGCCCTTGCCCTCCTCGACGCGGATCAGCATGCGCTTGGAGTTGATGTCGGAGACCTTCAGGTTGGCGACCTCCGACACGCGCAGGCCGGCCCCATACGCCACGCCCAGCGCCGCCCTGTACTTGACGCCGCTGGCGTGCTCCAGCAGGCGCACCACCTCCTCCTCGTTCAGCACATTGGGCAGCTTGCGCGGCTGGCGCACGAGGGTGAGGTGGCGCCCCATCTCCGGCCGGTCGAGCGTCACCCTGAAGAAGAAACGCAGCGCCGTCACCGTGCTGTTCATGACCGACGGCTGGGCGCCCGCTCCGCTCTGGTGCACCTGGAACCGGCGCAGGTCCTCCGCCGTCGCGGTGGCCGGCGAGCGGCCGAGAAACTCCGAAAGGGTCTTGACGGCGCGGATGTAGTTGCGTTGGGTGGCGGCCCCAAGCTTGCGCACCGTCATGTCCTCGATCATGCGCTGGCGCAGCGGGCTGATGGGCTTCTCGCTCATCGGAGGGCTCCTGTCTTGAGGTTGGGGGTTCGGAACCCCTCTATCCTCAAGACGGAGCGCCCACCCCGTCACCTCATCTCAGCTGGGGCTCGCCCCCTCCCCGAGCACCACCCTTGCGCGCAGCGCGCTCCCGCGTGAGCGGGTTCGTTCATTGGCACGTTTTGACCGTGCCCGGTATGGCACCGTTCCGACAGCTGTTGGGGGTTCATCTGTCGTGCCTTCACGGGCAGCCTCGTCGACAGGCGCTAACTGCGATTGCCGTCGGCTAGGAGCCTGTCCGAGTAGTCGCTGGATTTTCTGAGGCGAGTTGGATTCTGTCCAGGGCATGAGCAAGCATTATCGCCCCTGGAAGATCGACGCGGCGCAGCTGCTGCCGCCGAGCGTGCAGGACTATGTGCCGAAGGATCACCCATCGCGCTTCATCGTTGCGCTGGTGCGCGAGCACCTCGACCTGAGCGAGATCGCGGCCAGCTACGCGAGCACGCTGGGCCAGCCGGCGTTCCATCCGGCGCTGATGACGGCGCTGCTGCTCAACGGCTACGCCAGCGGCATCGGTTCGTCGCGGCGCCTTGCCAAGGCGTGCAGGGAGCGCGCCGACTTCATGATGATCGTGGCCGGGGATCCGCCGGACTTCCGCACCATCTCCGACTTCCGCAAGCGGCACCTGCCGGCGCTGAAGGCGCTGTTCGTGCAGGTTCTCAAGCTGTGCGAGGCGGCCGGGCTGGTGAAACTCGGGCATGTGGCGTTCGACGGCTCGAAGGTCGGGGCCAACGCCTCCAAGCACAAGGCGATGTCGTACGGGCGGATGGAGGCGCGGGCGAGCGAGCTGGAAGCGGAGGTTGACCAGTGGCTGGCCGCGGCCGAGGCGGCCGAAGACCAGCTCTACGGCCGGGACAAGCGGGGCGACGAGCTACCCGCCTGGGTGGCCGACAAGAAGCGGCGGGCGGCCAAGATCCGTGCCGCGCAGGCCGAGCTGGAGGCGGAAGCGAAGGCGGCTGCGGAGGCGAAGGCGGAAGCCGCGGCCGAGGCCGAGGAGAAGCGCCAGGCCGAAAGGCGCAGGACGCCCGGCAAGCCCGCCGCGCCGCCCTCGCCGGAGCCCGACCCGAAGGCACAGAAGAACTTCAGCCCCGGACTTGATCCGGGGTCCGGAGAGCCGGATCATGAAGTCGAAGGACGGCTTCGTGCAGGCCTACAACGGCCAGATCGCGGTCGATGCGCAGGCGCAGGTGATCGTGGCGCACGATGTGACGCAAAGCGCGGCCGACAGCGGCCAGCTGCTGGGGATGGCCGATGCGGTGGAGGCCAACCTCGGCCGCAAGCCCGCTGAGGCGTCGGCGGACGCGGGCTATTGCTCGGAGGCCAATCTTGCCGGGCTGGAGGAGCGCAAGATCGACGCCTACGTGGCAACCGGTCGGGCGAAGGACGCCGTTGCCGGCGCGGCTCAAGAGGCGGCCTCGGAGGCGGCCAAAGACGAGTCTGCAGCGGCCGATGCCAATGCTGGCGCAGCGACGGGCACTGGGCAACAGAGCAAGGTACCAACGCGGGTCGAGGCCATGCGTGCGAAGATCAAGTCGGGCGGCCACGCCAGCCCCTACCGGCTGCGCAAGCAGGTGGTCGAGCCGGTGTTCGGGCAGATCAAGCAGGCGCGCGGCTTCCGCCAGTTCCTGCTGCGGGGCATCGAGAAGGTGCGCGGCGAATGGGCGTTGGTCTGCACCGCCCACAACCTGCTGAAGCTGGCTCAGAGGTGGAGTCTGTCCGCCGCGACGCCGATGCCGCAGAAAGCCAGGCTCGCGGCCGCCTGAGGCCGCTCCTGGCGGCCTTTCGTGCCCAATCTTGCCCCATCCGCCCCTCGCCGGGCTCCCTACCCACATAAGTGGACAGGCTCCTAGTCTCCGAATCCGCTTTTACCGGGCGCGCTCGACGCGAGCAGGCGCCAGAGGATCGTGGGGGGCAAGAGGCCGTTCTCGGACGCCTCGGCGGGAGCCCTGGCAACCGCGAGAGCCCGTTTCATGCGATCATCGAAAAACCCGAGATGTCGAGCGAGCCCGTTGAGCGCCCCCACCTTATCGTGCATTCGGAGCTTCACGGCCCGCCTCGTGATCTCGATGGACTCGACGGCGGCCCATGCGCTGCGCGGCGCATCGGCCTTGATCGTGACGCGGTTTGCGGTCGTGATGATCTCGCCTGACTCGGGGTCGCGTGTCACCGCGGCCGAACCCCAGTCGATCAGATCAGCGATGTTGCTGAACGCGAAGCGAGCATATTCCTCGACGAGCCGGTCAACGGCCACTTCGTAACGTCTCTTGAGCCCGGCACGCAGCTGGGCGAGCCTTGCTACGATATTGGTGTTCTGGAGGAGCGCATGCGCGTTGCGATGAACCGTCTCCGGCTTGGTGGTCGGCCCGACCTCGTAGGCGCGGTAACAGGGGCAAATCGCCGGGCGATGAGCTTTATCCGGACCGGATGAGGGCGGGCAGCAGCGGCACGCTCTCGGCACCGGGCACGCCGAGGCGGGCTCCAAGGTAATCCCAGAACCGGATCGCCTGCTTGGCGCAGGTTTTCATCAGGCTGAGGAAAGCGTCGCGACAGTCGCGCCCAGCGTCCGAGCGGGTGCCGCCGGAGACTTTGCGTCGCGTGACGTGGGACCGGATGTCGTTCTCGGAGCCGTTGGTGTGCAACGGCACGTCGGGCCGGTCCAGCACCCGCAGCAGATCGGCCTTATTGGCATGGTGGCGTTTCAACAGCCGGTCGAGCGTGATGAAGCCGGTGGCCGTCGTGAAGATGGCATCAAAGCGGGTCGCCAACTCCGCCTTTGCCTCTGGCGTCGGCGCGCGGGCATAGGCTTTCAGATCGGCGTAGAACGCCCAGATGCGGTCCCGGATCGCCTCCTTGGCGAGCTGCCGATCGGCGGTGAAGGCGTCGAGCTTGTGCACCAGCCGTTCCGCGTGCACCCAGCACAGCGCGTGGCTGCCGACCCCGGCCTGCGCCGGGGCCAGCTTGAACTGGCCGGCGCCGTCGGAGACGATCACCGTGCCGCGTAGCAGGCCTTGCGCGGCGAGCGAGCCCCACAACGCGCCTTCGGTGGCGATGCGAACGGGATCGGGATGCACGTCGAGGCCGGTGATGCCGAGCGCGGCCAGATGCGCCGTCCACGCCGCCCGGTCGGCGAAGTGCTTGGTCGCATGAGCGGTGAGCAGATCGATGACTTTGCCCGACAGGTTGTGCTCGCGCATGTAGGCGAGACCCGCCGCATTGATCAGATGCGTGGTATCGCCGGCGTTGAGCAACTCCAGGAAGTTCAATCGGCTCTTGGAGCCCGTGGTCGAAAACGACGTGAACTGGTCGTTGCCGATCTGGGTGCACACGCCGTTCTGCGCCTTGTGCCGCGCACCGGTATCGTCGACCGTGATCCAGGAGGCGGCATCGAGACCTGAGCGCAGGACATCGCGCGCCTCGTCCAGAAAGGCGTCCTGCCCCTCGATCAACAATCGCACGAGCTGGCGCTTCGAGACGATGACGCCCAGGTCGGCCAGCAGCGCAGCCAAGCGCGGCATGGTGGTCTGACCCTGATGGTATTGGGCGAGCACGAAGCGTTTGAGCTGCGCACCGAAGTGACTGGTGATGCCGGCCGGCAGCGGCGCAACGATGGTCTCGCCGGTCGGCAGCTGCCAGCGCTCGCGGCGCAAGAGCATCGTCCTCGCCTGCACGATCAGGTCCTGGACGACGAACTCCTCGTAGCCCTTGAAACGCGCGCCGGCTGGAATGTTCTCGGCCTTGACGAGCTTGGTCTCGGTGATGGTGAGCTTTGCACGCTTGCACCCACGCCGGCCGATCTTGCGCTGGCCTTTGGTTGTCGCTCCAGGCCGCGTCGCCTTCTCCATGCCGCTCGGCTTGATCTGCGGGCGGCCCTTCAACCCCTTCAGCCGCGCGACCTCCTCACGCAGCTCCGCGTTCTCTGCCTTGAGCCGGGCATTGTCCTCCAGAACCTGCACCAGCAACGACTTCAGCTCTTCGAGGCCAAGCCCGTCGACGATCCGGGGTGATTCGGCCATGCACCGACGGAGTCACAGATCGCCCCGCCTGGGAATCGCTGGAGAGCAACACTCGCCCGGCATTTTGCCCCTGTTACTAGGCGCGCCGATAAGCCTCTGATGCGCTGGCCGTTTCCAGGTAGTAGAGACAGAACGCGTCTTGCCGCGGCGTGAGCCCGTGTCCCCCAGGAGTCACCTGCCCACGCAACTCCTCGATACGGAGTTTCACGCGACTCCGGCGCGCCACATGCTTGGCGTTCGCGTGGATGCAGGCCGTTGTCAACCGCGAGCAATCACGCGAAGCGCGGTAGGCATCAGAGATCCCCTTGCCCTCCAGCGCTACGGCGCGCGCGAACGCTTCCTCCTTCGGGGTGAGCCCCTCGCTAATCACCATTTTTCAGCGTCCCCTCCCAACTGGCTCCTCGCGCGTGCGCGCGTAGGTGATTGGGATCTGTATCTGTCACTCCGGTCACGGGCGTCCTCGCATCGACGAGCAAGCGGCAGCAGCGCCGGCCTCACGTCCTCCTGGCGCCCGATGCGGGCGATCAGCTCGCCGTCGGCGAACACCTTCCACATTCGCGGGTCGGGCGGTTGGAGGGGGTAGGCGTAGCCCTGCCAGAGATGCTGTGGCGGCAGGATGCTGAGGCTCACCACTCTGTCGCTTGATCCTGCATGGTCCGGGGGGTCTCGGCTGAGCCCATAGTCCGTGGTTTTTATGGATTCTCTGCATGTTCACCGATAACCGACTCGAAACTGATTTGCTGTTGTGAATCAAGCGGTCGTCGCGTTCAGCTCGTTCATAGTCTCCGCGTTGCTGATCCACCTGTGCCGCGCTCACATCTCGGGTTCATCATGCTCGAACCGCTCTTCGCAGGTCGGCCTCAGCGTTCCGCTGGCCTCGCCTTCCGTCGCTCGGCGAGCACGCCAGCGTGTAGCGCAGCGGCTTGCCGTCTGGCGTCGTGGCGATCAGGTGGGGGTGCCGGCCGCGCTGCTCGATCCGGGCATCATCGAGGCCGAGGCCGCGGGCATAGGCGACGAGGTCGCGGAGATGCTTCTGTGTGGTCATCGCACCTCCGGCACCTGCCCGATCCGCTTGGTGCCGGTGGCGATCTTGGCGCCGCCCAGGTCGACGCGATCGCCTGCCGCCTGGCCGGCGGCGGCGGCAGCGGTGCCCGAGCGGACGGTGCTGCGCCCTGATCTGGCACGCAGCTGCACGCCCGTCTCTGCCACGTAGGCCGCATACCTTGCGGTCACCTCCTGCTCCTTCGTGACCAGCACCAGCGCGCGCCCCGTCTCTTCCGCCACCTTGCGGCAGGCCGCCTCGCGCGACGTGGCGATGTCCTCCAGCCGCTCGTCGAGCCTGACCGCCATCTGGCTCATGAAGTCGGTGCGGATCCTCTGGCCGTGTCGGCGCCTATCCCTTCGGCCGGGCGAGCGCAGGTAGGCTGCGAGCTCCGCCTCCATCGCCATGCGGACGATGGCGTAGAGCTGATGGGCGGCCTCGGTGTCCGCCTCGGTTCCGAAGAAGACGATCATGTTTTCGCCGCGCTCCGCCTTGCTCCAGCCCCGGCAGCTGAACAGGCCCCCGATCCTCGGCGCGACCAAGCGGGCCTCGTGCGGGTTCTTGCGCGGGAGCCCGCCGTTCATTGGCCGCGTGCGCGCGCTGTAGCGCTCGGCCTTCACGTCCTCGACCGTCTCGTAGGTGAGGTCGTGCTCGGCCATGAGGTCGGCGGCTTTCTGGGCGGCGGCCATGGCCTCCGCCTCGGTGCAGCCGTTCTCGACCGTCTTCGCGAGCAAGGCCTTCAGCCTGGCCTTGATCCTGGCGCGCTCCTCGACGCCCGTCGTTCCGTCCATCCGGTTGGTCCCTCTTGTTGCACGCCCCCTAACTCCCGTTCTCATCGCCGCCCCCTGCGCCCCAAATCGCGCCTGGCCTGCGCAAGTGTGGATGGGTCGGCCGGACCAAGGGCTTCGCGGGCCATCCGTTTGGCGATGGCGACGAGGTAGCCGCCGAGGTTGTCGGGCGGTTGAGGGATCTTCCCTGCCAGCCACCGTTCCCGAAATCGACGCCAGACGGCCTCCGGCTCCATGCCGTGATTGCGAACCCTGCGGGTTGCGTCGGCGTCGTCGGGAAATGGCCAGCGCTCGGGCAGCTCCTCCATTGGAGAGCCCATCCTGCGCTCGGCTGGCGCCGTCGCTGGTTTGGGAACTGTGTGACCTGAGCCGGCTCCGTCAGTCACAACCACAGAAGCCGTTGCATCAGCGTCCTGGTCACTCTCTGGATTTTTTGGGGTTTTGCCTTTGTGACTGACAAATCTTTGTAGTGTCGGATCCGCCGTAAAAGGCGAAACCTTATTCGGAGAATCCAGAAAAGGCTTTTTGCGCCTTTTCCGGAAATTCACGAAAAGGCGGCCGCCGTCCTCGCCCTCCTTTTCGGGAGCCTCCTTCCACTGCCCTGGTGTGAGCGTGAATTCCCACCAGCCAGCCGCAATCTTGCCGCGGACCACCTTGGTGACGTGCCTCGCAAGGTCGCGACCCACCAGCCCGTTGAGCGCCTTGTACGCAAGCTCGGGCGACATCCCGCACCGCTTGGCGGCCTGCGGGATCCGCAGGTTCCAGTCCGAGGGCAGAGAGGCCACGTAGGCGAGCAGCCGGAACTCGTCCGGCGTCAGGTCGGAGCCCTGCACAATCCTGTTCGGCAGGACAGTGTACGGGCCGTCGATACGCCGGTTGCAGAGGACCGGGTCACGCTCTTGTTGATCGTCATCGGCAGCCATTGCGGCCCCCTTGCGGCGGGCCGCAGTGCAGTATATCTACCGGCATGCGCGGCCCCTTGTTGTCGTGACGCACGGCGACTTTGGCGGGGGTGTCAGACGCGATCAGCTTTTGTGGGGTGGGGCTCACCCATTAGGAGGCCGTCCCGTGGAAGCGGGACGGCCTTCCTCATTTCTGGAGCTCTTGCCGCGCGCCCCCACTATCAGCGCTCCTGGCTAGGAGCGCCGGGGCCCTCCAGCATCCGCAGGAGCGCGGGCACCGACACCAACACGCGGCCGCGAATCCGAAGGGTGACGATCTCGCCGGCCCGTGCCGCCTCGTACGCGGTGTTCCGGCCGACCCCCATCAGCGCGGCATACTCCGGGACCGTAATGGTCGTTCTCTGTCGCCAATCTGGCGGGACTGTCACCTCGCCTGCCATGGTGCGTCTCCGTATCGTGTGATACCGGCATAATACGTAGCAGGGCGCCGGAGTCTATGCAAGTCCGTCTTATGCCCCTATAACACGGCATGGGGGCACACAGCGCGGGAGCCTGAAGTAATGAAGCCGCCGCGACGAAAGATCGGCGCTCCGCCGAAGCGAAAGCCGAAGCCGGGCGAGCGATTCCAGCTGGGAGTCAGGGTCACACCGGAAATGAAGGGCAGGCTGGAGGCCGCGGCCGAGGAGAGTGGGCGCTCTCTGAGCCAGGAAGCGGAGCTTCGTTTGGTCTGGAGCTTCCAGTCAGAAGATGTGCTGACCGATGCACTCGCACTGAGATTCGCAAGGGCACCCGCCGGCATTATACGAGCCCTTGCAGAGGTCATGCACATTGTCGGCTACACGCACATGGGCCGGTCTCGAAAGCCTCAGACTTGGTTGGCTTCCTGGACAGAGGATGCCGCAAGCCTGGACATCGGACTTCTCGCCGGCATCGCCTTGCTCGTCATGCTCCGACCGCCTGCAGCGAAACTGGTAACTCCGAGAAATCGGATGTTGGCGCTGATGATGGCGTCCGGCTTCCTCGAAGCCGTACTTGGCGAGGTGCCCAAAGACGCAAACGCCGACCTGCGCGGGGCGGTCCAGTCCATTCGTGCGCTACTCGGACCCGAGCTTCTGGATCAGATCAAGGGCCAGAAAAACGATGACCTTGAGCAAGGGTTTCGCTCGATAGCCGCCCTAGTGAGCGAAGCAGTTGGCGAAGCACGTAGGGAGAGCCAGGGTCATGAGTAGGGGCAACATCACCCGGCGCGGTAAGAACTCGTGGCGCCTCAAGGTCGAGCGGCCGAGCAACGCCCCCAGCAAGCGCAAGATCCACTACGAGACCGTCCGTGGCAGGCGCCAGGATGCCGAGAAGCGCCTCACCCACCTCCTCGCGGAGAGCGACGCCGGCACCCTGCCCGATCCGAGCAAGGCCACGGTTGCCGAGCATGTCCGCGCCTGGATCGGGGCCGCCGACATCCAGCCGAAAACGCGCGAGCGCTACCTCCAGCTCTGCGAGCAGCAGATAGAGCCGCACATCGGCAACATTTTGCTGCAACGCCTGCGCCCGCGGGAGGTGGACGCCTGGCACAAGACGCTGCTCGAAAAGGGCGGGAAGGGCGGTCGGCCGTTGTCCCCGCTCACCGTAGGCCATGCGCACCGGGTGCTGCACACGGCCCTGCAGGCAGCCGTGAAGGCTGAGACGCTATCGCGCAACGTCGCCGCGGTCTTCTCGCCGCCCAAGGTGGAAGATGAGGAGGTCGAGATCCTCGACGCCGAACAGGTGCCCGTGCTGCTCGACGCAATCGCGGATCATGCACTCGGGCCTATCGGCATCGCGGCGCTCGCCTCCGGCGCGAGGCGCGGCGAGCTGTTGGCCCTGGCTTGGCCCTGCGTGGACATCGACAAGGGATCCATGCGGATCGAGCGCTCGCTGGAGCAGACCCGCGACAAGGAGAATCGCAAGACAATCCTCCGATTCAAGGTGCCCAAAACGAAAGCCGGACGCCGCACCCTCTCGCTGCCGGCGAGCGCGGTGGCGGTGCTGCGCAAGCATCGACAGGCCCAGCTCGAATTGCGGTTGCAGCTCGGGCTCGGCAAGCTGCCGAACGACGCCCTGGTCTTCTGCCGGCTGGACGGCTCGCCGATCCCGCCGAACGACCTCAGCCGCGACTGGGCGCGCGCCAGCAAGGCCCTCAAGTGGCCGCGCGTCTCGTTCCACGGGCTGAGGCACACGCACGCCTCTGCCCTGATCGCCAGCGGTATGGACGTGGTGGCAATCTCCAAGCGCCTCGGTCACAAGTCACCGACCACCACGTTGCGGACCTACGCACACCTGTTCAACCGGCGGGACGATGCGGCTGCGGATGCCATCGAGGCGGCGATGCGCGGGCTGTGATCCGCCCGCCTCGGTGCCAATCCGGTGCCAAGTCCCTGTTTGTTCCGCTTGCGTTTTGGCCCCAAACCCTTGAAAAGACAACGCGGGAGACGTGGCCGAGAGGCTGAAGGCGGCGGTTTGCTAAACCGTTATACGCTGTCAAGGCGTATCGAGGGTTCGAATCCCTCCGTCTCCGCCACGACCCTGTTCATCTACGTCCGCAACGATCCAGAAAAGCCGTTGAGTTGCAGCGGCTTCTAGCCATTTCCTTGTCCAACTGTGCACTCTGTCGTCCGTTGAAATCCAATAGTGCGACGTGTATCTATATACGTCAGCAACAACGTGAATAGGTGGGGGCACGGCACTGCTATGGCACAGGTACTGAACAGGCTGTCCCAGACAAAGGTCACGCATGCCAAAATCGGGATGCATCCCGACGGTGGGGGGCTCTACCTGCAGGTCACCGAGGGTGCAGACAGGGCGTTGCGCAAGAGCTGGTTCTTCAGGTTCACGCGCCGCGACCGGGAGCGCCGCATGGGCCTGGGCGCCCTGCAGCATGTTGGCCTGGCCGAGGCGCGGCGGCTGGCCGATGCAGCGCGCCGTCTGCATGAGCAGGGCATCGACCCGATCGAGGCGCGCGATGCCCAGCGCCAGGGCAAGGCCGGCGAGGTCGTGACCTTCCGCCAGGCATTCGAGGACTACTTCACTGTCAAGCGCGCCAATCTCTCGAATGCCAAGCACAAGGCGCAGTGGCAGAGCACGATGAAAGCCTACGTGTTCCCTGCCATCGCTGATCGGCCGGTTGCCGATGTGATGCCGGGCGAGATCATCGACCTGCTGCGGCCGATCTGGCATGAAAAGCCCGAGACCGCGCGTCGCGTGCTTCAGCGCGTCAACGCTGTGTTCACGTCGGCGATCACGCGCCACAAGCGCAGCAAGGCGAATCCCTGCATCGGCGTGGCCAAGGAGCTGGGCGAGCGCACGAGTACGGCCACCCATCATCGTGCGCTGCCCTATGTGCAAGTGCCGGAGTTCCTCACCCGCCTTCGCGCAGCCAACGTCTGGCCGTCCACCAGGATGGCGTTTGAATGGCTCGTGCTGACAGCTACGCGCAGCGGCGAGACGCGGCTGGCGACGTGGGGCGAAATAGACGAAGCCAAGGAGTTGTGGACAATCCCTGCCGAGCGCATCGGCCGGAAGGGCAAGCGGGGCCAGAGGCGCTCTCACACGGTGCCGCTGCCGGCGCGGTGCATGGATATCTTGCAGGGCCTCAAGACCGTGTTTCCATCAGCACCGGACAATCTATTGTTCCCCAGCATGCGGGAAGACAAGCCGCTTAGCGACATGACGCTAACGAAGGTCTTGCGCGACATGGGCCTCGCCGAGGTCGCCACCGTCCACGGCTTCCGATCGAGCTTCAAGGACTGGTCCGCCGAAGTCGCGAAGACGCGAGATGAGGTCAGCGAGGCTGCGCTTTCGCACGTCATCCCTGAAAAGGTCCGGGCCGCTTATCTGCGCACTCAGTTTCTCGATGATCGGCGCAAGTTGATGGCCGATTGGGCGACGTGGTGCCAGGCGCTCGGCTGAGGTTGCCGTTGGCATCGCGCGCGACGGGATTTCGGGAATGTGAATACACTTAGCCGCGCCTCCTTTCGACGGCAACAAAGCACCCTCCGGGTTCGTGTACAGCGTTGACCGAGCGTTCGTGTCGAGCTGCACGGGCCGTGCCTAGTGGCACGCAGCAGCTAACCCAACTTGCGCAGTTGGGCACTAAAAGCCCGAGTCGATTTGTCGCGGCGGCGCTGGCGGATCAAGGGGTTGTGGTGACCAGAACTGGCCGCTGAGGCGTGTAGTGACGACCTTGGGCCTTTTCTTTCGCCGCTGACGTGGGTGTGGTGGCGCATGTACCTGCGCCACACGATTCGCAAGAAGGACGGGAAGGTTCACCGCTACTGGTGCCTGGTGCGCAGCGTGCGCGTCGGGCGCCGCGTGATCCAGCAGACGGTGGCCCATCTCGGCGAGCTTGACGAGCACGGGCGGATCGAGGCGCGGGCGCTGGCGCGGCATCTGATCGGCGCGCCCGAGCAGGCAGCAGCTGTTCGACGACGGCAGCCGGGACGTGGCGGTGCCGGTGCGCCTGAAGGGCATCCGCATCGAGCGCTCGCGGCAGTTCGGGGACGTGTATCTGGCGCTGGCGCTGTGGCGCGGGGTGGGGCTGGCGCAGCTCTGCGGGAAGCTTCTGCCGGCGGGCAAGGAGCGCGTCGCCTGGGAGAAGGTCGCCGCCGTGCTGGTGGCGGCACGCCTGTGCGCGCCGTCGAGCGAGCTGCACATTGCCGAGGACTGGTACCGGCGCACGGCCCTTTGCGACCTGTTGCAGCTCGATGACGTGCTCCTCAACAAGGACCGGCTCTACCGCGCCCTCGACCATCTCGTCGTGCACAAGGCGGCGATCGAAGCGCATCTGTCGCGACGCGCCGGCGAGCTGTTTGCGATCGAGAACGAGGTGCTGCTCTACGACGTGACGAGCACCTACTTCGAAGGCGAGGCCGAGGCCAATGCTCTGGCGCAGCGCGGCTATTCGCGCGACCACCGGAGTGACTGCAAGCAGGTGCTGATCGCCCTCGTCGTCACCTTCGATGGCTTCCCGCTCGGCTATGAGGTGTTCGCCGGCAACACCCACGACTCCAAGACCGTGCAGACGATCGTGACCACCATGGAGGCCCGGCACGGGGTCCTGGGGCGTGTGTGGATCGCCGACCGCGGCATGGCAAGCAAAGAGAACCTGGCGTGGCTGCGCGCAACCGGCCGGCGCTACATCATCGGCGCACCGAAGGCGGAGCTGAAGAGGTTTGCCACCGAGCTGGCGACCACGGCCGGCTGGCGCGAGGTGCGCGAGGGCATCGAGGTCAAGCTCGCGCGCTGCCCCGAGAGCGGGGAGGCCGTGATCCTGTGCCGCTCGGCCGACCGGCGCAGCAAAGAGCAGGCCATGCACGACAAGTTCAGCCGGCGGATCGAGACGGCGCTGGAGCGTCTGGCGGCTCGCATCGCCCGCTCCAAGAAGCGCCTCGATCGCGAACAGGTGAACCGGCAGATCGGTCGCCTCCTACAGCAGAACCAGCGCGCCGCCCGCCGCTTCAAGGTGCGCTTAGCCGAGGATGCCGGGCCGGCCGGGTTCCGCCTCGAAGTCGACGTGGACGCTTCCTTCGACGACTGGGCCGCCCTGTCGGAAGGGGCCTATCTCTTGCGCTCCAACATCACCGACTGGAGCGATGAGCAGCTCTGGAAGGCCTATATCCAGCTCACGCAGGCCGAGGCGGCCTTCCGCATCCAGAAGGACCAGCTCAAGGTACGCCCGATCTGGCACCAGCGGGCCGATCGCGTCGAGGCTCACATCCTGGTGTGCTTCCTCGCCTTCGTACTGTGGAAGACGCTCGAGATGTGGCAAAGCCGCGCCGGCCTCGGCAACGCGCCGCGCACCGTGCTCGAGGAACTCGCCCGCATCCAATCCCACGACGTGGTGCTGCCGACCGCCACCCACGGTCAAATCCGCCTGCGCTGCGTCACCCAGCCCGACCCCGCCCAGGCCGCGCTCCTCGACCGCCTCGGCATCGTCCTGCCCAAGCGCATGCGACTAGCCGAACAGGAGCTGCCAGCCCTCGCAGCCAGCGCCTGATCTTCAACCACCCAAATCGAAAATGTAGTGACGACTTTTCGGCTAAGACCTTGATTTGCCTAGACCCGCGTCCCGATTCTGCGCAAGTTGGGCTAAGCCCTCAAGATGATGTCGCTGTCGGGATCGACTTGCTCGCCCGACGACCGCAACGGTGCAGGCCAGCAATTGTGTCAACGGCAACCACTGGCAAAGACCACCGGAGCGAGGACCAGCGTATAATGGTGCTCGAAATCATCGAAAGCTGGTTGCCGCGCCACACGATGGATTGCCAATTGTGGATGCTGACAGGTCCATCAAGACCGCTGCCGAAGACCCCACTACTCGCGGGTTCCTTCCCTGGAGGCTTTCGGACGCCGGCCCCGGTGCCTCCCGCCCCGTCGCCGATGGGCACGCATTCGCGGTAGGGACGGCTGTTGCCAGCCGCCCCCCGCACAGATCCGTACGTGCCCGATTCGGGCATACGGCTCCTACCTTGAGTATCTGACGGCGAAGCGCTGCTGCGGCCAGGGATGAAGGATTCTGGCTCGGGGGAGAAGGTCATCGGCGATCTGCTTGATCCGTTCCCACGTGATCCTACCCTTTTGGCTCCGTCGCGAGAGCGAGCGGCGCCAAAGGTCGACCACGTAGTGACGGAAAGCCCGGATCGACGCCGAGTTGGTCGGCACGGCGTGGTAGGCAAAGTAGCCCCTGACGACCTGCGCCAGCCATTTCCCCTGCTCGGGGATCGGCTGGTGCCTGCGCCGCCGCAGCTCCTCCTTGATGTCCTTGAGCCTCGCCCGCATGCGATCGCGCCGGGATTTCCTCTTGACGAGGAACTTGCCCGCACGCGAGCGCCCACAGATGAAGGTGAAGCCCAGGAAGTTGAAGGTCTCCGGCTTGCCGAGCCCAGCCTTCGCGCGTCTGGCCGCCGCATGGCGACCGAACTCGATCAGGCGGGTCTTGTCCGGATGGAGCGACAGCGCGAACTCCTCGAACCGTTTCTGCATCGCGTCCCAGAAGCGCCGGGCGTCGGTCTCGTGCTCGAAGCCAACGACGATGTCGTCGGCATACCGCACGATGATCACGTCGCCCGTGGCCTCCCGCCGTCGCCAGCGGTCGGCCCACAAGTCGAACACGTAGTGCAGGTAGACGTTGGCGAGCAGCGGCGAGATCACCGAGCCCTGTCCCGTCCCCTTGTCGCTGACCGTGACGACCCCGTCCTCCAGGACGCCCGCCTTCAGCCATTTCTGGATCAGGCGGACGATGCGCGGATCGCCGATCCGGTGCTCGACGAAGCGTACCAGCCAACCTTGGCTAACCTCGTCGAAAAAGGATCGGACGTCCGCGTCGAGAATGAAGTTCACGCGCTTCCTGGTGATCCCGACCACGAGCGCGTCCAGCGCATCATGCTGCCCGCGTTTGGGCCGGAACCCGTAGCTGAACCCGAGGAACTCCTCCTCGTAGATTGAGTTCAGAACCGCGACGGTCGCTCGTTGGACGATCTTGTCCTCGAGCGCCGCCACCGCCAGAGGGCGCTGTCTGCCGTCGGCCTTCGGTATGTACGTCCGGCGCGAGGGCAGGGCCCGGTAGGCTCCCCGATGCACCCGCGCGTGCAGATCAGTGAGGTTTCGCTCAAGGTCTGCAGCGTAGGTGCGCCATGTCAGGTCGTCCACGCCGGGGGCAGCGTCGCGCTTGAGCGCCAGGAACGCTTCCCGGAAGCAGGTCGATGCTGAGATGGTGGAGGAGTGCGGTGAACTTCTCCTTCTTCCTTTGCCTTGCGGCTTGCCGTACGCGGTCGAGCGCCTGGGTCACACGAACCCGGCTCAGAGTCCGGTGTGTGCTTTGCTCGCTCGCGTTCCTCTTGGTCCCCGCCCTTGGCTCCACCGACTCCGCAGCGGTCGCACCCGCCTTGTTCGTCGGCTTCACAGCTACTACGGCGGTGTCAGACTTCTCACGCTCGTGCATCATCGGCTACGGCTCCTCGCCTTCCCGATGCGGACCAGGACAGCACGCTGCACCTTTGCTGCTGGCCGACCGTGAGATCTCCCGGTTCCCGAACAAGAAGCGTCTGCACATGCCAGGGTCTGCGACCACGCCGGATCGTCCAGGCGCTCGCGATGGCGCGCCTGTCCGTGTTGCCTTCCACATTCGGAACTGTGTCGGCATCCGGGATGATAGGTCTTTCGCGGTAATTACTCACCCCGTATTGCGCTGATCACGCGCCAGCTGCTCCGGCCGCGGGTATGGCCAGGGCGTCGCGGATGGCGGTGAGGGCGCTCCGGCCGTTGCGGCGGCCGGTTTCCACAATGGAGCAGAGGGCGCCGTAGGCTTGTGCGCCCCACTCGGAGCGGAACCCGTTCGTTACTTTGCGGAAGATCACCGACGGCCGCAGCGCCCGCTCGCTCCCGTTGTTGGTCGGCTCGACATCGCGGCGCTTCAGGAACACGAGGAGCTTGCCGCGGCAGTCGAGATAGATCGCGTCGCGAAGCTTGCGGCCCTCGGCATCGGTCGGCTTGCTGGCGAGCAGTCGCTCCAGCTCTCTTTCAAGACGGCGGCGATGCGCGGCGATGGTGGCGTCGGCGAGGTCGGGCCGGCGGCGGCCGACCGCGCACGCGTCCTTGAGCAGCGCCTTGAAGCCGGGCGCGAAGATCGTATCGCCGTGGTCGATGGCATATTGCGCATCGCGGAGCAGATGCGCGAGGCAGAACTGGTGCTCCTCGGCATGCCGGCACTGGGCGGGCAGCCGGTCCGACAGCCACACTAAAGGCTTCGCGCCGGCAAGAAACGCCGTCGGCACGCATTTGCCGCGGGTCTCGGCCATGACGAAGGAGACGGCGGTCGCGCAGCCGAACGTCCACTGCCACCAGGTCTTGCCCTTCACACGCGCGCTCGTCTCGTCGCTGGCGATCACCTCGCTCGCACGCACCTTCTCCGCGATCCGCCCGGCTGGCTCGGCGATAGCCTTGCCGACACGGGCGAGCATGTTGGCGATGGCGCCCTCAGAGATCGTGAGGCCAAAGAGGCCTTGGCAGACCTCGGTCAGCCGCTTGTAGCCGACCATCTGGCAGCCGTGCAGGTAGGTAACGATTGACGTAACGTTCGGACCGAACGGCGTGCCCTCGGGCATGTCGGCGGGTGCGCTTGCCGTCACGCGCTTCTTGCAACAGGGGCAGGTGGCGCGGAACAGTTCGATGCGCGTCGTGGTGGGCCTGATCGGCGGAATGTCGATATGGTCGTACTCTTTCGCGAGCTCCTGTCCGGCGTCGCCCAGCACGGTGCCGCACGCGCAGCGCTCGGCGTAGAAACGGCGCGTCGCGTCCGGGCTCTCGGCGAGCGCGCGTGTGACACCCGGCCGGCCTTTGCGCGGCCGCTTGCTCGCCGGCGGCTCGGCGTTTGCCTTCTGCCCGCGCGACGGCGGCAGCGAGGAGTTGTCCGGTGTCTTGGGCGGCTGGCCAAGCTTGGCTTCGAGCTCGGCGATGCGGGCGTTCTGTGCCTTGATCTGTGCCAGCAGGTCGTCGATCCGCATCAGCAGCTGCTGCACCAGCGGCTTCAACCTGTCGGCATCGAGCGAATCAAGCTTCCCGGGTGCCATCCCGAGCTTGAATCAGTCCGCCGCCCTGCGTTCAATCCGCTACGCGTGAGTCACGGTGCCGCAGTGGGGTGAGTAGTTACCTTTCGCGGTTCAATGGCTGGCCTATGCTCTCCCCTACCGACGCTTCGCCGACATCCTCGCAGACGCCTGCGCACGGCTCGGGGCCGATGTGGATCGCTACTCCTTCACCGTAAGGGACTTGCACCCTCTACTTCTTGCCGGTTTCGCCGGCGCACTCCGAGAAACCTTCACACAAGCAGACCTTCGGCCGATCAATCAGAACGGTGAGCCAGGACATCGATCACTTTGCATTGGGCTGTGCGCCCCTTAGCGCACACCTTGAACATGCGATTGACCTCCGCCCGCAGTCCCGTCAGCCGGGCGATCTTGTCATCGATGGAGGCCAGATGCGACCTGCGGCCTGATCCTCATGATCCACGGGTATGACGTGAGCGAGGTCAGGCGTCCAGTGTCCCGGCGCAGGCGCCGCCATGCCCTCGACGCGGCAGTGACGATCGCCTTGTAGTCGTTGAGCAGCCGCAGCGACAGGAAGCGCGCCTTCAGATGCAGCCAGACGCGCTCGACCGGATTGAGCTCGGGCGAGTAGGGCGGCAGCGGCACCAGCGTGATGCTGGCCGGCACGCGCAACGCCTTGGAGCTGTGCCAGCCGGCGCCGTCGAGCACGAGCGCGACGTGCTCGCCGTTCGCGATCGTCTCGGCGAATGCGTCGAGAAACGCCTGCATTGCGACCCTGTTGGCGTCGGGCAGGATCAGCGCGAACGCGTTGTCGGTGCCGGGCTCGATGGCGGCGTAGATGTAGGCGTTGACATAGCGCTGATCGAGCAGGCCCGGCGGTCGCTCGCCGCGCTTCCACCAGATGTGGCAGACGCGCCCCTTCTGCCCGATGCGCGCCTCGTCCTGGAAATAGAGGCGCAGGCGCTTGTTTTTAAGCGTACGCTGAATTTTTTCCAGGGTTCGCCGGGCTCTTTTTAAAGGCCGCTGCCGCGGCCGGGTTCTTCATCGGGTGTGTCGGCCGCGCTTTCTGCCGCGACAGGTCGAGCCGTCGCAGGACGCGGCCCATCGACGCCGGATGCATCGACTTGCCGAACTTCTTCTTGGCGATGGCCACCAGATCGTCGCGCGTGAAGGCGCAGAAGCCGTCCTTCTCCGGATCGGGCCCGGCCATGACGATGGCGAGCAGCTCGGCCTGCTCGTCGAGCGTCAGCATCGGCGGACGGCCGCCGTTCCAGTTGTCGCAGAGCCCGGTGACACCGTGCTCGTTGTAGCGGATGACCCAGTCCCTGAGCGTCTGGCGGTCCATGCCGGCGCACTTCGCCGCCTCAGCACGGCTCATGCCGTCGAGCGCATTGGCGATCCCCAACAGGCGCCGGGAGATGCGGGCGTCCGGCTCGGACTTGGCGAGCTTGCGCAGCACCGTCGATGTGCGGTCCTTGCGGATCTTCAGCTTCGCCATCGCTCGTCTCCTCGGCCGAATCGCTCCGACCATGGAGTCAGAATTGAAGGCCGCTGGGAATCGCTGGACGGCAACACGAGTCGAACTTTACGCTCGCCGGTATAAGTCTTCACCGTAGCGGCGCTGCCCCCCGGAGGTTCGCGGAGGCTTTGGCATCAAGCCGATCTGCTCGTAGTAACGCAGCGTCTGCGCCGCGTACCCGGAACGGCGCACCAGCTCGCCTATGGCGAAGCCCATGGTCGATTTTCCTCTTGAACCTACAGCCGCTGTAGATGCTATGCGATGTGGGTCGTAAGCAAGAGAACATCAAGCATGGGCGCGAGCTGCTGTGGAGGCGAAGCCGGATGCCGGGCCGCCCCTGATCTGGGCTACCAGCGCGCCGCCTTTTGGCTCGTGTTGGCCATCAACGCAACCATGTTCGCCGTGGAGATCGGGGCTGGACTGGCAGCCAGCTCGGCCTCGCTGCAAGCCGACGCCCTGGACTTTCTCGGCGACGCAGGTAACTACGCCATCAGTCTGTTCGTGGTCGGCATGGCCCTCCGCTACCGTGCAATAGCTGCTCTCGCCAAGGCCGCGACTATGGCTGTCTTCGCACTATGGGTGATCGGCGTCACAGTCTGGCACGCCATTGACGGCACACTTCCGCAGGCCTTCACCATGGGTGCGGTGGACACTCTCGGCACTCGTCGCCAACGCTGCGTCCTTTGTGTTGCTCTGGGCTTATCTAAAGTCACCCAAGTGAGAGTGATCCTCCGGGCCTTGCCGCCTCTCCCCGCCTTGCCAGACCTGGAAGACGAAGGCCAGGGAGCCTCCTGGGGACGCCCTGCAGCCGAATCCCTTGGTGTCTGTGTCCCAGATAAACAGCGGTCTTCCCGCCCGTGCGGCTGCGCTCCTGAGGCCCTGTATGGTCTTCTCGGTGAGGCGCTGTGCGCCACGTGCACCTTCGGTTGCTCATCCTGGTTGCAGGCATTGCGTCGGCTCCTCTGATGTGGCAGAGGTTCCCGGCAATGACCGAGTAATGACCTGTCATGACCTAGGCTGGTACAAACTCGGAACAGCTGGCAGACCGGATCAAGAGATTCAGCTTCTGCAGAATCAAGCTCGGAGCGTAGCGGCAGCCCGGGGTTAGCGCACCAGTCTGGGGGACTGGGGGTCGCGAGTTCAAATCTCGCCGCTCCGACCATTAAATCAAAGAGTTAGCTCTCTCATGTCTCAGTGGGCCATAGAGCCATGTCTCGCTGGTGTCTCAGTGAGACATCTCGTGGAAAACCTCTCTCGGGGCCGCTTTTGCGCCGTGTCTCACTCATGTCTCAGAGAATTCAGGTCCATGTCTTAGTGCGCAGCCCGCACGAGACCTCGTCGCCGAAGTAGATCTAAACCGACCACTTCGGAGCCCAAGGCCCACGGCATCCATGCGCCGCCCTCTCCCGGTTGGTCGAGGATGGGCACGTCGTCCGAACATCGCGCGGCCTCGCCCCCTCCCCCCGATGTGCCGAGCACGATATGGCGCACAGGCCTGGCAGAGATGGCCAAGCGGTACCGAAAGGGCATTGGGGGCAACCGATCCGGACGACCTGCTGCAGGATGTGCGCCGGCATGCAATTTTGACCCCTGCTAGGGGGGCCCGACAGGCATTCGGTGTAGCTGCCGCAGTCAGGCGGCAAGAGCCTCGAGCAATGCTGCAATCCTTATGGTCGCGAAATTGGAGAAGGTGTCCGATACCGCATACGGCAGAACAATCCGGTCGCCATGGCGCAGCGCACCGCAGGTGTAGACGACGTTGGGCACATACCCTTCCCGCTCGGTCGGGCTCGGGTCGCACGAGCGGCTCGCGCGCGCGGCCGAGAATCTTGGAAGGGTCCCGCTTGTCGAGAAGGAGCGCGCCGATGGAATATTTCCGCACCGGCCCGACGCCGTGCGTCAACAGCAGCCAGCCTTCGTCCAGCTCGATGGGCGAGCCGCAATTCCCGATCTGAACGAACTCCCAGGGATACGCCGGCTGCACGAACGAATGTCCGCCGTCCCAAGTGTAAAGGTCGTCGGAATAGATCAAGTGAAGATTCTCGTTGTCCTGCCTCCCGATCATCGCGTAGCGGCCGTCGATCTTGCGAGGGAACAGACCCATTCCCTTGTTCCGCGTAGCCGTACCGCTGAGAGGCGTCATGCGAAATGATCGGAAGTCGGTGGTTTCGAGGAGCTCGGACCTGATCGCTCTGCCGCTGTAGGCCGTGTAGGTGGCGAAGAACGTTTTTCGCCCTTCGTCCTCGAACTCGACGAACCGGGCATCCTCAATGCCGTTGGCCTGCGCGTCGGTGATTGGAAAGATGACCCGCTCGCTCAGGTCCTCGTCCGGGCTGAAGCTCACCTCGACATCGTCGCCATCGGGCCGTGCCGTCCGGCGCGTGATTTTCGGTACGGACGCAAGGCGCGCCGTCGGGTCGATGGTGACACCGCCATCCGCGGCGATCGATCCGGACCTGAAGGTCAAGGAGGAAATGTGCCCTTCGCCGACGGCCCGGAGGCTCAGTATGAATCGGCATCCTCCCGCGGATGCGCCGGACTGGTCGGGGTGCCGCACGATGCTCGGATTGAACAAGGCGGACGCTTCGAAGGAGTACTCGTGCAGGAAATACGCGCCGACCAGATACCGTTGCGTTTTCGTCAGAACGGCATGCGGCTCCAGCGCCCCCTCCATCTCGACGGCACGCCTCTCGAAGATCTCGAGCAGGTTCCTATGGCGACCTTCGAAGTTCTCGAGCACGTCGGCCAGTTGCTGCTCGGCGGCATCGGGGTCGAGGCCCAAGACTCTACCGACGATGTGATTGGCGCGCGCCTTGTCGGTGGGCTTGAGATCCCTGGGCTCGGGCGTCGGTTTGAAAGGTCGCACCACGACCCTGGCGGGATCCGGCCGCAGATACAAGGTCTGTCGATTCAAGAACATGGGTTGAGACAAAGCGATCCCCTAGATCATTGGTTGCGCATTGGTCGTGGCTCGAGGCTCAGGCGCTGAGAGGCAGCTTCTGTGCGAGCTCGGAGGACGACGTCGCATTGGCGCGTGCGAAGTGACGCATCTCGACCAGACCCAGAAGGTAGGATACCGCCGACTCCGCACCTCTGTTCTCATTGGGGCGATCTGGATGCAGCCCGTCCAGGCAACCTCCGCTGCTCGGGTCGACCAGAGATGTCTGAAGGTCGTTGCCGCCCAGAAACCAATCGAAGGCGCGCATCGCTCCTGCCGTCCATTCGGCGTTGTCGTTCACGCGCCATGCCGCAAGGCAGGCCGAGATCGCTGCGGCTGCCTCGACGGGCTGCTGGTCGAACGGTTGTGGGGGCTTTTGCTTGACGCCGAAGCTCTCCGTGCCGACGGGTCTGAAACAGCCTTCCGGCGTGGTCTGCAGCGTCATGAGCCAGCGCAGGGATGCCAGGCCGATCTTGACCATCAGCGGCTTCTCGAGCGCTGCGCCTGTGACAAGCAGCGCCTGCGAAAGGCGTGCGTTGTCGTAGGCGAGCAAATCCTCAAACCAGCACCAGTCTTTTGTCTCGATCGCCTGGAACGCGTCCACCAGTCTCTCGGCCAACACTTCACGCATGCGGCCGGCGGTCAGATCTCCCACCACCAACGCGCAATACGCGTCCAGCCCGAGCAGTGTGAATGCCCAAGCGCGGGGAGATTGAAAGTGCTCGACGGCGGGCAGGGCCGTCTTGAACAGGGCCGCTGCCCACCTGCGGCGCGACGGATCGGTATCGCTGCGTGCGCATTCGCCCAACGCCCACAGCGTCCGCCCGTGACTGTCCTCCGAGCCCTGTGGCTCGAGCCATCGCCGATCATAGCTCATGAAGTTGCGGAACCGGCGCGTGTCTGGGTTCCATGCGTGCTGTATGAAGGCCGCAAAGCGCGCAGTCAGCGGCTCCGGCAATCGAGCTTCGCCAAAGCTCGCGAGGGTGCTCGACAACAGCAGGGCACGGGCATTGTCGTCGACGCAGTAGCCATGGGCACGGTCGGGTACGGAGTGAACGGCGTGCTGAAGCAATCCCGTGCTGTCGCACATCGACAGGAAATGTCCGGTCTGCACGTGCGGAAGGGCATTGCCGTTGCCCCACACTTCGCCGAGCCCGGCGCGAGCCCGCTTGTTGATCCGGCTCGTCTCGCGCGCCAAATCGAATGCCGCCAGATAACGCTTGGCCGTTTGCGCCCATGTCATGGGTCGGCTGGCCGCGTACGCGCGTTTGCGCATCGCGTGCCGGCGCACATCGTTGGTCAACAACGCGGCGATCTCGACGCCAATGGCTTTCGAATCGCCGAAAGGAACCAGAATGCCTCGCCCGTCGTCCAGCAGCTCCCTGGCGTGCCAGTAGGGTGTCGAGACGACGGCCTTTCCCAAGCCGAAGCTGTAGGCCAGCGTGCCCGAGGTCATCTGGGCCTCATTGAGATAAGGCGTCGCGTAAACGTCGCACATCGAGATGAAGGACAGCAGCGTGGCTTGATCGACGAACTGGTTGAAGAAGACGACATGGTCCTCGATGCCGAGCTCCCGCGCCCGCACCGTCAAGCTGTCCCTGTAGGCCTCACCTTGAGTGCGAACCAGGTTTGGATGGGTCGCACCGAGAATGACATAGACGGCGTTCGGGCAGGACCTGATGATTGCCGGCATGGCATCGATCACGGTCTCGATGCCTTTGCTGGGCGACAACAGGCCGAACGTGAGAATGACGGTCTTGCCGCTGAACCCGAGCTTGGTCTTGGCGTGATGGGCCTCGAGAAATGGGAAGTCGGGGATTCCGTGCGGGATCACCTCGATCTTTTGCGGTGACACATCGTGCACGGACCGGAGAAGCTCGCGGCCTTTTTCTGCCATGACCACGAGCTTGGTCGACCTGGCGACGATCTTTCCCATGACGTCGCGCTGTGCCGGCGTTGGTGTTGGGAGCACCGTATGCAGGGTCGTGACGACCGGCATGGTGAGCCGTTGCAGAAGCTCGATGATGTGTCCACCGGCCTCGCCGCCGAAAATCCCATACTCATGCTGAAGGCTGACAACGTCGAACGGCGCTGCGTTCAGGAAATTCGGCAGCCTGAGCATAGCCGTCGATGGACTCGTCTTGAATCTGGAACCGCACGGCCGCCGGATAGTCATAGGTGCCGCCGGGATCGTTCATGGCAACGACGCAGGTCTCCAGATCCGGCCGGGCTGTCGAGATCGCCCGATGCAGGTCATGGGTGAAGGTGGCGATGCCGCAGCGGCGCGGAAGATGATTGCCGATGAGCGCAACGCGCTGGAGTGGCTTCATGGCGTTGCTCCCGCGAGCCCATGCAGTGGGGCCGCCTGTGTGTGAAGGAAGGACGTTGGCACCTGCCTGCCCTCCAGCGGTGCCGCATCGGCGACGCTCGGCTGTGCAGTGCGCTGCAGCAGATGTGGAACCGGACCGCCGACACCCGTGTACGCCACGAGGCTCGCCATGCCCTCGGCCCCAGCATGTATGTCGACGCTGTCCGACTGCGCAAAAACGGCGTCGCCGGTGGCGACATCGAACTTCCCGGCGCGGGCGCTGCCGCTGACAACAAGCAGCCAAGTCTCGCGGTCCGCCTCGAGGCGGATCGCGGAGCCCGGCGCCAGCTCGATCCGTTCGAGCACGAAGTGCGGGTTGGATACCAGAAGCGTCCGTTCGTCCGTGAGCCGTTTCGGTTTCGCGCCAGCGTCGGCCGGCCCCGCGTCTGCCACGGCGACGGCATCTGCAATGTGAAGGTCGCGCTTGCGGCCGAAATCGAACATGCGGAACGTGGCATCGCTGCGCTGCTGGATCTCCGCAATCACAAGCCCCGCACCGATCGCGTGGATGGTACCGGCGGGAACAAGAACCACATCGCCCGGCAGCACCGTCCGCCACGCGACAAGACCCGCGATCGAGCCGTCGTTG
>CAWIXS010000001.1:0-197153 GCA_963840075.1 uncultured Alphaproteobacteria bacterium | reverse complement strand
ATCGTGCCGCGCACGCCGGCTTCGAGCGGTGTGGACCACCCCTCCTCCAGCAGGTGCTCCGAATCTGCTCCCGTGATATCCCTCGTCATGGCGTTGTCTCCGTCGGCGGCTGGCAACCGCCGTTTTGGCTTTCAGATCAAGCCGGAGATAACGCCACCTCCGATTCCAACCAATCCTGGGACGGCACCGTCGGAACGGCCGGTTTGTGCTGTCAAGCCTACGGTGAATGAGCGACACGAGCGAGAGGAGATCCTCGGCGTCGTCCTTCTTCATTTCCCACTGAATGCGAGGGGCGTGCGCAGTAGGATTGCGGAACATACCGAAAGCGCCGCGTATGAGGTTGGCGAACCCGCGATGCTCACTCTTCTCGTTCTCGTTTTGCAAGGCATTGATCGCGAGCATCGGAGTATCGCCGCCGAGCGCGCGATCGACAAGGGTGCCGCCATCATCGGTCAACCCGGTCATTGTTCTGATTTTTTCAGCGACGCTCTTTACCGCTTCTAGGACCGCATGGAAATAGTTGTCCGCCAACAGCTCTTCCCGGCAGAAGCGAAGAACATCCGGGTGTACGCCTCTCATGATGAGATCGGTGCGCAGTTCCTCTGCACGACGTTGAGCTTCCGAGAGCGTTGTCGCCTTCCAAACTTCAGCGAGCTTGCCGGTCTCATCAACCGCGAGCCCCGCGAAAGCGAGGGCAGCGTTGACGCGAGCACGTAGCGGCTCGAACCGCTCGGGCGATCTCAGGTGAAACTCCGGCTTTAGCGCCTTGCGGATGAAGGCCAGGATATGGGTACGGTCCTGTCGAGTGTTCTGATCCTCAACAAATGCGTTGTAGATTCGGTGCCGTTTCGTAAGTGTCGAGCTGGGGTCGGCCATCCGGCAGGTCTCCAGCAGGTGTCCGATTTCCGAACCTGTCAGACCAAGCTCGGTATCGCCGAGTGCGTCCGCAATGGATTGGAGCTGGCTTTGTGTGAAGGTGGCCATGGTCGGCTTGCCCGTGTGCCCCGTTGACGAAGGGAACAAGATACCAGAACTCGTGCGCCGGGGCGGTTCTGTTATCCCCAGTTCTGATATGGGGTTTTGTTACGGCAAACTGGAGCTCGCCGGCCGCCTGGCACAGGGCGGGCCGCGACCTAACAAAGACGTTCGTTTTCGAGATGCAGCTCGCAGATGGCGCGGTGGAGTGCAACCCGCACGTCGGCGACGGCAAGCGCATGGAGGATGAATTGTCGGCCAGCGAGATTGTTCTTGCGGGCCCAATCGACATCAGCAACATCCACGCCGCGCTCGATGAGCAGTTGCGCCCCGCGGTTGCCGAGCGCGTAGACCATCGGCGCCGAACCGCCACCCTCGCGGTAGTGGTCGAACTGCGCGCGGGGCCGGTCGAGGTAGCCTGCATGGAAAAGATGCGTCAGCCTGCGGCAGACTTTCGCATGCGACGCCTGACAGAGCTTGGATAGATGGGTGGAGCGCAAGAAGCGGTGGTCGGCCACGTGGCGTACGAGCGCAATGTCACGCTCGGTGAGCTGAAAGCGCTCGGGCTCGTCGCGCACAAAGCGGCGCTTGCGGCGCGTCGTCTCGATTGGTGCGGTGACTGTGGGCATGGATGAAATGAATCGTGATCAAAATGTCGAAAGAATAACGCTATTGAATATCGCATGTTGGAACATAGCTACGCATTGTAATTCTTTGCTGCCTCATATCAACCGGAAAGAAAGCGAGAAATCTTTTCTTCGACTTTCGCGCGCTCGCGCCGCCTTCATGTGCGGAACATTCTGTTTGAGTGTATACTGATTAGGTATGGCAAAGGCAACCAACTGGACGCATCTGCTTGAACAGTACCGCGGGAAGTGGGTGGCGCTCGCCGATGACGAGACGACGGTCTTGGCCGCCGCGGCGACCGCAAAGGAGGCGCACCAAGCCGCCCTTCAGCAATCAAAGTCGCCGATCCTGTATCACGTGCCCGAGAGCTTCGACCTGTTCGCGGGGGTATGAAGTTCAGCTACAAGCGCTACCCGAACCCCAATGGTATCGCGATCGAACGTCCCGTGATTTTGATCACGCTCCATAATCCACGTGCACTGTCTTTGCCCGGCATCAGATACGAAGCACTCGTCGACAGCGGCTCCGACCGCTGCATCTTCTCAGCGGAAATCGGCGAGCTTCTCGGCATCAACATCACCGCGACTACCAAAGTGCTCTATGTCGGTGGTGTCGTCGCTGGGCAACGCCGGCCCATCTATGTGCATCCGGTTGAAATCCAAGTCGGCGATAGCAGTGCCCCAAGCTTCGCCGCTGACGTTGGCTTCATGCCGGATTTCTCCAAGAGCGGCCACGGCCTCCTCGGCCGCGACGGCTTCTTCGATCGGTTCTCGTTCGTGAAGTTTCGCGACTTCGACAGTGAGATCGAGATCGGCAAGTGGCAACGGCGGTAAAGCGCTCGCGCCCGTTCGTGCGTGAGCGAAGGCGTTCCGCGATCGATGCGGACTCTCGACACTTGGCGCATTCTGTGAAGAGCAAAGATGTGTCGGGATGCGTATTCCGACGAAGTCGGCCGGGGATTAAATTCCGAGCGAAGCCTGTCAGGGGTCACTTGCTCTTCGTCGCTGCAATTGCGCGCTCGATTGCGGCCTTGCCGAAATCAGCAAGTTGCTGCATGCCCTGTTCGATTGTCGCGTCTTCCAGCACAGAGGATGCAGCACCTTGGAAGCCTGGGAACACCGTCGCCGCGTTGATGCCCAACTTCGACAAGTCGCGTGCGAGTTCTGGTCCCAGACAAATCGGCAACGTGATGTACGTGAAAGGCCGTAGCAGCTTGCCGTTATCGTCCTTCACGTAGTCGACCAGCGCCTTATATTGCTCGTTGAGCGACAGCGCCTCGAAGTTCGCATCGTAGCTTGCAATGCTGGTCCGCATGACCGTGAACAGACCGCGTTGCGCGTGAAGATTGGGATTTGTGGCGCTGCTGACAGTTACGGCCTCGATCTTTCTGTCTCTTGCCAAGTTGGCAAAGATAGAGACGACGTTTGCGTTCAAAGCCCAGAACGCAAGTCGCTCGTCGGTCAGGGCCTTTGCAGTGAGAAAGCGCTTAGTCGCACCGATCGCGGCGAAGTAGGCCGCCTGAAATGGACTGCGCGACCAGTCCAACAAGCGGGTAGGAACGCTATAGTGCTGCGCTAGGCCCAGCAGTCCATCGATTTCGGGCGGCGGCCACACGTCTCCGCGCTCATTGAGCACCTTCAACAACAGATCGTCCTTGGCGTCACGACGGAGCAGACCTCTAAGTTCCTGCGTGTCGTCAGGGACAGCGAGGCCGTTGTCTGTAAGCTTCCAATAGAAGTCTCTGAGAATCTTGAACTCACCCACTAGGCGGCTTGGAGCATCCTTGTAGCGAATATAGTCCAGCATTTGTTGGGTTGCGCTTGCCTTCGCCTCGGGCCTGCGCAATGCGGACGGAACCAATTTCATCATCTCCAGCGACACGCCACGGAAGATGTGTCGCTGTCCACTGAAGCGAGCATGCAACGGACTTACCGCCGCGAGAAAGTCTTGCACGGACTCAGCCTGCAATACGTTCGCCAATAGCATCCATAGGGTGACCGACTTTGAGTTAGCTACCTGCACTTCGCTTCCATGTAGTGGCGCTTGCCATCGGCATCGGTCGTCGTAGTCGAAATATGCCAGCCGTTCGCGATTGCCTGTGAGAAGCCCACGTTGTTGCAGTAGATTTGATTCCACTGTGCTTGTTTTCGATCCTCCCAACCAGCGCCGAGAGCACTGAACGGCACGTCGAGATGCTTCTTGAAATCGATCACTTTCATGTTGCAGAGAACCGCCATCCCCATGTGCGTGGTGATGGAGTCTACCTTGCTACCGGCATCCTTGTTGCTCTTTGCAGCGATCTCCTGCATCACCTGACAGAACAAGGTGTCGGTGAATTGCTGCGCGTGCAGAGGCGCAGCGCTGGCTAGACAAGCGGCAACCAGAACAAGAGTCGTGCGCATTGGAACCCCGTCAGCTCGCGCGCGGTCGAAGATAGATAGCACAAAGGCATGGCGGCCCAGAAGAGGAGTCCTTGGCAAATCCGCCGGTGCGTGCTTGCGGCCCTCGTGGGACTTTGAACAGAAGACGCTTTTTGTGGTGACGCGGCTGGAGCCGGATTTTGCTGGCGGGAGATTAGTGCTGCCCGGCGAATTGTACAAAGCCCTCAGTGCGGAGCCCCTCCCGGTCCAGTGCCTGCCCCGCATTGGCGACGCATAGCGTCGCCAACCGCGAGCATGTTTGTCAAGGGCTTGACGCGGTCGAGCACATCAAATAGTATTCAGTCTACATATGGCTTCGGCCTCGCCCCGCGCTCGCGGGGCAAATTATTTCAGCGGCAGGAATGGGAACAACGTGAGCGCGAGCGCCTTGGCGAGTTCGCGAAAGGTGCGCTCGTCGATGGTGCCGATTTTCCGGATGAGCCGCTTGCTGTCGAAAAGACGCGCTTGTGAGAGGTTGGCGACGGCGTCGCGATCATCGATCTTGCCGAGAGGGAAGTAGTAGCGGCCGGTCCGCGCGTGGCCGACAAGGCAGATGCCGAAGAAGGTCTCGGCATTGAAGGGGCGAAGGATGAGCACGGGGCGATCGTGATGCTTACCGGTGCCGTCGAGCTCGTTGCCGACGTTGACGCCCACCGAACACCACCAGACTTCGCGCGCGTGATAGAAGGGGCGATCGCCGCGGCCGTCGAGGTCCTTCTTGCGATCGTTCCAGCGGTCAAAGTCTTTCACCATACAGGCGCTGGAATAATACCACGTGGGGCGCGGACCAGCGGCGGCCGTACTATACTATATATTGTATATGCAAAACGTTCTCGAAGAGGCGATCGAGGTCCTTCGCAACCTGCCCGAGGACAAGCAAGAGCGCGCGGCCCGCGCGATCATCGGCTTCGCGCTCGACGCAGCGGAGGCGGAAGCGGAGTGATCGCTAAGAGGCTTTTGGCTTCCAGCGATTGACTGAGGCACTGACGGCGGGTGCGACGGGCGGCTTTTCAAACGAGTGCGAGAGCGCCGCGAAGAGACCGAGGGTGGCGCACAACTCAACCATGAGCGAGAACAAGGCGACGAGTGCCACACGCACATGGCGAGCGTCGACGAACCCACGCGTGAGAGCGGACAGGAATTGCGATTGTGCATCGGCCGGCGCCGGATTCTTGTTGCGCACCGCGGCCAGGCGCTTGCGCGCATCATCTATCTTCGCATCGAGCCGCGCTCTGTCTTTCCGGCTTGCATCCTTGCGCCGCGCTTCGAGATCGAAGAGCTCGCGGCGCGTATCTTCGTAGGCATCATGCGAGACTTGCTGGGCGACGGCCGTGCCTTCTCTGTTCTCTGCCGCAAAGCCGAGCGCGGATGTCGTCGAGTAGATGAGGCAGAGCGCCCACAGCACGGCGGTCGCCGCCGCGGTCGTCCTGCGTGAGGCCGCGAGCGACCAGGAGATATAGAACGGGGCGAGGGCGTTCATGGCAACGGCGAGGACGCCGACAGCGCCATAGAGATGTGCTTCCCACGGCGTGCGGCCGAGGCTCGCACCGAACAGGTAGTTCGCGACGGCCGACGCAAAGAGAAAACCGAGCGCGACCAGGGCGCCGGCGCCCGCGATGATGGTGCGCTTCATGCGGCACCTTTTTCGTCGAAGGTGTTGAGGTAGAAGTCGGGGTAGCCAACGCGCTGCCACGGGTTGGTGAAGACGTGGATGTTGTCCGGATGCCGCGGCTCATCCTCTTTGTATTGATACGTTCGATCGTAGTGCTCCGGCCGCGGGAAGTGGCGCAAGAGCCCGAAGTCCGGAATGGTCTGGAACAGCAGGAACGAGCACTTGCCGCGCTTCTCCCGGACGAACTGCATCGCGCGGTTCTTGCGCACCTCCTTGGTGAAGAGGAAGGGGATGAGGCAGTTGTCGAAGCCCCAATGCCGCTCGTAGTGACGATGCTCGATGAACTCTATCGCGTGCAGGAGATGCTTCTCGACTTGCTCGAACGTCTCGGTGCCGCGGTCGACCTGGATGCCGGGGATGCCGAGCGGTAGCGAGACGCCATCCTCGCGCTTGCGAATGATGAGATGCGGCGTGCCGTCGAAGCGCAGCGTCTCGTACTTCAGTTCGACGAGGAGCGGGTCTTTCGCGTCGCGCGTCTTCGCCGGCACATTGCGATGCACGATGAGCTCCGCAAAGTCGAGCAAGCGCAGGTTCGGATCACTGCGCACGAGATGCTGCAGGGGAGCGAAGTAGCCGACGTCGACGATGATCTCGTGATAGTAGGAATTGGAGCGGTGCAGCGCGAACGCGTGATTGCGCTTTGACTTCGGCGGCTTCGCCTCCGGGTCCGGTGAGTGGCGCTTCGCGACGATGCCGCGATTGATCAGCTCGTTGAGACCGCGCTCGCGCGAGCTCGTAGACGAGCGTCTTGTACGGCGTGTTGGGTGACGCGTTCTGGTGCTCGGGGCAGGAGAGGTAGTGGTTCGGTGCTTGCCGCAAGTAGGCGAGGTACTTGCGGAAGACGGAATACTCACCCTTGAAGTTGGTGAGGTAGTGCAGCCACGGGATCGTGGCGAACTTGAAGTGATGGTACGGCTCGAGACGACGGAGCACTTCGATGTAGCGCTCGTCGATCTCGTGCGGGGCGATCGTCCGATGGTAGCCGATCGGTTTGTCGCTGCTGCGATGCCGGCGTGTGGGTGCTTTCATGCATGAGGAAATAGTTCAGCAGTCCCGCATTGCGAGATGCTGCGCCGGTAGCACGGACGATGTGGGGCGAAGTGGTGCATTATGCAGCATTCACACAATTGCGTGAATTATATCATTACCACTCTTTGCCCGGCTTCAGAGCGAAGTCGTCATCGCTCTTGCGCGTTGTTTCCGGCTGGGCGGGCTCAGCAGGTGGGGGACTGGTACCGCCAAGCGGAGGTTCGGTGGGAGCAGGTTCGCTCCGGGGGGACGGATGATCTGAGCGAGCGTACTTGCGGCGCATCACATCCCGTACTTCGTCGAACTCGGTGTCGGTCATGTGCTCTGCGGTCGCAAACGGGCTCAAGGGAATTGTGAGGGCAACCGGTTGCCGCATGCCGGCGACGCGTGTTGCGAACGTGTGCTCTGGCAGCGCGTCGAAGTACTCGGCCGACGTGCTGAGTTGGCTCGCAAGAGTTCTCGCGTCTTCGTGGATGGGTGCCCGCACCATCTTGATGGCGGCGCCGGAAGCTGCGGACTTCAGGGCGTCCGAGAGTTGGTTCAAGCGTTGGTGGGCGAGGATGACGCCGAGCCGGTATTTGCGGCCGGTGTCGAGTATCGTCTCGATGTTCGTATCGTCCTTGATGAATTTGTAGCATTCGTCGATGTAGCAGTATGTCGGCATGCGTCGGGCTTCGGGAATATTTTGACGGGCCTGCGCGGCTTGGGCCGCGAGCGCAATGAAGAAGCGGCCGAACACTTCCGTTCCGGTCTTCAGCAAATCCTCATAGGCGTTGATCAATATCACTTTCCCCGCATTCATCTCGCCCGCGAAGTCGAGCTTCTGCGACGCCGCGGAGAACATGGCGCGAAAAACGGGGTCGGTGATGAGCGACTGGACGCGCGCTCGTATCTGCGAGCGGCTCTGACTGAATTCCGTGGAGTTGAAGTCTACGGCGAAGAATTCTTGGACCGCAGGATCGAGCCGCGCGAGATAGTTGTTGAACTTGCCGAGAGTCGGTTTCTTTTTGTCCGCCGGCTCGAAGATGGCGTTGAGGGTCATAAGGGTCGCGTCAGGAATTTCCTGGATGAGGGAGGCAACGGCTTTGATGAGCGTTTCCTGCCGGCCGGTGGCTTCTTGCTTGAGGGCGCCGAAGAGGAAGAGCAGGAGGTCGACGAGATCGGAGTGCTCGGTCCGCTTCTGGAGTGGGTTGAGGGCTCTGCTCCCGCGGCGAGCGAAGAAATTCAGCTCAAGCGGGTACTCGATGTCCGTCGGGTCGATGTAGACGAGGCGGTCGTGCAGACGGCCGCCGGGCGCAAAGTCCTTGATGCGCACGATGCTGTTGATGAGATCGCCCTGACTGTCGAGGACGATGACGCTCGCCGCGCCCTTTGCAACGTCGTCGAAGTCCTTGGCCAATAGCACGCCGATGAGATTGGTCTTGCCGGCTCCGGGCGTCGCGACGATGTGCTGATGGGAGAAGCGCGCGGTGAGCTCGAACGGGACCGGTATGCGGAGAAGTTGCAGAAACGGGGTGTTGGCCAGGTAGGTGGCCGCAAGCTCGTCGGCGGCGAGATCGGAGCCTGCCGGAAATACCATCTTTTGCGGATTCTTGTTGGCCTGCTCAAGCGTGAGGCCCGAGGCCGCGAGCAGGTTATCGAAGAGCCGGTTGCGCGTGTTCCAGAACGCCAAGGAGTACGGCTCGGTGGTGTTGTGCTGCTCCTGGCTCATGAAGGTAGTCATTGCCTTCTCGACGAAGTCGCGCGGCTGCTTGATGAGCGTGAGGAGCGGCACCTTAAACGGTGCCGGTTTTCCGTCATCCCCGAATGCAGCGTCAGGTAGATGCTCCCGTGCGATCTCTTCGAGCATTCCGACGATGAGGCGCCCGAAGGTCTCAAGTATGTGATCCTTGTGGAGAAGGATCGGTTCGAGCCGTTGCAACTCGCGACGCAGCGGGATGGTGTAGTTGTCCTCGTGCATGAGCGATCGGTCGAACTGTGGGAAGTCGAACACCAGCTCGTTGTCGACGAGGAATGATTGAACGCAACGGACGTATGCTTCAAAGACGGCTTGCGACAGCGAAGGCGATAAATCGCTGATGCTCGTGACCGCGAGGGCGTGAATGAAGTCGGCGAGGTAGCTCGGGTTTGCCGAATGGGGAGGCGTCATAGATCGCCTTTAGGTGCGCATGGTAGTCGGCGATCGGCACGGGTCGGTCATTGAAGAGCCGGTGGGGATGCGCCGACCGGAGCGCGAACTGCGATGCGCGCTGCGCGAGCAGGGGAGCGATGAAGGGGAGGATGGATTTCTGGTCTGGCATGGGTTCAGGAGTTATCGAACCAATCCTTTAAGCGACGCAGTCCGACGAATACGGCGCTCATGACGAAGAGGGCGAAGATGGCCTTGAGGGAATCGGTAACGCTGCCCATGAATTGCGCGACAATGAGAACGATGGCGAGCGGGAGGCCGAAGATCCACACGAGCTTGAGGACGTTCCAAGTCTTGATCCCGGCCGCTGTCGTCTTGGCGGCGACATTCGACAGCCTGTAGGTCGCTATCTCGGCGTCGGTCATATGGCGCGCGCGGTCGAGCGCCTTTCGCGTTTCGATGTTGCCGGGGTCAAGCGCGCAGGCTCTCTCAAGCGCGGCAATTGCCTGCCTACGATTGCGGCTGAGGAAGTGCGCGATACCGAGAGAATAGAATGCGGCAGCAAAGGTCGGATCGATCTCGGTCGGCTTGAGTGAGCAACCGTATTTCATGGCGTGGTTTGTCGGCGCACCACGTCAGTGCCTCGAACTGCACCGTGCGTGCGCGCAGCCACTGTTGTGACGTGGGTCGAGAGAGCCGGAATCGTCGCTGTCGATAACAAGGTTGGCGGTCGGATCGGCGCGTTGCGCGATATCGAGCTGCTTCGCGGCGAGGGCCAACGTGCTGCGGTGCGAACCGGCGGCTGTCGGGATTGTCGATCACCTCCGAGGCGAGCTGCTCAGGGAGCTCGCTCAGATAGGAGTGCGCGAGTTGCAGTGCGGTGCGCGCCGTTTCTGGGTCTCGCGGTGAGGTCGGGTTGCGGACGGGGCAGAGGCCGCGGTCGACGCCGCTCCATCGGATTTCGTGAACCTTTCGATGATGCCGCAAGCGCTGCGCGGGCGTCGCGGCCACGGTTGGAAGAGGCATGTGCGCGATGCGGGAGCGGGCAAGGTAATAGAGGCGATCGAGCGGACGAGCATGGGATGCATATGAAGGAATGTTGGCAGGGGACCGGCGAGCAAGCACGACGAAAGCGAGGAAGCCGAAGATCGGAAGCGCGATCAGCGTCCACATGAAATGCTTCGGGTCGTCGAGGCTGTACCAAGGCAACGCTGCTTGCAATTCGCTATTATGCGAGTGCGGTGCTGCGTCGGAGATGGCCGGGCATCTGCAGCGCGGCGTCGCAGGCCATACGTTTTTTTTGCGCGCACTCATTGAGATAGGTCGCGAACGTCTGAGCGTTCGCGAGTGCGCGATTGAAGCGCGTAATCTGTTTGCTCTTGTCATCTCCGATTGGGGTGATCCCCGTGCCGAGAAAGTCGGCCAGTGGTGTTCTGCTGATGCGATGGCAGGCAGAGAGATCGTAGCGCTCGCACGCTTTCACTATCTGCTCGTGGGCGGCGTTCGGTAGAGATGTCGGCGCGGGCTGAGCGTCGGCCTTCGTCGGCACTTGAGGCGCTTTGTCCGCCGAGAAGCTCTTGGTGCTTTTGCTCGACGCGTGGGCGATCGTCGAGCGGTAGTGCAGGATTGAGCAGGAGGCGATTGCAGGCGAAGTGTTCGCCTTCAAAACAGAATGTCATGTCGGATTTGAGTGCGCGCGCGTCGCTGGGCGTCGGCTTGTCGCTTGCGAGCTGCTTGTTCGTCCGCTCTTTTTCGGCTTCTTGGAGCGAATGACTTCGTCGTAGAACTTCTCGAGCCAGGCTCATGCTTCGGGCTCGGCCTCTGCCTCTTCCGAAGTTTCTTCTGCTCCTCGGCGCGCTTCTCCTCTTGGGCCTGCCGGAGCGCGTGCTCGTCGACGGTGTCGCATGCCGAGCCGTGGACGTAGCAAGAGAAGCCGGGGTTGTCATCTTGGCACGACGCTATGGCGGCCGTCTGGGCACTTGCTAGGTCGGCGCCGCCGTTGGCGCCCCAGCCGCCGGCGCCGTGCGTAAAGGCGTAGGCGTAGCAGGAGGTGCGGAAGGTCGCGAGGATTTTGCAGTTGAGAAGGCCCGCGGCAACGCACTGGGCAATTCCGGCATTGTATGCAGCTGCTGCAGTTGGATAGTTATAGTTTATAGCGCAACCGGTCACGCCGTCTGTGGCGCGATTGCCGCATACAAGGACACCTTCGGCAAAGGCTGACGCAGTCAACAGGGTCGGTGCAATTGCGGCAACGATAAATGCTATGAGTGCGCGGAAGGTTCCCGACATCCTTCCTTCCCCCGATTGTGTAACTGTCCCCAAGGCGCGGGCGCGCACAGCCCGCAAGGGAAGAATGCAGAAATTCAGAATGGAGTCGATATACCACACCTTGCGGGCGAGCACGACGCGCCTACACTGTTAGGCACCAAATCGGCGCAGCGAACTTCTGACATTCGCATCGTAGCGGTCGAGCGACGGAAAAGCTGGCGCAGTTTCAATGCGATAGTGCTCGAGGCCGCGCTTGAGGAAGGCATGGTAGGGCTGCTGCTCGGCGAGCTCGGCTGGGTTGAGCGGCTGGTTGTTGCGCGTGAAATTCCTGTGCAAGCGCTGCGCGTCGTCGATGCCGACGCGGAAGATCATCATGGTGTCGACGTTGCCGAGGACGGCCGAGAGCACCTGCGGGTGGAGCTGCGCGGCGAACTGATGAGCGAGGGTGAGCTGTAGTCCGTACTTGCGGCATTCGGAGAGCATCTCCGCCCACGCGATCGTTCCGTAGTTGTGGAATTCGTCGGCGTAGAACGCGAGCGCTCCGCGCTCGTCCTCCGGCGTGTCCTCGCGCGACATGAGCGCGGTCTTGATCGACGATGCGAGGAGCGATCCGAAGATGGAGCTCGGCGTGTGGCCGACCGTTCCTTTTGAGAGGTTGACGATGACGATGTAATTCTCGTCGATCGCCGTTCTGAGCTTCAGCGTCGAGAATGGGTGCGAGACGACGGAGCGGATTTCAGGGATCGCAAGAAATTGTCCGATGCGATTGAGAATGGGACCTTGCGCTTCGCGCCGCTGGCGATCGTCGTAGGACTTGTACTCGCCGTTCCAGAATTCATTGAGCGCCGGGTCTTTGATGCGCGACGTGAAGCGCTCGCGGTGGTCCCTGTCGTAGTAGATGCGCGGCAAATCGCGCAAGGTGGCGTGGCCGTGCTCGATGAGGAGCTGAAAACCGTTGCGCAGAAAACTCGCAAGCCTCTCGCCCCACGTGTCCGGCCAAATATCCTTCAGCGCATCCGTGAGATTTATCGCCGCGAGCGCCGCCTTGTGCGGCGGCACGCCGGAGAGGGGATTCCAGGCGACGGTGTTCAGTCGCGAGAGATCGAGGTAGCAGACTTTTTCCGCGCGCCACCTCGGGATGCGCGCGACGAGGCTGCGCGCCGCGTCGCCGTGCGGATCGAAAAAGATGAGCGCTTTGCCGGCTTCGATGTCGAGGAGCGCGGCATTCGTGAGCGCGACCGTCTTGCCGCTACCGGTTTTGCCGAGCACGTAGACGCCATAGTTGCGCTCGCGCTCGGTGAGCTCGACGGGGCCGAGGTCGGAGTAGGCGAAGGCGAGATCATTCAGTTCAGCATCGCGCGCCGGTTCGTCTCGCCCAAATTTTTCTCGCTCGGCAAATCGCTCAACTCGATTTCGTCTTCGCGAACGGATTTCCTGGTGTGGAAATTTGTCCGTCGGGATCGCGATGCTGAACATAAAGATCGACCGCCATGCGATACATTGTAATGCGTGCGGGAACTGTCCCCACCCGGCCATGCATGTGTGTCTATATATATGCTGAGCGTACTCCGCGACCCAACGAAGCCCCCCGAGCCCGTAGTCCGTCAAAGACATAAAGGACGTAAGGGCTCGGGGCGTAAGTCGGCCGCTTTAGGTTAGTGAGAACGGTAAGGCCGAGGCGAGTTGGGTCGCGGAGCACGCGACTAATGGCCGGGTGGGAAATGTGGCTATATGGCGCGATATGTTCGAGGGAAATTTGCCCTGCAGTTTGCCTTGCAAAAAGGCAAGTTGGATGCCTCTGTAAGGCAAGTCTGTAAGGCAGCTGGAGGGTAAAGGACAGAGGCTCACCAGTTGCCCGGTGAGCCCCGTGGCCCCTTATTCGGGCCGCGCGCGCTGTACCTGTGCCAAGATCCAGGCGTCGATTTCACTCTCGAGATATACACGCCGTGAGGTGCGGTGAGTACCAAGCGGGATACGCTGTGGAAATTCTCCTCGCTCCTCCCGACGCGCAATCTCGGTATATGAGAGCTTCACCTTATCCCGAACTTCAGCCTTAGATAGGAAGCGTTGCATCGCGAGTACCTCGAATGAACGAGGCATCGCGATGCCCCCGGGTTTTACGCCAGGCGCAGCGAGAATCTAGGACGCTCAGTGTTCGGCGATCAAGGCAGCGAGATGCTTTTCGTACAGCTCAAGTGCTTCGCGCATCTGGGGCAGGTAGTGCCACTTGTTGTATACGCGGGCGACGGGCGAGAGGGCCGTTGCATGGCCGAGCAGGCGCTCGATGATGTCCGGTGGCGCGCACTTCCACTCGGCGAGCTTGCTG
Organism: uncultured Alphaproteobacteria bacterium; assembly: GCA_963840075.1. Classification (GTDB taxonomy): domain Bacteria; phylum Pseudomonadota; class Alphaproteobacteria; order Rhizobiales; family Hyphomicrobiaceae; genus AWTP1-13. Next base: position 183,708 of record CAWIXS010000001.1, on the reverse strand, counting down.
CTGAAGGTGCGCCGCAGGTCGTGGATGCAGTAGCCGGAGACGCCGCTCAGCTCGTCGAGGCGGAGCTTATTGTACGTCCACGCATTGAAAGGTTTGCCGACCGAGGAGGGGAATAGGTACTCGGAAGTCTTTGGAATAAGGGTAAGATTTTTGTTGAGGAGATTGGGGAGGATGTGCTCGCGCTCGCTCTTCATGACTGCCGCGGGCAAGGTGATGTACTCCTCGGTGATGTAGGTCCATTTCATGTGCGCGACGTTGTTCTTGCGAAGCCCGGTGTGGATGCAGAACAAGATGATGAAGCCGAAAGGGTGGCCCATGGTCTGCGCGGCCAGATACACCTTGCGGAGCTCGTCGTCAGAGAGCACGCGGTCGCGTGACTTCTCCTTATGCGGCTTGGGGAAAGTGAGCGGGCTGCGCGTGACGTACTGTTGTTGCTGAGCCCACTTGAAAAATGTGCGTAGGACGCCGTAGAGGTGATTGGCTTGGGTCGGAGTGATGGTGGGAGCGGCAAGGAGGTCGGCAAGCTCCTGCGTCGTCAGCGCCGCGATGCGTTTGGAAGAAAGCGTCCCTGCATGACGTTCGACGAGACCTTTGAGCTGGGTGGCGGTACGCGTCCGGTAGTTCGGTTCGATGCGGCGGTCGTAGTAGGCGGTGAAGGCCTCGGAGAACGTTGCGGGCGTAAGGGCGGTGGATTGCGGATCGAGGAGCAGCCGACGTGCGGCGGCTCGGGCCTGCTTGAGAGGTGTCGTTGGCCACTTGCCGAGAGCAATGCGGCGCCGCGTGCGCGGTGCCATGAAGAAGAAAGACTTGCCGCCGGCTTGGGAGAGAAGCAGACCGAAGTTGGGAGTGCGCGAGCACCAAAACTTCCGCTGCTTGCCGCTGGGCTTCAGCGCGCGAATGGCGATATCAGTGAGCAGCAGGCGGGGCACAAAAAGTCTCCAAAAAGTCTCCGAAGTGGGCTGGTAGAGGCGGTTCGAGGCGGTTGAGCATGTGGAAGGCAGAGAGGCGAAACGTCAATCGCGTCAGCGACTTACGGTCGGCATGGCGCGATATGGTCGAGCCGGTCACGCACTTGTTATCATCTTGACGGGCGCAAGCTGGCTGGCGTTAAAAGGCGGCTCGGCCAGCTCGGCGGCAAGGGGCCGCTGCGGGGGATGCTGGCCGCCGGGCACGCCGGGCGCATCGAGCGGCTGCTCGAGGCCGAGGGCTACTTCCAGGCGCTGGCGGACGGGCTCAGGGCTTGAGGCAGGCAACAAGGACGGGAGGACGGGCAAGGCATGGACAAGTTCACGACCTTGACGGGGGTCGCAGCACCGCTGCCGATGATCAACATCGACACCGACGCCATCATCCCCAAGCAGTACCTGAAGACCATCGAGCGCACCGGGCTCGGCAAGTACCTGCTCTACGAGCTGCGCTACGACGAGGCCGGCAAGGAGAAGCCCGACTTCGTGCTCAACAAGCCGGCCTACCGCAAGGCCCAGATCCTGGTTGCGGGCGAGAACTTCGGCTGCGGCTCCTCGCGCGAGCACGCGCCGTGGGCGCTGCTCGACTACGGCATCCGCTGCGTGATCGCGCCCTCGTTCGCCGACATCTTCTTCAACAACTGCTTCCAGAACGGCATCCTGCCGATCAGGCTGCCGCAGGCCGACGTGGACAAGCTGATGGACGACGCCAGCCGCGGCGCCAACGCCACCATCACCATCGACCTGGAGAAGCAGGAGATCCGCGGCCCCGACGGCGGCTGCATCACCTTCGAGATGGACCCCTTCCGCAAGCGCTGCCTGCTGGAGGGCCTGGACAACATCGGGTTGACGCTGGGGAGCGAGAAGGCGATCGGCGACTACGAGTCCAAGGTCCAGGCGGCCAAGCCCTGGGTTTGACTCGGAAGCTGAGTGCGGAGATCAGGTAGCCTTGGCGCTCCGATCCGGGACCTCGCAGGTGAGACTCGCTTTGGGAGGTCCCGGATAGTTGGCCACCGGCGTCGCCTTCCGGGATGACGGGTGGATGGGGTTACGCCTGGCCGGCGCGGACGACGAAGCTGTCGATGACGCGCTTCTGGCCGGCCTTGTCGAAGTCGACGATGAGCTTGTTGCCGTCCACCTCGGCCACATCGCCGTAGCCGTACTTCTGGTGGAACACCCGCTCGCCCGGGACGTAGCCCGATCCGCGCCCGGTCGAGGAGGCAACAAGCTCACCCTCGATGGTCATCGGGCCGCGCGATCGCTTGCGGTCCTCGCGGCCCCATTGCTCCTTGGCCCGCTGCCAGCCTGGCGTGGCATAGCCGCTGGCGAAGCCGGCGCCGGGCTCATCGAAGCGGCTGCGGCCGTAGGGGTTGAAACGGCCGGCACCGCCGCCGCCATAGGCGCTCTTGGATTCCACCACCTCGACGTGCTCGGCCGGCAGCTCGTCGACGAAGCGCGACGGCGCGGCGGCCTGCCACAGCCCGCGATTGCGCCGGTTCTGGGCGAAGCTCACCTTGGCCGTGCGCTTGGCGCGCGTGAGGCCGACATAGGCGAGCCGCCGCTCCTCCTCCAGGCCCGCGTTGCCGCCTTCGTCCAGGCTGCGCTGGTGCGGGAACAGCCCCTCCTCCCAGCCGGGCAGGAACACCACGTCGAACTCCAGGCCCTTGGCGGCGTGCAGCGTCATGAGGGTTACCCGCTCCTCGCCGTCGGCGGTGTCGGCGTCCATGACGAGGGCGACGTGCTCCAGGAAGCCCTGCAGCGTCTCGAACTCGTCCATGAAGCGGATCAGCTCCTTGAGGTTCTCCAGCCGGGAGTGGGCCTGGGGGCTCTTGTCCTGCTGCCACATCTGGGTGTAGCCGGACTCGTCGAGGATCAGCTCGGCGAGCTCGGTGTGGCGCATGCCCTCGATGGCGCCGCGCCAGCGCTCGAACGAGGCGATGAGATCGGCGAGCGACTTGCGCGCCCTGCCGGTCAGCTCCTCCGTCTCCACGATCTCGCGCGCGGCGGCATGGAGCGGGATGCCGCCGCGCGCCCGCGCCAGCTCGTTGATGCGCCGCAGGCTCGTGTCGCCCAGCCCGCGCTTCGGCACGTTGAGGATGCGCTCGAATTTCAGGTCGTTGGCGGGGTTCAGGGTGATCTCGAGGTAGGCGATGGCGTCCTTGATCTCCTGGCGCTCGTAGAAGCGCGGGCCACCGACCACGCGGTAGGGCAGCCCGAGCGTGACGAACCGGTCCTCGAAGGCGCGCATCTGGAACGAGGCCCGCACCAGGATGGCGATCTCGTCGAGGCGCTGGCCGCCCTTGCGCAGGGCCTCGATGTCGTCGCCGATCGCGCGCGCTTCCTCCTCGTCGTCCCAGAAGGCCGCGACGGTGACGCGCTCGCCCAAGGCGTCGTCGGTGAAGAGCGTCTTGCCGAGGCGGCCCTCGTTGTGCGCGATCAGGCCGGCCGCCGCGGCCAGGATGCGGCCGGTGGAGCGATAGTTGCGCTCGAGCCGGATCACGGTCGCATCGGGGAAGTCCAGCTCGAAGCGCAGGATGTTGTCCACCTCGGCGCCGCGCCAGCCGTAGATGGACTGGTCGTCGTCGCCCACGCAGCAGATGTTGGGCGTGCCGCCGGCGAGCAGGCGCAGCCACAGATACTGGGCGATGTTGGTGTCCTGGTACTCGTCGACCAGGATGTAGCGGAACCGCTGCTGGTAGTCCGCCAGCACGTCCGGGTTGTCGCGGAACAGCCGCAGCACCTCGAGCAGCAGGTCGCCGAAATCGGCCGCGTTCAGCTCCTTGAGGCGCTGCTGGTAGGCGGCATAGAGCTTGGCGCCCTTGCCCTCGGCGAAACCGAACGCCTCGCCGCGCGGCACCTTGTCGGGTGTCAGGCCGCGGTTCTTCCAACGGTCGATCAGGGCCGCCAGCTGGCGCGCTGGCCAGCGGTCCTTGTCGAGCCCCTCGCCCTCGATCACCTGCTTGATGAGGCGCAGCTGGTCATCGGCATCGAGGATCGTGAAGCCCGACCTCAGGCCCACCAGCTCGGCATGGCGGCGCAGGATCTTGACGCCGATGGCGTGGAAGGTGCCGAGCCACGGCATGCCTTCGACGGCGCCGCCGACCAGCGCGCCGATCCGCTCCTTCATCTCGCGCGCGGCCTTGTTGGTGAAGGTTACCGCGAGGATCTGCGAGGCGCGGGCGCGGCCGGAACGCAGGATATGGGCAATGCGCGTGGTCAGGACGCGGGTCTTGCCGGTCCCGGCACCTGCGAGCACCAGGACGGGCCCGTCCAGCGCCTCGACGGCCGCGCGCTGCTCCGGATTGAGCTCGTCGAAATACGGAGCCTCCGGGCGTCCCAGCGCCCGCGCCGATATCGACCCGCCCGGCGCAGGGCCGGCGGGCACGATGCGAGCTGTCGTTTCTCGATTCGAGGCCATTGCCTGCAACTATAGCACCCGAAAGTGCCAGGCAATCGCACCCGCTGCCCTTCCCACAACCCCCGGAACGATTGCCGGGTTGCCAAATTCCCGATCCACACTTGCGTGCGGTCTTGTGATAGTCTGAACCTTGAGCGCGGTGGCGGCAAACGAGGGTGGGCGCCCCTCGTCCCCCCACGAGGTCCGCGCGAAGGGATGAAGCATGGGTTGCTGCGGCAGAATGCGACCTCGGGCGCACCCTAAGCGGGTGCGCGGGGCATCGCACGCAAGCCCGCGGCTGTCTCCGCGAGTCGCCGCGGCCATCGGGACGGCCCGGGGGACGGCCCCATGAACAACCTGCTCATTGCCATTGCGGTGTTTGTCATCACGGTGATCGCTGCGCTGTTCGCCGTCCCCCACTTCATCGACTGGAACAGCTATCGCGGCTGGTTCGAGCAGGAGGCGAAGAAGGTCGTCGGCCGCGAGGTCCAGGTGGACGGCGACGTGAACCTCCACCTGCTTCCGACCCCCTACTTCCGCCTGGAGAAGGTGCGCATCGCCGATGCGGCGTCGAACCTCGACGGCCCCTTCTTCAAGACCGACAGCCTGAGCATCAAGCTTTCCATCGCGCCGCTGTTCCGCGGGGTGGTCGAGGCGCACGAGATCGAGTTTCAGCGCCCGGTGCTGCGCCTGGCGCTCGACGCCAAGGGCGGCTGGAACTGGCAGAGCTTCGCCCAGGCCCTGCGCTCCGCCGGCTACGTGCCCGCCAACGTCGCGCTGGCGTCGCTCAGGATACGCGACGGGGTGCTCGCCCTGCACGGCTCGGACGGCGTCGAGTATGCGCGGCTCGACGGGCTGAACGGCGAGCTGTCGGCACCGGCGCTCGAAGGCCCCTACCGCTTCCGCGGGGAGTACGGTCCCGCGGGGGGCAAGCGCGAGCTGCGACTGTCGACCAGCCTGCCCGAAGGCGATGGGTCCATTCCCTTCAGGATCTCCCTGCGCCTTCCGGAGACCAACACCTCCTACCTGCTCGAAGCTCGCGCGGTCGACCTCATGGGCAAGACGCGCATCAAAGGCAATCTGACGGCGCGACTGCCGCTCCCTGGCCGGTCGCTCCTGGGGACGCAGCGCACGTCGGCGGACGGGCCGGACCTGGAGCCGGCGAGCGACGCACGCGAAGGCTTCGAGCTCAAGGCGGCGATCGAGGCCGACGCGGCGGGCGCAAATCTGCCCGAGCTGACGCTGACCTTCGACCAGACCGGCAGGCTGCAGATTGTCGCCGGCACCATGCGGGCCAGCTGGCGCAAGGCCCTGGCTGTCGACATGGACCTCTCCTCGCGCTGGCTGGACCTCGATCGCGTGCTGGGCGTCTCGGAGGGCACCGCGGCTATCGACGGCATTGCCAAGCTCGCTGCCTGGGCGCGGGAGCTGTTGCCCGCGGACGGCCGGGCGCGGATGCGTCTCAACATCCAGCAGGCCAACCTCCGCGGCGAAGCCGTGGGACCGGTGCGGTTGCGGCTCGCGCAGTCGGCCCGAAGGCTGGAGGTCGAGGACCTGCGCCTGGAGCTGCCCGGCGGCAGCAAGGCCGAGCTGAAGGGCGCTATAGCGGGTCCGGCGGAAGCCCTCGCCTTCAAGGGCCACCTCAATCTGCGCGGAGCGAGCGCGGCACGCTTCCTGACCTGGGCGGGCGGGCAGAAGGTGTCTCTCGGCCCGAACGCCGACAGTCCCTTCGAGATTCGCACCGGGCTCGTCGTCGACGCGGCGCACGCCGCGGCCCCCGACTTGGCCGGCAGCCTGGCGGGAACCATGCTCGGCGGGAGCCTGCGCTACAAGTGGGCCGGCCGGCCGGAGCTCGTCGTGGCCCTGGAGGGCCCGAGGCTCGATGCGCGCGGGTTGATCCCCGAGGGGCTCAACCTGCTCGACGCCCTCGATCGCCTGACCCGCACGTCCGGCGCGAAGCAGGCCGAGGTGCGCGCGCCCGGACCCGCGAGAGCCGACATCGACCTGCGCGTGAAGGCCGGGCAGCTCGTCACGTCCGAGCGCACCTATCGCGACCTCAGTGCGGTGGTGGAGATGAAGGGCGGCAACCTCAAGCAGCTGCAGCTGCGTCTCCTCAGCGACGAGGGCTACAGCATCGAGCTGGAGGGTGCCGTCGACAACCTGGCGGCGCAGCCCAAGGGGAGCCTGCGCGGCGTGGTCATGGCCGAGACCGCTGCCGGCATCGCCCCGCTGGCGGAGCTCCTGGGCGTGCCTGCCGCGCTCCGCCCAGCTGCCGACCGCGAGCGGACCATCGCTCCACTGCGCCTCGCCGGCACGATCACGTTCGGCACCCGGACGCCGACGGCGGCCGACCTGGTGCTCGACGGCGAGGTCAACGACGCCGCCGTCAGGGTCGACGCGCGGCTCGATGGCGGAACCGGCGGCTGGCGCGGCGGGCGGGCGGACCTGACGGCCTCGCTGCAGTCCGCGAACGGCGCGAAGGTCACCTCCCTGGTCTTTGCGGGAGGCTTGCCCGCGGGGCCGGGCGACGCCGCAAAGCCCGGCCGGGTTGTCATCCGCGCCAACGGTGTCCCATCCGACGGGATTGCGACGGCCGCCTCGCTCGAGGCCGGCGATATCGGACTGAGCTTCCGCGGCCATCTCCGCCTGGGCGAGACCGGAGCCAAAGCCGAGGGTGATCTCGAGGTGCGCGCCGGCAGCGGCACGCCGCTCGCGGCTCTCGCCGGGCTTGCCCCGCCGCTGCGGGCGGACGGAGTGCCCGTCAGTGGCAAGCTCAAGCTGGTCGTTGAACGCGGCTCCATAGGCATCGAGAAGCTCACCCTCCAGGTCGGCGCGGCGCGCCTCTCCGGGCGCTTAGCGCTTGCGAACGTCGGCGACCGGCGCCGCATCGATGCCAGCCTCACCACCGAAGAGGCCACCGTGCCGGGGCTTCTGAGCCTGCTGCTCGACCAGCGCCATGCGGCGGCCGGCATCGCGGACGCGATCCTCCACGGCCGCCAGAGCCCCTGGCCGGACGAGCCGTTCAGCGCGTCTGTCCTCGACGGCTTCGAGGGCCAGGTAGAGCTGAGCGCCAAGCGCCTGACCCTGGCGGAGGGCCTTGCCCTCGACCGTGCGAAAATTACCGCGGTGCTCCGGCCAGGGAAGCTCGAGGTGAAGGAGATCACGGGCTCCGGGCTGGGCGGAGAGTTCAAGGCCTCCCTCAGGATCGACAAGGCGGCGGCAGGCGCCGACGTGCGCGGCACCCTGGACTTCCGGATCGCGCTGGAGGAGATCGCAGGCGGCAGCTCACCGAGCGCCAGCGGCCCGATGAAGGGCAGCATCGCCTTCAGCGGGCGCGGCTTGAGCCCGCGTGCCGTCATGTCGGCGCTGCAGGGCAAGGGCAGCGTGACGTTCGGCGAGGCGAAGCTCGGCACGCTGTGGCCCGGCTCGGTCGCGGCTGCCGCCGACGCCGCGCTGAAGGCCGAGGCAGGCAAGCTGGTGGCGACGCTGCGGCAGCGTCTGGCGGCGGGGCTGGGCATTGGCAGCCTCGCGCTCGAGCGGAAAACGGTCGTGCTGGAGCTTGCCGAAGGTCAGTTGCGCAACAAGTCCCTGGTGATCGACACGGACGCCGGGCGCACCGACGGAACGGTGCGTCTCGACCTCAACGGCCTCACGCTCGACTCGCAATGGCGGCTGGAGGCGCGCCCGGCGGGCGCGGACGGCAAGCCGCTCCCGCAGGTGACCGTATCCTATCGCGGAGCGCTCGCCTCCCTGGGTGCGCTCGAGCCCCAGATCGATGCGACCGCCCTAGAGCAGGAGCTCGCCGCTCGCAGGATCGGGCAGGACATGGAGGAGCTGGAGCGGCTGCGCAAGCTCGAGGAGCAACGCCGGCTCGACGAGGCGGAACGCCTGCGCAAGCAGTTCGAGAAGCTGCCTCCGATCCCGCATCCGCCTCCGGCGCCTGCTGGTCCCGTGGCGCCTTCCAACCGCGAGACGCAGCCGGACAAGCCGGGATAGGCGCGAAGACCGTGAAATCGTGACGTCGTGAAGTCGTCAGATCGTGATATTCATTTCACGACGTCACGGTTTCACAGTCTTCTCGGCTTCACGACCAGCCGCCAGCGGTGGCACCATTGCCGCCTTGTCGATGGCGCGAGCCAGCATCTCCGCGGCTTGCCGGTTTCCCTTGGGCGACGGGGCGCCCTTCAGGTATAGCCCGCGAAAAGCGGCCAGATCGGCGACGGCGAGCGCGCGCAGCGACGCGAACTGATCGACGACCTCGATGCCCGCTGCCGTCGCACATTGCGCAACCGTCCTCGCGTCGTCCAAGGGCTGCTCCTTCTGGGTCACCACGATGCTTCCGTGCTGCATCAAGAGCAGCAGGCGGATCCCATCGGCGTCGGTGCGCCGCTTCAGGCGCTCCAGGAGGGCACACGTGACGCGGGCCGGGTCGTTGTCGATCTTCTCGAAGTCCATCTGTCCCGCCTTCCCCGTCCAGTAGGTGGGGGCGACCTGCCCCAGAACGACATCGAGCACCGCCGAATATCCCAATAGGCCGCGCACGTACGCCTGCCAGGCGGGCGTGGTGGGATCGGGCACGAGGAACGATCGGGGCGCATGCAACACCAGCGCGCCGTTCTCCAGCATGAAATAGGGCTTCGATACTCCGTAGATCGAGAGAGCTGCTCTCGGGATCTCCTCTCCCACAAACCCTACGACCAGCGTCTTCGGGCGCACCAGCGGCAGCAGTTGCTCGGCGCGCAGGACGATCTGGTCCGTCGCATAGCCCGGCACGCCTGCGTTCAGGACGCGTCTGCCGACGAGACGCTCGAGCTGAGCCGGCCAAGTCTCGTCGTCGTCTACGTTCGTTCCCCCGTCGGCAAACCCGCCGCCGACGACCAGGATCGCGTCGGGCGGGATCTCGTGGTCCTGCTCCGCTGGATTGCGGCGAATGCCGTGCGCGACCGTGTTGTAGCCTCCCCCCTCGTGCCAGTCCGTGGAGACCCAGCCCAGCAGCGGGTCGAATTTCGCGCGGGCGCCGAAGGTCTGGTACTCGATGCGCAGGTCGCGCCAACTGGTGAGCGCGAGCGCCGGCCGCTCGGAATGGATGCGGTAGCCCAGCTCGATTGCAGTGCAGCCCAAGACCACGACAACGCATGCCACTGCAACAGAAGCAATCCGACCACGCAAGAATGACGAGTAACGCCGCATTGGAGACTTCCCCTGGGCAGGCACTGTGTAACGACTGCGATGTACCGCCGCCCCTGAATACCAAGTGAACGCAAAGCACTGGATCGCATGGAGCCATCGCCACAGCCCGCAGGTTGCGTCCGGGATATGGCACAACGCCAGCGGGTTAGGAGCCTGATGGCCGCAGGACGCGGTTTTTTCTCGCGCCGACTGCAACGGCGCCCGGGACGGCGTGTCCCCAAGGATATGGTGCAGGCCCACGCGGCCGACACACACCGGACGGGCTCGGGAGGGGCTCTCGCAGAAGGCGTGTCGCGCCGCCGATGCCGCGGCATCGCCAAGATTTTCGGGGACGACAGATGGGCCTCGAGCGCCAGACGCAGGCTCACCTCTCTGCGCAGCCGCCTGGCACGCTCGCGCGTCTCCACCGCCTGCCGCGCCAGAGTGGCGCGCGAGAGCACCCGGCGCGCGAGCTCGGCGTCCGAGAGCCGGGAGAGCTGCTGGAAGATTGCCGCCGCCGCGTAATAGTCGACCAATGCCGTGTACCACGTGGAGATCCATGTGCGCAGCCGGCGGACCCTGCCGGCCCGCGCTTGCACGAGATTGCCGCTCCCCGCCTCAACAGGCGGACGCGTTGGTGAGTGCCCATCGCCTTGCTCCTTGGCCATTGCGTCGGACCGGCGCGAGCTCTCCTCCGCAGCCTCGCAGCGCGCGCCCGGCAGGGCTTCTGGCTGGATGCCGATGCTTCGGTGAGATCGCGCGGCCGATCGGGTCGGAAGCTAGGGCCTCGGCGCTGCGAGCGATGCGGCGAAACTCACACCTTGCGAAGCCGTGCTCATCGCGAGCCGCGACCGGCGCGGCGGACTTGGGCTCAGTGGAACTTGAAGCGGCTCGCGGGGCCCGGCACCGAGCCCAGCATCGATTCGGCGAGGCCCGCCTCCGAGTCGACCAGGTGGAAGCCGGAGGGCCGATAGGGCGAGCCCGGGACCTCCTCGGCGCCGGCGAAACGAACGAGCTGCAAGAGCTCCTCCGCCGCCTTGCCGGGTACGAGCCCCTTGTCGAGGATCATGTCGAGATAGACGAAGTCGGCGAGCGCGCTCTGCGCCCAGTCGGCGTTCTTGGTATAGCCGGACACCGGGAACGGCGCCTCCCTGAGCGCGCGCCCGGTCTCCTGCCCCGCCAGACAGGAGGCACAGGCGAAGTGGAGCAGCTTGACGCTATCCGCAAAGCGCAGGCTGTCGACAATGCCCGGCAGACCCACGACCGTCCCGCCTGCAACGAGCCCACGCGCCTCGCCATGGCCCGCGAGCACCAGGACCGAGGGCTCGGCCAGGTAGAGGACCTGGCGGCACCAGCGCTGCAGGCTCCCCTCGTCGTGGTAGAAGCGATGCCGGACCTGCACCCGCGGCAGCCGAACGAACAGCTCGTGCAGCATCCGGCCCAAGGCGAACTCGTTTTCGTCGAGCGCGTGCTGGCGATGCGTCTCGAGCACGATGAGCCAGGTGAGCCCCGGCCTCGGCATCGCGCGCCGGCCGACGAGCTCGCGCGCCGACTGCCCCTGCTCGGCAAATTCGCCGTCGAACGTGTAGCCGTGGGCGTCGAGCTCGAGATAGCCGCCGCCCTCGAGCGCGGGCCCTTGCAGGCGAAACGACAGGCGCCCGCTGTCCCCGAGGTCGCCCTCCAGGCGGACCTTGGCGTCCAGCTCGCTGCTGCCCCATACGCGCCCCGTCTCCTGGACCAGCCGCAGCCGCCCGAGCGAGGTGTCCCACAGGCCGTCGACGCCGCGCCACCCCTGCCACGGCAGCGTACGCGCATGGCCCTCCGCCAGATACTCGCCCGCGAAGCTGCTCGCGCGCCGCAGCCTGAACCAGCCCGTCCCGCGCTCGCTGGCCTCCTCGTAGCGGAACGTGAAACTACCGCCCGCGACCTCGCCGTGGATGGTGTTCTCCGTGCCGTGCGTGCCGTAGGTGCCGGTCACACGGGCGCCGTCCTGCCGCAGGGTCATGGCGCCGAAGGAGGTGGTCCACCGTCCGTCAAAATTCATGGCAAGACTCATGGCTCGTGTACTCCGTGCGCAGGGCGCCGGTCAGCGGCGCGTATGGCTCCTGAGCCTGGCCAGCAGGTCCCTGAGCGGGGCGTCGACCCAGGCGTTGGTGAGGAAATCCTTGTGGTGTGCCTCCTCGGGCGCCGGCAGGAAAGCGATGTTTCCGGGCTCGAGACGCGGCTCCAGCGCAGTGGTAAAGGCAATGTGTCGTTCTGCAAGGACCTTCTGCAACTGGGTGTTGCGCCCCTCCGTGGAGCGCGAATAGGTGCTGATGAAGAAAGCCGATTTCTGCCGCGTGATCCAGTCCGCGAAGGTTCCGACCTCGCCGTAGAGCGCATCGAACAGCACCACGCCCTGCAGCCGGTTGCCGAGGCCGCCATGGTGGACGCTCCACGCCGTGGCCAGATAGCCGCCGCTGTAGGCGACGATCACCACGGGCATGCTGGCGAACGATCGGACCGAGCGGCGGTCGCCGTGCAGGCGCGCGAGATGCTGGGCGGCCTCGCCGAGGAAGCGGGCGAAGGCGCCGGGCTCCCAGAACCTGCCGGCGCTCGAGTCGGCGGCGCTGACGGCGAGCTGCGGCGCCACCAGGGCCGCATTGACCCCGGAGGCGGAGAGCTGTGCCGGCACCTTCTGGCGCAGGTACACGTCATCGGCGAGCCTGGCGCCGTGGCCATGCAAGAACACGATCAGGAGGCTGGGCCGGCGCACATCGAAGCCTTTGGGGAGGTGCAACAGGACCTGGCGATCGCTGTAGGTCTCGTCCTCCCAATAGACGCGGCCGGCGCTGGTGCGGTGGCCGCGCCGGCCGTTCTCCTCGACATCGAGAAACGGCTTGTTGGTGCGCGGCACCAGCCCGGCATACGGGAAGGGGGCAGTGTCGAACTCGACCAGCTTGGAGCGTCCGCGCGGAAGCGGCCCACTGCGAACGTGGACCCGGTGGGGGACGGGCACCGCCTCGGCCACCGTCATGCGTTGCAGCGCAATGGGTTCCGGCGGGGAGCTGGCGGCGCGGTCCGCGGGCCACGGCCAGGCGGCGAGGAGAAATGCAGCCGCCGCGCGCCCGAGAGCGCGCAGCCCGCTGCTGCCCGATCTTTGCAGTCCCTGGAACCCCATTCCGACTCGTGCGGCCAACGTAGCACCCCGTCTGCATCCGACAGGCGCCGGCAGGACAGACAGAACGCCGTGCCCAGCTAGGCCCGAATCGTGTCCGAAGCGTGGAGGCGCGGCCAGCCCGGCAGACCAGCCCGACAGGCCGACGCCCTTCGCCCGAGCTGGGCCCGAGCTGGGCCCGAGCTGGGCCCGAGCGGAAGCTTGTTGCCGCACCGGCGTTCGTCTAACAACCCTGGTCATGACCACGGGAAGCTCGGGCAGCGGCACGCCTGGGAATGGCCGGGCGGCAGCCGCGCGGGTCACGCCCCTGACTGCGACCGCGCTCGCCGTGGCCAACATGATCGGCATCGGCGTCTTCACGAGCCTCGGCTACCAGGTCAAGGACCTGCCGTCGGGCTTCGCGCTGCTGACGCTGTGGGTGGTGGGCGGCATCGTCGCGCTGTGCGGCGGGCTCTGCTATGCGGAGCTCGCCACGGCCTTCCCCCGGTCGGGGGGCGAGTACAATCTGCTGTCCAAGATCTATCACCGCGCGGTGGGCTTCTGCGCCGGATGGCTGTCGGCGACGGTGGGGTTCTCGGCGCCGACGGCGCTGGCGGCGATGGCCTTCAGCAGCTATTTCGCGGGCGTCTGGCCGGGGGCCCCGCAGGTCCCGCTGGCGCTGGCCGTGGTATGGGCGATTGCCGCGGTGCATCTGTGGGGCAGAGAGCTGACGAGCGTCTTCCAGGACGTATCGACGCTCCTCAAGGTCGCGCTCATCGTCCTGTTCGTTGTCGCAGCCTTCGCCTTCGGCGGCCCGCCGCAGATGTCGTTCACGCCGACGACGGCGGACCTCGGCCACATCGTCAGCCCGGCCTTTGCCGTAGCCCTGGCGTACGTCATGTATGCCTACGCCGGCTGGAACGCCGCGACCTACATCACCGGCGAGGTGCGCGATCCCGAGCGCACGCTGCCCTCCTCGATCGTGGCGGGCGTCGTCCTCGTCACGCTGCTTTACGTCTCCGTCAACGCGGTCTTCCTCTACACCACGCCGGTCGACCGCCTGCAGGGGCACGAGGAGGTCGCCTTGATCGCAGGGCAGCATGTGTTCGGAGACACCGGCGGGCGCATAGTGGCAGCGGTGATCTGCATCGGCCTCATCCCCTCGATCAGCGCCATGATGTGGCTGGGCCCGCGCGTCACCATGACCATGGGCGAGGATTTCCCGCTGCTGTCGGCGTTCGCGCGCAAGACCCGGAACGGCGTGCCGGCAGTCGCAATACTTTTCCAACTTGCTGTGGTGAGCCTGCTACTGCTGACACAGAGTTTCCAGTCTATCGTCCAATTCATACAGTTTAGCTTAACGATTTCGTCGTTTCTTGCGGTCCTAGGTGTCATCGTGCTGCGTCACACCCAGCCAGCGCTGCCTCGCCCGTACAAGGTCTGGGGCTACCCGGCCACCCCGCTCCTGTTCCTGACCGTCTCTCTCTTCATGATCATCAATCTCTTGATCGAACGACCGGTACAGGCGCTCGCCGGCGCCGGGATCATGGTGTCCGGGCTGGTGATCTATCGCATCTCGCGCCTGGACATGCCGGGCAGGACGGGGGGAAGGTCATGACTGCACGTTTCGGCTCCAGGCGGGCCGGCACGCTCCTGCTGGTGCTCTTTTGCGTCGCGGCAGCACCCGGCGCCTGGGCTCAGCAGGCCGCCGAGCAAGCGAGCCAGGCCCAGAAGGCCAACGACGTGGCCCGGCTCCTGGCCGGCCTGGAGCCGTCGGCGGGCTCCCCGCTCGCAGCGCTGACGCGCGAGTCTGCCTGGCAGGGCCACGCGAGAGCCTTGGACGCGGCCTGGTCGCGGCTCGAGCGGGAGCGCCTGTCGAAGATCCGCACGTGGGCGGCCGCCAACCTGACCGAGCCCAAGCCTGCAGTCCTCTACATGTTCAGCGGGCCCGACTTCCTCTACCTCGATGCCTTCTTCCCGAACCGGTCGACCTACGTGATGAGCGGCCTCGAGCCGATCGGCGAGATCCCGAGCATCACCCCCGCGGTGCGCCGGTCCCTCGGCGCGGCATTGGGAGGCTTGCGCCAGTCGGTCGGCTCGGCGCTTGAACTACAGTTTCTTCATTACCAGCGAGATGCAGTCCCGGCTGCGCGCCACCAAGCTCACCGGCGTGCTGCCCGTGCTTTATCTTTTCCTCGCGCGCTCGGGCAAGACCATCCACGAGGTCACCCTGATCGCGGTCGACAAGGAGGGCACGGTGGTGGCAGCGGGCACGCCCGACACGATACCGGCCGTGAAGATCGTGTTCTCGGGGCCCGAGGGGCGCATGCAGAGCCTCTACTACTTCCGCACCGATCTCTCCAACGGCGGCTTGAGCCGCAGCGGCTTCCTCAAGTTCTGCGAGCGGCTCGGCATCTCCGACGCCTTCATCAAGAGCGCCTCGTATCTCCTGCATGGCGGCAACTTCGCGGTCCTGCGCGGCTTTCTCCTGGAGCGCACCAGCGCGCTGGTGCAGGACGACTCGGGGATTCCGGTACACTTCTTCGAGGCCGACGAGTGGCGGCTGCGACCGTTCGGGAGGTATCTGCGGCCGATTGCCGTGTTCGGGTCCTACACCTACCAGCGAGGGCTCAACGACCTGTACCGCCGCACCAATCCGCCGCCGCTCGATTTCGGCGTCGGGTACCGATGGCGGCCGCGCGAGTCGAACCTCCTTCTTGCTCTGAAGACCACGAAAGAGGGCGTCGCTCAGGAGACGACCGGCCAGAAATGACCGGGAAAACGCCGCCGAACGATGCTTTCCTCTCGTGCAGCACGGCGTACGACGGGCGAGCCGGCCGGCCTAGTGGAGAATAGGCCGAGTGGAGAGTAGCATGACATTCCCGCAGTACTTGACGCGTCTGCCGACGGTGCTGTCCCTGGTGGCGGTCGGAACCGTAGGCGCCGCGCTGGCGCAGTCCGCCTTCGAGCCGCGCGTCGGCCAGGCGGGAAAGGACGTGGTCTGGGTGCCGACCGCGCAGACGCTGGTCGACAAGATGCTCGACATGGCCAAGGTGACGGCCGACGACTACGTGGTCGACCTGGGCTCCGGCGACGGTCGCACGGTGATCACCGCGGCCAAGCGCGGCGCCAAGGCGCACGGCATCGAGTACAACCCGGACATGGTCGAGCTGTCGAGGCGCAACGCCGAGAAGGAAGGCGTCGCCGGCAAGGCCACGTTCGCGAAAGCGGACATTTTCGAGAGCGATTTCTCGAACGCGAACGTGCTCACCCTGTTCCTGCTGACCAAGCTCAACCTCAAGCTGCGCCCCACCATCCTGAAGATGAGGCCCGGCACGCGCGTGGTCTCCAACACCTTCAGTATGGACGACTGGGAGCCGGAGCAGACGGTGGAGGCCCCGGCGGGCTGCACGTCGTTCTGCCGGGCATACCTGTGGATCGTGCCGGCCGACGTGGTGGGCTCCTGGCAGCTGGGAGACAGCGAGCTTCGGATCAGCCAGAAATTCCAGGGCTTCACCGGCAGGCTCATCACCGGCAACGTCGTCGCCCTCATCACCGACGGCAAGCTCTACGGCGACCAGATCACCTTCACCGCCGCCGGCACGAGGTACGCAGGGCGGGTGAGCGGCAACGCCATGGAGGGCGCCCGCTCGTCGGGCGGTGCGGACACCAAGTGGCAGGCAACGCGCGGCAAATGACACCCCGCCGTGTGTGCCCGCGCGGCAACGCCCTCCTTGGTTCGCATCGCGCCCCGAGGTTCCCCGCTGGCCAACGCGCGTGGCCCCTCTCTAGAGTGGGCGCACTCGAGGGGGAGCCGGTGAGGGGACCTATGCCTGCAGGCCGCGCCAGCATGTGGCGCCGGGGAGCTGTCGCTCTGGTGATGACGCTGGCGGCGGCCGGGTCCGCGGCAGCGGAGGGCGAGCCCGATCTGCTCGCCGGGCGCTGGCAGGTCGGCGGCTTCGTCTATGTCTCCCCCACCTTCGAGGGCTCCAGGTCCTACGACGCCCTCGCCTTCCCGTTCGCACTGCCCGCCGGTGTAGGCAGCGACGGCAAGGTGCAGATCAAGGGCGTGGACGATGTGCGCCTGCGCCTGCTCCAGGTCGGCGGCTTGGAGATCGGCCCGCTGGCGGGCTACCGCTTCGGCCGCGACGCCGACGACGTGACCCACGTGGCCGGCCTCGACGATGTCGACGGCGGCCTCGTCGCGGGTGCGTTTGCGGCTTGGCGCACAGGGCCGCTGGCGTTCTCGGTCTCCTATCACCACCAGGTCACCGGCGACGACACCGGCGGGCTCGTGCGCTTCGGCGTGGAGCATACCGGCCGCTTCTCGCCCGGCTTCAAGCTCAGCACCGGCATCGGCGCCAACTACGCCACCGAGGGCTACATGACGGCGTTCTTCGGCACGCCGCTCTACGCGCCCGAGGCCGGCTTCAAGGACATCTTCATCGGGGTCACCGCCGCCATCGATCTGTCCGACCGCTGGTCGCTCCTGCTGATCGGCCGCTACGCGCATCTCATCGGCGACGCCGCCGACAGCCCGATCGTGGAGACCGAGAGCCAGCTCTACGGCGGCCTCGCCCTCTCCTACAAGCTCGACCTCGCGCGGTAATTCACCCCCGTCATCCCGGAAGCCGAGCCGCAGGCGAGGCTATCCGGGACCTCGTGAGGCGAGTCGACCTCCCGAGGTCCCGGGGTGGACTTACGCGCCGCGCCGTCTCCCACAGTGCGCGTACACCACCGACTCGATCTCGCTGCGGTCGATGCCGATGTCCTTCAGCGCGCGGGCGTCGAGGGACTGCAGCATGAAAACCGTGGCGCGCTCGACGCGGCGCCGCCAGTAGCTGCGCCACATGGTCCTCAAGGTGCAGCGGATGCGGCCTCCGATGCATCCGCCTTGCGGCATCGAAGGTTGCCCGGAACCGGACCCGGGCTCCAGCGCGCCCGGCAGGCAGTCGACGCATGGCATGATCGGCCTCCTCAGACGGGTCGTCATCACAAGGTTGGGATCGTAACGACCGGTAGCTTGAACAAAACGGGGACACAAACGACGTTATCTCGCCTCATGCATGAGAGAACCTAAAGCCCGCATGCGCCGCCCCCTGCCGCCCCTGAACGCGCTCAGGGCCTTCGAGGCCACGGCCCGGCATTTGAGCTTCTCCAAGGCGGCCGAGGAGCTGCACGTGACGCCGGCCGCGCTCAGCCACCAGATCCGCGGGCTGGAGGCGCTCCTCGGCCTCAAGCTGTTCCACCGCCGCCCGAGGGCGATCGAGCTCACCGAGCCGGCGCGCACGATCTACCCGGGCATCCGCAGCGGCTTCGAGACCATCCGCGAGGCCGTCGAGCGCCTCGGCGCTGCGGCCGGCACGACCGGGTCCTGGTGGTGAGCTCCACGCCGGGCTTGACCGCCAAGTGGCTGGTACCGCGCCTCTACCGTTTCCTCGAGCTCCACCCGGAGGTCGAGGCGCGCATCTCCGCGAGCGTCGGCTACGCCAACTTCACGAGCGACGGCGTCGATGTCGGCATCCGCCTGAGCTCCGGCGTCCACCCCGACCTCTACGTCGAGAAGCTGTCGGACGAGGCGCTGCTACCGCTGTGCAGCCCGCGCCTGCTCGACGGCGCAGCGCCGCTGCGCGCGCCGCAGGACCTCGCGCACTTCCCCCTGATCCAGGTCGACCTGCCGGGCCTGGTGCCGACCTGGGCCGACTGGCTCGACATGACGGGCGTCGACGGCATCGACACCACGCGCGGGCTGCGCCTCAATGTCGCCGACCACGCGCTCGACGCCGCCAGCGAGGGCATGGGCGTGGTGCTGGCCTACAAGCTGGTGGCGGCGCGCGACATCGTCCTCGGCCGCCTCGTGTCGCCGTTCGGGCCCGAGATGCCGGTGCCCGGGCGCTCGTACTATTTCGTGTGCGCCAAGGGCCAGGAGAAGCGCGCGGCCGTCAAGGCGTTCCGCGACTGGGTGTTCGCCGAGATCGAGGAGACCCACGCCAGCCTGCGCGCGGCGCTGGCGGGCGCGCCCGCGAGAGCTTGACCGCACGCAGGCGCGGGCCGAAGCTGGTCGCGCTCCTTTTGACGACGGAGGCAGCGTGACATGCGGCTGAACGGGGTGCTGCTGGCTTCGGCTCTGGCCGTCTCGCTCGCGCTCGAGGCCGGAGCCCAGGACGATCGACGGCGCTGGATCGCGCTCGGCACACCCGAAGCGAGCTCTCTGGTCTACGGCACGCCGGAGAGCGACGACCTCGTCGTCAGCTTCGCCTGCAAGCGAGCAACTCGCCAGATCCTGGTCGGGTTCATACACGAGCCTGTGGGGGCCAGGGACGGTATGCGCATCGGCATCGAGCTGTCCTCCGAGGGCGGGCGCGTCGGCCTCGATGCCACCGGGGAGCGCCTGCCGATGGACGACCGGTTCCTGCTGCTGGCGAGCACGACGCTGAGCCCGGCGCTGCGACGTATCCTCACCGAGGGCAAGACGCTGTCGGTGACGGTGCAGGACGGCGCCGAGGAGATCCCCCTGCGGGGCGCCGCAGACGCGGCGGCGGACCTGATCAAAGCGTGCGGGTGACGAGGTGTCGATGACGGAGCGATATGCGCGCTACAAGGCCCTCAAATTCGCGCGCCCGCGCCCGCGCATCCTCGAGGTGATCCTCTCCAAGCCCGGCAAGCTCAACGCGCTCGACGCCGACGGCCACCGCGAGCTGGCCGAGGTCTGGCGCGACATCGACCGCGACCCGGAGACCTCGGTGGCGCTGCTGCGCGGCGACGGCGGCGTGTTCTCCGCCGGCGGCGATCTCGGCATGATCGAGGCGATGGCGCGCGACTGGGCGACGCGCACGCGCGTCTGGAAGGAGGCGAGCGACCTCGTCTACAACATCGTCAACTGCTCCAAGCCCATCGTCGCCGCCATCGAGGGCCCGTGCGTCGGCGCCGGGCTGGCTGCGGCCATGGTGGCCGACATCACGGTCGCCGGCCGCAAGGCGCGCATCATCGACGGCCACACCCGGCTCGGCGTCGCCGCCGGCGACCACTCCGCGATCGTGTGGCCGCTGCTGTGCGGCATGGCCAAGGCCAAGTACTACCTCCTCCTGTGCGAGGCCGTGACCGGCGAGGAGGCCGAGCGCATCGGCCTCGTCTCCATGGTGGCCGACGACGGCAAGGTGGTGGAGACGGCGCTCGCCGCCGCCGAGAAGCTGCGCGACATGCCGCCGGCCGCCGTGCGCTGGACCAAGCATGCGCTCAACAACTGGCTGAGGATGGCGGGCCCCACGTTCGATGCCTCCCTGGCCATGGAGTTCATGGGCTTCTCCGGCCCCGAGGCCCAGGAGGGCCTCGCCGCGCTGAAGGAGAAGCGCCGGCCCCGATGGGACCCGGCGGACCCGTTCTAGGGCCCGCGCGTGCCGGTCTTGCTCAATAGACCCGCGAGCAAAGCAGGATCCAGGCGTTCGCGAAGAACGAGCCCTGCACCGTCAAAGAGGCAGGATGCGCATTGTTGTATCTCGGGTTGGCGTTCTTCGCCAGCGCGAGCGTATCCACGCCGAGCCAGTCGGCCTTGGATGCCACCAGAAACAGCTTGGTATCGCCCGTGATCGGATAATCCTTGGAGAAGACCTTCCCCTCGTAGTTGTACACGAGCAGGATCGAGTTGCTCCGTACGGTTATCTCGTACCTGTTGCGCAGGTTCTTCTCGATGAAGCCGCTGTCCGGTCGCCCGTGCGCATCGATGTTCTGCACATTGGCAACGTGGCAGGTGAACCGGTCGCCAACCGCCGCACTCGCAGCGCCCATGGACATCAACAGCGCTGCGACCGTGATTGCGAGCCTCATTGGCGTCTCCTTGGTCGATGCACGATCTGCCGAAACAGGAAGCGTAGCCACAGGAAATGCGCGGCTTTGTGATGGCAAGCCTTGCGGCCGTACCGGCACGTGCCTCGGCGCCGTGACTCGCCGCCGCGCCGTCAGCCCCCGAGGGCCTTGTCGCGGTGGGCCTGAAAGGCCTCGCGCTGATCGTGATCGGCGTGGCGCCGTTCCTCGTGCGCGATCTCGCGTTCGCGGCGGCCAAGCTGCCTGTCGAGCAGCTCAAGTCGCAGACGCTCGGCGCCTCCACCCGGCAGGTGGCGACGCACGACATCAAGGAGGGGTTCGCGCTCGGCACGCGGCGCGTCGTGCTGGACAGGTGGCGCGATGACCCGCAGGCGCAGGAGCGCGTCGGCGCCGTCATCACCTACGATCTCGACCTCACCCGCGACGGCGCCGTGCCCGTGCTGCGCTTCTCCAGGCCGATCCATGCGCACGGCCGCGCGGGCCAGGCCTCCCGCGGAGCCGCTGCATGATGCCCGGACGAGCCACCGGGCGCCCGCGCGAGGCGGGGCGGCGCCAGCCCAGGCCGCGGACGCTGCCCCGGGCCCTCTGACGCTTCGCCCCCGCCAGGTTTCACGGCAAGCGCAAGGGAAGCCAGGGCGGACCCGACGCCCGGCCAGCCGCGCCGATCCGCGCGCCGGACGAGCCCGAGCGGAACAGCGGCGAGATCCGCACCAGGTAGGAGAAGTCGTAGGCGCCGTCGCGCGCGGCGGCGAGCGCCAGATTGAATTGCGGCGAGGGCACGAGATTGCGCCCGCCGCAGGCCGGGCAGAAGGCCTCGTTGTCGGCGCGTATCGCTGCGATGCTCGAATACCATTCGTGCTCGCAGTGCTCGCATTTGCATGGCCACAGGCCGTCGTCGTCGAACATGGCGTCTCTCCGCGCTATGGAATGGCGGGAGACTAACAAAGGCAAATCGGTCGCATAGTTGCACCACCATGCAATCCACAAGCGGTCCACAAAAAAATATAATCGCAGGAGCAATATCGTTAACGAATATCTTATGATAAATTATTTCTAATAATATAGCCGATATCGAATTGATTGGGAAAGCTCGACCTTGTTCGTCCTGATCGAATGGGCCGGGGGCGAGCCCCAGGGGCTCGATATTGCACGCGATGGCGGCGCTCGGATTGCGATTGCACGCAGGGGGCCCTGGCGAGGCCGAGGAGGGCCGAGTCGGACGTGGCGGTCTCCAGCGCCAGCCCCGATGCCGGAGGCGCTGCACGGCCTTCCTATGCAGCGAGAGAGGCATTCGGGAAAAGGGCGGGAAATCGTCGCCGAAGGCCGTCTGATCAGCCCGGGCGAGGCTGAAATACCGATAAAGGCTATCTGCTGTCTGATATCAGACTTCTGCTAATAACAGCAGCTCTCCCCATGCCGACGTGCGTTATCCACAAGCTTGCAGCAATAGATCGCCCAACCAACCATTTGGCTTTGACACGATCCAGGCGTTTGCAGAAGATGCTCGGCGCGGGGCTGGTCCAAATTGCTGGGAGTGGGGCATGAATTACCGCCGCTACGACGCCATGAAGCATGCCGTCAATTTGGCGCGCACGGGTCGCTTCAAGAATTGGTCGTCGGTTGCAGCACGGCTGCTGACCGAGAAGTATCGGGAGGGCGATGTGGACTGGACGCCGGTGCAGCAGCGCTGGCTCGACCGGCTCTGCTTGGAGGCCCGCTGGGCCCGCCCGGTGACTGAGACCTAGCCGCCAGAAATCCGGGCAGGCACAAATCCGGCAGGCGCAAATCTGGCTGGCCGGCAGCAGCGCAGCCCCGGCTTTTCCCCGGTGCGGCCGCGTTTTTGCGCAGCGTCCAGGTGCTCGAGCGCGCGGGCTGGACGGCAATTGCTTAACCAAGCGAGGCAGTAATCGGCCGCCGGGCATCCGGGCGGCACGCATTGGGCATGCGGCTGCAGTAAAGAGGCTGCACCGGAACGCACCATGCTGCACAAACTTGGGCTGCACAAACTTGGGCTGCACAGACTTGGACCTGGGCCGTGGCCGTCGGTGGCGGCTGCGGTCGCGCTTGCGGTCGTCGTGGGCTGTGCCTATTTCCTCGCCGCGCGCCTGGGCCTTGCGCTGCTGACCGAGGCCGAGGGCGTAGCCGTGTTCTGGCCGGCCTCGGGTGTGGCCGCGGGCGCGCTGATCGCCCTCGGACCCCGCGCCCGCACGCCGGTCGCCGCCGGTGTCATCGGCGCGACGGCGGCTGCCAATCTTCTCGGCGACAGGAGCCTTGCCACCGCGCTCGCCTTCGGCCTGTGCAATGCGGCGGAGGCGCTGCTGACGGCGTGGCTGGTGGGCCTCTGGGCCTCCCATCCCTTCAGGCTCGACAGCCTGCAGCGCGTGTTCGTCTTCCTCGCCGCGGCCTGCGTCGGCGCCGCTGCCGCCGCGGTCGGAGCCGCTGTCGCGATGAACCTGCTGCATGCGCCGGTGCCCGTGCTCGGCGCCTGGCGCGTGTGGGCGACGGCCGACGCGCTCGGCATCATCACCATCGCCCCCCTGCTGATCGGGCTGCACCAGCTGGCGAGCGAGCGTCTCTCCCGGCGCGAGCTGATCGAGGGCGCAGGCGCCCTGGCGCTGCTGGGCGCCTTGAGCGCCATCGTCTGCGCCGCGCCGCCGGGCTCGTGGGCCGCCTACGTCCCGCCCGCCACGGTGTTACCCGTCCTGCTCTGGGTGACGGGGCGCTGCGGGCCGGCGTTTGCCGCCGCGGCCGCGTTCATCGTGTGCAGCGCGCTCGTCTGTGCGACCACCTTCGGGCTCGGCCGCTTCGGCGATCCGCTCATACCGACCCCGCTGCGTGTCTCGGGCGCGCAGGTGACGGTGCTCGTCACGGTTCTGTGCGTACTCGTTCTGTCGGCGCTGTTCGCCGAGCGGCGCCGCAACGAGGCACAGCTCGAGGAGAGCAACGAGCGGCTGCGGCTGGCGCTCGGCGGCGCCGAGCTCGGCGTATGGAGCGTCGACCTCGGGACCGGCGCGTTCGAGAGCGATGCGCGGGACTGCCGGATCAACGGGCACGATCCGGCGGCGCCACCGCGCACCCTTGCCGAGGCCAGGGCGTTCGTGCATCCCCAGGACCTTCCGGGCCTCGACGCCGCCTTTGCGGCGGCGCGGCACACCGGCACGCCCTGCCGCGCCGAATACCGGCTGCGCGGCGCCGGCGGCGACGATGCCGCCCACCCCCGCTGGGTGGCCGTCGAAGGCACGGTGGTGCGCAACGCCACCGGCCGCCCGCCGCGCCTGCTGGGCGTGACGCGCGACATCACCGAGCGCAAGCAGGTCGAGGAGAACCTGCGCAAGCACGAGCAGGCCCTGCGCGATCTGCTGGGGGCCCTGCCGGCGGCCATCTTCACGGCCGACGCCCAGGGGCGCCTCACCTACTACAACCAGGGAGCCGTCGACCTGTGGGGCGTGGCACCTGGGCTCGGCAAGGACAGCTGGTTCAATTGCCGGGTCTATCGCGCCGACGGCACGCGCATGCCGAAGGAGGAGTACCCGACCGCGATTGCCCTGAAGGAGGGCAGGGCGGTCCGCGGCCTGGAGGCCATCCTCGAGCGCCCCGACGGCACGCGCGTCCCCGTCATCCCCTATCCCACGCCGCTGCGCGACGAGCGCGGCGCAATCGTCGGCGTCGTGACCATGACCGTCGACCTCAGCGCGCGCAAGAAGGCCGAGGCGGCGCTCGCCGAGCGCAACGCGCAGCTGGCGCTCGCCGGCCAGGCCGGGCTGGTCGGCAGCTACGCCTACGACGTCGCCAGCGGGATCATGCAGATCTCCGCGGGCTGCGCCACCATCTACGGTCTGCCCGAGAGCACCACCACCATCGCGCACAGCGACTGGCGCGCCCGGGTGCATCCCGACGACCTCGCCGGGCTCGATGCGCGGCGGCAGCGCGCGTTCGCCGAGCGCCAGCGCGAGCATCGCTCGGAGTTTCGCATCGTCCGCGCGGACGGCGACATCCGCTGGATCGAGTCGCGCAGCGTCGTCTCCTACAGCGACGCGGGCGTCATGCGGCGCATGGTCGGCGTCAACATCGATCTCACCGAGCGCAAGCAGGCCGAGGAGCAGAAGAGCCTGCTGGTCGCCGAGCTCGACCATCGCGTGAAGAACGTGCTCGCCGTCGTCGCCGCCGTGGTGTCGCGCACCCTGGAGGCGAGCAGCTCGATGCCCGATTTCGCCGCCGCGCTCGACGGCCGCATCCAGTCGATGGCCACCACGCACGAGCTCTTGAGCTGGCGCAAGTGGCAGGGCATCGCGCTCGCGGACCTGGTCGAGCGGGAGCTTGCGCCGCACTCCGACGGCAGCAACGTCGAGATCGAGGGCCCCGAGGTCGTGCTGCGGGCCGAGGTCGGCCAGGCGCTGGCGATGGTGCTGCACGAGCTGGCAACCAATGCCGCCAAGTACGGCGCGCTGTCGGCCCGGCAGGGCAGCGTCGCGGTGCACTGGAGGCGAACGACAGAGCACGGCTCGGGCGGGGTGCTCGTCCTCGACTGGGTGGAGACCGGCGGGCCCGCGGTGACGGGGCGGCCGCGCGCGGGCTACGGCACCAGCATCATCCGGGACCTCATCCCCTACGAGTTCGGCGGCACGGTCGAGCTCGAGCTGGCCCCCGAGGGGGCCCGCTGCCGGCTGGAGATCCCCGCGGCCTGGGTAAGCAGGGGCGCCGAGCGGCCCCGGCCCCTGCGCAACGGCGCCCACGCCGCGTCTGCCGCGGACGAAGCCGAGACCGTCTGGCGCTGATTGGCGTGGAGGCGTGCGCCTCGACACTTTCCAGGTCCGCCTGCGGGCATTAAGTTGGAGGCGCAACGCACGAGAAGGACGGCGCCCATGAGCTGGCAACCCGGCCAAGACCCCATCCCCGGCGATCGTCTCTCCTGCTCGGCCATCGAGCACGTGATCGTGCCCAGGGCGCGCGACATCGGCGGCTTCGAGGTGCGCCGCGCCCTGCCCTCGGGCCAGAAGCAGATGGTGGGGCCCTTCATCTTCCTCGATCAGATGGGTCCGGCCGAGTTCCTCATCGGCCACGGCATCGACGTGCGCCCGCATCCCCACATCGGGCTTGCCACGGTGACCTACCTGTTCGAGGGCGAGGTGTTCCACCGCGACAGCCTGGGCTCGGCGCTCGCCATCAGGCCGGGCGAGGTCAACCTGATGACGGCGGGGCGCGGCATCGTGCATTCCGAGCGCGAGACCGGCAAATCGAACCTCGTCACCGGCGGGCACGGCCTCGCGCAGGCCAAAGGCGAGGCGCAGCAGGCGGCCGGCGCGTCGAAGAAGCGCCTGTTCGGCATGCAGGCCTGGGCGGCGCTGCCCAGGAGCCACGAGGATCAGGCCCCCGGTTTCGTGCACCACGGCGTCGACGAGCTGCCGCGCATCACCGGCAAAGGCAAGGCCGTGCGGGTGGTGATGGGCAGCGGCTGGGGCGCGCGCTCGCCCGTCGCCTTTCCGCACGCCAGCCTGTTTGCCGAGGCGGTGCTGGAGCCCGGCGCCGTCCTGCCGCTCGACCCCGACTACGACGAGCGCGCCGTCTATGTCGCCGCGGGCGAGATCGAGATCGCCGGCGACAGGTTCGGCGAGGGGAGGCTCCTCGTCTTCAGGCCCGGCGACCCGATCTCCATCGAGGCGGTATCGCCGGCGCGCCTGACGGTGCTGGGCGGCGAGCCCATGGACGGGCCGCGCCACATCTGGTGGAATTTCGTTGCCTCCTCCCAGGAGCGCATCGCTGAGGCGCGGGAGGACTGGCGCGCCGGTCGCTTTGCCCTTGTGCCGGGCGACGAGAAGGAGCTCATTCCGCTGCCGGGCTGATGCAAGCAAAGGCAACGCGCGAGCGGTAGTCCAAGGAAGCTCGGGAGCGAAGCGTCGTAGGCCGTCTGCCACAACGGGGGAGGGATGGACGTTGCAGGGCTGCTCTATGGTGTTGCTGGTGGTATCCTTCTCGCGCTGGCAGGCGGCGCCCTCCGCCTCCTGTGGCGCCGGCGTGCCGGCGAGCGTGGCGCGCGCCGGCCAGACGGCGTTGCCTTCCTGAAGGAGCGGCTGCGCCTGCGTCTGGCGGAGCCCGCGGAGCCCTTCGCAGAGGCCGCAGCGGGGCCGACAGTGGGCGCCAGCGAGGCCATCGAGGCCGACATCGAGGAGGCCGCGAGGTCGGTGCTGCCCGAAGCCGGCTGGCAGCGCGGCGCGGCGCGGCAGATCCTGCGCCGGCGCCTCAACGGCAACGGCAAGCTCAACGGCAGCGAGGCCGGGCAATGGCGCCAGCTCGGTGCGCTGTCGCTCGTCGACGGCACGCGCGATGCGCTGCAGGCCTACATGAGAGCCGCCGATCTGGCCCCCGACGACCCGGACCTGCAGATGCTGCTGGGCGTGCTCTATTTGCGCAGCGGCAAGCTCGAGGCCGCCGAGGCCGCGTTCCGGCGCCAGATGGGCCTCGCCGAAGGCAGGGAGGGCGGCGAGGCGATCCGGTATCGCGCCGCCACCATGCTGGGCGACGTGCTGCTCGCCAGGGGTGCGCGCGAGGAGGCGCTCGCCGCCTACGAGGCGGCCCAGGGCGAGGTGACGGCGCTGGCGGAGCGGGAGCCGGACAACCCGCGCTGGCAGCGCGACGCCTCGGTGACGCACGACCGCATCGGCGATTTCCTGCTGGCCGCCGGGCAGATCGACCTGGCCCTCGAGAGCTACCGCAAGAGCCTCACCCTCTCGCAGGCCCTGGCTGTGCGCGACCCGGCCAACCCGCGCTGGCAGCACGACCTGTCGGTAGCGCACGACCGGGTGGGCGAGGCGCTCGATGTCAAGGGCGACCTCGACGGCGCCATCGAGAGCTTCCAGCGCGGCCTGGGGCTCGCAGAGACTCTCATGCAGCGCGAGCCCGACCGGCCGGAGCGGCGCTGGGACGTCTCCGCGAGCCTCGACCGCATCGGCGACGTGCTGCTGGCCAAGGGCAAGACCGACGAGGCGCTCGCCGCCTGGCGCCGCGGGCTCGAGATCGCCGTGGCGGCGGCGGAGGCCGAGCCGATGCGCACGGGATGGCAGCGTGACCTGGCGGCGAGCTGCCACAAGGTCGGCACCCTGGAGGCCCACTGCGGCCGCGACGACGCCGCCCGCGAGCACCTGGAGCAGGGCCGCGCGATCATCGCCCGTCTGGCGCGCATCGCCGACTACCAGGCGCAATGGCGCGCCGACCTTTCCAGGTTCGACGCCGCGCTCCGCAACCTGGGCCCGTGAGCGGCGCGCCGTCCGCATCCATCCCTCCCCTTGGGCTCTTGCGGTCCTCCTGCGGGAGGCGGCGTCATGCCGAGGACAGGCCCCCGACCTGGGCGCGGGTGCGCGCGAGCGTGGCAAAGCGGCGCAGACGAGCAGACAAGCAGGGGCAGCGACGGCGACCCATTTCGCCTGCGCGCCCGTTCTCCCCTACGCGCTGCTCGCCACCTCCCTACCCCGCACCAGGTTGTCGGGACCGGCCAGTCGCACGTCGCGCAGGCCGCACAGAGCCATGGTGACGTCGAGCTCGCGCCGGATGCACTCGAGCGCCTTGGCGACGCCCGCCTCGCCCATCGCCCCCAGCCCGTAGACGTAGGCGCGGCCGATGAACACGCCCTTGGCCCCCAGCGCCAGCGCCTTCAGCACGTCCTGGCCGCTGCGCACCCCGCCGTCCATGAACACCTCGATGCGGTCACCCACGGCCTCGGCGATGGGCCGCAGGGCGGCGACCGAGGAGATCGTGCCGTCGAGCTGGCGCCCGCCGTGGTTCGACACGATCAGGCCGTCGGCGCCGCTCCGGGCGGCGATCACGGCATCCTCCGCATCGAGGATGCCCTTGAGGATCAGCTTGCCGCCCCAGCGGTCCTTGATGCGCTTCACGTCGTCCCAGTTGAGCGTGGGGTCGAACTGCTCGTTGGTCCACGACGCCAGCGCACGCGTGTTGCCGACCCCCGGCGCGTGCCCGACGATGTTACGGAAGGTGCGCCGCCGGGTGCCGAGCATGCCGAGCCACCAGCGCGGCTTGGTGCCGATGTCGACGATGTTGGCGAGCGTCATGCGCGGCGGCGCCGTGAGGCCGTTCTTGATGTCCTTGTTGCGCTGGGCGAGGATCTGCAGGTCGAGCGTCAGCACCAGCGCCGAGCAGCCCGCGGCCTTGGCGCGGCCGATCAGGCGGTCGTTGAACTCGCGGTCGCGCATCACGTAGAGCTGGAACCAGAACGGCTTGGCCGTCGCCTCCGCCACGTCCTCGATCGAGCAGATGCTCATGGTGGAGAGCGTGAACGGCACCCCGGCCGCGGCGGCGGCGCGCGCCGCCAGGATCTCGCCGTCCGCATGCTGCATGCCGGTCATGCCGACCGGGGCCAGCGCCACCGGCATGGCGACCGGCTGGCCCACCATGGTCGAGGCGAGATTGCGGTTGGAGAAGTCGATGCCGACACGCTGGCGCAAATAGACGCGCTGGAAGTCGGCCTCGTTGGCGCGGTAGGTGCTCTCGGTCCAGGCGCCGGAGTCGGCGTAGTCGTAGAACATCCTGGGCACCCGCCGCTTGGCCAGCAGACGCAGGTCCTCGACGCAGGTGATGATGGGCTCGGGCATGGTGCTTCCTCCCGCCCGGACAGGTCCGTGGCGATCATTGTGCCCTGCTTTCATCAGACGCGCGCCTGATGATCAAGGCCTTGCTGTGCGGTGCGGGGGATTCGGTGTCAGACCCGGAGGGTCTGACACCTGCGACGCCCTGCGCCGGCTATTTCGTTGCCGGCGGGAAGTAGTAGTTCGCCGCGAACGAGTACGGCGGGAACATGAAGCGCCGCGCCGGGATCACCTTCGCCGCGTAGGCCTTCTGCGAGTCGTACACCTTCTTGAAGAACGGGTTGGCAGCGCTCTCCTCCTTCGCCATCGCGTCCCAGGTCTTCAAGGTCTCGATCAGGATCTCGCGCGGCGTGTTCAGGATCTGCGTGCCATGCTTGGTCTGCATCTCCTCGAGGGCCTCCGCGTTCTGCTTGGTCCACTTCACCCACCATCGCACGAAGGTCTCGGTGGTGGCCGAGCGGATCGCCTCCTGCTGCTGCGCCGGCAGGCTCGCCCACACCTCGCTGTTGATGATCAGCTCGCCGATCGAGGCGCTCTCGTGCATGCCCGGCGTATAGTGGTATTTCCACACCTGCGGCAGGCCGAGGCGCAGATCCTCGATGCCGCCCACCCATTCGGCGCAGTCGATGGTGCCGCGCTCGGCCGCGGGAACGATCTCGCCGCCGGGCATGTTCACCGTGTTCTGGCCCATGCGCTTGTAGAGCTCGGCGACGATGCCGGTCTGGCGGCACTTCATGCCCTTGAAGTCCTCGACCGTCTGGATCGGCCGCTTGAACCAGCCGAGCGCCTGTGGGCTCGCCGGCAGGATCGGGAAGGCGATGACGTTGAGCTTCAGCTCCTTGGTGTAGAACTCCCACCACAGGTCGAGGCCGCCGCCTTCATAGATCCACCCCAGGAAGTCCATGTGGTCCATGCCGACGATGCCGGCCGGCGTGTTGGAGAACAGCGTGGCCGCCTTGCTCTTGCCGACCCAGTAGTAGGAGATGCCGTGGCCGCCATCGATGACCTTCTTGTGCGTGGCGTCGAGGATCTCGAACGGCGGCACGATCTGGCCGGCGGCGTTCACCTCGATCTTCAGCGCGCCGCCGGTCAGCTTGTCGACGCGCTCGGCGAAGAACTTGAAGTTGTCCTGCAGCGTGAGGCTCGCAGGCCACGTCGACTGCATCTTGAGGGTGCGTGATTGCGCGAGCGCCGGGGAAACGAGGGTGAGCGCGGCGGTGACGACCATCGCCAGGGCGAGAGCGACGCCCGCAACCGCGCAGTTCCGTCTGGTCGTTCGTCTCGTCGCGCCCTTCGGCTCGGCTGATGATGCGTGCTGTCGCATGCCTTCTCTCCCTATGATAGGCAGGTCATCCGCCTCGGGCCCCACCTCCATGGGTTGCTCGCAAGGAGCAGCGGACGTGGCACGCTCGCGCACGAGCCTTTGGCGTATCAACCTTGAAGCCTGTAGCGTAGCAACCCTCCGAGTTGTAGCCTAAAGGTCGTTTCCGCGACCAGACGTTGTTCAGCCAAATCGTCACATAATGCTCGGTGATGGCCGGCAGCCGGCTTCCCGGTCGAGCCGCTCGGCCGGGCCCTCGAAGCCGTCGGCAGCAGGCGGCGGCCGGCTCAACCCTTGCGTGCGCGCTGGCCGAACAGGACCTTCTGCGCGTCCTTGTCGGTGGCGAGGCTGTAGGCCTCCGAGCGCAGCTCCTCGCCGGCCTTGACGCCCCTGGCGACTGCGGGGCGCTCGCGCATGCGCTGGTACCACCTCTCGAGGTTCGCGAACTCGGCGATGTCCTGGCCCTGGTTCTTGTAGGGCCGCACCCAGGGGTAGCTCGCCATGTCGGCGATGGAATAGTCCCCCGCCAGGAACAGGCGGTCGGCGAGGCGGGTGTTCATGACGCCGTAGAGCCGGTTCACCTCGTTGGTGAAGCGGTCGATGCCGTAGGGCACCTTCTCGGGTGCGTAGTTGCGGAAGTGGTGGCAGTTGCCGGCGTTGGGACCGAGGTTGGCCATCTGCCAGTAGAGCCACTCCTCGACCTCGACGCGCCGGCGCTCGTCGGCGGGATAGAACTGGGCGGTCTTGCGGCCGAGGTACTGCAGGATGGCGCCGGATTCGAACACCGAGATCGGCTGCCCGCCGGGGCCGTCGGGATCGACGATGGCC
The DNA here is from genome assembly GCA_963840075.1 of uncultured Alphaproteobacteria bacterium. GTDB lineage: Bacteria > Pseudomonadota > Alphaproteobacteria > Rhizobiales > Hyphomicrobiaceae > AWTP1-13. The sequence continues at coordinate 152,474 of CAWIXS010000001.1, read as the reverse complement.
GGCATGCGGTTGTTGGGCGAGATGGCGAGGAACTCGGGCTTGAACTGGTCGCCGCGCCCGATGTTGACGGGCTTGATCTGGTAGGGCAGCCCGCACTCCTCCAGCATGATGGAGATCTTGTGCCCGTTGGGCGTGGGCCAGTAGTAGAGCTCGATGGGCCTTTGGGACATGCGTGCGGTCCTTTGGCTGCTGTGCTGCGCGCGGCGGAGGTTAGCCTCTGGCGGGCCGGGCGGAAAGCAACTCGCGTGAGCGCCGACAATGGGACGGGGGTCTCACATCGTCGCCGCGGCGACGCATTGCGGCCATGCGGGACTTGCCCGTGCTCGGCCAATAGCGGCAAGTCCCTCCCTCGTGCCCAAGCAGCGCGGGGGCCCGAGTGTATCACCGGGATTTCGCGCAATCGCTTGTCGGTGTGCGCGAGTCCTCCCGCGCGCTCTTTCCCGGAGCCGGATTGCCGACACGGGCTGCTTCGAGCAGCCTCTGCATCCGGCTCAGGATCTCGGGTGACGGGACGCTGGTTTCACCCATCGCGAGCAACGCCGCGTTCTCCGCGAGGATCTCCTCAGGGTGGATGATGTAGCTCGTGTTGCGCCCCACCTGCTCGAAGAAGCCGGAGACCTGCTCGGCGCGGGCCAGCAAGGGCCCGTCGGCGGGGCGGATCGGGCGCGCAACGCCCGGGAGGCTGTCTTTCTCGACCAACATGAGTGCGAATGTGAAATGCTCCACGCCCGGATTGTCCTGCTTGGGGGAATAGAAGAGTCTCGGGGAATAGAAGACCGGAACCGCCCAGACCTGCTTTCCTGAAATACTTACGCGGATACAGTGCTCGTTCCTGGGAGCGTCGGGATTCGCAAGCATGCGCGAGTGCAACGCGACGGGAAACTCGACCTTTCCGCAATGTTGAAATCCAATCGCTTCATAGAGGGCTTGCCTGAGCTTCGGATTGTTGCGCGAGAATATGTGAAAGAACTCGTGTGCCAATATCCGGCGAAGGTTCCGCTGGTCCAGGGCGAACACCCACCTTTGAAGGACGATCGCATTGCCGCGAGTGTACGCGGAACCGAGCTCCGCCTTCCCCGTCGTCTTGATGAGGTAGATGGGCTCTCGAGACGGAGTGAAGAGTCGCGACAGTGCCGGGCCGATCTGCTGGAGAGTGCACTCGATGATGCTTCTTTCTTTGCTCTCCCATTCCAGAACGCTTTGCTCAACGAATGCCAAGTACTCGCTCTCGGATATTTCTCTGTCGGCTCTCAATCTGAATGCCCGGTCGAATTGGCTCATTGCTTCGACGAACGAGTCGCGCGCCGCAAGAAGCTGTCTCCCCTCGGAGACCGACGCGAACTTGAACGAGTGCTCTGCACGGGCAGGTGCAGCGAGGGCAAGTGTGGTGCAGAGAAGCAAGAGCGCGACCATCGGACCGCGCTTGCATCGCCTGTCGAGCCGCAAGCCTGCTCTGCTCGCCGAAACCGGTCGCACCACCGCGAGAAGGCAGCGCCAGGGGCAAGCTGCTCCTGCCACGTACTCGGCCATATCTCCCCCTGCGACCTCCTCGCACCTCGCAGCTTGCAGGCGGATCAGCGCGAAGCCCCTAATCCGCCGATGCACCGAGGAAACGGCGGATTACGCCTGCGGCTGATCCGCCCTGCCCCTACGCCCAATGCGTCACGGCAGCAGCACGATGGAGCCGGTGGTCCTGCGGCCTTCCAGGTCGCGGTGGGCCTGGGCGGCGTCCTTCAAGGGGTAGGTGTGGTTGACGGCGATCTTCACGGCGCCCTTGCCCACCACATCGAACAGGTCGGCGGCGTTGGCAAGCAGGTCCGCGCGCTTGGCGACGTAGGTGCCGAGCGTCGGTCGCGTGGCATAGAGCGAGCCCTTGGTCGACAGCTCCAGAAGGCTGAAGTTGGTGACGGGTCCGGAGGCGTTGCCGAAGCTCACCCACAGGCCGAGCGGCTTCAGACAGTCGAGCGAGCCCGGATAGGTGTCCTTGCCGACGCCGTCGTAGACCACGTCGACGCCCTGGCCGCCGGTGATCTCCTTGGTGCGCTTCACGAAGTCCTCGGTCTTGTAGTTGATCACATGCGTGCAGCCGGCCTCCTTGGCGAGCTTCGCCTTCTCCTCCGAGCTCACTGTGCCGATGATCAGGGATGCGCCGAGGTGCTTTGCCCACCGCGCCGCGATCAGGCCGATGCCGCCCGCGGCGGCATGGAGCAGGAGGGTGGTGCCTGGCACCACCTTGTAGGTCTGGCGCACGAGGTAACGCACCGTCATGCCCTGCAGCATCATGGCGGCGCCGGTCCTGTAGTCGATGGAGTCGGGCAGCTTGACCAGGCGGTCGGCGGGCATCAGGCGCTCATCCGCGTAGCCGCCGATCGCGCCGGCATAGGCGCCACGGTCGCCGACCTTGAAGTCGGTGACGCCGGGGCCCACGGCCACCACCTCGCCCGCGCCCTCGCTGCCGGGAATGAACGGCATTGGCATCTTGTAGAGGCCGGAGCGCTGGTAGGTGTCGATGTAGTTCACGCCGACCGCGTGCTGCTTCAGCCGGATCTGCCCCGCGCCCGGAGCGCCCACCTCCACGCTCTCCCACTGCAGGACCTCGGGGCCGCCGGCCTGATGAACACGGATCGCGTTGGGCATCGTCATTCTCCTCGTAGACAGCCGCTAGACAGACTGAATGCCGGCATGCTGAAAGCCGGCATGCGTACGCCAGCGTGACGGCCGCACATTGCTGGCGCACCTGCCGGCATTCGGGGGTGCGGCGCCTTGACGCCGCCATGCCTGCCTTCTATGGGCTCGACGCCCCAACCTCAAGAGGAAACCATGTGCGGTGCTGCGCGGAGGAAGGCGACCCTGGCCGCGCTCGGCGGCGTCGGCCTGTGGCTGTCGGCCTGCGCGGGCGTCGACGTCGACGAGCGGGCCGGGCTGTCGTGCATCGACGACAGCCCCGGCTGCATCGCCCAGCGCGAGGCAACGCTCAAGTCCATGCTCGGCGACAGGTCGCGCAAGTGGGTGCGGGAGGCGCCCACGCCGAAGGCACACGCCAGCGGGGTGCGGCTGTTCGCTTTCCGCAGCAAGAAGGCCCAGCTGAGCTGCGAGGAGCTGGCGCACGGGCGCAGGGAGGCCGAGGCCGCCCCGAAGGCGCTCAGGGGCCAGCAAGGCCTTTCGCCGGCGCAGATTTCGCGCGCCTCCCTGTTCGCCGCCGAGGTCGGCAAGGAGCTCGGTACCGAGATCAGAAGGCGCCGCTGCAGGGCCTGAGGCGCACTTCTGCCCCGGCGGTTCTTTCTCTCGGCGCTTGACGGCAGCACGCCCAAGCGATCTTGGTACGCCCGGCGGGTGCAATAGGGGCACACAGGGAAACGGCCGGAACCATGACAACCACAACGTCGATTGCACTCAACGCCTTTGCATTCATCGATTTCAGCTGGATGGCCGGTTTCAGGGATTGGGTCCTCGCTCTCGTAAAGAACTATCCCAACTGGGCCGCGTTCGTCGTTTTCATCCTGGCCTTCGGGGAGTCGCTCGCCTTCGTCTCGCTGGTGTTTCCGTTCTGGGCCATCCTGTTTCTCGGGGTCGGGCCGCTGCTGGGAGCCGCAGGCACGCTCCACTTCTGGACCATCGCCTCGGCCGCGGCGATCGGTGCCGCGCTGGGCGACTGGCTGTCCTACTGGCTGGGCTACCACTACCACACCTACATCCAGCACATGTGGCCGCTTCGGAACCATCCGCACCTGATCGAGCAGGGCCGTGAGTTCTTCAAGAGATGGGGGGCCTGGGCCATCGTCATCGGGCGCTTCCTCGGCCCCTTGCGCGCCAGCGTTCCGATCGTTGCCGGGATCAGCGAGATGCCGTGGCTGACGTTCCAGATCGCCAACTGGGCCTCGGCGTTTGTATGGGCGATCGGGCTGCTGGCGCTCGGCCGGTACGGCATGGAGTGGCTGATCCATTGGCTGTCCCTGTAACGTAACCCACGCGCATTCGCCATCCCCGCTACCCTTGTGCGGCGAGCCGAGCTCGCATGCGACGGCAAGCATCTGCCCGAGCCGTTGAGCCGGATCACGCTGCGGCCCAAAGGCGGCATGCCGCTCGGCGTATCGCTGCTGGAGGAGGCAGGCGGAGGCTGATACGGGGCGCTTTGGGGGGCGCTTTGAGCTTGTCGGCGGCGCGCGCTGCGCCTACACCGGCGGCGCCGGGGTCAGACCCCTCGCCTGGGCGTTGCAGTTGAATCTCGACGTTGGAGGCGAGGGGTCTGACCTTGCCCTTCCGCCAACAACACACCCGCCGACGAGGAGGTGCCGCATGGCCGTCCGCTCCGAACGCAATATCGAGAAGCAGAAGAAGAAAAACCGCCGCGCCATCCCGCGCGCGAAGGTGACCCGCATCCAGGGCAACACCCTGGGTGCCCGCCAGCGCCTCAAGAAGATGGCTGGCAAGGCCCGCGCCCGGAAGGCGGCGGCGGTCAGCGCCGGCGAGCCCGAGACGGCGTGACGGGGTCAGACCCCTCGCCTCCAACGGCAGTGAAAGCGCACACGGTTCGGCGCGAGGGGTCTGACCCCGTTTCCGTTAGCCGGCGTTAATGTTAGTGGTTGCATGCTCCCGACAAAATTGGCCCCTGGCGCCCGCCGCGCGCCGGGCAGGCCCCCAAGGCCCCCATGTAGCCCGAGACGCCGCGAGGCCACTCCACGGCCTTCTGAGGGGCTCTGGCGGGCCTTCTGGACGGGGGGCAGGCTGGACGGGGAGACGGGTCAGACCCTCGCGCCAAACCTTGTGTTCGTTCTTGCTCTACCGTTGGAGGCGAGGGGTCTGACCCGGGTCTGACCCCCGCCCTCGCCTCGCACCGCCAACTCAGGCAGCAGCCGGTTGTGCCTGCCGCACGTGCCAGCACGCGCCGCCGGGGTCGATGATGTGGACCTCCCGGCCCCAGGGGAAGTCGGTGGGCGGCCTGAGCCTGGCGCCGGGGAACCTGGCGGGCAGGTCCCTGGGCTGCAGCTCGACCAATAGGCGTCGAGGTCCTCCACCTCGATCACCACCATCTGGTTGGTCTGCCACTCCGGGACATCGGCGTCCTGCAGGATGAAATAGGCGCCGCCCCAGCGCAGGCCGGCGTAGGCCGTCGTGCTCCACGCCGTCTCGAAGCCGAGCTCGGCGAAGAAGGCGAGCGCCAGCCGGAAATCCGCCCCCCGACGGCACGGACGGGTAGAGCGCGGTGGCTTTGGTGTGCATGCGACTCCCGCTTTGGTTGACCCTGACAGCGTGGGCGCCATGGGGTCAGACCGGGTCAGACCCGCAGGGGCCCGCAGGGTCTGGCCCCTTAAAGCCCCAGCTTCTTCTTCAGGACCTCGTTGACGGCCTGGGGGTTGGCCTTGCCGCCGGTCGACTTCATCACCTGGCCGACGAACCAGCCGATGGCGGCGGGCTTGGCCCTCGCCTGCGCCACCTTGTCGGGGTTGGCGGCGATCACCGCATCCACTGCGGCCTCGATGGCGCCAGTGTCGGTGACCTGCTTCAGGCCGCGCTTGTCCACGATGTCGGCGGGGTCGCCGCCCTCGCTCCAGACGATCTCGAACACGTCCTTGGCGATCTTGCCGGAGATGGCGCCCGAGCCGATCAGGTCGATGATGCCGCCGAGCTGGCCCGCCGACACCGGCGACTGCGCGATCTCCATGCCTTCCTTGTTGAGCCGCCCGAACAGCTCGTTGATCACCCAGTTGGCGGCCATTTTTCCGTCGCGCGGCTCCGCCACGACCCTGTCGCGGCCCTCGGCCACCGCCTCGAAGAACTCCGCGCTCTCGCGCTCGGCCGTCAGCACGCCGGCGTCGTAGGCGGAGAGGCCGTAGTCCCGCATGAAGCGCGCGCGCTTGGCGTCGGGCAGCTCGGGCAGGCCCTCTTGCAGGCCGTCGACGTAGTCCTGCGTCAGCTCCAGCGGCAGCAGGTCGGGGTCGGGGAAATAGCGGTAGTCGTGCGCCTCCTCCTTCGAGCGCATGGAGCGCGTGACGCCCTTGGCGGAGTCGAAGAGGCGCGTCTCCTGCGCGATGGTGCCGCCGTCCTCGATGATGTCGACCTGGCGGCGCGCCTCGTAGTCGATGGCCTGGCCGATGAAGCGGATCGAGTTGACGTTCTTGATCTCGCAGCGGGTGCCGAGCTCGGTGTCGCCCGCGCGCCGCACCGACACGTTGAGGTCGGCCCTGAGGTTGCCCTTCTCCATGTCGGCGTCGGAGGTGCCGAGATAGCGCAGGATGGTCCTGACCTTGGAGACATAGGCCTGCGCCTGCTTCGCCGAGCGCAGGTCGGGCCTGGAGACGATCTCCATCAGCGCCACGCCGGAGCGGTTGAGGTCGACGAAGGAGCACTCGGGGTGCTGGTCGTGGATCGACTTGCCGGCGTCCTGCTCCAGGTGCACGCGCTCGATGCCGACCTTCACGGTCTCGCCGTCGACATCGACCTCCACTGCGCCCTCGCCGACGATCGGCTGCTTGTACTGGCTGATCTGGTAGCCCTGCGGCAGGTCGGGATAGAAGTAGTTCTTGCGGTCGAACACCGAGACCAGGTTGATCGCCGCGTTGAGGCCGAGGCCCGTGCGCACGGCCTGGGCGATGCACGCCTCGTTGATCACCGGCAGCATGCCCGGCATCGCCGCATCCACCAGCGAGACGTGGCTGTTGGGCGCGCCGCCGAAGTCGGTGGAGGCGCCGGAGAACAGCTTCGCCTTGGAGGCGACCTGGGCGTGCACCTCCAGCCCGATCACCACCTCCCAGTCGCCGCTGGCGCCCTTGATGAGGTCCTTGCTGGCAGCCTTGCTCTTGTTCTGCATGCGCGAGCCCTGTGCAACGATCGCCACGGCGACGATCCGAGAGCGACAAGCGAGCCCTTGTCATACCGGGGCTTGTCCCCGGTATCCAGCCATCCCCGGGCGCCGGAGCATGCGGCACGGTGGATCGCGGTGACACCGGCCTTCACCGGCCTTCGCCGGTGCAGGCAAGCACCGCGATGACGCGTGATGCGCGTTTCGCGCCCAGAGCCCATCCGCCCCTGGCGCTTTGCCGGCCGATCGGAGAGGATGACCCATGCTCGCCTTTGCCATCCGGCGCCTCCTGGAAGCAGCCGTGGTCATGCTGACCGTGGCGCTGATCGCCTTCATGCTGTTCCGCTATGTCGGCGATCCCGTCAACCAGATGGTTGGGCAGGATGCCACCCTGGAGGACCGCACCCAGATCCGGCGCGATCTCGGGCTCGAGGACCCGCCCTTTGTGCAGTTTGCCCGCTTCGTCGGCAACGCGCTCCGTTTCGAGTTCGGCATCTCCTATCAGTTCAAGCAGCCGGTCACGGCCATGATTGCCGACCGCTTCCCCGCAACCATCGAGCTGGCGCTGGCGGCCGCCCTGCTCGCCGTCGCCCTCGGCATCCCCATGGGGGTCTACACCGGCATCTGGCGCGACAGCTGGCTGTCGAAGATCTTCCTCACCGTATCGCTCATCGGCATCTCGCTGCCGACCTTCCTGATCGGCATCCTGCTCATCTACGTGTTCTCCGTCTGGCTCAATGTGCTGCCCTCGTTCGGACGCGGCGAGGTCGTGAGCCTCGGCTTCTGGAGCACCGGGCTGCTCACGCTCTCGGGCCTCAAGGCGCTGATCCTGCCCGCCATCACGCTCGGCCTGTTCCAGATGACGCTGGTGACGCGGCTGGTGCGGGCCGAGATGCTGGAGGTGCTGCGCACCGACTACATCAAGTTCGCCCGCGCCCGCGGCCTTTCCGAGCGCGCCATCAACTTCGGCCATGCGCTGCGGAACACGCTGGTGCCGGTGATCACCATGATCGGCCTGCAGCTCGGCGGCATCGTCGCTTTCGCGATCATCACCGAGACGGTGTTCCAGTGGCCCGGCATGGGGCTCATGTTCATCCAGGCCGTGCAGCACGCCGACATCCCCGTGATGGCCGCCTATCTGCTGCTGGTGGCCTTCCTGTTCGTCCTGATCAACCTCGTCGTCGATCTCGTCTACGTGCGCATCGACCCGCGCATCCGCATCCTGGGGCGCCGCGCATGAGCGATCGTCCACCCGTCGTCCCGGCCCATGGAATCCCTTGGGCGATGCGAGCCGAGGGCGAGCAGCGCTCCGAGCCGGGACCTCGCGAAACGCGTCAAACCTCCGACGAGGTCCCAGATAGCCTCGCCCCTGCGGGGCTCGGCTTCCGGGATGACGGGTGGCGGTGGCTCGACAGCGACATTCTCTACAGCTTCACGCGGTCGAAGCTGGTGGTGGCGGCGGCGCTGCTCACCGTGCTGATGGTGGGCGCCGCGCTGCTGGCGCCGCTGATCGCCCCGCACGATCCCTACGACCTCAAATCGCTGAGCCTGCTCGATGCCAACATGCCGCCGGCGTGGGTCGAAGGCGGAGATGCGCGCTATATCCTCGGCACCGACGACCAGGGCCGCGACATCCTCTCCACCATCCTCCACGGCACCCGCTCCTCCTTGCTGATCAGCGTCACCGCGGTGCTGCTCGCCACCGCCCTGGGCGTGGCGCTCGGACTCTGGGCGGGCTACGCCGGGGGCCGCATCGATGCCCTCGTCATGCGCATCGCCGACGTGCAGCTCACCTTCCCGGCCATCCTCACGGCGCTGCTGGTCGACGGTGTGATGCTGGCGGTGTTCCGCAACGCCACGCAGGAGACCGGCAAGTTCTGGGTGCTGGTGATCTCGATCGGGCTCGCCTACTGGGTGCAGTACGCGCGCACGGTGCGCGGCGTGACCCTGGTGGAGCGCAACAAGGAGTACGTCGAGGCGGCGCGGCTGATCGGCCTGCCGCCGGTCAAGATCATGTTCCAGCACATCCTGCCCAACGTCATGAGCCCGGTGCTGGTGATCGCCACCATCAACCTGGCGCTCGCCATCATCACCGAGGCGACGCTCTCCTTCCTCGGCGTCGGCCTGCCGCCCACCGAGCCCTCGCTCGGCACCATGATCCAGATCGGCAACCGCTACCTGTTCTCCGGCTCCTGGTGGATGGTGGCCTTCCCCGGCCTCACCCTGGCCCTGCTGGCCCTGGCCGTGAACCTGCTCGGGGACTGGCTGCGCGATGCACTGAACCCAAAGCTCAGGTAGTATGTCGGAGGTCGCCATCTCCCCGCGCAAGCGGGAGAGGCCGCCGTGAGGGGCAGCGGCACACTCCGAGGTCGGTGTTTGCGGCTGCCCCTCACCCTGCCCTCTCCCCGCAAGCGGGGAGAGGGGATCCGGGCGGAGCAAGATGAAGCGATGGAGGCCAGCATGGACCTGCATTCGATCCTCAAGGCGGCGGCAGCGCTCGGGGCGCTGGCATTCGTGGTCGCAACGGCCGATGCGCGCAGCATCACCTGGGCGCGCACGGGCGATGCCCTCACCCTCGATCCGCACGCCCAGAACGAGGGGGCCACGCACAACCTGCTGCACCAGCTCTACGAGCCGCTGCTGGTGCGCGACCATACCGGCAAGATCCGCCCCACGCTCGCCGTCTCCTGGAAGGTCACGGAGGACCCGGCGGTGTGGGAGTTCAAGCTGCGCCAGGGCGTCAAGTTCCACGACGGCAACCCGTTCAACGCCGACGACGTGGTCTTCTCGCTCGACCGCGCACGCCAGCCCGCCTCCGACATGAAAGGCCTGCTCACGTCGATCGAGGCGGTCACCAAGGTCGACGACCACACGGTGCACATCAAGACCAAGGGACCCAACCCGCTGCTGCCGAGCTACCTCACCAACCTCTACATCATGGACAAGGAGTGGAGCGAGGCGAACAACACCGTCACCGTCCAGGACTACAAGGCCAAGAAGGACAACTTCTCCGTCCGCAATGCCAACGGCACCGGGCCCTACACGCTCGTCTCGCGCCAGCAGGACGTGAAGACCGTGCTCAAGCGCAACGAGGCGCTACTGGGGCAAGGGCGAGGTGCCGCTCGGCATCTCCGACATCACCTACGTGGTGATCAAGTCCGAGGCCACGCGGGTTGCCGCGCTGCTCTCCGGCGAGGTCGACTTCGTGCAGGACGTGCCGCCGCAGGACATCGACCGGCTCGCCAAGGCGCCCGGCCTCAAGGTCAACATCGGGCCCGAGAACCGCGCCATCTTCTTCGGCCTGGACGTTGCCTCGCCGGAGCTCAAGACCTCCAACATCAAGGGCAAGAACCCGTTCGCCGACAAGCGCGTGCGTCAGGCGATCGACATCGCCATCGACCGCGAGGCGATCAAGCGCGCGGTGATGCGCGGCCAGTCGGTGCCCGCCGGCACCATCGCCCCGCCGTTCGTCAACGGCTACACCAAGGAGCTCGACGCGCTCCCCAAGGTCGACCTCGCCAAGGCCAAGGCGCTGCTCGGCGAGGCGGGCTACCCCGACGGCTTCCAGGTGACGCTGCACTGCCCCAACGACCGCTACACCAACGACGCGGGCATCTGCCAGGCCGGCACCGCCATGCTCGCCAAGGTCGGCATCAAGGTGAACCTGGTGGCGCAGCCCAAGGGGCCGCATTTCACCCTGATCCAGAAGGACCCGCCGGAGACCGACTTTTTCCTCCTGGGCTGGGGCGTGCCGACCTACAATTCGCACTACATCTTCTCGTTCCTCTACCACACCCGCAAGGGCAGCGAGGGCAGCTGGAACGCCACGCGCTACTCCAACCCCGAGATCGACGGGGCGATCCGGAGCCTCACCAGCGAGGTCGATGCGGCAAAGCGCAACGCCACCATCGCGCGGATCTGGGGGGTGCTGGCGAACGAGCTCACCTACATCGCCCTGCACCATCAGGTGCTGGCCTACGCCATGAAGCGCGACCTCGACATTCCGGTCTCGCCGGACAACGCGGTCCACATGAAGCTCGTCGCGGCGAAGTAGGGGGCGTTGATGGAGTCACCAACGTGAGGCAGGCTCGACGGGACTCCCCTCCCCTCTGGCCCCGCAGGGGGCAAAGCGAGCGAAGCTCGCTTGTGCGCCTTCGGCGCAGGTGCGGGGAGGGGTTGGGGGTGGGGGGAGCCCCGACCTTCGATGTTCTGCAATCCCCCCACCCTGTCCCTCCCCGCGTCATGTCGAAGACATGCCTTCGGCATGATGGAGAGGGGACGCTGTGGCGCGCGCTCAGCACTGACCCGGCACGAGGCATCGCGTCTCGAGGCTCATCGATCTCGATTTGCGGGTGAGTATGGCGGAACCCGTTCTGTGCGTACGAGACCTCAAGGTCGGCTTTCCGACGCGGCGCGGCACCCTGGTCGCGGTGGACGGCGTCTCGTTCGACATTGCGGCCGGCGAGGTGCTGGGCGTGGTGGGGGAGTTGGGGGCGGGGAAGTCGCTCACCGGCGCCGCCGTCATCGGCCTGATCGAGCCGCCGGGACGCATCATGGCGGGCGAGGTGCGTCTTTCCGGCCGGCGCATCGACGATCTGGTGCCCGAACAGATGCGCAAGGTGCGCGGGCGGCGCATCGGCATGGTGTTCCAGGACCCGCTCACCAGCCTGAACCCGCTCTATCGCATCGGCGACCAGATCGTCGAGACCATCCGCACCCACACCGACCTGTCGCCGCGCGAGGCGCGCGAGCGGGCGATCGCTCTTCTCCAAGAGGCGGGCATCCAGGGGGCGAGGGCGCGCATCGACAGCTACCCGCACGAGCTCTCGGGCGGCATGCGCCAGCGCGTGGTGCTGGCGCTGGCGCTCTGCGCCGCGCCCGACCTGCTGATCGCCGACGAGCCCACCACCGCGCTCGACGTGTCGATCCAGGCGCAGATCATCGCGCTCCTGAAGCGGCTGTGCCGGGAGCGCGGCACAGCCGTGATGCTGATCACCCACGACATGGGCGTGATCGCCGAGACCGCCGACCGCGTCGCCGTCATGTATGCCGGGCGCATCGCCGAGATCGGGCCGGTGCGCGACGTGGTGCAGAACCCGCACCATCCCTACACCCGGGGGCTGATGGGGGCGATCCCGACGGCGGCAGTGCGCGCCGAGCGCCTCACGCAGATCCCGGGCTCCATGCCCCGCCTCGCCGCCATCCCGCCGGGCTGCGCCTTCCACCCGCGCTGTGCGCACGCCTTCGAGCGCTGCCGCAGCGAACGCCCCGAGCGCATGCCCGTGGACGCCTCGGAGGCGGCGTGCTGGCTCGTCGCCGAAACCACGGGGGCCGGCGCATGAGCGCGGGCCCGCTGGTCGAGGCGCGCGAGCTCTCCCGCGTGTTCGATGTCTCCAAGCCTTGGATCAACCGCATCATCGAGGGCGAGGAGCGGACCTGGCTCAAGGCGGTCAGTGGCGTGTCGTTTACAATTGGCCGGCGCGAGACGCTGGCGCTCGTCGGCGAGTCGGGCTCCGGCAAGTCGACGCTGGCGCGCATGGTCGTAGGCCTCCTGGAGCCGAGTGCGGGCAGCGTGACCATCGACGGCATCGACATGTGGGCGCCGGCGCGCCGCCGCGAGCGCCAGCAGCTGCGCCGGCGCCTGCAGATGATCTTCCAGGACCCGTTCGCCAGCCTCAACCCGCGCTGGCGCGTCTCCCGCATCGTCGCCGACCCGATCCGGGCGTTCGGCCTCGCCAAGGACCGCCACGAGATCGAGCATCGCGTGGCGGAGCTCCTGCGCCTCGTCGGGCTCGATCCGGCCGACGGGGCCAAGTATCCGCACGAGTTCTCGGGCGGCCAGCGCCAGCGCATCTGCATCGCCCGGGCGCTGTCGTCCAACCCGGAGTTCCTGGTGTGCGACGAGCCCACCAGCGCGCTCGATGTCTCGGTGCAGGCGCAAATTCTGAACCTGATGCGCGACCTGCAGAGTCGCTTCCAGCTCTCCTACCTGTTCATCAGCCACAACCTAGCCGTGGTGCGCCACATGGCGACCCGCATCGGCGTCATGTATCTGGGCCGCATGGTGGAGCTGGCGCCCGCAGCGGAGCTGTTCGAGCGCCCGCGCCACCCCTACACGCGCATGCTGCTCGACGCGCTCCCCGACCTCGCCATGACCGGGCGCGAGCGACGGCCGATCGAGGGCGAGATCCCCAACCCGATCGCACCGCCGCCCGGCTGCGCCTTCCACCCCCGCTGCCCCCACGTCTGGGAGCCCTGCCGCATCGACGTCCCCGCGCTCATGCAGCGCGACGGGCGCGCGGCAGCCTGCCATGCCGTGGAGGTGGGGCGGATTTAGCTGCGGGCGACGCGGGGCGTGAAGCAACCGAAACGGCCGCCGCTCCTCGGCGTCGGCTGCCCTGGATCACATCCGGAACGCGCCGGTCCCCCCAGGGAACGCCTACTTGGTATTCGGGGGTGGAGGACACTTTGCGACGAGCGCGTCTATTCCTTCATAGAACAATTTGACGTCCGGGGACTTGTCGTCGGGGCCCTCGACTGCGCCCCACGCAATCTCGAAATCGGGGCCGAGCGCCTTCATGAGACCCTCGATCTTGGAGTCGTCCTCCGGGGTCGATTTCTCGCCCGCGTCGTCCATGGCCTTGGTCATCGTGCAGAACGTCTTGAGCTTGCCGGGATCGACCCCGATCGTCTTGAACGTCTTGAGGGCTGCCTCGACCTTCGGGTCGGCCGCCGCGAGGGAATAGATGCCGAGGCAGATCAGGCCGAAGCTGAGAAGCAAGCGCCGCATGTTCGATCTCTATGAGTGAGGACGCACCGTCGCCAGAGTAGCCAATCGCGCTCCACTCCGCAAAGGAATGCTCGCGTGCGGGCGGCGACCGGGTCCGATGAATTGCCAGGAAGAAGGCCCCCCGGATGGGGGGCCGAGGCGATAGGAAGTCGAACAAAAAAAGTCTTTTCGTTTCAACGGTCACCACCGGCGATGATGGTGGTGATGATGCCGGCGGTGATGGTGGCGGTGCCAGCGGTGGTGGTGCCACCGACGGTCATCCCAGCGGTCGTCATCGTGCCACCACCGATGGTGACGGTGGCGATGCCGCGCAGTCTGAACCAGGCTGCTGGTCTCGGCACCTGCGTCGCTCTTCATCAGGGGGGCGGCTTGCACGGGGAGCACCATCAGACCCAATGCGAACAGGCCACCGACAGACGCAAGAATCTTCTTCCTCACGGATTTCTCCTTTGTCCTTCATTGATCCGCGCCCCGCGAGGTCGCGGAGGAGCCGAGCAATCGTGGCTCCGGGTCGCAAGTGAACGAGTTGGACAGCCGAGGTCCGTCGATCAGTCCTGCGCCAGGTAGGCCGGCAGCCGGGGGCCCTCGAAATCGGGGAAGTAATGCGAGATCACCGTCATGGCGTCGGGAACGACGTTGCCGGAGCTCGGTATCACTTGGAGCGCGCGAGAATCTTCTCGAGCTGGTCCAGGATCTGCATGGCTGGAAGCGCTTGCGCAACGCTGGCATTGGGCTCGCGCTTCTCCTTGATCGCGGCGAAGAACTCGCGGTCCTGCAGCTCGATGCCGTTCATCGAGACATCGACCTTGGAAACGTCGACCTTTTTCCCGTCGCCATCGGCAAGATCGTCATAGCTCGCGACGTAGGTGCCGTTGTCGCAGATATAGCGGAAGACTGTGCCCAGGGGACCCTTGTTGTTGAACGAGAGCGAGAGCACGAGCACCTTGCCGGAGGGCGTCTTCATCAGGATGCCCATGTCCATCGCAATGCCGAGCTGCGGATGATGGGGCCCCTCGATCGCGTAGCAATCCGACACCGGCTCGCCCGCCTGATACATGAAAAGATCGACGGTGTGGCAGGCGTGATGCCAGAGGAGATGATCGGTCCAGCTGCGCGGTTTGCCGGCCGCATTCATGTTCGTGCGGCGGAAGAAATAGGTCGTCACGTTCATCTGCTGGATGGAGACCTCGCCCTTCTCGATGCGCCTGCGCACCCACTGATGCGAAGGATTGAAGCGGCGCGTGTGGCCGGCCATCGCCACGAGGCCGGTCTCCTTCTGGACGCGCACGATCTCCTCGGCCTCCTTGAGGCTGTCCGCCATCGGGATCTCGATCTGGACGTGCTTGCCGGCACGCATCGCCTCGATGCCCTGGCGCGCATGCATCTGCGTGGGCGTCGCCAAAATCACGGCCTCGACGCCGGGCTGGGCCAGAGCCTCGGAATAGTTCGATGTCCAATGCGGGACCTTGAATTTCTGCGCGACCTCCCTGGTCAACTCGGGCGAGCCGCCCGCGAGCGAGACCACCTCGATGCCCGGGATGCTCTGGATGCCCTCCAGATGCTTCTGGCCGAATGCGCCCTGCCCCGCCACTACGATTTTCATGATCGGTCCTCTCGTCGCTTGTATGTCAGGGACTAAACCGCAATCGCGGTAATCGTGCTCGACAGCGTCTTGCCATCATTCCCCCACTAGATCTTTCGCCATAAGTACTTCATCGTAGTAGCGACTGCTTTGCTTTAGAGCGTTCTTCTCCAGGCCGTACTCCAAAAAGCCTAGTCTCGCGTATAGGCTCCGTGCTTGCTCGTTGTCCCGCACCACTGTGAGCTGAATCAGCTCAACCTGGTGGCGTGCGAGATTACATATCGCTTCGACGAGCCGGCGACCGACCCCGGCCTTCCTCGCCGCAGGTCGAACGTACATGCCCCAGAGTACGCCTTTGTGCGCTCGTTTCTGACCCTGCTGGACGGCGAAGCCCGCAACGGCGATTAGCCGAGTGTTGCTGAACGCGCCGAGCACTGTAGAACCCCCGAGCCGATCAGAGAACCAACTCAGCGGCCTTTCATTTTCAACCTCGAAAGTGCTTCCGAACGCTTCCGGGTTAGCTTGGAGGGCCTCCAGTCGGATGCTTTGATATAGGACGGGATCGGTTGGATCCTCCTGTGCGAGGCGACGTATCTCAATGTCGTCGGCGCTCATCTTTCGGCCTCGCCAGCGGGGCAGGGAACGGCTCAACAGAACCGTTCCTCATATGTCGCACAAGATAACTTCTGTGACACCCCAAATCGAGAGCACACTCAACTCCTGCTATTGGCACATCCTGACCGTCCGCCTTCCGGCTGCTTCCGGGGCACAACAGCCTTTGCGGGCGGCGTGCGTTGGGTCAACGACGAGAATCTGCTCAGCGTGCTTCAAGGATGATGCTGCCGACGGCGGTCGAGGACGCCGGCACATGATAGAAGCGGTAGACTTCCTCCACCCGGTCCCCCAGCGCGCCGCGCATCGTCAGCCACATCACCATCTCGATCGCCTCGTTGCCGGCCTCGCGCAAATATTCGAGCGGCGGCAGCTGCACGAGTCGCTCGGGATTGCGCGAAAGATCGTCGAGGAAATCGATGTCGAACTTGGTGTTGATGAGGCCCGCGCGGGGACCCTGGATCTGGTGCGAAAGGCCGCCGGTGCCGAAAATGACGACCTTCAGATCCTCGTCCCAGCTTTCAATCGCCGTTCTTGATCGCTTTGCCCAGCATGTAGCAGCGATGGCCCGTGGGCGCCGGATATTGCACGACATTGACGGCAAGCGGCATCACGCGGCACGGCCAGGCCTCAGGCTGACCGAACAGCAGCGACATCGGCACGGTAAGGCCGTGATCGACCTGCAGCTCGTTGGCGATGGTGATGTCGAACTCGTCGAGCACGAGCGACTGCACGACATGCGCGGCAAGCTCGGGATACCCCTTGACCACGGGCACCGGACGCGGGCCCCAGCCTTCGTCCGCGATCGGGAACTCGGCCGCGCAGCCGATCGCGAAAGTCGGGATGATCTTGAAGTCGAAGGCGTTGACATGATCGTTGTAGATCATGACGACGACATCGGGCTTCGTCTTGCGCCATCCACTCCTTGGCCTTCTCGTAGCCTTTGAAGACGGGCGCCCAATAGGGCTCGCCGGACTTGCCGTTATCGAGCGCGGCACCGATGGCCGGCGTGTGCGAGGTGCCGACGCCTGCAACGATCTTCGCCATCAGGCTTCTCCACGTTCTTTCTTGGAGCGCCAGCCTTCCACCGAGCGGCCACCCTTCAGCATCATGTCGACATAGTCCCTCTCGGGCACGCCGACCATTTGCGAGGCCATGAACTGATAGGATTTGCCGTCGGTGAAGGCGAGCTTTGCGAGCGCATAGGAGACGCCGCCAAGCTCCAGAAGGCGGTTCCACGCGCGCTTCATCACCGCCTGGCGCTGCTCCTCAGTCATCGGGAATTTCAGGAGATATTTGTGCTCGTCGGCCAGGAACTCTTTGCGGTTCTCCGCCTTCATCAGCGAATAGAGAAACTGGTTGAGGTGATAACCCTGCCGCGCGCGCTGGGCATCGAACACCCAGGTTCCCGGGATGTCCTCATAGGCTTCCTGCTTGTTGGCCATTTCCTATCCCTGTGTTGGCCCCCCGATCTCGACCCTCGCCTTCGCCTCCGTCCCGCCCTCTATAAGCCGGCCCGAGAGTGGGCGCGAGCCTAATTCAAGGCGCGCTGCGTTGTCACGTCGTACCGAAAGCCGCAGCCGGTGTCCGACCCAGTCGGCCATGGCGGCGCCCAGCCGCCACGGCCGACCTCGCCTTCGGGTCAAACCTCGCCGTGCAATGGGCGAACGCCTGGGGCGGAGCATCGAAAGCAGGCGCCAGGGAGGCTGGCAAAGCGTTGGCCCGCCAGGAAACTCTGCTTAGGTCATGCCTTGTCTTGAAAGGCGGCCTTGGTCTGCGCGTGCAGCTCGCGCAGCACGGCAAGGTCCGTCTCTCTCGGCCGCTCCGTTTCCCCGACCTGGTCTGCGAACGTGATGGCCCATCCCGTGCTCGCGGCAATCTGCTCGCGTGTCACACCCGGATGCATGGCGACGACCGTCAGCTCCCTGGTCTCCGCATCGGGCTCCATGACGCACAGGTCGGTGATGACCCGGGTGGGCCCCTGGGTGGTGACGCCGAGCCGCTCGCGGCTGCCCTTGCCCTCGCCGTGGCCCAGCGAGGTGACGAAGTCGACCTTCTGCACGAACGAGCGCTTGCTCTGCGCCATGATGATGAACACCTCGCCGCAGGAGGTGGCGATCTCCGGCGCGCCGCCGCCGCCGGGCAGCCGCACCTTGGGCTTCTCGTAGGTGCCGCCGATGAAGGTGGTGTTGAGGTTGGCGAAGCGGTCGATCTGGGCGCCGCCGAGGAAGCCGATGGAGATGCGCCCGCCCTGCAGCCAGTAGCGGAACATCTCGGGCACCGGCACCGTGGTCAGCGCCGTCTCGCAGAGCTCGCCATCGCCTATAGACAATGGCAGCACGTTGGGCTTGGTGGCGATGGTGCCGCTCTCGTAGATCAGCGTGATGCCGGGCGCATGGGTGAGCCTGGCGAGGTTGCAGGCGGCCGACGGCGCGCCGATGCCGACGAAGCACACGTCGCTGCTTTGCAAGGCGCGCGCCGCGACGATGGTCATGATCTCGGTCTGGGTCCAGGGAAGCTTGGCGGGCTCGCTCATGCCGCCCTCCTGGCGTAGCGGGCGAAGGCCTCGGGGCCCTGCTGCATGACGTTGGCCTCCATCCAGGCCTTGAAGCTGTCGCGGTCGCGCGCGATCGGGTCCCAGGCCTCGTAGAAGGCGTTGTCGCGCTTGTAGTAGCCCTGCGCGTACGAAGGATGCGCGCCGCCGGGAACCACGGCGACGGCGGTGATGGTCCAATGCGGAAGCACGCAGGCATTGAAGGAGCGGGGGCCGAGGTCGTCGACGACCTCCTCGACCGTCACCAGCGCACGCTTGGCCGCCAGCACCGCCTCCTTCTGCACGCCGACGATGCCCTCGAGCAGGACATTGCCGGCGCGGTCGGCCTTCTGGGCGTGGATCACGGCGCTGTCGAGGCGCATCGCCGGCACCGTGGCCAGCACCTCGCCGGTGTAGGGGCAGGTGACCGACTTGATGACGGGGTTGACGCTGGCGAGCTCGGCGCCGCGATAGCCGCGGAACACCGCGAAGGGGAGCCCGGCCGCGCCCGCCTCGAAGGCGTTGGCCATGGCCGCGTGGCTGTGCTCCTCGATCTCGAGCGGCTGCGGCCAGCCCTGCTCGTAGGCCTCGCGGAAGCGGTGCAGCGAGCCCACCCCGGGGTTGCCGCCCCAGGAGAAGATCATCTTGCGCGCCGCGCCCATGCCGATCAGCTGGTCGTAGAGCAGGTCTGGCGTCATGCGCACGAGGGTGAGGTCACGGCGCCTCTGGCGGATGGCCTCGTGGCCGGCGGCGTATGCGATCAGGTGCGTGAAGCCTTCGAAGGCGACCCTGTCGCCATCGTGCACGACCTCCTCGACTGCGGCGGAAAGGGGAAGGATCTTGGCCATCGGGGACATGGAAAGGTGCGATTGGACGGCGCCAGTCTTGTCGGACCGCCGGGCAAAAGCAAGCCGCAAAGACGGTGTCAGATCCTGCGGGTCTGACACCGTCGCTCCAGCGCGGGTGGCGGAAATGGTGTCAGACCCGGAGCGTCTGACACGCTCGAACGCCCGCCGTTGCACCGAAAGACGCGACGATGCTAGACGCATAGTATACGGATCATCGCCCGACGCTGTCTGGATCAAATGGATCGGCACCCGCAGGGATCATGATAAGATTGATGTGATGGAGGTCCAGCATGGCGACTGAGCTGAACCCGATCCGCTCTGAACTGGACTACGACGAAGCCTTGCGCGAGGTCGAGCGCCTTTGGGGTGCGAAATGCGGCTCCATCTAGGTTGAATGGTGCCAGACCCGGAGGGTCTGACACCCCTCAACCGACCAGCTTCCCGAGCAGGCTCGCCAAGATCGCCGCCTCGCGCTCCGAGAGGCGGCGGCCGACGGCGTCCTGGATGGCGCGCGCATAGAGGGGCCACATGCGCTCGCGCATCTCCCGCCCGCGCGGGGTGATGACGATGCGCTGGCCGCGGCCGTCCTCCTCGCAGGGGAGGCGCTCGACATAGCCCTGCTCCGCCAGGCGGTCGATCAGGCGCGAGATGTTGGACTGCGCGAGCAGCCGCTGCCGCTCGATCTCGAAGGGGCGCAGGCCGAACTCGCCGGCCCGGTCGAGCGCCCAGAGCACGTCGTACCAGGTGCTGGGCGGCATCTTGGCGTCGCGAACAGCTCGCTCGATCCTCGAGAGCGCGGTCTGCTGCGCCCGGTTCAGGGCGATCCAGGCATCGACGACGGCTTCGCTCGGCTCCTTCGGCATGGTCACAGCATAGTGATCTATGCGCTCGCATGCAACTTGACGAC
The DNA here is from genome assembly GCA_963840075.1 of uncultured Alphaproteobacteria bacterium. Taxonomy (GTDB): domain Bacteria; phylum Pseudomonadota; class Alphaproteobacteria; order Rhizobiales; family Hyphomicrobiaceae; genus AWTP1-13. The sequence goes on along the minus strand of CAWIXS010000001.1, from coordinate 132,403 downwards.
TGAATGCGATCGCATTTATATAAATGCAATCGCATTGATCATGAGAACCACGCATGCAACACCCATGAGGCGAGCCATGTCCCGTCTGACCCTCGTCAGCCACCATCTGTGCCCCTTCGTGCAGCGCGCGGCCATCGCGCTCGCCGAGAAAGGCACCGTCTTCGAGCGCGTCTCGATCGATCTCGCTGCCAAGCCGGACTGGTTCAAGGCCATCTCGCCCCTGGGCAAGGTGCCGCTTCTCAGGGTTGCGCGGCCCGGCCGGGACGAGGCAGCGCTGTTCGAGAGCGCCGTCATCTGCGAGTACATCGAGGAGACCGAGGGCGGGCCGGCGCTGCATCCGAGTGACGCAATCGAGCGCGCAGAGCACCGCGCCTGGATCGAGTTCGGCTCCGCGATCCTCGCCGACATCTACGCCATCGAGACGACGCCGGACGCGGCGCTGTTCGAGCGCAAGCGGCAGGCGCTTGCCGAGAAATTCGCACGCCTCGAGGAGATCCTGGGTGCGGGCCCGTTCTTCGCGGGCGAGCGGTTCAGCCTGGTCGATGCGGCCTTCGGGCCGGTGTTCCGCTATTTCGACATGCTCGACGAGATCGCGGACCTCGGCATCCTGGCGGGCAAGCCGAAGGTCAGCGCGTGGCGCCGTGCCCTTGCGCTGCGGCCGTCGGTTCGTTCGGCTGTCGCGGCCGACTACCCCGAGCGCCTGCGGCGGTTTCTCGCCGCCCAGGACTCGCACCTGCGCACCATGATGCGATCGTGAGGTGTCAGACCCTGCGCCCCGGCGCAGGCCGGGGCTGACACCATGGCTCCAACGCCGGCAAGAGAGATGGTCGACATGTCACCAACCTGGCCTGGATCGCCCTTGTTGTGTCGGCCTTCGCTGACGTGGCCCGGGCGCTGGCGATGTAGAAGGCCGACGGCTTCGCCAATCCGCTGTGGTCGGCGATCTCCGTGCTGCTGCTCGCGATCTTCGTCTACCTGCTGACCGAGGCCCTGCAGGTGCTCCCCATCGGCACCGCCTATGCCGTGTGGATCCCGGCCGGAGCGATGCACGCCAAAGGCGGGCAGCGCTTCGAGCCGGGACCTCGGAAGGCTCGAACTCGTACGGCGAGGTCCCGGAGCCTCGCCTGCGGCTCGGCTTCCGGGATGACGGGTGTGATGGTGTCAGACCCGGAGGGTCTGACACCGTTTCAGAGCACGGGCGCCCAGCGCACGGGCACCAATCGGTAGTTGGTGCCATCCTTCTCGACATACCCCATCGACGGGAAGGAGAAGTGGAAGCCGGAAATCAGCGTCTTCTCGGCGGCAGCCATGTCGTAGAACCTGCGCCGCGTACGCACGGCTTTTTCCGGGTCGACGTCGAACATCACGTGCCACTCCGGGTTGCGCAGGAAGAACTCGGGGATGTTGGTCACGTCCGACTGCACCAGCATCTTGCCCGACCCCGAGGAGACCGCGAACGACGTGTGGCCGGGCGTGTGGCCGCTGGTATCCAGCGCGGTGATGCCGGGCGCCACCTCGCGGCCCCAGTCGTACCTGGCGACGCGGTCGGCCAGGCCGGCGAAGACCTTGCGCGTGTTGGCGAAGTAGGCCTTCATCATGGGGTTGTCTTGCGCCCTGGCCATGTTGTCGTCGGACATCCAGAACGCCCAGTCGGCCGACGGCACCTTGATCTCGGCGTTGGGAAACGCGAGCCCGCCGCTGGCATCCCTGATGCCGTTGGCATGGTCCGGATGCAGATGCGACAGCACGACGATGTCGATGGCGCGGGCATCGATGCCGGCCGCCGCCATGTTGGCCGGGAGCAGACCCGCCGTGGGCAGCGTCTCAGGGCCGTAGCCGGCATCGATCAGGACCAGCTTGGAGCCGGTGTTGATGACCACCGGGTTGAACGGGACGGTCACCATGCCCGCCGGCATGTAAGCGGCCTGTGACGCAGCCAAGGCCTGCTCTCTCGACACGTTGCGCACGAAGCCTTGTGGCATGGGGAAGGTTCGGGCGCCGTCGGCGATCTGCGTCACCTCGAAGTCGCCGACCTTGGTGCGATAGAAGGCGGGTGCCTGGCGGGCGGCGGGTGGGGCGGCTGCGCGAGCCCGTGGCACTTCGAGGTGCAAGCCAATCGCGGCTGTGGCGGTCGCTGCACCGGCACCGACAAGCATGTGGCGGCGGCTGAGCTGTGTCATTGCGTCCTCCCTTGAGCTTCCTGCTTGGTCGCAGGAGGACTGAATACCAGCATCAAGGCAAGGTCGCGAAGCGTTCTTCGACCGGTTTGGCCGATTACCGGCGACCTCCTCGCACCCGGCGTTGGAGCCATGGTGTCAGCCCCGGCCTGCGCCGGGGCGCAGGCTCTGACACCATCTAATCCGCGCTGCGCCGGAGCCAGGGACGCGTGGCGGCCGGCGGCGCATCGGTTCCGGTGGGCTGGTAATAGAGCTTCACCTCGGGGATGCGGCCTTCGGCGAGCACCCGGCGGGTGGGGGCGTGCGTCACCTCGAAGCTGTCGAAGCCGACCCGGCGCATGGACCGGAGCTGGTCGGAGAGCACGTTGCCGACGGCGCGCAGCTCGCCCGTGAAGCCGTGCTTCTCGCGCAGCAGGCGCGCGAGTGAATAGGCCCGGCCGTCGGTGAACTTGGGGAAGGCGAGCGCGATCAGGGCGAAGCGCGGCAGATCGGCGGCGATGTCGTCGAGCGCCTCGCCCGGCGCGATCAGCAGCCCCAGCGGCGCGTTGCGGCCGGCGAGCGTATCGCGCCCGGCGAGCCAGCGCGTCTTGGGCAGGATGACCGGGCCGTCGGGCAGCACAGCCTCGCCGTCCAGCTTCGTCCACGCGTCGCGGTGGAACGCGCCGCCTTGCCAGATCGGGCCGTTTGGATCTGGCTCGCCCGGCAGTCGCAGGCGCCGACCTGTCCCCTCTCCCCGCTGAAGCGGGGAGAGGGTCAGGGTGAGGGGCAGGAGCTTGCGCCAACGTCGGAGTGTGCGGCTGCCCCTCACCCCAACCCTCTCCCCGCGCTGTTGGAGCGTGTGGCGCGGCCGGCGTTGCGCGGGGAGAGGGAGATCCCTCGTCAAGCGGCGGCATAGAGGGCGTCCTTGAAGGGGGCGGCGCCGAGGCGCCGGTAGGCGGTGAGAAACGGCTCCTGCGGTCCGGCACGAAGCTCGAGATACGTGTCCACCACCTTTTCCACGGCATCGACGATCCCCTCCGGTCCGAAGCCTGGACCGGCGATGTCGCCCAGTGCCGCGTCCTCGGCGCCGGAGCCGCCGAGCAGGAGCTGGTAGAGCTCCTCCCCGCGCTTCTCCACGCCCAGGATGCCGATGTGCCCGACGTGATGGTGGCCGCAGGCGTTGATGCAGCCGGAAATCTTGATCTTGAGGTCGCCGATCTCGTCCTGGCGCGCAGCCAGGCGCTCCGAGATGCGCTGGGCGATGGGGATCGAGCGGGCGTTGGCAAGCGCGCAGTAGTCGAGGCCGGGGCAGGCGATCATGTCGGTGACGAGCCCGGCGTTGCCCTCGGCGAGGCCGATCGCCTTCAACCCCTCGTACACCGCCCACAGATCGCCCGAGCGCACGTGCGGCAGCACCAGGTTCTGCTCGTGGGTGACGCGCAGCTCGTCGCAGGAGCAGCGCTCGGCGAGATCGGCGATGGCGTCCATCTGCGCGGCGCTGGCGTCGCCCGGGATGCCGCCGATCGGCTTCAGCGAGATGGTGACGATGGCGTAGCCCGGCTGCTTGTGGGCATGCGTGTTGCGCGCCACCCAGCGGTCGAAGGCGCGATCGGGATCGCGCAGCGCCGCCGGGGCCGGACGCGCGTCGTACGCTGGAGGCGCGAAATAGGCCCGGATGCGGTCGATCTCGGCCTGCGGCAGCTTGAGGACGCCGTCGCGGATGCGCCGCCACTCCTCCTCCACCTGGGCGGCCAACGCCTCGGCGCCGAGGTCGTGCACCAGGATCTTGATGCGCGCCTTGTAGATGTTGTCGCGCCGGCCGTGCAGGTTGTAGACGCGCAGGACCGCCTCGAGATAGCTCAGCAGGTCCTGCTCGGGCAGGTCGTCGCGGATCAGCTTGGCGAGGAACGGTGAGCGTCCCTGGCCGCCGCCGACCCATACGGCAAAGCCGAGGCGGCCGTCGGCCAGGCGCTTCAGATGCAGGCCTACGTCGTGCGTCTTGATGGCGGCGCGGTCGTGCTCCGACCCCGTCACGCCGACCTTGAACTTGCGCGGCAGCCAGTTGAACTCGGGGTGCAGCGACGACCACTGGCGGATGATCTCCGCATAGGGGCGCGGATCGGCCACCTCGTCGGCGGCGGCGCCGGCGAAATGATCGGCGGTGACGTTGCGGATGCAGTTGCCCGAGGTCTGGATGGCGTGCATCTCGACCTCGGCCAGCTCGTCGAGGATGTCGGGGATGTCGGAGAGCCCGGGCCAATTGAACTGCAGGTTCTGGCGCGTCGTGAAATGGCCGGTGCCGCGGTCCCAGGTGCGGGCGATGTGGGCGAGCTTGCGCAGCTGGCGCGAGGACAGCGTGCCGTAGGGAACGGCGATGCGCAGCATGTAGGCGTGCAGCTGCAGGTAGACGCCGTTGCGCAGCCGCAGCGGCTTGAACTCGTCCTCGTTGAGCTCGCCGGAGAGGCGCCGCGCCACCTGGTCGCGGAACTGCGCCGTGCGCTGGCGCACGAACTCGGCATCGAACTCGTCGTAGCGATACATCAGGCGGCCTCCGCGCCCGGTTCCCTCTCCCCGCTTGCGGGGAGAGGGCTAGGGTGAGGGGCAGCGACAATCGCCGACGTCGGAGCTTGCCCCCGCCCCTCACCCCGACCCTCTCCCCGCGCTGTCGGAGCGCGAGGCAGGGTCGGCGTTGCGCGGGGAGAGGGGGAATACCCCGGCACGTCGTCGAGAATGCTCGGGCCGTCGACGCGCATGCGCTCGCGCTGACGCACGGGAAGGAGGCGCCCGCCGATCTCGCGCACCTCCGCAAGGTAAGGCTCGACCACCAGATTGCGCGCCGAGTCGCGGGCGCCGTGGACCTGCAGCTCGCGCGCCTCCTCGGAAGAGCGGGCGACGGCGGCACCGTCGATCTCCTCCACCCATGCGCCGTCGCTGCCCAGGAACACGACAATGCCGTCGTGCAGCCGATTGGCCGTCAGCACGGAGGCGGCGGGGGTGCGCTTGCTCATGGGTATGCCTTCGGGTCTGCCTTGGCGATGGCGTCGAGGGTGGCCGGGGCCTGGCTTCTCCCCGCCGGGCGCTGGCGGCGCCAGGTCAGGACGGCCTCGGGCTGCTCCAGGCCCGCGCTCGCCCAGTCGAGGCCGACGAAAATCACGGCGGGATGCGCGATCTCCAGGTGGGCGACGCAGTCGGTAAGGTCCTGCAGGGTGGTGGCGACGGCGCGCTCGGCATCGCGCGTGCCGTTCTCCACGACCACCACCGGCGTCTCCGGCTGCGCACCGGCGGCGAGCAGATTGCCGCGGATCAGGGGGGCGTTGCCGACGCCCATGTAGATCGCGAGTGCGGCGCCCTTGGCGGAGAGCCCCCGCCAGTCGAGGCCCAGGTCGGCGTCCGCGGTGGCGCCGGTCACGAGCGAGAGCTGGCGCACGCGCTGGCGCAGCGTCAGCGGCAGCCCGACGCGCGCGGCGCACGCATGCGCGGCCGTCACGCCGGGCACGATCTCGACGGCAATGCCGGCCTGCTGCAGGGCCGCCATCTCCTCCGCCGCGCGGCCGAAGACGAGGGGGTCGCCGCCCTTCAGCCGGGCCACGACCTTGCCTGACGAGGCCTCGCGCACCAGGATGCGGTTGATCTCGGCCTGCGACGTGGCCGGGCCGCCAGGCGTCTTGCCGACGAGGATGCGCTCGGCATCGCGCCGCGCGTAGTCCAGCACCTGCGGATTGACCAGGCGGTCGACGACCAGCACGTCCGCCTCCTGCAGGCGCTGCAGCGCCTTCAGCGTGAGAAGGTCGGGGTCGCCGGGACCGCAGCCGATGAGCGACACACGGCCGGTCGTGGGCGCCGCGGCACCCTGCAGCTCGGCCTCGAGGATCCTGTCGGCCTCGGCCTCGGCCCCGCCCAGAACGGCGCGGCGGAAGGGCCCCTGCAGCAGCCGCTCCCACAGGCGGCGGCGCCCGCGCGCGTCGGGGATCGCCTTGGCAACCAGCCTGCGCAGGCCCTGCGCCCGGCTGGCGAGCGTGCCGAGGTTGGCCGGCAGCAGCGCGTCGAGCCTGCTCCTGATCGCGCGCGCCAGAACCGGTGCCGCGCCCTCGGTGCCGATTGCCACCGTCACCGGCGCGCGATCGACGATCGCCGGCATGAGGAAGGTGGAAAGCTCCGGGCCGTCGACGACATTGACGGGGACGCCCTCCGCCCTGGCCGCCCGGGCAACGCGCGCATTCAGAGGACGGTCGCCCGTGGCAGCACAGACGAGGCGCATGCCCTCTGCGTCGCGGGCCTCGAAGCGGCGCAGAGCAAGCGAGATTGCGCCCTGCTGGCCGAGTCCGACGAGCTCGTCGGTCGCCGTCTCGGCCACCACCGTCACCCGCGCCTCGGTCCTGCAGAGCAGCCGCACCTTCTGCGCGGCCTGCTCGCCGCCGCCGACGACGAGCACGTCGGCGTCGGCGAGGTCGGCAAAGACGGGGAAGTATCGCATCGGCCTGGGGGGCATCTCATGGCTCTTGTCTGGTGTTTCCGCGTTCCCAAGCGCAAGCTCGAGGCCGTCGAGATGTGTCCCAAAATGACCCGGCAGTGCGATGCCGGGGCTCTGTACGAAGCCTTGCGCAGCGGGCCTCGGGTGCCAGACTCGGGTGCCAGACAGGCGTCACGCCACCCAGGCCCCGCTCGCGTGCAGGCTGTAGTACTAGATAGAAATATTTCCTCCTGAAAAACAATCCTAGCGCATAAAAAGAAAAACGCGACCATTTTTTCCCCGAACCGTGGGATGGTTTTTTGTCAGCCACCCTGACACGCAATGGCGGCGCGCAGCTGCGCTCCCGCTTGAAACGCCATTCCCCGGAGACGGCAAATGCGGTCCCCCCTCCCCTATCAAGGCCGACTTTCAAGATCGAGCTTGCTGTTCGGGAAAACAGAGATGCCAGCCAGTCAAGGAATTGATGGGGGAAGCGCCGCGCCGGCGTCGGAAATGCTTTCGGGGTGGCGCTTGCCGCACGCGGATTGAGCCAGCGCCACGGCGTCGGGACCCGCCGGGAAGCGGAGCTGCCCGGACAGATCGTTCGCGGCACGCCACACGGCCTCGCTCCACCGCGAGGAGCCCGGGCTCGCTGCAGTCGCCGAACGCGTCGGCTACAGCTCGGCGAGCACCTTCAGCGCCGCCTTCAGCCGCCACGTCGGCCAGCCTCCGGGGCGCTACGCGCGAGCGGAGGTCGCCTGAGAGGCCAGACGCTCGCGGACGGCGCGCGAAGACTCGCGAAGACTGCTGTAGCCTGAGGAAGGCACGTCCACTCCTGGCACAAGCAGCAGCCCGATCGGGAAGGCCACCCGTCGAGGGGAAGCCTGGAGGTTGACCAGACTCGACTCCGGCATTGCTCGGGAACGTCTGCCGGCAGCAAGCCCCATTCCTTGTGTGATCGCGTAGCCGCGTGGGGGCAGGAGGCCGCTCGTCGCATGGGGGAGGGGAAGCCGGCCGGCCCAAGCTAGGTGTGAGGCCGGTCGGCCAGTCCGGCAATCTCCTTGATGAGTTTGCTGATGAGCAGCTGGCCGAAGGACGCGAAATTCTTCGCCTCCAGGGCGAACGCGCCCGGGCCGCCGATCACGCTGCGCTCGTAGTAGGCCTTGAGGCCGCCGGGGGGGTGGGTGTGCGTCGGGTTGGTGGGGAGCGGCTCCTCGCTCAGGATCACCAGGCCGTTGATGGTCACGTTCTTGGCGATGGCGGCGTCGCGCGCGGCGGTGACGTCGGGCCCACTGTTGTTGACGCCGTCGCCGGAGATGTCGATGACCTTGCGCTCGCCCTGGAACGGGCTGCGCGCGAGCAGAGCCATGCTGAAGTCGATGGCCGAGCTGATCGACGTGCGCCCCCAGAAGGAGCGCGGCGCTCCCCGGATGCGCGCGGCCAGCGCCTCGGCATCCTTGGCGCTCGCAACCACCGTCCAGTCGACGACCACCCTCTGCTCGAACTCGCTGGCCCATTCGACGAACACCACGGCGATGCGGCCGGTGGGGCCCACCGTCATGGCCCGCACCACGCGCGGGTCGACGACGGCGTTGGCGAAGCCCTCGCGTTGCAGCTTGAACTCCCTGTCGTCGACGCTGCGCGATACGTCCGCGGCGAGCACGAGCAGCAGGTCCACCTGCCCTTCGTCGGCGCGTGCGGTCGAGGGGCCGAGCAGGACGCCGGTCGTCAGGATGAACGCAAAAGCAGCCGCGGCCAGTTTCCACATGATCAACTCTCCGGGACGCACCGAGGGCGAGGGTGGCGAGACTAGGCGCGAATTGACGCGGTGGTCGAGATCCGCAGCCGAGAAACGGTTGACGAGGGCTAGATGGTGTCGTTGCAGCGGATGAGCTCGGACCTCAGGAAGCCCAGCCGGCTCACCAGCTCGCGCTCCAGGCCGCCCTGGCCAGCCCGGCACTGCGTCGCGATCCGCGCGAGGTCCGCGTCGAGGCCGAGGAAGACGCTGCCGAGCTCGATCAGTGTGCACACCCGGTGCATCGCCTCCGCGCCAGTACGGCGGAAGCTGTGCATGGCTGCGGCCTGCCGCTCGAGGGAGCGTACGTAGGCGCTGGTGCACTGCGGACGCTTGCCGAGGTCCGGGCCCGGCTGGCCCGGCAAGGAGAATGGCAGGTCGGCGCGCGCCGCGCCGCCGAGGGTTGCAGCGAGCATCAGCGCTGCAACGAGAAAGTTCTTCATGACCCAAGTCTCCGCCCCCCGGGGCCGAGAGATAGAAAAGATACCACGTTGTGTGTCGAGATTGTGGGCCGATGGTGGCCGCGCGCGGCGCGGCTGCCCTGCCAATGCCCGCGGCCCCGCTTGAACAGCGCTGGCGCGCGCACTAGCCTTGCGCCCAACTCGCCAACCATCGCAGGGGAGAAGCGCCATGCTGGACCGCCCGGCCAAGCTTCAGGACTACCAGACCTACATCGACGGCAAATGGAGCGAGGCGGCCTCGGGGAAGAAATTCCAGACCTTCGACCCCTACACCGGCGAGCCGTGGGCGACGATCCCCGAGTGCGACAAGGCCGATGTCGACCGCGCGGTGGAGGCCGCCTCCCGCGCCTTCGAGACCGGCCCGTGGCCGGCGATGACGCAGACCGCGCGCGGCAAGATCATGCGCAAGATCGCCGGGCTCATCGAGAAGCACGCCGAGCATCTGGCGCGGATCGAGGTGCGCGACAACGGCAAGTTGATCTCGGAGATGGTGGCGCAGACCAGGTACCTGCCCGAGTGGTTCTACTACTACGGCGGCCTCGCCGACAAGATTCAGGGCGCCGTGGTGCCGGTCGACCGCCCCGAGCACTTCAACTACATCCTCAAGGAGCCGGTCGGCGTGTGCGCCTTCATCACGCCGTGGAACTCGCCGCTGATGCTGGTCGGCTGGAAGCTCGCGCCGGCGCTGGCGGCGGGCTGCACCGTGGTCATCAAGCCGTCCGAGTTCACCTCGGCCTCGCTGCTCGAATTCATGAAGCTGGTGATCGAGGAGTCGGGCCTGCCGCCGGGCGTCGTCAATGTGGTGACCGGCTACGGCGCCGTGGTCGGCGAGCCGCTGGTGACGCATCCCAAGGTCGCCAAGGTGGCCTTCACCGGCGGCTCGGTGACGGGCGCCCGCGTCAACGAGCTGGCGGCCAGGAGCTTCAAGAAGGTGTCGCTGGAGCTGGGCGGCAAGTCGCCCAACATCGTGTTCGACGACTGCATTCTGGACGACGCGGTGAGCGGGGCGGTCTCGGGCATCTTCGCGGCGACCGGGCAGACCTGCATCGCCGGCTCGCGCCTGCTGCTGCAGGAGACCATCCACGACCGGTTCGTCGAGAAGCTCGTCGCCATGGCCAAGACGGCGCGGCTCGGCGACCCCGGCCTGCCGGAGACCCAGGTGGGGCCGGTGACGACCCCGCCGCAGTACCAGAAGGTGCTCTCCTACATCGACATCGCCAAGGGCGAGGGCGCCAACTGCGTGCTGGGCGGCGGGCCCGCGACCAAGGAGGAGGGCGGCGGCAAGTATTTCGTCAAGCCCACTATCTTCACCGGCGTCAACAACAGGATGCGCATCGCCCAGGAGGAGGTGTTCGGGCCCGTCCTGTCGGTGATCAAGTTCAAGGACGAGGAGGAGGCGGTGGCGATCGCCAACGACATCGCCTACGGCCTCGGCGCCGGCGTATGGACGCAATCGGTGAAGCGCGCCCACACCATGGCGCGCCGCATCAAGGCCGGCACCGTCTGGGTGAACACCTACCGCGCGGTGAGCTTCCTGATGCCGTTCGGCGGCTACAAGGCCTCGGGGCTCGGGCGCGAGAACGGGGCGGAGGCGATCGAGGGGTATCTGCAATCGAAGTCGGTGTGGATCAACAACGGTCCCGGCGGCGGCAACCCCTTCGTGATGAAGACAGCGTCGTAAAGGTGCCGGGCCCCTGCGGGTCTGACACCATTGCTCTCAGAATGCCTCTGCGGCTGCGCAGGAAGGGCCTGGAGGGCCCTCGGCATCCGCCGGGTACCGAGATAGCCCACGGCAGAGATGGCAGCGGGCGGCGCTCCCATGAAGGATTTCGCTCGGGCGGTACAACCGTTAACAGACCATGGCTCCGCTCGCCGATATCCGACAGCGGAGCGGCCCGAGGGCTACCGCCGCTCCTGGAGGGCGAGCTGCACCCCGAGGCCGATGTAGATGCTGCCGACGAGCCTGCCCTTCCATCTGCCGATGGTGCTGTGGCGGGTGAGCCAGCCCGCCACCGAGGCCGCACCGAGCGCGAGCAGCGCCGTGTAGGCGATGCTGATGGCGACGAAGATCGCCCCCAGCACCAGGAGCTGCGCCCACACCGCCCCGCGCGCGGGATTTGCGAACTGCGGCAGGAACGACAGGAAGAACAGCGCCGTCTTCGGGTTGAGGACCTCGGTGAGGATGGCCTGGCGGAAGGCGACGCTTGGCGTCACCCGCCGCACCTGGGGCAGATGGATGTCGCCGGACTGCTCCAGGAGGGCGCAGATGCCGAGATAGATCAGATAGGCGGCGCCGAGATACTTCACGATCTCGAAGGCGAGCGCCGAGGTCATCAGGATCGCCGAGAGCCCGAGCTGAAACCTCGTCTTTCAGCGCTCGCTGAGCCGCTCGGTGGGGACCACATCGAGGGTGCGCGGGCGGCCCTCGCGCAGGATGCGGATCGAGACGCGCTTGTCGATACGGGTGCCGTCCAGCACGCGGGCGATGTCGTCGATGCCCGTGACGACCTCCTTGTCGACGCCGACGATCACGTCGCCGGGCGCGATCCCCCCGGAGTGGGCGGGGCTTCCCGGCTGAACCTCCACGACGCGCACGGCGGCGTCCTGCTGGAGGCCGGTCTGGGCCTTGATGCGCTGCGGCAGGTGCACCTGGTCGCCGGCGATGCCGAGCCGCGCGCGGCGCACGCGGCCGTGCTGCAGGATCTGGGTCAGCACGTGCTGGGCGGTGTTGGAGGCCACCGAGAAGCAGATGCCCTGCGCCCCCATGATGACGGCGGTGTTGACGCCGATCACCTCGGCGCGCGAGTTGACCAGCGGCCCGCCGGAGTTGCCCGGGTTGAGGGCCGCGTCGGTCTGGATCACGTCGCTGATGAGGCGGCCGTTCTGGGCCCTGAGCGAGCGGCCGATGGCGCTGACGATGCCCGCCGTCACCGTCGACTCGAAGCCCAGCGGATTGCCGATCGCCACCGCGACCTGACCCTGCTTGACCTTCTTGGAATTGCCGATCCCCGCGGCCGGGAGGCGATCGCCGGTCTCGGCCCTCAGGACCGCGATGTCGGTGTCGGGGTCGCGCCCGAGGATGCGGGCCGGCACCTGCCGCCCGTCGTGCAGGGCCAGATCGATCTTGGCGACGCCGTCGACCACGTGGTTGTTGGTGAGGACGAGGCCGTCGGGGGCGATGATGGTACCCGACCCGGAGCCCAGCTGGCCCACGCGGGTGCCCTGCACCCGCACGTGGACCACCGAGGGCGAGACCTTCTCGACCACATTGACGATCGCGTTCGAGTAGGCGTCGAGCAGCTCCTCGTCGCCGTCGTCGCGATCCCTGCGCCACAATTGCATCTGTCGATCTCCGGCCGGGCCGCATCGGAGGGGGCCCGGCGGAAGCTTATATAGGCGCGATCAACCTTTCAGGCGATAGGTGTCAGACCTCCGGGTCTGACACCTACGCCAGGGTGCACATCAGGGCGGCGCTGGACTTGTCGTGGTTGGAGGGCACCTCCTCGACGTTGAGCGACTTCACCACGCCGTCCTCCACGACCATCGAGTAGCGCTTGGAGCGCACGCCGAGGCCGCGCGCGGTGAGGTCGACCTCGAGGCCGATCTTCCTGGCGAAGTCGGCGCTGCCGTCGGCCAGCATCAGGATCTTGCCGTCGGCGCCGCCGTCCTTGGACCAGGCGCTGAGCACGAAGATGTCGTTCACCGATGTGCAGGCGACGGCGTCGAAGCCCTTGGACTTGAGCTGGTCGTAGTTCTGCACGTAGCCGGGCAGGTGCTGCTTGGAGCAGGTGGGCGTGAAGGCGCCGGGCACCGCGAACAGGGCCACCTTCTTGCCGCCGAACACCTCCGCCGTGGTCTGGGGCTTGGGACCCTCGGCCGACATCGTGGTGAAGGTGGCTTCCGGCAGCTTGTCCCCGACATTGATTGGCATGGCTCTTCCTCTCGGCGATGACGCGCGTTGTAGGCTGGAGCGGAAGCTTAAGGGCTCGCGCCGACCAAGCCAAGGGGCGCATCCCGCGCCGAGAGACGCTGCCCAAAAAGGTGGTCAGGAGGCGGCGTTCGGCGGCACCGACGAGCCGACCAGACTAGGAGCGGCGGCGCGCCTTCAGGATCGCTGCGAGGAGGCCGGGGAACGTCCTCTCCAGCTCGGGCCGCAGGGCGACGAAGCAGCGGGTGCCCTCCTTGCGGTGCCTGATGACGCCGGCCAACCGCAGCACCTTCAGGTGATGGCTGAGCGTGGACTCGGCCACCCCGCACTCGAACTCGCTGGAGCCGCGCTCGTCTCCGCTCGCAAGGTCGGCGACGACGGAGAGGCGCACGGGATCGCTCAGCGCGTGCAGCACTCGCGCAAGCGTGATCTCCCTGGGCGCCGGGTGCGCCAGCTGCTTGCCTTGCCTCATGGCCTCGATCCAGGTACATTGTTCGACAATCGTCGAACATAGAACATATAGGGCTCCGCCCGGCAAATCTCCATCGGCGATGCGTTGGCAGGACGTGTGTGCGCCGACAACGTGCTGCGGCGCAACGGCAGTCGCAAGAACGAGGTGATCATGAGCAAACTGTTGGAGCCCCTGGCCGCGGGCGAGCTGGAGCTGCCCAACCGCATCGTGATGGCGCCGCTGACGCGCAACCGCGCCACCATTCCGGGCCGCGTGCCGAACGCCCTGATGCGCGAGTACTACGCGCAGCGGGCGTCCGCCGGCCTGATCCTGACCGAGGCGACCTCGGTGGAGCCCCGGGGCGTCGGCTATCCCTCGACGCCCGGCATCTGGTCGGCCGAGCAGGTCGAGGGCTGGAAGGCCATCACCCGGGCGGTGCACGAGAAGGGCGGGCGCATCCTGGTGCAGCTCTGGCACGTGGGGCGCGTGTCGCATTCCTCCTATCACAACGGGGCGCTGCCGGTGGCCCCGAGCGCCATCGCCCCCGCGGGCCACGTGAACCTGATCCGACCGCAGACGCCCTTCGAGACGCCGCGCGCGCTCGAGACGCACGAGATTGCGGGCATCGTCGAGGCGTTCCGCAAGGCCGCCGAGAACGCCAAGGCGGCGGGCTTCGACGGGGTGGAGATCCACGGCGCCAACGGCTATCTGCTCGACCAGTTCCTGCAGGACGGGTCCAACACGCGCACCGACGCCTACGGCGGGCCGATCGAGAACCGCGCGCGGCTGCATCTGGAGGTGACGGATGCCGTGGTCTCCGTGTGGGGCCCGGGCCGGGTCGGCATGCACATCGCGCCGCGCGGAGATGCCCACAGCATGGGCGATTCCAACCGGCTCGCCACGTTCAGCTATCTGGCGCGCGAGCTCGGCAAGCGCCGCATCGCCTTCATCTTGGCGCGCGAGAAGCTGGGCGAGGACCGCATCGGCCCGCAGCTCAAGGCGGCCTTCGGCGGCGTGTGGATCGCCAACGAGGCCTTCGACAAGGCGTCGGCGGAGACGGTGATCGGCGCCGGCGAGGCCGACGCCGTCGCCTTCGGCAAGGCCTTCATCGCCAACCCGGACCTGGTGCGCCGGCTCGCCCTCAACGCGCCGCTCAACCCGTGGAAGACCGACACGTTCTACTCGGCGGGGCCGGAGGGCTACACGGATTATCCGGCCGTGGCGTAGGTGTCAGACCCTCCGGGTCTGACACCGTTGCTCAACGCGCTGTCATCAGCGCGCCGGCCAAGAGCGAGGTCGCGCCACGGTGTCTGACCCAGAGGGTCAGACACCTTCGAAGAACCGGTTCTCCGGCCGCGGCAGGCCGAGCGTGTCGCGCAGGGTGGTGCCGGGGTACTCGCGCCGGAACAGACCGCGGCGCTGCAGCTCGGGCACCACCAGGTCGACGAAGTCGTCGAGGCCCTCAGGCAGATAGGGGAACATCACGTTGAAGCCGTCGCTGCCGCGGCTCATGAGCCACTCCTCCATGGCGTCGGCGATGGTGGCGGGCGTGCCGGCGAAGGTGAGGCCGGAATAACCGCCGAGGCGCTGGGCGAGCTGGCGCACGGTGAGGTCCTCGCGCCTGGCGAGGTCGACGACCCGCTCGCGGCCGCTCTTGCTCTGGTTGGTCTCGGGGATGTCGGGCAGCGGGCCGTCGGGGTCGAACGTCGAGGCGTCGTGGCCCAGCGCGATGGAAAGCGACGCAATGGCGCTCTCGTAGTGCACCTGGCTGTCGAGCCGGGCGCGCCTGGCGCGGGCCTCCTGCACGGTGTCGGCGACGATGACGAGCGCGCCGGGGAGGATCTTGATGTGGTCCGGGTTGCGCCCCGCCCTCTGCGCGCGGCCCTTGACGTCGGCATAGAACTGCTGGGCCGCGGGAAGAGGAAGTCCGGCGGCGAACACCACCTCCGCCGTCTCGGCCGCGAGCTGCCGCCCGGCGTCGGAGGCGCCGGCCTGGACGATCACCGGCCAGCCCTGGACCGGCCGCGCGATGTTGAGCGGGCCGCGCACGGAGAGATATTTGCCCTTGTGGCCGAGCACATGCAGCTTCTCCGGATCGAAATAGATGCCGCTTGCGGCATCGCGGATGAAGGCATCATCGGCCCAGCTGTCCCAAAGGCCGGTCACCACGTCGTAGAACTCGCGCGCGCGGGCGTAGCGCTCGGCGTGCTCCATCTGCTCCGTAAGCCCGAAGTTCAGCGCCGCATCGGGGTTGGAGGTGGTGACGATGTTCCAGCCGGCGCGTCCGCCGCTCAAGTGGTCGAGCGAGGCGAAGCGGCGCGCGATATGGTAGGGCGCGTCGAAGGTGGTCGACGCCGTGGCGACGAGGCCGATGCGCTCGGTGACGGCCGACAGCGCCGAGAGCAGCGTGAACGGCTCGAACGAGGTGACGGTGTGGCTGCGCTTCAGGGCCTCGATGGGCATGTTGAGCACGGCCAGATGGTCGGCCATGAAGAAGGCGTCGAACTTGCCGCGCTCCAGCGTCGCGATGAAGCGCTTCAGGTGCGCGAGGTTGAAGTTGGCGTCGGGGAACGCGCCCGGCCAGCGCCAGGCGCCGGTGTGGATGCTCACCGGGCGCATGAAGGCGCCGAGGTGAAGTTGCCGCGTGCTGCTCATGTCACTATCGGCTCGTCTGTGTCGGCTCGTCTGTCGGCTCGTGAACTTGCTCGCTGCCCGTCGCAATCTGGCGATGGTCCTGCGGCGGCGCAAGGCCGCGCGGCAGAACGTTACCGGCGCGTGAGCCGCTTCCTTACCAATCGTTCCTGCTAACGATATGAGCGAGCGCCTGCCCGGCTCGGCCGAGGAATGGCCGAAGGCCGCCCCCGTGTCTCGGGAACGGCCTTCCAGGCAACGAGATGTGGCAGGCTTGGCGCGGCGAGCGCGCAGCCTAGTGGGTGACGCGCTCCGCCTCGCCGGCGCCGGCCGGCGGGACGGCGGACGGCGGGGTCACCTCTTCCACCGCGATCGGCTTCGGCAAGCGCTGCATGGCGATCTTGAGCACGTCGTCCATGCGCGAGGCCGGCATGATCGCGAGGTGGGTCTTGAGGTCCTCGCCGATCTCGGCCAGGTCCTTGACGTTCTCCTCGGGGATCACGACGGTCGTAATGCCGGCCCGGAGCGCCGCAAGGAGCTTCTCCTTGAGGCCGCCGATGGGCAGCACGCGCCCGCGCAGCGTGATCTCGCCCGTCATCGCCACGTCCTTGCGAACGGGTATGCCGGTCATGATCGAGATGATGGCGGTCACCATCGCCACGCCGGCCGAGGGGCCGTCCTTGGGCGTGGCGCCCTCGGGCACGTGGACGTGGATGTCCTTCTTCTCGAACAGCGAGGCCGGGATGCCGAAGTCGTTGCTGCGCGAGCGCACGTAGGCGTTGGCGGCCTGGATCGACTCCTTCATCACGTCGCGCAGGTTGCCGGTGACGGACATCTTGCCCTTGCCCGGCATCATCACGCCTTCGATGGTCAGGATGTCGCCGCCCGCCTCGGTCCAGGCGAGCCCGGTGACAATGCCGACCTGGTCCTCCAGCTCGACCTCGCCGTAGCGGTACTTGGGCACGCCCAGGTACTGCTCCAGGTTCTCCTGCGTGACCTTGACCCCCGTGGTGGTGCCGACCAGGATATCCTTCACCGCCTTGCGCGCGAGCTTGGCGATCTCGCGCTCCAGGTTGCGCACGCCCGCCTCGCGGGTGTAGCGGCGGATGATCGTCTTCAACGCCCCGTCATCGAGCTCCCACTCCGACGCCTCCAGGCCGTGGTTCTGGCGCTGGTTCGGAATGAGGTGGCGCTTGGCGATCTCGATCTTCTCGTCCTCCGTATAGCCGGCGAGGCGGATGATCTCCATGCGGTCCAGCAGGGCCGGCGGGATGTTCATCGTGTTCGCCGTCGTCACGAACATGACACTGGAGAGGTCGTAGTCCACCTCCAGGTAGTGGTCGTTGAAGGTGTGGTTCTGCTCCGGATCCAGCACCTCGAGCAGGGCCGCCGCGGGATCGCCGCGGAAGTCCGAGCCCATCTTGTCGATCTCGTCCAGCAGGAAGAGCGGGTTGGTCTTCTTCGCCTTCTTCATGGACTGGATGACCTTGCCGGGCATCGAGCCGATGTAGGTGCGCCTGTGCCCGCGGATCTCGGCCTCGTCACGCACGCCGCCGAGCGACATGCGCACGAACTCGCGCCCCGTGGCGTTGGCCATCGACATGCCGAGCGAGGTCTTGCCGACGCCGGGCGGGCCGACGAGGCACAGGATCGGGCCCTTCAGCTTGTTGGTGCGCGACTGCACCGCCAGGTACTCGATGATGCGCTCCTTGACCTTCTCCAGGCCGTAGTGCTCCTTGTCGAGGATGTCCTGGGCCTCGTTGAGGTCCTTCTTGACCTTGCCCTTGACGCCCCACGGAATCGACAGCAGCCAGTCGAGGTAGTTGCGCACCACCGTGGCCTCGGCCGACATCGGGCTCATCTGCTTGAGCTTCTTCAGCTCCGCCTGCGCCTTGTCGCGGGCCTCCTTGGAGAGCTTGGTGTTCTCGATCTTCTCCTCGAACTCGGCGATGTCGTCGCGCTCCTCGCCGTCGCCCAGCTCCTTCTGGATCGCCTTCATCTGCTCGTTGAGGTAGTACTCGCGCTGGGTCTTCTCCATCTGGCGCTTGACGCGCGAGCGGATCTTCTTCTCGACCTGCAGCACCGAGATCTCGCTCTCCATCAGCGTGTAGACGCGCTCCAGACGCTCGGAGATCGTGGTGATCTCGAGCAGCTCCTGGCGGTCCGCGATCTTGATGGCGAGGTGCGAGGCGATGGTGTCGGCGAGCTTGGAGTAGTCCTCGATCTGGCCGATGTTGGCCAGCACCTCGGGCGAGATCTTCTTGTTGAGCTTGACGTAGCTCTCGAACTGCGAGGCGGCCGAGCGGGCCAGCGCCTCGATCTCGTCCTTGGAGCCGGGCGCCTCGACGACGCGCTCCACCTCGGCCTCGAAATACTCGGGGTTGGCGACGTAGCGGACCACCTTGGCGCGCGCCGTGCCCTCGACCAGCACCTTGACGGTGCCGTCGGGCAGCTTGAGCAGCTGCAGCACGGAGGCCAGCGTGCCCATCTGGTAGATGGCCTCGGGCGCCGGATCGTCGTCGCCGGCGTTCTTCTGCGCGGCAAGCAGGATCTGCTTGTCGGCGCGCATCACCTCCTCCAGCGCGTTGATCGACTTCTCGCGCCCCACGAAGAGGGGCACGATCATGTAGGGAAAGACGACGATGTCACGCAGCGGCAGGACCGGGTAGGTCTCCTTGCCACCTTTGTCTCTGACTTGCCTCTGCTCGCTCATGTCTCTTCCCGTTTCGTACCCGATGCAGGCCTTGCGACCGACCTGACCCACCAACTCCAGTCTAGCACGTTCCCAGGCTCGTGCGTCGCCTCCCGTGCAACACTTGCGCCATCTTACGTTGGGAAGGCGCGACTGGGCGGGATGCGAAGGGCCGCCCCTAACCAGTCGGGACAAATCGTTGCCGGGCTCGCGCCAGGACAAGAGATGGTCCCCTTGCGGTTCCCAATCAAGGGGATAGACGCGCCTGAAAGTCCAGCGAGCAGCTGGAGCCGGCAGCCCGCCCTCCCCTGCGTCAACGTGCGCTAGGCGCTGGAGCCCTTCTCGCCCGCGCGGTCCGAGTAGATGCGCAACGGTCGCGCCCCGCCTTCGGCAACCTCGGGGCCGATGACGACCTCCTCCACACCTTTGAGGCCCGGCAGCTCGAACATGGTGTCGAGCAGGATCGCCTCCATGATGGAGCGCAGGCCGCGGGCGCCGGTCTTGCGGTCGATGGCCTTGCGGGCCACGACCTTGAGGGCGTCCTGGGTGATGGTGAGGCGCACGTCCTCCATCTCGAACAGGCGCTGGTACTGCTTGACCAGCGCATTTTTTGGCACGGTGAGGATCTGGATCAAGGCGGCCTCATCCAGATCCTCCAGAGTCGCGATCACGGGGAGACGGCCGATGAACTCGGGGATCAAGCCGAATTTCAGCAGATCCTCGGGCTCCACGCCCTTGAGGATCTCGCCGGTGCGGCGCTCGTCGGGACCCCTGACCTGGGCGCCGAACCCGAGCGACGAGCCGCGGCCCCGGCGGGCGATGATCTTCTCCAGGCCGGCGAAGGCGCCGCCGCAGATGAACAGGATGTTGGAGGTGTCGACCTGCAGGAACTCCTGCTGGGGATGCTTGCGCCCGCCCTGTGGGGGCACCGAGGCAACCGTCCCCTCCATGATCTTGAGCAGTGCCTGCTGCACGCCCTCGCCCGACACGTCGCGGGTGATCGAGGGATTGTCGGACTTGCGCGAGATCTTGTCGATCTCGTCGATGTAGACGATGCCGCGCTGCGCCCGCTCGACGTTGTAGTCGGCGTTCTGCAGCAGCTTCAGGATGATGTTCTCCACGTCCTCGCCGACGTAGCCGGCCTCGGTGAGGGTGGTGGCATCGGCCATGGTGAAGGGCACGTCGAGAATGCGCGCCAGCGTCTGGGCCAGCAGCGTCTTGCCGCAGCCGGTGGGCCCGACCAGCAGGATGTTGGACTTGGCGAGCTCCACGTCGTTGTTCTTGGAGGCGTGGTTGAGCCGCTTGTAGTGGTTGTGCACCGCCACAGAGAGCACGCGCTTGGCGTAGTCCTGACCGATGACATAGGAGTTGAGCACCGAGCAGATCTCGGCCGGGCTCGGCACGCCGTCGCGCGACTTGACGAGGGTGTTCTTGTTCTCCTCGCGGATGATATCCATGCACAGCTCGACGCATTCATCGCAGATGAACACCGTCGGGCCGGCGATGAGCTTGCGGACCTCGTGCTGGCTCTTGCCGCAGAAGGAGCAGTAGAGGGTGTTTTTTTCCTGGGCCATCAGGTCTTCTCGATGCGTCCTTCTGGGCGGCCATCCACTATCAGCAGGGCAGATCACTCGCCCTACTACTTCAGCGTCCTTCAGTGGCTGGCGCGGGGTCGAACAGGGTAATCAACCCATCTGAGCATGCTAGCCGCGGCCAGATCAAGGTTGGATTAAACATTACCGGCCCCGAAATGCCGCACCCGGCCGAAATGCCGGCTCCCGGACGCGCCACGATCCGGCCCATGGCCGGGCCCCCGCCTAATCGGTTTTGCCGCCGGCAAGCAGGCCCTCGGCCTCGTCTCTCCGGCTGAGGACCCGATCGATCAGGCCGAACTCTTGCGCCTGCTCCGCGGTCATGAAGTAGTCGCGGTCGAGCGTCCTCTCGATCTGCTCGTAGCTTCTCTTGGTGTGCTTCACATATACTTCGTTGAGGCGCCGCTTCATCTTGATGATGTCTTCCGCGTGGCGCTCGATGTCGCTGGCCTGGCCCTGGAAGCCACCCGAGGGCTGATGCACCATGACGCGCGCGTTGGGGAGCGCGAAACGCATGCCAGGGGTGCCGGCGCAGAGCAGAAGCGAGCCCATGGACGCCGCTTGCCCGATGCAGAGCGTGGAGATCGGCGGGCGAATGAACTGCATGGTGTCGTAGATCGCCATCCCGGAGGTCACGATGCCCCCGGGCGAGTTGATGTACATGGCAATCTCTTTCTTGGGGTTGTCCGCCTCCAGGAACAGCAGCTGCATGCAGATCGAGGCCGCCACCTCGTCGTTGATGGGGCTGGACAGGAAGATGATGCGCTCCTTCAGCAGGCGCGACGGCAGGCTCCACTGCTCCCAGCCGCGGTTGGTCTGCTCGACCACGACGGGCCAGAAGGTGTTGGTGGTGGGAGGTGCCGGACGGTACATCGCTGCCCCTAGGTCGCTGATCGGCTGCACTGCAACATCACAGATTGGGTGTAGGTATCGCTGGTTCAAGGTGAATCACCGCTTGTCGTCGCCGTGCTCATGACCGTGAGGGTGGTCGTGATCATGGTGGTCATGGCCATGGTGGTCGTGGTCGTGGTCGTGGTCGTGATGGTGGTCGTGGTGGTCGCCCGGACCGTGGTGATGGCCCGCACCGGCGGCAAGCTCACTGTCGTCGGCCGTGGGCGTGAGCAGCTCCTCCGCCGACACGCGCTTGTCCGTCGGCTTTGCCTGCTCCAGAATATGGTCGATGACCTTGTCCTCGTAGATCGGCGCCCTGAGCTCGGCCACGGCCGAGGGGTTCTTCTCGTAGAACTCGTAGACGGCGCGCTCCTGGCCCGGAAAGCTGCGGGCGCGCGCGACCAGCGCCCGCTTCAGCTCGTCCTGCGTCACCTCGACCTTCTGGCGCTCGCCGATCTCGCCGATCACCAGCCCCAGCCGCACGCGCCGCGCCGCGAGCCGCCGGAACTCGGCCGTCAGCTCCTCCTCCGGCTTGGCCGGCTCGCCCCCGGCCTCGCCCTCGGGCCGCTGGGAGGACTTGTAGCGGCGCTGGATGGTCTCCAGCTCGTCGGCCACCAGCGACTCGGGCAGCGCGAAGTCGTGCGCCTTGTCGAGCGCGTCGAGAACCTGGCGCTTGAGCTTGGCGTAGGTCACGGAGGCATACTCGGTTCCGATCCGCCCCTTCAGCAGCTCTTTGAGATGCGCGAGCGACGTGGCGCCCAGGCTCTGGGCGAACTCGTCGCCGATCTCCGGGCGCACCGGCTTTGCCACCTCCTTGACGGCAACGGTGAACTGGGCGCCCTTTCCGGCGAGGTCCTTGGTCGGATATTCGTCGGGGAAGTGGGCCTTGACCACGCGCTCCTCGCCGGCCTTGCCGCCCAGCAGGCCCTCGGCCAGCCCTGGGAGCAGCTGGCCCTCGCCGAGCACGATCTCCGCATCCTCGGCGCTCCCGCCGTCGAACTCCTTGCCGTCCACGCGCCCGACATAGTGCATGGTGAGGCGGTCGCCCATCGCCGCCGCCCGGTCGGCCTCGGCCTCGTAGCGGACGGCGCGCTCCACGAGGTCGGCGACGGCCTTGTCGACGGCCTCATCGCTCACCTCCGCGATCTCCCGCTCGAGGGGGAGGGCGGAGAGGTCGGTGACCGTGATCTCGGGCAGGATCTCGAACGACAGCGTGTAGGCGAGGTCGCCCTCACCGGTGAGGACGCGGTCCATCTCGTCCCTGTCCTCGCCGAAGCCGATGGTGGGCTGGTGCGCGGGCCGCTCGTTGCGGTCGGAGATGGCCCTGCGGCTCGTCTCGTCGATGGCCTGCTGCACCACCTCGGCCATCACCGAGCGGCCGAACAGCTTCTTGATGTGGGAGATGGGCACCCTGCCCTTGCGGAAGCCCTTGAGCTGGACCTGGTCCTTGACCTCGTCGATGCGCGACTGGTAGCGCTCGCCCAGCTCGCCCTGGCCGATCACGACCTTGAGCTCGCGCTTCAGACCTGTGGTGCTGGTTTCCGTGACTTGCATCTCTCTCGTCTCGACTTGCTGCAGCCGCACCGACCTCGAAGCGCCACCAAGCCTCCCGTGGTGCGGGCGGAGGGACTCGAACCCCCACGACTTGCGTCACCAGGACCTAAACCTGGCGCGTCTGCCAGTTCCGCCACGCCCGCGAAACCCTCGACGCGCCGCCGTCGGCCGGGCCGGCGGAGCGCGCTTCCGCGCGACGCCTGCGCTGTGGGTTGGGGGCACATATATCGGCCCATGTCCTGCAAAAGCAATGCCGAATTGAAGGAAACCTGGGCGTTCCGCGCGGGGCTCGGGTGACTGCAACCGATAAGCGATAACAGCGAGACCGCCGGGTAAGCTTCTGTTCATTATATCCGTAGACGGATGGTGCGTGCGGTCGCGGTCTCTGCTAGACGGCGCCCGCCTCGGAGATGAGGTCCGGCCGCTGCAGGGCCGTGCCTCAATGCAGGAGCCGGGGGCCGCAGTCCGTTCGTCTCGCCGAGCAGGTGGACAGACCATCCAAGCGCCCGGTCCGGGGTCACCCGGGGCAAGGGGAGGCGGATGCGGCAAAGCGTCTGCCCGCAAACGGCCTGGGCCGGTGAATTGACCCAGCAAGCGCCCAGGAACGAGCGGGTCAGGGCCGAGCAGGGCGTTTCTGCGCCCGCCAGGTTAAGGTCGCAGGTCAACCGGGCGCAGCCTGGAACGCCCTGCTCCTCCTACCCTCGAGGGGCGCGCCCCGGCGAGGCTGTTGGCGCAGGCAGTAGGCAGTGGCGTCAGCACCCAGCTGCCCTGCCGGCACTCATCTTGCGGCCTGCAATGCACACATCTAGGCTGTCCAACTCTGCAGGATTGTAAGGAGAGCTTGCCCTTGACCGTCGCCAACGGGGTGGTCGCCGCCATCGGCCACACGCCTCTCATCAAGCTCCGGCGCGCCTCGGAGGAGACGGGCTGCACCATCCTGGGCAAGGCCGAGTTCATGAACCCCGGCCAGTCGGTGAAGGACCGGGCCGGCCTGCACATGATCCTGGAGGCGGAGAAGCGCGGCGAGCTCAAGCCCGGCGGGCTGGTGGTGGAGGCCACCGCCGGCAACACCGGCATCGGGCTCGCCCTGGTGGCCGACGCGCGCGGCTATCGCACCGTCATCGTCATCCCCCAGACCCAGAGCCAGGAGAAGAAGGACACCCTGCGTCTCCTGGGCGCCGAGCTGGTGGAGGTACCGGCCGTGGCTTACGCCAACCCCAACAACTACCAGCACGTGGGCCGGCGGCTCGCCGACGAGCTGCGCAAGAGCGAGCCGAACGGCGTGCTGTTTGCCGACCAGTGGAACAATCTCGACAACCGCAAGGCGCACTACGTCTCCACCGGGCCCGAGATCTGGGAGCAGACCGAGGGCAAGGTGGACGCCTTCATCTGCTCGATCGGCACCGGCGGCACCATCGCCGGGGCGTCCACCTTCCTGCGCGAGAAGAGGAAGGACATCGTGATCGGCGTCGCCGACCCGCGCGGGGCGGCCATGTACCACCTGTTCAAGGACGGCGAGGCGAAGGCCACGGAGGGCGGCTCGATCACCGAGGGCATCGGGCTCGGCCGCGTCACGGCGATCATCGAGGACATCAAGGTCGACAAGGCCTACCTGATCGAGGACGCGGAGGCGGTGCCGATCATCTTCGATCTGCTGGAGCACGAGGGGCTGTGCCTCGGCGGCTCGTCGGGCATCAATGTGGCCGGCGCGATACGGCTGGCGAAGGATCTGGGCCCCGGCCACACCGTCGTCACCATCCTGGCCGACTACGGCACCCGCTACCAGTCGAAGCTGTTCAACCCGGAGTTCCTGCGCTCCAAGGGTCTGCCGGTGCCGGCGTGGATGGAGCGCAAATCGAGCCTCGCCGTGCCGTTCGTGAAGGTGTGATCGATGCAATGCTCGAAGCCTTCAAGACGCGGACCGTGATCATCGGCAACAGCGGATCGGGCAAGAGCACGCTGGCGGAGAATCTCGCGGCGCTGGCCGATGTTCCGCCCATCGATCTGGATGCGCTGCATTGGGAGGGCGACGGCTACGGCGTGAAGCGCGAGGAGGCCGTCGCGCGGCAGATGGTGCTTGAGGTTGCCGCAAGGCCAGGCTGGGTGATCGAAGGCGTGTACGGATGGCTTGCGGAGGTTGCCATGCCCAGAGCGACGGCGCTGATCTGGCTGGACGTCCCCCGGAGCGTTTGCCGCGACGGGCTGCAGGCTCGCGGGGTGCGCCGCGGCGGGACGGAAGCGGATTTTGCGGATTTGCTGGCCTGGGCGCAAGCCTATTACGACCGTCAGACATTGAGCTCCTTCGCCGGGCATGCGCGCCTCTTCGAAACCTTCGCCGGCGCCAAGCTCCGATTGCAAGGTCGAGATGAAGTAGACCGGCTTCTGGCCGACCTGCGGCCCCAAGCTCTCCGGACGGTATCCAAATGACCGAGCAACTCTACCGCACCGACGCCTACCTGCGCGACTGCACCGCGAAGGTGCTCGCTGTCAACGAGCGCGGCGGCATCGTCCTGGACCGCACGGTGTTCTATGCCGCGGCGGGTGGCCAGCCGGGCGACAAGGGCCTGCTGGAGATGGAGGACGGCGGCAGCTGCCCGATCGCGACCACGGTCTATGACACCGACAAGACCACCATCGCGCACGTGCCGGCGGAGGGCGGCACGCCGCCGGCGCCGGGCCAGAGCGTGCGCGCCAGCCTCGACTGGGGCTTCCGCTCGCCGATCATGCGCATGCACACGACGCTGCACCTGCTGTGCGCGCTGGTGAGGTTCCCGGTCACCGGCGGCCAGGTCAATGCCGACGACAGCCGCCTCGACTTCGACATCGACGATCCGTCCGCCGTCGACAAGGACAGGCTGACCGCCGACCTCAACGCGCTGATCGCCGCCGACCATCCCGTCAGCGAGCGCTGGATCAGCGATGCGGAGCTGGAGGCCAATCCGGGCCTCGTGCGCACCATGTCGGTGAAGCCGCCGATGGGCAGCGGCCGGGTGCGCCTCGTGCTCATCGGCGAGGGTGGCTCGGTCGACATGCAGCCCTGTGGCGGCACGCATGTGAAGCGCACGGGCGAGATCGGCCGCGTGGCTGTCACCAGGATCGAGAAGAAGGGCAAGCTCAACCGGCGCATCCGCGTCTCGTTCGCGTGGGACTAGCTCGGCTCAGGAAGCAAGGATTGGGTGCGAATGTGCGATCTCAAGGCGCAGAGCGGTGGCGGCTCGCGGGGAGGAAGCAAAGCCTCGTCCGAGGCGGAATTTCGTTAGGATGGATCAGCGAAACAAGGATCAGAGGAAGCGATCGGAAATGAGCCTACCGGAAGGCGCGATCGTGCTGCCGCCGAGCGGCGGACGCAGGTACGAGATGGGCGCGCTGGCGGCCGTCTTCAAAGCCGACGCGGCGGAGACCCGGGAGCGCTACAGCGTGTCGGAGTGGTGGCTCGAGCCCCACACCGACGGCCCCGGCGCCCACGCCCACGCGGCCAACGACGAGATCTTCTATGTCATCGAGGGCAGCCCCGAGCTCCTCGTCGGCCAGGAATGGGTGGCGCTCGAGAAGGGCGCCTTCGTGCGCGTCCCGGCCGGCGTGATGCACGACTTCCGCAATACCACGGACAGGGCGGCGGGCATCCTCAATGTCTTCATCCCCGGCGGCTTCGAGCGCAAGATGCCGGCCATCGTCAAATGGTTCGACGAGAACCGCTGAAAATCTGCACCTGCCCGGCCACCGCCGCTGGCCGCCAGGCAACAAAGCAACAAGACACAAAGGGAGGCGCCCTGATGCCGAAACCTCAATCGAAATGGCTGGTGGAGACAAGCTGGCTGGCGGAGCGGCTCGACGCGCCCGACATCGTCGTGCTCGACGCCACGCTGCATCTGCCGACCACGGGACGCAACGCCCGAGCCGAGTACCTCGCGGCGCATATCCCCGGCGCGCTCTTCTTCGACATCGAGGACATTGCGGATGAAGAGAGCCCGCTGCCGCACATGCTGCCCTCGCCTGTCAAGTTCGCGAGCCGCGTGAAGAGGATGGGCGTGGGCGACGGGTCGCGGGTGGTGGTCTACGATGCGCAGGGCCTCTACTCGGCGGCGCGCGCCTGGTGGATGTTCCGCATCATGGGGCACAACGACGTGGCGGTGCTCAACGGCGGCCTCAAGAAATGGCAGGCCGAGGGGCGCCCGGTGGAGGACGGCGAGCCGCCGCCGCACACGCCGAGGCATTTCACGCCGCGCTTCCATGCCGAGCTGGTGCGCGACGCCGCCGAGGTGCGCGCGCTGATCGGCAGCCCGGCGGCGCAGATCGTCGACGCGCGCTCCGCGGGGCGCTTCGAGGGCCGCGAGGACGACCCGCGCAAGGGCCTGCGCAAGGGCCACATCCCGGGCTCGCACAACGTCCCCTACGCCGCACTGGTCAACCCCGACGGCACACTGAAGGCCCCGGCGGAGCTCGCCGCGATCTTTGCGGCGGCCGGCGTGGAGGTGGAGAAGCCGGTGGTGGCGAGCTGCGGATCCGGCGTCACGGCGGGCATTGTCGCCCTGGCGCTCGCCGAGCTGGGCCGGCCTGACGCTGCGGTCTACGACGGCTCGTGGGCCGAATGGGGCGCGGATGCGAGCCTCCCCCTCGCCACCGGTCCCGCGGGGAGTTGGTGAGATGGGGCCGAGCGCCAATACCTTGGGCCGTAGCGTGATGCGCCAATCTGTCAAACAAGATATTCTGTTATCGATCGATAATTCTTGCTTAATAGATGATTTAGCCTGAGCGACCTCGTTGCGCACCGGCTGGAGGACTTGGCGAGCACTTCTTGGCCCCGCATGGTCCGACCCTGCCGAGCCAATCCGCAAGCCGGCTGCGCTCCGCCTCGCTCAGACGCAGCCCGAGCTTGGTGCGGCGCCACAGCACGTCGTCGACCGTGATCGCCCATTCCTTGTCGACGAGGTGCCTCGCCTCGCGCTCGTAAAGGCCGGCGCCGAAGTCGACGCCAAGGTCCTCCCTGCGGTCGACGCCGGCGAAAATCTCCCAAGCCATGGTCCCGTACGCCCGTGCCAGGCGATCAGCGACGGCCGGGCCGAGCACCGGCAAGGCCGCGGCAAGCTCGCGTGCCAGCTCGTCCCGGCTCCTGCCGGCGAGATCGCCGCCCGGCAGGACCGCGCCGCGTGTCCAGGCAGGGCCGATGTGCGGAAATGCGGGCGCGAGCCGCTTCAGGGCTTCCTCGGCCACATGGCGGTAGGTGGTGAGCTTGCCGCCGACGATGCTGAGAAGCAGCGCCTCGCCGCCGCCCCCGTCGAGCTCGAGCGAGAAATCGCGCGATGCCTCCTGGGCGGCGGCGCGGCCGTCGTCGCGAAGGGCGCGAACACCTGAATAGCTCCAGATCACGTCGGATGGAGCGATCGACCGGATGAAGTACTCGTTGGCCGCCGCGCAGAGATAGCTCGTCTCGGCCTCGGAGATCGCCACGTGTGAGGCATCGCCGGAGAAATCGACGTCGGTCGTGCCGATCAGCGTGAAATCGCGCTGATAGGGGATGGCGAAGACGATGCGGCGGTCCGGGTTCTGGAAGATGTAGGCCTTCGCATGGTCGAACAGCCGGCGCACGACGATGTGGCTGCCCTTCACGAGCCTGACGCGCGGGACGGCGTGCGCCCCGGTGCGGCCCGCCATCACGTCGGCCACGAAGGCCCCGCCGGCATTGACGAGGGCGCGCGCTTCTACCGTCTGTGCGCGGCCGGAGCGTCCATTGCGCAGCTCGATCTGCCAGCGGCCGCTGATTCTGCGCGCGGAGACGACCTCGGTGCACACGCGGACCTCGGCTCCGCGCGCGGCGGCGTCCATGGCGTTGAGCACCACGAGGCGCGCGTCGTCGACCCAGCAGTCGGAATACTCGAAGCCGCGTGTGAAGCCCGGCCTGAGCGGCTCGCCCTCGGGCGCGCGCGACAGATCGACGGCTGTCGATGCCGGCAGGCTGCGGCGTGCGCCGATGTGGTCGTAGAGGAGGAGGCCGAGCCTGATGAGAAGGGCGGGCCGCAGGCCCTGGTGATGCGGCAGCACGAAGCGCAGCGGCTCGACGATATGCGGCGCCATGCCGAGGAGCACCTCGCGCTCCTCGAGCGACTCGCGCACGAGGCGGAACTGCCAGTGCTCGAGGTAGCGCAGCCCGCCGTGGATGAGCTTGGTCGAGGCCGAGGACGCCCCGCTCGCCAGATCGTCCTTCTCCGCGAGCA
Organism: uncultured Alphaproteobacteria bacterium; assembly: GCA_963840075.1. Lineage (GTDB taxonomy): Bacteria > Pseudomonadota > Alphaproteobacteria > Rhizobiales > Hyphomicrobiaceae > AWTP1-13. The sequence continues at coordinate 103,590 of CAWIXS010000001.1, read as the reverse complement.
GCACGGACAAGCCGCGTCCCGCGGCGTCGCGCGCGATGCCGCAGCCGTTGACGCCCCCGCCGATGATGGCGATGTCGTACATGCCACACCTTCAGCGCACAGGGTGAAGAGCGAGCAGCGAATAGCGAACAGGGGAAAACGACCGCCGTTGCCCCTATTCGCCATTCGCTATTCGCAAAGGGGTCAGACCCGCAGGGTCTGACCCCGACGCCTGACCCGGCTTAGCCCAGCTGGCTCACGAACTTGGTCTGCAGGTAGACCTGCAGGCCTTCCAGGCCGCCCTCGTGGCCGAAGCCCGAGTCCTTGACGCCGCCGAACGGTGTCTCCGGCAGAGCAAGGCCCATGTGGTTGATGGTGAGCATGCCCGCCTCGATCGCGTCCGCCACCTTGCCCGCGGTCCTGGCGTCCTTGGTGAAGGCGTAGCTGGCGAGGCCGTAGGGCAGCTTGTTGGCGCGCTCCAGCATTTCGTCGGTCTCCTTGAAGCGCAGCATCACGGCGACCGGGCCGAACGGCTCCTCGTTCATGATGCGTGCGGTCTCGGGCACCTCGGTCAGCACCGTGGGCTCGAAGAAGTTGCCCTGGTTGCCGATGCGCTTGCCGCCCGCCTCGACCTTGGCGCCCTTCTCCTGGGCATCGGCCACGAACGCCTCGATGGCGGTGATGCGGCGCGGGTTGGCGAGCGGCCCCATGCGCGAGTCGGGCGCCAGGCCGTCGCCGACCTTGGTCCTCTTGGCGATCTCGACGAACTTGCCCACGAACGTGTCGTAGACCTTCTCGTGCACGAAGAAGCGGGTGGGCGAGATGCACACCTGCCCGGCATTGCGGTACTTGAAGGCGCCCATCATCTTGGCGGCGCCCTCCACGTCGGCGTCGTCGAACACCATCACCGGCGAGTGGCCGCCCAGCTCCATGGTGGCGCGCTTCATGTGGCTCGCCGCCAACGCGTTCAGGTGCTTGCCGACCGGGATGGAGCCCGTGAAGGAGATCTTGCGCACCACGGGATGCGGAATGAGGTACTCGGAGATCTCGGCCGGCACGCCGTAGACCAGGTTGAGCACGCCCGCGGGCAGGCCGGCGTCGTGGAAGCACTTGACGAGCCCGATCGGCGAGCCCGGCGTCTCCTCGGGGCACTTGATGATGATGGCGCACCCCGCCGCCAGCGCCGCCGCGATCTTGCGCACCGCCTGGGTGACGGGGAAGTTCCAGGGCGAGAAGCCGGCCACCACGCCGATCGGCTCCTGGATCACCAGGTTGCGGATGCCGTCGGCGCGCGCCGGGATGATGCGGCCGTAGGCGCGCTGGCCCTCGCCCGCGTACCAGTCGATGATGTCGGCGGCGCTCGCGACCTCGACCTTCGCCTCCATCAGGGTCTTGCCCTCCTCCAGGGTGAGGACCTTGGCGATCTCGTCGGTGCGGGTGCGCACGAGGTCGGCGGCCTTGCGCAAGATCTTGCCGCGCTCGAACGCCGACACCTTGCGCCACTGCTTGAAGCCCTTGTCGGCCGCCGCCAGCGCCTTGTCGAGGTCGCCCCTGGAGACATGCCCGAGCTGGCCGATCGGCTTGCTGGTGGCCGGGTTCACGACGTCCTGGGACTTGGAGCCCGTGGGCTTCACCCAGTTGCCGTCGATGTAGTGCTCGAGGGAGGTGTACATGCGTTCGTTCCCTTGGGGTTTTGGATGGGGGAGTTGGCCGAATAACGCCAGATGGACTGCGCAACGCAAGCGGATTCCTGGCTTTGCCGCCCTGGCCTGCGCGCGTCACACGGTCGGGGTTGCCTCGCAGGTGGAAGGCTCCTTTGAGCGCCAGCCGCGCGAATGCCAGCGCGGCTCCGGCCGGAAGCTCTTGCCGTTGCCGGCCGCCCGCGCATCGGGCCAGACCAGATGAAACTCGTAGCAGTTGGCGCCGACCTTGACGGTGGCGATGCAGCGCTCCTCCAGCGCCCAGGCCGGCGGACCGTAGAGAAAGCAGAACGCCCGGCCGCGGAAGTACCAGCTGCCCGCGGCGCGCAGCTCCCCCTCGCGCACTTCGTAGCGCCCGCCGCCGCCGTACGAGGCCGTCCAGGGCCCTCCGTCGCGATAGTAGCCGCGCAGCGTATTGCCGACGAAGTCGGCGCGCATGGCCTCCTCGCTCATCCAGGACATCTCGGGACTCTCGGCTGTGGCCAGCGGCAGCTCCGCCAGCAATGCCCAGGCCAGGATGCACCAAGAGCAGCGCCGCAAGCTCGAACCCCACCCAAGCCCGCGCCGCCCGGCGCGGCACCCCCACGCAACCCGCCTAGACAATCGGCCGCTCCTCGCAGGTGGATGGCTCCCTCTGGCGCCAGCCGCGCGAGACCCATGGCACGGCCGGCCGGAAGTCCCCCTCGCGCAGGAGCTCCTCGCCCGTGCTGGGATAGACCCTGTGGAACTGGTAGCAGTTGGCACTGAGCTTGTTCACTGCGCCGCAGCGCTCCTGCAGCGGCCAGTGCGGCGCGCCGTAGAGAAAGCAGAACGCCCGGCCGCGGAAATACCAGCTGCCGACGGCGTGCTTCTCCCTCTCGCGCACCTCGTACCGACCGCTGCCTGCATAGGAGGCGATCCAGGTGCGTCCGTCATGGTAGTAGCCCTGCAGGGTCTCGCCGGTGAAGTCGGCGCGCATGGCTTCCTCGGTCATCCAGGGAGCCTCGGCCGAGGCCAGCCGCGACGCCCCGAGCAGCGTGCAGGCAACGAGGAGGAAGCAGAGCGAGAAGAAGCGGCGCACCCTCGAAACCTCACCTCGCAAACTCGACCCGACCACAACGCACCACATGCCCGCACCTAGGCGATTGGCCTCGACTCGCAGGTCGACGGCTCGCCCCTGCGCCAGGCGCGCGCCACCCAGCTGCCGAGCGGGCCAGGGGAAGTTTCCTTGGAGCTTTCCTTGTCGGCGTCGCGCTCGTTCACGCCGGCGAAATAGAACTCGTAGCAGTTGCTGCTCGGCTGCAGCGCGTTGAAGCAGCCGCCGTTGAGCCCGTGGCCCGGATCGTAGAACGTGCAGAACACACGGCCGCGGAAGAACCAGTAGCCGAGCCCCTTGCGCACGCTCTCCCGGTAGTCGAGGCGGCCGTCCTCCGTGTAGGCCTCGGTCCACCTCTCGCCGTTCACGTACTGGCCGTCGAGCGTCTTGCCGATGAAGGCGCCGCGCATGGCGCCCTCGCTCATCCAGTCGCGGGCTGCGCTCGCGGCCGGCGGCGCCAACGCGGCGCTGGCGGCGCCTGCGCCGAGCGTCACAAGGGCCATCCTGCGTGCAAAATGCGCCATTGGCTGCGTCTCCGTCGGGCAAGTCTGCCGCGAGTCCGATCTCGATAGGGCGCCATTGTGGCTGACGCGGGACGGGCGCGCATCGAGGCCGGCGCCGCAATGGACAGCCGGCGCGTCTGCGAGTAAAAGCGCGGCCCAACGGCTGGTCGCCTCGGGCGCACAACTTACGGAAAACAGGACATGAGCTACAACGTCGCCGTCGTCGGCGCCACGGGCAACGTCGGCCGGGAGATGCTGTCGATCCTGGACGAGCGCCAGTTCCCGGTCAATGAGGTGCATGCGCTCGCCTCGCGCCGCTCCGTCGGAGTCGAGGTCTCGTTCGGCGAGCGGACTCTGAGGTGCAAGGACATCGAGCAGTTCGATTTCTCCACGGTCGACTTCTGCCTGATGTCGGCGGGCGGCGCCGTCTCCAAGGAGTGGTCGCCGCGCATTGCCGCCAAAGGCTGCGTCGTGATCGACAACTCCTCGGCCTGGCGCTACGACCAGGACGTGCCGCTGATCGTGCCCGAGGTCAACGCCGACGCGGTGGCGGGCTACACCAGGAAGAACATCATCGCCAACCCCAACTGCTCGACCGCGCAGATGGTGGTGGCGCTCAAGCCCCTGCACGACCGCGCCACCATCAAGCGCGTGGTGGTCGCCACCTATCAATCCGTGTCCGGCGGCGGCAAGGAGGCGATGGACGAGCTGTGGACGCGCACCAGGGACAAGTACGTCCCCGGCAACGAGGATCGCGAGCCCAACAAGTTCCCCAAGGAGATCGCCTTCAACTGCATTCCCTACATCGGCACCTTCATGGAGGACGGCTACACCAACGAGGAATGGAAGCTGATGGCCGAGACCAAGAAGATCCTCGATCCCAAGATCAAGGTGACGGCGACGTGCGTGCGCGTGCCGGTGTTCGTCGGCCACTCCGAGGCGGTGAACATCGAGCTCGAGCTGCCGCTCTCGGCGGACGAGGCGCGTGAGATCCTGCGCGAGGCGCCGGGCTGCCTCGTGATCGACAAGCACGAGCCCGACGGCTACATCACGCCCATGGAGGCGGCGGGCGAGGACGCCACCTACATCAGCCGCATCCGCGACGACGCCACGGTGGAGAACGGCCTCTCCCTGTGGGTGGTGGCCGACAACCTGCGCAAGGGCGCCGCCCTCAACGCCGTGCAGATCGCCGAGCTCCTGGTCAACCGCAAGCTGCTGAAGAAGGCGGCGTAGCGGTGTCGAGCGGTGTCAGACCCTCCGGGTCTGACACCATGGCTCCCCAGGCAAATCAATGGCGCAAGTCGGCGCGCTTGCGCCGTCTGGCATGCGGAATGACGTCGACGGTCAACTCCTTGCCCAAGGCCGCGAACGCAAGCTCTATTTTGGCCAGCGCGGTCCCGTGGTTCAGGTCGAGAATGCGGTCCACCTCCTGGCGCGGGATTTTCATCCGCTTGGCGAGCTCAGCCTTCCTGACCCCCTCCGATTGCAGGGCCTGATAAAGGCGGACCTTGATCGCCGCCTGCGCCGGCAACACTACCAGATGCTTACCCATCGACGGCCGCGGAACCGGCTCCCCATCATGGATACGCGCCTCGATCGCTTCCAGCAGCGCGCCCCGCGCACGCTCCAGCGACTCCGCAATTGTATCCCCGAAGCTTGTCAGCTCCGGGAAATCGGCAGACGTGACCAGGAACGTTCCGTTGTCGTCGGGAGTCAATGTGACGGGATACGCGGTCACTTTGCGTTCTTGTCAGCCCAGCCACTGCGGCAACCGGTCGAGGCCGATGAGGTCGGCGTAGGTCTGGCGCGGGCGGACGATGGCCCAGGCGCCGCCCTTGACCAGCACCTCGGGGACCAGGAGGCGCGAGTTGTAGGTCGAGGACATGGCCGCGCCGTAGGCGCCGGCGGTCATGAAGGCGATGAGGTCGCCGGCGGCGAGCGGCGGCAGCCGGCGGTTGAGCGCCAGGTAGTCGCCGGTCTCGCACACGGGGCCCACCACGTCCTGCAGCAGCGGCGGCCTGCGGCCGGCCGGCTTGCGCACCGGCCAGATCTCGTGCTCGGCCTCGTAGAGCGTGGGCCGGATGAGGTCGTTCATGGCGGCGTCGACGACGGTGAAGGTCTTGTCGCGCCCGGTCTTGGCATAGATCACGCGCGCCACCAGCACGCCGGCGTTGGCGACGATCATGCGGCCGGGCTCGAGCACGAATGCGAGCCCGAGGTCGCCGAGCGTCTCCCGCACCACGGCGGCGTAATCCGCGGGCGAGGGCAGGCTGTCGTCGGAGCTGTGATAGGGCACGCCGAGGCCGCCGCCGAGGTCGAGATGTTGAAGCTCGTGGCCGTCGGCACGCAGGGCGACCACCAGCTCGCGCATGAGCGTGAAGGCATTGCGGAAAGGCTGCAGATCGGTGATCTGGCTGCCGATGTGCATGTGGATGCCGGTGACGGCGAGCCCGGGCAGCCCGGCCGCCTTGGCACAGAGGCGCAGCGCATCCTCGTAGGGCACGCCGAACTTGTTCTCGGCCCTGCCGGTGGCGATCTTGGCGTGCGTCTTGGCATCGACGTCGGGGTTGATCCTGCAGCGCGATGCGCGCGGTGCGGCCGAGCCCCGCGGCGACCTCGCTCAGGCCTCCAGCTCCGGCTCCGACTCCACGTTGAAGCCCCGGATGCCCTCCCGCAGCGCGAAGGCCATCTCCGCGCGCGTCTTGCCGACGCCCGCACAAATGATGCGGTCCGCCGGCACGCCGGCCGCCAGCGCGCGCCGCAGCTCGCCTTCCGAGACCACGTCCATGCCGGCGCCCAGCCGCGCCAGGGTCGCGATCACGGCCTGATTGGAGTTGGCCTTCAGCGCATAGCAGATGAGGGTGTCGAGCCCCGCGAACGCCCGCTGCAGCACGCGATAGTGCCGCTCCAGCGTCGCGGTGGCGTAGCAATAGAAGGGGGTGCCTGCCTCAGCGGCGAGCGAAGAGAGGCTCACGTCCTCGGCGTGGAGAACGCCACCGCGGTACGCGAAATGATGCATGTAAGCCCGTCAGCGAATCAGCGGGTCGAGGATCGACGGCCGGTGGGGCGGGGGCTCGCCCGGCTTGGGCGGGGGCACGTCGCTGGCCTGCTTGGGCGGCGTCTCGAGCGGCCCGCGCACACCACACCCCGCAGTGCTGAGCACCCCCAGCGCCGTCAAGGCCATCGCGACGCACAGCGCTGGACGCTTGATCATCGAGCCCATGAACCCTGTACGTGAACCTTGTTCACGGTTCGCAGTTGCACGGCTGGCCACGAGTCAAGAAGGACTTTGACGGCCAACACTGGCACTTCTAGTCCTTTCCGCCTTGCTTTTCCAACCGCTTTATCCAGGCCCTGGCCATTTTGCGCACGTTCTGTGGCGCCGTTCCACCATAGCTGGAGCGGCTCCTGACCGAGCTCTCCACCGAAAGCACGGAAAAGACCGCCTCCGTGATGCGCGGCTCCGCCTTCTGCATGACCGCCAGCGGCAGCTCGTCGAGCCCCACGCCTCCGGCCTCGGCCGCGGCGACGATACGGCCGGTGATGTGGTGCGCCTCCCGGAACGGCAGGCCCAGGACGCGCACCAGCCAATCCGCGAGGTCGGTGGCGGTGGAGAAGCCGGAGGCTGCGGCGCGGCGCATGGCCTCTCCGTCGGGCTCCATGTCCTCCGCCATCCCGGTCATGGCCGCCAGCGCCAGCCGCAGGCTCGCCAGGGCGTCGAAGGCGGGCTCCTTGTCCTCCTGCATGTCCTTGGCGTAGGCGAGCGGGAGGCCTTTCATCACCATCAGCAGGCACTGGAACGCGCCGGCGATGCGCCCGACCTTGGCGCGCGCCAGCTCCGCGGCATCCGGATTGCGCTTCTGCGGCATGATCGACGAGCCGGTGGTGAAGCGGTCGGAGAGGCGCACGAAGCCGAACTGCGGCGTCACCCACAGCACGATCTCGTCGGCGAGGCGCGACAGATGCATGGCGGCAATCGCGGCGGCGGCCAGCGTCTCCAACGCGAAGTCGCGGTCGGACACGGCATCGAGCGAGTTGGCGCAGGGCCGGGCAAAGCCCAGGGCCTCCGACGTCTTGTGCCGGTCGATCGGAAACGAGGTCCCAGCCAGCGCAGCGGCGCCGAGCGGGCACTCGTTGAGCCGTGCGCGCGCATCGCCGAGCCGGCCCCGGTCGCGCGCCAGCATCTCCACATAGGCGAGGAGGTGATGGCCGAAGGTGACGGGCTGCGCCGGTTGCAGATGCGTGAAGCCCGGCATGATGAGGTCGGCGTGCTGCTCCGCCTTGCGCGCCAGCGCCAGCTGCAGCGCCGCGAACGCGGCATCGGCGCCGTCGATCCAGTCGCGCACGTAGAGCCTGAAGTCGGTCGCCACCTGGTCGTTGCGCGAGCGGGCGGTGTGCAGCCGGGAAGCCGGCTCGCCGATCAGCTCCCTGAGCCGGCTCTCGACGTTCATGTGCACGTCCTCGAGGGCGGCGGTGAAGGGCAGCTCGCCGCGCTCGATCTCGGCCATCACGCGGCCGAGCCCGGCGGCGATCTTGCGCGCATCCTCCTTGGAGATGATGCCCTGCTCGCCGAGCATGGCCGCGTGCGCCTTGGAGGCGCGGATATCCTGCGGCGCCAGGGCCTTGTCGAAGCCGACCGAGGCGTTTATCTCCTGCATGACCTCGGCCGGCGACATCTTGAAGCGGCCGCCCCACATCTTGTTGGCGGATTTGTCGGTCACGAGGCACCTACCTGACGTTGCAGCAATGCGGGCGCACAGCACATGCCGACAGCGGGTCGACAGCGGGTCTGAAGCCTGGCTCAGCGCGGATAGCGGCCGTTTCCCTGGCCACGGCAGCGGTTGCCGCGGTCGTGGGGTTTGCAGCGGTATACGTGACCCTCGGCAGGCCTGACAACGCTGCTCCTGCCATCCACCCGGTGCCGCCGGCCGCTGCCGAGATCCTCCCGAAAGGGCCGGGGATCAACGCCTTGAGCCAGGGCCACATGGCAGCGTTCGTCTTCCGCAAGGAGCCGGAGGCGCTGCCGGAGATCAAATTCCAGGATGGGCAGGGCAAGGAGCGCACGCTCGCCGACTGGCGCGGCAAGGTGGTGCTCCTCAACCTGTGGGCGACCTGGTGCGTGCCCTGCCGCAAGGAAATGCCGGCCCTCGACCGGCTGCAGCAGGCGCTGGGCTCCGACAAATTCGAGGTGGTGGCCATCAGCGTCGACCGCAAGGGAATCGCCAGCGCGCAGGCGTTCTTGGACGACACCAAGGCCGGCAAGCTCGCGGTCTACGTCGACACGACGCTGCGCACGACATCGCAGCTCGGCGCCGTAGGCCTGCCCGCGACCCTGCTGATCGACGCCAACGGCCGCGAGATCGGCCGCCTGCTCGGTCCCGCCGAGTGGGACAGCGAGGACGCCAAGCGCCTCATCCGTGCGGCTTCCAACTGACGCAGCTGCCGACTGAACGCGCCGCCCGGCACAATTCTGTGGCCGCGCCACGCGTGGCGACCTATACGTCCGCCGGGGCGGGTACGACTAAAGTAGGAGGACATGATGGAGCGCGTGAACGACACCATTCTGCTCATAGGGCGTCTCTTGCTGGCGACCCTGTTCCTGAGCGCCGGACTCCCCAAGGCGATAGGGTTCATCTACGGCGACGCCTACTACCAAGGCTTCCTGAAATCCGTCGCCAGCTCGGAGCTTCCCTTCCCGGAGGCGTTTGCGCTCGCCGGCATCCTCATCGAGGTGCTCGTGCCGATCGCATTGATCCTCGGCATCTTCCCGCGCATTTCCTCGCTGCTGCTCATCGCCTTCGTGATTGCTGCCACGGCGATCGCCCACAAATTCTGGCAGTTCACGGACCCGCAGGCATGGCGTGGGCAGTATGGCAGCTTCTTCAAGAATGCCGGCCTCGTCGGCGGGCTGCTGCTCTACTTCGTCAGCGGTCCGGGCGCCTTCTCCCTGGCGGGCCGCAGCGCGGGTGCAGGCATGGGCGTGCCCGCGCGCGCATAGCGCAAAAAGCAAGTGTCAGACCCGCCGGGCACTGCGGGTCTGACACCACGGCGCACGCAGGCGCCCGTGGCAGGTCGGTGTCAGACCCGCAGGGTCTGACACCTTCGGCTGCCACTTACCACTTGCCCCAGGAGCCCCAGCTGCCCCAGCCCATGCCGTGGGTGAACTTGTAGGTCAGCGTCAGGCGGGCGGTGTGCAGCGACGGCTCGAGATCGTGATTGACCCAAGAGTTCACCTCGAAGTTCTCGCTGTCGAACTGGGTGAACCGGTACTCCAGCCGCAGGAACCAGTTGTCCCTCAGCCGCGTATCGACGCCGCCGCCGACGAAGTAGCCGCTCAGCGTCTCGTCGAACGAGATGCGATGGTCACCCCAGCGCGACGAGTTGCTGAACTCGGCCTCCGTATAGCCGCCCGTCACATACCAAAGGGTCGCCGGGCTGGTCAGGATGCCCAGCCGCCCACCGACCGACCAGGCATTGTCGAGACTGAGAGTCCTCCGGAAGCCAGACGGTCGTCGAACGACGTCGACGTGTCGGAGAAGTCGTAGTCGACGAACACGCCGGCCACGATGTGCGAGTGCTGCCAATCCCAGCCGAGGGTGACGGTGCCGAAGAAGATGTCGTCACCCACGCTGTTGCCGGACCTGTGCCAGGTCGTCGTCGTGATAGGTCCTGACTGGTTGACGTTGAAGTCGTGCAGGACCGCGCCGGCGCCGATGCCGGCACCGAAATAAAAACCGGTCCAGGAGGGCGGCGGCGGCGCCTCGTACTTGGGTGCGGCAATCGTCGGAGGCGGCCGCTTGTAGGGCCCGTCGGCGATGGCGCTGCTCGTCGTGAAAGAAAGGGCGGCTGCTACGCCCACTATCAGCTTTTTCATAGCGGAGGTTTCCTGTGGTTCTGATACGCAGCACGCTCGAGCCGCTTTTGCCGGCACTCGTTGTGTTTCGTGTCGAAGCGCAGCACCAAACTGATTGCACAGGATTGGGCAGGCGCCAGCGCGTCCTGAGTGCGGGAAACACAGTGCAATAGCAAGCTTCGCAATTTCGGATCGCTTGTTTTTAAGTGAAATGCAGCAACTCGGCCACTTTGATAATATATAGAAGAATATACGAATGAGGTAATACTAATAATATCTATTTGCTATCCTATAGCGTATCTATTTTCGATTAAGCGAGCGGTGTCAGGCGCTTGCAGGCATGGGGTGCAGGGCGCCGCTCGGCGGCGCACGCCAGGCTCGACCGGCGGTCGGTGTCAGAAGGCCGTTTCCCGCGCCCAGGAGCGCCGTACGCTGCGATCGGCGCGTTCCCGGTACCTGAGAGCCACCCGCCCCTCCCGCGAGAAAAACGGGCCCGCAGGCGGCCTCTCGGCCCGGCGGGGGTCAGAACGCGATTCGACGGCAGGTGAGCGCGCATCTCGGCGGCTGCTCGCAAGGGGTCTGCCTCGGAAGATGGACGCATTGCAGCAGCAAGCGGCCTACCGCTCAGGCACCGCCTCCGGCGGCGGCTTGCGCCGCTGCCAGCGTGTTGCGGATCAGGCAAGCCACGGTCATGGGGCCAACGCCGCCGGGAACCGGCGTGATCGCGCCGGCGACCTCGGCCGCCTCGGCGAATGCCACGTCGCCCACGAGCCGGCTCTTGCCGTCGGGCCCAGCCACCCGCTGGATGCCCACATCGATGACGATGGCGCCGGGCTTGATCCAGCTGCCCTTCACCATCTCGGCCCGGCCCACCGCGGCGACGACGAGGTCGGCGCGGCGCACCACCGCCGGCAGATCGCGCGTCCTGGAGTGCGCAACGGTCACCGTGCAGCTCTCGGCCAGCAGGAGCTGCGCCATCGGCTTGCCGACGATGTTGGAGCGGCCGATCACCACGGCCTCCAGGCCCTCCAGGCTCGGCCGCACCGACTTGGCGAGGACGAGGCAGCCCGCGGGCGTGCACGGCGCGATGCCCCCGGCCCCGGTGGCCAGGCGGCCGACGTTGATGGGATGGAAGCCGTCCACGTCCTTGGCGGGGTCGATCGCCTCGATCACCCTGGCGGCATCGATCTGCCCGGGCAGCGGCAGCTGCACCAGGACGCCGTGCACCTCGGCGCTGGCGTTGAGCTTGCCGAGCAGGGCGATCAGCTCGGCCTCGCTGGCCGCCGCGGGCAGCCTGTGCTCGAAGGAGAGCATGCCGGCCTCGCGCGTGGCTTGCGCCTTGGTGCGCACGTAGACCTGACTCGCCGGGTCCTCGCCCACCAGCACCACGGCGAGCCCCGGCGTGACGCTGCGCCCGGCCTTGAGCTTCTCGACGCCGGCCGCCACCTCGCGCCGCAGCGCCGCAGCGATTGCCTTGCCGTCGATGATGGCGGCCTTCGGCATGGCACTCCTCCCCGGTCGAAGGGTCCCTCAACCCAATGCGGCGACGCGCGCCGCCACCAGCGCCTCGATCTCTGCCGGTGCGCCGGAGATGCCGATGCAGCTTGACACGCGATTTGTGCCCGCGCACGACCCGCACGCGCCCGCCGGCAACGCCCAGCCATTGCGCGACGACCTTCGCCAGGGCGGCGTTGGCCGCGCCGTCCTCGGCGACGGCCCGGACCCGCACCTTGAGGGCCTGGCCCTGCGCCGTCTCCACCAAGCCGTCGACGCCGTCGCGCCCGCCTTTCGGCGTCACGCGGGCGAGCACCTCCAATCCGTCCGCGCCGGGGCGCCGATAGAGGGTCATACGCGTCTCAGCCAGTCTTGCAGGTTGCCCAATACGACATGCTGCACGCCGAGGCAGAGCAGCAGCAGGATCATGGGCGATATGTCGATGCCGCCGAGATCGGGCAGCAGGCGCCGGATCGGCCGCAGCAGAGGCTCGGTCAGCGCCGTCAGAGCCTGCCACAGCGAGCGCACGAACGGATTGTACGCATTGATCACGCTGAAAGCGATGAGCCAGCTCAATACGACGGCCGCAATGACCAGCCACATGTAGAGGCCGATGAGATAGCTGACGAAGTCCAGCAATCTTACCATGTCGCTGCCCTCGGCTTGATTGTGGCAGTGACGTGTAATGGCACAATGCTGGCACGACAAGTGGCAGGAGGACTGGATCGGCGTCGAAAGTTAGCCGGTTTGCAACGGAACCCAGCGTTGCGCCGGCAAGTTGCGCCGATGCGGCCGCCATCGTTCTTCAGCTCGGCTGCGGCGGCTTCCCCGCCGCGCCGGCAGAGCGCGGCCCAGGCGGCCCACTGGCGCACGAACCCCCGCGAGGCCCGTTTGCTTGACAACCCCGAGGCCCGCCACATAAATGGCCTGCCTCGGGGCCGTAGCTCAGCTGGGAGAGCGCTGCAATCGCACTGCAGAGGTCAGGAGTTCGATCCTCCTCGGCTCCACCAATTGGATCAAGGCCTTAGTTGGCTCGAAGCCCTGACATGCCTCCGGGCGTGTACACACCCTTCACAGCGGCGGAGCCGGGGGCACTGAGGTGGCCCCGCTGACAATGGCCTGGCAGGGACGCGGCGTTGGCTCAGCAGAATGCGGAGCTGTTGGCCGAGATCAAGAGGCTGCTCGCCCTCGTCGCCGAGCCGGAAGCGAAGCTTGGCCAGCCGCCCAAAACTCCTTCCAGAGAGATGATGCCCCCCTCGGCAGTGGCATCCTCGCCGCGGGCGTTACAGAGCTGGAGGCAGACAGCGTCCGCCGCTCGGCGTCGTTTGTCGCAGTACCGCCGGCGGAGCCGTCCATCGCACCCAGGAGACCATGGTCTGCCATCCAAGCCGGCTATCCGGCGTCCCTGAATTGCAGGTGATAGAGCCTGAAGTAGGCGCCCTTGGCACGAAGGAGCTCATGGTGCGTCCCCGACTCGATCACGCGTCCGCCGTCGATGACATGGATGAGATCGGCGCGCAGGATGGTGGTGAGGCGGTGCGCGATGACGAGCGTCGTGCGCCCCTTGGTGAGCTCGCCCAGTGCGCGCTGGATGACGAGCTCGGTCTCGCCGTCGAGCGCCGACGTTGGCTCGTCGAGCAGGATGATGGGCGCATCCTTCAGGAACGCGCGCGCAAGCGTGATGCGCTGGCGCTGGCCGCCGGAGACCTGTGCGCCGAGCTCACCTACTGGCGTGTCGTAGCCGCTGGGAAGCAACCGGATGAATTCGTCGGCGTGGGCGGCCCGCGCGGCCGCCACGATCTCCTCGTCGGACGCATTCCGGCGCCCGGCCTTGATGTTGTCGCGGACGGTTCCGTCGAACAGGAACACATCCTGGCTGACAAGTGCGATCTGGCGGCGCAGGGAGGTGAGCGTCAGGCTCGAGACGGGCTGGCCGTCGATGGCGATGGCACCCCGCGCGGGCACCCAGAAGCCCTGCAGCAGGTTGAAGACGGTGGTCTTGCCGCCGCCTGACGCGCCCACCAGAGCGGTTGTCCGCCCGGCGGGCGCCAGGAAGCTCAAGTCGGTCAGCACTGGCGTGTCAGGCTTGTAGGCAAAGGCCACCCTGTCGAAGCACACCTCCCCGCGCTCGACCACCAGGTCGGTGGCGCCGGGGGCATCCTTCTCCGACGCCGGCGTGTCGAGCAGGTCATACATCATCCTGGCGCCAACCGCCGCGGCCGTGAGTTGCAGTTGCATGCGCGACAACCGGCGCAGCGGGTCGGAGGCCATCAATAGAGCCGCGATGAAGGCGAAGAACTGGCCCGGGGTGTCGCCGGACGAGAGGTTGCGCCACCCGGCGTAGAGGACGACGAGGGCGATCGCGACCCCCGCCAGCACCTCGACCAAGCCATTGAGCCCGGCCTGCGCAGCCACCACCTTGTTGCCCATGCGCCGCACCGCGTCGATCCCAAGGTGCATGCGCTCGCGCTGCTGCTCTTCGAGCTGGAACGACTTAACGACGCGGATGCCCTGCGAGGTCTCGCGCACCGCGCCGATGATGGTGGAGAGCGTGTGGTACTGGCTCTCCATCGCCTTGCGGATACGGTGGCTGAGCTTCTTCATGGCGATCGCGAGGAACGGCCCGCCCACCAGGCAGATGGCCGACATGATCGGATCCTGCGTCACCATGACGACGACGAGGCCCGCGAGAGTCATGGCGTCGCGGCCGAAGCTCACCGCCATGGTGTTGAGCATGTCGCGTGCGGCGCTTGCCGACTGGGTGACGACCATGATCAGATCGTTGGAGGGGCGCGTCTGATAGTAGCTCACGTCCATGCGCAGCAGATGGTCGAACATGCGCTTCTGAGTCTCGCCGACGAAGCGGTTGCCGATGCGCGCGAGGGAGACCTCCTGCAGGTAGGAGGCGAGACCTTTCACTGTGAAGATTGCGAGGATCGCTGCGGGAATCCAGGACAGCGCCGCCGGGTCCCGGTCGACGAAGATCAGATTGATCACGTCTCGCATCATCCAGGCGGTAAGCGCGGTGGCCGCCGCAACGATGAACATGAACACGAAGGCTATCGCGTAGCGCGGAGCGTAGGTGCGCCCGTTGTCGCGCAGGATGCGCGCCAGCAGCTTCAGGGTCGGGCGCTCGGCAACGAGGTTGGAAACGGCGCGGTTGAATGGCAAGGAGGTGCCCCTGGGCTGACAGCCATGTCGAGTGCGTGCTCCGACCAAAGCGCATCAATCGGGCTTTGGATAGTGAAATTCCTCCAACTCCTTGCGCCATCGCTCGCGGAATTTTGCCTTGCTCGCGACTTGGTAGGCCTTGACGCCATGGCGGGTGTTGGTGCCGTGGGACACGCCCTCGTGGTGCACCACGACCGCCTGCGGCTGATAGAGGACCTTTTTTCCGGCCTGACGCACCTTGAATGCGAGATCCGTGTCTTCATAGTATGCGGGCGCATAGAGGTCATCGAAACCGCCGAGCTGCTGAAACAAGGCGGTCTTGATCAAGATGCAGGCGCCGGAGCAGTAGTCCACCTCCCGGACAGAATTGTACTCGGGCTTGCCGGGGTCATCGTGCCGCCCATAATTGTATCCAGAGGCGTCACTCCATATCACGGCTCCGGCCTCCTGAAGCCGGCCATTGGGAAAGAGCAGCTTGGCGCCGACCAAGCCCGTCTGCTCGTCTGCGTCGAACAGAGCCAGCATGTGGTCAAGCCGGCCCTCCTGCACTTGGGTATCATTGTTGAGGAACAGCAGATACTGGCCGCGTGCCTCTTCCGCGGCACGATTGCAACTGTGCGCGAGAGCGCGCCGCGCTACGGTGTCGTTCCGGTGATGGCCGATGTGGTGCCGGATAAGCGCAGTCAGCTGCTCGTCGTTCACAGCTACCTCACCGCCCCCAAGCATCGCACTGCAGACGTCAGGGGTTCGATTCCCCTCGGCTCCACCAAGTCCCCACAGGCGAAGACCCCGATCGTCCCGGACAATTCTGCGGCCTCCTCACCGGCCGCCGACGACATGGCCCCGGATCTCGCGGCTTCCGCATCCAACTGGCGGTCGCCGCGGCAGGGCCCATATGGGGCGCGCCATCACACGCCAAGGGGGCTGCATTGCCCCCAAGCTCATTTCTGCACCGGGTCGCATCCGCTATTGTCGATCTCAGGCGCCCGGTCTGTCCCGGACGATACGCGCCGGAGGCGACATGCTCGCACCTGCCCAGACACCTCACGTCTTTCCCTTTGACAACAGCTACGCGCGGCTGCCGGAGCGGTTCTTCGCACGCCTGCCGCCGACCCCCGTCGCTGCGCCCCGCCTCGTCCGCTTGAACGAGACGCTCGCCCGGCAGCTCGGGCTCGATCCCGCCAGGCTGTCCGCGCCGGAGGGCGTCGCGATGCTTGCCGGCAACGCCATCCCTGCGCTCGGCGACCCACTGGCCATGGCCTATGCCGGCCACCAGTTCGGCCACTTCGTCCCCCAGCTGGGCGACGGCCGCGCCCTTCTTCTCGGCGAGGTGGTCGACTGCGATGGCATGCGCCGCGACATCCAGCTCAAGGGCTCCGGCCCCACTCCGTTCTCCCGCAACGGCGACGGCCGGGCCGCGCTCGGCCCGGTCCTGCGCGAGTACATCGTCGGCGAGGCCATGCACGCCCTCGGCATCCCTACGACCCGGTCGCTCGCCGCCGTCGCGACCGGCGAGACGGTGCGGCGTGAGAAGCCGCTGCCGGGCGCCGTGCTCACCCGAGTCGCCTCGAGCCACATCCGCATCGGCACCTTCCAGCTCTTTGCCGCCCGCGGCGATGTCGAGGCGCTGCTCCAGCTCGCCGAATATGTCATCGCCCGCCACTACCCCGAGGCCGCCGGCACGCAGGCCCCCTGCCGCAGGCTCCTCGACCTTGTCGTCACGCGCCAGGCCGAGCTGATCGCCAAATGGCTGCTCGTCGGCTTCATTCACGGCGTCATGAACACCGACAATGCGTCGATCGCCGGCGAGACCATCGACTATGGTCCCTGCGCCTTCCTGGATGCCTACGACCCGGCGCAGGTCTACAGCTCCATCGATCACCACGGCCGCTACGCATACGGCAACCAGCCGCACATCGCGCAATGGAACCTTGCCCGGCTGGCAGAGACGCTGCTGCCCCTGCTTGCCGAGGATCGGGGCGCCGCGGTCGCAATGGCCAACGAGATCCTCGGCGCGTTCACGGGCCGCTTCGAGGCGGCCTATGCCAAGGGACTCCGGCGCAAGCTCGGCCTGCTCCAGGAACGGCAGGACGATCGCGCCCTGGCGCAGGATCTCCTCGACCGCATGGCCCGCAACGGCGCGGACTTCACGTTGACCTTCCGCCGGCTGGCCGGCGCGGCCGCTGGCACCGACGGCGATGCGGCCGTGCGCAGCCTTTTCTCCGATCCTGCCGCCTATGACGACTGGGCCGCGCGGTGGCGCCGGCGCCTGGCCGACGACGGCGAGGCGACGGCCGAGCAGCGGGCGGCAGCCATGCGCGCGGCGAACCCGGCCTTCATCCCGCGCAACCATCTCGTCGAGGAGGCGCTGTCGGGGGCGGTCGACAACGGCGATCTCTCGGCCTTCGAGACCCTGCTGGCTGTGCTCTCCCGCCCCTACCACGACCAGCCGCAGCATGGGCGCTACGCAGAGCCGCCGCGCCCCGACCAGATCGTGCGCCAGACATTCTGCGGCACCTGACGGCGGCGGCGGCAACCAATCGGCGCTCAGACCGTCCAGCGAGGCTTGCGCGTGCCTCCACGCCGCGGGATCCCGGATACCTCGGCCGGCAATGACTCGGCCGGCAGTGACACCATTGGATTATTGGATTTGGGCGAGCCGCCTGGAGCCCACCTGAGCGACTGCCGGCCCCCTACGATGTCGCGGGACGGCAGTGCTCGTCGGCCGGAAGCGGGTCGCAGGTCGTTCTGACGACACACTTCTCGAGCGCGGTTTGCAGCTCGGGGCGCCAGATGCCGTCGATGCGCCCCTCGTAGAGCCGGGCCTCGGTGAGCCCGCACTGGTAGAGCTTGATCATCTCCACACCGCCGTGAAACATGGCCTTGGTGTAGTCGTTGAGCGCCCCCTTCGGGTCGCCCGTCGTCTGGCGGATGTGCGCGCGGGTGTCGAGCGTGTGTCCCGCCGTCGGGTCGAGCTGCAGCGAGCGCTCGACATCCGGCAGCCCGACGGCGGCCTTGCCCGAGCGGAAGTAGGCCCAGGCGCGATTGTTGAGCGCGACCGCATGGTTGGGCGCGAGCTTGAGGGTCACGTCGTAGTCGGCGATGGCCGAGGCGTACTGGCCCAGCATCGAGTAGGCGAGCGCCCGCCGGGAGTAGATCTCGGCCAGCTTTTCGGTGGTGAGGCCGCCGCCCGCGATCAGCGCCGTGCAGCCCTTGATGCGGCCGTAGTTGTCGTCGCCCAGGCAAAGGAGTGAATCGTCCGCGCGCACCGTCGTTGCGATCGCCGCGATCAAGACGATGCCGGCAAGCAATCCTGCGGTGCGTTTCATCGCTGTCCTTCCTGCCAAAATCACCACCTGCAAGCCTTCGAGGAAATCGCGCCCGAGGACGCCGCGACGGCTCCTCCCGGCAACCCCTCCATTGCCGGCGCAGCAAGGCGGGGTGCTCCGCAACCGCATAATGACCCACCCGGCCCGGTGCAACCCGAGCCCTGCAATGCCATGGGAACGGCCGCACCGGCCGATAGCCGTCGCGACCTGGCGCCCGTTACCTCACGACGGGGCCGCGAATAAGGCGAGGCTGCAGCGTCGGTGCACACCGCGTGTGCAATCAGCGGCGCTGCAACGGCGGCGCTATCCGAAGTGCTTGGAGAGCTTCGGTCCCTGTCCCTGGTAGTGGGACTTGAGGTCGCGGCCGTAGAGCACCTCGGGCACCTCGGTCGTCCGCTCGTAGACCAGGCGGCCGACGATCTGGCCGTCCTCCAGGATGAACGGCACCTTGTGGCTGCGCACCTCGAGCACGGCCCTGGCGCCGGTGCCGCCAGCGTGGGCGTGATTGGAAGTATCAACGGCTCCGCTTGGAGCGCGTGGTGTGCCTGGTTACTTGTTTCGCCTTTGACGACCGTCCTTGCCTCCTGCGCATCTCAGTTACGCGCGCACGCTGTTGCGGAGGACCGATATGGGGTGGCTGGTCAAGAGCAGTGGAACATCGTGGATCGGCGATGAAGTGCTTGGAGAGCTTTAGCCCCTGTCCCTGATAGTTCGAGCCGATACCAGAGCCGTATAGTCGTTCGGGAGCGTCGATGAGGCGCTCATAGACCAGACGCCCAACCGCTTGGCCGTGCTCAAGAAAGAAAGGGACTTCATGGCTGCGCACCTCCAGAACAGCTCGGCTGCCACTTATGCCGTCTGTGGAGTAACCGAACCCCGGATCAAAGAACCCGGCGTAGTGTACGCGAAACTCCCCCATTAGGGGATCAATTGGAACCATTTCAGCCGCCAGGTCAGGAGGAATACCCAATTCTTGTTCTGAAGCGAGGATGTAGAATTCAAGCGGATCGAGAATGAGACGTCCGCTCGGTTCAGCCCTCACTGGTTCCCAAAAGTCGGCGACCGGGTATGTTCCGATTTTCTCAACGTCGATCAGCGCAGTGTTGCGTTTTGCACGATAGCCAACAATACCACTAGCTCCGCCTCGAAGGTCAACGCTGACATGCAGTCCGCGGCGAAGAGTGATCGCGCGACCCTTGAGCAGCGGGCAGCGCTTGTGGATCTCGACAAGCTTGGCATCGGAAAGGACGAATTTGCGATCCTCGCTACGTTTACCCGACGATTTCTCATCCTTCCGAAGTTGGCGAAATCGAAGCTGGTTCAAACGAGAACCCTCGTAGACCTTAATGGCGAAGCTACGCGGCGAAATCTCAGCCCAAAGCCGCCCACGATAGCCGGGCTCTATGTAGTCGAAGGCGTCAGTTCGGTCAGTGATCAGGCGTACAAATACATCAAGGCGGCCGGTTGAACTCTTTGGGTTCGCCAATGCGGCAATATTTTGGGGAAGGCGCACGCTCTCTTGCAGTTCCACCAAGTAAACCGCATTGCGTTCCAGAACCGCACCTTCCCTGAGGTCGAAGCGGTGCATTTCCAATTGGGGTAGTTGACTCTTTAGAGTGCGGACCTTCCCCGGTAGGAAACTCGCGCGAATCCGATGTGCACGACCTCCCAACCGCAAATCCAGGCTGGCAGGTTGCAACTGCGCATGTTCAATGGGGCGCAATGCGGTAATCTCTTCGGCATCGATCATCTCGGCTATGCGTTGATGCGGAAGCATGCCGGTTGAGTGCGACCGACGACCGGGTGCACGCGAGACGGCGTTCTTCGCGGGTGGGAACTCTTCGTCGAACAAGGGAATCTCCAGTACGTCGTCCCGCATGTGCCAGCTCCCCGCGACTCGCAACACGAGACTAGCAGCGAAGTGGGGAGCTTCCGGTCGGTCGGCCCCAGCGAGCATGCTTGCCCACAACTAAATGCGCGGTCAGGACGACCGGTTCAAGGATAGCCGATCTGCATTTGTTCTTGACGACATGCTTGGCCATGGATAATCGGTACTTGTAACGTGGTGATTTGGCCGGCCGGCTTGCAGCCACGCAAAAGAACTAGCTAAAAGGCCGCGCGCGTGAACCGACTCGAATGCGCCCGGCCAGCAAGGCCTGCCCGAACCGAGCCGGTTTTTTGTTGCCTGCGCTGGTGGCAGGCAAGGGAGTGCGCGCAATGACAGACAAACCCCAATCCCAGGACGCCCCCGATTCGTGGAGCCCGGAGACCCAGCTGGTCCACGGCGGCACGCTGCGATCCTCCTTCGGCGAGACGTCGGAGGCGCTGTTTCTCACCCAGAGCTATGTCTATGCGTCGGCGGAGCAGGCTGAGGAGCGCTTCAAGAGCGAATCGGGGGGCTACATCTACAGCCGCTACGCCAACCCCACGGTCGCCATGTTCGAGGAGCGTATGCGGCTGCTGGAAGGCGCCCAGGCGGCGCGCGCCACCGCCACCGGCATGGCGGCCGTGACCTCGGCCCTGCTGTGCTTCCTCAAGGCGGGCGACCACGTGGTGGCCGGACGCGCGCTGTTCGGCTCCTGCCGCTACATCGTGGACGAGTTGTGTCCGCGCTTCGGCATCAGCTCCACCATTGTCGATGGACGCGACACCGACGCCTGGGCCAAGGCCGTGCGACCCAACACCAAGGCCTTCTTCTTCGAGACGCCGGCCAACCCCACGCTCGACCTCGTCGACATCGCCGCGGTCTCGGAGATCGCACACGCCGCGGGCGCCGTGGTGGTAGTCGACAACGTGTTCGCCACGCCCATCCTGCAGAAGCCGCTCCAGCTCGGCGCCGACATCGTGGTCTACTCCGCCACCAAGCACATCGACGGCCAGGGGCGGTGCCTGGGCGGCATCGTGCTGGGCTCTGCGGCCTACGTGAAGGATCACCTGCACAACTTCCTGAAGCACACCGGGCCGTCGCTCAGCCCGTTCAACGCCTGGGTGATGCTGAAGGGGCTCGAGACGCTGCCCGTGCGCGTGCGCGCGCAATGCGAATCGGCCGCCAGGGTCGCCGACCATCTGGCAGGGCAGCCCGGCATCAGGCGCGTGCTCTATTGCGGACGCTCGGACTATCCGCAGGCGGCGCTGGCGACGCGCCAGATGTCGGGTTTCGGACAGGTCCTCGTGTTCGAGCTCGCCGGCGGCAAGGAGGCCGCGTTCCGCTTCGTCAATGCCTTGAGGCTCATAAAGATTTCCAACAACTTGGGCGACGCCAAGAGCCTCGTCACGCACCCGGCCACCACCACCCACCAGAGGCTCGGGCCGCAGGTGCGCGCCGAGCTCGGCATCTCCGACGGCATGCTGCGCCTGTCGGTGGGTCTGGAGTCCTATGTCGACATCGCGGCGGACATTGACCGCGCGCTGGCGGCCTCTAAGATTGCATAAAGAGAAGCGATCCAGCCTGCGGTGGGACCCATGTACGAAGCCTTGACGCGCGGCATCCGCATCCGCGTTACGTCGCAGTACCGGGACGAGGAATCGGAGCCCGACGAGGGCCGCTTCTTCTGGGCGTATACGGTCGACATCATCAACGAGGGCAGCGAAACCGTGCAGTTGCGCGAGCGGCACTGGCGCATCACCGACGGCGCGGGCCGCACCGAGGACGTGCACGGCCCCGGCGTGGTGGGCGAGACGCCGGTCTTGAAGCCCGGCACCTCGTTCCGCTACACCTCGGGGTGCCCGCTGGCCACGCCGTCGGGCATCATGGTGGGCAGCTACCGCATGGCGACGGAAGGCGGCGAGCAGTTCGACGCGGCGGTGCCGGCGTTCTCGCTCGACAGCCCGCACGTCAGGCGCAGCGTGAATTGACGGACGTGCCGGCACCCCCCGTCGCGGCGGCCAAGGAGCTGCTGGCGAAGCTCGTCGCCTTCGACACGACGAGCCACAAGACCAACATTCCCATCGTTCGCTACATCGAGGACTACCTCGCCCGGCATGGCGTCGCGAGCGTCCGTGTGCCGACCGCCGACGGGCTGAAGGCGAGCCTTTTCGCCACCATCGGGCCGCCCGGTGTGAGCGGTGTCGCGCTCTCCGGCCATACCGACGTGGTGCCGGTGACGGGGCAGAGCTGGGATACCGACCCGTTCACGCTCACCGAGCGCAGCAGCAGGCTCTACGGCCGCGGCGCCTGCGACATGAAGGGCTACCTCGCCTGCGTGCTCGCCATGGTGCCGCAGCTCAAGACGCGCACGCTGGCGACGCCGATCCACATCGCCTTCTCCTACGACGAGGAGGTGGGCTGCACCGGCGTGCGCCCGATGGTGGCGGAGCTCGGCAAGAGCCTGCCTCTCCCTCGCGTGGTCCTCGTCGGTGAGCCCACCACCATGGCCGTGGTCGACGCCCACAAGGGACCGATGCGCTGGGCCGTGACGGTCACGGGCAAGGCGTCGCACTCGGCGATGCCGCATCTGGGGGTCAACGCCGTCACCTACGCGGGCGTCATTCTGGGCGAGCTCGCGCGCATCGAGGAGGAGCTGAAGGGGCTCGAGCCCAACGCGCGCTTCGACCCGTCCTACACCACGCTGCAGGTGACGCAGATCGCAGGCGGCAACGCCTCCAACATCGTGCCGGCGGAGTGCTGGTTCGGCTGGGAGATCCGCCGCCTGCCGGGCTTCGGCGGCGAGGCCCTCGATGAGCGCGTGCGGCGCTTCGCCGAGGAGCGCTGCGTGGGCCCGATGCGGCGCGCCGCGCCCGAGACGGGGGTGGCCATCGAGCTGACCAACGAGGTACCGCCGTTTCAGGCCGCGGCAGGGTCCGGCGCCGTGCCGCTTGCCCTGAAGCTCGCCGAGCAGAACGAAACGTTCGCGGTCTGCTACGCCACCGAGGCCAGCCTGTTCCAGATGGGCGGCGCGCCGGCCGTGGTGTGCGGGCCCGGCGACATCGCCCAGGCGCACACCCCCAACGAGTTCGTCGAGATCGCCGAGCTGGAGAAGTGCCTGCGCTTCCTGGGACGCCTGGCCGACTGGGCTGAAGGCTGACAATCTCACCCGTCATCCCGGACGGAGCGATGCGAGCCGCAGGCGAGCAGCGCTCGATCCGGGACCTCGGGAGCTCGGCTTGCCTCACGAGGTCCCCGATAGCCTCGCCTGCGGCGTTGAAAAAAAAGAAGTCGCCGATGGCCAGGATGACCGCTTGCTGTGGCGATCGAGACCTACGAGCCGCACGGCGAAGCGGCGGGCCTTCGCCTCCACTCCGACCTTGCACCGGATCACGGATTGACGGCGGAGTGGGGCCTGTGAACCGCGCAATCTCCGATATCAACAGGCCCGCGAGGGTGGAAAAGCCACAGGTCTGCGGCAATACGTCAACCCAGCGCCGGTTGGCGCCGTGTTGAACGTTTCACGTTCTTGCAACGACCAACTACGCCGGGGCTGGCAATGGCGGCCGTGGAGGGCCAGCTGCCGGCGTTTGCACTTGGCGCGACGTCTGATGACGGGGGCAGGGGCAGGCCCTAGACTGCCCGCGAGCTGTGACAACAACCAATACGGGAACTTCTCTGATGCGCGTGGCAATGATCGGTGCCGGATATGTTGGTCTGGTATCCGGGGCTTGCCTTGCCGAGTTCGGTCATATCGTGACCTGCGTCGACAAGGATGCGAGGAAGATCGAGGCCCTCGAGCGCGGCGAGATGCCGATCTACGAGCCGGGGCTCGCCGAGCTGGTCGCCAAGAACGTGCGCGAGCACCGGCTGTCCTTCACCACGTCGCTCACGGAGGCCGTCGAGGACGCGGCTGCCGTGTTCATTGCCGTGGGCACGCCCTCGCGTCCCGCCGACGGTCTGGCCGATCTCACCTACGTCTACCAGGCGGCGCGCGAGATCGCCGCCGTCCTGCGGGGCTATGCCGTGGTCGTGACCAAGTCGACGGTTCCGGTCGGCACCGGCGACGAGATCGCGCGCATCATCGCCGACGTCCAGCCGGGCGCCGATCTGTCGGTGGTCTCCAATCCGGAGTTTCTGCGCGAGGGCGCTGCGATCGCCGATTTCATGGCGCCCGATCGCGTCGTCATCGGCACCGGCGACGAGCGCGCGCGCCAGGTCATGCACGAGCTCTATCGCCCGCTGGCCGAGAAGCAGGTGCCGATCCTGTTCACCCAGCGGCGCGGCGCCGAGCTCATCAAGTACGCCGCCAACGCGTTCCTGGCGACCAAGATCACCTTCATCAACGAGATCGCCGATTTGTGCGAGCAGGCCAGCGCCGACGTGGCGGAGGTGGCGCACGGCATCGGGCTCGACCACAGGATCGGGCCCAAATTCCTCAGCGCGGGTCCCGGCTATGGCGGGTCGTGCTTTCCCAAGGACCTGCTGGCGCTGCTCAAGGCCGGGCTCGATTTCGGCGTGCCGATCCGCTCGATCGAGACCATCATCTCCATCAACGACCAGCGCAAGCGGGCGATGGCGCGCCGGATCATCGCCGCCTGCGGCGGCAGCATCAGGGGACGCACGATCGCGGTGCTCGGGCTGACATTCAAGGCCGACACCGACGACATGCGCGAATCCCCGGCCATCTCCATCATCACGGCTCTTCAGGACACCGGCGCCAAGGTGCGCGCCTACGACCCCCAGGGCATGGAGCAGGCCCGATCCGTGCTGAATGCGGTGGAGTATGCCGCAGACCCCTATACCTGCGCGAAGGGGGCCGACGCCCTCGTCGTCATGACCGAATGGAGCATGTTCCGCGACCTCGATCTGGTCCGCATCAGGTCGCTCCTCGGGCGCCCGATCGTCGTCGACCTGCGCAACATCTACCGGCCGGAGGAGATGGCCAAGCTCGGGTTCACGTATGTCAGCGTAGGCCGGCCGCAAGTCGGAGCGAGATGAACGCAACCAGCGGAGCTCGGCCGCGCGGGCGCGGCCGCATCGGCGTATTGCTTCTCAACCTCGGCACCCCCGACGGGACCGACTACCGCTCGATGCGGCGCTACCTCAAGGAGTTCCTCTCCGACCGGCGCGTCATCGAGGTTCCGCGCCTCGAGTGGTGGCTGATCCTCAACCTCGTCATCCTGACCGTGCGCCCGAACCGGAAAGGCAGGGACTACGCCAAGATCTGGAACCGCGAGCAGGACGAGGGCCCGCTCAAGACCATCACGCGCGAGCAGGCGGAAAAGCTGGAGGCGGCACTGGCGGACGAGCGCATCGTCGTCGACTGGGCCATGCGCTATGCCAATCCGGCGGTGGCCTCCCGCATCGCCCATCTCCAGGCGCAAGGCTGCGACCGCATTCTCCTGGTCCCCCTCTATCCGCAGTATGCCGCGGCAACCACGGCGACGGCCTGCGACCAGGCGTTCCGCGCGCTCATGGCACTGCGCTGGCAGCCCGCCATCCGCGTGGCCCCGCCCTACTACGAGGAGCCCGTCTACATCGACGCCATCGCCGGCTCGATCCGCGATCATCTGGCCAAGCTCGACTTCGAGCCCGAAACGCTGATCGCCTCGTTCCACGGCGTGCCCGTGCGGTATGCCGAGCAGGGCGACCCCTATCCCGGGCAATGCCAGGAGACCGCGCGGCTCGTGCGCGAGAGGCTCGGCTGGCCCGCCGAGCGCTGGCACACCACCTTCCAGTCGCGCTTCGGCAGCGACCCGTGGATCGAGCCCTACACCATCGACACCGTGCAGCGACTGGCCGCCTCAGGCGTGAAGCGATTGGCGGTGGTCGCGCCCGGATTTGCCGCCGACTGCCTGGAGACCCTGGAGGAGCTGGCGATCGAGAACCGGCAGGCGTTCCTGGCGGGCGGCGGCGAGAGGTTCGCCTACGTCCCATGCCTCAACGCCAGCCCGGGCGGCATGGCCGTGATCGAGCGCATCGTCAGGCGCGAATTGGCAGGTTGGATTTAGTGTTCTGTCTCCAAAGCTTGGTTCCATCTCATCCCGGCACTTGTTGCCGGGATCCAGCGTGAAGCGAGTCCAGAGCAAGTGGTTGGCTGGATGCCGGGAACAAGTTCCGGCATGATAGAGGGTTCGTTTTGTCAGAGTCGCAACGCTGGGTACGCCCCGCAACATGGCGGGACCTCAGGTGGGCTCCAAATATTGCGCAGGTTTCCACCCCTGCGGGCTACCGTTCACCTGTTGTACATCTTTGATCTTTCAGTAATTTTACGGTATACGTCTAAATCGGGTGGGAATGATCACCACATTCTCAATAGACATTGCGAGCAGGGGACCCTGTCATGAACATCCAGAACTTCTTGTCCGGTGGATTTGAAATCTTCGTCGTGCTGGTCGTCGCACTGGCACTGGTGGCGCTGTGGACCACGGTCAAGATCGTGCCGCAGGGCTTCAACTACACGGTGGAGACCTTCGGGCGCTACACGCGCACGCTCAGCCCCGGGCTGAGCATCCTGATACCCGTGATGGAGCGCATCGGCTCCAAGATGAACATGAAGGAGCAGGTGATCGACATCCCCTCGCAGGACATCATCACCCGCGACAACGCCATGGTCACCGTCGACGGCGTCAACTTCTACCAGGTGCTGAACGCGGCCAAGGCGGCCTACGAGGTCGACCATCTGCGCCAGGCCATCGTTAACCTCACCATGACCAACATCCGCACCGTGATGGGCTCGATGGACCTCGACGAGCTGCTCTCGAACCGCGACACCATCAACGCCAGGCTGCTGCATGTCGTCGATGCCGCCACCGAGTCCTGGGGCGTGAAGGTGACGCGCATCGAGATCAAGGACATCGCCCCGCCGCGCGATCTGGTCGACAGCATGGCGCGCCAGATGAAGGCCGAGCGCGAGAAGCGCGCGCAGATCCTGGAAGCCGAGGGCCTGCGGCAGGGGGCCATCCTCAAGGCCGAAGGCGAGAAGCAGGCCGTCGTGCTGGCCGCGGAGGGCCGCAAGGAGGCTGCCTTCCGCGACGCCGAGGCGCGCGAGCGGTTCGCGCAGGCGGAAGCCAAGGCCACCGAGGTGGTGAGCCAGGCCATCTCCGGGGGCAACGTGCAGGCGATCAACTACTTCGTCGCCAACAACTACGTGAAGGCGCTGGAGGCGATCGCCAAGTCGCCCAACCAGAAGATCCTGATGATGCCGCTCGACGCCGCCAGCGTGATCGGCTCGCTGGCGGGTTTGGCGGAGATCACCAGCGAGGCGTTCAGCAAGAACGGCGCAGGGCCGGGAGCCCGCCCGGCGACGCGCTCGGGCAGCGTTCCGAGCACGTAGTCGCAGGCGGCAACTGCGGCAGCATCGGTTGTTGGGGAGAGAGCCATGCAGAATCTCTTGGTCCTGTTGTACAGCCTCGGCCCGTGGAACTGGCTGATCGCGGCGGTGGTGCTGTTGATCCTGGAGACGGCCGTCCCGGGCGTGCACTTCCTCTGGTTCGGCATCGCTGCCGCGGTGGTCGGCGCGCTGGCGTTCGCTACCGGCATTGTCTGGCAGTGGCAGGTGCTGGCGTTCGTCCTGCTGTCGGTCGCGGCCCTGTTCTGGGTCAGGCGCGTCGCCCGGCCGGACCTGGCGATCAGCGACCTGCCGGACCTCAACGTGCGCGGCCAGCAGTACGTCGGCCGCGCGCTGGTGGTGGAGCAGGCGATCGAGAACGGCCGCGGCAAGGTGCGCGTCGGCGACACGCTGTGGTCGGCCGAAGGGCCTGATGCGCCGGCAGGCGCGCGCGTCAAGGTGACCGGAACCCGGGGCACCGTGCTGGTGGTGGAGCGTGCACCGGCGTGACGAGCAGCCGGGCGCGCTCGCGTGGCTCGTCGGCCTTGCGAGCTTGGCGCTCTTGGTGCCGCGCGCCGTGCTCGCTTGGGCTTGGCTCTGGCCGCCGCCGTGGCGCCCGCGCTCCGATCAGCCCGGCCTCAGCCACGGCCCGCACGCGTTGGCGGGGCGCGTGCTCGAGGTAACGCAGGCGATCGAGAACGGCCGGGGCAGGGTGCGCGCCGGCGACACGGTGTGGTCGGCCGAGGGGCCCGACGTCCCGGCCGGCGCGCGGGTCACCGTCACCGGGGTGCGCGACACAATGCTGGTGGTAGAGCATGCGACCCTCTAAAGAGGAACCCGGCGCGCTCGCGTGGCTCGTCGGCTTCGCAAGCCTGCTGCTGCCGTGGGCCGGCGGCCTGCTCGTGCTGGTGGGGGCGTCTGTCCTCCTACGCCAGGACGCCACCGGCTGGTGGTATCTCGCCGCGGGGGGCGCCCTCTTCACCGCCGAGCTGCTGCTCGACCACGTCTGGACGCACCCGGCGCGCCTGCGCTCCGATCAGCCCGACCTCAACCGGCGGCCGGAGCAGCTTGTCGGGCGCGTGCTCCCGGTGCAGGAGGCGGTCGTCGGCGGACGCGGCAAGGTGCGGGCCGGCGATACGCTCTGGCCGGCCGAGGGGCCCGACATGCCGGCCGGCGCCGCGGCCAGGGTCGCCGCGGCGCGGGGCAGCGTGCTCATCGTGGAGCGCGCGCGAAATTGACCGGGCCGTTCAACGGGCCCCGCCTTCGGCAGGGCAGGGCAGGGCGCAGGCGCCGCCTGCAGCGCCTCGAGACGGCGCCGCACCGCGGCCTGCATCTCGATGCGGAGATCGTTCGTGGCGGGCAGGCAGAGCGCCTTGTTGTAGTCCGCCATCGCTCTGGCCCGCTCGCCCCTGGCCTCGTGGACCTCGCCGCGGTAGGCGAAGGCGGGCAGGTAGCCGGGATCGAGCCTGACGGCGTCATCGAGGTCGGCGAGCGCGCGCTCCTTGTCCCCCTTCCTGAAGTAGGCATAGCCCCTGCCGGCGAAGGGCTCGCCGAATAGGGTCCGAGCCCGAGCCGGATGGCCTCGTCGAAGTCGGCGATGGCGCGGTCGTAGTCACCCGTCCACAGGTACGCAAGGCCCCGATCGTTGTAAGTCTCCCCAGAGTCGGGATCGATGCGGATGGCGTCGCTGAGGCCGGAGATGACGCTGGCGTAGTCGCGCTTGATGTACTGCGAGAACGCCCGCACCCGGTAGTTCATGATGTTGCCCTGGTCGAGCCTGATCGCCTCGCTGAGGTCTGCAATCGCACGGTCGTGGTCGCGCTTGCGCGAATATGCGAGTCCCCTTGCGCCCGGGGGCGGCAAGCGACAGCGCGAGCACGCAGCCCGCAGCCGAACCGATCGAGCAACGCATCAACGTCTCCGACAAAGCGAACGCGACGAGTGGCGCAAGAGCCTTCAACCGCCCGCGTACGAGACCGGTGCTCCCATCGGATTTAGAGCTCCGGAGAACGAGGCAACGGTGGCTGCTCGTCGAGTTGCAACACCATTGCGATGGCAGTTCGGGCCGGAGACGGCTACCCTCGGGCCGAAGCAACGCGAGAAGGAGGAGGCCATGGAGTTCAGCGAGCTGGTGCAACGTTTCGCCGCCGCGGCGGCGTCCGGCAATGGCGATGCGCTGGCCGACCTGTTCACGGCGGACGGCACCTACGACGACTACTTCTTCGGCCCCAACAGCGGGCGCGAGGCGATCAAGAAGATGCTGGCGCACTTCTCCGATGGCGGGCGCAACTTCCGCTGGGATTTCCACGATCCGGTGCGGGTGGGCAGCGTCGGCTATGCCAGCTACCGCTTCTCGTTCGATTCGACGCGGCCCGAGGCCCAGGGCGCGCGCGTGACGTTCGACGGCATCGGCCGGTTCGACCTCGAGGGTGACCGCATCGGGCGCTACTCGGAGGTGTTCGACCGCGGCATGGCGCTGGCACAGCAGGCGTACGAGGGCGAGCGCCTGCGCAGGATCGGCCTCAAGTATGCCAGCGCCCTGAAGGCGCAGCCCGAGTGGCAGGAGCACCTGTAGGCTGCAGGCAGCCAGCCGGCGGGCCGGCCCTCGGCCTCGAATAGGCGGACGGGGGCCGGTGTGGCGCCGCGTGCGCGGTCTTACGCGGCCTTCTCCAACTGCTCGGTCCATTTGCCGAGGGTGGCGGCGCCGTTCATGCGGGCGCGGTGCGAAAAGGCGCCCTGGCCCGCGGCGACGTTCTCGGCCTTCCCGCCCCACGCCTTCAGCGCCGCCGCCTGCAGGGCGCGGCCGTAGGAGAACGACAGCCTCCACGGCAGCGGGCCCAGCTGGTTCATGAGCGAGAGGTGGGCGGTGGCGTCCTCGTCCGACTGCCCGCCGGAGAGGAAGGCGATGCCCGGCACCGCGGCCGGGACGCAGCGCTTCAAGACCTTGACGGTGCGCTCCGCCACCTCCTGCTGGCTTGCCCGCTTGGGCGCCTTCTTGCCGGAGATCACCATGTTGGGCTTCAGGATGGTCTTCTCCAGCGGCACGTTGGCGAAATAGAGTTGCTGGTAGACCTCCTTCAGCACCCATTCCGTCACGTGCTCGCACTGCTCGATGTCGTGGGCGCCGTCCATCAGCACCTCGGGCTCGACGATCGGAACGAGCCCGCCCTCGACGCAGAGCGCGGCGTAGCGCGCCAGGGCGTGGGCGTTGGCGTTGATCGACGCGTAGCCCGGCATCCTGGGGCTCGTGCCGATGTCGTAGACCGCGCGCCACTTGGCGAACTTGGCGCCCAGCCCGACGTACTCCTTGATGCGCTCGCCGAGCCCGTCGAGGCCCTCGGTGATGGTCTCGCCGGGGCTGAAGGGGAGCGGCTTGGTGCCCTTGTCGACCTTGATGCCGGGCAGCGCGCCGCTCTCCGCGATCACCTGGGGCAGCGGCGTGCCGTCCTTGGCCTTCTGCCGGATGGTCTCGTCGTAGAGGATGACGCCCGAGATGGAGCTCCGCATGGCGTCGGCGGAGCGGAAGAGCATCTCGCGATAGTCGCGGCGGCTCGCCTCGGTGCTCTCGGCCCCGATGCTGTCGAAGCGCTTCTTGATGGTGCCGGAGCTTTCGTCGGCGGCCAGGATGCCCTTGCCCGGGGCCACCATGGCGGCGGCGACCTCTTCCAGCGACAGTGCCTTCATCATGCTCGAACCTCCCGCAGTGTGCTTGCTCTTGCGAGTGTCGGGTTGCGGGGGTCAGCCCCCTCGCAACGACCTTGGTACAAAAATCCAACCGCGGTGGCGAGGGGTCTGACCCGGCTATCGCGAGGGGGCTGGCCCTGCTCTACGGATCTCCCTTAAGGAACGGTTCACCGCGCCCGCGGTTCCGACCCGGTCCTCTCTCTTGTGCCACCTCGTGCCGCGGCAGGATGTGAGAGCTCGTGCCGGACGACGAGGTGGCCGAGCTTCGACAAGCCATGGCGCTGAAGCTCCGGCTACACCCGCAAGCCAAGCGCGACCTGACCAGAGAGGGCAGCGCGTCCCAGACCTGCGAACGCCGACGAGCCGGCTGCCCGCGATATCCGGACAGGCGCAGAAATATTTCGCCATCAAATGTGATCGGATTGCCTCGTTGAGGCCAATGTTCTATGGCGAATGCGCCACACAGAGCGAGGCAGCGAGGACCTTCGAGGTTCTGGCCGAGTAACCGGGAGTACCAGTTCATGAGCCTCGAGCGTCATCTCAAGCTCGCCCTGGCCGACAGCCGCATCCAGGAGGCGGAGCGCAACATCAGGCACGTCGAGTCCCTTGTCTCCATGCTCAGCGCGCAGGGCCATGCGACCGCCGAGATCGAGAACCAGATCGGCCTGATGTCAGAGGCGCTCCATCACCTGAAGGAGCAGCGGCGCCTCATCGTGGAGACCTACCACTAGCCGGGTCGAGGGCGCCGCCGTGCTGCTCAGCGCTGCGGCAGAAACAGGACGTTACAGTTGCGAATGGCGGAGCCCCAGGTGGTATTGGCGCCGAGCCCGCGGATCACGGGCAGCGCATCGACGATCTCGCCATCGATGGTCGCGAGCTTGGCCGCATAGCCGAAGCTGGCGCAGATGTGCTCGCTAACCGCAACCGGCTCGGCGTGCGCGCCGGTCAGCAGCTCCACGATCAGGGCCGGGCGATCGCGCAGGATCGTTGTGCGCCCGCCTTCCAGCACGTCGATCTCGCTGCCCTCCATGTCGACCTTGACCACCCACACGTCCTCGAAGCCGTAGCTGTCGTCGGCAATGCGCCCGCGGTAGTAGAGAGACGCGGGCACGAGCGTCATGGCGATCCAATCTTTCCAAGTCATTGACATGCTCCGGTGCTCCAAACCGGCACACTATGGGGGGCAGGTCTCGAGCCAGCCCTGCGCGTCATCGTCCCGGTGCCTGCCTGTCCGGCATGACAACCCCGCGCTGCTGCAGGCGCGCTTGATCAGGGAAAGGAATTCTGTTGATCTTTGCTGAAGGTCCGGGCGCACGTATCCGGCGAGGCAACGGGAGGGACGCATGATTTCGACCAGCAGGAAGGGCTCGGGCCTGTTGAATGGCGCCGCTGCGATATTGGCCATGCTTGCGCTCGCCGCGCTGGCCCATCCGGCCGGGGCTCAGTCGGCCTATCCCGAGCGCGCCATCACCCTGATCGTGCCCTATCCCGCCGGCGGCGGCACCGATACCACGGCGCGGCTGCTCGCCAGGGACCTGGAGGTCGTGCTGGGCAAGCCCGTCATCGTCGAGAACCGGGCCGGTGGCGGCGGCTGGCTCGGCTGGGGGGCGCTGGCCGCCGCCAGACCCGACGGCTACACCATCGGCTATCTCAACGTGCCGAGCCTCTATGCCGGCTATCTCGACCCCAGGATCGCCCGCAAGGAGTCCCTCGACAGCTTCACGCCCATCACCAACCACGTGCTCGACTACAACATCTGGGCGGTGAAGGCGGACAGCCCCTTCAAGACCGTGGCCGATGTGATCGCGGCCGCAAAGCAGGCGCCGGAGAAGATCACCGTCACGGCCTTCGGTGCCGGCGGCGACGACCACCTCGCGATCCTGTCGCTGCAGGCCGAGACCGGCGCCAAATTCGCCATCGTCCACATGCGCGGCACCGCCGATGCCAAGGCCCAGGTGCTGGGCGGGCACATCCAGGTGCTGGGCGCCAATGTGAGCGAGGCGGCGGAGGAGGTGCGGGCCGGCCAGCTGCGCGTGCTGGGCGTGATGGCACCGACGCGCTCGCGCTTCATGCCGGACGTGCCGACCTTCAAGGAGCAGGGCTTCAACCAGGTCTGGTCGGTCTCGCGCGGCGTCGCCGCCCCGGCCGGGATTCCCAAGGACATCGAGGCGAAGCTGATCGGCGCGCTGCAGAAGATCCTGACATCCAAGGAGCATCAGAAACGGGCGGACGGCTTGAGCCTCGAGATCTCGCTCATTGCCGGCAGCGACTACCGCAAGTTCCTGAAAACCAACGAGCTGAGCACCAAGAAGCTGATGGGCTGGTAGGGCCTCGCCGGGGAGACGCGCCCATGCTGCAACTCAAGCCCAACTGCGAGTGCTGCGACAAGGACCTGCCGCCCGAGGCGCCGGACGCGCTCATCTGCTCGTTCGAATGCACGTTCTGCGCCGACTGCGCGGCGAGCCGCCTCCCCGGCGGCCGCTGTCCCAACTGCGGTGGCGAGCTGGTGCGCCGCCCAGCACGGCCGGCCGCGATGCTGGCGAAGTACCCGGCCTCGACGGAGCGCGTGACGAAGCCGCACGCGGGCTGCGGCAAGGCGGCGTAGGTCAGCCCCGGCGAAGGCCTGCGACAGCCGGGGGAAAAGCCCAGCACGCAGGGCCGTGCTCTCAGGGCACCCGCTGCGCGCCCCTCCAGCTCGGGCGCTGCAAGAGTTAACGGATTGTCAATCCGTCCGGTCGAAACGTCGTTCGACTTTTCGTCGCGGGCATCCTCGGCGTGCAACTCGGGATTGCGCTCGGGTGCCTCGTTGCGCCATAAGCAGTGGCGGCGCTGCTACGCCTTCTCTTGGCCCGATCAAGAGCCCACGTACGGAACGGTCCATTCGCGCCTCGAGGATTGCAACCGACGCCCATGCTTCGCGCCGCAATGACACTCGCACTCCTGGCGTTTCTGTCCTCCCACGCCCACGCCCAGAGGAAAGCCGACGACGCGGGCGCCGGCGGGCGCACCTTGCGCGACTGCCCGGTCTGCCCGGACATGGTGGTCCTGCCCGCCGGTGAGTTCATGATGGGCTCGCCGGAAAGCGAGCGGGGCCGCGGCAGGAACGAGGGGCCGCAGCGCAAGGTCGCCGTCCGGGCCTTCGCCATGGGCAAGTACGAGGTGACCTTCGCGCAGTGGGACGCCTGCGCCGCGGAAGGCGGCTGCAAGCACAAGCCCAACGACGAGACCTGGGGCCGCGGCCGGCGGCCGGTGATCAACGTATCCTGGCAGGATGCCAGACACTTCGTCGCGTGGCTCTCGGGCAAGACCGGCAAGGCCTACCGGCTGCCCACGGAGGCGGAGTGGGAGTACGCGGCGCGCGGGATCACCGACGCATCGGCACCGCATCCCCCGTTCTCGACCGGGTCGACCATCAACTACAAGCAGGCGAACTACGACGCCAACTTCACCTACGGCGACGGCAAGATGGGGTTGTTTCGCCAGAAGACGATCGAGGTCGGCGGTTTCCCGAGAAACGCCTTCGGCCTCCACGATATGCACGGCAACGTGTGGGAATGGGTGCAGGACTGCTACAAGGACGGCTACCACGGCGCGCCGACCGACGGGTCCGCCGTCGTGCTGCCCAACTGCGGCCTGCGCATCCTTCGCGGCGGCTCGTGGAACTATTTTCCGCAGCTCCTGCGATCGGCCTACCGGTATGCGACGGCACCCGACATCCGTCTCGATATCGTCGGGTTCCGGGTCGCACGTTCGCTCTAACGTGGTAATATGACAGTGCTCGGAGTGTTGTCGAAAGTGCAGTGCAATATGGTTCCCCGGCGTCGCGGGTGGAGATGGAGAGCGGGCGCAGCCGGCGCGTTGCTCATGGGCGTGGCGGCAGGCCTCTCGGCGGTCGGCATCGACGCCGCGAGCGCCCAGGATGACCGGGACGCGAGATACTACCGCCGGCATCGCGACGCCGACAGACCGGTGCTGGCCATCGTCGCGCTCGCCGATCAGCGCATCACGATCTACAGCGCCAGCGGCAAGATGCTCGAGGCGCCCGTGTCGACGGGCTCCAGAGGCTACGAGACGCCCGCCGGCATCTTCAGCGTCGTGCAGAAGAAGGAGGACCACCGCTCCAACCTCTACGAGGATGGCGAGATGCCATTCATGCAGCGGATCACCTGGACCGGCATCGCGCTCCACGCCGGCAACCTGCCGGGCTATCCCGCGTCGCACGGGTGCATCCGGCTGCCCATGGGGTTCGCGGAGCGGCTCTTCGGCCTGACCGACCTGGGCATGCGGGTCGTCATCGTGCGCGACGACATGGGGCCGAGCGCCATCTCCCATCCGGCCCTCTTCAAGTCGAAGTCGCTGCCCAAGGAGCTGCTCGTGGCGGGACAGCGCAGCGCCAAGCTCGGGGGCGCGGTGCCGGCCGTCGAGATTGCGGTGGGCTCGGCAAGGCATCTGCAGATCCTGGAGTCGATGGCCACCGCCAAGGCGGGAGAGCTGGAGACGGCCGTCCAGCGCCACCGGGAAGCGCGGACGGCGGCCAGCCGGGCCGCTGCCGAGGCGGCAGGCGCAGCGCGGCTGTTGCGGGCCGCAGAGGGCAGCTCCGCGCAGGCCGAGCGCGTGCTGAAGGAGGCGGAGCGTCGGCTCGAGGCGGCCACCTCGCCTCGAGCCAAGGAGCAGGCGGAAGCCGCGAAGGCAAAGGCCGTCGCAAGGGTCGAGCAGGTCCAGTCCCAGCTGCAAACCGCCAAGCTGAAGGAGCAGGCCAAGCGAGAGGCGGCCGAGCGGACGAGCGAAGAGGCGAAATCTGCCGCAGCCGCAAGGAGCGATGCCGCGCAGGCAGCAGAGGAGGCGGCGCGCAAGACCTTACCGGTATCCGTGCTCGTAAGCCGGAAGACCCGGCGCCTCTATGTCCGCAAGGGGAATTATCCGATCTTCGAAGGACCTGTGACGATACGAGAGGAGCAGACGCCGATCGGCACCTTCGTTTTCACCGCGCTCGATCATCAGGGCGGCGCGGGAGAGATGCGCTGGAACGTGGTGGCCATGTACCGCGACCCGGCGAATATCGACCCCACCCCGGCGGAGCAGCCTCGCCGCGGGAAAAGCCGCAACGCCGGCGCGGCGCCGACCGACACTGCGGCGGCCAGCGCGGCGCTCGACCGGATAGCCTTCACCCGGGAGGCGCTCGACATCATCACCAACGTCGTGCTGCCGGGCTCGTCGCTCATCATCTCCGATGAAGGCCCGAGCAGAGAGACGGGCAAGGACACGGACTTCGTGATGGTGATGAGCAACGAGCCGCAGGGCGCCTTGAAAATCCGCCAGCGCGAGCCCTTGCCGTCCCGCGACTTCTTCGACAGGCCGCCGCGGGGGCCCTTCTTCTGGACCTGGTGAGCAGGCGGCAGCGCGCCGCCCGGGCGGCGCCTCACGCGGTGGGCGGGGTATTCTCTTTGGCCGGCGGCGGCGGCGCGCCTTCGGGGCCGGCCGACGGCTTGGGCCCGCCCTGGGCCACGCCCACCATGGCGGGGCGCAGCACGCGATCCTCGATCATGTAGCCGGCCTGGTAGACCTCCACGATGGTGCCGGTGGGCACGTCCGTGCGCGGCACCTGCGCGACGGCCTGGTGCAGGTGCGGGTTGAACGGCTCGTTCAGCGGCTGCACGCGCCTGATGCCGTGGCGATCGAGCGCATTCAAGAGCTCGCGCTCGGTCATCGTCACGCCCTCCAGGAAGCTCTTCAGCGCCGAGTCCCTCTCCGCGGCACCGGCGGGGACCGCATCGATGGCACGCTGGAAGTTGTCGCCGACGGCGACGACGTCGCGCGCGAGCTTGGTGATCGAGTACTTCGCCGCGTCCTCCCTCTCGCGTTCCGCGCGCTTGCGAATGTTCTCAACCTCGGCATGCGCCCTCAGCCACTTGTCCTTCAGATCGGCATTCTCGGACTGCAGGGCAGCGATGATCTCCTGCGACGACTTGGCACCCTCGGCCGCGGTGCCCTGGGCCGGAGGCACCGCCTGCGATGGCGTGGCTGCCGGTTCCCCCGTCTCGTCCTTCTCGGGGTCGGAATCATTCGACGGTGTGTTGACCATCAGCCATTTTCCGCGTTTTAGATTGCCTCACGGGCGGACCGACACGCCTGTCCGCCGAGCGGAGCAGATGGTCCGGGCCGTTGTCACCGCGCATATCGTCCAGGCTGGAGAAAAAATCAAGTCAGCACCCGCCCGATGAGCCTGGCCGTGTAGTCCACCATCGGGATGATGCGCGCGTAGTTGAGCCGCGTCGGGCCGATCACCCCGAGCACGCCGACGATCTTGCGTCGCTCGTCGGTGAAGGGCGCCACGATCAGCGAGGAGCCCGACAGCGAGAACAGCTTGTTCTCCGAGCCGATGAAGATGTGCACGCCGTCGCCGCGCTCGGCAAGGCCCAGGAGCTGCGCCAGCTCGCGCTTGTTCTCGAACGCGTCGAAGAGCTGGCGGATGCGCTCCAGGTTCTCCAGCCCGTCGACATCCTTGAGCAGATTCGCCTGGCCGCGCACGATAAGGTTCTGCTTGCCGTCGAGCGCGCCCGACCAGGTGGCGAGGCCGGCCTCGATGACCTTCTGCGTCAGCTCGTCGAGCTCGGCCTTGGCAGTGGCCTGCTCCTTCTCGATCCTGGCCTTGGCCTCGCTGAGCGTGAGGCCCGCAATGTGCGCGTTGAGGTAGTTGGTCGCCTCCTGCAGGCTCGACGGCGGCAGCCCGGCCGGCAGCGAGATGATGCGGTTCTCCACCTCCTGCCCTTCACCGACCAGGACGACGAGCGCCTTGCCGGGCTCCAGCAGCACGAACTCGATGTGCTTGAGCCTGCTCACCTGCTTGTCGGCGAGCACCACGCCGGCGCAGTGCGAGAGGCCCGACATCATCTCGCCGGCCTTGGTGAGCACCTGCTCGAAGGCCTTCTCGCCGCGCGCGCCGATCTGCGTCTCGATCACGCGCCGCTCCTCCTCGGAGACATCGCCCACCTCGAGCAGGCCGTCGACAAACAGGCGCAGGCCCATCTCCGTGGGCAGCCGTCCCGCGGAGGTGTGCGGGGCATAGATGAGACCCAGCCGCTCCAGGTCCGACATGACGTTGCGAATGGACGCGGGCGACAGCGTCATGGGCAGGTGCAGCGCCAGGTTGCGCGAGCCGACGGGATCGCCGGTGGCGAGGTAGTTCTCGACGATCTCGCGGAAGATCGCGCGCGAGCGCTCGTTGAGGTGCTGCAGGTCGGACAGGGTGGCAGCCGCGGGTTGACCGAAGGGTTTGTCGGTGCTCATGGGCGACGCGTCGATGTGTCGTTCAC
Organism: uncultured Alphaproteobacteria bacterium; assembly: GCA_963840075.1. Lineage (GTDB taxonomy): Bacteria > Pseudomonadota > Alphaproteobacteria > Rhizobiales > Hyphomicrobiaceae > AWTP1-13. Next base: position 65,292 of record CAWIXS010000001.1, on the reverse strand, counting down.
CTCGACCGAATCTAGGGCCAACCGTTCGGCCGCGTCAAACGGCCCACGCCCAGCGTCGTTACTCAAGGGGTTGCAGAACATCGAGGTCGTGGTTCCCCCCACCCCTAGCCCCTCCCCGCAAGGGGGAGGGGAATCCCGGTGCGACGCGGGCTCACTCCGCGCCGAGGCGCGCGGTCATCTGCTTGACGCGCCGCCGCTGGACCGAGGAGGGGATGCGCAGCGCCTCGCGGTATTTCGCGACCGTACGGCGAGCGATGTCGATGCCGTCGCGCTTCAGGTACTCGACGAGCTTGTCGTCGGACAGCACCGACTGCGGGGTCTCCGCGTCGATGAGCTGGCGGATGCGATGCCGCACCGACTCGGAGGAATGCGCCTCGCCGGCGCCGTTCGACGACGAGATCGCCGAGGTGAAGAAGTACTTGAGCTCGAAGATGCCGCGCGGCGTCGACATGTACTTGTTCGACGTGACGCGGCTCACCGTCGACTCGTGCATGCTGATGGCATCCGCCACCGTGCGCAGGTTGAGCGGCTTCAGGTGCTCGACGCCGTGCTCCAGGAAGCCGTCCTGCTGGCGCACGATCTCCTCGGCGACGCGCAGGATGGTGCGGGCGCGCTGGTCGAGGCTCTTGGCCAGCCAGTTGGCGTTCTGCAGGCAGTCGAGGAGATAGCCCTTGTCCCGCTCGGAACGCGCGGTCTTGGCGACGGTGGCGTAGTAGCTGCGGTTGACGAGCACGCGCGGCAGCGTCTCGCTGTTGAGCTCCACCACCCAGCTGCCATCGGGCCCCGGCCGCACCAGCACGTCGGGCAGGATCGGCTGGATCTGTATGGAGCCGAACTTGAGCCCCGGCTTGGGATTGAGCCGCTTGATCTCGGTCACCATCTCGACCAGCTCGTCGCCGTCGACGCCGACGGCGCGCTTGAGCGCGCTCAGGTTGTGGTTGCCGAGCAGGGCGAGGTTGTCGAGGAGCCTCGCGATCTGCGGGTCGTAGCGGTTGGCATCCTTGAGCTGCAGGGCGAGGCATTCCGCGAGATCGCGCGCGAACACGCCCGGCGGGTCGAAGCCCTGCAGCTTGCCGAGCACGCGCTCGACGAGGTCGACGGGCGCACCGAGCCGCATGGCCACGTCCTCCAGGCTACCCGGCAGATAGCCCGCCTCGTCCACCATGTGGATGAGGTGCACGCCGATCAGGCGCTCGGCCGGATCCGTCACCATCAGATGCAGCTGCTCGGTCAGGTGGTCGGCCAGCGAGCGCGTCGCGGCGACGAACTCCTCGAGATTGGCGTCCACGGTGCCGTCGCCGTTGTGGGTGCGCGATTTGACGGAGGCCCAGCCGCCCTGGTCGCCCAGCGGGCGGTCTCCGTTCAGCGCACCGCCTCCCCCGCGCGTGGCCGACGACGGCTCGTTGGGGGCCCGTGTCTTGCCGTCCTGGCCGGCGCCCTTGACCTCCTCGGCTTGCCGGGCGACCTCGTCCCGCTCCAGCAGCGGGTTGCGCTCCAGCTCGTTTTCAACGAACACGCCGAGCTCGAGGTTGGACAGCTGTAGCAGGCGAATCGCCTGTTGCAGCTGGGGGGTCATCACCAGCTGCTGGCCCTGTCGCAGCTCCAACTTCGGCGTTAGCACCATAGCAGCCATGATCGTCAGCCAGGACGCTTCATCGGGTCAAGCTATATCGACGCCGCATCAGCCGAACGTCCTTCCAAGATAGACCTGACGCACCATCTCGTTGTCTATGATCTCCCTGGGATTGCCATGGATCAGAACCTGCCCATCGTAGATGATGTAGGCGCGATTCACGAGGTTCAGGGTTTCGCGCACGTTGTGGTCGGTGATCACCACGCCGATGCCGCGCTGGGTCAGATGGCGCACGGTGAGCTGGATCTCCTCCACCGCCCTCGGGTCGATGCCGGCGAACGGCTCGTCGAGCAGCAGGAACGAGGGACCGGTCGCCAGCGCGCGGGCGATCTCGCAGCGGCGCCGCTCGCCGCCCGACAGAGCGATCGAAGGGGCTCTCCTCTTGTGGGCAATTCCGAACTCTTCCAACAGGTTATCGAGCTTCTCCTTGCGCCGCTTGCGGTTCGGCTCCACCAGCTCCAGCACCCCCATGATGTTCTGCTCGGTGGTCAGCCCGCGAAAGATCGACTGCTCCTGCGGCAAATAGCCGATGCCGAGGCGGGCGCGGCGATACATGGGCAGGCGCGTCACGTCGCGGCCGTCGAGCATGATGCGCCCGGCGTCCGCGGCAACGAGCCCCATGATCATGTAGAACAGGGTGGTCTTGCCGGCGCCGTTGGGACCGAGGAGGCCCACCGCCTCGCCGCGGGCCGCCGCCAGCGAGACGCCGCGCACGACCATCTGGGCGCGGTAGCTCTTGCGCACGTCGTGCACGCTGAGCCAGCCCTCGCCCGAGGTATGCTCCTCCTCCCCCTGGCGCGCCGGATAGCCGTTGCCGCGGCGCCCGTGGCCTTGTTGCGGCGGGGGCGGCCGCGTGTTTCTTCGGCGGACGGGAAAGACGCTCATGGCGCCATCCTACCGCAGTGCTGGATCGGGCTCCAAGGGCAGACGACACCCGGCACGCAGAGGCTCAGGCGGTCAGCGTGCATCGAGGGCTGGCGCCTTCTTTTTCTTCAGGCCGTCCAAAGCCTTGTCCTTGGTTGGGGGATAGAAGACTCCGCACGTCATTCCAGGCCTGCAGGTTCGGCCATCCGCCTTGGTCTTGTCGGCCGACGAGTCCGCGGGAGGGTTCGACGGCACGTCAGGCGCCTTCGGCTCGCGCGGCGGACCAGGCTCCGCGGGGGAGGGGTCCGACTCCGCCCAATAGATGCCGGTCGTCAGATCGATCTTGAGGCGGGGGGCATCTATCGAGTTCACCTTGTCCGGGTGCTTTGGATCTTTGGTCGGCCTGGTGACGAATACGTCCCCTACGAGCAGCGCGGTGTTGGCCTTCACGTCGAAGATCGCCGATTTCGCGGACGCGGTCTCGCCGTCCTTCGATGTGAGGAACACCTCGTTCTTGGCCACGAGGCGGACGATCTGGCCCTTGTCCTGCCCCTTGGCATTGGCGCCGGCATCGTCGGCGGCGGCTGTGGCGAGGCCCAGACCGGTCTTACCCGAAAAGAAGGCCGTGAGCTCGGACGCGCGCAAAACCATGTCTCCCTGGTGCGCCCTGACCTTGCCCTTGAAGATCGCCTTCTTGGACGCGTCGAGCACGTCGAGGGTGTCCGCCTCGATCTCCATGGGCGCCTTGGGATCGTTCTTGAACGAGCTGAGCGGAAGGGTCTCCACGATGGCCTGCCGCTTGGGCCGCTCCCCCTGGGCGCCGGCGGGCTGATAGAATGTCGCAGCAATGCGGCCGCCGTCGGCGGGCTCCAGGCGGCTCGTGCCGCCCTTGCGGTCCACGAGCAGGCGCTCGCCCTTGAGGACGTTCTTGTCCTGCACCGCGACCACCTTGCCTTGGAACAGCGCGGTGTCGGCCGCCACATCGAAGTCGACGAGCTCGCTGGTGATGCGCCGGTCGTTGCCGGCCGTGATCTCGACGCCATTGCGCACCCACAGGAAGGTGACGCGGGCGCGCTCCTGGCGGCCCGCCGGTCCATCTGGCGCCTTGGGCTTGGAGTCCAGCGCGGAGGCGGCCTTGCCCTCGTACTTGACCATCAGGTAGGGCGCCTGAAGCATGGTGTCGCCCTGCAGGGCGACCACCTTGCCGCGGAAATGCGCGGTCTTCTGCGCGTCGTCGACGTCGAGCTCCTCGGAGCGCACATCGACGGGCTGGCGCTTGTCGCCACCGATGCCGGTGGTCTGCGCCGACGCCACCAGGCGCACGCTCACCTTGCCGCGGAACTGGGCCAGGCGGGTCTTGGTGTGCATGGTGAGAGCCTTGGCCTCGACCGATCCTGTCGGCGTCATGGCGCTGACCGGGTGCTGGGAGACCACCTTGCTCTCTTTGATGTAGATGGTCGCGCGCGACAGGCGGGCGATCAGGCCATTGGTGCCGTCGATCTCGATGCCGTCGAACAGCTCCAGCTCGCCCTTGGCCTTCTCGTAGAGGCCGTTCTTGGCCTTGAGCTTGGTGGTGGCGCCGCCGGTCTGGACGAGGTCGCCGCTGATGTCGATCAGCTTGATGGGGGCGTTCTGGCGGCTGAAAGCGAACACGGCGCGCTTGGCGCGCACCTCGTAGCGGCCGTCGCTGGTGGCGTCGGAGAAGGTCGGGTCCTTCATCGACAGGTCGTCGGCGGTGATCTCGATGCCGCTGACCTTGATCTTGCTGGACTCCAGGTGCCACTTGGCGGCGACATAGACTGCGAAGGCGAGAACAGCGCCGCCGGCGGCGAGCGGAAGAACGATGCGAAAGAGCCGCACGAGGCGGCCGTGGCGCTGCGCGGCCAGGAACGCGCGCGCACGCGCGCCGCCGGTACGGGCGACGGGCGCCGACGCTCTGGGTCCGGGCCCGTCCCGGGTCGAGCTGGTGATGGCCATACGCGAGAAGCCCCCTCGCCGCTGGCGCAGCTTCTCCAGAACAGGCGATTCACGTCAAGGTATGCCCGTCAATTGGGGTCAGATTGGGACCTGCAACCACGGTCAAGCGGTTGGAGTTGTGCGGCTTTTCGGCAGGTGCACGGGCAGATTGCGCAATCAGTGGGCGAAGATGTCCACATCCTCGAAGCCGGCCAGGTCGAGGGCCACCCGATGCGGCAGGAAGTGGAAGCAGGCCTCGGCCATCTCCATCCTGCCCTCCCGCTGCAGCATGGCGTCGAGCCTGGCTTTGAGGGCGTGCAGATGCAGCACGTCGGAGGCCGCGTAATGCTTCTGCTGGTCGGTTAGCTTCGCCGCACCCCAGTCGGAGCTCTGCTGGGCCTTGGAGAGGTCGACGCCCAGGAGCTCGGCGCACAGGTCCTTGAGGCCGTGGCGGTCGGTGTAGGTGCGCACGAGCTTGGAAGCGATCTTGGTGCAGTAGACGGGGCCTGTCATCATGCCGAGGTATTGGCGCAGCACGCCGAGGTCGAAGCGGGCGAAGTGGAAGATCTTGGGGATTGCCGGGTCCGCGAGCAGCGCCTTCAGGCGCGGTGCCGACCAGTCCTTGCCGTCGAGCTGGACGAGATGGGCGGTGCCGTCTCCGGCGGAGAGCTGCACCAGGCAGAGGCGGTCGCGGTGCGGCCTTGAGGCCCAGCGTCTCGGTGTCCACCGCCACGGCACCCTGGAAGTGGACGCCCTCCGGCAAGTCGTTCTTGTGAAGCTTGATGATGGGGCTCACGGGATCGCTCGTGGAGGGGCAGTGCCGGCCCGACAAGGCACCCGTTCCTAACAGGATCGCACCGCGGCAGCCAGCGGGAAAAGGACGGCCCCGAGGGGGCAAAAGCTAGGCCGCCGCCTTGCGCAGGTGCCGCTCCGACCAGGCCTGCAGCCAGGCGAGGCAATCCTGGTAGAAGCGGTCGAAGTCCTCGACCAGCGCACGCAGCGGGACGTGGAAGAACTTGGGGCCGAACGACAGGCCGCTGCGGCGCAGAGCCAGCGCGAAGATCACGGGCTCGCGGGCGCCGGCAGTGGCCGGGCTGGCGTCGATGAAGGTGTGCCTGTGGGCGTTGCCGATGTCGTTGAGGGTGCGCAGGATCTCCTGGTGCTCCCGGTAGGGGGCGGCGCCGAGCATCAGGCCGTGCCTCAGCAGCGCTGCGACGCCGTCGATGCCGACGCGGTCGGGATAGCGGGCGTGCTCCTCGAGATGGCTGAGCACGGCGTGCACCGAGATGAACTCGTCGGCCGCGCGCTGCAGGAGGAACACGGCACTTTCGAGGTCCAGGTTGTGCCGGGAATGGGCCTTCAGCGACAGGGCGCCGGAGAGGCGCTGCCACTGGGCGAAGGCCGAGGCGATTCTGCGGTTGGCCTCGTCCACGCGCAGCATGATCTTGGCCTGCTTGAGCTGCAGGCTGCCGAACGGACAATCAGACGGCAGCCAGACGCCGAACGACCCGCTGCCTTCCTCCGAGATGCTGACGTTGCGGATTTGCGGGACGGTGCTCGGCTGGCGCGGTTGCGTCATGCGGTTGGTGTCCGTGGGAAGGGTCAGACCCTTCGCTTGCAGCGTTGACATTGAAACGTCAGGGAGACGCGAGGGGTCTGACCCCTCTCGCTCGGCCGCGAGCAACGGCTGATTCGTTCGGCCGAAGTTTGTCGGGCGCGCGGCGGCTTTGCGCCGGCGACCCGCCGGCTACGGTACCGGCTCACCGATGCCGGGGGCGGGATCGACGTGCCTGCCCGCGGCCTCCACCTCGAAATGGAGCCGAAGCCCCGGCGTGAGGCCCGTCGAGCCGGCGAGCCCGATGACCTGCCCTTCGCCCACGCAGTCCCCGACCTGCACGTTGATGCCGTGGAGATGGGCATAGGCCGTGCTCAGACCGTTGCCGTGATCGATCCGGACCAGGTTGCCGAGCGCGCCGGAAAGTCCGGCGAGCACGACGCGCCCCTTGGCCGCAGCCTTTACGGGGTCGCCGGTGGCAGCGGCGAGGTCCAGGCCGTTGTGGAACCTCGATACCTGCAACAGCGGATGCTTGCGCATCCCGAAGCCGGAGACGACGGCTCCCGCCACAGGGCGATGCAGGCGCAGGCCTTCGAGCCCGTTGAACCCCGCCATCTCGCAGGCGTAGGCGCCCGCCGCCGTGGCGAGAAGCGCGACGCAGCCTATGCTCACCCGGCGCAATGTCATCCCGCTCCCTCCATGCTGCCATGACGCAATCCCATCGGGCTGGAAGATGTCGCGACGGCGGCAGGGGGCATGTTGCCCACACCCACGTCGCTTTCCGATTTTGGCGCTGGGTCCCGGAGATTGCGCTTCGCGGAATTCCGCGATGACATGGAGCGGCGCGCTATCTCGCGCGTCCCAGGTCGCGGGCCAGGCGCCACTTCTCCTCCTGCACGCGGATGTCGGCCAGAGTGCGGTCGAGCAGCAGGCAGGTGCGGCGGAAGAGGTCGGTGCCCTCGCGATAGTCGGCCGGGGCGAAGAAATCGCAGCGGCCGGCACGGTAGAGATCGACGCACTTCGCCTTGCTCTTGCCCGGTGGATAGACGGCCACGGCGTGGCCGCCGTTCTTGCGCATCACCGCCATCGACGGCACGTCGGTGTCGCCGTCGCCGAAGTAGATCATGTTGGCGAAGGGGATGGGGCGTGCCTCCTCGGCCATGTGCTGGTTGATGCTCTGCCCCAGGTCCTCCACGCCCTTGTTGATGCGGAAGAGGTATTGCGTCTTGCCGGTGTCGGTGATGACGCGCTTGGGGTAGGGCAGGTCGTAGGCCTCGAACCAGTACTCGGAGGCGAACACGTTGTGGAAGCGCTTGTAGATCGACGTGCCCTCCACGATCTCCAGGAGGCCCGAGGAGACGAGGTAGTGGCGCAGCTGCACGCCCTGGCTCTGGGCGTGGCTCTTGACGTAGGCGGCGATGGCATCGAACCAGTCCTCGACGCCGGGAAAGAGCTCCACCTTGCGCCCCTGGGCGACGAGGTCGGCGCGGTCGATGCGCACGCCCCTGGCCTTCGCCTTCCTGTACATGAGGTGCATGTAGGTGATGAGCGGGTCGGCCCGCTCGCGCTTGGCAATCTCCCCGGTCTCCTTCCAGAACGCGGCGGCATCGGCGCCGATCTCGGGCAGGAACGCGTATTCCTGCATCGGCCGCGGCGACAGCGTGCCGTCGAAGTCGTAGACCAGGGCGATGGTCTTCTTCTCGAACTTGGGTGCCGGCGCACGCTTGGCCGACACACTCGCTGGCGCCGCCGCCGCTTTCGCCTCCGCTGCCCTACGGCGCCCGTTTGTACGCTCGACCATGAGATGCCATGAGATGAGTGGTGAGAGGGTGAGTGGTGAGTTTCGGATGGCGTTCGAGACCGATCTGGTTTCCGGCTCGACACCTCGGCGGCTCCCCGATTCAGATGGAAACCTAACCCTACCACTCGCTCCGCGCCATACTCACCACTCACCATCTCACCACTCACTGTCACACTTGCCGTGCATGCTTGGAGATACAAAGCCATGACGTTCCGCGTTGCTCAGATCTCCGACACTCACCTCAGCGGCGAGAAGCCGTTCTTCGTGGAGAGCTTCAATATGGTGGCGGCGGCGCTCGCCGCCTCGGCGCCCGACCTCGTCGTGAACACGGGCGATCTCTCCGCCGACGGCGCCACCCTGGAGGCCGATCTCACCGAGGCGCGGCGCCTGCACGCGACGATCGGTCTGCCGATGCGCGCGATCCCCGGCAATCACGACGTGGGCGAGGGCCATGATGTGCCGGGGTCGAAGGAGGTGCCGATCTCCGCGGAGCGCCGGGACCAGCACCTGCGCCATTTCGGCGAGGACTACTCGCTGATGGACGTTGCGGGCTGGCGCCTCCTCGGCATCGATGCGCTGCTGCTCGCGGCCGACCTTGCGGCGGCTGCCGGGCAGCTCGGCTTTCTGGCGCGCGCGGCAGCCTCGAGCAAGGGCCGGCAGCTCGCGCTTTTCGTGCACAAGCCGCGGTTCGATGCCTCGCCCGCCGAGACCGCGATCGATGGCGGCTACTCGAGCGCGTTCGTTCGGGTCGCGGCTCGACAGCGCCGATTTCGCAGCTGCCTTCGGCAAGCTCATATGACCGAGGCGCAATGACCGAGAGAGAATGCCGAGGTCGGGAGTCCCCCCACCCCTAGCCTCTGCCCGCATGTCAGTGGCGCGCCTTCGGCGACGGGGAGGGGAACCCGTTGGCCAAGTCGAGGAGGCACAGCCGCGCTCACGCGCAGCTAGCGGAAGCGGCGCTGCGGGGGACGGCGCTGCCCGCTGCCCGGGGTGGGCGCGCGGGTGTCCTTGTGGCGGAAGTTGATGCGGCCCTTGTCGAGGTCGTAGGGCGTCATCTCGACCGTGACCTTGTCGCCGGCGAGGATGCGGATGCGGTTCTTCTTCATGCGCCCGGAGGTGTAGGCCACCACCTCGTGGCCGTTCTCCAGTTTGACGCGGCAGCGCGCGTCGGGGAGGACCTCGAGAACGACCCCTTCGAACTCCAGCGGCTCTTCCTTTGCCATGCAGTCTCCCGGGTCATGCGGGGCAACACTCGCAGCCAACTCTCGGCAGCCAACTCTCGCACGAGCCTTTGGATGAGATTCCGAAGCGTAGGCCCCGGGAGGACTGCCCCCTCTCGGACCGCCCCGTATATGAGCCGTGGCGGCGGTTGCGGCAAGCGAAAAACGGGCAAGAGCCCGCGTGTAGGCCGGGTATGGGCGCTCGAGGCGGACCGGTCACCCGGAGCAGCAGGCAGGCCCGGTCACAAGGTGGAAGTACCTCAACTCTTGGAGGAAGTACCATGCAGTTCAGGATCTGGCTCCCGTTGCTTGCGGCCGGGATCTATCTCGTTGCCAGCACGGCCGTTTACAACCTGTTCGGCGCCAACACCATGACGCTCATTCAAGGCGGCGCGGTCGGCCTCGTGCTCGCCGCCTGCCTATCGGCCTCGCAACAGGGGCGACTGGGCTCGCTCGGCAGGTTGATGATCCTGGTGCCACTCGTCGCGCTGCTTCGCTGGGTTGCCATGCCCCTGATCGGCCTGTCGAGGGAACCGGTGCTCGCAGGCTTCGACGGCACCAATCCCGCGGTCCTGGTGCCCGGCGCCATGTATCTCGCCAGCTTCGCCGTCGTGTACTGCAGCTACGCGCTGATCGCGCAGCGCCCGGTTGCAGCCGATTGAGAGGAGCCCGAGTCGATCGGCCGCTCCTTGCGGCCGATCGATTGGCCTGGCTGGTCAGAGCGGGGTACCGCCCGCGCGCCACAGGCGGTGCATCACCTCGCGCTCGGCCGAGTCGGACAGAAGGTGCCCGTGGCTTGCAAGGTAGCGCGCAATCTCGCGGTCGGCACGGCGCTGCTGCGTCTCGGCGATACGGTCGAGCACCCGGCGCCAGAAAGACTTGCGCGCGGGCTTTGCATCGGCCGGCACAGCCGGGGCGTGTGCTTCGTCGGTGTAGGTCAGTGTGCTCATGAGTGATCTCCCGTCTTTGCGACGTTGTGGGGCCACCCTCGAGGCGATTTCCCTCGGCGCTGAAGGCTCGGATGTCTTGGCGCATCCGTTGGCGCTTCTGCCGGAGCCGTATGTGGTGCTTTGCCAAGCTGCGGCCAGACCATATGCTGCGCTGCAGCATTGCACCTGGAGCATGGCTTCATGGAGCATGGCTTGGGGGCCGAACCCCCATGGGTGGGGTGGCACCGCCTCCGCGGCATTGTTTGAAAAATGCGCGTAACTGTCGAGAATACGCAAACACTAGCGAATCAGCGGCACCGTGTCAAGATGAATATGCGGTAAAGTGTCGTATCGATTTGGCCGGGTCTCACACGGGGATCAGACGCGCAGGGTCTGACCCGGGTCTGACCCCTACCTGACCCACCCGAAGCCGCCGCCGGTGGGGGTCTTGATGATGATGGCCTCGCCGGGGTCGAGCACGGTCTGGTCGCAGCCCTCCAGCCGCTCCAGGCTGCCATTGTTGCGCCGCACCCAGTTCTCGCCGCATGCGCCGGGCTCGCCGCCTTCCAGGCCGAAGGGGCGGACGTTGCGGAAGCTCGAGAGGATGGCGCAGTCCATGCGCTCCAGGAAGCGGATGCGCCGGAGGGTGCCGTCGCCGGCGCTCCATCGGCCCCTGCCGCCGGAGCCGCGGCGGATGGAGAACTCCTCCAAGAGGACGGGATAGCGCAGCTCCAGGATCTCGGGGTCGGTGAGGCGCGTGTTGGTCATGTGCACGTGCACACCGGCGGTGCCGTCGAAGCCGGGGCCGGCCGGGCTGCCCGAGCAGATGGTCTCGTAGTACTGGTACCGGGCGTTGCCGAAGGTGAGGTTGTTCATGGTGCCCTGGCTGGGGCCCAGCGCCTTCATGGCGGCGAACAGGCAGTTGGTGACGATCTGGCTGGTCTCCACGTTGCCTGCCACCACGGCCGCCGGATAGGCGGGCTTGAGCATCGAGCGCTCGGGGATGACGATGTCGATCGGCTTCAGGCAGCCGGCGTTCATGGGGATCGGCTCGTCGACCATGACGCGGAACACGTAGAGCGTGGCGGCGCGGGTGACGGGCTCCGGCGCGTTGAAGTTGTTGGGCTGCTCCATCGAGGTGTCGGAGAAGTCGACGCGGGCGCGGCGGTTGGCGCGGTCTACGGAGATTTTCACGTCCACCCAGGTACCCTGGTCCATCTCCACGCGGAACGCGCCGTCCTCGAGCCGCGAGAGCAGGCGGCGCACGCTCGCCTCGGCGTTGTCCTGCACGTGGCCCATGTAGGCGCGCACGACGTCGAGGCCGAAGTGGGCGACCATCTTCTCCAGCTCGGCGACGCCCTTGGCGTTGGCCGCCACGTGCGCCTTGAGGTCGGCGATGTTCTTGGCCGGGCTGCGCGCGGGGTATCTGGCGCCGGTGAGCAGGGCGTGGGTCCCGGCCTCCAGGAAGCGGCCCGCATCCACCAGCTTGAAGTTGTCGATGTAGACGCCCTCCTCCTCGATGGTGGTGGCGCGCGGCGTCATGGAGCCCGGGCGTGAGCCCGCCGATGTCCTCGTGGTGGCCGCGGCTGGCGACGTAGAAGAGGATCTCCGAGGTTGGGGCTCCCCCCACCCTCTTCGGAGGGGAGAGGGTTCGGGTCAGCGGCTAGCCCCTCCCCGCACGTGGGAGGGGAATCCGGCTGCGCCTGCAAGCGGGGAGGGGAATCGCGGCGCGCTTGTGGGGAGGGGGGTGCGAAGACCGGTGTTATGACGGTGATGTCGGGGAGGTGGGTGCCGCCGTTGTAGGGGGCGTTCAGCATGAAGACGTTGCCGGGCTGCATGCGGCCGGCGTTGGCGCGGATCACCGTCTCCACCGAGCGGTCCATGCTGCCGAGATGCACGGGCATGTGCGGGGCGTTGGCGACGAGCTGGCCCTCGGTGTCGAAGACGGCGCAGGAGAAGTCCAGCCGCTCCTTGATGTTGACGGATTGCGCCGTGTTGCGCAGCGCCTCGCCCATCTGCTCGGCAATCGACATGAAGAGGTTGTTGAAGACCTCCAGCAGCACCGGGTCGGCGGCCTTGCCCAGCACCTCGCGCTGCCTCGGCGTGGTGCGGCGCAGGACGAGGTCGTCGCGGGGCGAGACCTCCAGGCTCCAGCCGGGCTCCACCACCACGGTCTGGTGCGGCTCGATGACGAGCGCGGGGCCGGCGAGGTGGTGGCCGGGCGCCAGGTCGGCGCGCAGGATGACGGGGGCGTCGTGCCAGGCGCGGTTGGAGTAGAAGCGCGCGCTCTTCGCTTGCGCCGACGGGTCCCCTCTCCCCGCTTCAGCGGGGAGAGGGCTAGGGTGAGGGGCAGGAGCTTGCGCCGACGTTCGGGCGTGCCCGCCATCCCGGCCCTCTCCATGAGTGGTCTGAGCCCTTTGCTGCCCCTCACCCCGACCCTCTCCCCGCAAGCGGGGAGAGGGAGAATCGCCAGCCCCGCCGCCGGCCGCCTCGACCTCGAGGGCGGAGATCACCACGCCTTTCTCCGGCGAGACGAAGCCGAAGCGCTGGCGGTGCAGGGCCTCGAAGACCTCGCGCATGGCGCCCAGCCGAGCCGAGCGCGACAGGAAGCGCCGTGTCCGTACCATCGTAGCGCAGGTGCGCCCAGGCCGCGACGGCGATGTCGCCCGGCTCCACGCCCTGGGCGGCGACCTCGCTGCGGGTGAGGTCGGAAAGGCGGGTGCGCAGCGCGGCGAGGCCGGCGAGCGCCTCCTCGCTCAGGGGCGCTTCGACCGACTGCTCGCGGCTTGCGCGAATCTGGGCGAGGCCGATGCCGTAGGCGGAGAGCAGGCCCGACAGCGGATGGATCAGCACCACCTCCATGCCGAGCGTGTCGGCGATCAGGCAGGCGTGCTGGCCGCCGGCCGAGCCGAAGCAGTTGAGCACGTACTCCGTGACATCGTAGCCGCGCTGCACCGAGATCTTCTTGATGGCGTTGGCCATGTTCTCCACGGCGATGCGGATGCAGCCGTCCGCCACCTCCTCGGGCGCGCGCCCGTCGCCGATCTCGGCCGCCAGGTCCGCGAAGCCGGCGCGCACCGCCTCCTCGTCGAGGGGCTGGTCGCGGCCGGGGCCGAAGATCGCGGGGAAGGTCGCCGCGCGCAACTTGCCCACCACGACGTTGGCGTCGGTGACGGTGAGCGGGCCGCCGCGGCGGTAGCACTTGGGGCCGGGGTCGGCGCCCGCGGACTGCGGACCGACGCGGAAGCGGGTGCCGTCGTAGACGAGGACGGAGCCGCCGCCCGCCGCCACGGTATGCACACGCAGCATTGGCACGCGCAGGCGCACGCCCGCCACCTCGGTCTCGAACGAGCGCTCGTACTCGCCGGCGAAATGCGACACGTCGGTGGAGGTGCCGCCCATGTCGAAGCCGATGACCTTGGGAAAGCCGGCGAGCCGCGCGGTCTCCGCCATGCCGACCACGCCGCCGGCGGGGCCGGACAGGATGGCGTCGCGCCCCTGGAACAGCTCCGCCGACTTGAGGCCGCCGGAGGAGGCCATGAAGAGGATGTGGGGTGAAGGTCCCCTCTCCCCGCTTGCGGGGAGAGGGTCAGGGTGAGGAGCAGGATTTTGCGCCGACGTCGGAGTGTGCGGCTGCCCTTCACCCCGACCCTCTCCCCGCGCTGATGGAGCCTCGGGCGAGGTCGGCGTTGCGCGGGGAGAGGGGGAACCCAAAGCGTCGGCCACGCGCTCCACATAGCGGCGCAGGATGGGGGAGAGGTAGGCGTCGGCCACCGTGGTGTCGCCGCGGCCGACGATCTTGATCAGCGGCGAGACCTCGTGGCTGACGGAGACCTGCCCGAAGCCGGCGGCGCGCGCAAGCTCTGCAGCCTGCTTTTCGTGCTGCGGGTGGGCATAGGCGTGCATGAGAACGATGGCCACCGATGCGAAGCCGTCGGCCACGGCCGCCTTCAGGGCGCGCTCCAGCGCCTCGGTATCGAGCGGCTGCTCCACCATGCCATCCGCGCGGATGCGCTCGTTCGCCTCCACCACACGCGCATAGAGCATCTCGGGCTTGACGATGCGCTTGGCGAAGATGTCGGGCCGCGCCTGGTAGCCGATCTCGAGCTGGTCTTTCAGGCCCCTGGTGATCACGAGCAGCGTCGGCTCACCCTTGCGCTCCAGGAGAGCGTTGGTGGCAACGGTGGTGCCCATCTTCACGGCGGCGATGCGCTCGGCCGGGATGGCGGCGCCGGCGGGCAGCCCGAGGCAGAGGCGGATGCCCTCCAGCGCGGCGTCGTCGTAGGCGCCGGGGTTGAGCGAGAGCACCTTGCGGGCGACGAGCCGGCCATCCGGCGCGCGCCCCACCACGTCGGTGAAGGTGCCGCCCCGGTCGATCCAGAAGGCCCACTCGCCCGTGTCCGCGGTAGCACCCGCCATGTCGTTCTCCTGCTGCCGCTCTCGTCTGCGGCGATGTCCTCAAAACCAGCCACCCGTCATCCGGAAGCCGAGCCGCAGGCGAGGCTATCCGGGACCTCCCGGAAAGAGTCTCGCCTCCCGAGGTCCCGGCTCCGAGCGCCGCTCGCCTTCGGCTCGCGTCGCTTCCTCCGGGATGACGGGTGGAGGCCTAGGGCGTGCCGCCTTTGGTGTCGGACCCGGAGGGTCTGGCACCGATGCCCAGCCCCTCGAGATAGATCAGGGCCGCCGCCTCCAGGAGCTCCTCGGGCGACATCGGCAGCGGACGGCGGGCGGCGTCCCCGCGCGCGAACAGGCTGGCGATACCGTGCGAGAGGGCCCAGATGTGCAGCGCCATCATCATGGACGGAGGACGCTTCGCCGCCGGCACGCCGGCCACCAGCGCCTCGCAGGCGCCCCGCAGCACCGCAAAGGCGCGGTCGCCCGCCTCGCTCAGCTCGCGGTGCTCCATCATCGACAGGCCGCCCTCGAACATGGCCGAGAAGTAGGCGGGCTCGTCGCGCGCGAAGGCGAGGTAGGCCTTGCCCAGCCGGTCGAATGCCGCGCCCAGATTGGGGCGGCCCTCGTCCCAGGCGGCGCTGAGCCGCTGCTCGAAGCGCTCGAAGCCGCGCCGCGCCACGTCGGCCATCAGGGCGTCGCGGTCGCGGAAGTGCCGGTAGGGTGCGGCGGGGCTGACGCCGGCGTGGCGCGCCGCCTCGGCGAAGGTGAAGCCCGCCGGCCCCTTCTCGGCAATGAGATCGAGGGCGGCGTCGATCAGCGCCTCCCGCAGATTGCCGTGGTGATAGCCGCGGCGCGAGCCGCGACCGTCGCGATGCCAGCTCATGAGGCGATATCTAGCGCAAACCTCCGCCGGTGTCAGATCCCGCCGGTGGGATGGTGAGTGGTGAGGTGGTGAGTGGTGAGATTTGGGGAGGCGCCTGCGGCAAGGCGCCGTTGTGCACCGCGAGGATGGACACAAACGGGGTCACAGTCTCCGTCCCAAATCTCACCATCTCACCACCTCACCCACGGGGTTCCCAGCCGCTTGGAGGCCACGGCCTTGGCAACAGCCGGTGCTTCGCGGATGATGCCGGGCAAGGGCGGCGCTGGACCTCCTCCCCTTAGAGCGCCGCCAGGGAGGGCGCACATGCGATACGTCATTGGACTGATGGCGGCGATCTGGTGTGCCCTCGCCATCCCGGCCGAGGCGCAGACCGAGAAGCGGGTGGCGCTGGTGATCGGCAACGCGGCCTACCGCACCGTCGGCGAGCTGCCCAACCCCAGGAGGGACGCGCGCGACGTCGCCGCCGCGCTCAGGGACGCCGGGTTCGCCGAGGTCGTCGAGCTCTACAATCTCGGCATCCAGCAGATGCGCGAGGCGCTGGCGGCATTCGAGGACAAGGCCGCCGGCGCCGACTGGGCCGTGGTCTACTATGCCGGCCACGGCATCGAGGTGGATGGACGCAACTATCTGGTCCCCGTCGACGCCAAGCTCAACCGCGCCAGCGACGTGGAGGACGAGACGCTGGCGCTCGACCGGGTGCTGGCCCGCGTCGCCGCGGCCGGCAAGCTGCAGCTCGTGATCCTAGACGCCTGCCGCAACAATCCGTTCAAGGCGCGCATGGTCGTGACCGGCGCCGCCAAGCGCGCCATCGGCGAGCGCGGACTCGCCCGCGTCGAGCCCGCCCATTCCAACGTCCTCGTCGCCTACGCCGCCCGTGACGGCGAGGCGGCGCTCGACGGGCGAGCGGGCGACAACAGCCCCTACGCCAGGGCGCTGGTGAAGCGTCTGGGCGAGCGCGGGCTCGAGGTCGGCACCTTCTTCCGCAAGGTGCGCGACGACGTGCTGGCCGAGACCGGCGGCAAGCAGCGCCCGTTCGAGTACGGCTCGCTGACGGGGCAGCTGCTCTACTTCCGGCCGGCGTCAGCTTCCGCGCCGGGGCCCGCTCAGACGGAAACGGCGCGCATCTGCCGTGAGGTGGAGGCGATGTCGAACCCGGCGACGCTGGCGGTGCTGGAGCGCCAATACAAGGGCACGCCGGCCGGCGAGTGCGTGGCCGCGCGCCTGGCGCAGCTCGCAGCAGGCGCCAAGGCCGCGCCGCCGCCCAAGGCGGTCATCACGCCGCCGCCCAAGACGGTGCTCGAGCCTGCAGTGCAGCCGGGCCCCGATGCGAGTGCTCCGCGGGTCCGCGCTCCGGTTTGGACTGCCACTGGGGCCGATGTTGCAGCCTGGAGGCTCAAGTCGAGGCGATGGCTCGGCGGCGCGCTCTCGCAGACCGCGGTGAGCCTCGACCGGTCGACCATCGCGGTGACCGGCCATCGCGAGGGAAGCCTGCATGTCATCGATGCCCTGACCCTCGAGCCGCGCGCCAAGATCGTGCTGGCCGGGTACGAGGCATACTCGCTGGGAGGGATTGCAATACTCCCGGGCAACCGCCGTCTTGCCGTCGTCCGAAGCGGCAGCTTGGAGGTTTACGATATCGCCTCGAAAGCCCGGGTACAGACCATCCCTCCGTATCAGGGCTACCACTTGGGCCGTGTGTCGGTATCGATGGACGGCCAGCGGCTCTATCTCGTCCGCTCCTCGATCAATCCGCAACGCTCGACGATCGGGATATATGCGATCTCCCCCGACGGGCTGGTGCACGTGACCGACCACGCCTTCAACGTCCGCGTCGACAGTCTCGATGTCACGGCAGACGGCGGGAGATTCCTGCTCGGCACCTATCCGACCAATCAGCTGGCCCTGTACGACGCCCGTGCGCGGCGCCTGATCTGGACCGAGACGTGCGACTGCAGCGCCAGATTCGGTGCAGGCGAGCGCCTCGTTGCGTTCGCGGGGCGTCCGGGGGCCTCCGCCGGCGATTACGGCACCAAGGCCTTCATCGGCGTGCTCGACGTTGCCGAGCCGCGGCGGAGGGCCCTCTTCAATACGAAGACGGAGGAGTCTCTATCCGTAACCGACGTTTCGCCCGATGGCCTGATGGCGGCGGTCGGCTCGACGAACCTCGGGCAGGTGCTCATCGTCCCCATCGCGCTCGATGGCGGCGATTTGCGGCCGCTGACGATCCTCAAGGACAAGTCGGCTCAGAGCATCTCTGGCGCCCAGTTCGTCGGCGGCGATGCGCTGGTCAGCACGTCGGGCGACAACAATGCCCGGCTGTGGAGGAAATGACGCGGGTCTGGGCTGCAGAAGGGGGTCGGACCCTCGCCTCCATGGTCGAAGCAGAACAACAACCGTCGAGGCGAGGGGTCTGACCCCGCTCGCTACTGGAACGCCTTGAAGATGTTGAAGCTGGTGCCGGAGATGGCCGCGGGCGGGCCCGGGGCGCTCGGCGCAGCATCGACGATGGCGGAG
The DNA here is from genome assembly GCA_963840075.1 of uncultured Alphaproteobacteria bacterium. Lineage (GTDB taxonomy): Bacteria > Pseudomonadota > Alphaproteobacteria > Rhizobiales > Hyphomicrobiaceae > AWTP1-13. The sequence continues at coordinate 47,542 of CAWIXS010000001.1, read as the reverse complement.
CTGAACTTCTGCACCTCCAGGATGGCGAGCGACCGCTCCGTGGTGCCGTCGGCGAGCAGGCGGTAGGGGCCGTCGATGCCTGCAAAGCCGCTGGCGCGCGTGAGGGAGGCCGCCGTGTAGCGCCCCTCGCCGGCAAGGGCGATGGCGAGATTCACCGCATCGTAGGCAGCCCCCGCGAGGCGTGGCGGCCCCTGCCCGTAGGTCTTGGCATACTTCTGCGCGAAGTCGCTCCAGCCGCGCGGGTCGGGGCCCGGATACCACGCGCCGATCAGCGATTTGTCGCGGCCGGCGTTGGGATAGTCCATGCCGCCCGTGCCGATCAGCTTCACCTTGCCCGCGTCGATCTTGGCGTGCGGCAGGAGGCGCGCGATGTTCTCGAGGTACTCGGGCCCGCCAGGGACAAACAGCGTGTCGATGGGTGTGGCCTCCAGCTCGGCGGCAGCGATCGCCGCGCCGATCTTGCGCAGCGGGTCCAGGAGACCGTTGGCCGAGGCGGGGTAGGTTTCCATCGCGGCCACGCTGCCGCCGGCGCGCCCGACGGCATCGCGGAACGCCGGCTCCACCGCCTTGCCGAAGTTGTCCTGCGGGATCAGCGCCGCATAGCGCTTCCTGCCGCGCCTGGCGGCAAAAGCCACGATGCGCTGGACCTCCGGTCCCGGCTGGAAGCTCAGCAGGTAGACACCGTTGCCGGCCACCTGGCTGTCGTTGGAAAAAGCCACCACCGGCACGCCCGCCTTGCGCGCCGCCGGCGCCACCGCCAACACGGACTTGGCATAAAGGGGCCCCAGGATGAGCGTCGCGCCGCGCTTCAAAACGTCCTCGGCGGCCGCCCTGGCGCCCTCCGGCGTGCCCAGATCGTCCTTGACGAGCAGCTGCAGGTTGGGGTTGTCGCGCTCGAACAGCGCAAGCTCGGCCGCCTGCTTGAGGCTCTTGGCGATGAGGCCGGGCTGGCCCTGGCTCGACAGCGGCACCAGGATCGCCACCTTCACGGGCGGCCCGTCGGCGGTGGTGGGAGGGGCGAGCGCGCCTGGGCCTACCGCCGCCGTGCAGCCCGCCAGCGCCGCAGCGACGAGCGCCAGGGCGACGCCGGGTGCCAGCCGGCGCAGTCGAGCAGCAGCACTCCCCATTGGCCCCCCGAGCAGCGCATCACAATTGCGTCACCAGCCAGCTAACGTTGCAACCAAGGCGGCGGGAGGGCAAGGGCTCGTGTTTCGTTGTACCCCAATGTCGTCCTGCGTGGTGCGCTCGTGCAGCGGTGAAATCGTGCAGTGGTGAAGTCGTGAAGTCGTGAGATCCCGAGCGGGTTCAACGATTTGGCGAGCTTCACGAATTCACGATTTCACGGTTCGACGATTTTCACGACTTCACGGGGTCGCAGGTTCGGCCCACCATGGGCAAGTCTGCAAAGCTCGACGGAATCGACATGCCCGAGACGATGCCATCGGCGGTTGCCCGGCGTGCCGCGCAGGAGGTCGAGGCCCGCCTGGCTGAGACCCTGCCCGCCGGCCTCTACCTGGTGGCGACGCCGATCGGCAACCTCGGCGATATCACCTTGCGCGCGCTCGCCACACTGGCGCGTGCCGACGTGCTCTACTGCGAGGACACCCGCCACAGCGGCACGCTGCTGGCGCACTTCTCGATCGCGCGCGCGCTGCGCCCCTATCACGAGCACAACGCCCAGCGCGAGCGTCCGCGCATTCTGGCTGCCCTGGCGGAGGGCAAGTCGGTCGCGCTCATCAGCGATGCCGGCACGCCGCTCGTCTCCGATCCCGGCTACAAGCTGGTGCGCGAGGCGCTGGCCGCCGGCCACCCTGTCCACAGCCTGCCGGGGCCGAGCGCGCTGCTGGCGGCGCTCACCAGCGCCGGGCTCGCCACCGACACCTTCCTGTTCGCCGGCTTCCTGCCGGCCCGGCAGGCCGCACGCCGCACGCGCCTCGCCCAGCTGCGGCCCGTGCCGGCAACTCTGGTGTTTTTCGAGGCGCCGTCGCGGCTTGCCGACAGCCTCGCCGACATGGAGGCGGTCCTGGGCCCGCGCCCGGCGGCGGTGGCGCGCGAGCTCACCAAGCTCTACGAGGAGGTACGGCGCGGCTCCCCCGCAGAGCTCGCCCAGTGGGCGGCCGGGACGCCTCCCCGAGGCGAGATCGTGGTGCTGGTCGGGCCGCCCGCAGCCGCCGCCGTGACGGACGCGGCCATTGCCGCGAAATTGACACCGATGCTGACTGAGATGAGCCTCAGCGATGCGGCCAGGGCGGCTGCGGACGAGCTCGGCGTGACCAAGGCGCGGGCGTACGACATCGGTATCGCCCTGAAGAGGTCCGGCGGCGGCTAGCGCCGGGCGTGGAGGCAGGGATGGCTCACGTGACGCTGACGGGCAACCTGCGCCAGTACACGGGCGGCATCGCCGAGCTCGATGTCGCCGCGGCAACCGTCAATCAGCTGTTCCGCCACCTCGGCCGGGAATACCCGGCGCTGGCCCCGCACCTGGAGAAGGGCCTCGCCGTGGCCATCGACGGCCAGATCTACCAGGATGCCCTGTTCCAGGAGATCGGGGCCCACAGCGAGGTGCACATCCTCCCGCAGGTCGCGGGGGGGTGAGGCGCATGGCCCGCCGGCTCGCTGTCCAGGTCCTGGCCCTCCTGGCCGCAATCGCCGCGGCGGTGGGCGCGTCCGCCTCCGCCGGGGCGCAGGCGGCGGTCGATGTGCAGCTGGTGCTTGCGGTCGATGTCTCGGGCAGCGTCAGCGAGGAGCGCTTCAGGCTGCAGCAGAAGGGCTACGCCCAGGCCTTCCGCAGCCATCGCCTGCTGGAGGTCATCGCCTCGGGCAACTCCCGCGCCATCGCCGTGACGATGACGCAATGGACCGGGCCCACGCAGCAGGAGGTGGTGGTGGCGTGGAGGGTGATCCGCGACGAGGCCTCGATGCTCGCCTTCGCCGACGAGATCGAGCGCACCACGCGCAGGCTCTACGGCGGCGGCACGTCGATCAGCGGCGCCATCGAGCACGCCATGACCCTGTTCGCGGACAGCGAGACGAAGGGCGGACGGCGTGTCATCGACATCTCCGGCGACGGCGCCAACAACCGCGGCAAGCCGGCAGCGATGGCGCGCGACGCGGCCGTCAAGGCAGGCTTCACCATCAACGGCCTGCCGATCCTGGCGCTCGAGCCCAACCTCGACCAGTACTACGCCAACAACGTGATCGGCGGCCCCAATGCCTTCCACATCGTCGCCGAGACCTACGAGACCTTCGCCGAGGCCGTGCTGAAGAAGCTGATCACCGAGATTTCCGCCGTTCCCGCAGAGCCCGGAGAGGGGCCGCCGGTTGAGCCCGCAGACCCGTGAATTGCCGCAGGCCTGTCGCTCCGGCGTGGCGCCGTACGGCCTGTCCCCCTGACATCCGCCGCCCTGAGCCCCGGGCCGCGGGACGCGGCCCGCCGTGGCTCGCAGGCTCAAGCGCGCTGCGCCCTGAGCGCCGGGCGATCGCGCGTCTCGCACCAGGCGATGTAGACGCCGGCACAGACGATGATGCCGGCGCCGATCCAGGTGAAGTTGTCGGGCAGGTAGCCCGAGATCAGGTAGCCGACGATCACGGAGCCGACCAGCTGCCAGTAGCCGAATGGGGCGATGATGCTGGCCTGCGCGTAGATCATGGCGCGGGCGACGAAGTAGTGGCCGAGCCCGCCGATGATGCCGAGCGAGAACAGGAGCGCTGCGTCGGTCCATCCGGCAATCGGCGTCCACACGAAGGGAACCACCAGCGACATCACGACGGTTCCGACCGTGGCGCTGTAGACGGCGGAGGTCTCGGCGCTGTCGTGCCGGGCGACGCGCCGCGTCAGGATCTGGTAGAGCGCGTAGCAGATGGCGCTGCCCAGCATGAACAGCGACGCCCACTGGAACACATCCGTGCCCGGCCTGATGACGATGAGGACGCCGAAGAATGCCACCACCACGGCCACGAGCCGTCTGGGCGTGATGCGCTCGCCCAGCATCGGCCAAGCCAGCAGGGCGACGAAGAACGGCGTCGTGAAGCTGATCGAGGCGGCCTTGGCGAGCGGCAGGTACTTCACGCCCGTGAAGAAGAACAGCATCGAGGCGAGGTGCACGCTCGAGCGGATGATCTGCCACTTGAGGGTTGCGGTGCGCACCAGCGCCACGCCGAAGCGCGGGGCGAACAGGGCCAGAATGAACACCAGATGCGAGGCCGCGCGCGCCCACACGACCTGCTCGGTGGTGTAGCGCTCGCTCATGATCTGCACGAGCCCGTTCATGACCGGGAACAGCGAGCTCGCCAGCAGCATGCAGGCGATGCCGACCAGCGCGCGGTTGGGCGCTGCGGCGGCCACGGCGGTGGTCATGGAGCTGGGTCTCGCACCGGAGGGAGGACGCCCTCAATGTCAGGGCGCCCGCACGCCGGGTCAAGGCAAGAGCCCCGCGCTGACCGCAGATCACCCATCGCGGCGTCCCTGCCACAACGCCCGGTCCCCTCTGCCCGCTTCGCGGGGAGAGGGTTAGAGCCTGCCCCGGCGAAGGCCGGAGGTGAGGGGCAGCCCCAGGGGCGAGCGCACCCGCGTGGATTGCCGAGGGAGTCTGCGCGCCGCAAGCGTCACCCGATCCGCTCTCATCGTTCGCATCGAGCTGGCGGGCCTACTCGCCCTTGCCGTTCGGCAGAGCCTCGCTCTTGCCGTTCAACGCCTCGCTCTTGCCGTTCGGCACGGCGCGCGAGCGGGTCCAGGTCTGGTCGCGCTTCAGGAAGTCGTGCAGGGTCTTGCCGGGCTCCTGGCGGAAGCGCTCGGCCGTCAGCGTGAAGGCGTCGATACGGTCGAGGCGGAAGGTGCGGAAATCCTCGCGCAGCTCGCACCAGGCGGAGAGCATCCACACCGGGCCGAAGTAGGCGAGGCACAGGGGCCGCACCATTCGCTCCGATTCCTCGGCCTGGGCATCGCGGTAGCAGAAGCGCACCTTGAGCTGCTTGCGCAACGCGCGGCGCAGCTCCGCCACGTCGAAGCTGATCGGCTCCATGTAGTGGTGCGGCGGCGCCAGGAGCGCGGTGTTGGCCATGTAGTCGCGCAGGCGGTCCGGGATCACCGCCTGCACCTTGGCAACCACGTCGCTCGCGGCGGCGGCCAGCTCCGGGTCGCCCCAGGACGCCACGATGCGCGCGCCCAGCACCAGGGCCTCGATCTCCTGCTCCTTGAACATCAGCGGCGGCAGGTCGAAGCCCGCCTTGAGGACGTAGCCGACGCCGGCCTCGCCCTCGATCGGCACGCCGCTCGCCACCAGATCCTGGATATCGCGGTAGATGGTGCGCTCCGACACCTCCAGCGCGGCGGAGAGGTCGCGTGCGCGCACCAGGCTATGGCGGCGCATGGACTGGATGATCTCGAACAGTCTGTCGGCGCGGCGCACGCTCTCCCCCTCCGGGACCGGTTCAGGCGGGGACCGTATAGCTTAACCCTCCTGACACCACCTTGTCAGGAGCGTGTCATGCCTCCTGACAGCAGGCTGGCAAGGCGCCCCTCCATTATGTACCGCAACGCACAGAGGAGGCCCCGATGACCTGCCATTTCACAGCCAAGGCATTCCAGCAACCCCCTCCCGTACCGCGCCGCGCCGGCTTCGTCAGAACGTGGTGGCTGGCCTATTGGGAGTGGCGCGCCCGCAAGGCGACGATCCTCATCCTGCACGCCCTGGACCGCCGCACGCTCAACGACATCGGCATCGACCCGAGCGAGATCGAATCGCTGGTGCAAAGCCGCGCCTGCGACCGCCGCCGGCGCTACGATGCGGCCTGGCCCTGGCAAGGAACGTAGGCAACGTAGGGCGGCGGATTAGCCGAGGGCGTAATCCGCCATTGCACCATTGTATCGGCGGATTACGGGCTTCGCCCTAATCCGCCCTACGCCCACCCGCCCGCTTCGCAACGACGGCCTCGTGGGCCGCCTGCAGCCGCTCGGTGACGGACGCGCCGCGCGTCCTGCGCCAGCGCCGAATGCCCAGGTGCGCCTCGCGCAGCTCGTCCATGAGCTCGGCCCACAGCTTGGGGCCGCCCTCCTTCAGGAGGCGGGCGCGGATGGCTAGCTCCTCGGTGACGGGCAGGTGAGCGAGGCCCCAGGCCGACATCTGGGCGAGGACCGGCAACAGCTCGATGCCCTTGTCGGTCAGGCTGTAGAGCACCTTCTGCTTGTGGCTGGAGTCACCGGCCCGGCTGACGATGCCCTGTGCGACGAGCCGCTCGAGCCGGTCGGCGAGCACGTTGGAGGCGATGCCCTCCTCCGATCCGGCAAGCAGCTCGCGGAAGTGCCGGCGGTTGCCGAACATCATGTCGCGGACGACGATGAGGCTCCACTTGTCGCCCACCACCTCCAGCGTGAGATTGATCGGGCAGCCCGATCTGTGATCCTGGCGCATCCTCCTCCACAGCCCCGCACCGCGCCCGCAAAACCGCTTGCACTATGAGATCGGTCGATCTATCCAGCAACCGGTTGCTTGATGCAAGCAGATTGTGCCACCGGTGCAAGCACATCCGAGGAGCCGTCTCATGCCCCGATATGTCGATGGTTTCGTCGTTCCCGTCCCCAAGAAAAGCCTGGATGCGTATCGCCATATGGCGCAGGAGGCCGGCAGGATCTGGCGCGAGCACGGTGCGCTGGAGTTCCGGGAGTGCGTGGCGGAGGACGTCAAGGTGGGTGAGATCACGTCGTTTCCCCGCAGCGTCATCTGCACGCCCGACGAGACCGTCGTGCTCTCCTGGATCGTGTTCGCGTCGCGCGCGGAGCGTGACCGCATCAACGCCCTGGTGATGAAGGACCCGCGCTTGTCGGCGATGATGGAGGGGAAGGAGATGCCCTTCGATGCCAAGCGCATGATCTACGGAGGCTTCGAGGTTTTGGTCGAGGCGTAGGGCGGGTCAGGGCGAAGCCCGTAATCCGCCGGTCTTCGGCGGGTTGCGCGCTGACGTTGATCCGCCCTCCCTACCGCTTCCCGCGACTGCCGAAGCCCGACGCCCGACGCCCCAATCTCGATGCCAGGAGGACTCATCGATGCCCAAGCTTCGCGTCCACGCCTTCTCCATCTCCCTCGACGGCTACGGCGCCGGCCCCGGCCAGGATCTTGCCAACCCCCAGGGCGTCGGCGGCCTGGCCAACCACAGGTGGGCCTTCGCCACGCGCACCTTCCGGGAAATGTTCGGGCGCGAGGGCGGATCGACGGGGATCGACAACGAGCTCGTGGTGCGTGGGTTCCACAACATCGGCGCCTGGATCATGGGCCGCAACATGTTCGCGCCGACACGGGGGCCCTGGCCAGGTTCTGGGCCAGTTTCTGGGCCAGATCCTGGGTCCGACGACGCCTGGAAGGGCTGGTGGGGCGACAACCCGCCCTATCACTGCCCGGTGTTCGTGCTCACCCACCACCCGCGCGCCTCGCTGACGATGGAGGGCGGCACCACCTTCCACTTCGTCACCGGCGGCATGCACGCAGCGCTGGAGCGCGCCAGGGAGGCCGCGGGCGACCGCGACATCCGGCTCGGCGGCGGCGCTGCCACCATCCGGCAGTATCTGAGCGCGGGCCTGATCGACGAGATGCATCTCGCCATCTCCCCGGTCCTGCTCGGCTCGGGGGAGCATCTCCTCGCGGGGATCGACCTGCCCGAGCTCGGCTACCGCTGCACCGAGCACATCCCCACGCCGGACGCCACCCACGTCGTGCTGCAACGCGGCGAGTCGTAGAATCGTAGGGTGCAATGCGCCTTCGGCTTACTGCGCCCTACAGCTCCATGTCGCGCTCCACGGGCCGCCAGGCGCTGAAGCGGCGGTCGGTCCAGACCAGGATGGCGTTGATCACCAGCACCAGGGCAGTCGCCACCACGACGCCGGCAAACACGCCGGTGGTGTCGAAGTTCTGGCGCGAGTACTCGATCAGGTAGCCGAGCCCCTCGTTGCCGACCAGGAACTCGCCGATGATGGCGGCCGAGACCGCGCGCGGCAGGGCGATCTTGAGCGAGGCGAAGAAAAACGGCAGCAGCGAGTTCCACACCACCTCGCGCGAGATCGCCGCCTCGCTGGCGCCGGCCACCCGCGCCATGTTGACGAGGCGCGGGTCGACGTTCCGGATGCCGGCGAACACCGCGATGAAGACGGGGTAGAACACGAGCAGCCCGACCAGCCACAGCTTCGGCGCATCGTCGATGCCGAACCACAGGATGAACAGCGGCACCAGGGCATACTTGGGCACGCCGACCGAGGCCATGATGTAGGGCTCGACGGCAGTGGTGAGGCGCGGCAGGCGCCGCAGCACGAACGGCACCGCCACCCCGAAGAAGCAGCCGATGGCAAAGCCGAGCGCCGCCAGCCGGAGCGTGACGTAGACGTGGCGCAGAAGGGTGCCGTTGGCGGTATCCTCGACGATGCGCTGCACCACCTTGATGGGGTCGGCGGCATAGACGGGGCCCGCCACGTCGGCGCCGATCTTCCAGGCGACGAGCAGCAGCAGCGCCAGCGCGATCCGGCCGAAGGTGACGGCGTGCTGGCGCCACCTGATCTGAGGCTCCCCGGCGTAGTCGAGAGCGCCTTGCGTCGTGGTCATTGCACCTGCGCCCTGATCGCCTGATAGAGGGGGCCGAAATCGGGATGGGTCATGATGCCCCGGATGTCGCGCGGGCGCGGTATGGCGATGACGTGCTCGCCGGCAATCTGCGCCGGCGCGCGCGAGAGCACCAGCGTGCGGTCGCCCAGCGCAATCGCCTCGGCGATGTCGTGGGTGACGAAGATGATGGTCTTGCGGCCGAGGTCCCACAGCCGCAGCAGGTCCTCCTGCAGCTGCATGCGCGTCTGCGCATCGAGCGCGCCGAACGGCTCGTCCATCAGGATCACGGGCGGGTCGTAGACCAACGTGCGGATCAGCGAGGCGCGCTTGCGCATGCCGCCGGAGAGCTCGTGCGGGTAGTGCTTCTCGAACCCGGCGAGGCCCACCGCCTTGACCAGCGCCTCGGCATGCGCGCGGGTCTTCTCATTGAGCCGGCCCTGGACCTTCAAGGGGAACAGCACGTTCTGCAGCGTGGTGCGCCAGGGCAGCAGGTTGTCCTCCTGCGTGACGTAGCCGATCTTGCAGGAGAGGCCCGGGTTGAGCGCCTTGGGATCGCCGATCGGCGCCGACTGCGACTGGAAGCGCACCGTGCCGCCGCTGGCGGTGTCGATCTGCGCGATCATGTTGAGCAGCGTGGTCTTGCCCGACCCGGACGGGCCGATGATGGTCAGGAGCTCGCCGTCGCTGACCGAGAAGGTGAGCCCCTGGATCACCCAGGACGGCGCATCGCGCCCGGCGCGGGCGGCGAAGCGCTTGGCGAGGTCATTGACCTCGAGCAGAGGTTCCGCGGTCATGGCTAGCCCCCCACCTCGGCTATGGCATCGGCCGGCGGTCGCCAGCGCAACAGCCAGCGCTCCGCGATGTTGACACTCCAGTTGCCGATGATGACGATGCACGTCGTCGCCACCAGGGCGACGAACACCCCCGTGGTGTCGAAATTGTTGGCGCCGAGCTGGATCAGATAGCCGAGCCCGCGATTGGCGGAGATCAGCTCGGCGATCACCGCGCCGCCGATCGAGTACGGCATGGCGATGCGAAGGCCGGTGAAGATGTAGGGCACCGCGCCTGGGAACACGATGTGGCGCGCCACCGCGCGCTCGCTGGCGCCCATCACCTGCGCCATCTGCACGAGCTTGGCATCGAGCGCGCGCACGCCGGCCAGCGCGCTGAAATAGACGATGAAGAACACCGTGATCGCCACCAGCGCGATCTTGGATTCGATGCCGATGCCGAACCACAGGATGAACAGGGGGGCCAAAGCCAGCTTCGGCGCGCCGTAGCCCCCGACCATGAACGGATCGATGATTGCCGTCACCATCGGCAGCCGGCGCAGGAGGAAGGGCAGCGCCGCCGCCGGGATCGCCCCGATGAGGAAGCCGGCGAGCGCCTCGAACAGCGTGTAGGAGGCATGGAGCAGGACCTCTCCGCCCTGGGCGGCATTGGCGGGCCGCGTCAGGACGCCGAGCGCGGAATCGACCCAGGCCGGCCCCGCCAGAACGCCCAGACCCTGCCAGATCCCGCTCCAGATGTCGCTGCCGAGGCGGGTGGCAACGCCCCACGGCGAGCCGACCCAATAGGTGCCCCGCTCGAGCGTCAGTGAGAGCGCGACCCAGATTGCCAGCAGGGCAACGAGAACGACGAGCCGGTCGACGCGTGTGCGCATCGCGCTCCGCTCCGGAGGCGGGCGCACTCCGCCGGCATCGGAGCTTTGGGTCGGCTTCCGGATGGGCATTTCCTCACCTGGGGCTTGCGCGGGGGACAGGAGCGCTGCCGCGCCCGTCGCGCTGTGACGGCTTTTTTGTTACATGACGGCTTGCACGGCACGATAATTCGTGAGGACGATATGTTCAAATGGGCAATACTGGCTGCCGCCGCCGTCGGGGCGGGGCTTCTTCCCACATCGGCCCGAGCCCAGCAGGAGATCGAGACGATCTTCGCGATCCCCTCGCAAACACTGACCTTTGCAACCCACTACGTCGCCCACGACGCGGGCTTCTTCAAGAAGGAGGGCGTCAAGGTCGTCGACCGCTACCTCGTCGGTGTCGCCTCTCCCAACGCCGTGCTCGCGGGCAGCGCCGATTTCACCATCACCACGGCCCCGATCTTCCTCAGAGCGGCCGCGCAGGGGCAGAAGTTCAAGGCGATCGCCAACCTGGTCGACAAGCCGCTGGTGGAATTGGTGCTGCGCAAGGACGTGGCCGATGCGGCAGGCATCACGGCGGCCATGCCGGTGGCGGAGCGCGCCAAGGCGCTCAAGGGCAAGACCATCGCCATCCAGGGTGTCGGCAGCATCGTGCACGCCTGGCAGCGCTACGTCACCGCGCTCGGCGGTCTCGATGTGGAGAAGGACGTGCGCATCCAGCCCATGGACCCGCCGGCGATGCTCCCGGCGCTGGAAAGCAAGGCGATCGACGGCTACGCCACCACCTCGCCCTTCACCACGCAGGCGGTGGTCAAGGGCGTCGCGATCATGCTCGCCAGCTCCACCTTCGATGCGCCCGAGCTGCACCCGTTCGCCAACGCCCTGTTCTATTCGCGTCACGATTTCTGCAGCAAGAAGCGGGACTTGTGTGCGCGCATGGGCCGTGCCTACGTCGCCGCCTCCCGGATGATCCAGGAGAAGCCGGACGAGGTGCTGAAGACCATCCTCGAGAAGCGCTTCGCCAGGATGGACCCGAAGCTGCTCGCCGAGGCCTGGAAGGTCGCGCAAAAGGCCCATGCCAAGGACATCAGGGTCGTGGTTGCGCAGCTGGTGAACTCCCAGAAGGTGAGCCTCGTGGCCAAGCTGCTCGATCCCAAGGACGCGCTGACGAGCTATGACGACCTTTTCACCGACGAGTTCGTCCGGTGATCGGCGCGGTGGCCGGCAGGCGGACGTGAAATGATCCGATGCACAGGCGCGACGGGCAGGACGTTCTTCGTCCCGTCGCGTTGTGAGGCTTCGGGCTTTTTGTTACATGTCGTGTCGACTGGAACAAAAAATCGGGAGGACCAGATGCTCAAACGGCCGACGCTGGCTGCCGCCATTCTTGCAATCGGGCTTTGTGCAACCCCCGCCAGGGCACAGGAGATCGAGATGATCTTCGCGATCCCGGCCCAGACCCTGACGTTCAGCGCCCACTACGTTGCCCACGACGGAGGCTTCTTCAAGAAGGAGGGCCTGAAGGTCACCGACCGCAACCTGGTCGGCGTGGCCTCGCCGAATGCGGTGCTCGCCGGCAGCGCCGAATTCACCATCGGCACCGGCCCCGTGTTCCTGCGCGCGGCGGCGAAGGGGCAGAAGTTCAAGGCCATCGTCAACCTGGTCGACAAGCCGCTGGTCGAGCTGGTGCTGCGCAAGGACGTGGCCGACGCCGCGGGCATCACCGACAAGACCCCGGCCTCCGAGCGCGCCAAGGCCCTCAAGGGCAAGACCATCGCCATTCAGGGCGTGGGCAGCATCGTGCACGCGTGGCAGCGCTATGTGACCAACCGCGCCGGCCTCGATGTCGAGAAGGATGTGCGCATCCAGCCGATGGACCCGCCCGCCATGTTCCCGGCGCTCCAGACCAAAGTGATCGACGGCTACGCCACGTCGATGCCCTTCACCACCCAGGCGGTCGTCAAGGGCGAGGCGGTGATGGTGGCCAGCTCCACCTTCGATGCGCCCGAGCTGATCCCGTTCGCCTACGCCCTGGTCTACTCGCGCCCCGATTTCTGCACGACGAAGCGCGACGTGTGCGCGCGCGTGGCCCGAGCCTATGTCGGTGCCGCCAAGATGATCCAGGAGAAGCCGGACGAGGTGTTCGAGAAGATCCTGAAGCCGCGCTTCGCCAAGCTGGACCCCACGCTGCTCGCGCTCGCCTGGAAGGTGGCGCAGACGGCTCATGCCAAGGACGTCCGGGTGCGGCGGGAGCAGCTCGTGAACTCGCAGAAGGTGAGCCTCGACGCCAAGCTGCTCGACCCCAAGGACGTGGTCACCAACTTCGAGGAGCTGTTCACGGACGAGTTCATCAAGTGACCTGTGCGGCATCGCGGGAGCGGCGCGATGCGTGAGGTGAGCAGCGGCGCGGGCGCATTCCGCACCGGCCTGCGCCGCTGGCGTGGAGGGCCCCGGCTCGAGACCTGGGTGATGGCCGCTGCGGTGGCCGCCCTGGTGATCCTGGTCGTGCTGCCGCTCCTCTTCCTGCTGGCAGGGAGCCTCAGGGGCGAAGGGGGCCTGTCGCTCGAGCATTTCACCGAGGCGCTGACCGGCCGGCTCTATCTGCAGGCCCTCACCAACTCGCTGGTGCTGGGAGCCTGGACCGGCCTCTTCAGCATCCTCATCGGCCTGCCGATGGCCTGGGCGGTGAGCCGCACCAACGTGCCCTGCCCCAGCTTGTTCCGCATCACGGCGACTCTCGCCTACCTGTCGCCGCCGTTTCTCACCGCCATCGCCTACGTCAACCTGTTCAGCCCGAACGCCGGCGTCGTCAACGTCCTCCTGCGCGACGTCGCCGGGGCGCCGTGGCTGACGTTCAACGTCTTCTCCATGAGCGGCCTCGTCCTGGTGACGGTCCTGCATACCTTCCCATTCGTGTTCCTGCTGGCGTCCACCGCCTTGCAGTCGGTGGATGCCTCCTACGAGGAGGCAGCGCAGATCCTGGGGGCGGGCAAGCTCGCCACTGCACTGCGCGTGACGCTGCCGCTCGTCGCACCGGCCATCCTCGCCGGCACGCTGCTGGCGTTCGTCAACGCCATCGCGCTGTTCGGCTCGCAGGCGATCATCGGCCTGCCGGGCCGGATCGTCACGCTGCCGACCCGCATCTATGCGCTCTTCGACTATCCGCCGCAGTACGGGTTGGCATCCGCCCTGTCGCTCGTCTTCATCCTGATCACCGTCGCCGCGCTCTATCTGCAGCACCGCTTCCTCGCCGGGCGCTCCTACGTGACGCTCGCCGGCAAGGGGGCGCGCTCGCAGCCGGTCGACCTCGGATGGCTCCGCTGGGTCCTGCTCGGCTTCTGCGCCATCGTGTTCCTGGTGGCGATCGTCCTGCCCTACGGCGCGCTGATCGCCGTTTCGCTCTCCAAGTCCTGGGGCTTGAGCTTCTGGCAGAACCTCACGCTCGCCAACTACCGCTTCGTGCTCTTCGAGTACAACGTCACGCAGCGGGCGATCCTCAACAGCCTGCTGCTCGCCACCCTGGCGGCCAGCATCGCCGTGCTGCTCGGCACGGTGATCGGCTGGATCGATGTGCGCACCCGGGCGCCCGGCCGCCGCCTCCTCGACTACGCCGCGCTCCTCCCCCTCGGGCTGCCGGGCATCGTCATGGCCGTGGCCCTCATCCAGTTCTGGCTCACGCTGCCGTTCGCGCTCTACGGCACGCTCGCCATCCTCCTCCTCGCCTATGTCGGCCGCTACATCCCCTTGGGCGTGCGCGCCGCCAACACCTCGCTGCGCCAGGTCGATCCGTCGCTCGAGGAGAGCGCGCGGGTGCTCGGGGCCTCGTGGGGGCGCACGCTCTCCGAGATCACGCTGCCCCTCATCCGCCCTGGGCTGTTCGTGGGCTGGCTCCTGGTATTCGTGCCGGTGATCCAGGAGCTCAGCGCCTCGATCCTGCTGTTCAGCTCCGGCTCCATCACGCTGGCTGTCGCCGTCTACAACCTCTACGAGACCGGCTACACCGAGCCGGTGGCGGCGCTCGCCATGGTCAACATGGCGATCATCGCCACCGCCCTGCTGCTGGCAAGCTGGCTCGCGTCCAAAGGGGCCCGCGGACGCTCTTCGGCCGATGACACCGTGCGGGCGGGAGCGACAGCCTGATGGCCTCGATCACCATTCGGGGGCTGTCCAAGAGCTATTCCGGCGCCGGCGGCCCCGCCGCGATCAGCGACCTCACGCTCGACATCGCCGACGGCCAGTTCGTCACGCTCCTGGGTCCCTCCGGCTGCGGCAAGACCACGACGCTGCGCCTGATCGCCGGCTTCATTGCCCCCGAGGCCGGCACCATCCATGCCGACGACCGCCTCGTCTCCTCGCCCGAGCGCGTGGTGCCGCCCGAGGAGCGGGGCATGGGCATGGTGTTCCAGAGCTATGCGGTGTGGCCGCACAAGACCGTGTACGAGAACGTCGTCTTCGGCCTGAAGCTGCGCAAGGTCAGGCCGCAGGAGGCGCGCAGGCGCGTCGAGAGCGCGCTTTCGCTCGTGAACCTGACGGGGCTCGAGAACCGCCTGCCGAGCGAGCTGTCCGGCGGCCAGCAGCAGCGCGTGGCGCTTGCCCGCAGCCTGGTGGTCGAGCCCTCCATCCTGCTGCTCGACGAGCCCTTGAGCAACCTCGACGCCAAGCTGCGCGAGCGCATGCGCGTGGAGCTGAAGGAGCTGCAGCGCCGCACCGGCATCACCTTCGTCTACGTCACCCACGACCAGGCCGAGGCGCTGGCGCTCTCCGACAAGATCGCCGTCATTCACGGCGGACGCCTGCAGCAGCTCGGCACGCCGCGCGAGGTCTACAACCGGCCCGCCAGCCGCGTGGTGGCGGACTTCATGGGCCTCGTCAATCTGCTGCCGGCGACGGTGATCGCCGCCGACGGCCATCGCGCAAGCGTCAGGATCGGGCCCGGCTGGACCATCGAGCTTGACACGGACGCCGCTGCCGCGCCGGGCCAGGCGGTCGAGATCGCTGTCCGGCCGGAGAACATCCGCCTGCGCCCGCTGGCGCGGGCCGAAGGCCCACACCAGCCTGCGCGGATCGCCGAGGCCACCTTCCTCGGCAACATCGTCGACTATCAAATCGCCCTCGATGGCAATACAGTTCTGCGCGTGCAGGCCCATCCGCTCGAGGAGCTCGCCGTCGGCGATGCCGTGGCGGTCCACGTGGACCCCGGGCACTGCACGCTGTTCGCCGCATCGGCGCCGACGGGGCCGGCGGCGGGCCCGGAGAAGTGAGGAGAGACGCATGAGCAAGCCCAGCCGGTTCGCCGGGCGCGAGCATTGGACCAGCAAGGGCGACGTGCGCCTGTTCCTCTGGCAGAAGCCCGCCGCCGCGCCGAGCGTCAAGGGCACGGTGCTGTTCGTGCACGGCTCGTCGATGGCCTCGCAGCCGACCTTCGACCTCGACGTGCCTGGGCGGCCCGACAGCTCGGTGATGGACTGGTTCGCCGAGCGGGGCTTCGATACCTGGGGCGTCGACATGGAGGGCTACGGCCGCTCCGACAAGTCGCGCCCCATCAACTTCGACATCGCCAACGGCGCCGACGACCTCGCTGCCGCGTCCGAGTACATCCTGAAGACCGGCGCGAGCGGGCCGCTGCTGGTCTACGGCATCTCCTCGGGCGCGCTCAGGGCCGCCCTGTTCGCGCAGCGCCATCCCGAGCGCGTCGCGCGGCTGGCGCTCGACGCCTTCGTGTGGACCGGCGAGGGCAGCCCGACCCTCGCCGAGCGCAGGAAGAAGCTCCCCGAGTTCCAGGCGAAGAGCCGCCGCCCGATCGACAAGGCGTTCGTCTACAGCATCTTCAACCGCGACCACCCTGGAACCGCGGAGGATCGCGTCATCGAGGCCTTCGCCAACGCCATCCTGGCGCTCGACGACTCGGTGCCGACGGGCACCTATGTCGACATGTGCTCCAGGCTGCCGGTGGTCGACCCGGCCCGGATCACGGCGCCGACCCTCGTCATGCGCGGCCAGTGGGACGGCATTGCCTCCTTCGACGATCTCCTCGAGTTCTTCCGCCGCCTGCCCAACCCCGACAAGCAATTCGCGGTGATGCCGGGCATCTCGCACGCGTCCTTTCAGCAGAAGAACTACCTCCTCGTCTATCACATCCTGCACAGCTTCTTCTCGCAGCCGAGCCCCCTCTATCGGGGCTGAGCTCCCGGGCCCGGGACCCTGTCGCGCCCGACGGACGCGACGCGAGGTGAGAGTGGCCGGCCGGCAACGCTATGAGGGGGAATTGAAAAGCTCCCCGCGGCGATGGTCCGACAGGTCCCATCCGCTGGTGCTGGCGCGGGTGCTGGTGCTGGTGGCAAGTCCGCGCGGGGCTCGGCAAGACACTTGGAATCGTCTTTTGATGCGAGTAAAATCAAGCTCGCCTCGCGCACGACCTTGCGTCGTGCGCCCCATTGAGACACGGGCCAGGGGATCAAGGGGACGGCGAGCATTGTGCACAGCCTCGCGCTGTGCGCTCTCAATGAAACGCGTATACCTCGATTCACGTTATGAGCTCGTTTCGCGCACAAGGAGTTTCGGAATGCTGAGAGTGTTGGGAGTCTTTGCTGCCGCGGCGCTCTGCCTGTTCGCGGCGGTGTCGGCCCCGGTGTCGCCGGCCTCCGCCCAAGGCCGGTGTAATCCGGGATGGGGCCTGTGTCCCGACGGCAGCTGCGCCCCGCTCGGGGCCGTGTGCTGCGGGAACTACAGGTGGTGCCCCGGCGGTAATATCTGCACGAGGGAGGGGACCTGCCTTCGCCTGAGCGACCCGCGGGTGTGCGCGGGTGGAGGGACCTACTGCCACCCAGGCGAGTACTGCGGCGGCGACTACCGCTGCTATCGGAACTGATCGCGCCAGCCAGGCGTGGCGCACGGCTTCCCGCCGTGCGCCCTCGCCCGACCGCTCCGGCAGCGTGCATGGCCGTGCCTGGCGCGCCCGCGCCTCGGGATAGCGTGGGCGCCGTCAGGGGGCCGGGGGCCTGCATCGCCCTTCCTGCATCGCCCTTGCGGCAGCCGGGCGCCGGCCTCTCACGACACCGCCGCCAGGGCTGTGACCGGGGCCGAGGACGGCCCGGGGCGGCACGGGGACTGGGTTTGGAAGACCTCGAAGTCCTGACCATCGGGCACTCCGCGCATACCTACGAGCGGCTCGTCGCTCTGCTGCAGGGTGCGGGCGTCACCGCGGTCGCCGACGTGCGGACATCACCCCATTCCCGCCGCTTCCCGCACTTCAGCAGGGCAGCCCTCGAAGCCCGGCTGCGCACGGATGGCCTCGCCTATTCCTTCCTGGGCGAGGAGCTGGGCGGCCGCCCCAGGGATCGCCGCTGCTATCGCGACGGCGTCGCCGACTACGAGCGCATGGCCGCCACCGCCGGGTTCCAGCGCGGCCTCGCGCGCGTGATCGAGGGGGCGCGGAAATACCGCGTCGCGCTGCTGTGCGCGGAGTACGACCCGCTCGATTGCCACCGCTGCCTCCTGGTCGCGCGCGCGCTGCAGGAGCGCGGGGTGGCCACCGGGCATATCCTGTCGGACGGCCGGGTCGCCTCCCAATCGCAGATCGAGGACCGCCTGCTTGCGATGTCGGGGCGAGGAGAGGACGACCTGTTCGCATCGCGCGCGGAGCGGCTTGCCTCGGCCTATCGGGAGCGCGCGCGCAAGGTGGCATTTGCCGAGCCTGTGCCCGGCGCATCCGGGCAGGATGTGGAGTAGCGCAACGCCGCCTCGTGGGCGACGGCGGCGTCGTGCAGATGGCAGGCGACGGTCGCACTGCCGACCGCCACGTCGCGCGGCACCGTACCAGCGCACGGGGCGAAGGCCCTGGGGCAGCGCGGGTGGAACGGGCAGCCCGGCGGCACGTCGAGCGGGTCCGGCGAGCTGTCGCCGAGGCCGGCGTCGGGAATGCCGAGCCCCGGCTCCGGCGTCAGGACGGAGGCGAGGAGGGCCTGCGTATAGGGGTGCCGCGGCGCGAAGAAGATCTCGGGCGTCGGCGCCAGCTCGACCACGCGGCCGAGGTACATCACCGCCACGCGCGTCGCGAGATGCTCGACGACCGCGAGGTTGTGGCTGATGAACACGTAGGTGAGGCCGAGGTCGCGTCTCAAGTCCATGAGCAGGTTCAGGATCTGCGACTGCACGGACACGTCGAGCGCCGAGGTGGGCTCGTCGCAGACAACGATCTCCGGCCCGGTGACGAGCGCGCGTGCGATGGCGACGCGCTGGCGCTGGCCGCCGGAGAGCTGGCTCGGATAGCTGTCGGCGTAGCGCTGGGGCAGCCCCACCTTGTCGAGCACGGCGATGGCACGCGCGCGCCGCTCGTCGGCGGAACCTGTGCCCTGCACGTCGAGCGGCAGCCTGACGATGTCGGCGATGCGCCGGCGCGGGTTGAGCGAGGAGTAGGGGTCCTGGAACACCGGCTGCATGCGCCGGGCGCGCTCGCGGCGCGGGACTGAGCGCAGCCCGCGCCCGCCGAGGCGGATGGTGCCCGACGAGGGCGGGAGCAGGCCCAGGATCATGCGCGCGAGCGTGGACTTGCCGCAGCCCGATTCGCCGACGATGCCGAGCACCTCGCCCTTGCGCACCGCGAGGCTGACGCCGGCGACGGCATGGAGTTGCGCCGCCGGGGCGAACAGGCCGCGCCTCACCCGGAAGGTGCGGTGAACGTCGGCGATCTCGATGAGGTCGCTCATGCCGCCACGCCCCGGGGCACCATCTCGTGCACGCAGGCGAAGCGGTGGCCGGGCGCCGCCTCGCGCTCGGGCACACCGGTTGCGCAAGACGGCAGCGCAACCGGGCAGCGCGAGCGGAACGCACAGCCGGCGATCTCGCCGATGAGCGACGGCACCACGCCCGGAATCGTGCCGAGCCGCTCGCCGGCGCGCGTTGCGCCGGGCCGCGGCAGACAGGCGAGCAGGCCCTGGGTGTAGGGGTGGCGCGGGTCGGCGAACAGCTCGGCGGCGGTGGCGGTCTCGACGATGGCGCCGGCATACATGACGTTGACCCGGTCGGCGATGCGCGCGACCACGCCGAGGTCGTGCGTGATGAGCAGCAGCGCGATCGCGAGCTCCCGGCGCAGATCCGCGAGCAGCCGCAGGATCTGCGCCTGGATCGTCACGTCGAGCGCGGTGGTCGGCTCGTCGGCGATCAGCAGCTCCGGCTCGCACATCAGCGCCATGGCGATCATCGCGCGCTGGCGCAGGCCGCCCGACAGCTGGTGGGGATACTGGCCGAGCCGCTCTGCGGGCGAGGCGATGCCGACCTTGGCGAGCAGGTCGACGGCGCGCGCCTTGGCAGCCGCGCGGCCCTTGCCGACATGGCGGCGGTGCACCTCGATCAGCTGCTCGCCGATGGTCCAGGCCGGGTTCAGCGCCGTCATCGGCTCCTGGAAGATCATCGCCATGCGATTGCCGCGCAGGTCGTTGCGCGCGCCGCGCCCGAGGCGCGCGAGACCTATGCCGTCGAAGGCGAGGCGGGCGGCGCGGGGCTGGGCGGCGCGCGGCAGGAGGCCCATGATGGCGAGCGAGGTGATCGACTTGCCGCAGCCCGAACTCGCCGACGAGGCACACGGTCTCGCCGCGGCCCACGTCGAAGGCGACATCGCGCACGGCGTGCAGCGGGCCCGCCGGCGTGGCGATGTCGACCGAGAGGCCTTCGACCTCGAGCAGCGGCCGGCCGCCGGAGGTGCTCATGCGCGGCCCTCCGGGGCGAAGACGTCGCGCAGGCCGTCGCCGGCCAGGTTGATGCCGAGCACGAGGGCGGCGAGCGCCGTGCCGGGAATGGCGATCAGCCAGAACGAGAAGAACATGAAGCTCTTGGCCTCGGCGATCATCAGCCCCCACGACGGCAGGGGCGGCTGCACCCCGAGGCCGAGGAAGGAGAGCGCCGCCTCGAGCAGGATCGCCGAGCCCGACTCGACGGTTGCGACCACGATCAGGTGCGGGAACACGTTGGGCAGGATCTCGCCGGCCAGCACGCGCAGCCGGCTCGCACCCGCCGCCTCGGCCGCGGCGACATAGTCGAGTGCCCGCACCTGCATGGTCGCTGAGCGCATGACGACGGCGAAGCGGTCCCACTTGAGGAGGCCGAGCGTCAGGATCACGACCAGCAGCGAGCCGCCGATCATGGCCACGACGGCGAGCGCCACGAGCACGACCGGCATGGCGAGCCGCGCGGTGATGACGAAGTTGACAACGAGGTCGGTGCGCCCGCCGAAATAGCCGGCGACGAGCCCGAGCACGGTGCCGATGAGGCCGGAGATCAGCATCACCGAGATGCCGATCAGAAGCGAGATGCGCGCGCCGTAGAGCACGCGGGAGAGATAGTCGCGGCCGAGGTTGTCGGTGCCGAGCGGGTGCGCCCAGGAGCCCTTCTCGTGCCACACCGGCGGAATCAGCCCCTGGCCGAGGCTCTGCTCGTAGGGATCGTGCGGCGAGAGCAGCGGCGCCAGCAGCGCCATCGCCGCGCACAGGCCGAGCAGCACGAGACCCGCGACAAGGCCGGGGTGGCTCACCACGCGCCGCAGCACCGAGGGCGGCCTGGGCAGCGCCGCCTCGGCCGGGAGCGGCGCCGGCGTTGCTGCGGGCCTGGTGATCGTGCCGTCCATCAGGCCACCCGGATGCGCGGATCGAGGAACGCGTTGAGCAGGTCGGCGGCGAGCGTCAGGAGCACGTAGATCAGCGCCAGGAGCAGGAGCACCGCCTGCGTGACGGGGAAGTCCTTGTGGGTGATCGACTGGTAGGCGAGATAGCCGAGCCCGTCGAGCGCGAAGATGGTCTCGATCACGATCGAGCCGCCGAGCAGATAGCCGAGCTGCACGGCGGAGAGCGCGACTACCGGCACGACCGCGTTGCGCAGGCCATGCTTGAAGACGACGCTCGTCCCCGAGAGCCCCTTGGCGCGCGCGGTGCGGATGTAGTCGGAGGCGAGCACCTCGATCATGCCGGCGCGCACGAGGCGCATGATGGGCGGGGTCACGTAGTAGCCGAGCGCGATGGTCGGCATCACGAAGTGCGCCCACGTATCGCTGCCCGAGACCGGCAGCCACCGCAAGTTGATCGAGAACAGCATCATCAGCACGAGCGCGAAAAAGAACGTCGGCAGCGCCTGTCCGACCACGGCGACGACGAGCGCAGCGCGGTCGAGCCAGGTGCCGGCGAACACGGCGGCCAGCACGCCGAGCGGGATCGACAGCGCGAGCGCGAACAGGATGGCAAGCCCGCCGATGATGAAGGTCACGGGCAGCTTGCCGGCGACGAGGCCCCATACGTCGGTCTTGAAATAGAGCGACTGGCCGAGATCGCCCCTGAGCATGGTCATGAGCCAGTCGAGGTACTGGACCGCCAGCGGCCGGTCGAGACCGTAGGTCTTGCGCACCATCTCGATGTCGGCCTCGCGTGCGCCCTCGCCGGCGATGGCGAGCGCCGGATCGCCCGACAGCCTGAGCAGCGCGAAGGCGACGGCCGACACGAACAGCGCCACCAGGATGGCGAGGCCGAGGCGCTTCAGGGTGTACGCGAGCATCGAGACAGCGTCCACAGGGGTCAGACCCTGCGGGTCTGACCCCATGGCAAAAACCGACGTTGGCGCATGGGGTCAGACCCGCAGGGTCTGACCCCGGTAACCCCTACTTCCACGACATCTCGTAGAAGCGCGGCAGCTCGTCCGGATAGGGCCTGAACGCCAGGTCCGTGCTCTGGACGTACCACGTCACCAGCGCGTAGAGCGGCACGGCGTAGGCGCGCTCGGTGATCAGCTTGTGAGCCAGGCGGTAGGCGTCCTGGCGCACCTTGGGATCGACGCTGGTATCGCCCTTGGTCAGCGCCGCGATCACCTCGGGGTCCTTGATCACGTCGTCGTCGACGCCCTTGAAGTAGGCCGAGGTCGATGCCGACGCGTCGTTGATGTTGTAGGAGCCCCAGGTCTGGTGCGTGATGGCGGCCTTGTTGGTGCGCTGCTGCTCGCGCATGGCGGCGTACTGCATGAACTTGAGCTCGGCGTTGATGCCGACCGCGCGCAGGTAGTTGATCATGGCCTCAGTCTGCGGCCGCTCGCGGTAGCCGAGCAGCGGGATCGTGATCCCCCCGGCAAAGCCCGCCTCGGCGAGCAGCTTCTTGGCCTTGGCCGGGTCGTACTCGTACTTCGCCGCCTCGCTGGTATCGCAGCCGAGCTGGGTCGGAAAGCAGATCGCATCGAGCACCGGCGCGCCTTCGCCGACCAGCGTCTTTGCCATGGTCTTCTTGTCGATGGCGTGCGCAATGGCCTGGCGCACCTTCAGACTGCGAAGCTCCTTGGCCGGCGTATTCTCACCGGCGTTGAAGAGGAGAAACACGATGCGCATGGTGCCGCCGGACTGCACGGTGACCTGCGGTGCGGCCTTGAGCTGCTGGGCCTGGTCGTAGGCGACGTTCATGATGAGGTCCATGCCGCCCGAGAGCATCTCGGCGACCTGGGTCTGGCGGTCGGGGATCATGCGGATCTCGACCTTGTCGATCTTCGGCACGGCCTTGTTGGAGCCCGACCACGGATTGGGGTTCCGCTCGAGCTTGATGGTCTTGCCGACGATGTGCTCGGCAATGCGGTAGGGGCCGGAGCCGACCGGCTTCTCGTTCATGCCCTTGGGGCCGACCTTGGCATAGTATTCGTTCGGGTGGATGACGAGCGGGCCGGCCAGGTACTCGATGGCGGCCGGGAACACCTCCTTGGTGTGGATGCGGACCTTGTACTGGTCGAGCTTCTCGACCTTGGCGATCCATTTGATGTTGGTCTGCTGGGTCGACTTGTTGGCCGGGTCCGACGCGTAGTTGAGCGTGTAGACCACGTCGTCGGCGTCGAAGGCCTCGCCGTTGTGGAACGTGACGCCCTTGCGCAGCTCGAACTCCAGGGTCTTGTCGTCGATCCACTTCCAGGCGGTGGCGAGCTGGCCCTTGTATGTGTTGGTCACGGGATCGCGGTAGACCAGCGTATCCCAGACATTGGCCCCGAGGATGACGCCGAGGCGCACGTTGTTGAAGTAGGGGTCGACGTTCTCGATCACCTGGTCGTAGGCGAAGCGGACCGTATTGTCCTTCTTGCCGGCGAGCGCCGGGCCGGCCGCCATTGCAACGAGCACGGCAGCCACCGCCACGGGCGCGATGAGGCGTTTCAACATCTGAGTTTCCCTCGCTGGACGACCGCTGGTTGGGGCATGCGCGCCCAAATCGCATTCAGCATGACCGCTGCGGCCGGCGTCAAGCGTCATCGCGCCGTAGGGCGCAATCGTGCGGAGCGCGATTGCACCGAGCCAACCTCGCCGCATGCGGCGTCGCTCGGGGAGAGGGGGCATCGGTGCAATGCCGCTTCGCAGCGTTGCACCCTACGGTTTCCGCCCCGGCGTGCCGCCCTCGCCCAGGTCCCAATACAAACCCGCCATCAGCTCCAGCGCGCTGCGCGACAGGGGCATGAGGAGGTGCTCGTCGGGCCAGTGCTGGGAGCAGGCGGCGTAGGAGTGCGGCAGCCAGATCGCCGGCAGGCCAAGGTCGTCGGTGAAGATGTCGTTGCAGATGGAGCCGCCCATGGAGGGGATGATCGCGGGCTTGCGGTTGGAGGAGCGCTGCAGCGAGCCCCTGACGAGCTGCGTCCAGGGATGGTCGGGCTCGGTGCGGGTCGCCCCGAACGTGCCGTCGTTGGCCGCGGGCGGCGGCAGCACCTCGACGAGGTGATGGCCCTTTGCCTTCAGGTGGCGCTCGACGGCGGGGACGATGTCCTCTGCCCTGGTGCCGGCGACGAAGCGGAGCTGGCAGTTGGCGACGGCCTTCGGCGGAATGGCGTTCACCGGCCGGCCGGGTGTGCCGCACCAATAGGCGAGGACGTTGAAGGTGTTGGCGGCGTAGACGCGCTCGGCCGGCGTCAGGCCGGGCTCGCCCCACCACTCGTCCACCTGCGGGCCGCCCCTGTCTCCCGTGTCGCCGCCCTCGATCGCGATGTCGGCGAGCGCCTCCTTGACCGAGGCGGCCATCGGCGGCGCCTTCAGCTCCTCGATCAGCAGCTCGCCCTTCGGCCCGACGATGGAGGCGAGCGCATGCGCCAGGACAAAGCCCGGGTTGGCGAGCAGGCCGCCCCAGTTGCCCGAGTGGTGCCCGCCCTCGCGCAGATCGACCTCGAGGTCGAAGTTCAGCGTGCCGCGGCAGCCGAGCGACAGCGTCGGCCGGTCCCGGCTGACGCGGGGACCGTCGGAGGCGATGAGGACGTCGGCGGCGAAGTCGGCCTTGTACCGGCGCACCAGCTCCTTCAGGCCCTTGGAGCCCGCCTCCTCGCCCATCTCGATCATGAACTTGGCATTGAAGCCGAGCCGGCCGCCGCGCTCGGCCAGGACGGCGTTGAGCGCCGCCATGTTGATGGTGTGCTGGCCCTTGTTGTCGGCGGTGCCGCGGCCGTAGATGCGCTCGCCCTCGCGCGCTGTCACCCACGGGCCCTTGCCCCTGGTCCACTGGTCCTCCAGGCCGCGCACCACGTCACCGTGGCCGTAGCCCAGCACCGTCGGCAGCTTGGGAGCCTCGATGCGCGTGGCGAGCAGCACCGGGCCCTGGCCCTCGACCGGGTTGTCGTAGACCTTCGATGTGAAGCCCATGGCGGCGAAGGCGGGCGTCATCTCGCCCTCGAGGTAGCGGCGGCACTCGGCGAGCGCGGCCGGGTCGGGGAGCTTCTGGCTCTCGGTCCGGATCGCGACGCGGCGGGCGAGCTCCGCCTCGAACTCGCCCGTGTCGATATAGGCCTGCGCGCGGGCGATGGCGCCGCTGCGCGATCCCTTCGAGGCCGGCTGCGTCATGCGGGGCTCCCTCATGCCTGGCTCGCATCGTGGCGCCGCCATTCAACGCTGACGCCGCCCGGGATGACAAGGGCCGGCGTCGCAGCCGGGCCCTGCAGCCGCCCGCGTCGCGTCGTGTCACGAAGGGGCGTGCGCAGGCCTCCTCCTCGACCGCCGCCTCGCCTTTTCGGGCCTCGCCTTCCCGGAAGGTTGCTGACGCGGCTGGCGGGCCGGCGCGGGCGCAGGCTCGGCACGGCCGGCGCGGCAGCGATCGCAGGTGCCGCAGCGCGGCGGGTGCTCCTCGCCGAAGTAGCGCCGCAGGAACACGCTGCGGCAGTCCTCGGACCGGGCATACCCGGCGACGGCACCGAGGCGGCGCTCGCCCTCGAAGCGAAACGTCTTGAGCTTGCCCACCAGATCGCGGGCGCCGGCCTGGAAGGCCTCGATCGGCACCGCGATGACAATGCGGTCCTCCTCGTCGCGCTCGACGAGACCGGCCTCGGCGAGATCCGACAGCAGCGCCTCGGCGATCCGTTGCGGGACTCCGGCCGAGAAGGCGAGCGCGGCGACCGTTGGGGCCCGCTCCTCGGCCGCCCAGGCGGCGAGCGCGCTCTCCAGCCGCTCCAGGTGCCGGACGGCGGGTCGGCTGAGGGCCTGAAGCCGTTCCTGGATCTCCAGATCGGCCGCGTCGAACAACAGAATGCAGGATGCCGGGTCCCCGTCGCGTCCGGCGCGCCCGATCTCCTGGACATACGCTTCCAGCGAGCCGGGGGCCTGGTAATGCACGATGTAGCGGATGTTGGGCTTGTCGATGCCCATGCCGAAGGCGCTGGTGGCCACCATGATCAGGCGCCGCGAGGGCTTCATGAACCGGCGCTGGGCCGCGGTCCGATCGGCAGCCGCCATCTTGCCGTGATAGCGCGTGACCGGGATGCGCGCCTTCTCCAGCGCGCCCGCGAGCTGATCGACCGCGGTGGTGGTGGCGCAGTAGATGATCCCCGGCCGGCGCAGCCCGCGGATGCGGCGGCCCACGGCGCGCGCCTTCTCCGCTCCGGGCACGATCTCCACCGACAGGCGCAGGTTCGCGCGGTGCGCGGGGGCGACGAGCACGAGCGGATCGCTGAGGCGCATCCGCTCGGCGATATCGCCGCGCACGCGCGGCGTCGCGGTGGCCGTCAGCGCCAGCGCCGGCGGGTTGCCCAGCCGCCCTCGGGCGTCGCCCAGGCGCAGATAGGAGGGCCGGAAGTCGTGCCCCCACTCCGAGATGCAGTGCGCCTCGTCCACGCACAGCAGCGCCGGCCGGGCCCGCTGGACCAAAGCCGCGGTGGCGGGCGCTTCCAGCGTCTCGGGCGTCGTGAGAACGACGAGGCGGCCGCCGGCCTCGAGCCTGTCGAGCGCAGCGCGGCGCTCGGCCTGGCGCAGCCGGCTGTGCAGCGCGATGACGGGCACGCCATGGCTCTTCAGCGCCTGCTCCTGGTCCGCCATCAAGGCGATGAGCGGCGAGACCACGATCGTCGGCCGCTCCAGGATCAGCGCCGGAACCTGATAGATCAGCGACTTCCCGAAGCCGGTCGGCAGCGCCACCAGCGCATCGCGCCCTTCGAGCACAGCGAGCATCGCCGCCTCCTGCTCGGGCCGCAGCCGCTCGATGCCGAACCTCCGCCGCGCGGTGCTCCGGCACACATCGATGAGGCTCGAGGGCCGGCCTTCGGGAGCCGGAGCCCCATCGCCGGCCCGGTCATATCTGTTCTTGCGGCGAGGGCGAAATTGCCGGGACACGCTGCTCCTCCCTTGTCTGCCGCCAGGGGCACGGACGCACCGGACTGCGGAATCACCGCAGTCCTCACAATAACACAACGTCTGCAAGCCTTGACGCGAGCCGCGCGTCCCCTCTCCCCGTCGCCCTCGGATCATTGTGGCCAGCGCCTCCGCGTGGATGGCCGAGGGCGGCGGAGCGAGGGGCCCCGCGCGCCACGAGCGCCACCCGGTCTCCTCTCCCCGCTGGTATCGAGCCGGGGTATCACATGAACGAGTTGCAGCACCAGCGGGCGTCGCGGAGGCGATGAGCCCTCGCCGGCGCTCTGCCGCTCAGCCGGCGCGGCCTGCCGGGTCCTGCAGCGACCGCAGGCGCGCATGCATGGCGTCGAGCTCATCGAGCAGGTCGAGCGCGAGCGCGATGCCGGGCAGGTTGAGGCCGAGATCGCGCTCCAGGCGCTTGGCCTTGGCAACGCGGAGGAGGCTGATCGTCGTGAACCGCCACTCCTGCGGCGCCGGGCCGACGGCCTCGATCGCACCCTGCTCCACCAACCCCGCCACCCAGTCGGGGTTGACGTTGCAAGCGATGCACACCTCGTGGAAGGTGCAGAGCGTGCCCCGATCGACGACCTCCGAGGCGATCCCCGATGCTGTCTCTCCTGGCGTCTTGTCGGTCATGGCCCTACTCTCCAAGCCCCGCGCGCGGATCGAAGGCAAGCTGGCGAGCCATCTCCTCGTACACGCGTCTCGCCGCATCGGTATCGGCGGGCGGCAGGACAATCTTAACGACGGCGTACAGATCCCCCGATTGAGCGGCAGGTATGCCGCGGCCCCTGACGCGCAGCTGCCTCCCCTGGGCAGACCCCGGCGGGACCCTGAGCATGATCGGCCCCCCCGGCGTCGGCGTCCTCACGCTCGCGCCCAGCGCCGCCTCCCAGGGTGCCACCGGCAGGTCGAGATAGAGGTCGCGCCCGGCGACACGGTAGAGCGGGTCCGGCCTGAAGCCAACCTCCAGATAGAGATCGCCCGCCGGCGCGCCGCCGATGCCGGGAGCGCCCTGCCCCTTGAGCCGGATGTGCTGCCCCTCCGTGACCCCTTTGGGGATCTGCACATTGAGGACCCGGTCGCGCAGCACGACGTGGCCGGTGTCATCGACCACGGGAACGTGGAGAGACACCGAACGCGTGGCGCCCGTGAACGCATCGCACAGGTCGATATGGATCCTGGCGTGGTGGTCTTCCCCGCGGGCGCGGAAGACGGCCTCGCCCTTGAACGCGCCCTCGCGCCGCTCGCGCCGCCGATTGAGGCCGCCGAACAGCTGCCCGAAGAAGTCGCTGAACTCGCCGCCGCGCTCGAAGGTCGCTCCGGAGAACTCGAACCCCTCGTCCCAGTCGGGCGGAGGCCTGAACTCCTGCCCCGCCTTCCAGCCCTTGCCGAGCTGCTCGTAGGCGGCGCGCTTGTCCGCGTCGCCCAGCACCTCATAGGCCTCGCTGATCTCCTTGAAGCGGGCCTCGGCGCCCGGCTCCTTGCTCACATCGGGGTGGAACTTGCGGGCGAGCTTGCGGAACGCCGTCTTGATCTCGTCCTGCGTGGCGTCGCGCTCCAGCCCCAGAGTCTTGTAGTAGTCCTTGTATTCCATGGGGCCTCGACTCGGATCAGGGATTGGGGATTGGGGATAGGACTGCGCAAGCGACGGTTGGCCCCTAATCCCTAATCCCTAATCCCTGAGCTCACCAGGGCCGGACGACGAGGTTGTCTCTGACGGCGCGAACGCCTTCTATGCCTTCCGCCGCGATGCGAATGGCCTTCCTCTCCGCGTCAGAGCGGGCCACGCCCCAAAGCTCGACCCCGCCGTCCTTCACGATCACGTTGAGCAGCCACGGGCGGCCCCAGGCCTCGCGCCGGAGCAGCGCCAGCAGCTCCTCGCGGATGCTCGCATCGGCGAGCGGAATCTCCGGCCGCGGGCGGGCGCTCGCAACGGCCCGGAGCAGGTTGGCGCGGCTCACGATGCCGACCAGCCGGCCGTTCTCTACGATCGGCACGCGCTTGATCGCGTTGGCCTCCATGAGGGCCGCGAGCTCGTGAAGCGGTGCATCGGGCGCCGCCGTTATCACCTTCGGGGTCATGACATCGGCGACCTTGCGGGCATGGGCCTTGGCGTACTCGGCCGCCAGCGTCTCCTCGCTGGTCAGGCCCGTGAGCCACCACGAGCGCCTGAGCGCGGTGCCGGCCTCCGACCGGTGCAGGAGATCGCCCTCACTGACGATGCCCAGCATCTTGCCCTCGTCGTCCACGACAGGAACGCCGCTGATCCGGTTCTCCAGCAGCAGCTCGGCGACCTCCTTGACTGATGCGGAGGGCTTCACGGTAACCACCGGAGCAACCATCACATCGCGCGCCTTCATGGCCGACCTCCATCGCTGCGTCACCGGTACCGGCTGTGAGGCTCGCCGCCTTGATCTCAGTCAAGACCTGCGGCTCCGGGCCGTCAGACAAACGGGACGCCGCCTGTACTCCGCGCGGAAGCCATTCGCCGACGCCCGCCTGATCGGCCGCGACCGGAGCACGACCGGCCCATGACAGCCATGAAGGCTCTGCCGCTGTCCAAGGTCTACCAGCACATCGAGCCGGGCCCGGTAGTGCTGCTGACCACCGCGCAGAGGGGCCGGGCCAATGTCATGGCGCAATGTGATGGCCCAATGTCATAGCCCAATGTCATAGCCATGTCCTGGCACATGATGGTGGAGCTCGAGCCCGATTGGCCTCACGCCGCCGGCGGCGAAGCGGGTTGCCCGTCGCCGAGTGCTGCGTCGTTCTCGAATGCCAGGGTCGCCGCCACCACCCTGGTGCAAGCACAACCTCTTCGTTGCGGGGGTAATCGAGGCGTGGATCGACCCCGCGCAGAGGAGCCGAGACCATCCATCACCACGGCTGGGCACTTTTGTCGTGGACGGGCGGACGAACAGGCTGAAATCGAGGATGCAATCACGCGGGAGGGGCAATCGAGGCTCGGCACGGGGCTTGACATCCCGCCACACCTGGCCCGGATCACGTCTCGGCAGCTCAAAAACGGCTTGAGTTTTCGGGCCCGCCGCCCCATCTGAGGCAGGCGGAGGCGTTGTCGCATCGCGACGCGCTTCCGTCGCTTCCCAAGCTCTGTCAGCCGGCGCCGCCCCCCGAGGCCTCGAACCCATGGGCAGGACATGCCGGCTGTTTGTACCGATCAACGCCACCGGGTGCGGCCCAGCACCCACAGGGTCTACAGAAACGACATGGCCGAGTCCAGGAACTGGCTGCAAGATGATCTCGATGGTGCCGTCATCGAGCGCCGCGACATCGAAACCGACGCCATCTCGCCCGAGCCCGAGGCCGGCGAGGCCGCGCAGGGCGCCGGGGTGCGCGACGTCGTGCCCGCAAACGGTGCAGCGGTCAAGGTTGCCCCTTCGCGCGCCAGTGTCGCCGGCGAGGACGGCGCCCCTTCGCGCGACCTCATCGCTCACTACTTCCGCGAGATGGGCGACGTTGTGCTGCTTTCGCGCGCGGACGAGCTGGCGCTGGCGCTGCGCATCGAGGCGCAGCATCGCGCCATGGTTGAGGGCCTGGCCCAGGTCCCCATGCTGATCGACCGCATCGGGCTGTGGGCGGACGAGGTGCGCCAGGGCAGCCGGGCCGTGCGCGATCTCCTCGACCTCTCCGCAGCCGGCGACGCATCGGCGGACCCTGCGCAGGACGCCGGGACGGAGGACGAGGACCTGCCCGCCGCCGGCGCCGACCGGAAGGGCCCGGAGGCCGGGCTGCTGCCGGAGACTGGGCTGCCGCTGGAGACTCTGGCGCGCCTCGACGGCTTCGCCGCGCTCGCTGGGGAGATCGTGCCCCTCAGCCGCAAGCGTATGGCCGCGCTGGCCCGCGGCCGCAACCTCACCAAGCGCGACCGCGTACGCCTGGGCGAGCTCAACACCCGCGCCGCCGCCGGGATCGGGCTCCTGCGCCTGCATCCCGATCGGATCGCCGAGCTCCTCGCAGCGCTCGATGACGAGCATCGCCGGCTCGGCAGGATCGAGCACGGGCCGGCGGCCCCCGGGGTCGGCGGCGAGCTTGCGGCCCTGGCGCAGCGCGTCGGCCTGCCCGCCGAGGAGCTCCGGGCCGTCGCCCAGCAGGTGAGCCGGGCCCGGCGCGAGGCAAAGCGAGCGCAGGAGGAGATGGTGCGCGCGCACCTGCCTCTGGTGGTCGCCATTGCCAAGAGATACCGCGGCAAGAGCTCGCTCGACCTGCTCGACCTGATCCAGGAGGGCAACATGGGCCTCATGCACGCGGTCGAGAAGTACGACCATCGCCGCGGCGTGAAGGTCTCGACCTATGCGGTGTGGTGGATTCGCCAGTCCATGGTGCGGGCCATGTCCGACCAGGGCCGCTTGATCCGCGTGCCTGTGCACATGACGGAGCAGGTCACCAAGGTCCTGCGCGAGCGCCACAAGCTTTCCCACAAGCTTGGGCGCAACCCCGAGACCGGCGAGATTGCGGCGGGCGTTGCCATGCCCGTGGCCCGCGTCGAGAGGGCAATGTCGCTGGTCCGGGAGCCGGTTTCGCTCGACACGCCAGTCGGCGAGGACGGCGATGCGACGCTGGGCGACCTGATCGAGGCACCCGATGCTGTCGATCCGCATGCCGTCGCCGAGGCGACCGCGCTGAAGCAGTCTCTGGCGGAGGCCATGTCCAGCCTGTCGGAGCGCGAGCAGCGCATCCTGCGCATGCGCTTCGGGATCGGCGGCACCGCCGAGCACACGCTCGCGGAGGTGGGCGAGGTCTTCGGCCTCACCCGCGAGCGCATCCGGCAGATCGAGGCCTCCGCGCTCGCCAAGCTGCGCCAGCCTCACCGCGGCCGCAAGCTCCTGACCTTCGCTCCGCGCAACGCCGCGTAGGGTGCAGTCGCGCGGCAGGGTGCAATCGCGCGTCAGCGCCGTTGCACCGGGCCGACCTCGTCAAAATCGGCATCGGCGGGGGGAAGGGCGCATCGGCGCAATGCGGCTGTCGCTGCCGTGCGCCCTACTCGCGCCGCCACTTGGCGCGGGCGAAGTGGCCCTCCCTGTCGAAATGGATCTCCATCTGCCCCTTGTAGGCCTGCTCCAGCGCATGCCCGATGCGGCGCGGCAGGTGGATGTCGGTGGTCGTGACGATCGCCTCCTTGGGGCGCTCCTCGATCCCCATGATCCGGTGCAGCGCGTGCTCTGCCGTCTCGGCCGCTCCCTCGTTGCGCACCAGCCGCAGGATCTCCTCGCGGTGCGACGCGAAGAACGCACCACTGAGCGTGAGCTCTCCCGCCGGGTAGTCGTCCTTGATGCGCTGGCACGCCGGACACAGATCGGCGGTTGCGCCCGGCGGGTGGTCGTCCATCCACTGCCATCTCCCCTCGTGATAGACGGCATCGCATTGCCCGCAGACCGAGGGCTCGCGAAACTTCCTGCGCGTCTGGTAGGGGTCGTGCACCTCCTCCCGGATCAGGTGCGACTTCATGAGGTCGTGGCGCGGCTCAGCGCGGTGCAGGTCACGCTTCTTCATGGGCTCGGGTCCTGTGCTCGAGGGGTCCGCCGCAGCCTCTGTCACGCAAGCGGTGCGGCTTCACCAAAACCGCACCCGCTGCGTGAGGCTCCCGGGCTGCTGCACGCAAGGGGAACTGCGGAGCGCCAACATGGGTTGCCCGGCCTCCCAATTCCTTGATCGACATCAATCCATAGCCCTAAGACAGACCCTCGATGCAGCGGCGCCGCCCCGCCCAAGCCGGCGCCGACCACGACGGCATCCTTCTCGATCGCCCTCATGGGCCTCCCCGATCAAGCTCGACGCCTGTCAGTCGAGCCTCGTGGGCCGCCGTGTCAACTGCGAGACGGCAGGCCGGCGCGCGTCGCTATCCGCGTATGCGCCACACGCGCCCCTGCCTCGTCCCCAGCATGCCGGCGGCCTCGAGCACCCCCGGGGCGGTCGGCCACAGCGGCCCGAGGGAAGGCAGGCCGTGCACCACCAGGGCCGCGGAGACGACATCGCAGACCCACTCGATCTCGGCGAACCGGCAGCTCCAGCGCCGATAGTCGGCGGCCTCGTCGGCAAGCGCCTCCAGCGCGCGCGCGTTCGCCTGATGCAGGGCTTCCAGCAGGTGGGCGGCATGCTCGATGCCCTGGCAGAGCTCGAAACCCTCGATCGAGCCCTTGAGCTCGTCTGCCTGATCCCCTCGCGCATAGCCGGCGCGTGCCGCGGCGATGCCGTCGGCGCAGACCCGGTCGATGAACGGGCCAAGGTCCATTGGCTCTCCCCCTTGCTCCCCGGCAAACCGCGCCGGGCAGCGATCACCCTCGCAACGCGGGCCATTCTGGCTCGACATTTCCTTAACGTTAACAATCCTCTTGCCCCCAGCGCTACTAAGTCGCACGGGGCCGTCATCGGGGGACGAGCCCTGCGCCGTCGCTGCCGCCGCGCAACCGCCGGCGGACCGGGTTGCATCGACCGGAGCAGGGCCGCCCAGAAATCGTGTTCCAAACCTTGTTCCAGAAGGGAACAGAATTGCGCCCGCACGCGGGCGCGAATAGGGGAAAGTTCCCAGGCGTTTCAGGTCTAGACCGGATTTAGCGCCGCCGCGCCGTCCGGCACTCTCGCAAGACACCTGACGTGGGACCTCACACCAGTGAGCGGGGCGTCGGCCGCCAACCACATTCGCCGATGTCCATCCGGTGCTGCATTGAGCGACGCAACCAGACCTGACGACGCCACCCGAGCCGACAGGGACCTGCGCGCCGGGGCCGCCCCCGAGTCCGGAGGCGGCGACAAGACATTGCCCCTCATGGGGGAGGAGCTCTCCGTCAGCAACGGCCAGACCATCGAGCGGGGAGGCGTCGGCAAGGAGCACGTCGAGACGATCAGCGACAAGATCCGCCGCCAGCAGGTGGAGGTCGAGCGCCTCGGTCCCGACGGCAAGGTGATCTCGAAACAGCAGCCCAAGGCCTCGAAATAGCGGCCGCCCCGTCACGCGGCCGTCGGGCGGCGTGCCACGACGGCCGCGCTGGGGCACCGCGGAAGTAGTAGCACTGGAGAGCCACGCGCGGCGTGGCAAACGGAGACAAAAGGACCATGGCTCCAACCAACTCGGTTGCCGGCGAGCACCGCTTCGACTCGCTCATTACCGATACCTCCGACCGCTTCGGGCTCGGCGCCAGCGCCGGCCCTCTGGTGCGGGAGGTTCTCAACATGATCGTGGGCTCGCCCGGCGGCGTCGGCGGCTTCGTGAAGAAGTTCGAGCAGGCGGGCCTCGGCCCGGAGCTGGCCGCCTGGCTCGGCCGCCGCGATGCGCCGGCCATGTCGAGCCAGCTGCTCGACCGCATGGTCGGCGCCGCCGCCATCGGCGGGATCGCGGGCAAGCTGGGGATCAGCAACCAGGCTGCATCGTCGGCCATCGCCTACCTGATGCCCAGGTTGATCGGAGCGCTGACGCCGGGCGGCACGATCCCGACCGGCCAGCAGACGGAGGCCGCCGGCCGCCGCGTCGCGAGCGAGACCTACGGCACCGCCGCCGGCGGCACCACCTACGGCAGCGAGCGGACGACCGGCGAGCGTACGACCTACGGAGAGCGCACGACGGGCGAGCGTGAGCGGGCTGCGGGCGAGCGGACGACCTACGGCGAGCGAGGCCGTCCGGCCGAGCGCGTGGAGCAGGTCCGCCCGCGCCAGATCGAGGTGATCCCGGACGAGCCGCACCTGGGCCGCTGGCTTTGGCCGCTGCTGGGCGCCCTCGCGCTGCTGGGCCTCGGCTCCTACCTCTTCACGGCCAACCGTCCGACGCCGGCGCCGCCGGTGTCCACGCCGGTGCCCGCCCCGCGCGCCTCGGTGGCGCCTGCGCTGCTGCCACGCCTGGTGCTCAGCAACGAGAACGGAGCGGTCAACTTCTCCGGAGCGGTGCACGACCAGGACAGCCGCAACACCATCGTGAACACGCTGAAGACGGTCTTCGGTGCCGACAAGGTGCAGGGCGACATCGAGGTCGACGCCAACCGTGGCGCGGCGCCCTGGCTCGTCAATCTCCGCACGGCGCTCGAGACTCTCAGGGTTCCGGGCGTGCAGGCCGTGTTCGACGGCAACACGGTCAACCTGGGCGGCATCATCAACGACGCCGACCGCGACCGGATCGCCCAATCGCTCAAAGGCACGCTCGGCGGCGGCCTGGTGTACGGCATACTGGCCGACCGGGTTGCCAGCATTGCGTCCGATGCCAACAACTCGGTGGTCTCCGCGCTCTCGTCGCTGCGGCCGGGCTTCACCGCGGGCGACCTGGCTGCCGTCCTCAACAAGTCGATCATCAACTTCCCGACGGCCGGATCGCAGGTGCCCGCGGATGCGTTGGGAGTGATGCGAAGCGCCGCCCCCCAGATCAGGCAGCTGCCTCCGAACACCGTGCTGGAGATTGCCGGCTACACCGACAACAGGGGCGATCCGGCGGCCAACGTGAAGCTGTCGCAGGAGCGCGCCGAAGCCGTGCGCAACGCGCTGATCCAGGCCGGCGTGGACCCGGCGAGGCTGGTGGCTCGGGGCTACGGGAGCGCCAACCCGGTTGCCAGCAACGACCTGCTCGAGGGCCGCTTCCGCAACCGCCGCATCGAGTTTCACACCCTCAGGCAGTAGCAGCCACACGAGCAGCCCCGCCCCGGCAACGCGCCGGCAACAACGACCACGCACAGCCAGCTGATCTTGGAGAATCCACATGTTGACCAGAAGGCCCGGTTCGGGCGCAGTCGTGCCAGCCACCTGGGGCATCGGCCGAAGCCGCATCTCGTGGGGAGCGGTTCTGGCAGGCGCCGTCACGGCCCTCGCCACGTCCCTGCTGCTCGGCCTGCTCGGCGCAGCCATGGGGGCCGGCTGGAGCCAGCCCTTCAACATCGCCAACCTGGGCCGGCTCAGCACCGGCGCGGTCCTCTGGTCGATCCTCAACCTCGCCCTGTCGATGGCGCTCGGAGGCTATGTTGCCGCGCGCCTCTCCGGAACGCACTCGCACCAGGACGGCGAGCTGCACGGCCTGGCGACGTGGGCCGTCGCGGTGCTGCTCGGAAGCTGGCTGCTCGCCCAGATCCTGGGCAGCCTCGGCGGCCTCTTCGGACAGGGCATCGGTGCGCTCGTGAGCCGGGCGGTCGACTCCGAGGCGGCGTCCCGCGTCATTCCGCCGGAGGTCAATGTGCGCGCCATGATCGACCGGCTGCGCCAGTCGCTCGGGAGCAGCGAGGACCTCACCACCATGAATCGCGAGCAGATCGGCGCCGAGATCAACGCGCTGGTGCAAGGCAGCCTCGTGCGTGACCTGACGGAGCAGGACCACGAGCGCCTGGTCGCCCTGGTCGGAGCGGAGGCGGGCATCACCAGGGAGGAGGCGATGCGGCGTGTGACGCGCCTCGACAACGAGTCCAAAGCGAACCGGGCGCAGGTGGCGGAGAGGGCCCGCTATGCGGCCGAGACGGCGGCACAGGGGGCTGGAACCGCCGCGCGGGCGCTGTTCACCGCGCTGACCACGGGCCTGCTCGCCTCGCTCCTCGGCGCCTGGTTCGGCACGCGCCACAAGCGCAGCCTCCATCCTCCCACCGAGACGACGGCCTGGTCGGAGCGCGAGCGTGCCGGGGGCTACGGTGCGCCTGGCGCCGGCTACCGGGAGCGGGCCCAGCCCAGCAGCGTGTCGGTCTACGACGAGACCGGCCGTCTGGTCTCCCAGTACCTGCGGGGCGTGGCGTTCCCGGTGACCAAGCAGGACCTCTTGAGGCTGGCGCGATCGGGCTCGGCCCGGCCGGCTCTGCTGCAGGCGATCGAGGCGATGCCCGACGGCCACTACGCCAGCATCGACGAGGTGATGGAGGCGCTCGATATGGCGCATGCGTCGTGAGCGGCGGAGGCCGCTCGCCGACGATGCGCTCACCGTCTCCGCTCTCTCCCCCACTCTGAGTCGTCCGGCGCGCGCCCCCTCGGGGGCGCGCAATCTCGATGGCCTCGGGCATGCCTCGTTGGTTCAGCGCCCGGCTTGAAGGGCTCGCGCCGTGGCAGCACTTCCTGCTGTTCTGCTCGCTCTTCATCGCCGTCGCCTGGCTCGGCATCCTGTTCGTCCACCCGCTTCCATTCCGGCCGGGCTTTACGGGACCAACGGCGACATCCCGACCTTCGGCAGCCGAGCGACCCTGGTCGCATCGGCCGCGACCGACGCCCGCGTCGTTGCCGCCTTGACGAAGGCCATATTCGCCCATGTCCCCGAGCTGCGCACCGCGCATCCCGTCCTCGCCGGTCTCAGCGCGGAGGAGATGACCAAAGGCCTGACGGCGCCCCTGCATCCGGCTGCCGCGCAGGTCTACAAGGAGCTGGGATTGCTCCGATGGCAGGAGAGGGGCGGAGCCGCGCATTCCCGCGCCGCGGCGGGGGGCGCTATTTCTTGGTGACGGGGACGGGGGCCGGCGGTGGCGGCGTTTTCACGCGCTCCGCCGGAACGTTGCCCATGGCCGAGCTCGGGCCGGCCTGGGCCTCCCAGAAGCGGGCGAGATGGCGCTCGATGATGCGGTCGTACTCGCCCCGATCGCGCAGCTTCTCGAGCGAGCTGTTGACGTAGTAGAGGATCGTGCGCGCGTGCGGGTGCGACTTGGACACCAGCACGTGGTAGGTCGTGAACGCCAGCGGCTGGTCGATCATGCGCACCTTGTCGCCGAGCCCGAGCGAGACGATGCTCGCGCGCCCGGCCAGCTCCGCCTCTGCCACGCCGTCCACCGTGCCGTTGTCGAGCAGACGGAAGCATTCGTCCACCGACGGCGGACGGATCAGGGTGACGATGCTGTCCTTCACCCAGTTGCGCCCGCCCTTGTCGAGCTCTTGGATCGGGTAGCCGGCCGGCCGGCACAGCGTGGCGCCGGAAACCTCCTCCCGGCGCAGCGACTTGATCTTGGAGCCCTTGCGCACGAACAGCCCGGTGATCACCTCGTAGAGCGGGTCGGAGAAGAAGAAGCGCTGGCAGCGGAAGGCCGAGCTCTGGTCGAGATTGGCGGCCTCGCAGTCCGGCCGCGCCCAGGGGAAGCCGACATCGAACGCGCGCGTCAGAAGCAGCGGGTTCAGGTGCGCGGCCCAGTCGTTGACCCAGGAGATGCCGTAGTCGAAGCGGCCCTTGGCCTCCTCCTTGATCAGGCCCATGGCCGAGTTGATGACCTGGGTGAGCATGCCGCCGCCTTCCAGCGAGCGGCCGGTGTAGGGCGCAAAGCCGTCGGCGGTGAGGAACTCCACCCGGCGCAGCACCGAGGAGATGATGAAGCCGGTGTCCGGCGGCGGGGCAGCGGGCGTGTTGGCGGCCGGCGGCAGCGCCGCCGGCGGCTGCTGCCCGCCGATGCAGGGCAGCCGCAGCGCGAGCCCCGGAACCAGCATGGAGACGTTGTCGCCGAGCCGGTCCTGGTTGGCGTAGAAGATCACCGTCCACTGCGCCGGGTTGCCGTAGACGCGCGCCGCAATCTGCGCCAGCGTCTCGCCTTCCTTGAGCTTATAGTCCGTGCCGCAGGTCTGGGCGATGGCCGCGTTCCGGCCGAATGCTCCGAGCAATAAAGCCACGACAACAATCGCAACCGGGCGCCAGATAGCGCTGCTGCCTGCGCCGAGCCAAGTCATGATGCGTCAACCTCTTTCGAGTGCATGAAACAGTCAGCTAGCCGCGTCATCCTGCCTTGCGCAAGCGGCTCGTGGCAGAATGGGGCAGGGTGCACGGCATTCGGACCATATTGCGATCATCGGTGCGCTGAAATCGCAACTCCGCTTCGCCCGGTACCGCACATCGCAACAAGTCCCATTCCGGCAAGCCGCAGTGCAAGTCGCTGCCGGAGCACGGAAGTCCCCGTGCGGCGCCGGCTTCATGGGGCGATCCAGGATCGATCGGCGGGACGGGTCGAGGACAAACCTCGAGTTGTACTCCGTAGTCTGCTGCAAGCCGGAAGGGCGGCGGCCGAGCCGGTTCCGAGGCGAATGCCGTCGACCCGGTCGCGGCCGACGCCGTCGAACGCCCGCTTCAAGGCCACAGTGGCAAGGCGGCGATCGCCGCGCCCCCGGCGGCGCCGAGCAGCACCACGATCCAAGGCGGGACCCGCCACATGAAGAGGAGCAGGAACGCCAGGGCGGCAAGCGCGAAGTCGCCGGCGCTGGCGATCCCGGCACTCCACACCGGGTGGTAGAGGGCCGCCAGCAGCAGGCCCACGACGCCGGCATTGACGCCCGCGAGCGCGGCCTGGGCGAGGGGCTGGCTCCTGAGCACGTCCCAGAACGGCAGTGCGCCGATGGTGAGGAGGAACGCCGGGAGGAAGATCGCGAGCAGGCAGATGGAGGCGCCGAGCCAGCCGTTCGGCTGCGGCCCCATCACGGCGCCGAGGTAGGCCGCGAACGTGAACAGCGGCCCCGGCACGGCCTGGGCGGCGCCGTAGCCGGCAAGGAAGGAGTCGTTTCCGACCCAGCCCGGCGGCACCACCTCTGCCTGCAGCAGCGGCAGCACGACATGGCCCCCGCCGAACACCAGCGAGCCCGCGCGGTAGAAGGCGTCCGCGAGCTTGATCGACTGGGCGGGCACCGCCGCCGCCAGCAGCGGCAGGCCGACCAGCAGGGCGAGGAAGGCGAGGAGCATCAGGGCGCCGGCCGTCCGGCTCACGCTCAGCGGCAATGCCGCGTATGCAGCCGGCGCCTCCCGGCGCAGGACGAGCATGCCGGCGATGCCGCCGAGCACGATGGCCGCAATCTGCGCCCACGCGGTGGGCACCAGCAGCACGAAGGCGGCAGCCAGGACAGCCAGCGTCGCCCGCTCGCGGTCGGGCGCCAGCGTGCGCATCATCCCGAGGACGGCCTGCGCCACCACGGCGACGGCCACCACCTTCAGGCCGTGCAGCCAGCCGCCGCCCGCCCCATCGCCCAGCGCCGCGATCCCGTAGGCGAAGAGCACGAGCGCGATGGCCGAGGGCAGGGTGAAGCCGAGCCAGGCGGCGAGCGCGCCGCCCCAGCCGGCGCGCAATTGCCCGATGGCGATCCCGACCTGGCTGCTGGCCGGTCCCGGCAGGAACTGGGCGAGCGCCACGAGGTCGGCGTAGGACCGCTCATCGAGCCAGCGCCGCCGCTCGACGATCTCGGTGCGGAAGTAGCCGAGATGGGCGATCGGGCCGCCGAACGACGTGACCCCCAGCTTGAGGAAGACCCCGAGGACCTCGGCCGCGGTACCTTTTGCGGCATCGGCACGCTCGTCCATCGGCCGTCCCTCCAGAGCTGCACACCTGGCGACAGATGGTATAGGAGATCGCGTTCCTCTTCAGCTGGTGGGACCTCGATACTCGATGCTGCTTTCGATCACGACGACGTACCGGCCGGCCACCGACCTCGGCTATCTCCTGCACAAGAACCCGGCGCGCAGCCACGAGCTGGAGCTGACCTTCGGGCGCGCGCACGTGTTCTATCCCGAGGCCGACGAGGAGCGATGCGCATCGCGCCCTTCCACCTGTTGGCGACGGAAGACGCCGTGCACATGGACAAGGACCACCTCGGGCACATGGCGGAGCCGGGGCGCCTCGTCGAGCCCTGCGACAGGCTCATTCTGGCCACGGCGCACCGGCTCGTCGATGTTACCGATGCGGCGAGCGTGGAGGCCGCGACGCTGTGGTGGAGCGACCTGACCGCGGGCGGCGGCGAGGGCATGGTGGTGAAGCCGCGCAGCTTCATCGCGCGCGGGCGCAAGGGCCTCGTACAGCCCGCCGTGAAGTGCCGCGGGCCGGAGCATCTGCGCCTCATCTACGGGCCCGAGTACGACGCCCCGGAGCATCTGGCGCGGCTGCGCAGCCGCGGCCTGGGCCGCAAGCGCTCGCTGGCGATGCGCGAGCTCCTGCTCGGGCAGGAGGCGCTGCAGCGCTTCGTTCGGCGCGAGCCGCTGCGGCGCGTGCACGAGCCGGTGTTCGCCGTGCTGGCGCTGGAGAGCGAGCCGGTCGACCCGCGGCTCGGATGCGTTTGTGCTGGACCGGGCTTGAACCGCGCTCTCCGGAAGCCCAGGTTGAAGCGGGGCAAACCAGCCGGAGGCGACCATGGCCATCGTGCTCAACCACACCATCGTGCCCGCGCGCGACAAGCAGGCCGCCGCGCGCCTGTTCGCGCAGCTCTTCGGCCTGAGCTATGCCGGCGGAGGCGGGCATTTCGCGCCGGTGAAGGTCAACGACGCGCTGACCTTCCTGTTCTCGGACGAGGACGCCGGCTTCGAGAGCCACCACTTCGCCTTCCACGTCTCGGATGGCGAGTTCGACGCCATCTTCGGCCGGATCAGGGAGGCGGGCCTCGTCTACGGCAGCGCGCCGTGGAGCGCGGAGGACGGCAAGCTCAACGACTGGGGCGGCGGGCGCGGCGTCTACTTCAAGACCCCCGACGGGCACCTCCTGGAGCTCATGACCGTGCCGCAGTAGTTGCGCGGTGGTTGCGCGCCGCCAAAGCGGATCGGCCCGTACTTGTCATGGCGGGGCTTGTCGCCGCCATCCAGCCAACAACGAGCGCCAGGGCAAGTGGTGGATGGATTCGGGCGACACCGGCCTCGCCGGTGCAGGCAAGCACCGGAATAACACGGTCTACGACCTTTGAATCGGCCGTCACCTTACCTGAGATCAGGGCCATGTGCGGACGCATCACGCAGAAGAGCGACCCCAGGGTGCTGGCGCTCGATGTCGCCACGCTGATCGAGCCGCTCTACGAGGCGCCGCCGCGCTACAACGGCGCGCCGGGCCAGGAGCACTGGGTGATCCGCCAGCATCCCAAGACCGGCGAGCGCACGCTCGACCGGCTGTGGTGGGGCCTCGTCCCCAGCTGGGTGAAGGAGGCGGGTGGCGGGCGCAAGCCGATCAACGCCAAGGCCGAGACGGTGGCCTCGCTGCCGAGCTTCCGCGAGGCCTACGAGCGCCGCCGCTGTCTGGTGCCGGTCGACAACTTCTTCGAGTGGCGGGCGATCAAGGGCGCCAAGGCCAAGCGGCCCTACGCCATCGGCATGCGGTCGGGGGAGCCGTTCGCGCTGGCGGGCATCTGGGAGAACTGGCGCCGGCCCGGCAGCGAGGACTGGACGCGCACCTTCGCCGTCATCACCTGCCCGGTCAACGAGCTGATGTCCCAGCTGCACGACCGCATGCCGGTGATCCTGCCGCGCGATGCCTGGGACCGCTGGCTCGCCGCCATCGAGCCCGACCCGCGCGACCTGATGGTGCCCTATCCCTCCGAGCCGATGCGGATGTGGCCGATCTCCACGCGCGTGAACAAGCCCGACAACGACGACCCCGCGATCCTGGAGCCGGCGCCCGCCCAGCCCGGCGAGGAAAGCCCCGGCCTGCTCTGACCGTCGCGCAGTCGTGCTCTACATGGGCAGCCAGAGAGGAGGCCGACCATGACGACGGAG
Source organism: uncultured Alphaproteobacteria bacterium (assembly GCA_963840075.1). Taxonomy (GTDB): domain Bacteria; phylum Pseudomonadota; class Alphaproteobacteria; order Rhizobiales; family Hyphomicrobiaceae; genus AWTP1-13. Next base: position 5,330 of record CAWIXS010000001.1, on the reverse strand, counting down.
CATCCGCGCATCGTGCTCGACCCTAAGGTCCTTGCGGGCAAGCCGGTGATCCGCGGCACAAGGCTCTCGGTCGAGTTCATCATCGGCCCGATGGTCGATGGCTGGAGCGAGGCCGACATTCTGTCCATGGGCGCCGGGCACACCCTGGGGGTCCGATGGGTGCGCGTGGCGACAGGATCACCTAAGCTGGGCTGGAAACGAGCCAAAGGACGTGCGCGCAGCGGAGCGTCCAGCCAGGGGAGGAATGCCCATGAGGACCAGCACGGATCGCATCCTGACGACGCACGTCGGCAGCCTGGTGCGGCCGGAGAGCATCAGGGCGCTGCTGCGCGCCCGCGTCAGCGGCCAGGCCATCGACGAGGCCGAGCTGGCGGCGCGGGTCGAGGAGGCGGTGCGGGACGTGGTGCGCAAGCAGGCCGAGGTCGGCATCGATGTCGTCTCCGACGGCGAGATGAGCAAGGTGAGCTTCCTCGGCTACACCGACGAGCGCCTCACGGGCTTCGTCACCACCACGGCGTCGGACGATCCGAGCCTCGCCAAGGCCGGCGGCGTGTGGGCGCGGCGGGTGGAGAGCCGCAGGGAATGGAGCGCGTTTCGCGAGTACTACGCCGAGTACCTGCCGCGCGAGATGCCGATGGCCGCGCCGCCCTCGGTGTGCGAGGGCCCGATCGCCTATAAGGGCCAGGCGATCCTGCAGAGGGACCTCGCCACCTTCAAGGCCGCGCTCCAGGGTGCCAACGTGGTGGAGGCGTTCGTGCCGGCGATTGCGCCGGCCATGGTGGGACGCGGGCAGAACCGCTACTACCAGAGCGAGGAGGCCTACGTCTTCGCCATTGCGGAGGCGCTGCGCACCGAGTACCGCGCCATCGTCGATGCCGGCTTCATCCTGCAGATCGACGATCCGGGGCTCGGCGAGCTGTGGGACATGCTGATCCCCGCGCCATCGGTGGAGGACTACCGCAAGCTGCAGGCGCGCAACATCGCCGCCCTCAACCATGCGCTCGACGGCATCCCCGAGGACCGCGTGCGCTTCCACCTGTGCTGGGGCAGCTGGCAGGGCCCGCACCTCACCGATTTGAGCCTGCGCGACGTGGTGGACCTGATGCTGAGCGTGAAGGCCCAGGCCTACTCGATCGAGGCCGCCACGCCGCGCCACTCCTACGAATGGCGCATCTGGGAGGACGTGAAGCTGCCCGACGGCAAGGTGCTGATCCCCGGCGTCATCGCCCATACCACCGCGGTGGTGGAGCACCCCGAGACGGTGGCGGAGCGCATCGTGAGCTACGCCCGGCTGGTGGGCCGCGAGCGGGTGATGGCCGGCGTCGACTGCGGCTTCGCCCAGGGCGCCCTGTTCCAGCGCCAGCACCCCACCGTCATGTGGGCCAAGCTCGAGGCGCTGGTGGCAGGCGCGCGCCTCGCCTCGCAGCGGCTGTGGGCGTAGGTCGGTTAGGGCCTTCGGCCCTAACCCAACCTTGTCTCTCGCGACTTCAGGCACTGTGTCGGTGAAGCGATCCCCCCGCGGGGGGATCGCTTCGCGGGATCGGAGATCGAACCCAACCACAGGCGCAAGCCTGCGTGTAGCAGGATCCCGTCCCGCCCTATCATCAGCCCGAACGGTTGCCAGGCTCAAGGCCGCAGACAAGGCAGGGACACGATGACCACATCAGGCGCGTGGATTGGTGTGGATATTTGCAAGAAGCATTTGGACGTCGCGGGGATAACCGGAGCTCCGGCTCGGTTGGCCAACGACGCCGACGGCCGCTCAGCGCTGGCGCGCCGTCTCAAGACCGAGAACGTCCGCGGCGTCATCGTCGAGGCCACGGGCGGGCTCGAACGTGCTCTCGTCAAGGCCCTCGATGCCGAGGGCGTGCCCGCGTCCATCGTCAATCCTGCCCGCGTGCGCAAGTTCGCCGAAGGAACCGGCCAGCTCGCCAAGACGGACAAGATCGACGCTCTTATCCTGGCGCGATTCGGCGACTATATGAAGCCGGCGCCTACGGTCCTGGCTGACGAGCAGCGCCAGAAGCTGCGTGATCTGATCAGCTATCGCTCTCAGATCACTCAGGAAATCACCGCCCGCTCGGCACAGGTCAAACAGTACGCGGCGAGCGACATCGTCGAGCGCGCCACGACGGCCATCGAGGCGCTGCGCGCCGAGCGCAAGGTCCTCGAGCGCGAGGTCGAGACGCTGATCAGGTCCAAGGACGACATGCAGCGCCTCTACAAGCGCCTGCTCACCGTCCCTGGCGTCGGCTTGATCGTTGCGGCCACGCTGATTGGCGAGCTGCCCGAGCTTGGGCGCCTGAGCCGCAGGCAGATCGCCGCCCTCGCCGGCTCCCCGTTCCCAAACGAAAGCGGCGACCGCAAGGGCTACCGCTCCATCAGGGGTGGACGCGGCGACGTGCGCCAGGCGCTCTTCAACTGCGCCAGGGTCGCCATCGTGCACAACCCCGTGGCCAAGCCCTTCTACGACCGCCTGCGGGCGCGCGGCAAGACCCACAAGGTGGCCATCGTCGCCACCATGCGAAAGCTGCTCACCATCCTCAATGTTATGCTCAAGACCAATACGGATTGGACATGCAAGACAGCGTGAGCAAAAAGAAAGCCGAGACGGTTGCTACGCGGCCGCTTTGGCCGGCGGGCGCAGGCGCGGGATCACCTCGGTGGCGAACAGCTCCAGCGACCGCGTCGCCTTCTCCGTCCCGTACCACGGCGGATAGTGCAGCATCAGCGAGGTGAGGCCGGTCCTCGCCTTCAGCTCCTCGATGCGGGCGACGACGGTCGCCGGCGAGCCGTGCACGATGGTCGAGCGGGCGAGGATATCGTAGTCGAGGCCGCTGGCGACCGAGCCTTCGCCCCGCGAGGTCTGCCCGAGATAGCCGGACTGGTGCCCGCCGAAGAAGTGCTTGAGGTGGCGCAGCAGGCCCTGCTCGCTGTCCTTCTTGGCCTGAGCGTCGCTGTCGGCGACGTACACCCAGCGGGCCACGTCGATGTGGCCGAAGCCGGGATTGGCGCGCGCCTCCTGGCTCGCCTCGGCGAGCTGAGCGCGGTAGTGCTCGACCTGCGTCGCCAGCGTGTCGAAGGGGGTCAGCGTCGAGAGCATGAGGCCGAAGCCGAGCTTGCCGGCGGTGCCGATCGAGCGGTCGGTGGCGCCGGCGAGGTAGAGCGGCGGATGGGGCTTCTGCACCGGCTGCGGCAGCAGCTCGTAGGGGCTCTCGACGACGGCGGTGAAGTACTTGCCCCGGCGGTTGGTCTTGCGGGTGCGCAGCAAGTCCGAGATGATCGCCAGCGCCTCGTCCTGCATGTCGCGGCGCGCCTCGAAGTCGAGGCCGAAGCCGTCGAACTCGTACTTGCGGTAGCCGGAGCCGAGGCCGAGCGCGACGCGGCCGCCGCTCAGGATGTCGACGAACGCGGCGTTCTCCACGACGCGCACCGGGTTGGCGAGCGGCAGCGTCACCACCGCCATGCCGAGCTTGATGCGCTTCGTCAGCGCCGCGAGGTAGCCGGCGTAGACCCACACGTCCGGCATGATGCCGTACTCGGTCGAGAAGTGGTGCTCGGCGAGCCAGGCGCAGTCGAAGCCCAGACGGTCGGCGGCGAGAACCTCCTCGGTGACGCGGGCATGGACGCCCCGATGCGGATAGGGCTCGCGGTCCACGTGGGGATGCGAGGTGAGGAGAACTCCGAACTCCATGAGCGCGCTCCGTCCCGTTTGTTTTTCTCTGGTGTCGCGACAACTGTCGTGGAGAGAGATGGCTTTGCCAAGTCGGGCTCGTGCAACCCGGCGTGCCGCGCAGCGCAGAGCGAGGGACCTCCCCCAGAATGCCCTGGGCGTCCCGCATTTGCGATTCTACGGCCACTGCGGACCGGACCGGCACCCTGGTGCCCCCAGCCCGAGGTGGCAGAAATCAGCCCGCTCCGCGGGGAATCCAGCCTCGCGCATGCAACCGTTACCAACCGTTAAGATGGCGTGGAAAAGTTTGCCGCATACAAGAGCCATCGCCCGCCGCAGGGAGGAAGGGACCATGGGAACCATGACGCCGTCGCGAGCTCTGCCCAGATCGCTCGCCGTGCTGAGCCTCGTCGCCGTCGCCGGCCTGACCTCGATCGAGGCGCAGTCGCCCAAGCCATTCGAGCCGCAGGAGTACCAACCCGGCAAGGACGTGGTGTGGGTGCCGACGGCGGAGACCCTGGTGCAGCGGATGCTCGACATGGCCAAGGTCACAGCGAGCGACTACGTGATCGACCTCGGCTCCGGCGACGGCCGCACCGTGATCGCCGCAGCCAAGCGCGGCGCCAAGGCGCTCGGCGTCGAGTACAACCCCGACATGGTCGAGCTGTCGCGGCAGAACGCGGAGAAGGCGGGCGTCACCGGCAAGGCGACCTTCATGAAGGCCGACCTGTTCAAGACCGACTTCTCCGAGGCCACCGTCGTCACCCTGTTCCTGCTGCCGGAGATCAACCTGCGCCTGCGGCCGAAGATCCTCGCCATGAAGCCCGGCACGCGCGTGGTCTCCAACTCCTTCGACATGGGCGACTGGCGGGCGGACCAGACCGTGGCGTCGGTGGGCAACTGCCGCACCTTCTGCAGCGCCTTCTTCTGGGTGGTGCCCGCCAGGGTCGAGGGCACCTGGCAGCTGGGGGAGGGCCGGCTCGTGCTGGAGCAGAAATACCAGATGCTGAAGGGCACCCTGACCTCGGGCAATGTCGTTGCGCCCGTCAAGGGCAAGCTCGCCGGCGAGGAGATCACGTTCAGCGCCGGCGGCACCGAGTACAAGGGCCGCGTGAGCGGCGATGCCATGGAAGGCAAGCGCACTGCGGCGGGGAAAGAGACGCCCTGGCGGGCCACGAGGTAGGCTGGGTTGGCGCGATAGCGCGCGCGTAACCCGACATGCCAGAGGCCGGCCCGTCAGCTCACGTAGACACCGGCTGCACGTGCGAACTCCTCGAGGCGGGCGGCCATCTCGTCGCCCTCCCTGTCGCCCTCGCTCGGCCTCGATGGCCAGCGGCTTGGACTTCCCCGCCGGGATGACCTTGTAGCCGGCCCGTATGGCGTGGCGGTACCGGGAACGTTGCCATAGAGGCGCTCGATCAGGGCAATCCGGACGACGCCATGACCCGCACCCGTCCGCTCTGCCAGCGCACGAGTCCGCCGGCGTAGAGGTAGCAGCGCCGGACCGGCGAGCAGCACCACGAAGGCACCGACGACACAGAGCAGGCCGGCCAGCAGCAGGACAATCGGCGAGGGGGCGCCCCAGCGCCGCCAACCACGACACCAGTGCGCTCGACGATCCCGGGTAGTTGATGGCGACCAGTGCGCCGAACGAAAT